>NZ_FZNO01000088.1 GCF_900188025.1 Blastococcus mobilis
TCCGGGAGATCGCCGAACGGGAGATCGCCCCCTACGCCGCCGAGGTGGACGCCGAATCCCGCTATCCGGTCGAGGCGCAGAAGGCGCTGACGGCCGCGGGCTTCCACGCCACCCACATTCCCGAGCAGTACGGGGGCGAGGGCGCGGACGCGATCGCCACCTGCATCGTGATCGAGGAGGTCGCACGGGTCGACGTCAGCGCCTCGCTGATCCCCGCGGTCAACAAGCTCGGCTCGATGCCGATCATCCTGTCCGCCTCCGAGGACGTGAAGCAGCAGGTCCTGCCGTCGATCGCCGCCGGCGACGCGATGATCAGCTACGGGCTCTCGGAGCGCGAGGCCGGCTCCGACGCCGCTGCGATGAAGACCCGCGCGCGCCTGGACGGCGACAGCTGGGTGCTCAACGGCACCAAGGCCTGGATCACCAACTCCGGGATCTCGGAGTGGTACACGGTCATGGCGGTCACCGACCCGGGAAAGGGCTCAGGCGGCATCTCGGCGTTCGCCGTGCACCGGGACGACCCGGGCTTCGCCGTCGGCCCCAAGGAACGCAAGATGGGCATCAAGGGCTCGCCCACGTGCGAGCTGTACTTCACCGACTGCACCATCCCGGCCGACCGGATCATCGGGGCGCCCGGCACGGGCTTCAAGACCGCGCTGCGGACGCTGGACTTCACCCGGCCCACCATCGGCGCGCAGGCGGTCGGCGTCGCGCAGGGCGCGCTGGACGCGTCGGTGGCCTACGTCAAGGAACGCAGGCAGTTCGGGACGTCGATCGGCTCGTTCCAGGGCGTGCAGTTCATGCTCGCCGACATGGAGATGAAGATCGAGGCCGCCCGGCACCTGGTCTACGTCGCCGCGGCGGCGGGGGAGCAGGGCCGGCCGGACGTCACCCGGGTGTCGGCCTCGGCGAAGGCGTTCGCCTCCGACGTCGCCATGCAGGTGACCACCGACGCCGTCCAGCTCTTCGGCGGCGCCGGGTACACGCAGGACTTCCCCGTCGAGCGGATGATGCGCGACGCGAAGATCACCCAGAT
>NZ_FZNO01000081.1 GCF_900188025.1 Blastococcus mobilis
CGCCGTCCCACCCGCCCGCGAATCCAGCAGCGCGCTGAACAGGTCCGAGGTCACGTGGGCCATGACCCATCGTGACGTGACGCTCGCCGGCGTCCGAGGAGCCAGGTTGCCGGTCGGATCAGCGCGGGAACCATCCCCAGACCGCGATCAGATCCCGCGCCGGGCCCGGAGGCGGGTGTCCGCGCCGACCCACACCGCGCGAAGTTCGCGGGTCAAGTCGAGGCCCGTCGTCCGGAGGGCGACCCGGCGTCCGGCCGCGATGTCGTCGGCCACCGCAAGGTCGGACAGAACGGCAGGGCCAGGCCGGCACGAACCGCCTCGCGGACCGCGGTGATCGTGTGGTGACCAGCGCGGCACTGCCAGATGACGAGCGGTCACGGGGCGACTGGACCATGCCCAGGGACGGCCAGGGGTGACGACGACGGTCAGTCGGTCGTGCCCGATGTCCTGGTAGTGGGCACCTCCGGCCGGAGTCAGGCCCAGAGTGCGAGCCGCAAGACAGAACAGCGCTCATGCGACAGGCTTCGAGGGGGTTGCGGCGATCAGGTCGACGACAACCCGGGCGAGCTCCAGGCCGACGTCCTCCTGCTCCTTCTTCTTCGCATCCACGCTGATCACCGGCGCACCGGCGGCCTGATGGGCCTTGACCTGCTCGTTGATGTAGGCGAACTGCGCATCGCGGTCGGGATGCTGCTTGCCCTCCAGGGTCTTGGCCGTGCCCTGCAGACTGAAGCCGGCCTGCCGCAGCAGCCGGCCCACCGTCGGGGCGGAGACCGGATGGCCCTGCCCGGTCAACTCGGTGGCCAGGTGCCGCAGCGACTTCGTCGTCCAGCGCAGCGGCGACATCAGCAGCACCTCGAACCTGGTGGCGAGCTGGCCGCGGACCTCTTCGTCGACGCGCATAGCAGATCGTCGACCGCGGATCCGGGAAACAACAGCTTGATTCCTGACAGGCCCACTTCACCCGGTACTCGCCGGGTGGGGTGCCGCGTCATCGGACAGCAGACACATCACGGCCGGCGACTGCAGGGTGCACACGTTGATCAACCTCGCCCAGGCCGCCAGACAGGCGTGCTGCCTGGAGGCGTAGGGCAGTGCCTGACAGCCGACGTTGCGGGCGGTGGTGGTCACGGTGATCCCCTCGGCACAAAGCCGGCAGGACAGGCGCACCGGGAGGCGAACCGGTGACCAGGGGGAGCAGCACGTAGTCCAGACCCGAGTTGGCTCATTTGGTTAGTGCGTGACTGCCGGTGTCCTGGAGCGCGTCGAGGACGGCTTGTTGCGCTGGCGGGACGTGGGGGTCGAAGGT
>NZ_FZNO01000080.1 GCF_900188025.1 Blastococcus mobilis
ACCTTCGACCCCCACGTCCCGCCAGCGCAACAAGCCGTCCTCGACGCGCTCCAGGACACCGGCAGTCACGCACTAACCAAATGAGCCAACTCGGGAGCTCAATGCTCGCAACCGCGTGGAGATCGTCATGTGGGCCTACGAGACGGGTCGCGTCGACACCTGATTCGCGTGAGCCCACTCGCCCGGCAGGTTGGATCGCCTCAGCCGGAAGTGCGAGTAGCCAACCGTTCCTGCGCTCAGGGCAGCGGCAGCCCGCAGACGGATGTGCCCAGGGCAGAGCGGCGAAGAGTTCCTCGCGGCCCTCGACGGGGGCAAGTTCGACGACGTCGATCCCGACGACCACCCAGGGCTGCTCGACGTGCTCATGGCTTTGCCCCTCGTACGCTGACACCTCGTGCCGGGAGCTTCGCCGTATCAAGCGGTCGAGGCATTCCTGGCCCCTCTCGAACGAGCGGTGGCCTGCCTCGGCACCGGCAAGATCGTCGTATCGCCTGGCGGCCGCGCTAGGACGGACAAGACGCACCTGTGGAGGCTCAACGGCGGAGAGGGCCTTGTCCTGCGTGGTGACGCGGCCGGCTGCCGGTTCCTGGCGTCCATGCACTACCGGATCATCCCGACCGACCCCGAGAAGTACGACGCCCGGGAGGGGCGCTGGCGGGTCACCACGTCGGCCTACCTGTACGAGTTCCGGGCGCCGGACAACGCGAAGGTGTGGGCGATGCACTGAAATCCGGCCGGCAGGAGCCACGCCACCTTCCCACACCTCCACCTCTACACCGTCCGCCCCGACGGGCACTTCCCCACGCCGCGGCAGACCCTCGAGTCGGCGATGCACTGGTGCATCGAGATGGGAGCGGAGCCGCAGAACGCCCAGTGGCGCACCGTGCTGGCTGAGTCCGAGGGGATCCACCAGCTGTACCGATCCTGGTCCGAGGACCCGTAACCGCCGGCAGGTGGCCGGTGACGCCGGGCCCTTCCGCGTCGAGGCAGGATGCGGGCGGTCAGCCGGGAGTGCACCCCGCTTCCCCCCAACCAGCTCCCCTCCGACTGCGCAGCGCCGGGGGAAGGGTGGGCCGAAGGCCCATCCCGGAGGGACGCGCAGCGCCCTATCTTTCCGGCGGCCGGCGCAGTCGGAGAGGCTCCTGCGGGTGTGGGGGCGGGTGCTGTCGTCAGGGCAGTGTCCGAGGCGACTGCTGTGGCGGCCCCAGTCCGCACACAGAGGTTTTCTCACTTGGTTCCGCGGTCGAGTGAGGTCAATACGAGAGCGGCGGCGGCGATTGCGCTGATGCGCTGCGGGCAGACGGTGACCCGGT
>NZ_FZNO01000078.1 GCF_900188025.1 Blastococcus mobilis
ACAAACGCGAGTTCGTCTTCCGAGGCACCATCGACGTCGCCTCGATCAAGATCTGGCTGCGGACCCCTGCCAGCCAAGATCCGCCAGACACGCCCTAGCGACCCTTGGTCGCTAGCCGCCATTATCCTGGCCGTGGCGGGGCATCAAGGCTCAGGGTCGAGAGGAGTCGCACCCGATGACGCTGTTTGCGCCGTTCATGCTGCGCGGTGTGCCGCTCAGGAACCGCGTTGTGGTCTCGCCGATGAGCCAGTACCGCGCGCAAGACGGTGTCGCGAACGACTGGCATCTGGTCCACCTCGGTCGGTTCGCCCTCGGCGGTGCCGGCCTGGTGTTCACCGAGGCGACCGCGGTCCAGGAGCGCGGCCGGCGTACGCACGGCGACCTCGGGCTCTGGTCGGACGCCCACGTTGACGGTCTCGCGGCGGTCACCCGCTTCCTCCAGCGGGAGGGCGCGGTGGCGGGAATCCAGCTCGCGCACGCGGGGCGCAAGGCGAGCGAGCGCCGACCGTGGCACGGGGAGACACCGGTCGATGAGGAGGACGTCGCGCAGCGCGGTGAGCAGCCGTGGCCCGCTGTGGGCCCGAGCGGGGTCCCGTATGCCGAGGGCTGGCCCGCGCCGGCCGAGATGAGCGCCGAGGACATCAGGGAGGTCATCGGGGCGTTCCGCGCCGCCGCTGAGCGGGCCCGCGAGGCGGGTTTCCGGGTGATCGAGGTCTACGCCGCGCACGGCTTTCTTCTCCATCAGTTCTACTCCCCGCTTGCGAACCGACGCCGCGACGGCTACGGGGGAAGCCTCGAAGGACGAGGCCGGCTGGCGGCCGAGGTCGCCGCGGCGATCCGCGAGATCTGGCCCGACGAGTATCCGTTGGTCTTTCGTCTGTCGGTGACCGACTGGCATCCGGCGGGCTGGCAGGTCGATGACACGATCCACCTGGCGCGGCGCCTGAAGGACCTGGGCGTCGACGCGATCGCCTGCTCGAGCGGCGGCATCGCCGGACGCGAACGCCCGCAGGGCATGACCCTCGAACAGGGGTATCAACTGCCCCTCGCCGCGCAGGTGAAAAAGGGCGCCGGCATCGCGACGATCGGTGTCGGCCTGCTGTGGGATCCCAAGCTGGTCAACCGCGCCCTCGAGCAGGGCGACGTCGACCTCGTCGCGCTCGCCCGGGAGCTGCTGGAGAACCCCAACTGGACTCTGCACGCGGCCCGTGAGCTAGGCGCTGACCAGGACCACCAGATGTGGCATCCGGAGTTCGGCTGGTGGCTTGAGAAACGGGCGCGCGCCGTGCGCAAGCTTGGGCTTCGCAGCCGACGACGCGACGGCGGCAAAAACTGACCCCCTCCTGCAATGCCGCTTACTTACGGTGTTTGCCCAGGTAGGGGCCGTCGCCGGTGACCGCAAGCGCGTAGCTGATCTTGCTCGGTGGCCGGACGTGGTCAT
>NZ_FZNO01000087.1 GCF_900188025.1 Blastococcus mobilis
CTAGGCCCTGTTTGAAAGGTCGCGCAGCCAGATGTCGATGTCGCTGATCTGGACGGTGGCCTCGTAGCGGACGGCGAGCTTGTCGTAGCGGGTGGCGAAGCCGCGGTGCTGTTTGTGCAGGTTGATGCCGCACTCGACGGCATGCCGCTGCCGGTAGCGGTCCGCGTCGAACGTCGGCGGTCGCCCGCCGGCGGAGCCCTTCTTCCGCCGGTTGGCCCGCTGGTCGGCCTTGACCGGAATGGTCGCCGGGATGCCACGCCGGCGGAGATAGGTCCGGTTGGCGCGGCTGGAGTAGGCCTTGTCGGCCAGCACGCGCGTCGGTCGGGTGCGCGGCCGTCCCGGACCGGACCGGCGCGGCACCCGGATCCGCCCGAGCACGGTGGTGAACTGGGGGCTGTCGGCGGCCTGCCCGGGCGTCAGCGCGGTGGCCAGCGTCTTGCGCCCCTGCTCGACGGCCAGATGCACCTTCGTCGACAGGCCACCGCGGGAGCGGCCGAGGGCATGGTCGGCCGGCTCACCGACCGGTGGCGTGCGCTGGGCTTCGGGATGGCGGCGGGCGCCGGCGGCGTGCTGATGGGCCCGGTTGATCGTGGAGTCCACCGACACCACCCAGTCGATCAGCCCGACCTCGGCGCTGCTCGCCTGCAGACCGGACAGGATCGCCGCCCAGGTGCCGGCCAACTGCCAGGCGCGGAAAAGCCCGTAGACGCTCTGCCAGGTGCCGTAGCGCTCGGGCACGTCCCGCCAGGGACAGCCGGTCCGGGTGCGAAAGCGGATGCCATCGATGAGCTGGCGAAGGGTCCATTTCCGGGGTCTGCCGGGCTTCTGGCCGACCGGCAGCAGCGCTTCCAGCAGCGACGCCAGGATCGCCCACTGCTCGTCGGTCAGGTCATGGCGGGCACCGGCGGGTAGGGTGCCGTCCACGAGGTCTCCGTGGTGAGGGTCTTCTTGGTCGTTGATCCCTCTACCGGAGACCTCGCCTTCTTTCGGCACCGACACGCCAGCCACGGCCCGCGAGCGACTTCTCAAACAGGGCCTA
>NZ_FZNO01000077.1 GCF_900188025.1 Blastococcus mobilis
GAGGTTGTCCCGGGTCTCGTAGAAGTTGAGGTGGCGGCCCCCTGCCCGCACCGGCCGTGAGGTAGGTGTTGGGCGTCCGCCAAGACACCACTTCGACAGGGGACCGCCGTGACCAAGAAGTACCAGAACGACAAGATCGACACGCCCGTCGGGGACGGCTTTGCTGTGCCGGAGCGGGTGAACGTGGCGATGGCCGAGATCGCCGGCTCAATGCGCGAGGGTCTGCTGGCGCTGGCCGTGGGCACCGGCCTGCAGGTCATGCAGGTGCTGATGGAGGCCGACGTCACCGCGCTGGCCGGCCCGAAGGGCAAGCACGATCCCGACCGCACCGCGGTCCGGCATGGCACCGAGCGCGGCTCGGTCACCCTGGGCGGGCGGCGGGTGCCGGTGAGCCGGCCGCGGGTGCGCGCCGCCGACGGCTCCGGCGAGCTGCCCGTGCCGTCCTACGAGCTGTTCAGCAGCACCGAGCTGCTCGGGGCGATGGCGATGGAGCGGATGCTGGCCGGGCTATCCACCCGCCGTTACCCGATCGGCCTGGAACCGGTGGGCGAGCAGGTCGCCGCCGCGGCGAGCTCGACGAGCAAGTCCGCGGTCTCCCGCAAGTTCGTGGCGATGACCGAGACCGCGCTGGCCGACCTGCTCGCCGCCGACCTGACCGGCCTGGACCTGATCGCGCTGATGATCGACGGGGTGCACTTCGGCGAGTCCTGCTGCGTCGTCGCCCTGGGCATCGACGCCGACGGGACCAAGCACCCGCTGGCGCTGGTCGAGGGCGCGACGGAGAACGCCACCGTCGTCACCGACCTGCTCACCGGCCTGCGCGACCGCGGGCTGGACGTGACCCGCCCGATCCTGGTCGGCATCGACGGCGCCAAGGCGCTACGCAAGGCCGTGGCCGACGTCTTCGACCACCCGGTCATCCAACGCTGCCAGCTGCACAAGATCCGCAACGTTCAGGACCGCTTACCGCAGCGGCTGCGCGGTCCGGTCGGCAAGAAGATGCGCGCCGCCTACCACGCCAACTCCGCCCTGGAGGCCGAGGCCGCCCTGACCGCCCTGGCCCGCGAGCTGGACAAGACCCACCCCGGCGCGGCCGCCAGCCTGCGCGAGGGCCTGGCCGAGACCCTCACCGTGCTGCGCCTGGGCGTGCCCCCGACGCTGGCCCGCACGCTGCGCTCGACCAACGCCATCGAGAGCATGATCTCCATCTGCCGGACTCACTCGGCCAACGTCAAGCGCTGGCGCGACGGGCAGATGGCGCTGCGCTGGTGCGCCGCCGGGATGGTCGAGGCCGGCAAGCAGTTCCGCCGGGTCAACGGTCATCTGCACCTGGCGAAGCTGCGCGCCGCGCTCGACGCCGAGATCGCAGGAACTGTCACACCCGTCATGCACGATGGGGAGGTCGTCGCAGCCTGACGCACAACGGGCCGCCACCGAAGTTCTACGGAACTCGGGACAACCTCC
>NZ_FZNO01000076.1 GCF_900188025.1 Blastococcus mobilis
GGCGTCCGAACGGGACACGTGAACTGCCAGCCGTGCCCGGGCGGTTGGCCTTCCCTCACGCGTCGTCCTCACCTACCGTGCCGCAGGTCCGGTTCGCTCGGAATGGTCGTGGCCCTGCGTCCGTCCGGCTGCAGCACGCCCGTGGCGGCCCCACCGGCCCATCCTGAGCGGACGTCTGTCTCGGCGGACAGGAACGACCGATGCGCTCGCGAGTTCTGCCCCCATCCGGAACGATGTCGATCGTCCTGCTGATGCTTTTCGCCCTGGTCAGCGGGCCGGCCAACGCCTCCACACCGGGACCAGCGCAGGTCGACGCGGCGTGGTTGCAGTTCGGTCCTGACGGTTCCCTGCTGCTCCGCGCGATCACCCATGCGGAGGTCTGCCCACGCGCCGCGATCGGGAACAGCACCGTGCCGATGACGGAGCGTGCTGCTCCGGGTCCGGCATTCCCGATTCGCTCCTGCGAGGCCGTGCTGCCGAAGGGAGAGCGACGGGCCGACGTGGCCGGACGTCGACTGGTGGTGCCGGACCATCCGCCCCGCAGGATCGCCGTCCTCGGTGACACCGGGTGCCGGCTGAAGCAGGTCGACGGCTTCCAGGCCTGCAACGATCCCCAGCAGTGGCCGTTCGCCCGGATCGCCCGGAGCCTGGCCGAGTACCGCCCCGACCTGATCGTCCACGTCGGCGACTACCTCTACCGGGAGGAACCGTGCCCAGCCGACGAGGCCGGATGTGCCGGCAGCCCTTGGGGTCAGAACTGGGACACCTGGGCCGCTGACTTCTTCACCCCGGCCGCTCCGGCGCTCGCGGCCGCTCCGTGGGTCTTCGTGCGCGGCGACCACGAGAGCTGTGCCCGGGCGGGGGAGGGGTGGTTCCGCTTCCTCGAGCCTCGGCCGGCGGTGTCCTGCACCGATCGGACCGACCCCTACACGGTCCCCCTCGGCGGGTTGAGACTGCTGGTGATGGACACGGTCCGGGCTGACGACACCGATCCCAGCCCGCCGGTCGTCCAGGACTTCGCCCAGCAGTTCAACAGCCTCAGCGGCCAGGCCGGTGAGGAGGCCTGGCTGCTCAGCCACCGTCCGCTGTGGGGCCTGGAGCCGGCCACGGCTGGGACAGGTCTGGAGGTCTTCAACGCCACGCTGCAGCAGGCGTCGAACAACTCCTTGCCGCCCGGCGTGCAGTTGGTGCTCACCGGACACATCCACCTGGCCGAGGTACTCAGCTTCGGAGGAGCCCGGGCGCCTCAGCTGGTCGCCGGGATCGGGGGCACACTGCTGCTGCCCGACATCGACCAGGACGTCGTCGGCATGGACGTCGCAGGCGCCGTCCTCACGGACGCCACCATCACCTCCGCGCACGGGTTCGTCACCTTGGAACGGGGCTCGGCCGGCTGGAGCGCCACGCTTCGCGACGTGACCGGCAGACCGCAGCCCGGGGGACACTGCCGGGTGGAGCACAAGGAAGCGATCTGCC
>NZ_FZNO01000075.1 GCF_900188025.1 Blastococcus mobilis
GAACTGTCACACCCGTCATGCACGATGGGGAGGTCGTCGCAGCCTGACGCACAACGGGCCGCCACCGAAGTTCTACGGAACTCGGGACAACCTCCGTGGATGCGTGGCCTTGGCGATGACGGTGTCGGGGGTCCTTGGTCCAGGTGAACGGCGCGCAACGGTCGTTCCAGGCGTCGATGAAGCGGCCGATGGCGGCGATCAGGTCGGCGACGGTGGGGAAGTTGCCGCGGCGCAGCGCCTGCCGGGTGATGATCGAGAAGAACACCTCGATCAGGTTCGACCACGAGCCCGAGGTCGGGGTGAAGTGCAGCTGCACGGAACTTCCCTCACGGTTCGACCCGCCCGCCTCCCGGATCTGCACAGATCAGCGTCCAAGCGCGATAGGCCGGCGTCGATATGCACCGTCTGCCCATGCCGCTTCGGGTTAACGACCGCCACCGTGTCAACGTTCGCCAGCTCGGCGCGCTGCCCCCGTGACCCGCGGGGTGTCCCGGCGCCCGAACTGGCGCGCGCAGGGAGATACCGCGGGCGCTGCGACAGGAGACGACGATGCGCCGGGCCTCGATGCGGATGACCGTGCCGGCGTAGCAGCGCGGCCGGCGGAAGTCGCCGCTGACCTCGATGCAGACGGTGTCACCAGGGACCAGGCCCGCGAGCCGCTCGGCGGTGAGGCGGTTCTCCGCGGCCGCGGTTACCTCCCTCCGGCTGTGGATCCAGCCCGGGGGGAAGCCGCGGCGGGGTCACACGCTACGCGTGACGGCGCTGAAGGCGGCCTTAGAGACATTTGCGCCTCCTGCTTGTGGGTGGTTCACTGCCCCCGCGCCGCGAGTTCACCACGTATCCGCAGCCCAGCGACTATCCCCAGCCCCGCGGCGCTGACCATTGGCCGGCCAGGCAGGGCACCCAGCCGGAGACAAGCGTCCGCGCGTTGTCTTCTGGAGGGGACCTTGACCGACACGTCCGTTGCCAACCGACGCTTCCGTTGGACCCACGCATCCGTTGCCGTGGTCGCCGTCGCGGGGGTCGGCGTCGTCGTGATTTGGCGGCTGAACCCCGACGAGTTCAAGTTGCACGTCCCGGGCCTCGTACTACTCGAGGCGTCGCGTCGGCCACCCCAGGGGTAAGGCCACCGCTCGGATCCACTGGATTAGGCTCGCCCGCCGTGCCTAGTCCAGTGGGTCCGCGTCCTCGACGAGCAGTTGTTCTATCCGCCGCGCGGGGTCGAGATCGAACAGAACGGCGCCTGGTGGCTCGGCACACAGTTCGCCGGGCGGCGCTGTGACGATGACCGCGGGGGGATGGCCGACGCCTCCCGTAAGACGGCGAGGCGGGTTGTGGAGACGCTTTACGAAGACATCGGAGGGCGCTGATGGCTAAGCCCGGATACACCGCCTGACGTGGTGAGCAGCGGCGTGCCCTGAAGATCAAATGCCCTCCGACCAGGGACGATGCGATTGCTGAGGTCGCACGTTCCACGAGTCGAGAGGGCATCTGACGGATGCGAGCATCGCACGATCTGTCCCGGGTGCGGGTGAGGTTC
>NZ_FZNO01000079.1 GCF_900188025.1 Blastococcus mobilis
GAACCGGCCTGGACCGGGCAGCTGCTCACCGACCGCGCGCGCGGGTGGGGCTGGGTGCCGCGGGTGAGCCTCGCGCAGGCCATGGACGAGCTGCGGCGGGGCCTGACGACGCGCGCGCGGCTGTAACCGACTACGGCCGGGGGCGCGGCTGCCGATATAGGACCCATGCGGAACATCATTACGATCATCGTCGCCACAGCCGCTCTCACGGCCGGCTGCTCGAGCTCCGGCGATGCCGCGGTCGTCGAGGCCACCAACTCCAGCGCGGTCACTACAGCCACCGAGCCGGCGACCGTCGCTGCCCCGTCTACGGCAGCCGAGACCGTGGACGCGGAAGCGGTTCTCGCCGAACTGACGGCCGCCGGGCTGCCAATCACCGACAGCGCGGCCGTTACCGAGACCAACGACGCGAACAACCTGATCGGCCGCCCTGGGCAGTACACGTCGAAGGTGGCGTTCGCCGACAGTCGCGTGGGCACGCCGATCGACCAGGCAGCCCCGGGTAATGAGGCGGGTGGCTCGATCGAGGTGTTCGCCGACGACTCGGATGCACAGGCCCGGTCGGACTACATCCAGCAGACCCTCAAGAGTCTGGGGCCGATCGCCGGCACGGAGTACCACTACCTGTCCGGCCCGGTCCTCGTCCGCGTCACTGGGGAGCTGGTTCCGTCGGCCGCGGCCGACTACGAGTCCGCAGTCGCTGGCCTGTCCTGAGGCGATGAACCCCCGTCTGTCGAAGTCGACGGGGGCTGTTCATCGCGGAAGATGCGTGGCTCAGCCGGTGACTGCTGACTGGTCATGGCCGGGCTCCCGGCGATCCTGATCAGACCTCGACGGCCGCGCCGCAGATGCCGCAGATCTCGATCTGCCGTCGTCCCCACCGAGCGATCGGGATGAAGAAGACGGTGAACTGCTTGACCGTCCGCACCCGCGCCCATGGCGTGGTGTTGCCGCAGTTCGGGCAGGTGCGGACTTTCCCCGGGCCCAGGTCCTGTTCCTTGGTGCCGAAGCCGAAGAGAAAGAACACTCCGCCACCGTAGGCAGCCGGCCCGGCCGCCGCTCGGCGGGCGACTTCCCCGGAGCTCGAAGCGATGAGGCCCGAAGTTCCCGCTCAGGCCGCGCGGAGCTGAGCAGGCCCTCGCAGCACCACGCCACCGGTCTAGTGGACCTATCGTCCACTGGGGGAGGGTCAGCAGCGCCTGAGACTCCGGGCCGGCCTGCCGGCCGATGTGGCCCCTTCAGGCATCGGACGGACGTGCCGACGTCTGAGCCCCGATCCACCGTCGAAGTGACTGGTGAGCGCGGGTCGTAACGCACGAATGCCCTTCTGAGCAGGGACGATGCGGTTTGTCTAGGACCG
>NZ_FZNO01000073.1 GCF_900188025.1 Blastococcus mobilis
CCTGAGTTGGCTCACGGCGTCATGATGATCTCGTCGGCAGGTCGCTGAGCTGCGCGGATGCGCTGGATCGGGTGCTGTTTCACGCACTAACGGTGTCGGCTTAGGGTCGTCCGGTGGCGTTCATCCGGCGGGTTCGGACCGCGTCGGGGGCCACCGCGGTGCAGATCGCGGCCTATGCCGGTGGGCGGCAGCGGATCCTGGAGCACCTGGGGTCGGCGCATACCGAGGCCGAGTTGGGCGTGCTCCTGGAGCAGGCGCGCGAGAGGCTGGCGGTGGCCGGACAGCTCGCTTTCGACCTTGATGTCCAGCCCTCGCCCCGGGTGGTGGAGCTGGTAGCGGCTCCTACCGGGCAGGGCGTCCTGGACCCCGGGCCGCCGGCCGCGCCGGATGGCCGGCGGGATGGGCCGGGCCGGGTGGTGGCCACCGACTCGCGGCTGCTGTTCAACGCCCTCGCCGCGGTCTACACCGCGCTCGGCTTCGACGAGGTGGCCGATGCGGTGTTCCGTGACCTTGTCCTCGCCCGGGTCGTGGAACCGAGTTCGCTGCGAGACAGCGAGCGGGTGCTGCGGGATCTGGGCCGCGCACCGGCGAGCTACGCCACCATGAAGCGCACCCTGCGCCGTGCCCACACGGGCAGCTACCGCGACCAGATTGCCGCCGCCTGCTTCACCCACGCCTCGACCAGCGGCGACGTGAGTCTGTGCCTCTACGACGTGACCACGCTGTACTTCGAGGCCGAGCACGAAGACGAGCTGCGCAAGGTCGGTTACTCCAAGGAACGCCGGGTCGATCCCCAGGTTGTGGTCGGGCTGCTGGTCGACCGGCAGGGCTTCCCGCTGGAGATCGGCTGCTTCGCCGGCAACAAGGCCGAGACCACCACCCTTGTGCCGATCATCAGCCAGTTCCAGGAACGGCACGGACTCAGCGACTTCGTCGTCGTGGCCGACGCCGGGATGCTCTCGGGCACCAACCTGCGCGAGCTGGACGAGGCCGGGCTGCGGTTCATCGTCGGCTCCCGGGTCACCAAGGCCCCGGTCGATCTTGCGTCGCACTTCCACTGGAACGGCGACGCGTTCACCGACGGGCAGGTCATCGACACCCTCACTCCACGCACCGGGCACAAGATCGAGAACGACCAGAAGCTGCGGGCCGAGCCGGTCTGGGACCCAGCCGCGCATCCCGGCTCGTGGCGAGCGGTGTGGGCCTACTCGGCCAAACGCGCCGCCCGCGACACCAAGACGCTGAGCTTGCAGGAGGACCGGGCCAAGCAGGTCGTGGCCGGAGAGAAGACCGCCCGCACACCCCGCTTCGTCAAGACCAGCAACGGCACCCGCTCACTGGACGAGGCATCCCTGGCCAGGGCGCGGCGACTGGTCGGCCTGAAGGGCTACGTCACCAACATCGACGCCGGCCTCATGCCCCCTGGGGAGGTCATCAGCAGCTACCACGACCTGTGGCGGGTCGAGCAGTCCTTCCGCATGTCCAAGACCGATCTGCGAGCCCGCCCGATGTTCCATCACGTCCGCGACGCGATCGAAGCCCACCTCACGATCGTGTTCACCGCGCTGGCGGTCAGCCGCGAAGCCCAGAGGCGCACCGGGCTCGCGATCGGCAACCTCGTCCGTCAGCTCCGGCCACTGCGCTCGGCGACCATCGCGATCAACGGCAGCGAGCAGACCTTCGACCCCCACGTCCCGCCAGCGCAACAAGCCGTCCTCGACGCGCTCCAGGACACCGGCAGTCACGCACTAACCAAATGAGCCAACTCGGG
>NZ_FZNO01000072.1 GCF_900188025.1 Blastococcus mobilis
CGCAGTGAGCTGACCACCACGATCCTTGCCCCGGGCGAGCTGGCCGACCTGGTCGAGCGGATGCTGCGCACGTCGGGACGGCGGATCGACATGAGTACCCCGAAGGCCAAGCCCGCCAAGAGTTCCTCACCCTTCACGCACGCCTCGCATCATCCGACCCCGTCACCCTGGGGCCTACGTTCGGCGCTGTCGTCCAGCACCGGCTAGCAGCGACGATCTGGCGCCCCCTGCCAAGCAGTCAACAGCACCCCAGCGACAGCAGGCCCGTCGACGACGAGCCAGCAGGTCACTGACCACTGCGGCCAGCGACTCAGAGACGACCAGGAGATAGATACGTCCTAGGAGGTCTTCGAGCTATCGGACCCGCGCCCTGACGCTGGGTTTGGCTTGGGGGATGCGGGACCTCCGGCCCTTCCACACCCCTCGCCCTCGCGGTAGGCAGGCGCGGGATCCCTGGTGCGAGGGGCCCTTGAACTGTCGGACCTGAGCCGTCTCGGCTGAGGTGGAGGGGCTGGGCAGCATGGAGGAGCGAATTGTGCTCGTCTACGGGTCCACGGGCACTCAGGGAACTCCGGTCGTCCAGAAGCTACTGGACACGGGGACGCGTGTGCGCGCGGTGACCCGAGATGCCGCCAGAGCCGAGCATTGGAAGGTGCGAGGTGCAGAGATCGCGGTCGCAGATCTGCAGCATCCCGACACCTTGGCGGCGGCCAACAAGGGCATCAGTCAAGTTGTCCTGCAACTCCCATTGCAGTACGACTTCGCCCTCCACGAGACGTATGGACGCAACGCAGTCGATGCGGCAAGGGCCGCGGGCGTGGAGTTGACGGTCTTCAACACCAGCGCTCATGTCCTGCAGGACACTGACGTGCACGCCTATCAGGCCCGACAGGAAGTCATCGACTATTTGCAATCTAGCGCCGTTCCCAACATCGTTCTCCGCCCAACGTTCTACATGGAGATCTTGCTTGGGCCGTGGATCAGACCCGGCATCGTCGAACACGGCGTCGTCGCCTTTCCCTTGCCGGCCGAATTCCCGATGTCGTGGGTTTCTGCCGGCGAGATGGCGGCATATGGGGTGTCTGCGCTCGGCCGCCCCGAGTTGGCTGGTTCCACATTTGACATCGGCGGTCCGGAGGCTCTCAGTGGTAACGACATTGCCAGGTGCTTCTCCGAGGTTTTGGGAAAGGAGGTCTCCTATGCCGCA
Source organism: Blastococcus mobilis (assembly GCF_900188025.1). Lineage (GTDB taxonomy): Bacteria > Actinomycetota > Actinomycetes > Mycobacteriales > Geodermatophilaceae > Blastococcus_B > Blastococcus_B mobilis. Next base: position 1,208 of record NZ_FZNO01000072.1, read on the forward strand.
ATAGCGCCGGATGACTACGAACGAGCGCTCGCGCCAGTGTTCGGCCCGACGGTGGCCTTCGAGGTGGCCTCACAAGTGCGCTGCATCATCGAACGAGGGGACGGCACGGTTGAAATGACCGAAACAGCTGCGCAGTTCTCCGTCAGCCCCACGCCTCTGGTCGACTGGATCCGTCAACACAGCTGGGACAACTGAGGGCCTCTGTACGCGGGTGGCGCGTTCGGCTACCACCGCAGCTTGGCCCGGGCGCCGGCACTCCGAACGGGTTATCGCGCTAAGTCTTCGTGTGCTTCTCCATGGGAGGGCTCCTGACGCAGCAGGCGCTGGTCGTCTAGACCGTATGGGCATACGCCGCCTGGCCACTTCTGGGTTTTGCAGAGGCTCCCGCCCCGGCCTGGTTGCTCATGGCGGCCGCGGTCTGGACCGGCGCTCCACGCGCGACCGACACGTGCGAGCGTGGTCAGCCCCTTGATGACATGTGCACAAAGCGTGTCTTCCTGCTCCGGGTTCCGCTGCCCGACGTCGTCTCGATGCAGACCCGCCAGGCCAACCTCGAGGGGCGCCGGTGAGATCCCGCTGCGCCGGCTGGTCAAGGAGGCGCTGCGGATGCGGCCCTCGCGCATCGTGGTCGGCGAGGTGCGCCAGGAGGAGT
>NZ_FZNO01000086.1 GCF_900188025.1 Blastococcus mobilis
GGGCGTGTCTGGCGGATCTTGGCTGGCAGGGGTCCGCAGCCAGATCTTGATCGAGGCGACGTCGATGGTGCCTCGGAAGACGAACTCGCGTTTGTCGGTGCGCATCGCGACCGCGCGGAAGTCCTTGAGCTTGTTGATCGCTCGTTCCACCGTGTTGCGCTGCTTGTAGGACTCCGCGTCCAACGCCGGTGGCCGTCCACCGGCCGCGCCCTTCGCGGCGCGGGCCTTCTGCTGGTCGGTCTTCTCCGGGATCGTCGCCTTGATACCGCGTCGATGCAGGTGAGCGCGGATCTTCCGGTTGGAGTAGGCCTTGTCGCCCAGCAGTCGGTCGGGGCGGGTTCGGGGCCGGCCCGGCCCTGTGCGAGCGACCTTGAGGCGCCCCATCAGCGGCTCGAAGGCCAGTGAGTCATGCCGCTGCCCGGCGGTGGTGGCCCGTGCCAGCGGCCGGCACCCGGCGTCGCCCAGCAGGTGAATCTTGGTGCTCAGCCCGCCGCGGGAGCGGCCGAGTGCTTCGCGGTCGACGGCCGCGGCCGGCGTGGGATCGGACTTCTTGTCATTCGACCCAGCCCCCTGTGTGGCCCGCGGACTTCGACGCAGCCGGAACCAGCGGCGCCAGCCTCTCCGCCGGCACGTCCTGAGGTGGGTCGTGCCGGGCTCCAGCCGCGTGTCGGTGCGCCCGGACCACGGTCGAGTCCACGCTGACCGCCCACTCCGGCCCGGCGTCGCGGTCACTGCCGGCCTGCAACGCCGCCAGGATCTCCTCCCAGGTGCCATCGGCTGACCAGCGGCGATGCCGCCCATGCAGAGTTCTGAAGTCCCCGTAGCAGGGCGGAACATCCCGCCATGGCGATCCGGTCCGGGTCCGCCACAGAATCCCGTTGATCACCTGCCGGTGATCGTTCCACCGGCCTCCGCGGCGCGGCGTCCGGTCCGGCAGCAACGGCTCCAGCCGGGCCCACTCCACATCAGTCAGATCGTGACGATCGCGCACACACCAGGCCTACCGAACCCGCCGGTCAAGATCGGTGAGACACGCCCTA
>NZ_FZNO01000082.1 GCF_900188025.1 Blastococcus mobilis
CTAGTGCCGGGTCAGGCAACCTTCGCCCGCTTGATGGTGGAGGCTCGCTTGATGACCTTGCGGAGTTCGGGGTCGGTGACGTGGCCGTTCCGCCAGGCGATGTAGCGGCGGATCATGCGCGCCTGCTCGCGGTGGGACGGGTGGTCGGTGCCGTCGAGGGCGAAGTAGCGCAGCGCGGTGAACTGCGCCTCGATCCGGTTGAGCCAGGAGCCGTAGAACGGCGTGTAGGCGATCTCGACGTTGTTCGCCGCGGCCCACGCCCCGACCCTGCCGTCGGTCTTTGTGGACAGGTGCGGGCTGAAGTTGTCACACACGATCGCGATCCGCACCGTGGTCGGGTAGAGCGAGCGCAGATAGCGGCAGAACGCCAAGAATTGGGTGCGGCCTTTCCGCTTGGTGACGTGGCCGTAGAGCTTGTCCCGGGACAGATCCAGGCCGGCGATCAGGTGCCGCACCCCGTGCGGCCGGGTGTAGGTCGCCCGCCGCCGGCGTCGCCTCGGCCGGTCCGGATCACCTCTGCCGCTTGCGCGCGGGGCCCACTGCTTGCCTGGGTGGGGTTGCAGGTTCAGCGGCCCGAACTCATCGGCGCAGAACACGATCGTGGGATCGTCCGGGCCGGGTAGGGCGGTGCCGTCGGCTATCGCATACAGCTGCAGCACTCGGGTGGTCTTGGACTCGTACTCGGGGTCGGTGCTGGCCTTCCAGGTCTTCACCGCTTGAAAGCTGACGTCCTCCTCGCGCAGAAGCAGGCGCAGGCCCTCGTGGGAGATGTCGTCGACCACCCCCTCGGCCACCAGGAAATCGGCCAACTTCGACAGGCTCCAGACCGAGAACGGCAGATCGTGATCTTCGGGTCGGCTCAGCGCGATCTGCTTGATCTGCTGGCGCTGCGGCAGGGTGAACTTCGGCGGCCGGCCGCCGGCATAGCGGGGTTGCAGTGAGTCGAACCCGTCGGTGTTGAAGTTGTGCAGCACGTCGCGCACCCGGTCCGGGCTGGTGAACGTCACCTCGGCGATCTTGGCCACCGGCATGCGCTGCGCCGAGAGCAGCACCATCTGCGCCCGCCGCCAGGTCACCACCGAGCCGGTGCCGCGGCGCACGATGCGCAGCAGTCGGTTGCCTTCGTCGTTGCTGATCGCCCGGACCTGCACGGCGTGGACCATCTCGCATCTCCTGCGGGGAAGTCAGGATCAGGCAAGACGACGGTGACAGCCTCAACGCTCAGCCGGGACCCCCTCGCCCACGCAACGGGCGAAGGTTGGCAGCCGCGGCACTAG
>NZ_FZNO01000071.1 GCF_900188025.1 Blastococcus mobilis
AGTCGGGTAGCCCGGGGGAATTGCACCCCCGGGCTCCCACAGAACCGTGCGTGACAGTCTCCCGTCACACGGCTCTTGTCATCTGATCCAGACGAACCCGGTGGCCCATTGCCAGTGGGCGAAGATGCCGCGGTGACGCTCCACCAGGAGGTCCCACCACTTCTTGACCCGCTTGAACGGGGCCAGTCGTCGATACTTCCGGCGCGCCCACCGCACCACGTAGCCGTTGATGCGTCTCAGGAGGGGCAGCAGCATCGACCCGTAGAACCGGCCGTAGTACTGCATCCAGCCCCGCACGATCGGGTTGATCAGTTCGGCGAGGCCGGCCAGGTCGTGTCGGGTGCGTGTGTGGATCCGCCATCGACGAACCTCGCGGCTGATGTCGTTGAGGGCCTGCTTGCTGATCGCTGGCACGAACGCCGTGAACATCACGCCGTGCCTGCTGCGGACAGACCGCGGGCAGAACGTGTATCCCAGGAACGTGAACGACGTCTGCTCATAGGAGCCTGGCCGGTTGTCGTCCCTGCAGTACACGATCTTGGTCTTGTCGGGATGCAGACGCAGCCCGACTTGTTCCATCCTCTCCGACAGCGCGGCCCACACCGTCCGGGCCTGCCGCTCGGTCACACAGTGCACCACCGCGTCATCGCAGTAGCGTTCGAAATCCACGGTCGGGAACTCCCGGGCCAGGAAAGAATCGAACGCATAGTGCATGAACACGTTGGCCAGCACCGGCGAGACCGCTGACCCCTGTGGGGTTCCGCGGTCCCGCTCCTGCATGGTGCCGTCGGGCAGTTGCAGCGGAGCAGTCAGCCACCGCTTCACATACAGAACCACCCACGCCTGATCGGTGTTCGCCGCCACCGCCTTGACCATGAGGTCATGGTTCACGGAGTCGAAGAACTTCTCGATATCCAGGTCCAGGACCCAGTTCTTCTTCTGGCAGCGCGACCGACACACCCCGACCGCATCCAGCGCCGAACGCCCTGGCCGATAACCGTAGGAATCTTCATGGAAGATCGCCTCGGTTCTGGTCTCGAGCGTCATTGCCACCACGGTTTGGGCGATTCTGTCGGCCACGGTCGGCACGCCCAACGTTCTCGTGCCACCACCCGGCTTCGGTATATCCACCGACTTGACCGGGGGCGGAAAGTACGTTCCCGAGGACATCCGGTTCCAGATCTTGTACAGATTGTTCTTCAGATCCTTCTCGAAGACCCCGACGGACACCCCGTCCACCCCCGCGGCACCCTTATTGGCCGCGACGCGCCTATACGCCTCCCAAACCAGCTGCTTCGAAATGTCGAACGATTTGGTTGTCTGGCCTGACATGCCCACTCGTCTCCTCCCGGAGGATTTCCCCGGTTGCTCGCGTGAACACCTCGTAGATGACCCGGCCCCTTCGCTCCCCGCCCATTACAGGCGGTTCACCACTACTACGAGCCGGTCCGCCAGCAGACGCCACGACGGTACTCAGCACCTCCCGGTTCTCGCCGGTTGATGCGCTCCCTCTCACCGCGGCCCGGACCTACTCCGGTCACGCGGTCGTGTTGGCGCCTGCTTTCCCACGTTCCATGCAGAAGCCGCAGACCGGGCTCGCGCCACCTTCACGCCGGGCACCACCTGGCCAATAGACGGGCTCCCGCCAGGCTTGATCCCGGGGTTATTGGGATACCCCGGTTTTGATGCCACTTCCTCGTCTCGACGCGTCAACAGTGGTTCACTCGCGTTCGCCTTCCCGGTCCCCACCTGACACGGTAATCCGCGCCTTCTCCTCATCGCTCACCACGACGGTCTTCAGCCAACGCAGCATGAGGCGGTTTGATACCTCCCCCCGCAGGGCGGCACCGAAGGGCCGAACCTTCATCTCCTACACAGCACCGCGGTCGATCACTCAGCTACCAAGTGACCTCCCGCGCTCGTGGCACACCCCAGT
>NZ_FZNO01000069.1 GCF_900188025.1 Blastococcus mobilis
GGGCTCGGCCGGCTGGAGCGCCACGCTTCGCGACGTGACCGGCAGACCGCAGCCCGGGGGACACTGCCGGGTGGAGCACAAGGAAGCGATCTGCCGGTAGCGTCCCGCCATGTCAACTGCGGGTGACAGGCGGGGCCCTGCCTGCCGAGGGTCTCCGGAAGAGCTGTGCGACCTCCGCCCGGTCGTTCAAGCCGACGTGCACGCCGGGATGGGCCGCCAGGCTGCGGACCGCTTCGCCGCGCTGCTCGAGGGCTGATCTGGGCACGAAGTATCACGCGGGTATCACGCGGCCCTCCGAGGCCCTGACAAAGGAACACCCCAGGCTCCTGATCTGCAGGAACACCGGGGCGAGGCTGTGTCCGAGGGGGACACGCTGCATACGCACACGGCTGCGGCCGTGAAGCGCGCGCATCTGCGGGTTCGGTGCGCCGGAGACGATGAACCGTGCGTTCCGTCGCCGGCTGAACGCCACCCCGGGAGACCACCGGTGCCTCCAGCGGCCATGCGGATGCTTCCGATCCGGAGTTCCGGAGGTCCGGGCCGCAACCGAGGTGCAGCGCGTCCGTCTGCTGCCGAGCCGAAGCTCACTGCGACGGTCCCACCTCGCTGCGAGTACATGTACCGGTGGGGCGGCGGCACCCATCGTCCCGAGATGTGAGGTGTCGACAGGCGACGAGCGACCTTCCGATCACGAAGGGCCCTTCGCCGGGTGTAGAGCGCTGTCCGCTGAAGGCGGATCACCCGGCCCGGGCGGGTGCCGGGGCGGTCAGCGCGCCCCGACGCTTCGGCGACGTGCCGCGCAGCGGGCGCCGTCGTGTGGTCGCTGGCAGTGTGGACGGCATGGCCGATGCCACTCCCGTCGTCGTGGTGACCGGGGCGAACGGATTGGTGGGCGCCGCGGTGTGTCGGGCGCTCGTCGAGCGGTCGGCGCGGGTGCGCGCCGTGGTCCGCCGCGCCGGCAGCGCGCCTGCACTCGACGGAGTCACCGAGCACGTCGGCGACTTCGCCGGCGAGGGCCTCGCCTGCGCGGTGACCCGGGGGGCCGACGCGGTCGTCACGACAGTCCACCCGATGGGCTCGTCGCGGGAGGTGCAGCACCGGGTGGCCGTGGTGGGCACGCCGGTCCTCGCTCGGGCTGCCCGGGACGCCGGCGTCGCCCGGCTGGTGCACGTGTCCACGGCCGGGGTCTACGACCGCTCGGCCGGCGTCGGGGACGTGGCCGAGGACGGTGCCCTCCTGCCCGAGGGCAGCGGCGACTACCCCGATCCCAAGAACGCCACCGACGCCGCGCTGGCGCAGGTCGGCGGGCTCACGACCGTGCTGGTCCGTCCGCCGGCGATCATGGGTGCCGGCGCCACGTCGGTCTGGAACACGCTGCGACCGCAGGAGGTCCGCGGCGGTGAGCGCCGGGCGAACCCGGCGAAGACCTGGCCCTGGGTGCACGTCGACGACCTGGCGGCCTTGATCGCGGACGTCGCCACGGGCGCCGTCGCGACCGCCGACGACCCGGAGCGAGGCCCCGTGGCCGGCGGCACGACCCCGGTCATCGTCGCGGGCGAGGCTGCGACGTGGCGGGACTACCTCGGCACGGTCACCGACGCGTTGGGCGTCGCGCCCGAGTGGACCGACGAACCGGCCTGGACCGGGCAGCTGCTCACCGACCGCGCGCGCGGGTGGGGCTGGGCGCCGCGGGTGAGCCTCGCGCAGGCCATGGACGAGCTGCGGCGGGGCCTGACGACGCGTTCGTGACAGCGACTGGGTCGCCCGGCGAGAACCGGCCCACCCAGTGCCTCCACCAGACCCGGGGCGGTTCAGGGTGTCCGAGAACCAAGGCCGGCCGGCCGGCCGATGTGGTCCTTCAGACATCAAGCGGACGTGCCGACACAGGAAGAGCAAATGCCCACCGGCTCAGAAGCCGTGGGGGTTCAACTCGGTGTCCGAGGGGCGACACGCTACATACGCACACGGCTCGAGGGGCTCGGATGAGCGCTCCTCCCTGTCCGAGGGAGGTGGGCACAGGGTAGGAGTCGTCGCACCGATGGCCGGTTTAAGGGGATGCCCGGCTGGGTGTCAACGGCGGGCGCGGTCTCGCGAACATAGAGAAACCACATTCAGTGTCCAAGTCAGCCCAGCTCGCCGATGGGGCAGCGGCACCAGTGCAGCGGACAGCACGAACGGTGATGTCGTCACCAGCGGCGCCGTCCAACCCTGGAGATGGCTGCTGACGGATGGGGGTCTGCACGTCTGCACGCTGGCCCCGAACGGCACGCTCCTGCGGGCCGCTGCCGCCTGGCGTGCCGGGTCAGCCCTTTGCGTAGGTTTCGGCGGTCTTACCCCGGATACACCGCCTGACGTGGTGAGCAGCGGCGTGCCCTGAAGATCAAATGCCCTCCGACCAGGAACGATGCGATTGCTGAGGTCGCACGTTCCACGAGTCGAGAGGGCATCTGACGGATGCGAGCATCGCACGATCTGTCCCGGGTGCGGGTGAGGTTC
>NZ_FZNO01000066.1 GCF_900188025.1 Blastococcus mobilis
GCAGGGGCTCCTACCTGGCAACCCACGAACCTGTGTGAGTGGGGCCCCGACCCGCAACCCCTCCTCACGGGAGCGGTCGAGTCATACCGTCTGAGAAGTCCAGGGCGACGGCGCCTGCCAGCCCGCCACCCGCCACCCGCTGCGAGCCCGCCACCCGATCGGGCCTCAGACCATGACCGCCTTCACAGGGTTGATTCCGCGAGCCGCACTGTTTGCGGCATCAGTTGGGGCTCCGGTAGTCCCTGTGGTCTAAATGAGGGCGCCTGCTGGTGATCTGCCGCAGCGGCCAGCGAGCCCCGCACCCGCGGACCCGTCCCGGACTCCGCGGACGCCGGGCCACCGCACTGGCGGCGGCCCGGGCCCACCGGGATCAATGCCGCCCAGGTGTTCCATCTGCGGGTCGACCTGGGCCTGCTGGCCAGCGTCATCGTCCTGCTGTCCACCCGTGGCTACCGCGCCAGGACGGGGCGAATCTGGGTCGATGACCGCCAGGTGACCGGGCAAGTCGAGTTGTCCAGATGCCGAGTCGAGTTGCCCAGATGCATCGCCCTCGGCGCAGCGGAAATGATCGGCCGTCGACCGCCTGCGACCAGCGTGGCAGGGTCGCCGGCCGCGTCTACGTCACCCGGCCGCTGTGGGACGGCATCCCTAGCTTCGAGCGGCGACACCGGGGGTGATTCTTGCCAAACGCCCTGTCCGGATGAGGGAACCTCTTGCGGGTGCCCTTCTGAGGAGCGGACGGTGTGGCGTGCGTCTCCCGGCCCCGTGACCGCGGGGCCCCGTCCAGCGGAGGTCCCCATGCGTGCTGCAAGCCTCGGTGCAGTCCTCACCGCCGCCGCACTGCTCGTGCTGTCCACCGCCGGCCCGGCCCTCGCCGATCAGGTCAGCGTCACCGGCTCCGGCAGCGGAGCCGAGGAAGTGCCCGAGCCCGGGGAGAACGACGCCACTGTCGAGGGCGACTTCACCATCGACACCGAGAAGGGCATGATCACCTACACCGTCACCGTGGCCGGTAACGACGAGGACGTCGCCGCCGCTCACATCCACCAGGCGCCTCGCGGTGAAGCGGGGGACGTGGTGGTCACCCTGGACGCTAACGCGATCAACGCCGGCACTGAGGCCACGGCCATGGCCGACCCGGCCCTGGCCGCGGAGATCGCAGCTTCGCCCGAGGCCTTCTACGTCAACGTCCATTCACCCAGCTTCCCGGCCGGGTTCGCTCGGGCTCAACTGGAGGCCGCCGCGCCGGGTTCCGTGCCTGCAGGTGACGGGTCCAGCGCGTCGGGCGTGCCTACGGTGATCGGCGTGGCCCTGGTCACCGCGGGCGTCGGCGCGCTCGCGCTCGGAGTGGCTCGCCGCCGCGGGGGTGCTTCGGCCTGAGTCGGTACGTCCTGAGGGCGGGTGCCGGTCGGTACCCCCCTCAGGACGTGGGTACGGGGTCGAGGATCGCGACGACGTTGCTGTCCCAGCTCCGGCGGTCGCGGTCGTAGGTGCCGCCGCAGGTGACCAGGACCAGCCGTTCGGGACCCCCGGTGCCGAAGAGCTCGGCGGCCGGCAGCGCGTCCTTGTCGATGGTGATGACGCCCCGCAGGACATAGGTGGCCTTGACACCGCTGGCACCGGTCAGGACGGCCGGATCGTCGGGCTGCAGATCCACGATGCGGGCCAGCGGCCCCTGGCCGTAGCTGTACATGTCAAGGTGCCCGGCCACGAGCACTGAGCCGGCGCCCTCGCCGGGGCGCACCCCTCGCCACCAGGCCAGCTCGGCGGGGTCCTCGGGAGGGACAAGTGCGCCGTCACCGTCGACGACGGTGTCGATCAGCGGCGCGTCGATCCCCAGGGACCGGACGAGCAACCGCCGGGGAACGAAGCCCGGGGGCGCGACGGCGCTCTGGGACACCGACAAGGTGGGCGGGGCCGGGACGGCCGAGCCGCCGGCCGGAGAGGCGTCCGCCGGCGCGGCCAGCATCGAACCGGTCTGGGCCGCCACCCGGGGTTCCGGCCAGAGGAGTACCGCCGTGCCGCCACCGGTCAGCGCGGCCCCGACGACCACCAGGGCCGCTCCATGCCGGAGGCGCCAGGGAATCGCCACGCCGTCAGTGTGCCCCCAGCTGGCGGCGGCGTGTCCCCTCCGGCGCACGGGCATGTGCACCGCGCCGGGCGCCGCATGATCCCGGCGACGCGGGAGATCAGACGATGGTGAGGGACGTCGACGTGCGCACCGAGACCGCGATACACCGGCCGTGGTTGATCCGTGTCATCCGGGCGGAGGATCGTCACCGACCCCGGGAACGGGGGCCACGGCGTTCGAACTACCAATGGGCGGTACCCAGTCAGAAGCGCGGGTCGGCGCTGCAGATCAGTACCAGTTGTTCACCTGGAAGTGATTCCAGGCGCGGCAGGTGTCGCCGTAGCGGTCGGTGATGTAGCCGAGGCCCCAGCTGATCTGGGTAGCCGGGTTGGTGCGCGCTGGTCGGTGCTGCAACGGTTGTGCCGCTCTCCGCAGCCTAGGGCGTGTCTGACGGTTCATGGGAGCCAGGTCAGTAGCGCGGCCAGGGAGAGCGCGCCGGCGTAGTTGCGGGCGTGCTTGTCGTAGCGGGTGGCCAGGCCGCCCACTGTTTGAGCTGGCAGAAGCCGCGTTCGATGGTGTTGCGTCGGGCGTAGCGGTCGGAGTCGAAGCCGGGTGGGCGGCCGCCGGCGGAGCCGCGACGCCGGCGGTGAGCCGCCTGGTCGGTCTTCTCCGGGATGGTGTGGCCGATCCCGCGGTCGCGGAGCACCCGCCGGTTGGCCCGGGAGCTGTAGCCCTTGTCCGCCAGCAGGTGGTCCGGGCGGGTGCGAGGTCGTCCCGGTCCCGCCCGAGCCACCCGTAGTGCGGCCATGAGCGGGGTGAACATCGGGCTGTCGTGAACGTTGCCGCCGGTCAGCAGGACCACCAGGACGCGTCCGGCGCCGTCGGTCAGCGCGTGCACCTTGGTGGTCAACCCGCCGCGGGATCGGCCGATCGCGTGGTCGGCCGGCTCGCCGATCAGCGGTTCCGGGTGGGAATTCTTGTCATTCGGGGAAGCCCCCCGCGCGCTGCTCGCCCGCCGCGCCCTCCTCCGGGTCATCGGGCGAGACGGTGGCCGCGTTGCCGCCGACCCGCCGCGCGCTCGCCCCGTGCTGGTGCACCCGCACCACCGTGGAGTCGACCGCGACCAGCCAGTCCAGCTCCCCGGCCGCGTCGGCGTCGGTCTGGGCGCGGGCCAGCAGGTGAGCCCAGGTGCCATCGGCGCTCCACCTGGTCAGCCGCTCGTAGGCGGTCTGCCCCGGGCCGAACCGCTCGGGCAGCTCCCGCCACGGCGAACCGGTCCGGTACTTCCAGCAGATCGCCTCGACCACCTGCCGGTGATCACGCCAACGGCCACCCCGCCGGCCGGTCGAGGACGGCAGCAGCGGCTGCATCCACGCCCACGCCTGGTCGGAAATCACGGTCCGATCCTTCAGCACGGACCCCAGCCTGCCGATCCCGACAGGCAAGATCCGTCAGACACGCCCTAGTACTACAGCCGCACCTACTTCGGTCGGCTGCGGCGCGTCTGCGGGGTTGAGGCAAGGGTGCCGACGACGGTCGGCGGATGGCCGAGGATGT
>NZ_FZNO01000065.1 GCF_900188025.1 Blastococcus mobilis
GTCACCGCCTTCAGGACCGGTGCGGACACGTCCAGGCTGGCACGATGAGACATAGCGGGCTCCCGGGGAAGAGGAGATCGGCTTTGGCGAGACGATCTTGACCCCGAGAGCCCGCGCCTACATCTGGAACCCGCGCTCCGACCAGCGGCGATGCAATTCAGCCCGCTGAACCTGGTGAGAAAACCTCAATGTCCGAATATATGTGATGTCCGCTACCCACAGACAGTTCGGGGCGGGCGCGGTGAACTGCCGGTCCACCAGGTCAGCCCGCCGGTCTAGGCCGACGCCCGGCACGGTCGTCCGTGGCGCCGCCGGCGCAGAACGGCGCACGCCGTGCAGGCCATCGGCGCGCATCAGCCTCTCGACAGTGCAGCGGCCACTCGATGGCCCTGGCGGACCAACTCGGCGTGCAGTTTCTTCGCGCCGTACACCGAAAAGTTGTCCTTGTGCACTCGGCGAATGTGCTCGACGGTCGCCTTGTCGGTCTGTGATCGTTTCGACGGTGGCCTGATCTTGGCGGCATAGCAAGTCTGCGGGGCGACCTGCAACCGCTTGCAGATCGGCTAATGGCCGCGCAAGTCGGCGGGGGGACGCCTTCAGATATCGGCAGGACTGCCCAGTCCTTGGTCGAAACCGACGCCCCCCGTCGACTGCGCCCGCGCCTCGGACAGGATCGTGGATCGAGTCGACCGCAGGGCCATCCCTTCACCGGCGGTGAGCGAACAGCTCTCCGACAGATCGGGAGTCCCTGCGGCGAGCTGGGGTCACGAACGACTGATCGGGTGTCGGGCCGTCGAGCCCTGCCATTGGCACGCCGAATGGTCCGGCACCGTTCCGGACGGGAAACGAGCAACGGAAGCGAGGAACGGACGTGGGCATCTTCTGCGGGATCGACTGGGCCGAGGACCACCACGACATCGCCATCGTCGACGAAGCCGGAACACAGCTGGCCAAGCGGCGGATCGGTAACGGCGCCGCCGGCTATGCCGCCCTGCTGGGCCCGCTGGCCGAACACGGCGACACCGCCGAGCAACTGACGCCGGTGGCCATCCAGACCGGTCGTGGACTGCTGGTGGCCTGTCTGCAGGCCAGCGGCCGGGACGTCTACGTGATCACTCCGATGACCGCCGCGCGCTACCGGGAACGCACGGCGGTGGCCCGCTCGAAGTCCGACGCCGGTGACACGCTGATGCTGGCCAACATCCTGCGCACCGACCGCCACGCGCACCGGCCGATGCCCAAGGACAGCGAAATCGTCCGGGCCATCGCGGTGCTCGCCCGCGCCGGACAGGACGCCTTCTGGAACCAACAGCAGATCGCCAACCAGCTGCGCTCGGTGCTGCGGGAGTACTTCCCCGCCGCGCTGCGAGCCTTCCAGGTCAAGCACATCGGCTTGGCCAGCCCCGAGGCTCGGATTATCCTGGCCGCCACGCCGACGCCTACCGCGGCCGCGCGGCTGACGAAGGCGCGGCTGCGGACGCTGCTCAAGCAGGCGGGCCGCCAACGCAACATCGAGGCGTGGACCGAGCGGCTGCACGGGATCTTTCGGGACGAGTCCCTGCGCCACAGTCGCCGGGTGGAGGACGCCTTCGGCCACCAGACCCGCGCCCTGCTGCTCCAGCTGGACGCCGCCACCCGAGCCACCGCCCAGCTCCTCGAGGCCACCAAGGTCGCCTTCGCCGAGCACCCCGACGCCGAGATCATCACCAGCTTCCCTGCCCTGGGGGTGATCACCGGTGCCCGGGTGCTGGCAGAGCTCGGTGAGGACCGCGACCGGTTCTCCGATCCCCGGGCGCTCAGGCCTACGCCGGAGCGGCACCGGTCACTCGGGCCTCCGGCAAGGTGCACCTGGTCATGCACCGCCGGGTGAAGAATGACCGCCTCGCGCGGCCGGCTACGTGTGGACCTTCGCCGCCCTGACTAAGCCTCGATCCACCGATGGGCTGAGGGTGGTGGATAGGCGCAGGAACACGAGAATGCCCTTCTGACCTGGGAAGATACGACTTGCTTAGGGTCCGTATCGCCAGTTCAGAAGGGCATCTCGTAGATGCAACTTTCTCACACCCGCCCGGTGGTGTCCGCGACGTTCGATGAGCCCAACCTCGTGTCGGCGGCGGGCCTGATTCCGCTGATGGCACTCGCCCGCAAGGCCGGGCTGCGCGAGCTGGCCGACGAGCGGATGAGCGTGCCGACGGACAAGGGCGCCAACGCCGGGCTGAAGCTCTCCTCGCTGGTGGCGGGAATGGCCGCCGGCGCGGACAGCATCGATGACATGGCCCTGCTGCGGCACGGCGGAATGGGCAAGGTCTTCACCGGTGCCTACGCTCCCTCGACGCTGGGCTCGTTCCTGCGCTCTTTCACCTTCGGTCACGTCCGCCAAGCCGATGCCGTGGCCTCACGGTTCCTGCTCAACCTCGCCGAGCACACCGAACTGCTCGGTCCCGACGACGCCAGGGGCACGGTGATGGTCGATATCGACGACACCATCATCGAGGTCCACGGATATCAGAAGCAGGGCGCGGCGTTCGGGTACTCCGGGGTCCGAGGCCTGAACGCCCTGCTCGCCACGGTCTCCACCGATCAGAGCGCGCCGGTGATCGCGGCCCAGCGGCTGCGCAAGGGTTCGGTGGGCTCGCCGCGCGGGGCTGCTCGGCTGGCCACCGACACCCTCGCGCTGATCCGCCGCAGCCAGCTGACGGGCCGGGACGTGTTGGTGCGCGCGGACTCGGCGTTCTACTCCCACGCCCTCGTCGTGGCGGTGCTGAGTGCCAGCGCGCAGGTCTCGATCACCGTGCGGATGGACGCGGCCGTCAAGCGCGCGATCACAACGATCGCCGAGGACGCGTGGACCACGATCAAGTACACCGACGCGATCTACGACGAGACCACCAGCACGTGGATCTCCAAGGCTCAGGTCGCCGAGATCCCCTTCACCGCCTTCACCTCGAAAAGGAAGACCGACCAGGTCCCCGGCCGCCTCATCGTCCGCCGCATCCCCGACCTCAACCCCAAGACGAACCAGGGCCAGGAAACGCTGTTCGACACCTGGCGCTTCCACGCCTTTTTCACCACCACGGCGCCCGAGGAGCTCGACACGGTCGCCGCGGACCAGACCCACCGGCGGCACGCGATCATCGAGAACGTCCACGCCGACCTCAAGGCCTCCGCCCTGGCTCACCTGCCCTCCGGCGTCTTCAACGCCAACGCCGCCTGGCTCGTCTGCGCCGTCATGGCCTTCAATCTCACCCGCGCCGCCGCATCCCTGACCACAACCCCCGCCCTGGCCAGAGCGGCGACAGCGACGCTTCGCCGCAAGCTCATCAACGTCCCGGCCCGGATCGCGACCTCCGCCCGGCGACTGCGCCTGCACCTGCCCACCAACTGGCCCTGGGAGCAGGCCTGGTCCGCGCTCTACCAGGACGTACTTCCTGCACGAGCCCCCGCGACCTGAACATCGCCCCACCGCCCCCTACGACCGATGAACATCAGTGGAAAGGCCGGGCAGACCGGCGACTTCCTCATGCCCGAGAACCGCCGCGGCCACCTCGCCGGAACTCACCGGCGACACCCCAGCCCATCGGTGGATCGAGGCTAAGAGCCCCCGCCAGTAGGTCAGCGGATGCGTCGTGATCGTGGTCGGGTGTCCCAGCGGTAGAGCAGCCAGACGGCCCGGCGCAGCGCACGGACGGTGACGA
>NZ_FZNO01000083.1 GCF_900188025.1 Blastococcus mobilis
GAGGTCACGACTGTCTCGGGATGGTCGAAGATGTGACCGTGGCCGAGGTCGAGGACTGGGCCGTGGGTCTGGAGAAGGTGCTCGAGCGGATCGGTCCCCGGTTCGCCCGTTCTGAGCCGCGTGTTCGGGCCGGGGTCTACGTGCGGGGGCTACTGTCGGCGGCCGAGCGGAAGAACGGTTGGACGCTGTCGGAACAGGCCGGGGACCGGACGCCGGATGCGATGCAGCGGCTGCTCAACCACGCCGACTGGGACGCCGACGCGGTCCGGGACGACCTGCGCGACTACGTCGTCGAACATCTCGGGGATGACTCCGCGGTGCTGGTGATCGATGAAACCGGGTTTCTGAAGAAGGGCACCAAGTCCGCCGGGGTGGCCAGGCAGTACTCCGGCACAGCGGGGCGGATCGAGAACTCGCAGGTCGGGGTGTTTCTGGCCTACGCCGCACCGGCGGGGCGGACGTTCATCGACCGGGAGCTGTACCTGCCCAAGGCCTGGACCGAGGACCGAGCACGCTGCGCCGAGGCCGGCATCGGCGCCGACGTGGAGTTCGCGACCAAGCCGGAGCTGGCCCTGGCGATGCTGACCCGAGCGCTGGACGCCGGGGCGCCTGCCGGCTGGGTCGCCGGCGACGAGGTCTACGGCCAACACTCCAGGCTGCGGATGGCGCTGGAGGAACGGGACATGGCCTACGTGCTGGCCGTGCCGGTCAACCAGCACGTCATCGCCACGATCGACGGCCGACCGGCCGACTCCCGCGTCGACGCCCTGTCGGCGGCCGTGCCCGAGTCGGCCTGGACGCGCCTGTCGGCCGGGGCCGGCGCCAAGGGGCCGCGGATCTATCACTGGGTGCGGGTGCCGATCCGGCCGCTGGCCGAGCCCAGCCGGCACTGGCTGCTCGTCCGCCGCAGCCTCACCGACGGCGAACTCGCCCACTACCTGTGCTTCTGCCCGCCGACGGCGTCACTGGCCGACCTGGTCGCCGTCGCCGGACGCCGCTGGGCGATCGAGGAGTCCTTCCAGACCGCCAAGGGCCAGGTCGGCCTGGACCACTACCAGGTCCGCCGCTACGACGCCTGGTATCGGCATATCACCCTGGCCTGCCTGGCACACGCGTACCTGACCGTTACCCGCGCCGCCACCAGCGGCGAAAAGGGGGGGACCTCGATCTCCGTGGCGAGCTGACCGAGCTGTCCCTCCCGGAGATCCGTCACCTCGTCATCTGCCTGGTCTGGCGT
>NZ_FZNO01000064.1 GCF_900188025.1 Blastococcus mobilis
GCGGCACCGAAGGGCCGAACCTTCATCTCCTACACAGCACCGCGGTCGATCACTCAGCTACCAAGTGACCTCCCGCGCTCGTGGCACACCCCAGTTGCGCAGCGTCTCAGGGTTGATGCCCAGCTGCTCGCCGATCGCTTCAACGCCCCGGTCCGGGTGGCCGGGTCACCCCGGGCGTCGACCGCCATCCGGGTCGCCGGCTCCCGAAGCTCGTCGGGGTACTTCCTCGGTGCCGCCATGACTCTCATCCTCACGTGGATTGGGAGCCTCCATCAGACCCGGGGCGAGACACGACCCATCGCCCATGTCGCCGCCGAGGCCGGAGTGTCCAGGCAGTGCCTGTCCAAGTGGAAGAACCGCCGCGACGCCCTGCGAGACGGGGTCTGCTCGACCGGTCCAGTGCCTCGCACACCAGTCCGAACCAGACCGAGGGTGCGGTGGTGCCCCGGATCGAGGCGCTGCGGCGGGAGAAGAAGTGGTCCGCGCGGCTGATCGCCAGCGAGCCCACCGAAGACGGCGTCGACATCAGTGCCACCACGGTCGGCCGCTGGCTGTCCGTCTGGGCATCAACCGGCGCCGGCACCTGGACCTTGACGGTGAGAACAACCGCACTCCGGGCAAGATCACCGCCCACTACCCCGGGCACCTGATTCACGTCGATGTGAAGAAGGTCGGCCGGATCCCTGACGGCGTCGGCTGGCGGGCCCACGGCCGCGGCAGCGACGCCTACCGCTTCGCCGACCGGGCCAAGACAATGGGCGCCAAGGCCGGCTACGTCTACCTGCACTGCGCCGTCGACGGGTTCTCCCGGCTGGCCACACCAAGCCTTGGCCAACGAAACGGCCAAGACCGCGATCGGGTTCTTCGCCCGCGCCCGGGCGTTCTTCGCCGCTCAGGGCATCATCGGGAGCACCCGGGTGATCACCCGACAACGGCTCCTGTGGACCGCGCCGCCGCCTTCACCCGATCGCTTTACGACGCCGCCCGCCACCAACGGACCAGGCCGTCACGCCCAAGCACAACGGCAAGGTCGAGCGCTACCAGCGGATCCTGGCCGAGGAGCTGCTCCACGCTGGCACCTGGACCTCCGAAGCCCAGCGAGCCGACTGATCAGGACCTAGGCGGTGCACTAGAACTACCACCGACCGCACACCGCCGCCGGGAATCGACCACCCGTCTCACGCCTCCACGCCGGCGTCACTAACTTATGAGAAGCAACACCTAGCCGAGTGCGTGCAGCACCCGGCACAGTGCCGCGAGTTCGGCGCTGCGTCTCTTAAAGGCGGAGGTCGCGGCACAGCCCGAGACGCCCTGACCGGGCACTTAGTCCCACCGTGTCCAATTGCAGGAAGCGAGCCGAATCTCCGTTCGCATGCCGGTGTCTACGCAGCGTTAAGACTTGCGGGCCGCCGCTGAACCACTTCAGACTAAGGACATCATCCCCTTGCTCAGTGGCGCCTCTCAGGATCACACTGCGTTCGCACGTCTTTCCCTCCCCTGAGTCGCCCGCGAAGGAGCCGAGGCGATGACCAATTCAGACGGTGATCGTGCGCTGGTAACCGGCCATCTGAGCCACCAGATATACGTCCAGGAAGGGAACACCAAGCGGTGGGTTCCCGACCTGTGGACCATGCAAGCCGAGGGACTGTCCCCAGCCGACCTGCAGGTGCTCAGCGAAGACGAGTTGGAGGCCCTGGAGGAGAAGGACCCCATCCCCTCCCAAGTGCCCCCACCCCGGTTGTCGAACGGCCAGTACATCGAAACCGAGGTCGGTGTGTACAAGTTCGAAGGCGGTGAACTGGTCCGGATTCTCGACCCGCGCTCCAGCAACATCAGCGAGGAAGCTCGCGCCGCCGCAATCTTCCTGCCCGAATCCGTCGTCCGCGGATTCCCGGTCACGGGACGGCTGACATGATCGCCACCAGCGGCGGTATCCACTATAAGGACCTCGGCGCCAATCACCACATGTGGACCGACGCGTACCTGGAAGACGACGGACGCATCCACGGGTCCACCCGAACAGCCACGTTCACTTTGTTCGGAGGCTTCACCGGAGGATGCCGGATACTCGTATTCGACGCGAACATGATCCTCCTCGACGTGTCGCCCGAGAATACGTACGGGGTGGACGGCAAGTGGATCGGAACGAACGACCGCACCGACTACTGGGAGCACTACCTCGACCTCGGCCGGGTTGGTGGTGCCGTCACCCTGAGGCCCGCCCAATACTGGGCGCCCACCTGGCGTCACCTCGGTACCGTCATCGAGATCGGCAAGCAGGTCGCCCCTGCCATTCTCGCCCTCCTGTGACTCGGCGAGGCCCGTGGGGATGTGTCCCGCTCCCCCGCCGTGGTCGCTCAGCCACGATCGTGGCCACGACGGGTCAAAGGTCCCTGCTCCAGTCGGAGCAGCGGGGGGCCGGAGCAGATGCCTGAGCCATCGGTCACATGGCCCGGGCCGTCCTGAGCGGGCACGTCGATGGGCGGGACGATAACCGCCCTCCGCGCATCAAGGATGCCTGCTGGCGCGCGGTGTTAAGTGCGCTCAGCAACTCGCGGTTGCTGGGCCGCGCTCAGTTCGTCGTTGCGTTCCTCCAGTTCTTGGCGCAGCGTTCGGAGCTGTTGCTTGGCCTCCTGCGTGCGGCGCTGCAACTGCTCGGCGATCTGGCCGGATGCGAGCCCGGCCTTGCGCGTGGATCGACGTGCCCTGCGCCTGCCCGAGCCGCCGTTCCAGGGTGCGGACCTGCTTGGTCAGCCGCTGGTTCTGGCTTCGCAGGTTGGCATTCTTGGCGCGCAGTCCAGCGGCGCTGATCCGGCCACCGGTGGGCACCGCGGGCGGAGTGGCGTGGGCCCGTTTGATCTGCGCGAGCAGGTCGGGTGTCCGTACACGGTGGACCGGGCGACCTTCGTCTTCTTCGCCACGGCTTAGGGGTGATCGACTCTTCGGCTGCTTGAAAGTGAGCCAGCGCCTGCTGGATGCTATTGCAGCAGTCCATGCTGGCTTCCTGCCGGGCCCGCCTCAGATCACCGACGCTCATAACCTGGACCTCCGGCCGGGCAGCCCCAGCAATACCAACTGGCACTGCTCAGCCTTTGGACCCTCGGTCGTCGTCTCGGAAGTCGACCAGTGGTCGGGGCTCGCTCAATCGGTCCACCGTCGTCGGAAGAGGATCCCTTGCGGGCCGTTGCTGGCTTGCTGCCCTGACTGGTTCGAACGTCGTCGCAGCGCGTTCGGCTTGCGGACTGGTATCTCCGACCATCGTCGCGATAGCCGGTGACCTGATTGCCTCCAGCCTGTCCGCCGGTGGCACCGCGGCAATGGCGTCACCGTCCCGGCCATAACTGACCGGGACCTCGCCGAAATGCTCCTCCCGCGTCGCACCGCCGGTGGAGGCGCTGGTTCCGCCGTCGACCCGAGGAGGACCGCCCACGACGTACCGCCGCCTTGCTCGCCGGGAACGGGACCGCAGGTGCGATGTCGTGGCACGGGGGCGATGCGGTTCAAGGACGGGTGTGAGGGACTTCAGATGCCGGCCCATGCCGGTACGTCAACCCCGGGCTCGTCATGTACCGGATTCTGTATTGGCTGGTCAGAAACGTCTCGCTTCTTGATCGACAGGAAGTGCGCAGATCCGCCGCTGTTCTGTGGCGCCCATCGTCCATTGACGGGCCAGCTCTGGCTGCGAGAGCATTCCCGGCCACGCGCACTCGATTCGGAGAGGCCGATCTTCAGGCCGCTACCGCCGCGGGAGGGGACGAATGTGAATCCAGAGATGAGTCGCCGCCAGTTCACGGCGATGTTGGCGGCGACAGGCGCATTTCCTCTTCTCGCGCCCCCGGCGGCGGCCGCCCATGATCGCGGCGTCTCCCACCGCCATCGCGCCTCCCCCGGGGACGAGCTGTGGCGCTGGAACGCGGCCGACCTGGCGGCGGCGATCACCACGCGGCAGGTGTCAGCCAGAGAGGCCACCGAAAGCGTGCTGGCCCGCCTCCACGCGCTCGATCCGACCGTCAACGCCGTGGCCGAGGTGCTAGGCCCTGTTTGAGAAGTCGCTCGCGGGCCGTGGCTGGCGTGTCGGTGCCGAAAGAAGGCGAGGTCTCCGGTAGAGGGATCAACGACCAAGAAG
>NZ_FZNO01000062.1 GCF_900188025.1 Blastococcus mobilis
CGTCCGCTCTTTGAGAACTCAACAGCGTGCCGAAAGTCAGTGCCAAGTATTACCCCGTGCCGGGGCCTTCGGGTTCTGGTTTGGGATTCCTTTGGTTGATTGATATCGCGAGTGTCAGCTCGCGGTTCTCGGCCGGTTCGAATTCATCTACGGAGAGTTTGATCCTGGCTCAGGACGAACGCTGGCGGCGTGCTTAACACATGCAAGTCGAACGGTGAACCTGCTTCGGTGGGGGATCAGTGGCGAACGGGTGAGTAACACGTGGGCAACCTGCCCCCGGCTCTGGGATAACTCCAAGAAATTGGGGCTAATACCGGATATGACCGCTGGCCGCATGGTCTGGTGGTGGAAAGATTTATCGGCTGGGGATGGGCCCGCGGCCTATCAGCTTGTTGGTGGGGTAGTGGCCTACCAAGGCGACGACGGGTAGCCGGCCTGAGAGGGTGACCGGCCACACTGGGACTGAGACACGGCCCAGACTCCTACGGGAGGCAGCAGTGGGGAATATTGCGCAATGGGCGGAAGCCTGACGCAGCGACGCCGCGTGGGGGATGACGGCCTTCGGGTTGTAAACCTCTTTCAGCAGGGACGAAGCTCTAAGTGACGGTACCTGCAGAAGAAGCACCGGCCAACTACGTGCCAGCAGCCGCGGTAATACGTAGGGTGCAAGCGTTGTCCGGAATTATTGGGCGTAAAGAGCTCGTAGGCGGTTTGTTGCGTCGGCTGTGAAATCCCGAGGCTCAACCTCGGGTCTGCAGTCGATACGAGCAAACTAGAGTGTTGCAGGGGAGACTGGAATTCCTGGTGTAGCGGTGAAATGCGCAGATATCAGGAGGAACACCGGTGGCGAAGGCGGGTCTCTGGGCAACAACTGACGCTGAGGAGCGAAAGCGTGGGGAGCGAACAGGATTAGATACCCTGGTAGTCCACGCCGTAAACGTTGGGCGCTAGGTGTGGGGCTCATTCCACGAGTTCCGTGCCGCAGCTAACGCATTAAGCGCCCCGCCTGGGGAGTACGGCCGCAAGGCTAAAACTCAAAGGAATTGACGGGGGCCCGCACAAGCGGCGGAGCATGTTGCTTAATTCGATGCAACGCGAAGAACCTTACCTAGGCTTGACATGCACGGAAATCTTCCAGAGATGGGGGGTCCGTAAGGGCCGTGCACAGGTGGTGCATGGTTGTCGTCAGCTCGTGTCGTGAGATGTTGGGTTAAGTCCCGCAACGAGCGCAACCCTTGTCCTATGTTGCCAGCGGATCATGCCGGGGACTCATAGGAGACTGCCGGGGTCAACTCGGAGGAAGGTGGGGATGACGTCAAATCATCATGCCCCTTATGTCTAGGGCTGCAAACATGCTACAATGGCCGGTACAAAGGGCTGCGATACCGTGAGGTGGAGCGAATCCCAAAAAGCCGGTCTCAGTTCGGATTGGGGTCTGCAACTCGACCCCATGAAGTTGGAGTCGCTAGTAATCGCAGATCAGCAACGCTGCGGTGAATACGTTCCCGGGCCTTGTACACACCGCCCGTCACGTCACGAAAGTCGGTAACGCCCGAAGCCGGTGGCCCAACCCCTTGTGGGAGGGAGCCGTCGAAGGCGGGATCGGCGATTGGGACGAAGTCGTAACAAGGTAGCCGTACCGGAAGGTGCGGCTGGATCACCTCCTTTCTAAGGAGCACTGGCCGCCACACGTGCTGTGGTGGTCCAGAGCCGCGCTCAGGACGCGATGGCCCGTCATCTCCGGCGGGCTGCGGGTTTCTGGGGTGGTGCTCGAGGGTGGAACGCTGACCAGTTCGGCCGCCGGCTTGCCGCCGGCTCCCAGTACTGCCCTTCCCTGGTGGGGGGTGTGGAGCGGAGTCGGGGTGGGTGCGGGGTCGTAGGCACGCTGTTGGGTCCTGAGGGAGCGGGCTCCGTCTGCGGGCGGTGGTCTGTTGCTTCTCTGCAGGGCCGGTCTGCATCGCATACCACCAGCTGCCCCCTGTGGGGGGTGCTGGGTCGGGTGGGGTCGGGTGGCCGGTGTCTGGTCGTACGTTGAGAACTGCACAGTGGACGCGAGCATCTTTTTGACTCTGTACGTTGGAGTTCTTGTAGGCCCGCGCGGCGATGTCCTTCCGGGCGTCGGTGGGCGGGGTTTGTGTGGCCAAGTTGTTAAGGGCACACGGTGGATGCCTGGGCACCAGGAGCCGATGAAGGACGTAGGAGGCTGCGATAAGCCTCGGGGAGCTGTCAACCGAGCGTTGATCCGAGGATTTCCGAATGGGGGAACCCCGCACCAGTCATGTGGTGTGACCCGCGCCTGAACACATAGGGCGTGTGGAGGGAACGTGGGGAAGTGAAACATCTCAGTACCCACAGGAAGAGAAAACAACAGTGATTCCGTGAGTAGTGGCGAGCGAAAGCGGAGAAGGCTAAACCGTTTCCATGTGAGACCCGGCAGGGGTTGTGGAGGCGGGGTCGTGGGACCGTTCTGTTCCTTCTGCCGGAGGAGCGGGGAGTGAGAAAACGCCGGTGTTAGTGGAAGGCCTCTGGAAGGGGTCGCCGCAGAGGGTGAGAGCCCCGTACACGAAAACACGGCGTCTCCCGAACGTGTTTCCCAAGTAGCACCGAGCCCGTGAAATTCGGTGTGAATCCGGCGGGACCACCCGCTAAGCCTGAATACTCCCTGGTGACCGATAGCGGACAAGTACCGTGAGGGAAAGGTGAAAAGTACCCCGGGAGGGGAGTGAAATAGTACCTGAAACCGTGTGCCTACAAGCCGTGAGAGCCTGTCGTCGCCTCGTGCGGCGCGGGTGATTGCGTGCCTTTTGAAGAATGAGCCTGCGAGTTAGTGGTACGTGGCGAGGTTAACCCGTGGGGGGTAGCCGTAGCGAAAGCGAGTCCGAACAGGGCGAGCCAGTCGCGTGCCCTAGACCCGAAGCCGAGTGATCTACCCATGGCCAGGTTGAAGCGCGGGTAAGACCGCGTGGAGGACCGAACCCACCAGGGTTGAAAACCTGGGGGATGAGCTGTGGGTAGGGGTGAAAGGCCAATCAAACTCGGTGATAGCTGGTTCTCCCCGAAATGCATTTAGGTGCAGCGTCACGTGTTTCTTGCCGGAGGTAGAGCACTGGATGGCTGAGGGGCCCCACAAGGTTACTGACGTCAACCAAACTCCGAATGCCGGTAAGTGAGAGCGTGGCAGTGAGACTGCGGGCGATAAGGTTCGTAGTCGAGAGGGAAACAGCCCAGATCATCGGCTAAGGCCCCTAAGCGTGTGCTAAGTGGAAAAGGATGTGGAGTCGCAGAGACAACCAGGAGGTTGGCTTAGAAGCAGCCATCCTTGAAAGAGTGCGTAATAGCTCACTGGTCAAGTGATTCCGCGCCGACAATGTAGCGGGGCTCAAGCACACCGCCGAAGCCGTGGCATTCACACAGTCGCCCGCCGGATCCCTCGTGGATCGGGCCAGGTGTGTGGATGGGTAGGGGAGCGTCGTGTGGCGGGTGAAGCGGCGGAGGAATCCAGCCGTGGACGCCACGCGAGTGAGAATGCAGGCATGAGTAGCGAGAGGGGAGTGAGAACCTCCCCCGCCGGAAGACCAAGGGTTCCTGGGCCAGGCTAATCCGCCCAGGGTGAGTCGGGACCTAAGGCGAGGCCGACAGGCGTAGTCGATGGACAACGGGTTGATATTCCCGTACCCGCGAAGGAGCGCCCCTGTCGAACCCAGCGATGCTAACCGCCCGAACACCGGCGCCGATCCCTTCGGGGGAAGGCGCGGGGACTAGCGCGGGATCCGGACTGGTAGTAGGCAAGCGATGGGGTGACGCAGGAAGGTAGTCCTACCGGTGAGTGGTAGTACCGGAGCAAGGGTGTGGCCCGCGGACCAGGCAAATCCGGTCCGCATCAGGGTGAGGCCCGACGCATAGCCGAATGCGGCGAATTGGATGATCCTATGCTGCCGAGAAAAGCCTCTAGCGAGCTCCCAGCGGCCCGTACCCCAAACCAACTCAGGTGGTCAGGTAGAGAATACCGAGGCGATCGAGCGAACTGTGGTTAAGGAACTCGGCAAAATGCCCCCGTAACTTCGGGAGAAGGGGGGCCTCCGACCGTCAACACCGTTCCGGTGGGCAGCGGGTGGAGGCCGCAGAGACCAGTGAGAAGCGACTGTTTACTAAAAACACAGGTCCGTGCGAAGTCGTAAGACGATGTATACGGACTGACGCCTGCCCGGTGCTGGAACGTTAAGGGGACGGGTTAGTGCACCTCGTGTGCGCGAAGCTCAGAACTCAAGCGCCAGTAAACGGCGGTGGTAACTATAACCATCCTAAGGTAGCGAAATTCCTTGTCGGGTAAGTTCCGACCTGCACGAATGGCGTAACGACTTCTCAGCTGTCTCAACCACAGGCTCGGCGAAATTGCACTACGAGTAAAGATGCTCGTTACGCGCGGCAGGACGGAAAGACCCCGGGACCTTTACTATAGCTTGATATTGGTGTTCGGTTCGGCTTGTGTAGGATAGGTGGGAGACTGCGAAGCGGGCACGCCAGTGCTCGTGGAGTCGCCGTTGAAATACCACTCTGGTCGAATTGGATGTCTAACCTCGGTCCGTGATCCGGATCAGGAACAGTGTCAGGTGGGTAGTTTAACTGGGGCGGTTGCCTCCCAAAATGTAACGGAGGCGCCCAAAGGTTCCCTCAGCCTGGTTGGCAATCAGGTGTCGAGTGCAAGTGCACAAGGGAGCTTGACTGTGAGACCGACGGGTCGAGCAGGAGCGAAAGCTGGGACTAGTGACCCGGCACCGGCATGTGGAAGCGGTGTCGCTCAACGGATAAAAGGTACCCCGGGGATAACAGGCTGATCTTCCCCAAGAGTCCATATCGACGGGATGGTTTGGCACCTCGATGTCGGCTCGTCGCATCCTGGGGCTGGAGTAGGTCCCAAGGGTTGGGCTGTTCGCCCATTAAAGCGGTACGCGAGCTGGGTTTAGAACGTCGTGAGACAGTTCGGTCCCTATCCGCCGTGCGCGTAAGAGACTTGAGAAGAGCTGTCCCTAGTACGAGAGGACCGGGACGGACGAACCTCTGGTGTGCCAGTTGTACCGCCAGGTGCACTGCTGGTTGGCTACGTTCGGCAGGGATAACCGCTGAAAGCATCTAAGCGGGAAGCTCGCTTCAAGATGAGGTCTCTCACCGGGTCAACCGGGTAAGGCCCCCGCCCAGACCAGCGGGTCGATAGGCCGGAAGTGGAAGCACCGCAAGGTGTGCAGCTGACCGGTACTAACAGGCCGAGGACTTGACCACACACACCCACACCCGTGGGTACGAGAACCACCGGTCAAAGTCAACTTCTGAAGAATGCTTCGCGTCCACTGTGCGGTTCTGAACGCACGAACCAGCCCCTGGTTCCCACACGTTCACAAAGTTACGGCGGCCATGGCGAGAGGGAAACGCCCGGCAACATTCCGAACCCGGAAGCTAAGCCTCTCAGCGCCGATGGTACTGCCCCGGAGACGGGGTGGGAGAGTAGGACGCCGCCGGACAACCATTCCCGAA
>NZ_FZNO01000070.1 GCF_900188025.1 Blastococcus mobilis
CACCGTTAGTGCGTGAAACAGCACCCGATCCAGCGCATCCGCGCAGCTCAGCGACCTGCCGACGAGATCATCATGACGCCGTGAGCCAACTCAGGTCGGGGCGGCAGCGGTGATGTTCTTCTCCGCCCACGACCTCGGGGTGATGCTCATCGTGGCTGCGGCCGCCGGCGCGGTAGCGCTGGGTGCCGCGCTCATGCTCGGCCACTCGCTGGTTACCGGCAGCCGGGCCCTCAGCGAAGCCATACGCGCCATCGGCAGCGGAGAGCCGGTCACCGTCGCCGAGACGCCAGTGAGCGCAGAACTGGCGGCGCTGAGCCGCGAGCTCGAAGCCGCGAGCGCCCAGCTGGCCGCCTCCACCGCACGGCAGCGCGCGTTGGAGGCGTCCCAGCGCGAATTGGTCGCCGGCTTGTCGCATGACCTACGCACTCCGCTGGCGGCGCTGCGTGCGATGGCCGAGGCGCTCGAGGACGGCGTTGCCGAAGACCCAGCGCGCTACCACCGACAGATCTGCATCGAGGTGGACCGCCTGTCAGCCATGGTTGACGACCTCTTTCAGCTCTCTCGCATCTCCGCCGGGTCCCTGCGGCTCAATCTCGAGTCGGTGTCCGTAAAAGAGGCCGTGGATCGCGCGATCGCCACCGCGGATCCGCTTGCCCGGGCTCGTCGCGTGCGGCTGAGCCCCGCTGTGCCCGTGCCGCTGCATGTCCGGGCCGACGGCGCGGAACTGTCCCGCGTGGTCACCAACCTCGTCGACAACGCGATCCGGCATACGCCCGAGGACGGCACGGTGTTCATCGTTGCCTCCGAGCACGGCGGCGAGGTCGTGCTCGCGTTCAGCGACCCCTGCGGCGGTATTCCGGAAAGCGACCTGGACAAGGTCTTCGAAGTGGCCTTTCGCGGAACAGCCGCACGTCGCAGCCGACACGGCCACCCCTACGGTCATGGCAGCGGGCTGGGACTGGCCATCGCGCGTGGCATCGTGGATGCCCACGGGGGCCGGATCAGCGCTGCCAACGTCAACGGCGGCTGCCGCTTTGAGGTGCGACTGCCGGCCGCCCCCTGACTGACAAGCTGGAGGTACCCGCCGGGGAGGGTGCGCAGAGCGACACTCTTGCGGGAACCCTCACAGACCTGTGAATGGGTGACCCATTCCATCGGATGACGCCGCGGAAAGCAGTCGCTCCGGGCTCGCACCACCGCCGGAGCCTCGGTCGCCAACGGCCAAGTCGGTGAACGGCGGCCGGTCCAGGCACCCTGCCAGCACTTCCTTCCGTGGGAGAGCCAGGCCCCGGAGTGGGGACTGCCCCCAGTTGAGTTGACTCCTTGCCTGTGAGGCTTTGGCCTCGCTGGAAGGATCAGCATCGTGCCCAAGCCGTTCCCGCCGGAGTTCCGGCGTGACGTGATCGCGGTGGCCCGCAAACGTGAGGCGTCGATGGCGCAGGTCGCCCGCGATTTCGGGATTTCGTAGTCGTGTCTGGCCCGCTGGCTGAAGATCGCCGACCGGGAGGACGGGATCACCGACTCCTCCGCCGGCGATCGGGGCGACGGTGGGAAGGACGAGTCGGCGGAGCTGCGGGAGCTGCGCCGACGAAACGAGCTGTTGGAGCAGGAGAACGAGATCCTGCGGCGGGCGACGGCGTACTTCGCCCGCGATGTGCTCCCAAAATGATGTACCCGCTGGTCCGTGAACTCGCCGCCGAGAAGATCCCCGTCGCGGTGACCTGCCGGGTGCTGGTCTTCTCCAAGCGGGCCTACTACAAGTGGCTGGCGCAGCCGGTGAGCCAGCGCGACTGGGACGACGCGCACCTGATAACGCCGCCTACGACATCCACCGTGACGACCCGGCGTTCGGCTACCGGTTGATCGCCGACGAGCTGCGCGAGCTTGGCTTCTCCACGGCGAGAACCGCGTCGCTCGGCTGTGCTCGCAGCAGCGGATCTGGTCGGTGTTCGCCAAGAAGCCCGAACTGAACCGCATATCTGGGCCGCCGGTGCACGACGACCTGGTCGACCGCCAGTTCACCGCGCCGGCGCCGAACTTCCTGTGGCTGACCGACATCACCGAGGACCCCACCGCCGAGGGCAAGCTGTATCTCTGCGCCGTGAAGGACGTCTACTTCGGGCGGACCGTCGGCTACTCCATTGACTCGAGAATGAAGGCCTCCCTGGCCGTGGCAGCGCTGCGCAACGCCATCGCCCGGCGCAGCCCGACGAGCACCGTGGTCCATTCCGACCGCGGAAGTCAGGGCGGATTCAACTGGTCGTCGCAACACCTTGATCGTGGAGGTGTTGATGGGCAGGCCAGCGGGCTGGATGAAGGAGTTGACGGGCAGGTCGCCGATGAAGTCGCCGGGTGCGCCTTCGCTGCGGCGGGATGTGGAGCGGCTGTTCTGGCGGGAGATC
>NZ_FZNO01000060.1 GCF_900188025.1 Blastococcus mobilis
CATTCCGAACCCGGAAGCTAAGCCTCTCAGCGCCGATGGTACTGCCCCGGAGACGGGGTGGGAGAGTAGGACGCCGCCGGACAACCATTCCCGAAGGGGCCCCAGCACCGCTGGGGCCCCTTCGGCATTTTCGCGTCCCATGCCGGTGAGGACGCGGACAGTCGCAGGATCGCGCCGGGTACGCGTGCGGCGCACGTTCCCCGGGTCCGGTTTTCGTCACGTGAGGAAGAAGCGCCCGAGGATGGCCGGCACTGCGCCGGCGAAGGGCGCGGCGATGCGCGCGTAGGGCGTCGGTGCGGCGACCGCAAGGTCCGCCCGAGGCGCACCTGTCACCACCGGAGCAGGAACTGCGGCTCCCCTGCACCGCGGTGCCGGCCTGCCGCCGTCGAGCATGGCCTGGAGCTGGACCCCACCGAAGTCGGGGGCGATGGCCGGCGACCATGTGCCCCGGGCCCGGATGGCGTCCGCGGCGAGCTCGGCGGCCGCACGCGCTCACCGCAGCCGAGGAGGAGCTCCTCGGCCGCACCGGTTGTCCGCTACCGCACCACCGTCGGACCTGGCCCGGTGGGCCGGCCTGCTTGCGGCCGGGGGCTGTGGGGCCTATGCATCCACCGTGCACGTCGCGGACGGCGAGTCAGGTGCCGCCGCCGGGGAGGCAGCCGTCAAGCGGCGCCTTCCGGGTGGCGGGGTGACGACGGCCGGGGTGCGGAGCCGCGCCGGGCGGTGCGCACGGCCGGTACCTGCACCCGCGGGTGCCGGCGTAGAGCGAGCTGACCGATGAGCAGAGCAACCCGACGAGCGCGACCGACGAGCGCCGGCGGGGAGTCGGCGTGAACCTCGTCGTCCGGGCGCGCCGGGTGGTGCTGCCCGACGGTGAGCACCCTGCCGCCGTGCATGCCGAGGACGGCCGGATCACCGCTGTCACCGCCTTCGACGACGCTCCGACCTCCGCAGTCACCCTCCTCGACGACGAGGTGCTGCTGCCCGGCCTGGTCGACAGCCACGTGCACGTCAACGAGCCGGGACGCACCGAGTGGGAGGGCTTCGCCAGTGCGACGCGGGCCGCGGTCGCCGGAGGCATCACCACGATCGTCGACATGCCCCTCAACTCCATCCCGGCGACGACGACTCCCGATGCGTTGCACGTGAAACGTGAGGCGGCGAAAGGCCAGGTCAGCGCCGATGTCGCCTTCTGGGGCGGGGCGGTCCCAGGAAACCTCGACCAGCTCCGCCCGCTGCACGAGGCCGGGGTGGTGGGGTTCAAGTGCTTCCTCCTCGACTCCGGCGTCCCCGAGTTCCCGCCCCTGGACGATGCTGCACTCCGCGCGGCCCTCGCCGAGCTGACGGCCGTCGACGGGCTGCTGATCGCCCACGCCGAGGACGCCGACGTGATCGCGGCGGCGCCGGAGGCCGGCGGGCCGAGCTACGCCCGTTTCCTGGCCTCCCGGCCGGGCGCGGCGGAGGAGTCGGCCATCGGGCGGCTGGTGGCCGCGGCCCGCGACACGGGGGCGCGGGTCTACGTCGTGCATGTCGCCGATGCGGACGCGTTGCCGATCCTCCGGAAGGCGCGGTCGGTCGGCGTGCGGATCACCGTCGAGACATGCCCGCACTACCTGACGTTCGCCGCCGAGGAGGTCCCGGACGGCGCGACTTCGTTCAAGTGCTGCCCACCGATCCGCGAGGCCCGGCACCGGGAAGGACTGTGGGCCGCGCTCCTCGACGGCGACGTCGACCTCGTCGTCAGCGACCACTCCCCGTGCACCGCGGACCTGAAGCGGCTCGACGTCGGCGACTTCGGTACGGCCTGGGGTGGCATCGCCTCCCTGCAGGTGGCCCTACCGGTGGTCTGGAGCGGCGCCCGTGCGCGGGGCATCGGGCTGGAACGGGTGGTGCGCTGGATGGCCGACACGCCGGCGCGGCTGGTCGGGCTGCCGGCCAAGGGCTCGATCACGGTGGGCAAGGACGCCGACCTGGTGGCGTTCGCGCCCGAGGAGCGGTGGACGGTCGGCGACCTGGAGCACCGCAACCCGTTGACGCCGTACGCCGGCCGCGAGCTGCACGGCGTCGTCCGGCGGACGTGGCTTCGCGGCCAGGTCGCGGACGGCGGCCCGATCGGGCGACTGCTGGACCGGGGAGGCCTCTGACCGGCTACTGCTGCTTCCGACCCTCCGCGTTCTCGTCGTAGAGCTCCGGGTCGTCGGTGGAGCCTCCGGCGGGATCGGCGTTGCCCAGCGCCGTCTCCGCCGGCAGGTGCTCGACGTAGTCCTTGGCGCGGGCTTGCAGGTCGTCGTGGTCGGGGGTCGTCATGGCGAGCTCCAGACGTGTCATGGACCGGTGTGCCCTGCTGTCCGGTGCCCCGCCATGTCACAGTGACCCGCCCCGCATCACATCGCAAGGGAGCCCCGTGTCCGACATCCCCGCCCCGGACTTCGTCCAGCTGTGCGACCTGGCCGGCCGTTCCCTCGGCGGGGCCGTCCTCGCGGCGAACGACGAGTTCTTCGCCGCCAAGGAGAACCTGGTGCTGGCCGAGGCGCCGGCCGCCCGGGAGGACTTCGGGCACCGCGGCAAGGAGTACGACGGGTGGGAGACTCGCCGTCGCCGTATGCCGGGCCACGACTGGGCGGTCGTCCGGCTCGGTGTCCCGGGCATCGTCGCGGGCGTCGTCATCGACACCGCCTTCTTCACCGGCAACTATCCGACCCGGGCGTCGGTCGACGGCGCAGCGGTCGAGGGTCACCCCTCGATCGACGGGCTGGGTAAGGCCGATTGGCAGCCGCTCGTCCCGCTGTCCGACCTCGCGGGCGACACCGCGAACGCGTTCGCGGTCGAGTCGGGCCGGCGGGTCACCCACGTCCGGCTCAACATCCACCCGGACGGCGGCGTCGCCCGGCTGCGCGTGCACGGGACAGCGGTACCCGACCCCCGCATCATCGACGCGGGACCCCTCGACCTCGCGGCGCTGGAGAACGGCGGCCGGATCACCGGCGTCAGCGACGCGTTCTACGGCCGCCCCGCGCAGCTCATCTCCCGGGGGCTGGCACGCAGCATGGGCGAGGGCTGGGAGACCCGGCGGCGACGGGACGACGGCAACGACTGGGTCGAGGTCACGCTGGCCTGCGAAGGCGTGGTCACCCTCGCCGAGCTCGACACCACCTGGTTCCTCGGCAACGCCCCCGGCACCGCGTCCCTCACCGGCATCGGGCCCGACCGCGAGGTCACGCTCCTCCCGCGCACGCGGCTGCAGCCCGACACCCGGCACCGCTTCGTGATCCGTCGGGCACCCGGGGTGGAGAAGGTCCGGCTGGACGTCTACCCCGACGGCGGGATGGCCCGGCTACGGCTGTGGGGCCGGCCCACGGCCGCGGCGCGGGCGGCACTGGGGCGGCGCTGGTTCGACGCCCTGCCCGACGTCCAGGCGCTGGAGGTCCTGGGCTCGGTCGGGCTGCCGCCTCGGATCGCCGGCCGCCTCGTCGGCGACCGGCCGCTCTCCGGGGAGCTCTTCCCCGAGGTCGCCCGTCTGCTCGACGGTCCGTCCCGCTGAGGACCGCGCGCGAACCCGTGGGACCGACGCGCAGGCGCCGCTAGGGTCGGCGCCCCTCACCTCCCGCCGCGAGGAGCTGCCCGTGTCCCGACGCCGGCGCCTGCTGGTCGCCACCCCGCTCCTGGCCGTGGGGCTCGCCGCGTGCGGCAGCTCCCTGGCCGCGAACGACATCGCCGACGGTGCGGAGGAGGCGCTGGAGGCAGAAGTCGGCGTCCGGCCGGACGTCTCCTGTCCCGAGGACCTCGACGCGGAGGTCGGTGCGGAGGCCCGCTGCACCCTCACCGTGGAGGGCGACCCGGAGGAGTACGGCGTCACGGTGACGGTCACCTCGGTGGAGGGCGACACCGCGAACTTCGACGTCCAGGTGGACGACGAGCCCAGCGGGTGAGCGTGAACTCCCCCGTCACGCGGCCTGGGGAGGATGCGGGCGTGGACACCCCTGCGCGCGCCGACCTGCTCGTCGCGGATGCCGAGCTCGTGACCACGGTCGACGACGCCCGCCGCGAGATCCCCGGCGGCTGGGTCGCGGTCACCGACGGGGCCATCAGCGGGCTGGGTGGTCCCGCCGACCCGGAGCCGGATGCCGCCCGGCGCGTCGACGCCCGCGGATGCCTGGTCACACCCGGCCTGGTCAACACCCACCACCACCTGTACCAGAACCTCACCCGCGCCTTCGCGCCCGCGCTCACCGGCGGCCTCTTCGACTGGCTGGTCACCCTGTATCCGCTGTGGGCGCGGCTGGACGAGGAGGCCGCGTACGTCAGCGCCTACGTGGGCCTCACCGAGCTGGCGCTGGGAGGCTGCACCACCTCGACCGATCATCTCTACGTCCACCCTCGTGGCGGCGGCGACCTCATCTCGGCCGAGGTGGCCGCGGCCCGTGACCTCGGCATCCGGTTCCACCCCACCCGCGGCTCGATGTCGCTGTCGGTGAAGGACGGCGGGCTGCCGCCGGACTCGGTGGTCCAGGACGACGACGAGATCCTCGCCGACTCCGCGCGGCTGGTCGACCTGCACCACGACCGGTCGCCCCTGGCCATGACCCGCATCGCGCTGGCGCCGTGCTCTCCGTTCAGCGTCTCGACGGAGCTGATGAGCAGGACTGCGGAGCTCGCCGGGCAGCTCGACGTCCGCCTGCACACCCATCTGTGCGAGACCCAGGACGAGGACGCCTTCTGCCTGGAGACCTTCGGCCGGCGCCCGGTCGACTACCTGTCCGACGTCGGCTGGATGACCGACCGGACCTGGCTCGCGCACGTGGTGTGGCCGTCGCCGGACGAGGTGGAGCGCCTGGGCGCGGCGCGTGTGGGGGCCGCGCACTGCCCGTCGTCGAACATGATCCTGGGCAGCGGGCTGTCCCCGGTGGGGGAGCTGCGGGCCGCCGGCGCGCCCGTGGGGCTCGGCGTGGACGGCTCGGCGTCGGCGGACTCCGCGTCCCTCTGGCTCGAGGCGCGGACGGCGATGCTGCAGGGCAAACTGCGGCACGGCGCGGGCTCGATGTCGGCGCGCGACGCCCTGGAGATCGCCACCCGTGGCGGCGCCGCCTGCCTCGGCCGGGCCGGTGAGATCGGCGAGCTGTCGGTGGGCGCGTGCGGCGACCTGGTCGTGTGGCCGCTCACCGGACCGGCGTTCGCCGGCGCGCTGTCCGACCCGGTGGAGGCGTGGCTGCGCTGCGGCCCCGTGGCGGCGCGCCACACCGTCGTGAATGGGCGGCTCGTCGTGGCGGACGGCGTCCCGGTGCACCCGGGTCTGGACGAGCAGCTCGCCGTCCACCGCCGGGTATCGGAGCGCCTCCAAGCCTGAGGGTGGGACTAGTACTACAGCCGCACCTACTTCGGTCGGCTGCGGCGCGTCTGCGGGGTTGAGGCAAGGGTGCCGACGACGGTCGGCGGATGGCCGAGGATGTCACCGTGGCCGAGGTCGAGGACTGGGCCGTGGGTCTGGAGAAGGTGCTCGAGCGGATCGGGTCGCGGTTCGCCCGGGCGGAGCCGCGGGCCCGGGCCGGGGTCTATCTGCGCGGACTGCTGTCGCAGGCGGAGCGCAAGAACGGGTGGACGCTGGCCGAACAGGCCGGCGATGCCACCCCGGATGCGATGCAGCGGCTGCTCAACCACGCCGACTGGGATGCCGACGCGGTCCGCGACGACCTGCGCGACTACGTCGTGGAGCACCTCGGCGACGACGCCGCGGTGCTGGTGATCGACGAGACCGGGTTTTTGAAGAAAGGCACTAAG
>NZ_FZNO01000059.1 GCF_900188025.1 Blastococcus mobilis
CACCAATCTGGCGCTGGACGCTCTGGAGATGGGCATCTGGACCCGCCAGCGGGCCGGTGACGACCTGACCGGACTGATTCACCATTCCGATCGCGACGTGCAATATACTGCGGTGCGGTATTCGCAGCGGCTGGCCGAGGAAGGCGCGGTCGCCTCCGTTGGTTCCCGCGGCGACTCCTACGACAATGCGCTGGCCGAGGCCTTCAACTCGTTGTTCAAGGCCGAGCTGATTCGCAACAAGGGCCCTTGGCGGGGCATCGATGATGTTGAGATCGCCGTCGCTGAGTACATCGACTGGTTCAACCACCGCCGGCTACACGGCGAGCTCGGCGTGGTTCCACCGGCCGAGTACGAACTCGCCCATCACGACCGCACCACCGCCCCGACACCGGTCGGAGCGTGAGAACCGAGCCTCCATCAGACCCGGTGCTTGACAGCCAGCATCACCACGGCGGCGGTGACCAACAGCTGCGGTTCGGTGAGGCGCCCCAGCGCCGCATCGCCGCAGGACCGGGAGATAAACATTGCCAGGCTGAAGAGCGCCAGGGTCATGGCCCCGTGCGTGGCACCGGCACCGAGATCACGGGTCACCAGAAGGGCAGACCAATCGGTCACCAGCCCTTCCACCAGCAAGCACGTGACCGCCAGCAGGCCGACCGTCATCGGCAGCCGGGCCGCCGGCCGAACCGGCCGTTCGGCGGCCGGCTGCCCCGCGGCCGGCCGAACCAGTGCCGGCCAGGTCTGGCGGACCAGTCCGGGAGCGGCCACCAGGGACAGCGCGCTCAGCAGCGCCGCGACGGCGGCGAAGTGCGTGCCGACGGAGACGTCCAGATGGGTGGCGACCGCTCCGCCACCGGCACCGGCGAGGACGCCCAGGCTGTAGCCGCCGTGGAGCCGAGCAAGCACGTGGCGCCCGACGGCGACCTGGAAGTTGATCGCCGCCGTGTTCATGGCCACGTCCAGGGTGCCGCTGGCCGCCCCGAGCAGGACCAGCACCGTCGTCAGTTGGGCCACGGTGCCCGCTACGGCGATCAACGCAGAGCCGCACTGAACATCAGCGCGGCCACGATGCAGAGATGGGTGTCCTTGACGACGGCGAGTGCCCGGGCAGTCAGCAGGAGCGCCGGGACCGAGCCTGCGGCCACTCCGAACAGCGCGACGCCCAACTCCGTGTCCGACAGGCCCAGGCCGGCTGTGACGCGAGGAATCCGCGGTGCCCAGCTGGACAGCACCGCGCCGTTGACCAAGAAGATCATCCAGAGGCTGACGAGCGTTGACGAACCACCACGGCGTGACATAGCGACCCTTGGGCCGCCCTGCCGGTTGCAGTTCGCGCCGCCCCCGGACGGTCAGGAGAAGCGCCTCATGAACTTTCGTTGGACCGTACCCGCCTGTCGTCAACCACTCCGACGTCGGCCGACAACCCCACATGAAGGTCAACCAGCCGAGGACGTCCGTGGCTGCTGGATGTTCCAAGCGGCGAGCTCCCAACCGCTGGCGTTCCGGGCGTGTCGCGGTGGGCCCAGCCGGTTCGGTAGATTCGCGCGGGTGCCGCTGCCCGTCCCGTCGTCCGCCGTCCTGCCCTCGTGAGCAGCCGCGAGATCCGCAGCGCGGATGGGACGAGCATCCGCGGCTGGTGCAACGACGGCGACGGCGACCCGGTGCTGCTGTGCAACGGCCTGGGCGCCCCGCTTGCGGCGTGGCCCCGGCTGGTCGCCCGAAGCAGCCGGTATCGGGTCCTCAGCTGGGACTACCGCGGCCTGGGCGGCTCGCAGCGCCCCATGGACCGGGGACGGGTGCAGGTCGAGGATCACGCCGCCGACGCCCGCGCGGTCCTGGACGCCTTCGGTGTGCGCTCGGCGACCCTGGTGGGCTGGTCGCTGGGGGTCAACGTCGCATTCGAGCTGGCACTGCAGGACCCCGCGCGGGTCGCCGGAGTGCTGGCCGTCGCCGGGGTGCCCGGCGGCAGCTTCTCCTCGCTGTTCGCCCCACTCGGCGTACCGCGGCCGCTGCGCGCACGGATCGGGCACCTCAGCAGCTGGTGGTTGCCGGTGATCGGACCGCTGTTGCCGCTGGTCGTGGCGGGTCTCCGACCGTGGGAGGACGCGCTGTCGCCGGCCGCCCCGGGTGGGCGGCGGCGGCAGAGGCCGCGGGTCTGGGAACGCTGACCGCGGTGCTGCGTGAGTTCGCCGGCCACGACTGGCGCTGGTATCGGCACCTCGCCGCCGCGGTCGCCGCCCACGCGCCGCTGGATGTGTCGCCCGTGCACTGCCCGGTGACCTTCCTGGCCGGCCGCTACGACGCGTTCGTCGACGTGGCAGACCTGCGCACCGCGGCCCGTCGCCTCACGGCCGCCCGGTACCGGGAGCTGGCGGGCACGCACTTCCTGCCGCTGCACTACCCGGAGTTGATGCTCGCCGAGCTGCGTTACCTCACCAGGGCACGTCCGTCGTCCGAGTGACCGCATCGCCGGCATGCCGGTGGCCCGGTCCGCCGGCCGCGGCGTGGCGCTGTGGGCCGCCGCTGACCTGCGGCTGGCCTGCAGCATGCCGGGTCGAGCAGGACCGGGGCCGGGGCTCGACGCCGGACCGCCCCGTCGTCCCGCGGCGGCGGGGTTCGTTCCCGGGGCGGTTCTCAGCCTCGGTCGGGATGGGTGGGCGGCAGCCCGAACATCGACCGGTCGGCTGCGCAGACCAGGTCGAGTTCGGCGGGGTGGGTGAGCAGGTGGTGGCGGACGAAGGGGCAGTAGGGCAGCACCCGCAGCTGGGCGCTGGCGGGCGGCGATCAAGACACCGCGGACCAGGATGGTGCCCAGACCCTGGCCGTGCCGGCGCGGATCGACCTCGGTGTAGGGCAGGGTCATGGCGCCGTCGGCCACGTGGTAGCTGGCCCGGCCGAGGACCTCGTTCTCGATCCGGAGCTCGAAGCGGGCCAGGTCGGGCAGGTCCACCACGGTGATCCTCATAGCCCTCTGTCTCCTGTCGGCCGGGAGGGTTGGTGGAGCGGGCGCGGAGGTCGCCGCGCCGGTGCGGCCACCGGCACGGTGCGGGACCGGCGCCGGAGATGCGCGGCCTTCCAGCCGCTGCCGCCCGACTCGCCGCTGCGCGAGCCGCGCCGTCCTCACCCCGCGTCCGGGCCGCGTCACCCGGCGACGTACGAGGTCTTGACGACGCCGTCCAGGAGGTCGCCGGCTTGCCTGACCGGCTGCCCACGCGGAGGGGGCGGTCAGGCGGACGGCCGGTCGCGGACGTAGGAGCCCGGCGCGGGCTCCAGCGGCGGGTGGACGGCGCTGCCCAGCTCGGCCGGGGCGGGCACCTCGTCGCCGGAGCGCTCGATGGTCCACGGCGCCCAGCACTCCCACCAGTTGCCGGCGTGCCACTCGGCCGCGGCGCGCCAGTCCTGCGGGTCCGGCCCCGGGGCCCCACCGGTCCAGTAGCTGGCCTCGGGGTTGCCCGGCGGGTTGACCAGGCTCTGGAGGTGGCCGCCGGAGCTGAGCAGGAAGGTGGCGGGGCCCGACAGCAGTTGGGTGGTCCGGTAGCAGCCGGTCCACGGGGTCAGGTGGTCGGCGACCGCGCCGAGGACGAACGTGGGCAGCGTGATCTCGCCCAGGTCCACCGGGCTGCCGAGCACCGTCACCGCGCCGGGCCGGACGAGCGTGTTGTCCTGGAAGATCTGCAGGAACTGCTTGTGCAGGGCGGTCGGCAGGTTGGTCCCGTCGGCGTACCAGGCCAGGAGGGCGGAGGCCGGGGGGTCCTCCCCCATCAACCACTGGTGGACCAGGGAGTGGAACACCAGGTCGTCGGGGCGCATCCAGCTGAAGGCGGACTCCATCGACCGGGCGGGGATCACCCCGTGGGTGCGCGGCTTGCGCCGGCCGGCGCCTGGTCCACGGCGCCCGGAGAACGCGGCCATCGGCGCCGGGCTGTCGAAGTCAAGCAGGGTCACCGCGTATGCCGCGCTGTGCACGCTGCGGTCGGCGATCGCGGTGAGGTGGTTGAGCACCGTGGTCAGGAGGATTCCGCCGGCGCAGAAGCCCATCGTGTTCACGTCCGGCGATCCGGTGATCTCCCGGGCCACCCCGATCGCCCGGCGGATGCGCTCGGCGTAGGTGTCGAGGTTCCAGCCGGCCTGCTGCCGCGCCGGGTTGCGCCAGCTGATCATGAACATTTGCAGCCCCTGGCCGACGGCGTACTCGACGAAGCTGCGCTCCCGCGCCAGGTCGAGGAAGTAGAACCGGCCGATCGGCGGCGGGACGATGACCAGCGGCCGCTGCCGCACCCGCTCGGTCGTCGGCCGGTACTGGAGAAGCTCGATGACGTCGTCCCGGTAGACCACCGCGCCCCGGGTCACAGCCAGGTTCCTGCCGACGGCGAACTCCGAGCGGTCGGTCTGCGCCGGCAGCCCGCCGTGGTGCACGAAATCCTCGACCAGATGCCCCATGCCCCGCACGATGCTGCGGCCGCCGGTGTCGATCGCCCGCTTGAGAGCGGCCGGGTTGCCCAGCAGCGTGTTGGTCGGCGCCATCCCGCTGGTCAGCGCGGTCAGCGCGAAGCGGGCCCGCTCGACATCGCGCCAGTCGGCGCCCTCGGCCTCGTACCGGTCGACCAACCGGTTCAGCGAGGAACCCCAGGCAAGGTAGGCCTGGCCCAGCCGCCGGTAGGCGGGGTTCTCCCGCCACGCCGGGTCAGTGAAGCGCTCGTCCTGCGCCGACGGCGCCAGCCGGTCGGTGCCCCGCAGGATCGAGACGACGTCCCGGCCGAGACGGACGGTCTCACGGGCCAGCGCGCCGGGCCGGGCGATCGCGCCGACCAGGCCGCCGGCGACGCCGCGGGCGGACGGGAGGGCGACGATCTCGGCGGCCTCCAGCGGGGGTGCCGGCTCGGAGGTTCGCTCGTTGGGGGAAGCAACGGCAGCGGACACGGGGCCTCCTCGTACCAATGACGGACCGTATCCAGCACCCGATGACCGTCGCCAGGGCTCTTCGATCCTGTTCCGGCGCGCTCCCGGGCACACCGCGCGGCATGATCCCTCCGTTGCCCTCCCGGTTCGGTGCGTCCCGCCCGCTCGGGCGGCATGGCAGAAGATCAAGGTCCCCGCGTGCCGACGTCGCCGGCCCGGCCACCCCGCGGCTGTGGACACCCGGGGGTTTCCACAGAACCCGGAGTGCGCCGGGCAACCGCACCGGGGCGGCCACGCTCGCCGCATTGCCACCCTCACCGACCCCCAGCCGGCGGGCGCCCTCCCAGTGAGCCATTCCCAGTAACGGCTCGGCCCGGTCGATGATCATGTCGTCCGGCCGTGCTGGTGATGGAGAAGCACGAGAGCGGCGGCGGTGATCGCGTCGATCCGCCAGGGGCAGAGGCTGACCCGGCGCAGCGCCTTGAAGGTGGTCTTGAGCAGGGAGTTGCCGCGTTCGGCCGGACCGCGGGTGGCCGCGTGCAGCAGGTTGACGGTGCGCTGGTCGCCGGTCAGCTGGCGGCCGCCGGGGTGCTTGATCGGGGTGGTCGGGGCCGCGCGTTCGCCCTCGTAGCCCAGGTCGGCGAGCACGGCATGGGTGGCGTCGGTCCACTCGGCCAGCAGCGGCAGGGCCCCGGCGTGGGCGCGCAATGCGGTGGTGTCGTGTTCACGGCCGGGTCGCACCGGCGAGGTCCACAGCGGCCAGCCGTCGGGCGCGGCGATGACCTGGATGTTGCCGCCGTGGGCGGCGCGCTTGCCCGACCACCACAGGTCCACCCGACGCTCGGGGCGGTCACCGCGGGCGGTGGGACCCGGTGCGGCACATCGGTCGGTGCGGATCAGCGTGCCGTCCACCGTCACGTGCGCATGGCCGGCGGCGCGGGCGGCCAGCAGCGCGCCGCGCAGCCCGGGTGCGGCCGCGGCGAGGACGTCGATGCCCTCGTGCAGATACCGGTAGGCCGTTGAGCGGCCGATCCGGTTGTCGGCGGCCAACTGGGCCAGCCGGGTGCCGTCAAGAAACCAGCGCAGCACCAGCACCGCCTGCCGATAGCAGCCCAGCCC
Organism: Blastococcus mobilis; assembly: GCF_900188025.1. Lineage (GTDB taxonomy): Bacteria > Actinomycetota > Actinomycetes > Mycobacteriales > Geodermatophilaceae > Blastococcus_B > Blastococcus_B mobilis. The sequence goes on from NZ_FZNO01000059.1 coordinate 6,019, forward strand.
CCGTCGGCGCCCGCGGCTGCGCGTCGCCGGCGTTCGGCGGCCAGCAGCCGCGACACGAACTGCACGGTCTCCTCGGCGACCGGGAGCACGGCGGTATAGGTGACAGGATCGGACACAGCAGGACCTCGGTGTGGGGCATCCGTGGGAAGACGTCCCTCCTACCGGGGTCCTGCGCTCCTTCCGGTCATCCCGCTTCCGTCGGGTCAAGTGCGTGTCGCCTGTGATGGCTGGGCGACTTCGGGCCATCGAAGGGGCGCATCCTGTAAGCCCGCCCATCTCGAGAGGCGGTGGGGGGCGCGATGGACGAACTCGAGGGCGAATCGGCGGAGGACCTGGCCACTTCCTTCTCTCCAGCGACGGCCTGACCGGCGTCGAGACCCGACCGCACGATCACGGGGCCGGCGACGGCTACTCGAGCAGCGTGCGGGCACATCCGGCTCATCACGAGCATCGAGATCTTGACGAGATGCGGTGTCGAGGAGACCGGACAGCCTCTGCCGCTTCTCGATGCGGATCGGAATCGACCGTGTAGCGGAGGGCTCCGAACCGGTCGTGCTCGCTCGCCGGGTCGGCGTGCGGCAGGTCCGCGCCGTATCGGAATCTCTTCTGACCGCAGTGAGTCGGCGCTAGCGTCGACCCGCTTCATCGCGAGGTGGCGGACTGTCAGACCGCGCGATCGGCCCGACGGTCACGCAGCAGTGACGTGTCTGTGCGCAACGCAGCTCACGGATCGTTCG
>NZ_FZNO01000058.1 GCF_900188025.1 Blastococcus mobilis
TTCGTTCAGATGCGGCAGCAGCACCTCGAACCTGGTGGCGAGCTGGCCGCGGACCTCGTCGTCGACGCGCATAGCAGATCGTCGACGCCGGATCCGGAAAAGAACAGCTTGATTCCTGACAGGCCCAATGCGTCCGGCAGCGCTGCCAGGCCGAGCCCAGCAGGACCGCCTCGATCGCGGCCTTCAGCCCGGTGTGCGCGTCGGAGATGACCAGCTGCACTCCACCGAGGCCGCGGGCCTTGAGCGTGCGCAGGAAGGCGGTCCAGAAGGCGCCGTCCTCGCTGTCGCCGACCGCGCAGCCGAGCACCTCGCGGTGCCCGTCGGCGGCCACCCCGGTGGCGATGACCACCGCCTGCGAGACCACCCGGCGATTGACCCGGGCCTTGCAGTAGGTGGCATCGAGGAACACGTAGGGGAACGCGGTCTCGGCCAGCGAGCGGTCGCGGAACGCGGCAACCTCCTCGTCGAGGTCGGCGCAGATCCGGGAGACCTCGGACTTGCTGATGCCGGTGTCAGCGCCCAGGGCCCGCACCAGGTCGTCGACTTTGCGGGTGCTCACGCCGTGCAGGTAGGCCTCCATCACCACGGCGAACAGCGCCTGATCGATCCGCCGGCGGCGTTCCAGCAGGGAGGGGAAGAACGAGCCGGTGCGCAGCTTCGGGATGCGCAACTCCAGATCCCCGGCCGTGGTGGTCAAGGTCCGCGGTCGGAAGCCGTTGCGCTGAGCGGTGCGGGTCTCGGTGCGCTCGTGCGGGGCGGCGCCGATCGCCGCGGTCAGCTCCGCCTCGATCAGCGCCTGATACAGCGCCTCCGTCGCCGTGCGGATGCGGTCATCGACCTCGGCAACTTGCAGTGCCTCGAGCAGCTCAAGCAGGGCAGACTGGTCCAGGGCCATCGCGTGGCCTTTCTCTTCCGAGTGTTCCTTGGCGGGTTCACACAGAAGATCCACGCGGTGGCCTCTCGCACGCCAGCACTTCGCCGACGAGCTCAAGACCCCCAACCAGCTACACCACTTCCAGGGACGTCACCGGGGAGCGGCCAGGAGTGTGTGGATGGGTGTCCAAGGCAAACGTCTGCGCGAGACGGGGTGTGTTGGGCTCTGACTCATCGACGGACCGTGGCGGCCGCATCTCCACCCGGCGCAGCGCGGCCTTCACCGTCCACCGTCCAGGGCACGATGGCGCAAGCCGGCGAGGTAGTACGCACGGTCGTTCCGGCCCTTGACGAGTCGCTCATGCAGCTCCCGCATCCTGCGCCGGCTGTGGGCGTGCCCTGTCGGAGCTGCCGCGCATGATGTGGAGCATGGGCCGTCGCAATCACAACTGGGATCCGAGCCTGTCAGTCCGGGAGAAGGACGGCAGCTTGACCTCGTGCTGCCGCAATTGCGGGATGATCGAGCGGCACGGCTACTACAGCCGGGATGGGCGCGTCTACGGCGTGAAACAGTGGCGCGCACCCGACGGCCGACTCTTAGCCATCAGGCCGGTGGTGGTGGACCGCCTCGCGTCCAAGGCTGCGTCGCCTATCGAGGACGCATTTCCGGGCGCGACTGTCTCTGGAATGCCCGAGTGCCCGAAAAGCCGCGACGCGTGGGTGTCTAGCTGATTGCCTTGGGCATCGGCAGGTATGTCGCCAGGGCGAGGGTCGTCTGCTTGAGGGCGCTTCTCCTACACATCTAGCCACCCCCGCACCAAGGCTGTCCGCTCCATAGAGGATCCCTGTTCGGTGGCGGCAGAGGGCTTCCGGCTCGTACCTGAAGGCGGCTTTGGAGACAACCCGTTCGCGATCGAATTAGCGGCGCATGGGCCGCAGGTAGTTGAGCAGTGCGCTCCTTCCGATTTATGTGCCCGGCCCCTATCATTGCCGCACCAATCAGGCACGCCGCCGGTCGAGTGTAAGCCGCATTGGTCGCTCCGTCCTCGCCGGCGTCGCTGATACTCGTGACGATTGTTCTTCGCACGGACACCGATGCAGAGTACGCATGTCTGGACCCGTCACCACGACGAGCGCCGAATGCACACTAGCTCTAGCAAGGGAGATGCAGCATAAGAGCAAAGAGTGCCTGAATGTGCGTTAGGGGGTGCTCACTCCGGCGCGCCGACGGTCCTAACAGGGCCACGAGGCGTCACGCAGCTAGGGTTGCCACGTGGTGTCATGGCCCGAAGCAGTCGCTCGCATCTCGGCGGGAACCCCGCGGGACCTGCAGCTGAGGCGCCAACACCTAGCTAAGCTGTCGGCTGTGCCTGTCACGATGACTGGGGCATCTGGCGCGGGGAAGACTTGGCTCTGGTCCCGGTTGACACTGCGAGAGCGCCCGCACGCAATGAGCGTGACAACCGACGACGGTTACATGGTCAGCCCGCATCGGAGAGCCGCAACCCTGACGACCATTCCGGGACAACCGAGCCGTGAGCGGGCCAGTGCCATGAACCAGCTGTTTGGACCGCAGACCCGCCTTGACGGTGTCATCTTCGTCGCGTCGTATGGATACTCTGAGATCTGGCAGCGGAATATTGACGTGGTCGCCAACAATCTTAGCCCTTACGACATTCGGTCCCTACTCGAATGGAACAGACGTCAAGAGGTCGACAACTTCAGCGAGGTCTGCAACAGAATCGTTGATAAACATGAGCTCACCGATGGCAACGGTGGACCCCGATGGCTGCTCGTCTTGGCCAACAAGGCTGACTTGTACTGGCCCACCATCGCGGCCGCCGAGAGCTACTACCGCCGGGGTTCAAGCACAGACTTCGACCAACACGCGCAACGAATGCTCTCGCAGCTGGGCTCCCTCGCGATAGATTACCGGGTCCTCCCGGTCGCAACTCAGGCGCTTGACTTCCGGTTTGGATCGTCTCGTGGACTGATCACAGCACAAACACAACTGACGAATGACCAGTGCGATGCTTCCCTGCTCTGTCTTGTTGAGACGATCGGAGAGTTGTGCAATGGCTAGAGGGGAAGCACGCCGACCGATGGCGGGATTCCGCGGACACACCGCGGAGGCATGGAGGCTGAGCACCGGCGATGATCTAGAAGGCGCGCTCCGCGCCGCTGAACGCCTCCTTCAGCAAGCAGAAGAGCGAAGGCGCCACGAAGATAACCGATTGTTCGCGATTGGGTCGATCCTCGTGGGCGTTGGGCTTTCCTTCATAGCCTCATTTATTTCGCTATTCAGGTACGCTAACCTAGCCTTGGCGCTGTCGACCGTTATCACGGCAGGCCTCTTGCTCGGCCTGCTGCGTTGGCTGATGGTTCAGCGTCGACGCAACCCGGCAGACCAAGTATTGGATCTTGCCACTCAGCTATCGTCAATGGCCGGCGAAGTGCTTCTTGACGTTGCGGAGCGCGAGCGTTGGAGTTTTGTTCGAATAGAGGCAACCAAGTTGCGCCTCGCAGCGTTTCCATTACCCGAAGCGCCCGGAATAAAGAGGGGTCATGGCCGCCGCGCCAGAAGGTGAGGCTCGTTCCTACTGGTTTCTTGTCCTACTCGCGTTCCTGGCCGACGCTGCCAGTGTGCTGGGACTCTTGGGATTTCGGCCGACAAGGCTGCCAGCCCTGGCCCTGGTCGGTGCTCTTGCAGTGATTGGAGTGCTCGTATCAATACCGAGCTTGGTCGCCGCAGTCAAGCTGTGGGCGTCCCCTCGAGGGCGCTACTATGCGGCGAGCTTTCACCTCCGTAGAATTCTTGCGTCTCTTGGAGCATTCACGATTGGCCTCGTGTTTGGTTGGATTGTGATAAGCCAGGTCGCCAGTGCTGATAGATGTCCGGAGTCGTCGACCGACTCAACCACGCGCGTTCTGACCAACTGCGTGGAGACATCTGATTGATGTCTGCCGATACTTTTGACCCCGTCGAAGGGAAGCCCACGCCTCGACGCCACACTGCCGCAACTGATCGGACGTTCGCGACAGCAGCCAGCCCTGACGGGCGGCCTATCAGTCGGAAATTCGCGGCCGTTCATCTCCGACCCGGCTGGCCGGGCTCGGGGCATCACTGACACTTCCGCAATTATCAGGTGATTTGAGTGATCGGCCGGTCGATCACCGCGTCTGCTCACCGATGATGCCCAGTCGCGAAGTATACGAGAGTTTGCTTACGTTCGCCCAGCAGCGGCGACAGCTAGCCGGCCGCGGCAGGCTTCGCTCGACCACTGCACCATCGTCGCCGAGGTGAGCCGGCTGCCCCAGAGTGGGCCGCTAAGGGCGACTCGCTTCACGGCATATCCACCGACGACCCGCAGCCCTGTCCCGCAAGGCGAACCCCCAACGGGGCACTCTCAGCCAGCTTGACGGGCCGGCACAGGCGTCCCGCAGGGGATCGCCTCGCGGAACGGGATGAGGATGGCGAGCACGAGGGCCGCCGTCATTACCGCGATCATGACCCAGCCGGGGACGTCGCCCCGCAGGGGATCCTCGCCGCGCACCCGCGCCGCGAGGGCCGCCGATTCGGGGGTTAGTCCCACGTCGATGACAAGGACAAGGCTGGTTGGACAGGTTGGACAGGTTGGGCACACGGCGGGCGTTGCCCAGGCTGTCCCGACGGGCGCAAGGCAAGGCTGCTCACCTCTCCTCCGTGCGGCGAGCGAAACTAAGCCACGCCGCCGTGCTGCCGCGACACGCGGGGACGCGCAGAAACTCGCAGAAAAGTTCTCCTCATCGCCGTCTACCGGCATGCCGGGACAAGTCCCTGTGTGGCGCGTCCACGGGTTTAGCGCCGTCTACCACTGGCCCGCCGGGCAAGGGACCTGAGCTTTCCTTACCCGGCCTGGAGCGTCGCCCTCGTGTGCTCAGCTTGTGGCATGAGCTTCTTGGCATCGGAGGGCTTCTGGGGCGGCGTCGTCGGCGCGCTGATTAGAAGCTTGGTCACCGTGTACGTCGGCCGACGGAACGACAGGGGTGGCGGCAGGCACAGGGCTCGTTAGCTATGGCGAAGCCCCAGACGCCGCCGGCTCTCGCCGCTCAGCCCGTGCAGAGAAAGACGGGCGCAGCGATTGCAGCTCGCTAGGAGCGTCTCAGGGCCACCGTGAATGCCAGGCAACGTTTTCTCGGCCTACCTCGCTCATCGATCCGGCCACAGTCCTGGCAGGTCAGGCTGACCGTGACCGTGCTCGTCCGGATAGTCCCCACTGACCTACTGTGTCGTGCGGGTAGTCATCAAGACATCGGTATCCCAGCTACGGTGGCCGCGTGTCTGATTCGGTTGTTGTCATGACGACAGGTGACCCGTTCTGGGAACAGGCCCTAGTCTCTTTTCTCGGCACGTTCGGGGCCCTGGGTGTGGCGATCGTGGTCTACCGACTCACCCGTAACGACGAAGGCAAGCGCCTGACCAGGGTTCTAGATAGCGAGCGGACACAGCGCCGTGAGGAAAGAGCCTTCCTGGCGATGCAGGAAATTAGGACTGCGCTGTCTACGCTGGCTCCAGTTCGGCCAGAGGGCTAATAAGTCCGTCGACGGGATCGTGCAGCGCCGCCGCGAGCTGTTTCCGGAGACCGTCGACTGGTGACCATCGCTTCGACGCCGGACAGCCGCTCTAACTCTTACGGGTCGTACCTAGGTACGTTCTCCCGAAGTTCAGAACCGCTTCAGTTATAGCGGGATCCTTCGCCATGCGATCCAACATCACCTCTCCAGTAAATCGCCCAACTCTTGCATACTCATTCTGAATTCCCTGCAGGAGCTCGGCTTGTAGACTGCGCTCCGGCTTTAACTCTTCGATCTTCGCAAGGTCTATCGCGCTAGGCCGGTGCTTACGAAGCAATGCCATCGCCGTTAACATCGACAAGTGATAGAGGAAGTCCTCCGCCTGCGCGCGCGTGTGCCGAGCCGAATTTAGGAAGACTTGCGTCTCCCGAACAATGTTCACGCAAGATGCATACATCTGGATCGGATGGCTTGGCGCAAAGAGCAAGTCGTAGATGTCGCCCTCGAATACGCGACTGACTTGCCCGCGCGCGATATGAGGAACCTGCGCCATGACCGAGAGTACGGCTTGGCCCATCTGGTCTATGCTCACCAGGCTCTCGACGGGCTTACCTTGGTTATAGTAGTGCCTTCTCCGCCGCTCGTAGAAAAGGCCCTTGCCGGCAAGATACTCTTCGATCTGGCGCTGAACTTTGTCGGTTGCCCTAAGAGCACTGGGACCGAATGACGTCTGACTATTCGTGGCACGGATGATACGGTCGCGAACACTGTCATCTTCAGCTTGAATGACTTTCACGAGCACGCTTCGGTCGTCACCTAGCTGGCGTTCCCCCGAGGTCTTACGCCGCTTGTGAACTTCGTTCGAGGTCTGCAATCCGTTTACGATCTGCGGCGCATCGAGCTCGAGGAGTTTTCCCGCAGGTTGCACCTTGTTCGCCACGATGGTTACACCGTTGTTCAGCCACCAGAAATCCACATCGGAATCAGGGTGGGCCAGCGTGTCCTGGATACTGCGATTGACTGCGGTGTCGCCCTCGTAGTCACGGACGTTGGCCTCAAATAGGCTGGCGTCAAGCTTTCCCTCGTCATCGGTGATGAAGGCTTCGTAGTCCTCCAGCTTGACGACCGCAACATACCCGCCCGCCTTGGATGTGGATATTGGGTTCTCAGCAAGAGCTAGGTGGCGAGTCGTCACCGGCTTTTCCCTAGCCATGTCCGCCACCGCAGCCGCGTCGAGGAAGTCCACTGATACGGCCGCGCCGCCGAAACAACTGCGAACGACCGTGTTGAGTTCTGCCGCTTTTTCAACCGTTCCCGGATGGAGATGTTCCGCCTTCAAAGATGCAAAGCATATAAATACGCGGAGGCTCGGCATCTCTAGCGCTCGATATGCCGAGAGGAACCGCCTTGTGATTTCCAGCACCCGCCCGTTGAAAGTCTTACTCAAGGCTTGCTCGTCGCGCCCGAAGTCTAGCAACTTGGGCAAGTTCACGAGCAGCTGATTGATCGCGTCCTCGCCGAACCCCTTACTATTCTTGACCTGCATCAGGAAGAGGTCCAGCTGGGCGCCTCGACCCAAGGCTGAGAGTGGCATATCGTCTCGGACGCATAGTGAGTTGGCGAACATGTAGACGGCGTCCAGCCCGCCATCGTGCCGCCCGTCGACGAGTCCAGCGGTAAGGTCATCATGCGTCGGCGCATAGTTGCGCAAGTACTGCCTAGCCGTGAAATATGTGTCGTGGTCCTCGCCCAGCGCATCGTAAAGTTGACGGTCGCGCTCTAGCATGTCGGCCAGCAAAACGACGTCGTTACTAGGCATAAGACTTCTCCACGATCAGCACCGGCGGGCCTTCTACGTCTACAAGGCCACGACCCGCCGGATCGAGGCACGCATCCTCGCTAGATGCCAGAAGCACTACCTCGGAAGCTATCAACCATCCGACTCCTCCTCGGGGACCTCTTCCGCTCCAGCGCGTTCATCCGCCTCGCGAAAACTCCGTGCAGACTGCCCAACGTTCCCGCGATCTCGACGGCGAGACGGGCTCTTGACGTCCGTCGTAGGGACCTAGGCCCTGTTTGAAAGGTCGCGCAGCCAGATGTCGATGTCGCTGATCTGGACGGTGGCCTCGTAGCGGACGGCGAGCTTGTCGTAGCGGGTGG
>NZ_FZNO01000057.1 GCF_900188025.1 Blastococcus mobilis
TGGCGGAACGGCCACGTCACCGACCCCGAACTCCGCAAGGTCATCAAGCGAGCCTCCACCATCAAGCGGGCGAAGGTTGCCTGACCCGGCACTAGCCAGCACCGACTCCAAGGACGGGATTGTCTGGGTCCCACAGACTTAAGGCCTGCCGCAAGTCCCGCGCACTCACCACGGCCGAGGCCCTTCAGCTGGCAGAGCAACTAAGGCGGGACTGGAGGACCGAGCGCTACCGCACACCGGTGCTCGTCCTGGCCTTCGGCGGGCTCAGGTTCGGCGAGGCCACCGCGCTGCGCAGGTCCGACGTCCTGACCGGCGGCCGGCTGCTCGTCGAGCGCTCAGTCCGACGTGTCGGCGGACGGTGGGTGGTCGGCGAGCCCAAGGCGGACGCCGGACATCGCACCGTGCCCCTCTCCGCCGCCGTCGCGGCCGTACTGGAAAGGAGCACCTGGAAAAGCATGTCCCGGCTCCTCCGGACCCCTCCTGTTCAGCACCAGTTCCGGCGGCTACCTCGCGCGCAGCAACTGGAACTCGACTTCTCGCCGCGCCGCCGACGCCATCGGGCTGCCCGCACTCCGGCCCCACGAGCTCCGCCACACCGGCGCCACTCTGGCCGCGGCGACCGGCGCGACCACCAAGGAGCTGATGCGGCCGGCTGGGCCACTCCTCCCCCACCGCCCTGCTCTGCCAGCACGCCGCCGACGACCGCGACGCCGAAATCGCCCGCGCCCTCGACGCCATGCCGGGGGCAGCCACCGGGTCATCGGAGGAATACTCGGAGCAGCTCCACCGCGGCGTCGCGGGAAACCGTTCACAGGTTTCCCGCGACACCGTCTACGTTCGGGCGGTTCGCCGTGCCGCCTTGACTCTCGTCCTCCCGGCGAATGAGGGCCTCGATTAGACCCGGCGCGGGACAGTAGCGCCCGGTCAGTAAGCTGCCTGGCTGCGTCACGGGACCTCGGGCAGTCAGTGCCTGTTGTTGCGGCGCCCCAGATCGGCGAAGAGTGCATCCAGCGCGTCGGCGTTCGCCCATCCGTTGACCGCGATCTCTCCATCGGCGGCGACCCGGACCTCGACTCGGTCCGGGTGGCGGTCGAACGTGGCGAGCTGCTCCGCGTACCGGTCGGTCAACGCGCGCAGGCCCTGGTTCCGCGATCCAATCCACGGGCGCGACGTGTCGATCGAGTCGGCGAGGAACGGTCCGTCGGCAAGCAGGTCGGTGGCCTCCAGCAGCGCGCCGATGTCGGGGCGGCTTTCGGCCCACCGGCGCAGGTCGGCCCACTCGTACCCGGTGAACGTCATCACCGACAGCCCCGCCTGCCGCAGCCCGCGGGCCACCCGAGCGAGCGGAGCCGCCTGCTCGAAGGGCTCCCCGCCGAGCAGCGTGATGCCCTCCACCCCGTGCGTGGCGGCCGACTCAAGGAGCTCCCGGACCAGGTCGGTCACCTGCCGGTCGGAGCCGCCCCGCCGGGCCCACAGCTGCGGGTTGAAGCACCCGGGGCACCGGATCGAGCAGCCCTGCACCCAGAGGGCCGCTCGGAGCCCCGGCCCCTCGGCGTACGTGGCGGGCACGAACCGCGCCATCGACAGGACGGCGTCGTCCGCCTGGTCCGGCGGCGCGGTGGTGCGCCCCTCAGAAGTCGACAATCCGCCCACTCGCGTTCCGCGGCGGCGTCCTCGACGGGGGTGCGCTGCACTGCACCAGCTCGCGGATCCGGGCGTGCTCGTGGGGTGCCAGACCCGCGGCGTCCGCGAACTCCTGAACCGAGCCGAAGCCGCCGCGACCGGATCGGGCCTGGACCGCACGGTGGACCCGCTCCGGCGTCAGCCCGGGCAGCTGGGAGAGCTGCTGCTCCGACGCCGAGTTCACGTCCAGGCGCACCGGGGCCTGGGGACCGGCCCCGGGCATGGGGGGCTGGAACGGCTGCGGCATCGGCGGCAGGAAGCCCGCGTGCGTCATCGGCGGCGGGAACCCCGCCGACGGCGTCGGCGGCTGGAAGCCCTGTGGCCGCATCGGGAACGCCGGTGCGGGCGGGGGGCCGGCCTGGAACTGCGGCCCCGCGGCGTAGTACTGGTTCGGATCGACGCCGAGCGCGGCCAGCTCCGGGGCGGCGGCCTGCCCGGGACCCGGGCCCACCTGCTGCTGTGCGGCCGTCGCATACCAGGGCTGGGCGTTGGCCCGCCAGGTCAGCCAGGCCCGGTTGCTCAGGAACGCGTGCACCATCCCGGCGATCCAGAGGGCGACGATCGCGCCACCCGTCCACTCGTTGGACTCGCCGTCCGGACCCTCGGTGCCGTCGATGAAGTAGAACAGCACGGCCGCCGCCACGGCATAGAGGACGCCGGCGACGAGCCAGTCCGTGCGCCTCGCCTTCCGCCCGACGTAGAGGAACGACGCCCAGGTGATCATCCCCAGGCCGAGGACGGGCCCCAGGAGCCACAGGCTGTTACGCCAGCGCCAGGCACGACTGGCGAGCAGTTGCTGCGACCGGCCGTTCGTTCCGACGGAACGCGGATCAGTACTGCCGAAGCTCATTGCGGTCCTCCATGTCCTGCCGGGCAGCAGTCCTGCTGTAGTCGGCCGTGTATCCGCTGTCGACCGTGGTCGCCGCCAGCAGGTCCTCCAGGACCGCCACGTAGTCCAGGCAGGCGGAGCCGACGACCCCCTTGGTCTCGGCCGTCACCGTCCCGTCGGAGGCGATGCGCACGTGCAGTTGGACCTTCTCGGTCATGTCAGGCCCCCTGCTCGACGGTGAGGACGAGCGTCACCGAGGAGTCGTCCTCCACGGTCTCGGACTCCAGGCGCATCCCGGAGGCCGGAGCACGCTGGCGCAGCCGTTCCAGGACCGCGGCCTGGACGCGTCGCCCATACGCTGCGTCGATCGCGGCGACGAGTTCCCGTGCTCGCGCCTCGTCCACGTCACCGGCGAAATGCGCGCTCCAGATGCCGTCGACGCCGCGGTCGAAGCGTGCCGTGACATCTGCCCACTGGATCAGCAGGCTGTCCTGGGACGGAGCCCAGCCCACCGACGCCCCAGTGTCCTCGAGAGCACGGGCGAGCAGTCCGCCGTCCCGCATCCTCGTGCCCACCGAGCAGATGGTGGAGCCGTTCTCCGTCCTGCGGCTCATCCGGTCGTGGGCCGCGGTGACGGCGGCGACGGCCAGCGGCAGCAGTACCAGTGAGATGCTCATGCTCTTCCTCCTCCGGGATGTGCGGGTCGGTCAGAAGTCGACGAAGCGCCCACCGCGGGGGCCGGCCGGCGCGGGCACGCTCCCGCGAGGGTCCTGTGCGGCCGGCTCCGTCGACTGCGGAGGCGCTGCGACGGCGACCCCGTCGTCGGCGACGCTGGCGGCGACAGCCCGGACGTTGGCCCACGAGCGGACGGCCTGGATCTCCTCCGCCTGGGTCACCGAGAGCGGCACCATGTTGCGCACCGCCCGGAGGAGGTCGTCACCGGTCAGCGGACGACGCTCGGCGAAGGCGTCGAACAGACCCGCCGTGACCGCCTGCTCGATCTCGGCGCCCGAGTAGCCCTCGCTGACCCCGGCCAGCGCATCGATCAACGCTGCGTCCTTCTCGAGGCCAGCCCGGACCTCGTCGCTGCGGACCCGCTTGAGCAGCTGGATGCCCCAGATGTCGCAGCGCTCCGAGTAGGTGGGCAGGTCGACGAAGAAGATCTCGTCGAAGCGGCCCTTGCGCAGGAACTCCGGTGGCAGCCGGTCGATGTTGTTGGCGGTGGCGATCACGAACACCGGCCTCGACTTCTCCTGCATCCAGGTCAGGAAGGAGCCGAACACGCGGGACGACGTCCCGGAATCGCCTCCCCCGGCCACCCCGGCGAAGCCCTTCTCGATTTCGTCGATCCAGAGCACGCAGGGCGAGGCGGCCTCGGCCGTGGCGATCCCGGTGCGCATGTTCTGCTCGCTCGAGCCGACCAGGCCGGAGAACACCCGGCCGATGTCCATCCGCAGCAGCGGCAGCTGCCAGGCCGAGGCGATGGCCTTGGCCGTCAGCGACTTGCCGCAGCCCGGCACGCCGGTGATCAGCACGCCCTTGGGGGCGGGGAGGCCGTAGGCAGCCGCCTCGGCGAGCCATGACTCGTTGCGCTTGGCCAGCCAGCGCTTGAGGTTCTCCAGGCCGCCGACGTCCGCCAGCTCGACGTCTACCGGGACGAACTCGAGCAGGCCCGACTTGCGGATCGTCTGGCGCTTCTCCTCCAGCACGACCTCGACGTCGTCCGCGGTGAGGCGCCCGTCGTTGACCATCGCGCGGGCGAAGGCGTTCTCCGCCTCGCCCACCGTGAGCCCGAGGGCGGCCTTGGCCAGCTTCTCCTTGCCGCGGTCGTCCAGCTGGACCTCGATGCGCCCCCCGGCGGCGTTCGTGGCGATCATCCCGTCCAGGAGGTGGCGGATCTCCGGCTCACCGGGCAGCGGGAAGTCCAGCAGGGTCACGTCCTTCTCCAGCTCCGGCGGGATGCGCAGAAGCGGCGCCAGCACGATCAGCGTCCGCGGAACGGCGCCCGCCTTGAAGCTGCCCGCGACGTCCCGCAGCCGCCGGACAACGGCCGGGTCGGATGCCCGGTTGCCGTCGCCGAGGGACGAGTGCAGGTCCCGGAACACGAAGATCGCCGGCTCGTCAACCCGGGCGGCGGCGTCCAGCGCAGGAGCGGGGTCCCGGGTGCCCTGCGATGCCTTTCCCGCCGGCGGGACGAGACCCTCGGTGAGCGACCAGGTCCAGATGCCGCGCGGCGTGCGCAGCGCCGACGCCACCGACGCCACCTCCGCCAGCACCCGCTGCTCCTCGAAGGTCTCGACGTAGAGCAGGGGGAAGCGGGCCTTGAGCATCTGGTCGAGCGTCGAGCGGAAGGACGCGCTCACGGTGGGTCTCCTGTGCGGTTGAGCCGTCGCTGTAGTCCGGCCGTCGGGTGCTGTACTGCGCGGCCTTGGCTGCACGGTAGTTTCGGACAGTAGCGGCCGATAACCGTCCGGAGACGACGGCGATGGGTGTCTGGGCTTACGGCTCGCGTCAGGTGCCCCGCTCGCCCCACACCCCTCAGCGGCCGCAATGGCTCCGAGCCTCGGCGCGCTCCGCCGGCACTGAGCCGGCGCGGCGCCCGTCCAGGTACACCCCGACCGCTCCGGCGTACTCGCCGTGCTCGAGCAGCGCCGACTGCACGGTCACGATGTCGATGACCGGGGCCGCCTTCCGCAGTCGGTGTGCGACCTGAGCGAGCAGCGGCTGGCGGAAGGACGTGCCGGCGACGGGACGCCCGCCGTTGGATTCCGCGAGCGTGGGGACGGCTAGCCAGGTGGTCGGGACTGCAGCGGGTGCGCCGGGCGCCTCACCACTGAGGTCGGGGCCGGACTCGGCAGGTGCGACGTCGGGGGCGGCCCTGCGGAAACGGCTGAAGAACCTCATGCGCCCACTCTGCCGGAGCTGCGGGTGCAGCTAGGTCACGCAGGCCGGCGCCGTCGCCGGGCGGTTGCGTCCAGGGCGTCGGTCATCGCCCGAATCGAGTCGGCGCCGGGGTTGGTGTAGATCTCCAGCGAGCGCAGCGATGCGTGCCGGGACTTCGCGCGGATGGCGGCGACGGAGTGGCCGTCCTCGACGGCGTGCGAGATGCCCGCGTGGCGCAGCCGGTGGAGCGTGAAGGGCGGCCCGTCTGGATCCAGCCGTCGCCCGGCCTCGGCGAAGATCCGTTCGGCCTGCCGGTAGGACCGTCGCGCGTGGCCTGTGGCCGGGTCGACGTCGGCCGCCGGCATCGGCCTCGTGGGTCGGCGGGCGGCGAGGAACAGCGGGCCGCTGGTCCGGTCACCGATGACGCGGGGCAGCAGCCGGGCGGTGCCGGTGGCCCACCACACCGTCTCGACATCGCCGCCCTTGCCGTGCATCCGGCCGGCCACTTCAATGCCGTCGCGTAGCAGCTGGCGCCGACGAGACGCTGACGACACACACGGACTGCCGGGCCAAGTGTTGCTAGCTAGACAGCTAACGGATCGTTAGCTCTTGAGCTAGCGTTTCGCTGCATTTGGCGATTAGCTGCCCCCTTGGCTTGGAACGTGAACGGGGATAGTGATGGCGAATTCAGGGTGCGGAACTGTCGTTGGCGGATTGCTCATACTTGGCGTAATCGGCTCCATCTTCAATGGCTGCGATGATGACGACAGTGGCAGCAGCGGATCGGACGGAAGCGATAGTGGCGCCTACTACGCCTGTGAGGGGTTCGTTGAGGATCGCCTCAAGGCGCCCTCGAGTGCAGATTTTAGTGGCTACTTTGATAGTTACGTAATCCAAAGCGGGGATGAGTACACGGTCTCCGGTTACGTGGATGCCGAGAACAGTTTCGGAGCAATGCTCCGTTCGGAGTGGACATGCACAGTTCGCGACGGGGGCGACACCTGGTACCTGGAGTCGCTGACCGGACTGGACTAAGCGAACAGTTGGCAGCGGAGATATCTAAGCGGCGACAGGGCGGCGATTTTTCGTCCGACGTCGCGGTTCAAATGCTGCGCTTGGCGCACTTCTGCGAGCAGTAGCGCTCGCACGATCCCCGCAGCACCTCTGCATCTACGCGTGCCATGGAGATGCCGGTCGGAGCCACCGTGACCCGTGAACCCGAAGGCGCTATCCCCTGCCGTCGTGTGCCAGCGTTCGGCATGAACAGCTCCCGCGCCCTCACTGCCCGCATCGCCGCCCATGCCTCGTGGGCCGCCACCCCCGACCGGAAGGCGCGCACCGCCCCGGCCCGGACTGCGTTGGGCTCACGGAGATCGCTTCTGCGAGTCGGACATCGCCCGGCAACAGCGGCCGCCCGCCGACTCGCCCTTCCATGCTGAGGCAAGGCGGCTGAGCGTTCGTCGCCCCCAGCGGCTCAACGCCGGGCACGGACCGGTGACGGGCCGCTCTGCTCTCATGTCGCCTGCATAGCTTGCGTGCCCTTGAACAGGCGTGCGGCGACGTTCCCGGGGGGCGTCGGGGCGGACGGTGGGACAGGGCGGACACGCTGGCCGTGGCACTGGCCGCCGGCGCCGTCCTCCTCGTGGCGCTGAGCCTGGCGACGCGGGACTTGGCCTGCGCCAGAAGGCACCAGATCCCAAGGACGTCGCAGCGCCCTGGGGAGTCATGCCGCTGAGCTCGAGATTCGGGCGTTGAACTGCCGAAACGCCCGCTTCCGGTGATCCGCTGGCGGGCGCCTGATCGGCCCTGACCGCGGGGGCTCGTTGGCCCAAACGTTGGCTCATGGGGTGGCTCGGGTCACGGACGCGCGCCGGGCCGCGAGGGCGTCCAACGTCTTAGAGATCGTTTCAGAACGACGGCAGATGGCGGTAGCAGATCAGCGCGCATGCCAGCTGAAGTAGGCCGAGGTGGATGTCGGCTCGCCGTTCGTAGCGGGTGCGGAGCCGCTTGAAGGCGTGCAGCCAGGCGAAGCCGCGCTCGACCACCCAGCGGTGGCGGCCCAGTCCCGAGCCGTGGGCGACGCCGCGGCGAGCGATCCGCGGCGTGATGCCGCGCGTGCGCAGCTGGCGGCGGTAGATGTCGTGGTCGTAGCCCCGGTCGGCGAAGAGCTCCCGTGGCCGGCGGCGGGGCCGCCCGCGTCGTCCGCGGATCGGCGGGATGGCGTCGACCAGCGGAATCAGCTGAGTGACGTCGTTGCGGTTGCCGCCGGTGAGGCTGACCGCCAGCGGGATGCCGCCGGCGTCGCAGATCAGGTGGTGCTTGGAGCCTGGACGCCCGCGATCGACCGGCGAGGGCCCGACCTGGGCCCCCCCTTGAGGGCGCGCACGTGCGAGCCGTCGACCGCGCAGCGGTCCAGGTCCAGCTCGCCGTGGGCGCGCAGCTGGTCCAGCAGCAGTTCGTGCAGCGCGGGCCAGACGCCGGCCTCGGTCCAGTCGCGCAGCCGCCGCCAGCAGGTCACGCCGGAGCAGCCGACCAGGGGCGTGGGCAGCTGGTTCCAGTTGATCCCGGTCTTGAGGACGAACACGATCCCGGCCAGCGCGGCGCGGTCCTCGACCGGCCGGCGGCCCGGATAGCGGTAGCGACGTGGCTTGGGCGGTGGCAGCAGCGGAGCGATCCGCTCCCACAGCCCGTCAGGAACGAGCTCCTCGATCACCCACATCAGGCTGCTCAGGACCCGCGCGAGCCCCCGGCTGCCACGCCGGAGTCATTCAGAAACGATCTCTTAGCAGGCGTCTAGTGCCGCGGCTGCCAACCTTCGCCCGTTGCGTGGGCGAGGGGGTCCCGGCTGAGCGTTGAGGCTGTCACCGTCGTCTTGCCTGATCCTGACT
>NZ_FZNO01000055.1 GCF_900188025.1 Blastococcus mobilis
CACCGTTAGTGCGTGAAACAGCACCCGATCCAGCGCATCCGCGCAGCTCAGCGACCTGCCGACGAGATCATCATGACGCCGTGAGCCAACTCAGGATCGAGTGTCCGAGGCGGGGGCGACACGCTACATACGCACACGAATGTTTCGCCGCAGCGTTCGTGACGCGGCTGATGGGTGAGCGGCCATCGATGCCGGGTCGTGGTGTTCGAGGTTGTAGTGCTCGAGCCATGTCCGCACCGGAGCGCTGCGCTGGTCGTTGTCGGCGGAGGCGCGGAAGTGGGCCCACTTGGTGGCCAAGGGCCGGATGCAGCGCTCGACCACCGTTGGTCCAGGGGCAGTGCGGCCGGAGAACTTCTGGTGAGGCCATCCGGACCCGTAACAGCCATAGCCGGCCGATGACGGCGACGGGCGCGGCCCTCGCGGGGCCACGCCCGTCCCGCGGGGTCAGAGAACCGTGACGACCTCGTCGAAGGGGAGGCGGGGCAGGCGGTCCATCCACGCGTTGTCGGCGGGCTTGCCCACATTGATGGCGACGAGCACCCGGTGGCGGCCGTCCGGAAAGAACTCGCGAGCAATCGCGTCGGCGTCGAAGCCGGTCATCGGGCCGGCCGCGAGGCCGGCCGCACGCACGCCGATGATCGCGTACCCCACCTGGAGGCCAGCATTGAGCTCGGCCGTTCGGACGCGCGACTCCTCATCGCCGGCGAACATGTCTCGGGCGCCGGGGAAGTGGGGGAAGGTTCGCGGAAACTCCTCGTGGAAATCGACGTCCGCAGCAAGAAGAGCGGTGGCGGGCGCGGCCGCCGTCTTCGCGCGGTTGCCCTCGGCCAGATGGGGGAGGAGGCGCTCCTTCTCCTCGGCGGAGCGGAGGACGACGACACGCAGCGGCTGGGCGTTCATCGACGTGGGAGCCCACTTCACGAGCTCGTAGATCGCGGCGATCTGCTCGTCGGTGACGGGCTCGTCCGTGAACGCGTTGGCCGTGCGGGCCTCGCGGAAGAGCAGCTTCTGCGCGTGCTCGTCGAGGACAAGCGCGTCCGAGGTCTGGAGGTCAAGGCTTGTGTTCACAACTAGTTGAATACGTGACTGCTGCCAGGGATTCCTCGGGTGGCGGTGCCGTCGGCCACATCCCGTGGACCGGCATGCGAGCGGGACCCGTCGACCCGGTGACGCGACAGTTCGGCTGCCGCTCACCTGCGGTTCCTCGCCGGCGGAGGAACCGAAAAGGGACGTGCCAGAGGGTGGCCTCGGGCACGGCCCGTTGTCGCAGGGGAGGCAGCGACGTGCTCGTCGAGACAATGTCTGGGCCGGGAGCCGTCTATCGCTTCGGGCGCCGTCCTGCCGGTGTTCCGCCTAGTACTAGGGGGCGGCACAGCACGGGGAGGAAGGAAGTCGCGAGACGCCGTGTGAGCGGTGTCCGGCGGCGGATTCACAGGAGAGTCCGAGGGGCGACACGTTACGCACGCACACGATCCGGACCGTCACGGCGCCGGCCAAGAGCCACATTGGCGGCTGGGTCGAAAGGCTGGGCCGCTGATGCTCCGCCTGTCTATACTTTCGTCCGGCTTGATATATACGGCGTGAAAGGGTGCGTCTCGTGACGAAGCGGTTGATCGACCTTGACGATGAGTTGCTGGCTCAAGCGCAGCGTGAGCTGAACACGAGCGGCATATCGGACACCGTCCGCGCTGCCTTGCAGCAGGCCGCAAGCGCAGCCGCACGGGCTCGGCAGGTGGACTGGCTCCGCGGGGGTGCTCTTGAAGTGATGGCGGACCCTACCCAGCGAGCTGACGTGTGGCGGTGATCGCCCGCTTCCTCATCGACACCAGTGCGGCATCCCGGATGCGGTTGGATGCCGTCGCGGAGCGGCTGGAGCCGCTCATCACCGGCGGGCTGGTGGCGACCTGCGCCACTTTGGATGCCGAGGCCCTGTACAGCGCCCGCAGCTCGGGGGAGTACGAGCAGGTCCGAGCCGACCGCCGTGCCGCCTACGAGTACCTACCTACCGACGACGAACATTGGCAACGTGCCTTCGACGCGCAACGCTTGCTGGCCCGCACCGGGCGGCACCGGGCGGTGGGCATCGCGGATCTGTTGACTGCGGTGCTGGCAGCCGAACACGGAATGACTGTCCTGCACTACGACGCAGACTTCGAGATCGCGGCCGAAGCCCTGACCTTCGCGCACCGGTGGATCCTGCCACGGGGAAGCGTGTAGCGGGACACCCGACGGGTGTGCGTCATGCGTTGTCCGAGGGGGGACTTGCTAGATGCGCACACGCCTCCCGCCATGACCGGGCAGCGCGGTAACGCGCCGAGGCCACCTTCGCGACGGTGGTCGAGTCTCTGGTCGGCGGCGCTCCTCCGGTGATGAGCGGCACCACGAGTCGCGCTCGGACCATCGGTCACCTCACGATGTCCGCAGGGAGGTGAGGCCGGTGGCGGCGAGCGCGGCCGGTCGTGGGGGAGAGCCGGACGGCCACCGCTCGGACCCTGCCCTGGCCGACTTCCCGGATCGGGCACCTGGAACCCGGCGCTGGTGCTTCGCCGACCAGCTCGGTCCGCACTTCCTGGACGGGCCGCAGCAGCCGGCGCTGTTGATCGAGTCCAGGGCCGTGTTCGCCCGCCGTCGCTTTCATCGCCAGAAGGCGCACCTGGTGCTCTCGGCCCTCCGGCACTGCGCCGCCGAGCTGGGCGACCGTGCCGACTTCCACCAGGTCGGCACCTACGGCGAGGCGCTGGACCGGGTGGGGGAGCCACTGAGCGTGTGCGCACCGACCTCGTGGCGTAGCCGCGATTTCGTCCTCGCCCGTCCGGACGTGCAGGTGCTCGCCGCACGCGGCTTCGTGAGTTCTCGAGCCGACTTCGCGGCCTGGGCCGCCGGGCGGGGGCGGCAGCGGCTGGTCATGGAGGACTTCGACCGCGACGCCCGACGGCGGCACGACGTCCTCATGGACGGCGCCCGCCCGGTCGGTGGCCGGTGGAACCTCGACGAGGAGAACCGGCAGCCGGCGCCCGCCGACGGTCGCTCCCCGGCACCCGAGCCGTGGTGGCCGGAGGAGGACGAGATCGACGAGGAGGTACGCGCCGACCTGGACCGCTGGGAGGCCGCCGGCGACATGTCCTTCGTCGGGGACGACGGTCCGCGGCTCTTCCCGGTGACCCGGCAGGAGGCGTTGCGCCGGCTGGGTGACTTCCTGGACTTCCGCCTGGGTGCCTTCGGCCCGCACGAGGACGCGATGCTGAGCGACGAGCGGTGGCTGGCCCATTCTCTGCTCTCGCCCGCGTTCAACCTCGGGCTGCTCGACCCCCTCGACGTCGTCCTCCAGGCCGAGCAGCGGTACCGCGACTCCGTCGCCGACGGGAAACCCCTGCCGCTCAACAGCGTCGAGGGCTTCGTCCGGCAGGTCATGGGCTGGCGCGACTACATCTGGCACATGTACTGGCACCTCGGCCGCGATTTCCGGAGCCGAAACTTCCTGGCGGCCGACCGGGCGGTGCCGGACTGGCTGGCCGGCCTCGACGACGCCGCGGTCGACGCCGCCTGCCTCTCCGACGTGCTGGGCGACCTGCGCCGGGACGGCTGGGTGCACTACATCCCGCGCCTGATGGTGCTCGGCAACTACGCGCTGCAGCGCGGCATCGACCCCTCGGCGATGACCGACTGGTTCCACGAGAGCTTCGTCGACGGCTCCGAGTGGGTGATGGTCGCCAACGTCGTCGGAATGAGCCAGCACGCCGACGGCGGCGTGCTCGCCACCAAGCCCTACGCCGCCAGCGGCGCCTACATCGACCGGATGAGCGACTACTGCGGCAGCTGCCGCTACGACCCACGGAAGCGGCTCGGGGATGACGCCTGCCCCTACACCGCGGGCTACTGGGCCTTCCTCGACCGCACCCGCGACCGGCTGGCGAGCAATCACCGCATGCGTCGGCCGCTGCAGGGCCTCGACCGGCTCGCGGACCTCGAGGCCGTGGTCGAGCGAGAGCAGCGCCGCGGCACGAAGCCGCCGTAGTCAGCGGACGACGGCGCCACCGGCCAGCCGCCTCGCGGAGAAGGCGTGGGGGACCGCTCGTGGGTTCCTACTCGACAGGCGTGAGCCTGCCGAGGATCCGCTGGCGACGGCGGCGGTTGCAGGTGTGCTGGTCCGGCGCCAGGAGAAGGAGAACCCCCACGGGCTCAGTGGCCGAGAGAGTTCAACTCGGTGTCCGAGGGGCGACACGCTACATACGCACACGCCTTCGGCGGCCGAGACCTTCCCGGCATGGCCCCGGCTTGTCCCTGGACCATCTCGGCCGTGCCTGATCGCGGGCCTGGACGTGCCGGAGTCGGCGTCCGAGGAATGCGGATGCTCGAAGCGGAATCCGTCCGCCCGAGCGGCTTCGCCGGGGCCCGAGCCCTGTCGGAGACGGATCGGGCGGACCGGACTGCGGGTGTGGCGGCGAGAAAGCCCGGCCGCCGCCGGAGGCGCCCTGCGGCCTCGCGGGTCCTGGCGGTGAGGCGGTGCAACACGGGGAACCGGATAGGAGATCCCGCGGACTCTCGCCGGCGGAAGGTCGCCTTGGGGGTGCCCTTGGCACCGGGTCCACGCACGGTGTTGTGACCGGCCTGGTGTGCCTGCTACGTCCGGCCGGTGGTGGCGAGGCCCGACGGCTCATCGCCCGCGTCACCGGTCCCCGTCAGGCGACGAGGGCCGGCTGAGCACGGCCCGCGCGGGGGCACCGTCGGCGCCCGGGATGCGCAGGGGAAGGCAGGTCAGAGTCCACCAGCCGGGCTCGACCGCCCGCAGGTCCAGCGACTCGAGGATGGTGACGCCGGCCCGCAGTAACGCCTCGTGGGTGGGCGCCGGGTCCCGGTAGGGCGCGATGGACAAGTAGTCGATGCCGACGAGCACGACACCGCGCTCGGCCAGCACGGTCGCCGCGTCCGGGGTGACGGAGACGAACTCCTCGACGAATCTCGGGGCATTCCACAACTCTGAGTTCGAGGTCCGGAACAGGATCCGCGTCGCGCCGTCGGGGATGGCCAGCCGGCTCAGCGCCGCAGCGTCGATGTCGCCGTCCACACCCGTGGCGTCCGCTACCCACACCGGCCCGAGCAGCGTCCCGATCGGGACGGTGTCGACGCCGGACTGCCCGTCGAAGAAGTGCACCGGCGCGTCGACGTGCGTGCCGCAGTGCAGCGAGCAGGTCATCGAGGACACGTTGGCGGGGTCGCCGTGTGCCCGGTGCTGCTCTCGGCGGACCGACAGGTCGGTGTCGCCGGGGTACAGGGGGACGAGGCCTGGGACGAGCGGCACGGTCACGTCGACGTAGCGGGTCACCCGGTCGGCGGTACCCGCCCGGTCCGCTGGCGAGACTCGGGCGAACCGCTTGGCGAAGGTCAGCGGAGCTCCTGCGGCGTCCTGCGTCACCTGAGCCACTCAGGTCCGCCGGACGTCGGGGGCGGTGACTCCGTCGACGATCGCCTGAGCGATGTCGCGCAGTTTGCGGTTGGACCGCTGTGAGGCGGCCGCGAGGAGGGCGAAGGCCGCCTCGGCGTCGCAGCGGCGCTGGCTCATCAGGATGCCCTTGGCCTGTTCGATGACGGCCCGCGTCTTCATGGCCGTGTTCAGGTGCTCCGCTTGGTCACGGGTGCTCGCGTAGAGGTGCATGTTGTGCACTGCGACGGCGGCATAGGAGGCGAAGGCGCGGCTGACGTGCCGCGCGTCGTCGTCGAACCCATCGGCGACGACCGCATAGAGGTTGAGCCCGCCGTGGATGCCTTCCCGCACCGGCAGGGGGACCGAGAGGGAGCTCAACGAGCCGCGCTCGACGGCGCTCCGGGCGTAGTCGGGCCAGCGCGTCTCCCCGCGGGCGTCGGTGATCTCCCGCATCTCCTCACCCACGGCCGCTTCCAGGCAGGGCCCCTGGCCGCGACCGTACTGCTCCTCGTCGAGGCAGAGGGCGAGCCGGCCGGTGTAGGCGGCGGTGTAGGCCTTGTCGTCGACGATCAGGGTCACCGAGGCATCCTCGACGCCGGGGATGAGCTCCTTGGCGAGTTCCGCGATGCGCTGGAGCATCGCGTCCATCGTCATGGTGTCGAAGGGGAGCCGAGCCAGTTCGGCGACCGCGTCACGCGGATCGGAGAACGGGCGGTCAGGGGAGAGTGCTGTGGTGGTCATGTGGTGCCGGACCCGTCATATGGGCCGAAGGCGAGAGGTGTCTCGACGACGGAGCTGCACACCCTCGAGGAACCGAGGGCAGCTCGTCGGAGTTGCAGTGAACCGGCGAAGCCTGACCCGTGGACGCCGGATGCCGACGGCCCCAGTTGCGATCGAGGTTACGCGCTCCCGCCGCCGAGGCGGCTACCGGGGGTCGAGCTCACCGCGCCGGCTCGAGCTTTGACGCTGCCCCGGCGGAATCGCTGCGCCGACGAACCCGGTGATGCGCCCGGCGTGAGGCAGCGACTCGCTCCTAGCGTCCGCTGGGGGATCACCCGCCCGGTCAGCGCGTGCGACAGCAGGCTGACCCTCGGCGCGTTTGTCCCGGCCGGTGTCTGCTCATGATCGTGAGGATGACGGCAAGCGAGGGAACGGAGCCGCAGGCGGGCTTCACCGACCGGGACGAGGGTCGGCCGGCAACCGAGAGCGTGGGGGAACGGCTGCTTGGTGCCCTACTGGACCGGGTGCACCTGATCGCACCCCGGCTGGCCGGCCAGCTCATCGCCCAGGAAGCGCGGATCGCCGGGGCCACCGACGTCAGCATCCACCTGCAAGACCTGGAGCAGTTGACGCTGCGGCCGCTGCCCGGGCCCGGCCTGGTCGGCGACCCGCTCCCCATCGACGACAGCGTGGCCGGGCGGGCGTTCAGCACCGAGGAGTCGGTCGAGGAACCGCTCGCTGACGGTTCGGTCCGGCTGCACCTGCCACTGCTGGACGGCTCCAACCGAGTGGGGGTGCTCGGCTTCACGCTCCCGCGGCTGACGGACTACGACCGGCAGCTCGCCCAGCGGCTGGCCGGCCTGGTGGCCGACATGATCGTCACCAACGACAGCTACACCGACGCGTTCACCAGGGTTCGCACGGCCGGGCCGCTGAGTCTGTCCGCGCACATGCAGTGGCAACTTCTGCCGCCGCTGTCGATGAGCACCCCGGTCCTCGACTTGTCGGGGAGCCTCGAGCCCGCCTACGAGGTCGGTGGCGACAGTTTCGACTACGCGTTCAACGAGCACGTGCTGCACGTCGCCGTGTTCGACGCGATGGGCCACGGCCTGGAGGCCGCCACGATGGCCACCGTCATCATCGCCGCGTACCGGAACGGGCGGCTGGCCGACCTCCCGCTGACCGAGCTGTACCCGGCGATGGACCAGGCCGTGGCCACGTCGTTCCCGGGCCGGTTTGCGACCGCCCAGCTGGGCCGGCTGGACACCGAGACCGGGATCCTCAGCTGGGTCAACGCCGGGCACCCGCCTGCGCTGTGGGTCCGGGGCAGCCGGGTGATGGGTGAGCTCACCGGGCCGGTCAGCCGGCCGGTCGGCTTCGGCGCCGGAACGCCCATCGTGCAGACGGCCCAACTAGAGCCGGGGGACAGGGTGCTCTTCTTCACCGACGGGGTCGTCGAGGAGCGGCTGCCCGACGGCGAGCAGTTCGGCGAGGAGCGGTTGCGGGAGCTGATCGAGCAGACGACCGCGGCCGATCTGACCTGCGCCGAGTCGGTGCGGCGGCTCTCGCACGCGCTGATGGCCGCGCGCTCCGGCCGGACCAGTGACGACGCGTCGCTCCTCCTCCTGGAGTGGAAGGGCCCATCCCGCTACGACGAACTCGACCGCGACATCCCCGAGGCGACCCCCACCGGCTGATGTCCAGCCAGCGGTCGCAACCTATGGCCGACCTGGACGCTGAGGTGCGCTCCGTGCAGGTGATCGACGGCTGCGGCGATGTGCGGTGTGGCTCGGCCGGCCGCCGGGCGGCGACCGACCGCTCCTGCACACCGCCGTCGGGCGAGGCGGCGAACGACGCCTCCGATGCGGCGAACCCCGGCTGAAGGTTGGTGGCGCGGGTGCTGAGCGGGTGGCCTGCCGCGCACGTGGCCGCGAATGGAGTGAGTTGAGCGGGACTGCCCATCTCGATTGCCCCCTGCCTACGCGGGGACGACGGGCACCAGAGAAGGTGGCCAGCCGGCCGGGACCGTCCTTCAGCCATCGAGGGCAGCTGCCGACACCAGAAACGGCAGAACCCCCGCCGGTCTGAAGACCGTGGGGGTTTAACTCGGTGTCCGAGGGGCGACACGGCACATACGCACACGGCTCCGGCCTGTCGGCTGACGCCGGTGACAGGGCCCCGGCCAGCGACCCGGGGCTTCGTCGTCCCGTATTCGAGGAGCGAGACGCTGGCATCCGTACACGCCGGCGCAGGTCTGGTCGGGCCGGTCGGCCGTGGACCTCAGCACGGTGTGGCTGACGCTACGACCCGGATGAAGACCTCGTCTTCGTGGACGGAGCAGGAATCCCTCGCGGACGCCTTCGGCGCGGGGGTGGGGACGCTGCTCGCGGGGGCCGGCCGTCGGGCTCCGGAGCACCCCGACGCTGCGACGTGCCTCGCAGCGGGCGTCGTCTGGTGGTCGCTGGCAGTGTGGACGGCATGGCCACTCCCTTTTCCGTCGTCGTGGTGACCGGTGCGAACGGATTGGTGGGTGCCGCGGTGTGTCGGGCGCTCGTGGAGCGGTCGGCGCAGGTGCGTGCCGTCGTCC
>NZ_FZNO01000054.1 GCF_900188025.1 Blastococcus mobilis
GGCAGACCGGCAGCTCACCCACGCCCGCATAAGCCAATCAAGATCGAATCAGGCCTCATTCAGCCGACCAAGATCGACGGTGGATCAGGGCTGAGACAAGACAAACCCCCACCGGCCTGAAGACCGTGGGGGTTCAACTCGGTGTCCGAGGGGGGACACGGTACTTACGCACACGGCTATGGCCTGTCGAATGACCGCTGGCTCAGCGGGGAGCGACCCGGAAGACGGACCAGCCGATCTCGGTGAACCATGCGCTCGACTCCGCCGTGTCTGGAGGTCCGATCGGGCGAGCCGCCTCACCGGCCAGCGCGTTCGCCACCACCCACGCGCCGAGGGCGCTCCGGTCGTCCGTCGAAGTCTCCGGACTCGAAGGGGCGGTTCACTGCTGGGCACTGAACCAAGACGACACCGCCGGTTTTGACCGACCCGCAGCTGAGAGCAGGGCGTAGCGCGAGCGTGGCGACCTCGTGTGTCGCACCCTCAGACAGCGCGTAGCGAAGACTGCGGCGAGACGCCCTGCTCCCTCGTCCAGCAGGCTGCTAGGGCTCGACACGGACGGCGAGCAGGGCGATGTCGTCGCTGCAGGAGCCCGGGGCGAAGCGCTGCACGGCCTCGCGCACGGTTGCCACGAGTCGCGCGGCGCTCGTGCCGGACGCGGCGGCGGCCGCCTCGAGCAGCCGTTTCTCCTCGAACTGTTCCGTGCCACGCCGGCACTCGGTGACGCCGTCGGTGTAGAGCAGGAGCGTCTCCCCGGCGGCGAGCAGGTGTCGGGTGCAGTGCAGGTCGACGGCCTCGAACAGGCCCAGTGCGGTGCCGAAGCGACCGATCAGCTCGGCGGTGCCGTCGTCGCGGATGACGACCGGCTGGGCGTGCCCGGCCAGCACCAAATCGATCGTGACGGCGGACCACCCCTCGTGCTCAGCCCGGCTCAGCATCACGACGGCGAGCGTGCAGAACTGCTGCGGGTCGCCCGCCTCCACCATGACGTCGTTGAGCATCTCGATCGCCCGCACCAGCGGGCGCCCCTCCCGCACGAGCGCCCGGAGCACATCGCGGACCAGACCGGTGCGGGCCGCGGCCCGGGCGCCCTTGCCGCAGACGTCGCCGATGGTGACGAGCCACTGCTGAGGGCCGACCGTGACCACGTCGTAGAAGTCGCCGCTCACGTCGGCCCCGGTGCTCGCGGGCAGGTACTCCGCGGCGAAGTCGATCTGCGGTACCTGCGGCAGCGCGCGGGGCAGCAGGGCGGCCTGCAGCGTCTGCGACACCTGCACGTGCTCGCCGACGGTTCGCGCGTTGTGGACCGCCAGCGCCGCACGGCGGGCGATGTCGTCGATCAACAGCAGGTCCTCGGGGCTGTGCGAGCGGCCTGCGGGGCGCCCTACAAGCAGCATCCCGGTCGAGGTTCCGGAGGTCCGCAGCGCGACCGCGACGCCGTCCTCGGGCTCGGAGAACCAGGACGGCGCGGCGCCGCGGTGGGCCGCCGCCAGCCGGTCCCTCAGCTGGGGCGGGGGACCGGGCACGGCGTCGGGGTCGAGCACCGCCCGCAGCTCCGGCAGGCGGTCCTCGTCGGCGTGCGCGATCGCGGCCAGGCGCAGCCGTCGCGACGCCTCCGGCAGCAGCACCGCGCACCAGGTGCCCAGCCGGGGCACCACCAGCTGCGGCACGAGCGCGACCGTCATGTCGAGGTCCAGGGACTGGCCGAGCAGCTCGCTGGCCTCGACCAGGTAGGTCGTCCACGCCCGGCGGCGCTGGTCCACCTCTTGGAGGAACTGTGACTCGGCGGTGATGGCGATCCGCCCGGCGATCAGCTCGGTCAGCTCCCGTGCCCGCACGGCGTCGGCACCCTCGCGCAGGACGAGCCGGATGGTGCCGTGCAGGCCGGTCGTGGTCGGCAGCGGCACGTCGAGCGACCTCCCTGGCGGGACGGCGCCCTCGAGCGTGAGGGCGCCGGCCCGCGCCAGCTCGCGGGCCCCGGAGCCGTCGCCGCGGTCGACCTCGACGACGACGGCCGTGGCGTCGACGACGTCGCGCAGCCGGGCCGCGAGCTCCCGGACCAGGTCGGCGGGGTCGAGGCGACGGGCCAGGGACGACGGCACGTGCAGCAGCCAGCGGGCCTCCTCGGCGGCGGACCAGGTGCGCTCGTGCGCGGGGACAAGGGTCTCCGGCACGGCGACGCGAGGTGCCGATCGCCGTGCAACGGTGAACCACACCGTGTGCTGGCCGTCGGCGTGGTGCCGGGTGCCCCAGGACGTGGCCAGCCGCGCGATCAGGGTCAGGCCGCGACCGTGGGTGGCGGCCCGCCCGTAGCGCTGGCGCGGCTCGGCCAGTTGCAGCTCCAGCGCGCCCGCGCCGCGGTCGGTGACGGCCACGGTGACCTCGTCGTCACCGGCCACCACCGCCAGGTCGAACGCGGTGCCGGCGTGCAGCACGGCGTTCTCGCACAGCTCGCTGGCCAGCAGCACCACGTCGTCGACGAAGTCCGGCACGTCGCCGCCAACCCCGGCCGAGCCGACATCCGCCGTATCGGCGAGCACGTCGTGGATAATCCGCCGGACGAGCCTGATCGACCGGATGTCGGGCGGGAACCGCATCCGCCGCTCGAGTCGATCGGGCACGCGTGCAGTCTGCTGCACGTGGTTCCGGCGCCGCCCGAGCGGGTCGGCCCAGCGGCCCTCGGCCTCGATAACGCGCAGGTGGAGGCAGTGATGACGGCGACACGACACGCACGACCGGTGGTCCCCGAGGACCCTCGGGCGCCCGCAGAGGTGCCCGAGAACGCCGCCGGTGAGGATGCGACCGGCGGCGACGGCGCCTTCCTGGTCGAGCTGTCGCAGGTGCTGGCGCAGGTGCGTCGCGGCCGCTTCGACGTTCGCCTGGCCCGCCGCGAGGGGCCGGCGAGCGAGGTCGTCGAGCAGTTCAACGAGCTGGTGGCCCTTCAGGAGCGGCACAGCCGAGACCTGCTGCGGATCAGCCGGGTCGTCGGCCGCGAGGGGCGCATGTCCGAGCGGCTCGACGAGGAGTCCTACGACGGCGCGTGGGCGGGAGGCGTGCAGGCGGTGAACGCCCTCATCGACGATCTCGCCGCGCCCACCGCCGAGATCGCCCGGGTGCTCGACGCGGTCGCGGAGGGCGACCTCTCCCAGCACATGGCCTTGGAGATCGAAGGCCGCAGGCTCCGAGGCGAGTTCCGCCGCATCGGCAGCACGGTAAACAGGATGGTCGACCAGCTGTCCTCGTTCGCCGACGAGGTCACCCGGGTGGCCCGCGAGGTCGGCACGGAGGGGCGGCTCGGCGGCCAGGCCGACGTGCGCGGCGTCGCGGGCACCTGGCGGGCCCTCACCGACTCGGTCAACACGATGGCGAGCAACCTCACCAACCAAGTGCGATCGATCTCCTTGGCGGCCACCGCCATCGCCGAGGGCGACCTGTCCCGCAAGATCACCGTCTCGGCGCGGGGCGAGGTCGCCGAGCTGGCCGAGACGATCAACTCGCTGACCGACACGCTGCGGCTGTTCGCCGACGAGGTCACCCGGGTGGCCCGTGAGGTGGGCACCGAGGGCCGGCTGGGCGGGCAGGCCGTGGTACCGGACGTGGCCGGCACCTGGAAGAACCTCACTGACGCGGTGAACCTGATGGCGGCCAACCTCACCGGGCAGGTGCGCGGCATCGCGCAGGTGGCCACCGCGGTGGCGCGCGGCGACCTGAGCCAGAAGATCACCGTGGATGCGCGCGGGGAGATCCTGGAGCTGAAGTCGACGGTGAACACGATGGTCGACCAGCTGTCCTCGTTCGCCGACGAGGTGACCCGGGTGGCTCGCGAGGTGGGCATCGAGGGCCAGCTGGGCGGTCAGGCCCAGGTGCCGAATGTCTCGGGCACGTGGCGGGACCTCACCGAGAGCGTCAACCAGCTCGCGTCGAACCTGACCGGGCAGGTGCGCAACATCGCGCAGGTGACGACGGCGGTGGCGCGCGGTGACCTGAGCCAGAAGATCACCGTGGATGCGCGCGGGGAGATCCTGGAGCTGAAGTCGACGGTCAACACGATGGTCGACCAGCTCTCCTCGTTCGCCGACGAGGTGACCCGGGTGGCCCGCGAGGTGGGCACCGAGGGCAAGCTGGGCGGTCAGGCGCAGGTGCGCGGAGTGTCGGGAACCTGGCGGGACCTGACCGAGAGCGTCAACCAGCTGGCCGGCACCCTGACGACGCAGCTACGCGCGATCTCGGCGGTGTCGACCGCGGTGGCGCGCGGCGATCTCACCCAACAGATCCAGGTCGCGGCGCTCGGCGAGGTCGCCGAGCTGAAGGACAACATCAACCAGATGATCGCGGCGCTGCGCGAGACCACTGCGGAGAACGCCGGGCAGGGCTGGCTGGATTCCAACCTCGCCCGCATCGGTGGCCTGCTGCAGGGGCAGCGCGACCTCGGCGACGTCGGTCAGATGATCATGGAGGAGGTGGCGCCACTGGTGGGAGCCCAGGTGGGCACCTTCTTCCTGGCCGCCGATCCTGGTGATCTCGCGGAGGCGAGCGCCCCGGCCCGCTGGGTGATGTGCGCCGGCTACGCCGTCCCGCTCCAGGATCCGCCGCAGGAGTACCGCTTCGGGGAGGGGCTGGTGGGCCAGGCCGCGATGAGCAAGCAGAGCATCGTCGTCACCGAGCTGCCCCTGGGCTACCTGGATGTGCGCTCCGGCACCGGAACCGCCGCGGCCGGCGCGATCGTCGTGCTCCCCGTCCTCTTCGAGGGCGAGTCGCTGGGGGTGATCGAACTCGGCGCGACCACGCCGTTCTCGGCGCTGCACCTGACCTTCCTGGAGCGGCTCGTCACCACGATCGGCGTGGCGCTGGCGACCATCCAGGCCGGCCGGCGCACCGAGCAGCTGCTCGCGCAGTCCCAGCGGCTGACCACGGAGCTGCAGGATCAGTCCGCCGAGCTGCAGCGCACCAACGCCGAGCTGGAGGAGAAGGCGCTGCAGCTGTCCGAGCAGAACCGCAACGTCGAGCTCAAGAACATGGAGATCGACGCAGCCCGGCGCGGGGTCGAGGAGAAGGCGCAGCAGCTCGCGCTGGCCAACCAGTACAAGTCGGAGTTCCTGGCGAACATGAGCCACGAGCTGCGCACCCCGCTCAACTCGCTGCTGCTGCTGTCGCGGCTGCTGGCCGACAACCGGGACTCGAACCTGACCCCGAAGCAGACCGAGTTCGCCACGACGATCCATGCGTCCGCGACGGAGCTGCTGCGTCTGATCGAGGACATCCTCGACCTCTCCAAGATCGAGGCCGGCCGGGTGGACATCCACCCCGCCCCGGTACAGCTCGCCGACGTGTGCGCCGACGTGGAGCAGGCGTTCGGAGTCCAGGCCGAGGACAAGGGCCTCGAACTGCGCGTCGAGACGACCGCCGAGGTGCCCGCGACGATCACGACCGACGCCCAGCGGCTGCAGCAGATCCTGCGCAACCTCCTGGCCAACGCCCTCAAGTTCACCGACGCCGGAAGCGTCACGCTGGAGGTCGGGCTGGCACCACCTCGCACGCTGCACGGGGTGCCCTCGCTCGACCGCGCCCGCTCCGTCGTCTCGTTCGCGGTGCGTGACACCGGAATCGGGATCCCGGGCGAGAAGCTGGCGATGATCTTCGAGGCGTTCCAGCAGGCCGACGGCACCACCAGCCGCAAGTACGGTGGCACCGGGCTCGGCCTGTCGATCTCCAAGGAGCTGGCCGGGCTGCTGGGCGGCAAGATCACGGTGTCGTCCGAGCCGGGGGCCGGGTCGGTGTTCACCCTGCTGCTTCCGAATGAGTCCCCGGCGGTCACCACGGCGTCGTCCGGCGTCCCGGCCGGCCCACCGACCGTACCGCCGTCGGAGAGCGTCGAGCGGGGCGAGCCCATCCTGCGTGCCACGTCGTCGACGGTGCATCCGGTGCCGGACCTGTCCGGGACCACGGTGCTCATCGTGGACGATGACGTGCGGAACGTGTTCGCGCTCACCAGCGCCCTGGAGATGCACGGGCTGGAGGTCCTGTACGCCGACAACGGCCTCGACGGCATCGCGCTGCTCGGCGAGCACC
This sequence comes from Blastococcus mobilis, assembly GCF_900188025.1. Lineage (GTDB taxonomy): Bacteria > Actinomycetota > Actinomycetes > Mycobacteriales > Geodermatophilaceae > Blastococcus_B > Blastococcus_B mobilis. Next base: position 6,067 of record NZ_FZNO01000054.1, read on the forward strand.
CCGAAGTCGAGATCGTGCTGATGGACGCGATGATGCCCGACCTCGACGGCAACGCGACCACTCGCCGGATCCGGGCGCTGCCGCAGTGGCGGGAGCTGCCGATCGTCTTCCTGACCGCGAAGGCGATGCCCGGCGACCGGGAGTCCAGCCTCGCCGCGGGCGCCAGTGACTACGTCACCAAGCCCGTCGACCTTGACGAGCTGCTCGCGATCATGGCGTCCTGGGTGACCGGCGACGGAAGTGCGATCGCCCACGACGTCGGCGCTCCGGCATGACCGAGCCGGTCCGGGTCCTCGCCGTCGACGACCGACGGGAGAACCTGCTGGCGCTGCAGGCCATCTTGGAGGGGCTGCCGATCGAGGTCGTACCGGTCACCAACGGGGAGGACGCGCTCAAGCAGCTGCTCATCAAGGACTTCGCGCTGATCCTCCTCGACGCCCGCATGCCTGGGATGGATGGCTTTGAGACCGCCCGGCACGTCAAGCAGCGGGAGCGGACCCGGCACATCCCAATCCTGTTCCTCACCGCGGCGGACTACGACCCCCACATGGCCTTCCGCGGCTACCAGGCGGGTGCGGTCGACTACATCACCAAGCCCTTCGACCCGTGGGTGTTGCGGTCGAAGGTAGCCGTGTTCGTCGACCTCTACCTGCTGCACGCCGAAGTCGCCGCACGCGCCGCCGAGCGGGACGCGCTGCGCAAGAGCATGAACGAGGCGTTGGAGCTGCTCGACGGCGCCGAGCCCGCCGACGCCGCCACCTCGACGCTCGTAGAACGCCTGCGGGGTGTCCTCGGCGCCCTGCGCCGCGACCAGCCCTGATAGCCCTACGCATCCCGGAGGAGCGGGACACAGCGGGCTACCTGCTCGCGTGGCGACTGGGCCAAGCCGTGCCGACCGGTGATCCATGGTCCGGGCCAGGGGCGTTCCATCGCCGTCGACGGACGTCAACGCCACGGAGCGGGGTGCGGGGGCTGCGTCCAACGGCCCGAGCCTCCGGACACCGGCAGTCCGGATACATCGAGTGATCCCGCACGACACCATCGATGGTCGAGCCCGTGAGACGAGTGAACCCCCACGCCAGCATGCCGCAGGGGTTCGTGTCGGTGTCCGAGGGGTGACACGCTACATACGCACACGCCTCCACTCAGCCTGAAGAGACCGCCCCAGTGTCAACGGTGGCTGGGAACTGGCCCCCTAGCCACGCCTGAAAGTTGACCCCCTCGGGACCCCCCTCGGGGTCATGCTTCGTCGGGGGCGGCCGGGTGGGGGCGGCCGAGGTCGCGGTTTTTGAGCCGGTAGCTGTCGCCCTTGAGGGAGATGACTTCGGCGCGGTGGACGAGGCGGTCGATCATGGCGGCGGCGACGACTTCGTCGCCGAAGACCTCGCCCCAGCGGCCGAAGGGCTTGTTGCTGGTGACGATGAGCGAGGCCCGCTCGTAGCGGCTGCTGACCAGCTGGAGAACAGGTTGGCAGCCTCGGGTTCGAAGGGCACGTAGCCCACCTCGTCTCCCACCAGCAGTGTGTAGCGGCCCAGCCGTCGGAGCTCGTCCTGGAAGCGGCCGGCGTGGTGAGCGTCGGCCAGGCGGGTGACCCACTCGGTGGCCGTGGCGAACAGCACCCGGTGGCCGGCCTGGCAGGCGCGGATCGCCAGCCCGGTGGCCAGGTGGGTTTTGCCGGTGCCGGGCGGGCCGGGCAGCAGCACGTTCTCCTTGGCGGTGACGAAGTCGAGAGTGCCAGGGTGGGCGATCAGGTCGCGCTTGAGGCCGCGGGCGTCGTCGAAGTCGAACTCCTTCAGGCTCTTGCGGGCGGGGAAGCGGGCGGCGCGGATACGCCCCTCGCCGCCGTGGGACTCGCGGGCGGCGACCTCCCGTTGGAGACAGGCGATCAAAACTCCTCGTGGGTCCAGAACTGCTCGCGGGCCCGCTCGGCCAGCCGGGGCACCGCCTCGCGCAGTGTTCGGGCCTTCAGCGCGGGTTGAACCGGTCGGCCTTGCGGTTCGTCTGCGGACCGTAAGGCCGACTCAGCCCAGCAGGTGTCTGGCCGACCGAGGCGCCGACCGGCCGGGGGGCGAGGCGCGGATTGTGCTGGTGGCCGCTGGGGGGATGCCCGCGAGCAGACAGCCCCGTGGTCGGGTGCACGGCCGCAAGTGCGCAGTACACCGCAGACCTGGAGACTGCAGCGCATAAGAAGCGTCGACGGAAGGTCGGAGATCTTATGGAGATCGTCTCGCTGGTCGATAGGCTGCTACCCGGTACGAACAGTCGGCTCGACCGGCTCTCGAGCGCCTCCCAGACGGCGCTGGGTAGTGCCGCGGAAACCGCGGTGGGCCGACCGATCACATGGATCTTGCGCGGCAACGAGTGGCTCGGCCACCCGACCCATCCAGTTGTGGTGGCACTGCCCATCGGCGCCTGGACACTGTGTGGCTGGTATGACGCGCGCAGCGCGGCCAGTGGGGATCCACAGGACGAATACACCGCGGACACCGCGCTCCGCTTCGGCATCGTCGGGGCACTCGCCGCTGCCACGACCGGCTTGGTGCAGTACCTCGACACCCGTGACGGGGTGCGACGCGAGACCGCGGTGCACGCGGCGCTCAACAACATCGCTCTGGGGCTGTACGTCGGCTCGTGGGCAGCGCGTCAGCGCGGGCGGCGACCACTCGGGCGCCGCCTGGCCGCACTCGGTCTCAGCTTGGTGGGGGTGAGCGGCTTCCTCGGCGGTGACATCGCCTTCCGCCACGGGGTCGGGGTTCGCCCGCAGGCGCTACGGACCCCCGACCGCGCGGCATCTGACACCAGCGACGCGCCGATCGAGACCACGGAAGCGCGCCACTCTTGACCCGCGGAGGCAAGGCGACAGCAGTCCTGGCTCGTGCCTGCGGCTGCACGTGAGCGTGAGGGCGCGCCAGCCCGGCGGTGCCGAAGTCGAGCATCGGAAGGGGCACCGGCTGGCCTCGTCCTAACGAACAGGCGTGACGTCCGTGCCGGAGTGGCGGCACGGATTGCCCGGCGCCGTCCGGGCCATACCATCACCGGCATGCGCTGGCGCACTCTTCTGGCCGCGCCCGCTTAGGCCGTGCTCGCCGGGTGCTCGCGCCCGGCTGGCCCCTCGGCCGGCGGCACCGCAAGCTCCGCGCCCACCTCGGCTGATATGTGAGGTCGCCTGTCAAGAGGGCGTGGCGGGGCGCCGCCGGGGCTGGCTGCTCTGGCGGCGCCTCGTTTTTGTGCTGGCTTGAG
>NZ_FZNO01000053.1 GCF_900188025.1 Blastococcus mobilis
GTCACCGCCTTCAGGACCGGTGCGGACACGTCCAGGCTGGCACGATGAGACATAGCGGGCTCCCGGGGAAGAGGAGATCGGCTTTGGCGAGACGATCTTGACCCCGAGAGCCCGCGCCTACATCTGGAACCCGCGCTCCGACCAGCGGCGATGCAATTCAGCCCGCTGAACCTGGTGAGAAAACCTCAGTGAGCGCCGCGTGTTGGGTGGGCAGGTAGATGCTGCCCGGTCGGCGCCTCGGCCGGCTGCGGGATATCGGGGCCCGGATAGGCCGCAACCTCGGCTGGGCATGCCCACGGCTGGCCCGGCTTCCGGTGCGCCTGCCAGGCTGCCCTGGCGGGACCCATTACGCGTCACGTATCGGTGGAGAGCTGCTAGCTTCGCGCGAGTGCACCGCCCCTGCAGTCCGCTTCATGGGAACTGCACTGACCACCCATGCCTTCGCATGGGGATCGGAGCGTTCCATCCCATGAGGCTTGTGCCACGGCCCCGAGGAGACGCTGATGGTCGAGAGAGCATTTTCCGGTGAGGCGATCGGCCACGCGGCCCGGATCGCCCGTCTGGACATCGCGGAGCGCGAGGACATGCTCGGGCCGGTCGTGGAAGGCATCTACGCACTGATCGACCAGCTCGACGCGGTGCCACTCGGCGAGACTCCGCCGGCCATCGGTTTCGACCCACGCTGGGAGGCCTGACCGTGGAACCGTTCGAGTTGACGCTGACCGCAGCGGCCGGGGAGATCGAAAGCAGGAACCTGTCCCCCCGGGAACTCACCGAATCCGTCCTGCGCAGGATCGACAAGACTGAGGAGGCGCTGGGCGCGTTCGCGCACGTCTGCGCAGACGCTGCCCTCGAGGCGGCCGCGCACGCCGAGCGCGAGATCGCCGGCGGCCGGTACCGCGGCCCGCTGCACGGGATTCCGCTGGGCGTGAAGGACCTCTACGACACGGCCGGGCTCCCGTCGACCTCCAGCTCGCAGGTCCGCGCCGGTCGGATACCGGAGACCGATGCGGTGACGGTCGCACGACTGCTGGACGCCGGGATGGTGCTGGTGGGAAAGACCCACACGCACGAGTTCGCCTACGGCGGCCTCACCCCGACCACTCGCAACCCCTGGGACACCTCGCGCATCCCCGGTGGGTCCAGCGGGGGCTCCGGCGCGGCAGTCGCCGCGGGAAGCTGCATGGTGGGAATGGGCTCCGACACGGCCGGATCGATCCGGATCCCGGCCAGCCTCTGCGGGACCGTCGGATTGAAACCGACGTACGGCAGGGTTTCGCGCCGCGGCGTGGCCTCGCTGTCGTGGTCGTTGGACCACGTCGGTCCCCTGGCCCGGAACGTCCGCGACTGCGCCCTCGTGCTCCCCGCCATCGCGGGATTCGACCGCCTCGACACCGGTTCCCTCGACGTCCCCGTGCCCGACTTCACCGCCGACCTGGACGGCGGGATCGCCGGGCTGCGCGTGGGGGTGCCGTCGAACTACTTCTTCGATCGCGTGCACGACGACGTCGACTCCATCGTGCGGGCGGCCATCGGCGTGCTCGAGGGGCTGGGCGCCGAACTGCGTGAGGTGTCGATCCCCTACCCCGAGCAGGTCCTGGCTGCCGAGTGGGCCATCCTCATGCCCGAGGCCAGTGCCTACCACCAGGAAACCCTGCGCTCGAAGGCAGAGCTGTACACGGCGCAGACCAGGGTGCTCCTCGAAGTTGGCGAGATGATCCTGGCCACCGACTACATCAAGGCGCTCCGGGTGCGAACCCTCATGCAGCGCGCGTGGGCCGACATGTTCGCCGACATCGACGTGCTCGTCGCACCCACAGAGCCCTTCGGCGCCCCCCTGGTGGGCGCGATGGAGGCGAACTGGCCCGATGGCGTCGCCGAGGACATCACCATGGCCCTGGTACGACTCACGTCGCCGGCGAACCTGACCGGCATGCCGAGCCTGTCCCTACCGGTCGGCTTCGACGGAGACGGGCTCCCGCTCGGCATGCAGGTGATCGGTCGCCCCTTCGACGAAGCGACGGTGCTGCGCGTGGGCCAGGCATATGAGTCGGCCTCCGACACGGTGGGGCGGATTGCTCCCGTCGTGACACCGAAGGGATAGGAGTCGGGCAGCGCAGGCGTCTCTCGACTCAGGGCTCGACCAGGCGTGTGCGCATGTAGCGTGTCGCCCCTCGGACACCGAGTTGAACCCCCACGGCTACTGCGCCGTGGGGGTTTCGCCGTTTCTGACGTTGGCACGTCCACGGGGGGGAGCTCAAGACTCGAGGGCGGTCACAAGCGGCACCCCCATCAGCTCAGGAGCAGCCCGACTAGACGGGCTGCGTCGTTGAGCGTCCTCTCGGCTTCCGCGAGAGTTCGCTCCTTACGACGCTGCTTGTACAGCGGGTTGTCGCTGTCCTTGAGCTGCTCGAGGCCTCGAAGCATCAGCTGCAGCGCCTGCTGGCGTGCGGCGAGTTGCCGGGCGCCCTTGCGTTGCCGGTTGCTGATGGGCACCTGGGTGGCGTCCTGAATCTCCTGTGCCCACCGTACCGCTCGGTTCTGGCGAGATTCGAAGGTCAGGGTACCGAAGAATCCACGCTGTTCCGGCGCGGGGACGCTTGGTGCGACCTGCCGCGCGAAGGCGTTGACGGCGACGACCAGTCCCTCAGGCGTGAACTGGAACAACGCGATCTTCAGCCGTTCGGCCTCGGCGACGCCGGCGGGGGTGTAGGCGGTGGCGTAGAAGAGTCGGTTCGGGAAGTCGGCCGCGGCACCGAACAGACGCTGGATGTCCGGGCTACCCGAGGGTGCTGTGTGGTGCTTGACCTGTGCCGCGGCCCGTTGGGCAAGGGCGTGTCAGATCCGCTGTGTAAGTGCGTGACTCCGAAGCTGAGCCTTCGTGGCTTGGGGAGGACACGCAGTGACAGACACGACGAACGCTCCGGTGGTCGACGACGGTGCGGTGCCGGCCGAGAAGCCTCGAGGTCGGGTGGGCCGTCCTCGCCGCGACGCCGATCAGCGACGGCTGGTGCCCGAGGACTTCGCCCGGCAACTGGTGGTCCAGGCCCGTGAGGAGGGGCTGGACATCGCCGGGGACTCCGGGCTGCTGCAGCAGATGATGAAGTCGGTGCTGGAGGCGGCGCTGGCCGAGGAGCTGACCGATCACCTGGGCTACGAGCACGGCGATCCGGCCGGCCGGGGCAGCGGGAACTCGCGCAACGGCAGCACGCCGAAGACGCTGCTGACCGAGGCCGGGCCGGTGGAGCTGGCCACGCCGCGGGATCGGGCGGGCACGTTCGAGCCGCAGATCGTGCGCAAGGGCCAGCGGCGCCTGGACGGCATCGACAAGGTCGTGCTCGGCCTCTACGCGAAGGGCATGAGCACCCGCGACATCACCGCGCACCTGGCCGAGATCTACGACGTCGACGTCTCCCCGGACCTGATCAGCAAGATCACCGACGCGGTGCACGCCGAGGTCGCCGAGTGGCAGGCCCGCCCGCTGAACACGGTCTATCCGGTGATCTTCCTCGACGCACTGGTCTGCAAGGTCCGCGACGGCGGCAGCGTGCGGAACAAGGCCGCCCACCTGGCCGTCGGGGTCGACGCCGACGGCCGCAAGGAGGTCCTGGGCATCTGGGTGGAGACCACCGAGGGCGCCAAGTTCTGGCTGCGGGTGATGAACGAACTCAAGGCCCGCGGGGTGCAGGACGTGCTGATCGCCGTCTGTGACGGGCTGAGCGGGCTGCCCGAGGCGATCAACGCCGTCTGGCCCCAGACGGTGGTGCAGACCTGCATCGTGCACCTGGTCCGCGCCTCGCTGCGCTGGGTCAACTACAAGGACCGCAAGAAGGTCGCCGCGCTGCTGCGCACCGTCTACAGCGCCCCGACCGAGGCCGCCGCCCGCGCCGAGCTCGACGCGCTGGCCGACTCCGAGTTCGGCCGGGACAACCCGGCGGTCATCCGCCGCTGGCGCGACTCCTGGGAGCGGGTCATCCCGCTGTTCGACTTCGCCCCAGAGGTCCGCAAGGTCATCTACACCACGAACATGATCGAGTCGATCAACAGTCAGTTGCGCCGGGCCACCCGCAACCGCGGGCACTTCCCCTCCGACGATGCCCTGGTCAAGGTTCTCTACCTGGCCTGCAAGGAGATGGGCCGCACCACCACCCGAGCCACCGCCGGCCGCGGAGGAGGCGCCTGGAAGACAGCACTGAACCAGTTCGACATCATGTTCCCGGGCCGGCTCGACCTGGCCTGAACCATCACCGAGTCAGGCACTTACACAGGCCAGCTGACACACCCTTGGGCAATGGCATCCAGCCCACCGTCGCCGGTACCCGGCGTCACCATGGCACCGGGGAAACCCAGATGCGTCAGGTGAGCTGCGGCCATCAACTCCGCGTCCTGCCATGTCACCACCGGACGACCCCAGTTCCACGCTCCGACCGAGCCAGGCGGGGGTGGCGCGACCGGATGACTTGAGTCCGCGCTCACCGATGCAGGTGATGTGGCGCCGGAAGCCGCGGCAGGAACCTCCGCCGCCCGTCGCACCTGGTCGAGATCACCGGGGGTCAGCACCAGACTGACCGTCACCCCCTGCGCGCCCACAACGTCCACCGCCTGGCCCAGGATCCGCTTTTTGCCCAGCCGCACGGCGAAAGGCGCAGTCGCGGCCTGCACCGGTCGACCCGCGATGATTGGCATGGCCAAGAGCCGACGGTTGGTCAGGACCGCCAGCAGAGGGGTCAGCGTGGCGCTCACGGCCACCCAGGTGGCGGTCTCGCCCGGTTGCAACTCCGCACGCAGCCGGTCGGCGATCGTCGCGAGTTGGCGGCGCGCGGCCCTCTCCCCGCCGATGGCGGCTGTCCGGTAGTCAGCGTGTAGAGGATCCACAACGCCATCGTGCCTGAACGTGACGACAGGATCACAGGCAGATGGCCGTGCTCCGGATCCCGTCCGAGACGTCCGGTGTCAACGCCGTTCCGGCTCCCGCCTCCGGGCAGGGCCACAGCTACTGATGCCGCTCACCCCGGGCGCCGGCAAGATCAGTTGTCCGTCTCGCCGGTGTCCGGGTCCTCCTTACGAAGGCGGCGGAGGAGCCGCTCCATGACCGGGGTCATGTCCCGTCGTTCGACCGGGACCGCAAGCCGCCCCTCATAGACGGCGTGGTGGCCCCTGGCTGTGATCCTCCAGGTAGCGCTTAACTCGGAAAGGTCCCCCTCGTCCACCACGAGAGCCACTTCGTCCCCGTCCGTTCGGTAGGCCTGCCGGGGTCTCAGATCCCCGACTTGGACCGCGATGTCGACGGAGCCGCCATTCCGGAAGGTCACGGTCGGGACCGAGGGCACGGACGGCATGTAGGGGTAGCTCGGCAAGTGCGGGGCACCGAACATCGACCTGTCGACCCAAGGACCCCAGGCCCTGGGTGGGCTGGGAAGCAGGTCGTAAGCAGCGAAGCTCTTCCGGCTCACAGGTTGAAGTCCCCTGACCGGCCCTTCGAGGTGGACTTCCACCTCAACGTCCTCGAGGAAGGCCTGCTCCCGGTTCGTGATGGTGATGGTCGCCGGAGCGGTGAGCACGGCAGCCAGAGCGTCCAGGGCTTTCCCCCACCCGGTCCGGCATGCACTCGCCCAGGACTCGATCTCCTGCCGGTACTCGTCCTCGGTGCGGTCCTCTTCCCGCTGCCCCATGCCTACGATCAGGGCGGCCGAGGAGAGGCCGAAGTGACTGGCGCGCTCGGCGCTTCTCAGCGCCGCGATAAGCCGGGCGCTCTCGCGTTCGATGTGGTGCTCGAGGATGTGCTCGTCGCAGCTGTACGCAACGGCCGTGCCGTCGACGGTAACAACCAGGTCCACATCCGGTCGCTCCAGGCGACCTCGCTGCTGGAGTTGAGAAACTTCCTCCCCCGTCGCCTGCCGTGTCTCTCCATCGGCCCGGACGACGATCTGACCGTTGTACAGACCCGGGCCGTCCTTGAAGCACGGGAAGGGCGGCTGACCCATCTTCGGTGGATCGACGATGACGAGCAGGACCTCACGACCGTCTTCGACCGGAACTCGCTGGAGATCCCAGCGCGGTCCGTTCACCGACAGGTACGGGCGGACGCCACGGTCGATGTCGAGCGCCTCGACCGGTTCGATGCCAGGCGTCGAGCCGCCGCCCACGCCGAGGACCATGACCGCATGTCCCTCGAAATACCGAGCTGCGACGTCCGGCATGCGGTTCGCAGCCCCGAGGATGAACTTGGCGACCTTGGCGACGCCCTCCTTGGTCTTCAGGTCGATGGCGCTCTTGACCTCCAGATAGTGGCGCTCCGCCCGGTCGTCCGTCCGCGCAACCGCCTCAACCAGGGCTCGAGCGGCCAGCTCGCCCATGGGCACGCGCGTCAGGTCGATCTCCAAGAACTCCCCCAGTCCCCCGGTCACAACGGAGCCGGACGAGCAACGTCTGCCAGGCCCACTATGACGGCTCCGCCCGACAGTTCGACCCGATGACTGGGTCTTCCGGGAGGTTGGGAGACCCTCGGACACCGCAGAGACTCCCTGCGGTGCACCGACCCTGGCTGCTCTGTCGTTTCGGAGGATGGGCACCGTCGCCCCACCCGCCCCGACTCCACCCACGGCGGCCATCCGGCGGGCTCTTCCTGGGCTCGTTGAGCCCTCGCCGCAGTGAAGGCCCACCGAGCCACCCATCGACGAGGCCGCTGACACCCACGCGTGGCTCCAGCACGAGGAACGGCAGTTCGGTCGCCGTCACCTGGCGGTCGAGGACTACGACTCGTTGACGGAGACCCTCGTGTTCTTGTCCGCGCTTCGGGCCCGGTCGAAGATCCGGCAGGCTTGGCCACCCGGTGGGGATTCGCTCCAACCACGCGACCAGGTGCTCGTCCGGGTCACGCGCCTCTCGGACCGCGTCGACGCCTACGGCTGACCGGCCCGATCACGCGGGGTCCAGCCGTGTGCGTATGTAGCGTGTCGCCCCTCGGACACTCGCTGACGCACACCGGCATGACTGCGCTGGCTCCACGCCGACCGCTCATCCGCAGCGCCGTCCGGCGTGCGACTCCCTACGGCGCCTCCACTCCTACGTGCGCCAAACTAACTTGACGGTCCAGAGGCGACAAGTTACCTTGGTGCAGTGCGGATCGAGATCCTCGCTACTGCACGCAGGCACCACGTAGCGGACGAGGACATCGAGCATGCGCTCCGCAACGTCGTCTCCGACTATCCGGACCAGGGCGACCACGAGCTCGCCATGGCCATCGGCCCAGCTCGCAACGGCGTGACCATGCTGGAAGTCGGCTACCTCATGAGTGAGGACGGCGTCCTGGTCGTCATTCATGCGATGAGGGCTCGGCGAAAGTATCTCAAGGGAGGGTGATCACGATGCCGCGCAGTTACGACGAGATCGTCAACCAGGCCGAGGAACTGTCCCGCGTGTTCGACGAGGACTTCGAACCGGCCGTCACCAAGGAGGAGGCAGCGGTCCGAGCCGCTGCCCTGCGCCGTGCCCTCGCTGAGAGTGACCTCGGTGAGGCCGTTGCCGCTGCCCGGAAGGCCGGCGTCCCGTGGGATCGCATCGGCGTGGCGGTCGGGACCAGCGGCGAAGCCGCGCGGCAGAAGTACCGCGCAATGATCGGCAAGGAGAAGCCGGCCACCATCGGTCGCTGACCCCTCCGCGGATGCAGCCGTCGCGCCACCTGCCGCCCAACGAGGTTCTCGCGACAGTATGGGACCGTGCCGATTCCGTCCGGGTCCGCGGATCAGGGCACTCTGCCGTTCGTCGATCTGGACGACGAGCTGTCGGCGCTACGCGACGAGGTTGCCCGTCTGCGTGCGGAGAACGTCCGACTGCTGCGCCTGCTGGAGTTGACGCCGCAGCAGGCGAGTCAGCCCGGCCCAGTGCAGACCGGCGTCTTCGACGGCGAGCCTGGGCCGGTGCACGCCGGTTCACCGGCCGCGGCCAAGGTGGCCTTCTTCGCCAGCCTTTTCGCCGCCCGACCAGACGTGTACGCGCTGCGCTGGGAGACCGCGCGCACCGGGCGCGCGGGCTGGGTGCCGGCGGTGCGCGGCGGATGGCGCAAGGGCGTGCCCGCTGCGGAGCGCGAATACCTGCCGCTGACCGAAGAGGTCATCACCGCGCATTTGTCCGGCGAACTGGAGCTGGGCCTGTATCCGCTGCTGGACGGTGACCGCTGCCACTGGCTGGCCGCCGACTTCGACGGCCCAACCGCAGTTCTGGATGCGCTCGCCTACCTCAAGGCCGCCCGGACGGTCGGCGCATCCGCGGCATTCGAGGTGTCGCGCTCCGGCCTCGGCGCACATGTCTGGCTGATCTTCACAGCACCCGTCCCCGCGGCCACCGCGCGCCAGGTCGGCACCGGTCTGCTGCGCGAGGCGATCGCCGTGCGCGGACGGATGGATCTGGTGAGCTACGACCGGCTCTTCCCTTCCCAGGACGTTGCCCAGGTCGGCGGCCTTGGCAATCTCATCGCCGCGCCCTTGCAGGGCCGTGCCCGCCGCCGCGGCGCCACGGTGTTCCTCGACCTGGCCACCATGGAGCCGCACGAGGATCAGTGGGCCTTCCTGTCCAGCCTCGGCCGACTCACGCCCAAGGAGGTCAACCGGCTCGCGCAACGGCTCGGCCAGGTAGCGGTCGGCGCCGAGGTGGACCGTCTCCGCTCCCCCACCTCCACGAAAATCGCGGTCCAGCCACCCACCGTGGTGCACGCCCGGCTCGGCGCCACGATCACGGTCGAAGCGGCGGAGCTACCGCCGGCGCTGCTGGCGACACTTAAGCACGCCGCATCGATGCCCAACCCGGTCTTCTACGAGCGCCAGCGACGCCGGGCCTCCACCTGGGACACTCCGCGCTACCTGCGCAGCTACGACGAGACGCTCACCGGCGACCTGCTCCTGCCGCGCGGGTTGCAGGACCGGCTCACCGCCCTCGTGGAACAGGCCGGCAGCCGCCTGGAGTGCACGGACGAACGGACCGCCGGCGAAACGCAGACCTTCGAGTTCGCCGCAGAACTCGATCCCGAGCAACAGCAAGCCTTCAAGGCCCTCGCCGACCAAGAAGCCGGCGTGCTGGTCGCCCCGCCCGGAGCCGGCAAGACGGTCATGGCCTGCGCGCTGATCGCTCACCACGGGGTTCCCACGCTCGTGCTGGTCGACCGAAAGACCCTCGCCGACCAGTGGAGGGCCCGCATCAGCGAACTGCTGGGCGTGAAGGCCGGGCAGCGCGGCGGCGGACGCGGCAAGACCACCGGCGTCATCGACATCGCCACCCTCCAGACGCTCGCTCGGGACGACGATGTCGCCGGCTGGACCAGCGACTACGGGCTGGTGGTGGTCGACGAATGCCACCACGTGCCCGCCGCCGCCTTCGAGCACGCCGTCCGCCAGATCCCGGCTCGCCGCTGGCTCGGACTGACCGCCACGCCGTACCGGCGCGACCAGCTCGACGACCTCATCGCTCTGCAGCTGGGTCCGATCCGCCACACCGTGGTCCAACCGCCTGCCGGCACTCTGGGCAGCCGGTCCTCCGACGCTCAGGCGCCAGAACCAATCCTGCACGTCCACCCCACCGACTACCGCTACACCGGCGACGCCGATCCCTCCGCGCCCGGCGGCATCTCCGCCATCTACCGCGACCTGATCGCCGACGACGACCGCACCGGACAGATCACCGATGACGTCGTCGACGCCCTCGCCCGTGGCCGGCACTGCCTAGGGCGTGTCTCACCGATCTTGACCGGCGGGTTCGGTAGGCCTGGTGTGTGCGCGATCGTCACGATCTGACTGATGTGGAGTGGGCCCGGCTGG
>NZ_FZNO01000051.1 GCF_900188025.1 Blastococcus mobilis
GAACCTCACCCGCACCCGGGACAGATCGTGCGATGCTCGCATCCGTCAGATGCCCTCTCGACTCGTGGAACGTGCGACCTCAGCAATCGCATCGTCCCTGGTCGGAGGGCATTTGATCTTTAGGGCACGCCGCTGCTCACCACGTCAGGCGGTGTATCCGGGCTAAGTCTAAGGTGTCGAATCTCGAGTCGGACGCTCCGTATAGGTCACACCATGCGGAAGCGCCGTTCCTGCTTTCTGTCCCTCGCCTTGACGGGGTCCGGGTCGTGAAGGTCACCCAGCGTGACGGTCTCAGTGGTTCCGTATCGCCCTGCTGGGCGACTGTGGAAAGCGTCGGCGATTCCTAACCTCACGGATATGCGCTGGCGGCCGGACAGATGAGCGAGGAAATCCGATCGCTGACGCAGTCAGTGGGCGCATCCAATACCTTCGCCGACGACGTTATAGGCGACATCTGGGTGCAACTGCAGGAACACCCCTGGCTTGGCGCGCTTGTGGCCGTCTTGGTGGTCCAGACGTGCGTTCGGGCGGCCCGCGACTTCATTCATTCCGTGCACACGCGTGATGCGGTACGCACATTCCCCCGGGCCGACAAGATCGCCATCCTATCCCGCGCCGGCGGACGCTGCGAGCATCACAGCTGGCTAGCTGGGCGCTGCGACGAGACCGTCGGGCTGGAGGCGGACCACATCCATCCTCACAGCCGCGGCGGTTGGACCGCCCTCGCCAATGGTCAGGCGCTATGTCGGCGACACAACAAGGCGAAGGCCGCACGCGTGCCCTGGGGCTGGGAGCTCGACCGGCTCGACCGACGCCGCGCTGACTACTTTCCCTCGGGGGTGCCCACCCAAGTGGTGCGACACCGTCCGCGCTCTACCGCCTCTGCATGAGGTTCTATGCCCCTAAGAACTCATTTCAGAACGACGGGTAGCTGTCGGTAGCAGATGAGGGCGCAGGCCAGCTGGAGTAGGCCGAGGTGGATGTCGGCGCGGCGTTCGTAGCGGGTGCGGAGCCGCTTGAAGGCGTGCAGCCACGCGAAGCCGCGCTCGACCACCCAGCGCTGCCTGCCCAGGCCGGAGCCGTGCGCGACGCCGCGGCGGGCGATCCGCGGGGTGATCCCGCGTTGGCGGAGCTGACGGCGGTAGATGTCATGGTCGTAGCCGCGGTCGGCGAACAGCTCGCGCGGGCGGCGGCGCGGCCGGCCACGTCGCCGCGGATCGGTGGCACGGCGTCGAGCAGCGGAATGAGCTGAGTGATGTCGTTGCGGTTGCCGCCAGTCAGGGTGACCGCGAGCGGGATGCCGCCGGCGTCGACGATGAGGTGATGCTTGGAGCCGGGGCGACCGCGGTCGACCGGGGACGGGCCGACATCGGCCCCCCTTTGAGCGCGCGGATGTGCGAGCCGTCGACCGCGCACCGGTCCAGGTCCAGCTCGCCGAGCGCGCGCAGCTGGTCCAGCAGCTGCTTGTGCAGGGCCGGCCAGACGCCGGCCGTGGTTCAGTCCCGCAGCCGCCGCCAGCAGGTCACCCCGGAGCAGCCCACCAGAGATGTGGGGAGCTGGTTCCAGGTGATGCCGGTCTTGAGCACGAACACGATCCCGGCCAGCGCGGCCCGGTCATCGATCGGCCGGCGCCCCGGATAGCGATGACGGCGCGGCTTCGGCGGCGGCAACAGCGGAGCGACCCGCTCCCACAGCCCGTCCGGCACGAGCTCCTCGATCACCCACTACAGCCTCGACAGGCCCGTCCGGCGGCCGAAGGAGGCGCGCCGAGTCATCTTGAAACGATCTCTAAGCGGCCCACCGTGGGACACCAGGGACCCATGGGCCTGGTCCCATAATCCCGACCTGCAGTCGGCCGGCTGCGCGCCTTGTGAAGGCGAGGCGCGTGGAAGGTCAGCTCCAGCGGCAGGTCCTCCGGCGCGGAGGCCTCGGTGTCCTGGCGACGCACGTCGACCAGTCCCGAAAGGGGAACTTGCCGGCGGAGCCAGTTAGTGGTGCCTGGTCAGCGACTCCTCTTTCGTGCGACGGCCCTGGCAGGGTAGGAAGGAGCGGTGAGCCGCATCAATGATGTCGGTGGGATGGCCGGGTTCCCAGCGATCACCGAGGAGTCCGACGAGCCGCCATTCCACGCCGACTGGGAGGCTCACGTCTTCGCCCTCAACGGCGCGCTGATCAAGCGGGGCGTCTACAACCTCGATGAGTTCCGTGACGCGATCGAGCGGATGTCGCCGGAGGAGTACCTCGCCGCCTCCTACTACGAGCGCTGGTTCACCGCAATCACCATGCTGCTGATTGAGAAGGGCGTAGCTTCGCCAGAGGAGCTGGACCTGCCGCATGGCTGATCTCGCCCCCGGCATGCGCGTCCGCACGCGCACTGCCGACCCCGACGGCCACACCCGGCTGCCCCGCTACGCTCGCGGCGCCGTGGGTGTCCTGGTCGAGGAGGCCGGCGTACACCCGCTGGCCGACGACCGGGCCCGAGGCCGCGCCGGCACGCCTCAGCCGGTCTGGCACGTGCGGTTCGCGGCCGCCGACTTGTTCGGCTCCGGTGACCACACGGTAACCGTGGAGCTGTGGGGCGAGTACCTGACCCCGATCGAGGAGCACGCATGAGCGGCGACCACACCAGCTCGGTCATCTCGGCCCAGGTGCGCCACGTCGAGGCGCTGCTGGAGAGCCGGGGTCTGCTCGACAACGGCGAGATCGACGGACGGATCGACAAGTTCCTCACCCGTGGATCACCGGCCAACGGTGCCCGGATCACCGCCCGCGCCTGGGTCGACGCGGGCTTCTCCGAGCGGCTTCTCGCCGACGCGAACAGCGCGATCCGCGAGGTCGGGCTGTCGATGGCCGGCGGGCTGCAGGAACAGCGGCTGAAGGTGGTCGTCAACACCGTCGAGGAGCACAACGTTGTCGTCTGCACGCTGTGCTCCTGCTACCCGCTCGCACTGCTGGGTCCCTCGCCCAGCTGGTACAAGAGCGAGGCCTACCGCTCGCGGGTGGTGCGCGATCCGCGTGGCGTGCTGCGCGAGTTTGGGCTCGAGCTGCCCGAGCGGACGCGGATCTCGGTCTGGGACGCCAGCGCCGAGTCGCGATACATGGTTGTGCCGCGCCGCCCGGAGGGCACCGAGGGGCTTTCGGAGGAGCAGCTCGCCGCCCTCGTCACCCGCAAGGGGCTCATCGGCACCGCCGCTGTCTGATGGAGCGCCGAGCCCGACGCCCGACCGGTCGGCATGCAGAGGCGCGTGGCGCCCCGCGACTGATAAACGACCAACAAGTCACCGTGGAGAACCCGCGATGCGTGGCTCTTCGGCGATGGAGGCTGCCCAGCGGAGGCGCCGACGGCCTTCCTTCTACGGCCGCGGGTGTCCCTTAGAGATCGTTTCTGAATGACTCCGGCGTGGCAGCCGGGGGCTCGCGCGGGTCCTGAGCAGCCTGATGTGGGTGATCGAGGAGCTCGTTCCTGACGGGCTGTGGGAGCGGATCGCTCCGCTGCTTCCACCGCCCAAGCCACGTCGCTACCGCTATCCGGGCCGCCGGCCGGTCGAGGACCGCGCCGCGCTGGCCGGGATCGTGTTCGTGCTCAAGACCGGGATCAACTGGAACCAGCTGCCCACGCCCCTGGTCGGCTGCTCTGGCGTGACCTGCTGGCGGCGGCTGCGCGACTGGACCGAGGCCGGCGTCTGGCCGGCCCTGCATGAACTGCTGCTGGACCAGCTGCGCGCCCACGGCGACCTGGACCTGGACCGCTGCGCGGTCGACGGCTCGCACGTGCGCGCCCTCAAAGGGGGGCCCAAGTCGGGCCCTCGCCGGTCGATCGCGGGCGTCCGGGCTCCAAGCACCACCTGATCTGCGACGCCGGCGGCATCCCGCTGGCCGTCAGCCTCACCGGCGGCAACCGCAACGACGTCACTCAGCTGATTCCGCTGGTCGATGCCATCCCGCCGATCCGCGGACGACGCGGGCGGCCCCGCCGCCGGCCACGGGAGCTGTTCGCCGACCGGGGCTACGACCACGACATCTACCGCCGTCAGCTGCGCACGCGCGGCATCACTCCGCGGATCGCTCGCCGCGGCGTCGCCCACGGCTCGGGACTGGGCCGCCACCGCTGGGTGGTCGAGCGCGGCTTCGCCTGGCTGCACTCCTTCAAGCGGCTCCGCACCCGCTACGAACGGCGAGCCGACATCCACCTCGGCCTACTTCAGCTGGCATGCGCGCTGATCTGCTACCGCCATCTGCCGTCGTTCTGAAACGATCTCTTAAGCCGCCCTCAGGGACAGGCCCGAGGCCTAGGTCCGCCGTCACCGCACAGAGATGGGGCAGCGAGGACCTCAGGTTGGCTGGCCAGCCGGCCGATAGAAGGGTGTGAGGCGCATCCGGAATCACCGCCACCGACCGCTGAGCCGGTGGCAGGAGACCCGACGCCGACGGCGGGCCTCTGCCTGGACCGCGACCTGCGAGCCCGTCGGCGGCAGCTGCTGCGGACCCGCTGGCGTGCGCTGGCCTGTGCACTGGGCGCCTTCGCCGTGTCCGGGGTGCTGGTCGCGACGCTGGTACGCCATTGGCCCTTCCTGGTCGGCCTGGTCGTGGGCGCCTACCTCGGGGCGGTCACCGTGCTGCTGCTGGTGTTGCTGGCCATCGCCGACGGCAGCCTGCTTCCCCGGCTCGGCCGCGCGCTGGAAGACGAGGTCGGCATCGAGCTGCACAAAGCGCCCGGGGTGTCTTCCGTGGTCAGCGGCGTCTCCTTTGCTCACCGCGATATCGACCACGTCGTGCTGGCCCGGACTGGCTGCTTCGCCGTGGAGGTCAAGGCCACCTTCGGTCGCCGCCGACGCCTGCACGAAGTGCCGGACCTGCCCGGCAAGCTCGCCCAGGCCCGCGACGGCGCTCGCCAGATCGAACGCCTGCTGGCCAGCCGCGGCGTGCCGCTCCCGGTGACTCCGGTGCTCATCCTCACGAGCTCTGGAACCCCGAAGATGACCGTGGCTGAACGCCACGATGACGTACTCGTCGTCGCCCTTCGCCACGGCCACACCTGGCGACAACAGTTCGCCGGCCTCGACCCCACCCTCGACGAAGCCACCGCCCAAGTTGCTGCTGCAGCACTGCTGGCCTACCGAAGTCAGCGAACCGACTACGAGCTGGCCCGCAGCCGCTGAGTCCGACTGCGTCGACCTGACCTGTACCCGGTAGAGAGCTGACCCACGGTGTTGTCCCGCAGGCGGATCCTCATCGGGACGAGAAGGATCGCTCACCGGGCACAGTGCGCGCGATGTCTCAACGTGCATTCTCCGTCAGTAGCCTTCCAAGCAGATCCGCGTAACCGGGGTGGGCCAGCCGCAGGCCAGGGAGCTCCGCCGGACTAATCCAGCGGACCTCGTCGTGTTCTTCAAGGCAGCGATTGACTGGCACCCCGGCCCAGGCGCGGACAAGCCACAAGCCGAGTTGTAGATCGGCGACGGGATCGGTGATTCGCGCGACCGGATCGGCTTCCACGGCCGTGACCTCGACGCCGAGTTCCTCGTGCAGCTCCCTGCGGAGAGCGTCGAGCTCACTTTCGCCATCATCGACGTGGCCGCCAGGGAGATCCCAGACGTCCGGATACCACCGACGGCTGGCAGCGCGATGCCCCAGGAGGACCCGGCCCGCCTCTACGAGAGCGCCCGTGACGACGTGATGCACTTGGTCAGTCGATCACCGCGGCAACCGACCGCGCCAGCCGCGACCACAACCGCACCACGGTTAGAGCCGCGAGGCCAGCCACCCCCGCTCGACCACGATCACACCGCCACCGACCAGCGCTGGTCCGGTCCTCTGCCTCGTCCCTCTCATCGATCCCTCTGCGATCCGCGCAGCGCGGTGCATCTGACACCAGGCGGCCATGAATACGCCGCCAATGTGTCGGAGATAGTTGACATGTCGGAGATGTCCGACGCATCATCTCTTCGTGCCCGATGATGCGGTCTTCCTCGCACTGGCCCACCCGGTACGGCGGCGACTTCTGCAGATCCTCGCCGAGGGTCCGCGGATCGCCGGAGACCTGGCCGAGCAGTTCGACCTGAGCCGTCCCGCGGTTGCTGAACACCTGCAGATTCTGCGGCGAGCGGCCCTGGTCCGCGACGAGCAGGTGGGCCGCCAGCGGCGCTACCACCTGACTGCGGAGCCGCTCGCGGAAGTCGAGGACTGGCTGCATCCCTTCGAGCACTTCTGGCGGGCGCGCCTGCGCTCGTTTGCTGACATCGCTGAGGAGAACACGTGACCGAGACCAACGCAGCCGCCCGCTCGGGCGCCATCGAGGTCGACCAGTTCGTCGACGCCACCCCCGCCCGGGTGTGGCAGACGCTCACCGAGCCGCAGCTGCTGGCACGCTGGTGGGCGCCCGGCGACATCGCTGCGCACGTCGGGCACCGGTTCCACCTGGACATGCCCGGCTGGGGCCAGGTGCCCTGCGAGGTGCTCGAGGTCATCGAGCAGGAGCGCCTGGTGTACACCTTCAACACCACGTGGACCCTCGCCTGGCGACTCGTCCCCGAAGGGACAGGCACCCGGCTGCTCCTCGAGCACACCGGCTTCGCTCTTCAGGACAAGCGAGAGCGGGACGCGCTCGAGCGCATGGGCCCCGGCTGGCGCGAGGACGTCCTACCCCGACTGGCCGACGTCGCGACCGGCCCACAGGTCTGAAGCCAAGCCTTGCGGCGCATGGTCGCCCATGCGTGACCATGCGCCGCAAGCGCATCCCTCGCCGGGACGCCCTCCTGAGTTTGTCCGGGGTGCTCGGCCAGACGGCCGCCTGGCCGAGCACCGGTCACACGGGGCCGGCTCCGGCGAAGCGCAAGAGGTCGGCGATGGTGAACTGACCTGCTGTGGCAGACGGCAGGACCGGCGTCCACCCGGTGTCGTCCTGCAGCAGGCTCGACGAATCGTCCATCGCCAGCCCGATGAGCACCTCGGCGACGACGCGTGCGCCCACTGGTCCCAGCCGCGCTCCTCCGCCCAGGACCTCGGCTTCGCGCAGGAGGTAGAACCACAGCGGCACCGGACCAGGCTGTCCGAGCTCGTCCGATGTAAGCACGTGCACCGACTCGCCGATTCTGCGACCGACGGCGTCGGCGAAGTCTTGACCGCAGGGCAGTCCGAGCGCCTGGCCGCGGAACAGATTGAGCAGGGCGATCGATCGCCGCTGCTCGTCGACGTCCACGGGCGGATGGGTCAGCGACGGAGCCAGCCGGCCGTCGAGTCGCATCGACGGCTGAAGCGTGCCCGAGGCCGGCGTCCCGGGCGGGACAGGTGCCCCGTCCAGGCCGGGGAAGAAGCGCTCCCACTCGACGCGCAGTGGTTCCGGCAGTCGACGGAAGCCCCTCAGGTCGGCACCGCCTGCGTCGGCGGAGAACAGGGGCAACGGGCTGGGATTGCTGCTGTTGAGGACGTAGGAGTCCCGCACCAGGGAGTGCCCGAAGCGGTAGGCGGCAGCCGAGAACTCGATCGGGATGTAGGGGTCCTTGAAGCGCAGGTTGTACAGCTTGAGCCCGGCCTTGTAACGCTTGCCGGTTCGTGTAAGGACCGCCTCGACGGTCTCCGGCCCGACGATCCTGGGAAGCAGGTCGTGCAGGACGATCCACTGGTAGTGCCAGCGGACCAGCCGACAGGCGGTCTGGAACTCCGACTCGTCCCCCCAGCGGAGCGCCGGGTTGCTCCGGACATGACTGACCACGGCGTTGTGGAAGGCCACGAAGGCCAGATGCAGCTGGCTGATGATGACGTGGACGTCGTTGCGCGGATCCCCGATGAGCGCCCGTTCCTGACTGTTGCGAGGCAGGTCCAACCCGGACAGGCGCGGACCGGCCGGCGCGCCGTCGACTAGCAGCAGCGCCTCGTCGTTCCTGTTGTAGAGGTACGGGCTCGCCTTCGGCCCACCGCCGTAGATGCTGTCCAGGTCGAACCGAGGGGTGCGGAAGTTGCGGACGGCCTCAGCGTCATCCACCCGGTCCAGCCGGCTGGTGGGGTCGAAGGTGATGTCATGGTCGACGAATTGGGCGAGATACGTGTAGCCGGCCGGCAGGGCGGGGTTGTCGGCCGCGGTCGGCTGGCCCGACCATCCTCCCCCTCCGCTGTCGTCCACCATGCTGGCGGCGAGAGCGGTCAGGGTGGCGTCGGGAAGCTCCAGCGGCTTCAGTCCGTCGATCAGCCAGCGGAAGCGACCCTTGTCCGCCCGCGGCTCCGGAGGTGCTCCGAGGCCACGGAGACGAGGCCCGCCGTGGTGATCGAGCGGGCGCTGAACGGTCGGGCTCTCTGTCATCGGTCCTCCGAGGTGACGGTTGACCGCGCATGAAAGGCGCGATCACAGCACGCAAGTGCTGCGGCGCGGACAGTAGCCATCGGGTACGACATTCGGCCGCCACATGGGAACTCGCACAAGACGCTGTGGGCATCCTCGATCGGCGAGCCGATGATCACCGCAAGGGGATCCCCTTCGGCGCGGCACCGCGCAGTGCGCGGCATGGTCGGGCGGAGCCCGGCGCGCGGCACGAGCGGACGCTTATCGACCCCCAGGCCTGGCGTTTGGTCACACGACGCGATAGTCGAGCAAGACAGCCCCTTGTGCGGTCGCTGAACCGGCGTGCAGCGACAGCGGCCCGCCGGAGCATGCGGAGGTGGCTGCAGGGGGTCGCCGTGCGGCTCGTGACAGCCTGTCCCGGGCCTTCGGAAGCTCGGCACGTCGCAACAAGACCGGTGAGCTGCCGAGCGCAGCTCACTTAGTTGTTACCGATCGTCCTTGGCTACGGACCTCGGCGCGCTTTCCTGGGGTCGGCCCTGCGCGAGGTCGAAGCCGAGGCGATCGACGCTGCGGGCTGTGTTGGACAGCACGACCGCGGCGCTGCCGTGGTCGGGGGCGAAGCCGGCGAAGGACCGGAAGCCCCAGGTGCCGCCGTTGTGCCAGACCACCCGGCCGTGGGCTGGCGTGCTGACGATGAGCCAGCAGAGCCCGATCTGAACTCGCTTGGCCACCTCCGCCCTGGGCTGCTGGGCCAGGGTGAGGGCCTCCCCGATCCCGCCCGGCGGCGGCTGGAGGCAGGCTGCCAGGAAGCGCAGCATGTCCTCGGTGCTGGAGCGCAGGCTGCCCGCCGCGGGCATGAGGTCCTGCAGCGGCGGACGCGGCCGCCCTCGCCGCGAGTGACCCGCGAGTAGCCGGCCGGCGTGGGACGCGGGAACGGTCACGGCCGTGTCGGTCATTCCCAGCGGCTCCAGCACCCGCTCGGTCAGCAGCCGCTCGTAGGACGTCCCGGCGCGGGCAGCAAGGGCGTCGCCGAGCAGCCCGACCGCGAGGCTGGAGTAGCGGCCTCGTGTACCGGGAGGTCGCCGTGGACTCTCGGCGGCCACCAGGCGGTGGTAGTCAGGCTCGGTCACCGACGCCCAGGGGTCCCGGCGGCTGAGGCCCAGGGCATAGCGCAGTTCGTCCCGGCGCATCGCCCCCGGGGTGTTGGGCAGTCCGCTGCGGTGGGTGGCCAACTCCAGCAGCGTCGGCTCCCGATGGCGCCAGGCCGGCCGAGGGCCGGGCAGATGGACCGACAGCGGGTCGTCGAGGGCGACCTCGCTGCGCAGGACCATGTCAGCCAACAGCACGCCGGTGAAGACCTTGGTGATCGACCCGATCTCGAACAACGTCGACCCGTCGGGCGCCGCGCCGTCTGCCGACCAGCCGGCAAAGGCGCGCTTCCCGCCACGGACGATCCCCACGGCGACCGCGCGGTGTCCCTTCCTGCCGAGCGCCGCGACCCGCCGGTCGAGTTCCTCCTCCATGCCGGTCACCGCCTGCCCGGTCAGTCCCCAGCCCGCAGCCCGAGTAGGCCGCGGCCGCCGTACTTGCGGTGCACGGTCTGCTCGGACACCCCGAGCTGACCTGCGACCTCCGCCCAGGACATGCCCAGGTTGCGGGCGCGCCGCACCAGCTGAGCCTCCGTGCGCTCGGTCGCCCGGCGCAGCTTTGCCACCGCCCGCAGCGCACTCCGGGGGTCGTCGTCACCCGCCGCCCGGGCCAGTACGGTCAACTCGGTCACCTCCACGACAGGCTTCCCATGCTCCGTCAGCACATGCTGACGGCCACGGTAGTCGCTTTGGCAGCTCTATCCAGCGCACCGGCCCCGCAACCATTGCTGGACAGTCATATGGTCATACACTAAGCCAGACCGCGAATGGTTTCACAACATATTTTGATTTTACTGCGCCGGTAACCCGTTTCGAGGCCGTCGTTGGCCTCGTCACCGGTAGCGCGGTCCCGGATCAACAAGTCCAGTTCGAGTTGGTAGGAGTGATGTCCGGCGGAGGAGAGAGGCAGCTCTTCATATCTGAAGTGATCTATCGCGGCGCTACCGCCGAGGTGAACACGTCACTGGACGGAGTGATCAGACTCGGCTTTCGTTCAATTCCGGTCGGCAATGGCGGTGGTCCGCAGGGATCCGCAGGCTGGGGCGACGCTCGGGTGACAAGCCCGACACCCTTGCTGTGCCCCTAGAAGGCCTTAGTCTTCCACCGAGCATCTAGACGAGTCATCGTGCGAGGCGCACGGATTAATCGTCATCGACCTCCACACCGGGTCCGCGTCCTCATCGAGACGGACCCAGGACACCGACCCCTTGATTCGACCGGCGATGCGAACGCGCCGCAGAATTCTCGTCGCCTGTCGACATTGAATACGCCAGCGGTGTCGGAGTACTGCGGCGTGGGTATTGCGCTGGTTACGCCTGAGTCCACTTGCCGCTGCCTCGCCCCTCACCGATCCTCAAGCGGAACGCGTCTCGGCCAACCAACTGCCATAGGGTCGAAGCGTGCCGCTACGCGCTGATCCTGATCATGACGGAATGTCGCTGTTGTGCGCACCCGACGGCGAGGTGCTCGCGCGCCTGAGGTTGCGCGACGACGACGGCGAGCAGGTGGCCGCCGGGGTTACGCCGGTCGGGCGGTCCCTAGTCCCTGTGGTCGCGCAGGCGCGCCTTGACCTGGCTGGTCTACGCCTGGACACACCCGATGACGACTTGGTAGCGGTCCTGCTCGCCGACGGGCTCGTGCTGGAGCGCGCGTCTACGACACTGCGACACGACCTCGTGGGGCTACCCGAGCCGGCCGCGTTGCCCGCCGGGTGGTCGTGGTTGCACGCGGGTTGGGATGAGGACCTCGCGCGGGCGCTGGAGGCGGCGTACGCCCCGGGTCACCCAGACGGCCGCTGGACGCCAGCGGATACCGAGGCCGTTCGCGAGATGGTCGAGCAGGGTCGTCCCGTTCCAGCGCTCGTGCCGGCCTCGGCTCGTGTCGTCGGCCCGGACGGTCGCAGCGCCGGTCACGTGCTCACCGCCGGACCGGTTCCCTGGACTGAGGACGAGTGCGGCTGGGTGCTCAACCTGGCAGTCGCGCCGTGGAGCCAGGGCCGGGGTCTCGGACGGGCTCTTCTCGACCGGGCCTTACACGGCACCTTGCAGGCGGGCCTACCGACGTTGGATCTCTCGGTCGTGGACGGCGGACCGGCTCGGCGGATGTACGACGCGGTCAAGTCCGCTGACGTGGTGTATCGAGCTCGGTCACACCGCGTGATCTGTGCTGGTTGGGTCAGGCGCTGAGCGCCGGGAGGGTCGGGGCGG
>NZ_FZNO01000050.1 GCF_900188025.1 Blastococcus mobilis
CGGAGCGTTAGCACCTTCGCGAGCGTGGCCCTCGTGCCTGCCCTCGACGATCAGCCACGCCGAACGCAACAACTGCACCTACTGGCGGGAGCTCTTAGCGAGCCGCTCCACGAGGGCCGGCTCGGCACGTTAATGCGTGCAGCGAAAGCATGCACATCTGCGGGTGCCGCCTGACGGTGCGGGCCCGGCGGAAGCGGTAGCGTGCCGTTGCGTCAGGAAGGCTGTTGGCGGCCGGCTCTTTGCTGACGTGCTTCGGCGTATTCAAGGCAGGGATTGCCAGCACCAAGCGCCCGAAGTACGTCGTCATACCCCGGCGCGAGAGAAGGGTGGCAAGGGTGGCGACCGATACTGGTGCGCTACGTACCGCAAGATGGCCCCTTACCCCGAGCCAGTTGGCCAGGCGAAACAATGACTCGCAGCCGGGAGGAAGCTCAGGCAGAGCGACGTGGGAACGACGACCGGGGCAGTTACCCGATGGTGCGTGGTAATGAAAGCGCAGATCCCCTGCGACAGTTCTTGTCTATGAAGCCTCCTCGAATTCTGGCGCTTCTGCGCTCCCTTTGGTCCAAGAGGCTCGTTTAGTCACATCGAGTCGTTCTGATGCAGGATATGGACGCTCAGCCGTCGAGCAGTTCGGACAGGGGCGCCGTGCTAACATGCAACTGCCCTGTCCTCTGAGGCGAACTGTGGGAATGTAAACATGTCGCGCGCCGCGCCGCCAGTGCACATGTTGGCCGTCAACTTCTTCAGCGCCGCTGATCTCGGCATCTGCATTGACTCTGCCGTTCAGGCAGGAGTAGCAAGCGTCACGATCGTCAGTAATGGCGATTCCGAGAAAGGACATGCAGCCCTCACCAAACACTTGGCCTCGCTCAAAATACCGACGCGCCTCTATCGGGCCGGAAAGAACCTCGGATTCGGTGCAGCTGCGAACCGCGCCTTTGCGCTGGCCGATCCGCCGGACAGAGACTTCGTGTGGCTCCTGAATCCAGACGTCGTTGTCGCTCCAGACTCGCTACAGCGACTGGTCACCGCTACGCTCGACAAAGGTGCAAGTCTGGCGTCCCCTATGATCGAACACGGAATGGGGTCTTCTCGACGCCCTTGGTTCGCAGGGGGATTTGTCGACGTGCGACGCGGAGCCACGGTTCACCTGACTGCAATCGAAGCGGGCGGCACATCCGGGCGGCCGCCTAACTCACGCACGCCGTTCATTACAGGTGCCGCTCCTCTCGTTCGATCCTCCGCCTGGCGTGAGCTCGGGGGATTTCGCGAAGACCTATTCCTGTACTGGGAGGACGCCGAACTGTCGATGCGCGCCCATGCGATTGGAATGGGAATAACGACCGTCAATGGGTCAACGGTGTGGCACCGCGTGGGGGGAAGTCACGCTGGAAGAGGAAGGTCGCCCCTCTACTATCATTACATGCAGCGCAACAGGCTGCGTGTCTGTTCCAGCAGGCCGAGGGACCTGATAGGCCTCTTGTGCGGTCCTGGACTTCAAGAGACGGTAAGGTATCTCTGGCGTCCGATCCGGCACGAGCCCGAGGAGCGCGTCGTCAAGTTTTTTGCGTCGTTTGGAGGACTTATGAGAGGTATCCTCGACGTTTGCAGATCACGCCATGAAGCAAGATAAAGCTTCAGCGTTTCGGTCAGACGACTACCTCGCGTTCGCCGCGACGACCCTCATAGGGTTTCGGTATCAGCTGCAACCTGGGCTAACGACCGATATCGTCGCCACCGTCTTAACACTTCCGCTCTGGATCTCCGTCGTCGCGGCATATAAGCACATACGACCGCTCATCGCGACCGGCGTCATTATGGTGCTCGCGTCGTTGCTTCTCTCGTGGGACACTGCCGCCTCGCAACCGGTATCGTGGGAGACCGCATCTGGCGTTGTCAGATTCGCGGTTTTCACCATCATGTCTTTGGGGCCTCTGTGCTGGGCTAGGACCCGCATTGGCGTAGTCGGCATAGCGCTGGCTTACTCTGCAGGAGCGATGCTCCGGGGGCTTCTCAGCTCGGCAGTGGACATCGGGCTTCTCTGGAAATATGGCCTCGCTCTTCCCGTTGCGTACCTTCTTCTGGCCGTGCTAGTCGCGACCAGAGCCCGCATGCGAACCTGCATGACGACCTTCTGCATGCTCGCTTTGGTCGGAGTTCTGAATGATTACAGGAGCTATACAGGGATATGCTTGCTTACAGCACTCCTGCTGGTTGTTCATCGTCGACAGCCGCTTCATTCAAGGGCACTGCATAAACCGCTGAGAACAGCGGCCCTCATTACCGCGCTAGCGGCCTCCGTTTACTATCTCTTCAGTGCGGCCGCGGTGGGTGGTCTCCTTGGGTCCGATATCCAGGCGGTGTCGAAGAGCCAGGCAGGGGGCGACTCGATAGCCCTAATCCTGGGGGGGCGGCCGGAATGGGCGGCTACCTTGTCTCTGATGATGAACAATCCGACCGGATATGGCGCTGGAGCGGTTCCTACGTCGATTGACCTTGCATGGGCGAAAGAAGGACTATCTTCTACGACTTTGGGGATAGGGGGCAACTATGTGAACGATTACATGTTCGGTGGGGCGTTCAAGTTACACTCTCTTATCGCCGACTTCTGGGTGAACTTCGGCCTTCCGGGTTTGGCGTGGACGCTGGCACTCGCGGCCTTCTTCGTGATGCGGCTAACTAGGGCGCCCGGAGATCCCGCTCGGCGGGCCATGGTCTCCTTCGCGTCGATCGCGGGTATTTGGTTCCTGCTTTTCGGTCCCATCCTGAGCAATCTTCCGGACGTGATCTTTCTGGTGGCTTTGGTCGCAGAGGGTGCTAAATCTCAAGTCCAAGCAGTGCCAACGAGTTCGACGAACCGCGGAGAAAGTGCACAACATGACCTCGCATGACACCGGAGTCATCTCCTGGCTAGGTTTGCGCCTCCAGCCTCTTTCGTTAAGAAGCGCAACAAACTCCATATTTAATTGCGAGTCGGCTCGCGCCTACCACCTGTGCAACGCGTGGACCGTGGTACTTGCGCAGAGTGACGCCGCCTTGATGGAGAGTCTGAGGTCGCCGCGAGCGCTCAACTTGGTCGACGGAACCTCCTTGCGTATAGCCATGCTTCTCGAGGGGAAAAGAGGCGTCCCCGTCAGCCGGGGGCCTTCGCTATTCCGCCTGGCATTAGAGGAAGGCGCGGCGCATGGTAAGAAGCAAATCTTGCTCGGGGGTAGCTCTGACTTCGACTCCCAGATGCGTGCTACCCTCAGCGAGCGCAACGTGCCGACGCATAACCTTCGTGTCATCGACCCAGGATATCAACGCATCACACCAGCGTGGCTTGAGGCGATATTGACGACAGTGCGCCAATATGGTGACAGCGACGTAATCTGGGTGGGCCTTGGGACGCCGAAACAGGACATTGTCGCCGACTACATAACGAAGCACCTAGGGGTCACCACTGTTGCCGTCGGAGCCGCCTTCGACTTCTATGCGGGATCAGTGCGTGAGGCGCCCCAGTGGTTGCATCATTCGGGGTTCGAATGGGTGTACCGACTTCTCAAGGAGCCTAGGCGGCTTTGGCGGCGATACGCCCTGGGAAACCTGGCATTCGCGCGACTGATCCTACGGAGTCACTTAAGGGCGCGTCTGGTTCGGAGGAAGCCGTGAGGGTCAACACATCGGATCGCAAGAGAGTCCTCGCTTGGCCAGCCAGACGAAACCGAGCGGAGAACCCGTACAACTATCTCTTGTCGCAGGCCTTGGCTGCGATTGACGTACGGGTTGACGAATTCGAGCCGGCGAGGGCAATACTGGGCAAGTTCGACGTCCTCCATATCCATTGGCCGGAAGCACTGATAAAAAACGTAGGCCCTGGCCTCGCGGGACTGCGATTGTTCGGGCTGTCGCTGATTCTATTGTGGGTCCGCTTCCTAAGGCGGAAGCCAATCGTCTGGACGGTGCACAACGTCGCACCCCACGGCCACCAAAGGCGGGGACTGATATTTCTTCTGCGACTGCTCTTGCTCGTCGTCGTCGATCGGACGATCTATCTAGACCGCAGTACTTCATTGACGCTCGCGGCTGAATCCGCGCGTCTTGCGAAGAAGCCGTCTACCGTAATCCCGCACGGCCTTTACACGGTGCCGCCTCCGGACGAGCACTTCCAACATTCCCTAGCGCTGAAACTAGACACGGCAAGCGATGTGACGGTATTCGGGCTGGTTGGTTCTCTGGAGCGCTATAAGGGGGTCTCCGAGCTGATCGGGGCCTTTATGGATTGCGAGGACAGGAGCCTGCGACTGCTCCTGGTGGGGGCATGTCGTGACGCTTCGCTCCGGGCTGAGGTAGAAGAAGCGCAGGCCAAAGATGATCGAGTGCGCGTTCGGTTGGGATGGCTGAGCGAAAAGGAAATGGTTGCAGCTATAGGTGTGTCGGACTGGATCGTGGTCCCGTTCAGGAATGTTACGAATAGCGGCTCGATAATTATGGCCTTGCAAGTCGGCCGACCCGTAATTGTTCCGGCTCTGGGCAGTCTGCCGTCGTTGGCGGACGAAGTCGGCTCCGAGTGGATGATGTGCTATCCATCTGGCCGCCTCCGAGGAGCACTCGCAGAGGCGAGGGGCCGACCCAAGCCAGCGACCGCTCCGAGGCTCGCGGCGCGGGACTGGCATAGCATCGCGGTCGCCACAAGAGCGGTGTACGAGCTGGCGATTGGATCGTAGGTGGGAAACTCTAAGAGGGTCGGTAAGTACGCTTGGAAACAGGGTGTCGAAGCCCTGATCGCGGACCTGATCGCGATTCTTCCTTCGCATATCATGCGGCTGGCCCTGTATCGACACGTGATGGGAATGCGCCTGGGCAGTGGTGTAACGATATACCGGGGAGCCAAGATTCGATACGGCCGAGGTATAACCATCGGCGACGGGACAACCGTGGGGGAGCATGCGCGACTCGACGGCCGGTCCGGACTGGTCATCGGTCGGCAGGTGAATTTGAGTAGCGAGGTCGCAATCTGGACACTGCAGCACGATGCCCAATCGACCTCTTTTGCGACGACGGGTGGGCAAGTGACCGTCGGGGATTACGCGTGGCTGAGTGCTAGATCTACGGTTCTTCCGCGTGTATCGATCGGTCGCGGCGCCGTGGTAGCGGCCCATGCCGTCGTAACGGCGGACGTAGCGGAGTTCGCGATTGTGGGTGGGGTGCCCGCGAAGATGATTGGGGTACGCAATACCGATCTGTCCTACTCCCTCGACTACCGCATCCCGTTCATGTGAAGACGCAATGGTCCGGAAACCGAGCCGACCGTTCTCTCGCTCCTTATAGGGGAG
This sequence comes from Blastococcus mobilis, assembly GCF_900188025.1. GTDB lineage: Bacteria > Actinomycetota > Actinomycetes > Mycobacteriales > Geodermatophilaceae > Blastococcus_B > Blastococcus_B mobilis. The sequence goes on from NZ_FZNO01000050.1 coordinate 5,319, forward strand.
TCTTGTTGGCGGTGCTGGCGAGGGGTGGAGCACTACCAATAGGCGCAGTGTTCACCATCCTTACGAGCCGGACAATCGCCGAACACTACGGGGCCACTGCCTTCGCGTTCTTCGCTCTGCTGACCTCCTTCGTGGGGCTCCTCGCGTTCTCGGATCTAGGTCTTGGAGCAGCGGTCGCAAACGCGGCTGCGGAGGCGGAAGCGCGAGAGGAGCTCAGGACGGCGTTCCTGATCACCATAAGACGCGTGTTCCGCTACCTCCTGCTGTCGATGTCGCTCATCCTCTGCGCGGTCTGCTTGATTAGCCTATCCGGTGCATGGGGCGCCCTGCTGGGCGAATTCAAGACCTTTGAGGGAGGCGCCCTCGCCGCGGCTTGGTCGCTCGCGATATTCGGAGCGTCGATTCCCCTTGGTATGGGGCAGAGGATCCTGGTGGGCTTTCACAAGACCTGGATGTTCTCGCTCGTGGGGGCGCTAACGCCGCCCTTGGCATTCTTCGGCGTCACGGTAATCGCAGCCACGGGAGGGCCGCCGTCTGTGTTGCCGATTGCTTTCTACCTGGCGTATGCGCTGACCAGCGGTCTATCGTTATGGTTAGCCCTCCGTGTATCAGGGGCAACCGTCAGGGATATTAGCAATGCGGTGAGCGCGGACAGTGTCAAGGTCTGGAATACGGCGGCACCGATGGCGGTAATTGTGGTCGCAGCCCCCATAGCCATGCAATCGGATAGAGTAATACTCGGCCACCTCTCACCGACCGGCGTAGCGGGCTATTCACTCGCCGCGCAACTGTTCAGCCCTATTGGTTCCATGATAAGTGTTGCGGGGTTGGCGCTTTGGCCTGTCTTCGCGCGAAGGCGCGTAAGCTCGATATCGCTTCGAGGGGAATCGCCGTTGAAGGCGTCGGCGTTCTTCTCATTAGTTGCCGCCGCATGCGCAGGGGTGGCCATAGCATTGACGCCGGTCTATGCCGAGTTTGCCTCGGCAGGCGCCATAGAAATACCACTCGTCACCGCCGTGGCCTTCGGGCTTCTCGTGGTCGTGCAAGCGTTCAATGCACCCATTGGCACTTACCTGACGGATGGCCCGGGTCTCAAGGCCCAAGCGATGATGGTTTCCATCGGCCTTATAGTCAAGCTCGCCGGGTCTCTCACCCTTGCAGGACTTCCGGGTGGCGCTGGTCCAGTGCTCGCGTCAACTGGTGCGGTCTTGATGTGTCAGGTGGTTCCCGGGTGGTGGCTCGTGAGAAGGCGTGAGGCGACGGAAGCCGCTGCGGTTTGCCGATAGTGCGAGACGGACGGCTCACAAGACGGGCTCAAGCTTAAGGACTCACTCAACTGGTCGACTCGGCTCCTTGATGCAATTCTCCCACGGCGCGCCGATACCAGGTATCGATGACCTCAGGGAAGCGGTGGCTCGACCATACTGCGGGTGCCTGGCCGCCGCCACCTGCAATCCGTTGTGCTAGACGGCTTGCGAGAGAATGGACCGGACGACTCGCGACAATCCCCAAGCCACCAGTAATCGTTGGCGGGCCACCTTGATCAAGGGCGACGACAGGTACGCCGACCATCACTGCCTCTGCAAGCGCCCAGCCAGCTGAGTCTCGGAAGCTCGGGAAGGCGAAGAGGCTGATAGTTTCGAGCCAGGTCAAAACCTCATTGTGCGGTAAGCGCCCCAGGAAGGTCACTCGTTCAGCCACGCCAAGCGCTGCTGCTCTGTCTCGAAGCCACTGCTCGTCTGGTCCGTCGCCGACCAGCTCGAGCGTCCATGCCCGGAGACTGGGCTCCGCTAGGGCATCGAGCAGCAAGCCCAGGCCCTTCAGCCTCAGCAGGTGGCCGGCGTAACCGATGGTCTTGAGCCGTGCTGACTCGGGGTTCCGCTTGACATGGGATGACAGGGCAACGTTGGGGTGGACAACGACTCGATTGGTCTTTCGTCGGATCAGCGCCGCCGCGTCGGCGTTCTGCGCCACGACCAGCCCTGCGTGTTGAGCCACACCTCGGGCAAGGAGCCGACGTGCGACTCCCGTTCCTACGACTCTCGTGACCTCTCGAGCCGTCCCCCGAATGCCCAAGAAGCGGGCGAACACCAGCGTAGTGCGGCAGTAGCCGCCGACGGGTCCCCAGACGTACGGCACACCCTTGAGGGCTGTCACCGCGGTGCACGACGAGTCGCTCGCATACGTCGTGTGATGGGCGACATCAAATCCGATTCGGGCGTGCAGCCGGCGAACAGTTCGGCGTGCGGACAGGTGCCAGACAACAGAGTGGGCTCTCCGGGCGGCCGGGACTCGGGCCCACCGTGGCGACAGCCTAGGTCCAGAAGGCACTACGCGTAGGCCCGGCGCTACGTCCGGCGCAGCGGCGATCGCGGACACGTTGCCAGGCTGGGTTACAAGCCAAACGTCGTGCCTCGCAGCAGCAGATTGCGCGAGGATCCACCCAGCCCCAGGCTCTGACCCGCTGCCAGGTCGACAAGCGTAGGCTACCTGCAAGACTCTCATGCATGGCTCCAAACTTGGCGCTTCGTTCGTCGTACAACGGGCCCCCGTTGACTAAGTGTTCGGCACGGTCCGTGTGGGTGTCGCCGCCGTGTCACGACCTACCGCTTCAGTTGCCGGTGAGCCATGGTTCGGAGCGCGATGCTAGCCGAGACTAGACCGTGGGGAGAAATGAGCCGTCGCCATTTGCCAATCCGACAGGTCGACTCCCAGAGTCGGATGAGGGTTCGCGGTCGACGCCCTCAATCTTCGGCTTGTAGGCTGACGGGAGCGGTGTCGCCTTCGGTCGCAGCATGACGGCACGCTTCAAGCGTTATTCTCCTCCAGAGTTAGGACTCGCGACGTGAACCTGAAGCGTGTCCTCATGGTGCACTCAGGGTATCGGCAAGTAGGCGGGGAGTCCTTCAGCGTCGAGGCTGAGGTTGTTGGACTTCGCAAGCTTGGACTGGAGGTCGAACTGCATCAGGTCGACGCTCCCGACCGTGCAACCCTCGGCCACTTGGCGCAGTCAATGACGTATTCCCCCGAGGCAACGACTCGGCTGTTGGAAAAAGTCGACCAGTTCGCGCCCCAAGTGGTGCATGTCCAAAACACGTTCCCCTGGTTGGGGAACGCGCCGTTTGTCGCAGCCCGAAGGCGCCGGGTTCCCGTGGTTCAATCCCTTCGAAACTATCGTCGGTCTTGCGTCAGCGCAAACCACTTTCGTGATGCCCTCCCGTGCTACGACTGTTCGCAGGCTTTCTCGGCTTGGCGGGGGGTTGTACGCGGTTGCTATAGAGGAAGCCCCGTCCAGAGCCTGGGTGTTGCGGTTCAGGACGGAGTGCTCAGAGGTGCTCAGAAACTCGGCGTAGCGCGGGCTGCAGCTGTGTACATATGCCTTAGCGACGCTATGAGGCCCATAGTCGAACCGACTCTTCCTCAAGGAAGTTGTCTCGTCGTAAAGTACAACACGTTGACAGACGTAGCGAGCACCGCAGGGCCGGGTGGGGATGAGCTCGTCTTCGTTGGTCGGCTCGCGCCGGAGAAGGGAATACAGCTTCTCGTTGATGCTTGGCTATCGAGCGCGAGTCGACCACCCCTCAAGATAATCGGAGACGGACCACTCGAGGGTTATGTGCGAGGCTTCGCCGAGAAGCACGAGTCGGTCTCCTATCTGGGGCGAAGATCCAACGCGCAAACACTCGATACCGTCGGGCGAGCCCGGGCGCTCCTAGCTCTGCCGACCTGGGATGAGCCTTTCGGCAGGACGGTCATGGAAAGTTTGGCCGTGGGCACTCCCGTCTTAGGGACGAACCGCGGGGCTGTGCCGGAGCTCGTTGGGCAGGCAGGTTGGATCGTGGAGCCAGACGTCCAGTCCCTCAGTCAGCAGATATCGACGCTGGCGGACCCGCGGACGGGAGTCGGTCTTCGTGGAGTAGCGCGGGACCGCTTCGAGTCGGAATTCGCGCCGGACGTCCTTAGTCGACAGTTGGCCGAAATCTACGAGTTGGCGATCTCCCGATCTTGGGACGGGGCCGCGGCCTAGGCATACGCCTCGGCCGACTGGCTCGCGTCCGCTGCGGTCGGTGCTCTCCTTCAGCAGTCGAGCGACATCGATGCCGATCCTCAACCGACTGACATACCGGTGCTCGAGACGTTGCCACCTACGTCTCGGTCTTCCCGGGAATCCTCCTGGTTGAACCTCGCTCAGGTACCCTTAGGCCGTGCGCGAGATGTGGACTGTCTAGTGTCGACGTTGTTGAGGTGCCGTGAGATCCTGAAGCAATTTGCTCAAGACCTCCTCCTGAACGTGCTGGCCCCCTCGCACTTCATTCCCCGACAAGCCCGGTGGCGAGTGCTGCGCTGGATGGGAATGAACGTGGAACGCAGCACGATCTCGGCTCGCGGCTTCTACGGCGGCACGTCGATTACGGTCGGTCGGGATACATACGTCAATTCCGATGTATTTATGGACGCTACCGCTCCTATTGTCATCGAGGAGCGATGTAACATTGCTATGGGCGTCATAATCGTGACCAGCACGCATCAGCAAGGCCCGCGCGAACGGCGTGGTGGCTCTACAGTCGGCAAACCCGTTGTCATCGGGTCTGGTTCTTGGATCGGGGCTCGCGCCACCATCCTTCCGGGCATCACAGTTGGTGCTGGATGCATTATAGGCGCTGGCTCCCTCGTCGTGGCTGACTGCGAGGCAGACCACGTCTACGTCGGGGTGCCGGCTCGACCCATCCGGCGAATTGAGGACTCGGCTTCCAGCGCCGGTTGAGACACTCGCCCGGCGCGACGCTTGGTGCCCCGCGATAGCGATGGTCGTCGAAGCGGTGCGGCGCTCGCGCCGGTGTGTGGGTGGAGCCCGCCGGGCGTAGTTGGTAATCGCTTCCAGGCACGTCTGGCTTCGCGCTGCTCATTCTGGCGGCTGACCCCTGTTGTGGTCCCAGGTAACAGTCGGGGCTACGGGAGCGGGTAGTCGGCTAGCGGGACGGGGCAGCGTGGAACTTTAGGACCTACTAGCTGCTGCGCGTAGGGTGGTGGTTACCTTCCGCTGGCCCGGCTTTGGCAATTCGAAAGGGCTTGGCTTGAACCGACTGCAGGTACCGCGCTGCACCGGGGAGATTCTGCTGTTTGTGTCGATGACTGAGCTGAGTCGCAGGCGACCTCGGATGCATCTCAGTGCAGTCAAGTTTCTCAGCAGCGGGTTGCATCATATCCGCGACTCGTTATTGTTGAGGTCTGTCCGCCAGGGTCACCGACCAGTTGAACCTCCCAGACTCCCGATGAGCTTGCCCGGAAAATCCCTGGGGACCCGATCGCCGACACAAACATTCCTGGAAGTGCTCGTCACCGACACCTCGCCCGAACGCGCCCAGTAGATCGCGCGAGCCGTAGGCGTCGCGTTCCCTGTCTTGATCAACGAGTGGACCGCTGCAAGAGTACGCCGACTCCGAGGTGGTGACCTGGCAGAACGCCAGCGGTTTATGCCGTTTCCCGCTTCGCCCCTGCGATCCGGAAAAATCATCCACACTACGAACGCGATCGAGTCGCTGTGCCAGCTCCGGGGGATTATCGAGGACTGGGTTGTCTCGCCCCGGGTCTGATGGAGGCTCTCAATCCGCTGGAGGATGAGAGTCATGGCGGCACCGAGGAAGTACCCCGATGAGCTGCGGGAGCGGGCGACCCGGATGGCGGTCGAGGCCCGCCCGGATTTTCGTCACCCGCCCGGGAGCCCTGGCCCGGATCGGCAAGCAGTTGGGCATCAACCCCGAAACGCTGCGCAACTGGGCGCCCTAGGCCGAGGTCGACGCCGGGGCGCGGCCGGGGACGACCACTGCGGAGGCGACCCGGATCGCCGAGCTGGAACGGGAGAATCGACAGCTGCGCCGGGCGAACGCGATTCAAATGCATCGGCCTTCTTTGCGGCGGAGCCCGACCGCCCCTCCCGCCGACCATCAAGTACGTCGACGAGCACAAGGACGAGTTCGGGCTCGAGACACCCGATCCGCGTAAGAGGTCAAGTGTCGGCCCACTTGTTGGCTACGCGGCGGCGGCTGATGACGCGGGAAAGGCCTTGCTCTCGCAGTACTTCTGGCGCTGCTGCGGGCAGTGATGCAGCTGGCCGAGGAAACGGTTGAACAGGTTGCGCAGCGCGGCGTTGTGTCGGTCTCCGGTGGCTCGCCTTCGGTCGTAGCGCGCGCGGACGGAAGCTGACTTAGCCCGGATACACCGCCTGACGTGGTGAGCAGCGGCGTGCCCTGAAGATCAAATGCCCTCCGACCAGGGACGATGCGATTGCTGAGGTCGCACGTTCCACGAGTCGAGAGGGCATCTGACGGATGCGAGCATCGCACGATCTGTCCCGGGTGCGGGTGAGGTTC
>NZ_FZNO01000063.1 GCF_900188025.1 Blastococcus mobilis
ACCGCTGGGCCGGAGGTGCCGCTGGCCATTCCCTATGGCGTCTACGACCTGGGCACCGACGCCGGCTGGGTGAACGTCGGGGTCGACCACGACACCTCGGCGTTCGCCGTCGCCTCGATCCGCCGCTGGTGGGCCGCCCGCGGCGCAGCCGACCATCCGGGCGCAGACCGGCTGCCGATCACCGCCGATGCGGGCGGCTCCAACAGCTACCGCTACCGATTGTGGAAGGCCAAGCTGGCGGCGCTGGCAGCCGAGACCGGCCTGACGATCACGGTCTGCCACTTCCCGCCGGGCACCTCGAAGTGGAACAAGATCGAGCACCGGCTGTTCTCGCAAATCACCATGAACTGGCGCGGCCGGCCGCTGACCAGCCACCAGGTCGTCGTCGCCACGATCGCCTCGACCCGCACCCGCACCGGGCTGCGGGTCGAAGCCGCACTCGACACCGGCAGCTATCCACTCGGAGTCGCCGTTCCCACCGACCAGCTGCGCCGCCTGCCGATCACCGCGCACCCGCAGCGCGGCGCCTGGAATTACACCGTCGCTCCCTCCCGCGCCGGCCAGGTAGGCCCCGTCCGAGCCGAAGAGCGGGACCGCGCCCGCGCCCGGGGGCTGGCGGTCCTCGCCGACTCGCGGTTGACCGGCATGACCAGCGCCGAGCTGGCCGAGCTCGCCGCGGCACAGGCCGCGCAGGCCGCCCAACGCCGCTTCGAGCAGCGCGGCGGGCCGCGGCGTCGCGCGGTCGGCGCCGGCAGCACCGGGCTGCTCACCGAGGTCGACCGAGTGCTGGTCACCATCGTCTATCAGCGCCAGCTCTGCTCGATGAACGTGCTCTCCGACCTGCTCGGGGTCAACGCCAACTCGATCGGCCAAGCCATCGCCGACACCCGCCAGCTGCTGGCCGAGCACGGCCGCGCCGTCGCCCCGAGCACGCTGGGCTTCGCCACCGCCGAGGCGCTCATGGCATCCGCGTCAGGCAGCGGCCAGGAACCGGCCCGGCCGCGGCTGGCCGACCGACTCGCCGACCCGGCGCTGACCGGCATGACGCGAGCCGACCTCACCGCCCTCACCGAGCGGATGGTGCCCGTGCTGGCTGCCCGCGCCGAACGCCATCGGCATCGGCTCCGCCGGCGGCGAACGGCTGCCCAGCACCCGCGGCGGCGTCTTCGCCCAGAAGATCACCGACGCGGAACGGGTGCTGGCCACCGTGCTCCACCGACGCGGCCTGGGCACCCACGACACCGTCGCCGAGCTGTTCGAAGTCAGCCGCCGCACCATCGGAGGTGCGCTGCGCGAAGTCGGTCCGCTGCTGGACCAGAACGGCTACGCCGCCACACCGGCCGCCACCCGGTTCACCACCGCAGCCGAACTCCTCGCCTCCCTGCTCGCCCCGAACGCCGACGACCGCGACACACCGACAAGTTGATTCTTTACAGGCCCAGTGCGTGCGGCACCGCTGCCAGGACGCCCCGGGCAGGGCGGCCCCGATCGCCTCGACCAGCCCACGGTGGGCATCAGAGGTCACCAACTGGACTCCGGTGAGGCCGCGGGCGGTCAGATCGCGGAAGAAGGCCAGCCAGCCGGCGCCGTCCTCGGCGGAGGTGACCTGCAGACCGAGGATGTCCCGATGCCCGTCGGCGTTCACGCCGGTGGCCACCAGCGCGTGCACGTTGACCACCCGCCCGCCCTCACCGACCTTGAGCACCAGGGCGTCGGCGGCGACGAAGGTGTAGGGCCCGGCATCCAGCGGCCGGTGCCGGAACTGCGCCACCTGCTCATCGAGATCCTTCGCCATCTCCGAGACCTGGGACTTGCTCAGCCGGGTGATCCCCAAGCTCTCCACCAGCTTCTCCATCCGCCGGGTCGAGACCCCCAACAGGTAGCAGGTGGCGACCACGGTGGTCAGCGCCCGCTCCGCCCGCCGCCGGCGCTCGATCAGCCAGTCCGGGAAGTAGAACCCCGAGCGCAGCTTCGGGATCGCCACCTCAACGTGCCGGCCCGGGTGTCGAACTCCCGCGACCGGTAGCCGTTGCGGCTGTTCCTCCGCTCGGCCGAGCGGACGCCGTACTCCGCGCCACAGACCGCATCGGCCTCGGCCGACATGAGCGTGTTGATGAACGTGGTCAGCATCTGCCGCAGCAGATCCGGGCTGGCCTGGGCCAGCTGCTCGTGCAGAAAGGCAGTGGGGTCGATACTGCTCGGTGCGGTCATCGCGTCGAACTCCTGAAGGGACTGTGGAAGGTCTCCAGAAGATCACGCGGTGGCCGCCTCGACATTCAAGGCCCGCTACTCACCAGGGCCGTCGTACACCACCCTGGAGGACGCCACTCGCTCGTGCTTGTGGCTGGCAGAGTGCCGCGTTCCTTCCGGCCGGCGAGGACATGGCGGAAGGACGGCTGTGGACATCGACCCATGTCAACGGCGGGCGAAGTCTGACCCCTGGCGGCCTGAGACCCTCTCGTTAGGAGATCGGCTACCGGGCATTCTTTTCACGCTGAGGCGCATGGGAGTGGGCGGGGCGGGCGTCAGCTGGCGCGGCGCCGAACAGGGAAAGGTCACGGTCGGGAACGGCGCCCCCGGTGAGGGCAGCGCCTTGGACGCGGTCCCAGCGGAACCACCTCGGAGCCTGCCGCTGCCGGCGCCAGCCGACCAGATACCAATGGTCGTTGGGGCGCACGATCGAACGTGGTTCGACGTCCCGCCGGGACAGCTGCCCGTGCCGGTCGCGGTAGGTCAGGGCCCTCTGCGGACCCGGCCGGGGCTCCCACGCCCGAGCAGCCCTGCGCCCGGGGTCTGCCTACACCTGGCGGGCGAAGACGATGACGTTGTCGACGTAACTGCCGGCACTGCTGTCGAAGGGGCCGCCGCAGGTGATCAGCCGCAGCTCGGGTCCCGTGGTGTTGCCGTAGACGAGCAGCGTGGGGAAGTCGTCCTTGGGGACGACCCGGATGTCGTAGACCTCGAACGTGGCAACGGATCCGTCCGCGCGGCCGACCTCGACCCGGTCGCCGGCGGTCATCCGGCCCAGGTCGTAGAAGACCGAGGGTCCGTTGGCGGCGCTGTCGACGTGTCCCTCGATCACGGCGGGGCCGGTCTCGCCGGGGCGAGGAGAGTCGCGGAACCAGGCGGCCTTGTCGTAGTCCGGACCCGGCTGTGGCACCTCGAGCGTGCCGTCAGGGTTCAGCCCGACGGTGATGAGTTCGGACTGCACGTCGATGGAGGGGATGTTCACCGAGACTGGCAGCGCCACGGGAGTCGCCGGAGTCGGGCCGGGGTCCGGGGTCTGATGTGTGGCGCTGGGGGCGGGGATGGCGCCCGGGATCGTGGTGTCGGCCGCGGCCGAGGGCGCTGGCGGGTCGGCGTCCTGGCCGAGGATGCCGACGGCCAACGCGGTGCCGCCGCCGAGAAGCAGAAACACCGCGAGGACCACCGAGATCACCGGGCCAGGACGCCGGGCGGGGGAGTCCTGCCCCCGGCGCCCGGCGTCCTCGGTCATCAGTTCTGCGAGGCGAAGCGACGACGCGCGAGGAGGGCGCCGCCGGCAACCGCGAGGGCGCCGGCCCCGATCAGGCCGGCGTGCTCGACACCGGTCGTGGAGCCCGCGCCGGTCTCCACGCCGCCCTGCGGCATGGAGCCCATCTGGGAGGCGTTCAGGACGCCACACAGAGCCGGGTCGGTCGCCTCACCGGGCAGCGACGGGTCGAGGTCGGACGGACCGCGCTCGCCGGCGCTGTAGGTGCCGTCACCGTCGTAGTCCACGCCGTGGACGACGACGGCCGCCTTGCCGTCGAGGATGGCCTGGGCCACCTCCTCGCTGACCTGGACGTCGCCGCGCGAGTACTCGATGTTGTCACCCACGGCGAACCGGTCGACGGCCAGCGCCGAGTCCGGGGAGGTGTCCCCGGTGGTCGTCAGCGACACCACGATTTCGCCGTAGGCCGGGGCACCCTCGGTCGTGGTGAAGAACTCCTGCGGGTCGGTGTTGTCCGCGGCGGTGGGGCACTCGTTGCGGGCGTCCTGGCCGAAGTGGATGTGGGCGGCGTGGGGAGCGCCGGCCAGCAGGCCCTGGGCTGCCAGGGTGAACGACAGGTTGGTGCCGTCGATCTCCACCATGCCCTGGCCGCTGCCACCGGACGGCGCAGCCGGAGTGGGGGACAGGTCGGCCTGGACCGACCCCTCAGCCGCGGCGGCGGGGCCGGCCGTCATGAGCAGGGCCGCCATCCCCAGCACGGGAGCGGCCAGGACGGTGCGGGTGGTGCTCTTCATGGTGTGTCCCTTCTTTCGCCTGCGGGCCCCGGGATGGGAGCTCCGTCGGGTGGTACGACCACGCGGAGTCCGGTGTCACGGGTTGTTCGCACCCCAGGACCCGATCGGTTCGGTCGCGGCCGACCGAGTCGGAACTACGGACAGTGGCGGCCGGCCACCCGGCGAACCAGGCGGTTTCGTCCTTGCGGGTGACGGCCGTGGTGGGGACGGCGACCGGCTGCGCGCGGGCAGCTGTAGGCGCAGCGCCGAACCGTCGAGCCTCACTGCAGAAGGACAAAGTAATCGCTCGGCCGTTGCCCTGTCCTCGCCGCCCGCCGGCTCGTCTCGATCGGCTCCGGCTGGTCCGCGCCCCCTGAACCGCTACCGCCAGCGGCCACTCGTTCTGAAACGAGTTCTTAGGAGGAACGGTCAGCGGCGATGTCGCCGGCGACCTGGCCGTCGGAGGTACGCGTCCCGCCGGGGATCCGTCTGCGGGACGTCTTGACTGGGACCACCGGGGCGCTTCGACTTAAGGCTTGGCCGACCCCTCTGACCCTACCCAGCGCAGTCTCCTGCCAATGGCATGCACGCTTGGACCGCGGGACGGCCCGGAGCGGCTGCTCCGGTGGCGGCGCCTGGATCAGGTCGCGGCCCCTACGGCCGAAATCCGTGATGGCCGGCTGGAAGTTCGTTACCAGTCCGTCCCCGGCGTGCGCGAGGAGCTTGCAAGCCTGGCCACCGCCGAGCAGACGTGTTGCCCTTTCGTGGCTTGGAGCGTCACAACCGTCCCATGGCCAGCCGGTATTGATCGTCACGGCGCCTCCGGAGGCTCCGGACGCGGTCGAGCCAATCGCCGCGATGTTTGGTGCCACCAGACCGAACGGACGACCCTGGCAATAGACGATGGGCCTGTGGTCCCGGTGCGCCGGCTGGCCGACGGATCGTTCCTGTCGGTCATGGGCACGCCGGCAGAGAACGTCCGCCACGGCCAGGCCCGGGCCGCCGGACG
>NZ_FZNO01000049.1 GCF_900188025.1 Blastococcus mobilis
GTGCGGGCGTGCCGGGCCGGGATGGGGAACAGCCGCAGGCGCAGCCGTTTGGGTTCCCAGCGGCGGGCTTGGTGACCGGTCAGGGCGAGGGTCTGAACCGCCCCGGGTTCAGTGGAGGCTCGGTTCTGCCGGTTGGTCCTCGGTGAGGCCGGCGATCGAACGGTAGTGGTTGTCCTCGAACTCGACCGGTGGGATGTCGCCGCAGGCGCCGTGGATGCGGCGGTGGTTGGACCAGTCGACGTACTCCAGCGTGGCCAGTTCGACGTCGTCGAGGCCTTTCCATGGACCGCGGCGGCGGATGAGCTCGGTCTTGTAGAGGCCGATGAGGGACTCGGCGGCGGCGTTGTCGTAGGAGTCGCCCTTGCTGCCCACCGAGCGCACCGCGCCGGCGGCGTCGAGGCGTTCGGTGTAGCGAATGGCGAGGCTGTACACCTCCTACGAGTTCGGCAAGACGCTGCGCACCTCCGGCCTGCTGGCCTCGATGGGCCGGGTCGGCTCGGCGTGCGACAACGCGATGGCCGAGTCGTTCTTCGCCACGCTCAAGGCCGAACTGGTCTACCGGCGGGCCTGGCCGACCCGGCACGAGCTGGAGAAGGAGGTCTTCAGCTACATCGAGGGGTTCTACAACCCGCGGCGCTGGCCCAGCCGTGCAGGACAACCTCAGCCCGGCGGACTTCGAGAAGATGCTCACGACACAGAACGAGGCGTCCGCCTGACGGGGGGTCACTTCAGAGTCCCGATCACAGCGCCACACGTAAGTGGGCATCTTTAGGCGCTGGCCGCCGGCTGAATCTCTGCCCAGGCATCTGCGATTCGAACCTCCTTTTCTTGCCTCACCAAGGTGACACTCCGGCGTCGCGACCGGCGATACAGGAAATGTGACGCCGCGTGGCGATGGCTATACCGTAAGCCACTCAGGCGCACGCCACTTCCGCACCCCTCAGTCAGTTGCTAGCTTGCCCGGACACGCGGGCCCCAAACGCGCAGGACTCTGATGCTCGCCGACATGTTGCAGCGACCTACGGGGGGGACATGAGCCGACGCAAGCCTGGCCGTACACCCATGCGTCTAGCGGTAACCCTCACCGTCGGGTTGTTGCTTGCAGGGTTACTTGTTAACAGCGGCGTTGCATCCGCCGCTCCGCCACCGAACAGCCCGTATCAAATGCGCACGCTTGAGCCGCCGGTTGCGGATAGCTACGCGACCGAGGCATCACTCAGCGCAGACGGTCGACTCGCGGCCCTAGCTTATACATACGCTGGTGGCCATCTGGTCGAAACACAAACTGGTGAGCAAACTCCTGTTCGGCATAGCGATTCACCAGATAAGCCTACTTCTTCTGTCCATGTTTCCGCCAACGGTCGCTTTATTGCCTTTTTCGGCTTTGTCTCAAACGCCGACGGCGCAGACACGCCGGCAGTCTTTCAGCGCGAGATTTCCACCGGCGTTACCAGGCAGGTATACCTCCACAGTCCTGGCGAGTTCGACACCGGAGCCATAAGTCCCGTCGCCCAAAGTTCCGATGGGCGTCATGTTTTCTATGCGACATCCGTCAGAGTAGATGGTGGCGCCCACTGGTACTACTGGCGCCGTGACATGACAACCGGCGCGACTGAAATGGTGACGCTCGACGAAGGAAGCCAGCCAATAGCAGCCGGCGTGCGCAGCCTCAACAAAGCTGTCAGCAGCAATGGCCGCTATGTTGTGTTCGAAGGTTACTCGGGCGGAGTGGGCACATCATACGTCCGAGACCTGACCACGGGCGTCTCCATCGTCATCCCCGGCCTAGATGACGCGCGGGAGGACCGTATCGACGTCACCAACGCGGGCGACGTGTATTACAGCGGTGCGAGCGGATCCGGCCGCTTCAGCGCTTCCACCCAGACGACGACACCCCGGACGCTGCCGGATGGAACATTCATCGCGACCATCTCGCCGAACGGACGCTTCGCGATCGGTACTACTGGCAGCCGCTGCGCCGACGGCGTGAGCTCCACTGTCACCTGGACAGTGGTCGATATCTCGACCGGGGACCGCGCCGGCCTCGACACGGAGACGTGCCAGATCACGGAGCGAGACCAGCAGCTGCTTGTGACCGACAGCGGGGCGGTGCTCCGCAGCCGAGGCCAGACGAACTCCCGACCTCGCCTGACATTCGTCTATTTGCGCGACGGTGGCACCCTCCCGCCCCGGACGGACCCTGACCCCTACGTCTATATCGCGCTCGGTGATTCCTTCTCGGCCGGAGAAGGCGTTAAGCCTTTCTGGCAGCCAGCCAATGCTTGCCACCGATCTCAGCAGGCGTACCCCACTTTCATTGAGCAACCCGGCGTTCCGGACGCCTCGATCTACGACCGCCGCGCGGGAGGTCCAGTGGCGTGGGGATTCCAGGCGTGTAGCGGGGCCCGGACATGGCATGTATTGCCGCGGGACATGGGAGGTCGTCCGAATCATGCTGATTCCCTGCCCCAGCTTGAACCGGACCGCTCCGTCGATACCGGGAACGAGTTTGACCTGCCGGTTAACGAGGCGACTGACCTCATCACCATCACCATCGGCGGGAATAACGTCGACTTCGCGTCGGTGCTCCGCTTGTGCTACACCAGCCGCGACTGCACGCGTGCCATTTTGGACGGGCAGTCAATTGAGGTGGAGATCACCGAGCGGCTGAACGCTCTCGGCACCGAACTTGATCGGGTGTACGCCCAGATCCACGCGCAGGCTCGTAATGCCCGAATCATCGTCGCGGGCTACCCCCAACTTTTTCCCGCTTCCGCACGTGAGCAGCGCTGCCCAAAGCTCCGCCAGGTTCCCGTCCATTTGACCCGAGGGAGATTCGCATATTTCGGTTTCAGCGAGACCGAGCAAAATTTCATCCGTAGGCAGACGTCGCGGCTCAACCAGGTCATCGCTGACCACGTAAACCAAGCGGACACCGCGGAGTTTGTGCCGGTCGACGCCATCTTCGCAGGGCACGAAATCTGCGGAAATAAGGGCGAGTGGATCAACGCTCCGCAAGCAGCGGCACGGCGGCCCAGTCCGGTCAACGACCAATCCTTCCACCCGAACGAACGCGGCCATGAGCTCGGCTATGCCGTGGCGATCAACGCGGTCCTCAACTGAGCTTCCACCCGACAGTTCGTGGCAGTTCAGCGAGGTGTTCTTCTCGCAGTTGCAGCATCTCCGACTACGCCGATCGACAGTGACCTGGCCCTGTCCCGGGCCTAGTGCTGTCGAGTCAACTACAGCATGAGTTTCTTAGCCGGTCGATCGTCAACGAGGACTTGAAGGCTCTGTCACGTGGCTGGCAGACGACATGACGTCGTCCGTCGGCCCCCGGAACACAATGAAGCCCGACCACCTACGCGATCAGGGGTTCGAGTTACGACCATCTGGTGGACCTGGAGGGACAGCTCTCCCACCCAAGTCACACGTTCAAGCAACTGCTTGCAGCTTGGCGGCTACTCCCCCGTGACACGGCGCCACCGGTTTCGTCACAGCCACCGCGCCAGCGGCATCGGGCCGAGGACCGCCTTGGTCCGGACGGCGTCGCCCAGCTTGTAGCCGACTACCAGGCCGGCCAGTCCACCAAGTACCTCCAGCGGACGTACCGGCTGAGCCAGGGAGCGGTGCTGCGGCTGCTTGACGTCAAGGGCATGCCACGGCGGCAGCGCGGGCTCACGGACGGGCAGGTGCAGGAAGCCGCCCGGCTGTACGCTAAAGGCTGGTCGCTGACGCGCATCGGCGATCACTTCGACAAGGACTACACGGTCGTAAAGAACGCTCTTTCGCGCATCGGCCTGTCTCCGCCACCACCGCAGAGAGCCCGCGACTAGTCAACGGCAAGAGCCCCCTCCGCACCACAACTCGCAGCAGTCAGGCTACAGAGGGTCACCCGGCAACCCCGACAAGTACGACCACGCCCGGACACGAGGCGATGGCCCATCGAAACCGAAGACCACCGCAAATCTCGGCAGGCTCAGTCGCTAGTGTCATTGGCTCTGCAAACTCCGCAGTCACTTTCGGAGTCTCGTCATGACAGCGTCCCGACCCATCGAGTCTGTCTATCTCTCAGGCTGGGAATACAATCGCCTGCTGCAGGACGATCCGACGCAGCCAAGAAACTCAGCCATTTCGGCTGCCACATTTTGGGCGGGGGCTCATCAGCTTTGGTTATTCAAGAGAGTGTACTGCAGTCGGGAGTCCTATGAGAATGAGACGGAGGCCACTGATCGCTTGGGGTGGTTCACCGGAGACGTGCTCCGCGATCTCTATTATGACGAGGCGCTTCAGATCTCCGACTGGACAAACCTGCCGCCTCCTGTGGCTCAGGACCTTCGAGCCGCCCACCATGATGCCACCAAGATATTCTCTCCCAACGTCATAAGGCGAGCAATCCGGACTGGAGATGCCAATACGCTCGAGGCATCGAAGCTCATGCTCTTGGGGCCGCTGCTGCGTCACTACTCCTGCCTTGAGTCGGGAGCCCCAAACTCCGTTAATAACTGGATCCAGCCTCGGCGCAGCCGTCGACCGCTCTGGCAATTTCACCTGCAGAATCTTGCCGCGCCGGTGATGGCGGGACTACAGCTTTGCCGCCCTCCTGGCACTGGCGTCTCACGGGAGGCGCAGAACCGCCAAAAGCACGTACAGGAAACCGTCGAAGGCCCCATGATTGTGGACTTGCTAAGCGGCGAAGGCGAGTATTCTGGCGCCAGAGGATACGAGCCCTACTTCAGGCGCCTCCTCCCAGTCCGGGAAGCCTATGAGCCCATCAACGACCAACTCCGCCACGATTGGCTGACACAGCGAGACACTCTGCGCCGCCTAAGGGAGGCTGCCGACCAGCATCTGTGGGCAGATTTACATGGACAATGGTTGCCCGCACTGGTCACTGGGAACAAAGACGCAGCGCGCGACTTTGACCGCTGGATTCGTACGGCTATGAGGCTCCGCCCCATAGCGGGCTTACTGAACAGCAATCCCGTTACTACCATCGTGGGAACCGTTTCTACATCGGCGGCGACGGCCCTTTTAACGAAGGCGGGCGTTCCTCTTCCAGACGCTCTCGTGGGGACCCTGGCCACGGTCACGGGAGTAGTTCTTGGCGCTTCAAGACTGCGCAAGTCTCTCGGGTTGGCCGTCTTCTATCAGAAGACGATGTGACGCAAGGCCATCGTGCCGCTCGGGAGTTCGAGTGCCGACCTTCTGGTTCTAGCCCCGTGGAGCTAAGGGGACTCGAACCCTTGACCCCACACTGCCCGGGCGGCTGGGGGGCATCCTCGGTGGTCCGTAGGAGTTCGTTTTCAGGTCAAACGCATGTGATGTCGCCGGTGGCCCCCCTGCGTACGCTCGTGAACGCCGCTCATCCGCGGCGTCCAGAACGACGACCGGAGCCGAGGTTCAGCGAGGCGCGAGCACCGCGGGCGGCTAGCGCGAGGTCAATGCGACGGCTAGGACACGTCTAAACTCTGCCTGCGCAGCCCGGAGCAGGCCCGACCGGTCCCTAAGGTCGGTGTCACGGACGAATCGCATGACCATCCGCTCGCTCGCCGGGATGAACGAACAGAGGCAGCTCAGCTGCCTCGTCTACGCGGTGGTGCATGCGTCCGGCTGGCTGCTGAGGAGCCGACGCGGCGGACGCTGACGGTGCTTCCGGCCTGGAACCGCAGCGAGCATCATGGTGCTCCACTCCCAGGCGAAGGGTGCTGCTCCGTGCCGTTTCGCGTCCGTAAGACCGTCCGCCTCGAGCCGGTCCGGGTGAAGATCGGGCGCAGGGGTGTCACCTCGGCCTCGGTCAAGGTCGGGCCGGTCACGCACAACGTCACCGGAGGTCGCACCTCAGTCGTCACCGGAGGTCGCACCTCAGTCAACCTCCCAGGTCCGGTGAGCTACATGACCGACGGGAAGCGGGGGTGTCCCAGCAGCCGGCGACGGCCAAGGGCGACGCTGGGCGACAGGAGGAGGGGGACTCCATGGCGAGCCGATCCAGCACGCCGACACCAAGAACCAAGGGGCAGACCGTCCTGGCCGGCGCCGTCGCCGGCCTTGTGCTGTTGCTGATCGTCGCTGGGTTCGCCAGCAGCGGGGTCGGCGGCGGCCTGCTCATGCTGGGCTTCGCCGCACTCATCATCGGTGCTATAGCAGCGGTGAGACGGGGGGCTGCCTGGGCCTTCATTCCCGACCGCAAGGCGGGCGCGATCGTGGCCGGTGTCGGCCTCCTCGCCCTCCTCACCGGCGGCGCCCTCGTCCCACCGAGCACGGGCAGTCCCGCTGAGGAGTCACCCACGCCCGTGCAGACGACGGTGACGGCGACCGCCACGGCGACGGCGACGGAGACGGAGACGGCCACGGCGACGGCCACGACGAGGGAGACGGCGACGGAGACAGTCGAGGCTGAGACCCCGCCGCCTCCGCCCACCCCCACGCCGGAGCCCGAACCCGCCCCGGCCCCCGCACCGGCACCTGCTCCGGCGCCAGAGCCCGTCTACTACGCCAACTGCGACGAGGCGCGCGCGGCCGGCGCCGCGCCTCTCATGGCTGGTGAGCCGGGTTACCGCAGCGGCCTCGACAGGGACGGCGACGGCATCGCCTGCGACGTCACGGGCTGAGCCCGCTCCAGGCCCCCTCCGCCGTCAAGGTGCTGTCGGACGACGGCCACTCGGACACCAACAGTCAGCGGTGTGAGTGCAGTGGCCGGTTCCGGGCCGAGCCCTCGCGCTCAGCCCGGCACCGGGCCAGGCTAGCGCCGGAGCAGCGCCACCAGCGGCGCGGCGCCAGGCTAGCGCCGGAGCAGCGCCACCAGCGGCGCGGACAACATCACGGCAGCGTTGGGCGAGTCGGTTGAGATCACCGTCACCATTATCACGGCGGCCACCAGGGACAGCTCCACGACACTCGCCCAGTCACTCGGCTGCGCTGTTCTCACAGGCAATGTCTTGGGTGGCCACCCCTTCCCACTTCCCCGACCTTCTCTTGCTGACGGTCCCTTATGGCTCCGCGAAGATCCCCAGGACAGGACCTGGCAACTCGGCGTCGCAACCGGGCGGCTCGCCGCGGCCCGGGGGCTCCCTGTCCTCCAACGAACCGACGGAGGCGCACGGTTCAGGACCGACCTGAGCAGGGGCACGGGCTCGGCCTGAACGACGAGCGGCCCGAGCCCATCCCGGCCCAGACGCCTCGCAGGTGCCCCTGAGTTCAGTTGCCGGCGGCTCGGAACTGCTCGACGACGTCCGCCTTGATGCGCCCGCGCGCGCTGACCTCGATCCCCCGGCCGGCGGCCCAGGCCCGCACGGCGGCCGGGTCATAGCCGGAGTAGGAGCCTGTGCCCGTGACGGCCCGGCGCCGGGCGCCCGGCGCCTTCCGAGCAGCGTTGACGTACCGCGCGAGCGTCTCGCGCAGCTCGGCGGCGTTGTCGTTGCTCAGGTCGATCTCGTACTCGGTCCTGTCGAGTGAAAAAGTCACGGTTGTGTCGGCCGGATCGCCGGTCAGGTCATCAACCAGCACAACCTCGGTCTTGGTAGCCATACCGCCGAGGGTTCCAGCCGCAATCAGCAAGTCAAGAACAGGAACACCGTTACGAGTGAGGCGCCCATTACTCGGATCAATGAATCAGGAGCTGCACCTTCTGCGAGTATTCGTGTCCGGCAACGTCGACCCGGTGTTCACCAGCATCCACACCCTGGCTTTCCGCCCCCCAGTGAGCACGGGCTGGCGCCGGACATCCCCGCCCTTGACGGTGGCCCCCGGCTGCTCCATCAGGCACCGCCGATCGGCCCGGCGCGCGCTCAGCGGTCGGCCGCCGAGAGCCGGGCCAGCTCCTCGAGCATCACTCCGGGAAACTGCAGCGGCACGAAGTGGGTCGCCAGCAGCTCACGAAGCCGGGCCCCGGGCACCGCCCGGTTCCCTGGGATGGACCGCGCCGCCCGCGACAAACAGGCGCACCTGCTACGGCTCCCCCTCCACGCTCGCCCGAGGAGCCCTGGCCGTGGAGGTCGGTGCGACAGGCACTGGAGGATGAGCGCGTCGGCGCTTGCCATGTCGCGCCGGACGCAGACGGACATGGCGAGACGGCGCAAGGCGGTCAGCCGCGCAGCCGGGCCAGCCAGACCTCCTCGGGTGGCCAGCGGCGCGGCCAGTCCGGGGTATCGCCCCACAGTCCGTGCACCTCGGCGTCCGGATCGGCGAGCAGGTGCTCGAGCCGCTCGACCTCGAAGCCGCACCCTCGCAGCAGCGTGATCCACTCACCAGGCGGCCGCTGGAACTCGATGCTGCCGTCGTCGGCCCACTCGATACGGCGGGGCGTGCGCCAGTCGCGGCGCAGCCGGTCGGAGACGCCACCGACCTCGTTCTGGCAAAGCACGGCCAGCCAGGCGTTGACCAGATATGCCAGCCGGCCACCCGGGCGCAGCACCCGCGCGGCCTCGGCGACCCAGCGGTGCGGATCGCACCAGATGCTCGCGCCGTATTCCGAGACCACCAGGTCGACGCAGCCGTTCCGCAGCGGTATCGCCTCACCGTCTGCCTCCAGCAGCGGAAAGCGTTGCCCATGGGCCGCCTGCATCCGGCCGGCGGTGGCCAATTGCGCGGGGGTCACGTCCAGCCCGATCGGGCGGGCGCCCCGCCGTTGCAGCCACGCCGACCAGTACGCCGTTCCGCAGCCGAGCTCGAGGACGTCGAGCCCCCGCACGTCGCCCAGCAGACCCAGCTCTCGTTCCAGCCGACCCACGGTCCCCCAGGTCGGCTCGGTCGCGGCCCACTGCCGCTCCGCGGCCTCGGCGTAGCCGGGTGCCATGCCGGTCCACGCCCTCCGGTTGGCCGCCTGGTGCGTCCCCATGCCGCGCAGCATGCCCGGTGCCGCGGTCCCCGCAGAACCCCAGCGGAAGCCCGAACGATGCGACCGCGCTGGAGCAGACCCGACGACGGATGCCGCACCGCCCCACACTGTTGGCCGGCGTCGTCGTCAACACTGGCCTCCAGTTCGGACCGTTCCTATAACACCCGCCCTCATCCGGTGTGGCTCACACCGGCTGGACACCCACGCCAGTGACCTGCAGGCCCGCAGGATTTCGCACCCGGATTGGCGACCGCTGGCGAGGTCAGCCGTAGCCGGGGTCGAGAGGAGTCGAGGGGGCACAGCGAAGACGTCGAGCGCGGAGGCTGCGAGGACGGCGCCGATCGCTGCGCGGCCGCCGCCGACGAAGGTCAGGCAGCCGTCGATCTCGGTGGCGACCAGCCGCGCCCGATCGGCGGGCCGCCGCAGGCTCGCGCACCGCCACTCCGGCGGAGTCGGCGGCACCGGTGCGGCGGGCGACTGGCCCGGTGAGAGTCTGATAGGCCCCATCCGGGGTTCAAACATGCGCCGGCCGTTCCAGCCTCCGCGCGACGTCCTGGTCGAGCACGACGACGGCCGCTGGTACGTCGGGTGGCAGTTCGAATGGGTGCGCTGGCCGACCGGCGAATGGTGAGCGGGTGTCACGTACACGACCGAGCCGGGCAGCAAGTACATCCGGTCGGTCCCTGCCGAGCGCACGCGTCTCCCGGTCTCGTAGCCCGTGCGCAGGGCGAACTGCCGCGGAGGGGCGGCCCGTCGGTGCGCAGAGTCGAGCGCCCCCGAGGAGTCAGACCCCTTCGGTAGGCAGAGCTCATGACCGAGAAGGACGACTTCGGCGCCACCTACAACATCCACCTTGCCAACGGGCTCTCCTCGCAGCTGCGTGAGGAGGCACTGCGGATCTTCGCGGCGCTCCGGGCCACCCGCACCGAGCGCGACGCCCACCAGGGAGAACTCGGTGTCCCCGTCCCGTTATGTCCCGTCCCTGTGGACGACGCCGGCACGCCTTACATGCTCCCGCTGCCTCACGACACCCACCGCACCTCCGAAGGGCCGGCTGAGCCCTGACGGCTGCGGCCGTCATGGCCAAGGACCCCACTCGCAGCGGAAGACGGGCGTACCCGTGCGCGGACCAACCCTCAAGCCCGTCTAGCTGCCGGACACTTGCCCATGCCGTTCGTAAGCGACGTGGTCCGCTCGGCTCTGGACACCGACTTGTCGCCCGACGACGTCGCTCGGCTTGGGCGGCAACCGGACAAGGTCATCACTCGGCTCGAGGAGGCGTACGCCGACGATCCGCCGGACTACGGGCTGCCGGTCAAGGGCAGCGACAGCCGCCCCTGGATCGCCTACGGCCGCGAGTCGGCGGCCTCCTCGTTCTGGCGCGCTCCTACCTGGCGCGCCAGAGCGGCCGTGCAGATGCTGATCTACAGCCATGAGGTGGCCATCGAAGATCCCGTCGCTTGGTACCTACAGCATCCTTACGGCGACCGCGAGGACCCAGTGCGCAGCTTGGAGTTGCTGTCCGCAGTCGCGGAACTGGCGCCGCTGATTGACGCAGGCATCGTTCGCTGTGTGGCGCAACGGCCCTATCACCCGAACCACCCTCGGTACTTGGTCTACCAGGCATTCTCGCAGTTGCTCTTCGGCCCCGAACACAATCAAGGAACGCTCGACTGCACGGCCGACCTCCTCCAGCTGCTCGATCTGCGACAGCACACACACGGCGAAGTCGACATCGCCCGCCACCCCGGGAACGACTTCATGTTCGATACGCTTCGGAGAGCATGGGGGCGTCTGGTGGAAGACACCGACCTCCTACGACCCACTGAGGTAGTCGTCCCGGTCCCCGACATCACGCGGGTGACCACAGGCGACCTCATCCGACTCAGGCAGACAGGAGCATTCGGCGACTGGCGGGAGGGGCTGGCGATCGGGCGCTCGGCCTATGAGCAGGCACTGGCTGCCGGAAGTGCCGAGCCGGCCGCGGCGGAGGCCTTCCGCCGTGAGCTGACTGCCCCCGCACTCGCCGTGACCCGCGAGCTGGAGAGCCGATCGTGGAGGTCAGTCCCGGTCCTCGGTGCCCGGAATGCAGGCATCGGAGCGACGGGCGCTCTCGCGGTGCTCGGTTGGGGGTGGAAGGAGTACGTCACCGCTGCTGTCGGTGCCGCCGGCACGGGAATCGCTCAGGCGGTAGTCGAGGTGCGACGACTTCGTGAACGGGTGCCCGACTTAGTCGCATTGCGCCACCATTTCGACACCTTCGTGCTCTCTCTGGCGTCGTTAGGCCGGTGGCCTTCCGCCACGGGCTGAAGGCTCTCGGCGAGCATTGCGTGTGCCAAATCTTGCGTGCGCCGACTCTGAGTCCGTTGTCATCCGCACCTGCCTGGCACCGTGCAAGTGCCCGGGCTGGCATCACGGAGGACTTGGCACGCCGTGCAAGTCCGAGCGTTCCCATCTCGCGGCACCGCCGCCGAGCGGACCGCGACTCGATCCGACCGGGGGAACCCGTGCCCCGCACGGTTGCCGCCATCGTCCTGCTGCTGGCTGCGCTGCTCACCGCCGCTCCCCACAGCTTGTGGGGAGACCGGCGGTCTCCTGCCAGCCTCGCGATTGCGAGACGACGACGTCATACGGCAGTACGACGATGCGACCGCGCCTGCTGTCCACCGCTGTCACCTGCTTGCTGCTGACTGCGTGCGGCGGCTCCAGCGACGACACCGGCGGTTCGGATGAGCCGCTGAGCCAGGACACCATCCGGCCCGGCATCACGGCAGAGAACTGCGACGACCCGGATGCCGCGCTGACCCAGGCCGAGTGGGTCGAGTTCTGCGCGGAGCCGGTCCCGTCCGGCCCGCTCGTCAATTAGCGGGGCAACGTCGCGGCGACGATCGGCGAACCGGTGACCGTGCCTGCCCCGACGGCCGGTCGCTTGTGGAGATGACCGTCGAGTCGATCACCGTCGACTACGCCTGCGACGGCGACGAGGTCGTCCGACAGGACCAAGAGAAAGGGCACTACATCGGCGTGGAGATGACGGTCACCGCGCAGTCGGCGCTCGCCGACTACGAAAGCCCGTTCGGCGGCAACGTCTTCAGCATGAGCGGCCCGTTCGGCTCAGGGTTCAGCATCATCGGCGCCGACGGCTTCTCCGAGGACGGCATCGCCTGCGGCTACGCCGCGTTCACCTGCTCCGCCGACAGCAACAACATGCTCACCCTCGACGTGCAGTCGGGGCAGAACTACCGCGGCGTCGCCGTCCTGGACTCGGCCAACACCGCTGGCACCCTCATCTGGCCGCCGATCGTGTCCGCCACCGAGGGCGAGAACCCGCCCGGCTTCGAGTGGACCTTCGGTGACCCGGCCGCCGCCACCGCACCCGGCTCCGCTGGAGCCGGTGGCGCGACGCCGAGCCCGACGAGTGCGTCGGCTACGGCTGCAGCCCCGAACTGGACGCCGAGATCAACGAGGGCGAAGGTGCGGCCAACGAGGGGAACTGACCTCCCTCCCCCGCCCCCGCCGGCGCCCCGGCATCTTCCGGGCGGGGCGGGCGCGGGATGCCGTAGCACCAAAAACGGGTAGGTCGGGCTGTAGAGCTCAAGTTGCCCGCAGGCGGTGTCGAGGCTTGGCGAGTGAGTACCACCGAGGGCAGATCCTGTGACCTGTGCGGAGGGCCTGACGGGCGCTTCGTCCTGCGCGTGGGAGCTGGGGTCTACGACATCGCCGGCGTGCCGGTGATCGACGAGGACGGACTCTGGACGCTGTGCGAGCTGTGCACGACCGAGCTGTTGCTCGGCGACGATCCGAGCCAGGTCGTCGCGCACACCCGCCGGCTGGGCGGCGCGCTGGGGGCCGGCGGCGCCATAGCCGAGGTGACCATCGTGGAGAACTTCCGCGTGCTGCGGCAGGCCCGTGCGCAAGGGGCGCAGTTCGACCCGGTGGCGTGAACTGGCTAGCGCGGTCTTGAACCGGGGTCGGCGGCCGGCGGAACCCCGCGAGACCTGGTCGCTGCCAGGGTGGCGGCGATCTCCTGTAGGGATAGGCGGTCGACCAGCGCGGCGGCCAGCTGTGTCGTCTTCCCTTCGCCGGTCGCGCGCAGGCGCACCGCGGGTCGCCCGGCTGGCAGCCGCTGCCGGTCACATGTGAAGTGACCCCCGTGGGCCGGACGCCTTGGTCAGCCCCTTGTTTCGTGGAGTCCGATTTGTTGGATGTTCGTGCCACCTGACCCCTTGAGGAGGGGCTGTGGGACGACGTGGGTATCCGCCGGAGTTCCGGCGCAAGGTGCTGGATCTGGTGGCTTCGGGGCGCAGGGTGTCCGAGGTGGCCTGCGACCTGGAGATCAGCGACCAGACGATCTACTCCTGGCTGTGGCAGGACCGGATCGACCGGGGCCTTGGATCGGCAGGTCGAACCTGTTCGCCACCGTGCCGGCGTGCGCGGCCAGCGCCTCGGCGACGGTGGTCCCGGACACTGCTAGTGCCGGGTCAGGCAACCTTCGCCCGCTTGATGGTGGAGGCTCGCTTGATGACCTTGCGGAGTTCGGGGTCGGTGACGTGGCCGTTCCGCCA
>NZ_FZNO01000047.1 GCF_900188025.1 Blastococcus mobilis
ACCGGGTCACCGTCTGCCCGCAGCGCATCAGCGCAATCGCCGCCGCCGCTCTCGTATTGACCTCACTCGACCGCGGAACCAAGTGAGAAAACCTCACTGCATCCTGTCTCGGCGTACTACTGCTGCGGGATGAGCCCAACGCCGAGCTGGCGCCGACTGGCTGGCCCGGCGTGACGACGCCGCGCACACCCGCCGCCTGGTCGCCCAACTGGAACGCCTCGGCCACACCGTCATCCTCGGCCACACCGTCATCCTCGACCCGACCGCCTAACCCGAACTGCAGAACACTGGAGGGACGGACGCCACTCTCGCGCTGACGCGCGCTTGCAGCTCACCTATTCACGGATCTGTGATGGGCGGCGATCTTGCTTCCTGCAGTGGACTGGGAGCCGGCTCATGGAGGAACTTCGCTCTGTCAGGGTTCCCGGTGGACAGTGAGCGGCCGCATTCTCATGGCGAGGTGAGACGGCGAGGAGAAACTGACGGGCTTCTCCGGACACGTGGGGTGTCGTGATCATGCCGCGGGCGCGCGGCGGTGTGAACCTCATCGAACTCGGTGGGACTGCGTGAGTCGAGGGTGGAGTGGCGGCCGCGAGCGGTGCCCATCCCGATTCTGCACTACGCGCAGCGTCAGCCGATCGCGCTGAGGAGCGCAGCCAATTCGACCATCCCGGTGGTCATCGTCGCGGCCGCCAGGAAGAAGGGGGCGCGTCCACCGCGGTCGCGTGAGCGCAGCCGGGTGGCGGCCTGGTGCCGGTACCGGCCGGAGCTCTCGACCAAGATCCAGCCGGCGAAGGCGACGGCCGACGCCAGACCCACCACGCTGACCACTCCCAGCCGGCCGAAGGTGAGCCGCGCGACGATCGCCGCTCCCGCGACGGCGGCGAGTGCCGTCCGTCGCCAGGCGAGGGCGGTCCGCTCATTGGACAGCCCCGTATCCGGCGCGCTCATCCGAGCGATACGACGACGATGAGACCCACGGCGGCCAAGACGAGTCCCAGGATGGGCGACCAGAGGTTCGACGGCAGGGGCCGTCCTCTGCGGATGGCCCGCTCCGAGCGGGCCCACTGGACCCAGCCGATGACGGCGCTGACGATCCCCGAGCAGGTGAGCAGCGCGGCCAGGGCCCGCTGGGCCTCCTCCGCGAGACTCAGCGGGAAAGCGTCGACGGCTACCCCCGCAGCCAGCAGGGCGAGGGCCGTGCGGATCCACGCGAGGAAGGTGCGCTCGTTGGCGAAGCTGAACCGGTAGTCCGGCTCGGTGCCCTTCTCGTAGACCCAGGCCGGCCAGCGCGAGGGAGTCGCGGACGGTGCGCGATCAGTCGCCATGGGGGATCGCGGCCGGCTCGGCGGAGTGTGCCCGGTACGCACCCAACCCCCCGTCCACTCTGATGTCGGTGCCGTTGATCCAGCTTGCTGCCGGCTCGAGCAGGAAGGCGATGACGGATGCCACGTCCTCCGGCCGCCCGAAACGCCCGACGGCCCTCGCGGCAGCCTCGACCTTCTCGCGACCGTGGTCGCTCTTGAAGTCTTCCAGGATGGGCGTCTCCACCGGTCCTGGGCTGACGCTCACCACCCGGATGCTGCGGTCGAGAAGCCCGGCAGCGCCCCGTTCGGTCAGGAAGCGGACGCACTCTTTCGAGAAACGGTAGGCATTGCCCACGAGATCGGGCTCGGCAGCCACGTCGTCGAGCGCCGTTCGCCAGTCCTTCGCCAACGCGATGCGGCAGATCGCCGGCAGGTTCTCCCGCCAGCCCTCGGCCACGCTGGACGCGAGGTGGACGACGGCACCCCCCTCGGTGATCTGCGCGGCAAGACCCTCGGTGAGATCCCGGAGTCCCAGCACGTTGACCGAGATAACCGTCCGCCAGGGCGCCGTGCCGGGCACCCCGGCGACGTTCACCACGGCCGCGAGGGGACCGCCCGCGAGGTCGGAAACGGACCGCACCGCGGCCGCGACGCCGTCCGGAGTGCCGAGGTCCGCCTGGACGAACCCTTCCAAGTCCGAGGGCGGCGGGTTGCGGTCGACGCCGATCACCCGTGCACCTCGTTCGCGGAGCAGCGCGGCGGTCCGCTCACCGATCCCTGAGGAGATGCCGGTCACGACCAGGGGGAGCGTCATGCACGTTCCTTCGTCTGGAGACAGGAAGCCAGCCGGTGGGCGACCGGCTCAGGAATCAGGTAAGCCGATGGAGGGCCCGACTCACCGGATGTTCTCGCAGGATGGAAACTTTCCCGACCAGCGAGTCGCTGCTATTCATGCTCACGGCATGCGATCCGCCTACGAGGTCTTCGACCCCGCCACCCGCGAGATCGTCGGGCACGCTCCCGACGCCAGTCCCGCCGACGTCGACGCCGTCGTCCGGCGGGCCGACGCGGCGCGACGGCACTGGGGTTCCCTGACCTCGGGGGACCGCCGCGCGGCGCTCCGCGCGTGCGCCGCTGCCGTCCGGCAGGCGGAGCAGCGGCTCGGCCGCATCCTCTCGCTCGAGCAGGGCAAGCCCCTGGCTGAGGCGGTGGCGGAGTTCCAGGTGGGGGCGGGACTGCTCGAGTACTACGCCGCGCTCGAGTGGGACGACGTGGAGCGGCTCCCCGATCGACAGGGCCGCAGCATCGAGATCCACCATGCTCCCGTCGGCGTGGTGGCCACCATCACCCCCTGGAACTTCCCGATCTCGCTGCTGCTCGTGAAGCTGGCGCCGGCGTTGCTGGCCGGCTGCGCTGTGGTCGCCAAGCCGTCGGAGTCCACGCCGCTGTCCACCATGGCCCTCGTCGAGCTGCTCGCCGACTTCCTGCCGGCCGACGTCGTCCAGTGCGTCACCGGACGGGGCAAGGACGTCAACGTGGCGCTCAGCGAGCACTCGGGAGTCCGGAAGCTCTCCTTCACCGGCTCAACCGGGGTCGGCACCGCGATCGCGGCGCAGGCGGCGGCCACGGTGAAGCGGCTGACCCTGGAGCTGGGTGGCAACGACCCGGCGATCGTGCTCGACGACGCGGACGTCGCCGTTGCCGCGGCTGGGATCGTCGGGTCCGCGTTCCGGAACGCCGGCCAGGTCTGCATGGCCGTCAAGCGCGTGTACGTGCCGGCCGCACTGGAGCCGGCTCTCGTCGAGGCGGTCGCGGCGGCCGTGCAGCGACACGTCCTGGGTCACGGCGTCGACCCCGGCACCACGATGGGGCCGATGCACACCGAGGCCCAGCGCGCCAAGGTCCTCGACCTCGTCGCCCGGGCCCAGCGTGACGGTGCCCGGGTCGTTTCCGGGGGTGTCCCCGCGTGCGGGCTGCCGGGCTGGTTCCTCGCGCCCACCGTGGTGAGCGGCGCGAAGCCCGGCATGGACCTCGTGGACGAGGAGCAGTTCGGCAACGCTCTGCCGGTGGTGGCATACAGCGACCTGGAGTCGCTGGTCGAGAGCCTGAACACGGAGGCGTACGGCCTGGGCGCCTCGGTCTGGTCGCCCGACCTGGACCGCGCGCGGGCGGTTGCCGGAACTCTCGAGGTCGGAACCGTCTGGATCAACCAGCACACCGTCGTGGAGCCGGACGCGCCGTTCGGTGGGTGGAAGTCCTCGGGACTCGGCCGTGAGCGCGGCCGCTGGGGCCTCGACGAGTACCTGGAACCGCGCACCGTCAACGTCCGCTCCCACACCGTCATCCGCTAGTGGCTTCGATGAAGGGAACGCATGTGTCGTCAGGTATGGAACTGATCACCCTGGGGACCGCCGCCGGTCCGGCGATCCGTGGTCCGGAGGGTGGCATCGCCAGTGCGGTCGTGATCGGCGATGTCTTCTACCTCGTCGACTTCGGGCTCGGTGTGACCCGTGCGGCGCATGCCGCCGGCCTGCGGGGGAACCGGTTCCGAGCCGGCTTCCTCAGCCACCTGCACTCTGACCACATCGGAGAGCTTCCGGGTTTCCTGCTCTGGAACTGGGGACCACCGGTGGACGGCTTCACCGAACCCGTGACCCTGATCGGACCGGGCGCCGACCCGGGACGCGGGCACGGCGGTTGCGGTCTGGCCGGGACGAGGCAGCTGGTGGCCGGACTTCTCGACGCCTTCTCATACGACCTGCACATCCGTGAGGCGGATGAAGCCAGGCCGAGCATGGCGGACCTTCTCCGGGTCGAGGAACTGACCCCCGACCGGATCGCGGACGCCGAGGCCCAGCCCTTTCCCGTCTACGAGGACGACCGGGTACGGGTGACGGCTGTCCTGGTCGACCACCCGCCCGTGTTCCCCGCGTTCGGTTTCCGGTTCGACAGCGACCACGGGTCGATCACGTTCTCGGGGGACACCGCAGAGTCGGTGGCCCTGTCCCGTCTGGCGGTCGGGACCGACATCCTGGTCCACGAGGCGGTCAACCTCGGCTTCTACGCGGCGGCCGGTTTCGACGCCGCCTTCGTCAACCACCAGCGCATCTCGCACACGACGCCGGCCGGTGCCGGCCGCGTCGCCGAGGCTGCCGGTGCCAAACAGCTCGTGCTGTCCCACCTCGCCGGCGTGGCGGAGCCGGACTACTGGGAGACCGAGGCGGCGGGCACCTTCTCCGGGTCGGTGCAGGTGGCCAGGAGCGGGGATCGCTTTCCCGTGAGGGATTCGCGCTCGGCTGCGATCGGGCCGGTCTAGCCGAGGCCGTAGCCGGCCGCCTGCACCTGCCGGGCGATGGCGCGGGCGGCGACCTTAAGCACGGGGACGACGGATCCCGCGTTCAGGGGGGCGCCCACCGCGACCACCCCGAGCGCGGCGAGCACCGAGCCGTCCAGGGCGATGATCGGAACGGCGATGCCGGACGCCAACTCGGCCAGTTCGCCGGAGGACTCGGCGTACCCCAGGGACCGGACCTTGCCGAGCTCGGCCCGGATGCGGATGGGGTCGGTGACGGTGCGCGGAGTGAGGCGAACCGGTTCACGCAGCGCGTCGTCCACCACGTCCGGCGGCGCGTAGGCGAGCAGCACCTTTCCCGCCGCCGAGGCGTGCAGCGGCACCCGGTTGCCGGACTGGCGCACCGCCGGTCCGGGCCGGGTACCCGAGATGCGCTCGACGAGAAGGGCCTCGCCACCGTCCCGGATGAACAAGTTGACCACGTTCTGGGTGACGAACAGGACGTCGTGCATGTAGGGCGCGGCGGTCTCGGCAAGGCCCCTGCGGACCGGGGAGAGCTGACCGAGAGCCCACAGCCGGTGACCGATCCGGTAGCGCCCTTGGACGCGGACGAGAGCGCGCCAGGTCACCAGTTCGTTCACCAGCCGGTGGCAGGTCGCGATCGGGAGCCCCGACCGTCGGGAGATGTCGGTGAGGGAAAGGTCGTGGTGCTCGGCATCGAACGCCTCGAGCACGCTCAACGTCCGGCTGACCACAGACGCGCGACGCGGGGCTGACCCCTCCTCTCCCATGCGGGCGATGATGTCAGGTGGCCGGGCGATCAATCCGTGGCAGGCACCAACCGCACGGGAATGGACTCGAACCCGCGCAGCACGTTGTGCAGGATGGGTACCGGCTCGCCCGTCGGCTCCAGCCGCTCCACCCGCTTGAGCAGGGCCTGCAGGACCAGTTCGATCTCCAGCCGGGCGATGGGTTGCCCGACGCACTGGTGCAGCCCCATCCCGAAGGCGACGTGGCCGGCGGCGGTGCGCTCGAGGTCGAACCGGTCGCCGTCGGCCCATCTGCGCGGATCCCGGTTGGCCGCGCCCAGGAACAGCAGCAACTTCGCTCCCTCGGGGATGTGGACGCCGCCGAGGACGGCGTCCACGGTCGCCGTCCGGTGGAATTTCTGGAACGGCGACTCCACCCGGAGCGCCTCGTCCACCGCGAACTTCGCCAGGTGCGGATTCTTCCGCAGCGCCGCCCACGCGTCCGGTCGCTCGGAGAGCACCTTCAGGGTGTTCCCGATGCCGAAGACGGTCGTGTCGACGCCGGCGGAGAGCAGGGCGCGGACGAGCAGCGTCGCCTGTTCCGGCGTGATGAGCCCTTCGTGCGCGCGCTCCCAGATGCGAGCGCCGAAACCGGAGTCGGACAGGTTCTGCCGTGCGCAGTTGCGCATGATGGCGGCCGAGCGCTCCTCGCCGTGTGCGAAGGCCTCGCGGTGGATGTCGTTCTCGGGGCCGAAAGCGTTGAAGACCATGTTGCCGTAGGGCAGCAGGTGCTCCCGGCCCTCCTCGGGGATCCCGACGGCGTCCGGGAAGACCCGCAGCGGATACACCTCGGCCAGGTCCCGGACCGCGTCGATGGCGCCCCGCGCGACGACGGCGTCCGCCAGGTCCTCAGCCGGCCCGGTGAAGGGGCCGCGCAGAGCCCGTACCGAGCTGGGATTGATCACCCCGGTGAGCGCCCGGCGCATCACCGTGTGCGTCGGCGGGTCGGACTCGAGGATGCTCGGGGGCCGCCACGACGTCTGCTTGCGGATGTCCTTGGGTCCCAGGCCACCCGAGGAGCAGTAGGTCTCGAAATCGGTGAGTACTTCGTAGACCTCCTCGAAGCCGTTCACCGCGAAGCAGCCGTACTTCTCCAGCCACGCGACCGGGCCTGCGCTGCGCAGCTGTGCGTGCATCGGGTACGGGTCGAGGATGCTCTCGTGCGAGAACGGATCCACCGGCAGGACCGGTGCCTCCCGGACGGTTGTGTCGACAGCGGTCATTCCGGACTCCTTGCGGTCACAGGTCCAACGTCAAACGGTCGCAGCCGGCCGCGGCCCGGGAGCAGCAGATCATCATGACCTGCCCCGCCTCGCGGTCCTCGTCCGTGAGCACCGCGTCGCGGTGTTCAGGCATCCCGGCGAGCACGCCGGTCTCGCAGGTGCCGCACAGCCCATGGCGGCACGAGGACAGCACCCGGACACCGACCGCTTCGACGGCCTCCAGGATCGTGGTGTCAGCCGGGACGGTCACCGTCGTCCCCGTCCGGGCCAGCTCCACCTCGAAGGGTTGGTCGGTGGAGCCGGGGCCGAGCTCCGTCGCGACGAAACGCTCGGTCTTCAGCACTCCGGGGGGCCAACCCATGCACAGGTCCTCGACCGCGCGCAGCATCCCGGAGGGGCCGCACGCGTAGACCAGCATGTGGGCCCGCGGAAGGCCGAGGACCGACTCCAGGTCAACCCGTCCGTGACTGTCCTCGGGGACGAGGGTCACCCGGCCGGTCCCGTACCGCTGCTCCAACTGCTCGGCGAAGGCCATCCGGCCGGCGTCGCGGGCTCCGTAAAACAGCCGCCAGTCTCGGCCGTGGCTTTCGGCCCACTCCAACATCGGCACGATCGGGGTGATCCCGATGCCGCCGGCGAGGAAGAGGTACTTGCGGGAGTCGGTCAGGGGAAAGTTGTTCCGCGGCGTCGAGATGATCAGCCGCTGCCCCTCGGACACCCGCTCGTGCACCGCGATCGACCCGCCGCGGGAATCGGGCACCTTCAGGACGGCGATCCGCAGATGCGAGAGGTCCGACGGAGACGAGCAGAGGGAGTACTGACGCGTCAGTCCTTCGTCGATGTGGACGTCGATGTGCGACCCCGGCTGCCATGCCGGAAAGTGGGCGCCGTCCGGGCGAGTTAACACCAGGGACACGACGTCGGTGGCCACCTTCTCCACGCGATCGACCGTCACGCTCAGGGTCTCGTTGATCACCACGACCTGCTCACCACGTCCTCGCCACCTTGCACTCCGTGTCGTGCCTCGGTTGAACGGCGGCACCGACGCTAGGTGCCCGGGGTCACAGTGAGACGGGCGCCTTCCAGTCTGTGGAAGACCCTGGCGGTTCACTCATGGGACGCGAGCTCCTCGAGAACGCCGATCAGCGTGCCCACCGTGGCGGCCGGCGGGCGGTCGGCGGACCAGAACGCGGCCGCCTCGAGCGGCGGGAGCGGATCGGCCAGGGGTCGCAGTACGACGGGGGCATGCCTCATGTTCCGAAGCGAATTCGGCACGAGGGCGACACCGAGGCCGGCGGCGACCAGAGGGATCGCGGTCTGGAGAGTGGACACGCGGCGTACCGCAGGGACGGGTAGCCCTCGTCCGAACCAGAAACTGTCGAAGACCTCGGGAAGCCCGCGGATCCGGAGTGACCTGCCCGGCAGGATCCAGGTCTTGCCGTGCAGGTCGGTCAGGGAGACCGGCTCGTCAGGCGGCGCCTCGGACGGGGAGATGGCCAGCATCAACGGCATGGTGCGCACCCGCAGGAAGTGGAGCTGGCTGCGGTAGGTCTCGCGCAACTGGTCGATGCTGACCGTGGCGATGATCCCGAGGTCGGCCTCGTTGCGCAGCACCATCTCGATCGCGGTGGCCGGTGGCGGATCCGTCACCGTCACGTCCACCGCCGGCGCCACGCCGAGGAACCGGAGGAGGACCTCGGGCAGGAGCTCCCACGTGATCGTGGGGACGGCGGCGATGGTCACCTTGCCGGTGAGCCCTAGCGCCAGGCTCCTGATGTCGTGCTGGATGTCGTCGAGCTCGTGGATCAGCCGTTCCCCGACAGCGGCGAGGTAGGAGCCGGCCTCTGTGGGCCGGGTGCCCCGGGCGCCGCGCACCAGCAGGGGGACGCCCAACTCCTGCTCCAGCTGTGCGATGGAGGTCGACAGCGGTGGCTGGGTCATGTGCAGGGCCGCGGCCGCCTTTGTCAGAGAGCCCTCGGCGACCACCGTGACGAAGTAGCGAAGCTGGCGGATATCCATTCGTTAACCATATGGCTGGCCCAGGAAATGCGAAATAGACGTATGACTGAGGCCGCTGTCACACTTCGCCGCAGGGCTCAACGGCCCGCTGAGCGAGCGCCCGAGTCCGGTCAGGGCCGGCCGATCTGAGAGGTTCCCATGGCTTCCGTCGTCACCACGGCTCCCGGCCTCAGCCGGCCCGCCTGGCGACCCGCCGTCCCCTGGTTGGGTCTGGCCACCGTCGTCGCC
Organism: Blastococcus mobilis; assembly: GCF_900188025.1. Classification (GTDB taxonomy): domain Bacteria; phylum Actinomycetota; class Actinomycetes; order Mycobacteriales; family Geodermatophilaceae; genus Blastococcus_B; species Blastococcus_B mobilis. The sequence continues at coordinate 8,879 of NZ_FZNO01000047.1, forward strand.
GTGCTGGCGATCTGGGAGCTGCTCGGCCGCACGGGGGTGATCCCGGCGAGCACGCTCCCTCCGGCGTCCGACGTGTTCCTGCGCTTGGGCGAGCTGGCCGCGATTCCCGCCTTCTGGGCGGTCGTATGGGAAACGGTGTCCAGCGCCCTGGCCGGTCTCGGCCTCGTCGTACTTCTGGGCGTCCCCCTGGCGCTTGCGATCGGCCTCTCGGCATTCGTGCGAGACAGCACCTGGCTGGTGCTCGAGTTCCTCAGGCCAATCCCACCAGTCGCGATGATCCCGCTGGGGCTGCTGCTCTGGGGCCCCACCGAGACGATGAAGCTGACTCTCATCACCTTCGGCGCCATCTGGCCGTTCCTCGTGCAGATGGTCGACGGCATCCGGCAGGTCGACCAGGCGCTGGTCGACACCGCTCGCAGCTACCGGCTGACCCGGTGGCAGACGATCTCGAGAATCGTCCTGCCGAGCCTCCTGCCCTTCGCCGCGACCGGCCTGCGGGTGGCGGCGGCCATCGCGCTGATCGTCGCGGTCGTCACCGAACTGATCGGCGGGGCTGCAGGGCTCGGCCGGGAGATCGTCGTCGCCCAGAGCTCCGGTGCGCTGCCACAGATGTACGCGCTCATCGTGACCGCCGGCCTGCTGGGCCTGCTCACCAACGCGGCGTTCAGCGCTGCCGAGAAGCCGCTGCTCTTCTGGCACCCGCGGATCCGAAAGGACCAATCCTCGTGAACGCTGGCCGTGTGCTGTCCAAGGGGCTCGTCCGCCTCTGGCTGCCCGTACTGCTGGTGGCCGTGTGGTGGTACGCCTCCGCCGACAGCTCGAACATCTACTTCCCTCCGCTGGCCACCATCCTCGAGACCTTCCAGCGCGACTGGCTCACCGCCCGCGCCCTCGACGACCTGGTTCCCTCGCTGACCAAGCTTGTCATCGGCTTCCTGCTCGCCGCCTTCGGCGGGATCGCCCTCGGCACGCTCCTGGGCCTGAGTCCCCGTGTGCGCTCGGCGGTGGAGCCGATCATGCAGTTCCTCCGCTCCCTGCCGCCGCCGGTCCTCCTGCCGATCGGGCTGCTCCTCTTCGGCATCACCGGTGCGATGAACATCTTCATCATCGTGTTCGGTGCGATCTGGCCGACGGTGCTGAACACCGCCGACGGCGTGCGCAGCCTGCCGCCCGAGCTCCGAGACATGGCCCGCTCCTACCGCCTCGGCTTCCGGCAGCGACTGTTCGCCGTCGTGCTGCCGAACGCCGCGCCGCAGATCTTCTCCGGGCTCCGCGTGACCCTGCAGCTGTCGATCATCCTCATCGTCGTCAGCGAGATGGTGGCCGCCGTGGACGGCGTGGGCTTCTACGTCCTCAACTCGCAACAGACGTTCGCCGTGGCCGAGACCTGGGCCGGAACACTTCTCCTGGGCGTCATCGGCTATCTCACGACCTTGGTCTTCCTCCTCGCGCAGCGACGCGTCCTGGCATGGCAGACCGGCATGCACCAGACAAGGAAGGCCTGAGATGGGAGTCCTGACCATGACCGGCATGACGGAAAACACCGGCGCGGCGGCGTTGGAGGTGATTCTCGAACTGCAGGGCGTCGAGAAGGCCTACGGTTCCGGGTCGACGCGGACGCAGGTGCTCGACGGAGTCGACTTCGCCGTCAACCGGGGTGAGTTCATCTGCGTCGTCGGACCCTCGGGGTCCGGCAAGACGACGCTGCTGCGCTGCATCGCCGGTCTCATGCCGCCCTCGGGCGGCCGGACGCTCTTCGAGGGCGACGTCGTGACCGAGCCCCCGGCCAAGCTCGCCGTGGTGTTCCAGGACTACAGCCGCAGCCTGCTGCCGTGGATGACGGTCCGCCGGAACATCGAGCTGCCGCTGAAGAACAAGTTCGCCAGGGGGGAGCGCGCCGAGCGGATCGAGCACGCGCTGCGCTCCGTCGGCCTCGCCGGCAAGGGCGACCTCTACCCGTGGCAGATGTCGGGCGGCATGCAGCAGCGCGCCGCCATCGCGCGGGGCCTGGCCTACCAGCCGGATGTCCTGCTCATGGACGAGCCGTTCGCCGCCGTCGACGCGCAGACCCGCATCGATCTAGAGGATCTCGTGCTGGACATCCAGCGCGAGTACAACACCACGGTCCTGTTCGTCACCCACGACATCGACGAGGCCGTGTACCTCGCCGATCGGGTGGTCGTGCTCTCGGGCGCTCCCACGACGGTGAGCCACGAGATCCCGGTGGATCTGCCCCGGCCACGTGACCAGGTCCAGACCAAGCTCGACCCCCGGTTCGCTCAGCTCCGCACCCGGATCTTCGAGCTGATCCAGAATGCCAAGTCCTCCTCCGTGATCAACCGCGCCTGACCCTCCTTACCCCCCGAAAGGACCCCCTTATGAAGAAGAGCGTGCTGGTGCCGGCCGCGGCCGCCACCCTCCTGACGTTGGCGGCCTGCGGCGGGGGCGGTGGCGGTGGCGGGGCCACCCTTTCCGGTAGCGACAGCACCGCCGGCGCGGCCGCCGAGGGAGGGTCGGGCGATGCAGACAGCATTACGGTCGGGTTGATTCCGGTCGCCGAGTTCTTCCCGGTCTACATCGCAGAGCAGGAAGGCTTCTTCGAGGAGGAGGGCCTCGACGTGCAGATCGAGGTCATGTCGAACGCAGCCTCGATCGTGCCCTCGGTACTCAACGGCCAGCTGACCTTCGGGACGACGGCCACGCCGCCCTTTCTGGTGGGAGTCGACAAGGGCATCCCGATCACCGCTGTCGCCAACTCCGCCAACACGGCGTCCGGCGCCGAGAACGACACCGCGGCGTTCCTCGTGAAGAAGGGCAGCGACATCAGCAGTGTCACCGGTCTCGAGGGAAGGACGGTCGCGGTGAACGCCTTGAGCTCCCTGCCGCATGTGGCGGCCGCCTCCCTGATCAAGGACCAGGGTGGTGACCCCAGCAAGGTCCAGTTCGTCGCCATGCCGTTCCCGGACATGCTGGGCGCGCTGGAGCAGGGCCGGGTCGACGCCACGATTCCGGTCGAGCCGTTCATGACGCAGGCACTGGCCGGTGGCCAGGTGGAGGCCATCGCGCCGCTGTACGCGGACGTGTACGCGCCGGGGACGACGCACACGCTGATGTTTGGCTCTACCCAGTTCGTGCAGGACAACCCAGAGATCGTGGAGAAGTTCCAGGCCGCGCTCGCGCGGGCCAACGAGCTGGTGGCCGAGGACGAGCAGGTCCTGCGGGATGCCCTCGTCGAGCACGGCGGGATGCCTCAGCAGGTAGCCGACGTCGTCAAGCTCCCCGTCTACGAGACCGAATTCGCGGTCGAGGGAATGCAGGACATGGCCGACCGCATGCTGGAGACCGGCTTCCTCACCAAGCCGGTGAGCGTCTCCGACGTGCTGGCCGACTGACCCCACCAGGGCCCGCGACGGTCCGGCTCAGCCGGACCGTCGCGGGCCCTGCCCCGTTGCAGGTGCGTCCGAGGGCAGGGAGTGTGCAGATGGTCGAGGTGCTCGCCCTCGCCTTCGTCCTGATCCTCGTCGCCGCCGCGGCGCAGGCGGTCACCGGGTTCGGCTTCGTCATGGTCGCCGTCCCGCTGCTCGCACTGCTCGTGGACGCCCGGACGGCGGTGGTTGCCTGCATTGCCCTCGGGCTGCTTCTCACCTCCATCGGCTGGTTCGCTGACCGGACGCAGGTGTGCTGGCGCCCGGTCCTTGCCATCGCGGTTGGGGCGCTGATCGGCATCCCTATCGGGCTCTCCGTCTTCACCGTCCTCTCCCAGCAGACGTTGACGCTTGTCATCGGGGTGGCGGTTCTCGCGTTCACGGCGTTGCTCACCTTCCGGGCGCGTGTCCCGGGTGGAGTGCGCACGGAGTTCGTTGCGGGCGCGGTCAGCGGCGGGATGCTCGCTACGACCGGCATGAACGGGCCGCCGATGGTCCTGGCTCTCCAAGCAGCTGACCTGCCCCCGCTGGTCACCCGCGCCACCCTCCAGGCGGCCTTCACGCTCCAGTCGATCCTGGCGGTGAGTGGGCTCGCGCTGGCCGGTCACTTCTCGCGGACCAGCCTCGCCGTGCTGGCGGTGGGCACGCCGGCTCTGTGGATCGGTTGGGGCGTCGGCGACCGCTTCTTCCGCCGGCTCTCGGCCAAGCGCGTACGGGCGATCATCCTCGTGACGCTGGCGATCAGTGGTCTCCTCATGGTGCGGAGCGCGATCACCACGGGGTGATGGGCGCGACCACAGAGGCCGCCGGCAGTAGGTGCGGGCGCTGCTGTGTTCGGTTCGCGACCACCCGGTGCCGTTCCGTGCACGCCCCGTTCGACCCGCCTCTCGACGTCCACGACGTCCAGTGCCGCCGGGGGGCCGGAGGTCGTTGACCGCCTGTTCGACGCCGGAACGCTCGCCGAAGTGTCCAGCCACCCGACAGGATCGCGACGCCGACCAGCGCCTCACCTCCACACCGGAGACAAGGAGCGCGCAGCGCAGCACCCGGCAGGACGCCGGCTCCTGCGTCTCGTGCCCTGGCTGTCGTCGACCCGCGCGGAGGTGGCCGGCCTCAGGGCAAGCACGGTGCCGGTGCAGGTTTTGCCAGCGCGGAGGGCGCAAGGGGCGGCTCGTCACTACCGGTGGAGGCACCACTGCCGTGTACCGGCCGCAAGATCGCCGTTCGACGGCGTGCCGAACCCGGGTAGTCACGACCGCGTCGGCGGCGTCTGCAACCGTGGCTCTGGCTCCGGCGGTCACGATCACCGCCCGGGCACGTGCGGCCCATTCCTCTTGCAGGGGCTGGGGTGGGTCGGTGCCGTCGCAGGCGCGACCAGGGCGAACTAGGTGCGGCCGACCGTTGGCCGCTCAGTGGTCGAGCGGAAGTCCGGTGTAGTTCTCCGCGAGCTCGCGGGCGGCCGCCTCGGAGCTGCACACGCGCCGCAGCTGGCAGAGCTGGAGCTCGGCGTCGAAGTCGTCACCGGAGCGGTGCAGCATCGAAGTCATCCACCAGGAGAAGTGCGTGCAGCGCCAGACCCGCGCCAGGGCACGGTCGGAGTAGCTGTCGGCCAGGTCGGTCTGCCCTTCCTTAAGCAACCGCACCAGCGCGGTGGCCAGCAGGGTGACGTCGGCGATCGCGAGGTTGAGACCCTTGGCGCCGGTGGGCGGCACGATGTGCGCGGCGTCGCCGGCGAGGAACAGCCGGCCGCGGCGCATGGGCGCGCTCACGAACGAGCGCATGGGCAGCACCGACTTCTCGGTGATCGGCCCGCTGTTCAGCTCCCACCCGTCCAGCGCGAAGCGGGTCGCCAGGCCCTCCCAGATCCGGTCGTCGGACCAGTCCTCAATCTTCTCGTCCGGGTCGACCTGGAGGTAGAGGCGTGAGACGGACGGCGACCGCATCGAGTGCAGGGCAAAGCCGTCGGGATGCCAGGCGTAGATGAGTTCGTCGGTGGAGGGCGCGACGTCGGCCAGCACACCTAGCCACGCGTAGGGATAGGTGCGCTCCCACACGCGCCCGCGGTTGCCCTCGAGCACCAGGGGGCGGGAGACGCCGTGGAACCCGTCGGTCCCGGCGACGACGTCACACTCGAGCACCCGCGGGACACCGTCGGCGTCCGTGAACCGGATCCGCGGGGAGTCGGTGTCGACGTCCTCCGGTACGACGTCGGAGACCCCGAACAACAGCGGCGGGCCGCCGTCGAGCTGCGCGGCGATCAGATCCTTGACCACCTCGGTCTGGCCGTAGACCCAGACGGTGCGGCCGCAGAGCTCGGGGAAGTGCAGCTTGTGGCGGGTTTCCGGGTACTGCAGATAGATGCCGTGGTGCTCCAGGCCCTCCCGGTGCAGTCGGGCGCCGAGCCCGACATCGGTGAGCGTATCCACGGAGTGCTGCTCCAGGATCCCGGCCCGAATCCGGGCCTCGGCGTAGGCGCGGCTGCGGTTCTCCAGGACGACGGAGTCGATCCCCTGGAGTGCCAGCAGCCGTGACAGAAGCAGGCCGGCCGGACCGGCCCCGATGATCCCCACCTGGGTGCGCACGCCGCGAGTGTGGCTGCGACGACGGGACGGTGGAACCGTGCCTTCCAGTGGGCGGAACTCTCGCGTGCGCGCCAACTGGAGCCCCGTGCCCTGGTCCGCCACTCCGTGGATGCGGGTAGAGCAGTGTCCTGACCGGCACATCGACCTGTCGATGGCGCCGCCTGTCGTACTAGATTGCCCCGCCCCGCCCCGCCCCGCCCCGCCTGGGCGCGGGCTCCCGGCTGCTCCGGGGAGGAAGACGACGAGGACGCCGCCGTCGCGTTCGGCGGCCAGCTGCGCGTCGACCACCAGGCACAGCGGCAGTGGCGGGCGGCCCTTCGCGTCCAGCCGGGTGAAGGTCACCGCGGCATCCGCGGCCGCCGGCGCAGCGGCGCGAGCGTGCAGGGGAGCGAGGTCCTCCGCGGTCGGCGCCGCCGCATCGCCGCGCCCGCCCAGCAGGTCGGTGTTCAGCCAGAGCGGGTCGAGGTCCGCCGCGGACGGCGCGAACCCGCCGAACGCCCAGCCGGGCACGCTGTCCGGCGCAGGCGCCGCGGGCGGGAGGGCGCGCACATCATGCGGATGTACGGCGGCGCGCTGAGCGCGCAGGGACTCGCCGCGGCGGGCGAGCGGCGGCGCGGGTGGTGCGGGGCATGGCCGCACCGGTGCGGGAACTCGGCCCGCTGGCAGCGGAAACAGGCGTGTCGGCCGGGAAGCCACCTAGTCGTGTGAGGTGGGAGTACTCCCACTCTGTGGTGTCCGAGGGGCGACACAATACATACGCACACGTCTGCGCCCGTGTGGATTGGTTGATGGGCGTCGGGGGCAGCTGTAGTCGTCACGGCGGTGCGAGACCCGGACAACCTTGGTGCAGCGTCTTGTCCAGCGTATGGCCCCACCGGCGGACCCGCCGTTCCAGGTGACCGACAGGCCGGCCGAAATCTCGAGGCCAACTGCTGCGGGATCGACGGCATGCAGGTGCGCGAGACTCTCGATGAAGGCGTCGGCCAGCGCCGGCACCGCGTCCCGGGGAACGGCACCCACGTCGCCTGCCGTCCGCAGCACCGTTTCGGGCACCCGCTCCATCACGTAGAAGCCGGCGCCGAGCAGCGCGTCGTCCTCGTGCAGCCCGACGGTGGCGGAGACCGGGACGGCCGTCTCGGCGAGCGCGGACATCACCCGGAACTCCCGCTGCATGCCGTGCGCGGTTTCCAGGATGTGGCCCAGACGGAGCCGTCGAAGGATCCACTCGGGGCGGCCGTCCGACACGACGTAGGTGAGATTGGATCGTCCGCCGGACAACAGGAACGCCGTCAGGCATTCGGGAGGGCCTGTCGGAAGCTACGCAGCGAGCTGCCGTCGGACGCCCACCCCTGCTCATCGGTCAAGCCGGCCCGGCCGCTGGACCCGTGTGTCGACGTCATCGCCCTTGGAACCGTGCCGGCCGCTTGTCCAGGAACGCTGAGACGGCCTCGGCCATGTCCTCGGTGCGCATGGTGAGCACTTGGTTGCGGTTTTCCAGCTCCATGGCCGCGCAGGGACGGCGCGTCGACGTTGGTCTGCACGACCTGTTTGGTCAGCCGTACACCGGTCGGGCTGTTCGCGGCGATCTCGCGGGCCAGGGCCCCAGCGGTTGGAAGCAGTTCGTCCGGCTCGACGACCCGGTTCACCAGGCCGATGCGGAGCGCCTCGGTCGCGTCGATCAGACGGCCGGTCAGGAGCAGTTCGTACGCATGGCCCAGCCCGACGATGCGCGGCAACAGCCAGGAGGACCCGACGTCGCCGCCGGTCAGCCCGATCTTGATGAAGGCGGCGTTGAACCGGGCGGCGGTCGAGGCCACCCGGATGTCGGCGGCGAGCGCCAGGCTCAACCCGGCCCCCGCGGCGGGACCGTTCACCGCGGCGATGACGGGAACCGAGATCTCGCGCAGAGCGAGGGTCGCCTGTCCCCATCGGTCCTGTGCCCGGACCAGCTCTGCGGTGACGCGCTCGGGCAAGGAACTGGCATCGGCGAGGTCCATCCCGGCGCAGAACCCGCGGCCGGCGCCGGTAAGCAGGATGACGCGGACCGACGGATCGGCGTCGAGCTCCTGCAGTGCGCGTGGCAGCTCCTCGAACATCTCCTCGGTCAGTGCGTTGAGCCGCTGCGGGCGATCAAGGACGACGGTGGCCACGCCGTCGTCCTCGGTGATGCGGAGAGTGGTCCCGGTCATGGGGCAGTCCTCGCGATCGGTCGACGTTCTCAGCGCAGCAGCGAGCGGACGATCACCATGCGCTGCACCTGGTTGGTGCCCTCGTAAATCTGGGTGATCTTCGCGTCGCGCATCATCCGCTCGACGGGGAAGTCCTGCGTGTACCCGGCGCCGCCGAAGAGCTGGACGGCGTCGGTGGTCAC
>NZ_FZNO01000022.1 GCF_900188025.1 Blastococcus mobilis
ACCGATCCGCTCGAGCACCTTCTCCAGACCCACGGCCCAGTCCTCGACCTCGGCCACGGTCACATCTTCGACCATCCCGAGACAGTCGTGACCTCGAAGCCCTCAACCCAGTAGACACACCGCAGCCGACAAGACAGGTGCGGCTGTAGTACTAGTGCTCAGCCGAGGAGCCGCGACACCGCCGACAGGCGTGAGTCGCCGGCCATCGCCGCGAGCCACCCGGCCCACCCCGGGCGGGCGCGCATCGCCTCCAGCGCGCGACGGACCGCCTCGGCGTCCCCACGCGGCGAGCGCGGCGTACAGGTCGCGGGCACCCTCGGGCGCGAACACTGCCAGCGTCTCGTAGTCACGCTCGTCGTAAGCCCGCTGGAGGTCGCAGCATCCGCAGCTGGGCGACCGGGTCAGCTGAGTCGTCGACCCGCAGATCCGTGCGGACGCCGTCCTCCTCCTCGGTCGGGGTATGCCCGCTCACCACCAGGAGGGCCGCGGACTGACGGCCCCGCAGGTCACCGCCGGCGTGCTGTCCCGCCGACAGTGCCGCCAGCAGCCGGTCGGGAGGGGCTACACGTGCGGCGGCGAACGTCTCGGCCATCGCGGGCAGGACCTCGTCCCCGGCCAGCATGTTGTCCTGGACGCTGACGCCGTCGCCGACCAGGTGGCCGCTCACCGGGAACGATCCCTGCCCGGTGTCCGCGGCGACCCGCCCGGCCGGATCCCGGACGGCGATCTGACGGTCGGCGTCCTCGGCGGCGTGCGCCGCCCGGCGGACCAGCTCGGCCGGGGGTACTCCCTCGGCCAGAGCGGTCAGGAGCGACGTGCCCAGGCCGCCGCCGGCTGCGCGCCGGCACCGCGACCACGCCGACCCCGGGTCGGGCGGCGGGTACGGCGCGCCCGACGGCAAGGATGCAGGAGGACACCGCGATCCCGAGATCACCGGTGGCCGGATCACGGGCGAGGACGGAGAACGTCACCGGTGGGCCGGCCCCGGGGGACCGCCGCGCGCCTGCGCGTCCATCCGTCGACCACCCCCGGGATGACTCGGTGCGTCCGGCTCAGGCCGGCTTGCCCAGCTCGCGGACGCCTTCGATCCCCCGGCCGAGCGTAGCGGTGACCCGTTCGGTGTCAGCACGATGTCCCAGGCGCTCCTCGTCCGCATTGCGGCACAGCACGAGGGACGCCCCAGCGCTCAACGGGGCCAGCAGCCACGCCACCGGCCCCGCTTCGGCCGCGCTCCGCTCGTCCACCAGGACGCGGTCGCCGGCGACCAGGCCGAGTCGGTCCGCGAGCTGCCGGGCGGTCGACACGAGCCCGCCGAGGTCGAGCTCGAGACGCCCCACGAGCAATCCGGGGGACGACGGGTCCGGCTGCTCGTAGGGGACGAACACGTCACCCTGGGTGCGCACCTCCAGCGCGAAGTCACGGGCCGGCCCCGTGTACCCGGCCATCCCCAGCCCCAACGGGTGCAAGGAGAGGCCGAGCAGGTCCGGGACGTCCAGTTCCGCCAGGGCTTCCAGCCGGTCCTGGGCGGCGAGGACGACGTCGGCCTGTGCGACGCCGCCCTCGTCTTCGACGGCGGTGTCCAGGACGGCGGCCCCGCAGCTCCAGACCGCCAGCAGGACGGCCGCTGTCTGCCAGTGCACGGGAAGGACGACCGCCACGGTGCGTCCGCGCCCCACGTCGAACTCGTCCTGGAGCAGGTTGGCGGTCTTGGCGACCCAGTTGGCCAGGGTCGTCGCCGACAGCTCCACCCGCTCACCGGTGGCGTCGTCGTAGTGGGTGATCAGCGGGGCTGCGGAGTCGCGGCGCAGGGTGGCGGCGAGCAGATCGGCAGGCGTGCCCGGTCCGGTGCGGTTCACCGGATCAGACTGACAGGCGTGCGGCCGGCGGCACGCACCGACCGGTGGTGGAAGGGGAAAGGGCCGGACACGGCGGCCCGGGCCCCTCGCCGCGGTCAGCGTCGGCGGGTGCGCGGTTCGCCCTCGTCCAGGGCCTTCTGAGCCGCCACCGGGTCATAGGCGCAGGCATCGGTGACGTTGTCGACCGGGGTCTCTTCGGCGCCGGACCCGCCGGCCGCCGGCGCCGGCGCCGAGGACGCGGGCGCGGCGGTACCGGTCGACTGTGACGTGTCGTCGGCGGGCGGTGTGGGCGTGACCGCCGTACCCAGCGCCGTCTGGACGGTGGACCGGATGAGGTCGTAGTCGGGGTAGGCCGGGCGGATGACGGTGTCGTCGAACACCACGCTGTTGATGCCGGACTCCTTCACCCGGAATGCCAGCTCGACGAAGTCGTCGAGGACCGCCTGGGGGACATCGGTCCGCACGATGTCCTGAGTCGTGGCCGCCAGCTCCTGATACTGCGTCAGCAGGGTCATGGGGTCCGCCGCGGCGACGATGGCGTTGATGACGCAGCGCTGGCGGTCCATGCGCATGTAGTCGCTCAGGCCGAAGCGGCCCCGGGCGAAGTCCAGCGCACGGGTCCCGTTCATGTGCTGGTTCGGGCCCGGGGCGATGTAGTCGTCGGGAAGAATGCCGATGGTCGGCTCTCCGCCGATCGGCACCCAGTAGTTGACGTTGAGAGTGACGCCGCCGAGGGCGTCGACCAAGCGGCTGAACCCGTCCAGGTTGACCAGGACGTAGTAGTCGATGTTCAGACCGAGGGCCTCGCCGACGCCGAGCTTGAGGAAGTCCGCCCCTGGGTTGTCGGTCCGCCCCAGGATGTCCGGGTGGTCCGCGGGGCCGTTGCGGTACACGGCGTTGAGCAGGCTCTCGCTCTCGCTGCCGGCGTCGAACCCGTCGGGGTAGACCTCGGACAGCGGGCTGTCCTCGGGGAACGGTAGCTCCTCGAGGTTGCGGGGCAGGCTGAACAACGTGGTCGCACCCGTCGCGGTGGCGATGCTCGCGACCATGACGGTGTCGGTCCGCACGCCGTCGCGGCCGGCGCCGCCGTCGCCGCCGAGCAGGAGCACGTTGACGCGGTCCTTGCCGGCGAAGGGGTTGGCGGCGGGGGAGTCGGGGACGGTGGCCGACTCGGCGTCGGCGAAGACGTTCTGGATCAGGTTCCGCTGGACGGAGGCGAGCCGGGCGACCTCGAAAGCGGGGTAGGCGACCCCGAGGGCGAGCAGGGTCACCACCACCGTCCCGACGACGTGCTGCCCCCGGGTGGTCTCCAGCGGCGCGAGCATGCGGTATCCGGCGATGATCACAAGAGACCACCCGATCGCGACCGCGACCGCGACGGCGATGACCAGGAGCAGGGCTCTGGGGTCGACGGCGAACTGGACGACCTTCCGCTGCCCGACGGTGGCCAGGAGCACCAGGCCGAGGGCGCCCGCGGCGGCCAGGCCCAGGACGGCCCAGCCGACCCGTCGCGCGCCGACGGATATCAGTGCCGTGCCCGGCAAGATCGCGCCGAGGGCGGTCTGGCGAAGCACGCTCGAGAACGGTCGGGGTGGCGTCGTGCGGGTCGACGCGCCGGCCGGTCGCCGGACCGGTCCGGAGTCCACCCGACGACGGGCGCGGGGGTCGTGCCGGTCGGCACCGCGCTGGGCGGTGGCCGCCGACCGGCCAGGCCGTGGCGGGCGTCCCGCTCGAGGGTCGAGACGCGGCGGCAGGGTGCGGCCGGCAGTCGGCCCCACTCGCTCGTCGTGTCCTCGGCTCACGGGATACCTCGCTCAGAAAGGGATGGATACGGCGGTCTCGTGGACCGTGCCCGACCGGCACATGCCCGTCGCGTCGCCGTTCGTGGGATGACCTGGCCGATGGTAAGCACGCAGACTGTGCGCCGGAGGCAACCGACACGTGCTCTCCGGCCCCTCCACTCGCGGGTGTTCCCAGTGGCCGCAGCGGTCACAGGGGAGCCGTCGTGACGGAATGCCCCGGCATCCGATGCCCGGGCGGGAGACCGAACCACGACGCCGGTGTGGGCCCCCGTCGTTCCGTCGACCGGCGGAACGACGGCGTCGTTGCCATGGGTGGCCGATGATGGCACCGCATCAGCGGAAGCACCCGTCTCACTTGGCGCGCCGGTCACAGAGTGCATCGCCGCTGTCACGTACTTTATGAACTGCCTTCCGCACGGTCCCGGTACTCCGGGGGCTCGCCGATGACAGCAACCGGGTCAGCCCGAAGCGGACGCGCTCAACTGCACATCGGAGGACATCTCGTGCGCCGCGTTCTTGCCGGTTTCCTCGCATTCACCGCGATCACCGCGACGCTGCTGATCCTGCCGGTCTATGCCGCTCCGTCGCCCACGCCGAAGCCCGTGGAGGCGTCCATCGACTCGGTGGCACTGGGATCGGCGACCGCACCGGAGGGCGAGGCGGTCGTGACCACCGACGGCGAGGTGGTGGCCGCCGGCGAGCTGGCGCCCGTCACGCCCGAGCCATCCGCTGCTCCGCCACCGGTCGAGCCCGCGCCGCCCGCCGCGATGCCCAGCACTCCGACGGCGCCCACCTCCGCCGAACAGCCCGCGCCGGCGAGCTCCGGCGATGAGGTGCCGGGCGTGCCGGCGCTGACCGTCTCCCGTCCGGAGACCGACGTCTTCTCGACCGTCGGTGTCACCTGGTCGCTCGACGGCCCCGTCAGCGGGGTCACCGCCCAGGTGCGCGTGAAGGACAAGTCCGGAAAGTGGGGCCGCTGGTCCGACCTGGAGATGGAGGACGCCGCCGCGGTGCCGGCCGCGGACGGGAGCCTCCCTGCTGGGGGGCGCGGCGGTACCGCGCCGTACTGGACGGGCGACGCCTACGGCATCGAGCTGGTCCTCCAGACAGCTGACGGCTCCACGCCGCAGGACGTCCAGCTCGAGCTGATCGACCCGGGCACCAGCCCCGCCGACTCGGCACCGGGGAAGCCGACCGCCCGCGACCAGGCGCAGGCCGGGATGTACATGCCGGGTATCTACAGCCGTGCGCAGTGGGGCGCCGACGAGCGCCTCCGCACCTGGGCCCCGGAGTACGCGCCGACCCTCAAGGCGGCGACCATCCACCACACGGCCGACCGGAACACCTACACGAGGGAACAGGTCCCCGAGATCCTCCGGGCGACGTTCGCGTACCACGCGGTGAGCCTGAAGTGGGGGGACATCGGTTACAACGTCCTCGTCGACAAGTTCGGCCGCGCCTGGGAGGGCCGGTACGGCGGCCTTGCCAGCACCGTGATCGGTGCGCACGCCGGTGGCTTCAACACCGGCACCTTCGGGGTGTCGATGATGGGCAACTACGACGTCGTGGAACCGCCCAGGGTCATGCTCGACGCGGTGGCCCACGTGATCGCCTGGAAGCTCTCCCTGTACCGGGTCAGCCCTCACGGCACGACCACACTGACGTCCAGCGGTGGGGGGACGGCGAAGTACGCCACGGGCGTGTCGGTGAACCTGCCCACGATCTTCGGACACCGGGACGTCGGCAGCACCGCCTGTCCGGGCAGGTATGCCTTCGCGCGCATGAGCTACATCCGGTCGACCGTGGCGGCGATGCAGAGCAACATCGGGCTGTACGAGCCGGCCGAGGTATGGACGCGCAGCGCCGACCAGAGCGTGACACGAGTGCACCGGGGGAACCCCGGTGACGTTCCGCTGACCTGCGACTGGGACGGGGACGGACGGGACACGGTAGGTCTCTTCCGGCGGGGGCAGTTCATCCTGTTCGACTCGAACTCACCGACGGCACCGATCACGGCGGCCTTCTACTACGGGAACCCGACCGACATTCCGCTGTGCGGCGACTGGGACGGCGACGGGGACGACACCGTGGCGGTGTGGCGCGGGGGGCAGTTCTTCCTCCGCAACGCCAACTCGTCCGGTGTCTCCAGCACCTACTTCGCCTTCGGCAACCCCACCGACGCCCCGCTGGCGGGTGACTGGGACGGAGACGGCGCCGACTCGCCGGCGGTCCACCGCGATTCCTACTTCTTCTGGACCAACAGTGACCAACAGGGCGTGACCGACGGGTACCGGTCGTTCGGCCTGTCCGGGGACCGGCCCGTGACCGGTGACTGGGACGGCGACGGGGCGGACAACCTCGGTGTCGCCCGGGCGGGCGTCTTCTATCTGGCGGACCGCACAGCGGGCCAGCCGTACGACTACCTGTACTACGGCAACATCACCGACAACCCCGTCGCGGGCGACTGGGACGACGCCGGGACCGACGAGATCGGGGTCAGTCGTGGCTACTGACCGCCGACGTGTCCGCACGGCGAGGCGCGTCGGCGTCCTCGCCGTCTGCCGGGCGCTGCTGTCCATGGCGGTGTCTGCGACGACGCCGTCGGCCCGGGCAGCGGTCGGGGGCCCACCCTGGAGCTCACCGGGCACGGCTACGGCCACGGTCGGGGACTGGGCCGGTGGGACTCCTACGGTCGGGCGACGCAGCGCGGCGTCACCCACGACCGCTTCCTGAACAGCTGCTACGGCGGCACCGTGGCCGGCTTCCACGGGAACGCGCCGGTCGGCGTGCAGCTCACGGCGCACGACGGTCGAGCGGTCGAGCGGTCGAGGTGACCTCGTCGTTCTACGTCGGGGCGTCCAGTGCGCCCGGACACGGCAGCCTGGGTGGAGGCTCGTGCCGATGGCAGCCTGCTGCTGCGGACGAGCTACGGCTGCGGCAGCCAGGACGTCTGGGAGGACGCTCATCCCGGACGGGCGGATCGTCTCCACCGTCGGCAACCCCGGCGGCGACCGCTCCGCCATGCTGAACGGCTACACCCCCGCGCAACGACGCCCGACCGGGGCGATCTCGGGGTGATCTGGGGATCGGGCGCCCAGCGCGGTGCGCCACCTGCTGGTGGAGAACGATCTCCGGGGCGTCGTCCGGCGGGAGTCGCCGCCCACCTGTGGGGACGCCGCCGGGTGGTCCCATCGGACCCAGCGGTCACAGGAGCGCCGGAGATGTCACGGGTGTATCGCCAGGGGCGCGAGGCACTGGTGGGGTGAGCGGCTCGGCGTGGGCCTCGGCAGCCCCATCCCGGCCCCGGGTAGCGTTCGGCAGGTGCTCGCCAGTGCAACACCGTCCCGGAACTCGTTCGCCCGGGCCGTGGCAGACCTTCGCGGCGGCTGGGCCCAGCGCCAGCTGTGGGCACACCTGGGCTGGCAGGACATCAGGCAGCGCTATCGGCGTTCCGTCCTGGGGCCGATCTGGATCACCATCAGCATGGCGGTCACGGCCGTGGCACTGGGCGTCCTGTACGCGGGGTTGTTCGGCAACGACCTCTCCGTGCAGCTGCCGTACATCCTCGTGGGGTTCATCATCTGGGCCTTCATCAGCGGCTGCATCAGCGAGGGCTCAGAGGTCTTCATCGCCAACGAGGGCCTGATCCGGCAGCTGCCCGCGCCGCTGTCGGTGCACGTCTACCGGCTGGTGTGGCGCCAGATGCTGTTCTTCGCGCACAACCTCATCGTCTACGTCGTGATGCTCGTGATCTTTCCGCAGCAACTCGGCTGGGACAGCCTCACGGTGTTCCCCGCGCTCCTGCTCCTCGGGATCAACGGCGCGTGGGTCGCCCTTCTCCTGGGCATCGTCACGACGCGGTTCCGCGACCTGGCCCCGATCACCCAGAGCGTGGTGCAGCTGCTGTTCTTCCTCACGCCGATCGTCTGGATCTACGACGACCTGCTGAAGAACGCCGCGGTGGCCGAACGGGCCCGTCTGGTCGAGTTCAATCCGCTGCTGCACTTCATCGAGATCGTCCGGCAGCCGATGCTGGGCCAGGAGCAGCACCTGCGGCACTGGGTCGTGGTTCTCCTCATCACCGTCGTCGGGTGGGCCCTTACCCTGGTGGCGCTGCGCCGGTACCGATCGAGAGTGGCGTACTGGGTGTGAGCACGTCGGAGGACAGACCCCTGGTCAGCATCATCGCGAAGGACGCCTGCGTCGACTTCCCCATCTTCGACGCCAAGAGCCGGTCCCTGAAGAAGACGGTCATGGGCCTGGTCGGCGGGAACATCACCACCGAGACCAAGGTGCCGGTCATCCAGGCGCTGCGGGACATCACCCTGACCCTGGAGCACGGGGACCGAGTCGGTCTCGTGGGGCACAACGGCGCGGGCAAGTCCACGCTCCTGCGGTTGCTCGCCGGCATCTACGAGCCCACGCGGGGCTTCGCCGAGGTCCGTGGGCGCGTGGCACCGGTCTTCGACCTGGGCGTCGGGATGGACCCGGAGATCTCCGGACTGGAGAACATCATCGTCCGCGGGCTCTTCCTCGGGATGACGCGCAAGCAGATGGAGGAGCGGATCGACGACATCGCGGACTTCACCGAACTCGGCGACTTCCTCCGGATGCCGCTGCGTACCTACTCCACCGGTATGCGCATCCGGCTCGCACTGGGTGTGGTGACGAGCATCGATCCGGAGATCCTGATCCTCGACGAGGGGATCGGCGCGGTCGACGCCGCGTTCCTCGAGAAGTCCAAGAAGCGCCTGGCGGAGCTGGTGGAGCGTGCCGGGCTCCTGGTGTTCGCGTCGCACTCCGACGAGTTCCTGCGGGAGCTGTGCGACACCGCGATCTGGATGGAGCACGGCCGCATCCGTCAGCAGGGCGGCATCGACGAGGTCCTCGCGGGCTACAAGGGACGCACGTGACCGCGGCGCAGGCCTCGGCGACCGTCATCGCCGTCATCGTGACCCGGGACCGACCCGAACTCCTCTCCCTCAGCCTGGCCGCCGTCGCCGCGCAGAGCCGGCGGCCCGATCACCTCGTCGTGGTGGACAACGGCCCCGCCGACGAGGTGCGACACGCGGTGGAGACGTGCGGCCTGCCCGCCACGTACCTGCCCAGCACACGCAACCTCGGCGGTGCGGGTGGCTTCGCCCTGGGCATGCTGCACGCCCTGGCGCTCGGGGCCGACTGGGTGTGGTGCGCAGACGACGACGGACGCCCGGCGGACGACGGCGTCCTCGCCACCCTGCTGTCTGCCGCCGAACGGCACGGCCTGGCCGAGGCGTCCCCGATGGTCACCGACATGGCCGATCCCGATCAGCTGGCGTTCCCGCTGCGACGTGGCCTGCGCTGGCGCCGCCGGCGCAGCGACTTCGCCGGCATCGAGGTCCTTCCCGGATACGCCTCGCTGTTCAACGGGGCCCTGTTCCGGGCCGATGCCCTCGACGTCGTCGGCGTCCCGGACTACCGGCTCTTCTTCCGCGGGGACGAGACGGAGATCCACCGCCGCCTCGTGCGGTCCGGCCTGTCGTTCGGAACGGTCGTCGACGCCGCGTACCTGCACCCCGAGGGGACGACGGAGTTCCACCCCATCCTGGGCGGTCGGCTGTCGGCCCAGTACCCCGCCAACGAGGTCAAGCGGTTCTTCACCTACCGCAACCGGGGCTACCTGATGGCTCAGCCCGGCATGCGCTGGCTGCTGCCGTTGGAGTGGATCCGGTTCGGCTACTTCTTCCTCGTGCACCGCCGCGACCGCGCCGGCTGGCGGGAATGGGTCCGGTTGACCACCGCCGGCCGGCGCGAGCGGTTCACGCGCGGATAGCCGTCACGGGCGCTCGTAGCCCCAGGACTCGAATGCCTCGCCCCAGCGCTCGGGGGAGGTGAGCTCCCTCGCGGCTGCGGCCCGGTAACGGCTCTGCAGCTCGGGGAACTCCTTCCGCATGCGGCGCAGGAGCTGGAGTGACCCCGTGAACAGCCGGCGGAACGTCTTCGGGTCGCGCCGGCGGAAGGTGACCCCGCGACCGTCGGCGGTGCCGACCGTCGCGCTGTCGAGGCGGGCGAGCAGGAACCAGCGTGCGTCCTGATAGGAGAGGTTGAGCTGCGGGATCTCCGCGGTGCTGGGCTCGACGGGCGTGGCGTTGTGCGCGACGGCCTGCACGAGAGTCTTGGCGATCGACAGCGGATTGGTCGGGATGGTGCGCAGCTTGATGGCCTCGGCCGCGTGCATGGAGGGCAGCGGCAGATCCCCCGAGGAGGGCAGGACGCGGCCGTCCGGGTGCGTGGCCCGCTTCTCCCGCGCGCGGACGACAGAGGTCGGCATGTCCTCGAACAACCGGTCCGGTCCGGCCAGGAAGTCGCGGTAGGCCATCTGGTGCAGCTCGACCGTCGAGTACTGCAGCGTGATCAGGAACCGCAGGTCGTGCTTGAGCATGTCGCGGAAGATCTGCCCGCCGTCCGAGTGCGGCGAATGCAGAGCGGCGGCGATCAGGCGGTTGCGGATGTGGAAGTAGGCCTGCCAGTCGCTGGCGTCGTCCTTGTCCCCCCACGAGAGGTGCCAGATGGCCGCGCCAGGGAGGGAGACGGTCGGGAAGCCCGCCGCGTGGGCCCGCAGGCCGTACTCCGCGTCGTCCCACTTGATGAACAGCGGCAGGGGCATGCCCACGGCCTCGAAGACGGCGCGGGGGATCAGGCACATCCACCAGCCGTTGTAGTCCACGTCGATGCGCCGGTGGAGGTCCGGCGTCTCGCGGAGGGATTCCTCGCCGAAGTCGTGGAAGTACTCGGTGTTGGGCGCGTTCCGCCAGAAGAAGTTCGACCGGTCCACGATCTCGCCCATCGTGTGCAGCACCGAGCGGTCCTGCAGGGCCAGCATCTGCCCCCCGACCAGCACCGGCTTGCGGGCGTAGGCGGCGAAGGCGCGGGCGCGCAGGAGGCTGTCGGGCTCGAGCTGGATGTCGTCGTCGAGCAGGACGACGTGGGTCGCGTCGCTGTTGACGAAGGACTCGTGCATCGCGCGGGCGAAGCCGCCGCTGCCCCCCAGGTTGGGCTGCTCGAGGACGCGCAGCCGGCTGCCGAGGGCGTCGGCGACCTCCCCGTAGTGGGCGGCGTCGCGAACGTGGTCGTTGCCCTGGTCGGCAACGACCACCAGGCTCAACTGGTCGCGGACGACCTCGTCGCCGACCAGTGCCGACAGCGCCGCGACGGCGTCCACCGGGCGGTTGTAGGTGCACATCCCCACGGCCAGCCGGGGCTGCTCCGCGGGGGCCTGGGGGGCGTACCAGCCGGCGTCGCGCACCACGGTCCGCTCGTCCGTGGTGACGTCGAACCAGTACCAGCCGCCGTCCCCGAACGGCGCCAGGTCCAGGCTGAACTCGAGCGTCTGCTCGCCGTCGCCCTCGTGCACGGCGCCGGTTACGTGCATGGACTCGCCGTTGGCCTTGGACCGGTGCACGTCGACCCGGCAGCCGCCGGTGACCGTGACCCGCAGGACCACCGTGTCCAGCACGCTCCACCGGCGCCAGTAGCTGGCCGGGAAGGCGTTGAAGTAGGTCGCGAAGGACACCTCCCAGCCCGCCCCCAGCTCCGCGCTGTAGCGGCTGCTGCACTTGGCGCGCCCCGAATGGGACTCGTCCAGGTAGAGGCTCCGGACCTTGATCTGGTCTGCGGGGCGGGGCATGAGCACGCGCTGCAGGAGCTGGACCGCCTTGCCGGGGAGCAGGTCCTCGAGGGCCGGCTCACTCACCGGGTCCGGCCGCGTGGGCGTGTCGGCGGTGGCGAAGGTGTCCGTCGTCATGAGGAAGTCAGTCCTGGTGGTCTCAGTCATCGAGGCGGCCGTCCAGCGACCCGCCCTCGTCGAAGAAGGGACGGATGCGGTTGTCGAACATGCTGAGGGCCGACCCGATGGCCATGTGCATGTCCAGGTACTTGTAGGTGCCGAGGCGGCCGCCGAAGAGCACCCTCTTCTCGGCCGTTTCCTTCGCGGCCAGCTCCCGGTACCGCTCCAGCTTGGCGCGGTCCTCGGGGGTGTTGATCGGGTAGTAGGGCTCGTCGCCGGTCTCGGCGAAGCGGGAGTACTCCCGGACGACGACCGTCTTGTCCGCGGGGTACTTCCGCTCCGGGTGGAAGTGCCGGAACTCGTGGATGCGCGTGTAGGGGACGTCCTCGTCGGCGTAGTTCATCACCGACGTCCCCTGGAAGTCCCCGACCGGAAGGACCTCGGTCTCGAAGTCCAACGTGCGCCAGCCGAGCTCGCCGGCCTGGTAGTCGAAGTACTTGTCGATCGGCCCGGTGAAGACGGTCGGCACGTCCTGCGGGAGCTCGTCCCGGACGTCGAAGTAGTCCGTCGACAGCCGGACCTCGATGTTGGGGTGGTCGGCCATCCGGGTCAGCCAGGCCGTGTAGCCGTCGACCGGCAGGCCCTCATAGGTGTCGTTGAAGTACCGGTTGTCGAACGTGTAGCGCACGGGCAAGCGGGCGATGACCGCCGCGGGCAGTTCGGTCGGGTCGGTCTGCCACTGCTTCTTCGTGTAGCCGCGGATGAATGCCTCGTAGAGGGGGCGGCCGATGAGCGAGATCGCCTTCTCCTCGAGGTTGGCGGCCTCGGCCGTGTCGATCTCGCCGGACTGTTCGGCCACGAGCGCGCGCGCCTCGTCGGGGCTGAAGCTGCGGCCGAAGTACTGGCAGATCGTGGCCAGGTTGATCGGCAGCGCATAGGTCTGGCCGTCGTAGATGCTGAAGACCCGGTGCTGGTAGTCGGTGAACTCGGTGAACTGACGGACGTACTGCCAGACCCGCTCGTTGGACGTGTGGAACAGGTGCGCGCCGTAGACGTGCACCTCGATCCCGGTCTCGGGCTCGGGCTCGGAGTAGGCGTTTCCTCCGATGTGGTCCCGGCGGTCGATCACGAGGACCCGCTTGTCCAGTTGGCTGGCCACCCGCTCGGCGACGGTCAGGCCGAAGAAGCCGGAGCCGACGACGACGAGATCAGGACCGATGGAAGTCACGCTTGGCGACTGTACCGGCGAGCAGTCGTGAGCATCGTCCGCCGACACCGAGCCGTGCGGGCAGGCGGGGCCGTCCTCCAGCGATCCGGCGGCCCGTCACCCGGGCGAGGGCTCGTGGCGGATACGTTCGTCGCGTGCAACGAGCTTCAGCCGGCCCACCTCTGCGCGTGGTCACCGTGACCTTCTCACCGGGTGAGGCGCTCGACGGCTTCGTGGAGTCCCTGCGGCAGGCCACGGTGCGACCGCTCGACGTGGTCCTGGCCGACAACGGCTCCACCGATGGCGTGCCGGAGCAGGTCGCGGCCCGGTACCCGGACGTACGCCTCCTCCCCACCGGTGGGAACGTCGGGTACGGGGCGGCCGCCAACGCCGGCCTGGCCGACCTCGACTCCGGGTACGCGCTGGTGGCCAATCCCGACGTGCGGTTCGAGCCCGGCTCGGTGGACGAGCTGCTCGCGGCCGCCGAGCGGTGGCCACGTGCGGCCACGATCGGCCCGGGCATCATGACGCCGGAGGGGCAGCTCTACCCGTCGGCGCGGGACCTGCCGTCGCTGAGCACGGGCATCGGGCACGCGCTGCTGGGCTGGGCGTGGCCGGCGAATCCGTGGACCGCTCGCTACCGCCGTGAGCGAGAGGACCCCCGTGAGCGGACCGCCGGCTGGCTGTCCGGATCCTGCGTGCTGGTCGACGTCGCGGCGTTCCGGTCCGTCGGTGGCTTCGACCCCGGCTACTTCATGTACTTCGAGGACGTCGATCTCGCCGAGCGGCTGAGCCGGAAGGGATGGCTGCACGTCTACGTCCCCTCTGCGGTCGTCGTGCACGAAGGGGGGCACGCGACCCGGCGGGAGCCGCACCGCATGCAGCGCGTGCACCACACCAGCGCGCTGCGGTACCTGTCGGGGCAGTACCCCCGGCGCAGGGACGCACCGCTTCGCGGGGCACTGCGCGCCGGCCTGGGCGCTCGGATGCTCGTCTCCTACGTCAGTGGCCGCGTCGCCGCCGGGGCGCCGTTCCAGCGCCGGGCCACCGATCTCGCGGCGACGGCGCGACGGTCGAGGGACTGACATGCGCCACGCGGTGATCATGGCCGGAGGATCCGGGACGCGGCTGTGGCCGCTGTCCCGGGCGGCGAGACCCAAGCAGCTGCTCGACGTCGTCGACGACGGGAGCAGCGGCGCGCGCAGTCTGCTCGCCGAGGCCTTCGGCCGAATGGCCCAGGTGGTGCCGGCCGACTGCATCTGGGTCTGCACCGCCGCGGCCTACGCCGACCAGGTGCGCGGGGTGCTGCCCGGACTGTCCGCCGACCGCCTGATCCTCGAGCCGGCGGCCCGGGACACGGCCAATGCCGTCGGACTGAGTGCGGCACTCGTGGCGGACGTCGACCCGGGCGCCGAGCTCGCGGTCGTCAGCGCCGACCATGTCATCCGCCCGGTCGACCGTTTCGCCCACGTCCTGCGGACGGCGTTCGACGTCCTCGCCGACCGCCCCGACTCGCTGGTCACCCTGGGGATCACGCCGGTGACCCCGGCCACGGGCTTCGGGTACGTGCAGCGGGGGCGGCCCACGCAGACGGCCGGTGTCGCCGAGGCCGAAGGCTTCCGTGAGAAGCCCGATCGCACGACGGCAGAGGCGTACCTGGCCTCCGGGGACTACCTCTGGAACTCGGGGATGTTCGTGTGGCGCGCGCGGACGGTCCTGGACGCCCTCGCCGACCTGCTCCCCGAGACGGCGGAGGGCCTGGCCCGGATCGTCGCTGCCGCGCCGGGACCCGCGCGCGAGGCCGTCCTGGCGGAGGTCTTCCCCAGGCTGCCGAAGATCAGCGTGGACTACGCCGTCCTGGAGCCGGCCTCCCGTCAGCCGGGGCGCGTGCTCGTGGCCGACCTGGACGTGGACTGGCTCGACGTCGGCTCGTGGCCTGCCCTCGCCCACACCCTGGAGGTCGAGGGTGGCGGCAATGCCGTCCGGGGGGCGGTGGTGCTGCTCGACGCGTCGGGCAACGTCGTCTTCAGTGACGACCCGGCGCACCTCGTCGCCCTCGTCGGGGTGCGCGACAGCGTCGTGGTGCACACGCGGGACGTCACCATGGTCTGCCCGATCGTCGACGCCGAGCGCGTCAAGGAGTTGTTGTCGGCGGTCGAGAGGGCGCACGGCCGACGCTTCAGCTGATCCGACACGCACGGAGGTTCGGGTGGATTTGTCACGGCGCGTGTGCGTCTAGCATCCCTACCGATGGACGAAGTCGAGCCCAGGCGGCGGCAGGAACCGGTCGACGCCCCCAACCCGGCCGCCGAGTCGTGGTCGGACACCGTGGTCATCGTGCGGGTCTACAACGAGGCACCGGTCGTGGGTGCGGTGATCTCCGAGCTGGTGGGCGCCGGGCTCTCGGTCATCGCCGTGGACGACGCGAGCACCGACTCCTCGGCCGAGGAGATCGACAAGGCCGGCGCCTTCCGGGTGAGCCACCCGGTCAACCTCGGTGCCGGGGGGGCTCTCCAGACCGGGTTCCAGGCCGCTCTCCGCTTCACCGACGCGCAGTACATCGGATGCTTCGACGCCGACGGCCAGCATCAGCTCGCCGACCTGCTGGGGATGATCCGGCTCATCCGGCAGGGCTACGACGTGGTCATGGGATCTCGTTTCCTGGACTCCAAGACGCAGATGAGCCCGCTGCGGCGGACGATCCTCCGGCTGGCGACCAAGGTGATGAACCGCGGCGAGGGGACGAAGCTCACCGACGCCCACAACGGGCTCCGACTGGTGGCCCGGCACGTGGTCGCGCGGATCAGCCTCAGCCATGCAGGGATGGCCTACGCCTCCGAGCTGGAGCACCAGCTGACCCGGCCCGAGTACAAGGTGGTCGAGCACCCGGTGCACATCCTGTACACGGAGTACTCCCGCTCCAAGGGTCAGCCGCTGCTCAACAGTGTCAACATCCTGGCGGACACCCTCACGCACCGGCTCACCCATGGGAAGCGCCGATGATCATCAAGTGGCTGCTGGTGCCGGCCATCATCTTCGCCGTCTACCTGTCCCTGCGAGCCCGCTCGTCGCTGCGCGGCCAGGCCCGGCGCAAGATCCTCGCCGTGCTGACAGTGGTGGCCGGCGTGTTCGCCGTCATCTTCCCCGACTCCCTGCAGGTGATGGCCGAGTGGGTCGGCGTCACCCGCGGGACGGACCTGCTGCTCTACGCACTGGCACTGGTGATCATCTACCTCGTGGGCAGCACGAGCGTGCGATTCCGGGAGCAGGAGTCGCGCCTGGTCCAGTTGGCGCGCGAGGTGGCCCTCGCCGAGGCCGAGGTTCGCTTCCGGACCCAGCAGAACTAGCCCGTCGCGTCCGGACGACGAGGTCGATCCGGCCCCCACGTCAGAGCCGGCGCCGGACCCACTGCCAGTACCGCTCCATGAGGCGATTGAGCCAGTCGGCGGAGTCGGGCAACTCCACGACGGAGGCATCGAAGCGGGCGGTCAGCAGGTGCGCCAGGTCGCGATCGGCCACCGTGCGCACGGCCTGGACCTCGCGGCGGCGGGCACGTAGCCACGCCCGGTTCCGCCAGAGCCAGCGGTAGCCCCGGAGCTTCGCAGGGAGCCACCGCCCCGCCGTCGCGACCACGAGCATGGCGAGTTCCAGCGCCAGCAGCGGCAGTGCGAGCAGACGCAGGGTGCGGGACTCGTAGACCGTCAGCAGCATCGCGAGACGGTTGCGCTCGAGCAGGTAGAACTTCGCCGTGTTCCGGTGGGCCTCGTAGTGATGCATGACCACGGCCTGTGGTGCGAACCGGACCCGCCAGCCGCGCTGCCATGCCCGCAGCGAGAGGTCGGTGTCCTCGCAGTAGGCGAAGAACTCCTCGGTGAAGCCGCCGAGCGCCTGCCACACGTCCCGCCGGATGGCCAGTGCCGCACCGCTGGCGCTCGCGATGTCGCGCTCCTCCAGGTGGGCCGAGGCCGGCTCGCCGAAGTTGCCGGCCCAGGACAGTCCCAGGACGTGCACGGGGTTCCCTGCGGAGTTGAGCAGCTCTGGTTCCTGCTCGAGCCGCAGGCTCGCGCAGGCCATGCCGACCTCGTCCCGGGAGGCGACACGCGCCAGTTCGGCCAGCGCGTCGGGCTCGACGAGGGCGTCGGAGTTGACGAACACCAGGACGTCGCCCCTCGCGTGGCGGGCGGCCAGGTTGCAGCCACCGGTGAACCCGGTGTTGGTGCCCGGCTGCAGCAGGGTGACGGAGGGGTGGTCGGCCAGTGGCGTCAGGTCGGGATAGGTGCAGCCGTTGTCGACGAGTACGACGTCGACGTCCACGTCCCGCGAGGCCAGGATGCGCTTCAGGCAGTCCTCGAGGAACGGCTGCTCGCGGTAGGCGAGCACCATGGCCGTCACGCGCGCCCCGGGCGTCGTGTTCGCGGGTGACATGGAGCGGTATTCCTCCGAAGTGTCGGACCGGGCTGTCAGGTCCGAGGGCAGGTCGTCGGGCCGTGGGGCGGTCACGAGCGCGCGTCGGGTGTCGGGCAAGGGTAGTGGTGCCCCCCGGTGCTGCTGGGCACACGAGGGGTGACGTCCCCCCGCGGGGCAGATTGCGGCGCGGTCCGGTGGGCAACAGCGGCGTCCCGGACGGCGGTGTTGCTAGCGGAGGACAACGGTCTCACCCCGCGCGAAGGCGTCCGGCTCGGGCGCGTCCCGCTCCGCGAGCACTCTGAGCAGCAGGAACAGCGC
Source organism: Blastococcus mobilis (assembly GCF_900188025.1). Taxonomy (GTDB): domain Bacteria; phylum Actinomycetota; class Actinomycetes; order Mycobacteriales; family Geodermatophilaceae; genus Blastococcus_B; species Blastococcus_B mobilis. Next base: position 17,356 of record NZ_FZNO01000022.1, read on the forward strand.
GACGCCGATCGTCACCAGGAAGGCCAGGATCAGCAGTCCCGCCGGCAACGGTGGCCGCCAGCCGGGTTCGTCGATGAACCAGAACCCGTGGATGCCGTGGACATAGCGGTTCAGATTGCCGATGAAGGCGACGACGTGTGCTACCCCGGCCGCCACGACGAGCCCCCGGGCGACGCGGGCAGCGATGACCGGCGGCATGGTTCCGACGAGCACGTACCCCGAGAGCACCACCAGGCCGGCGGAGAACGCGAGGATGTAACGACCCTGCCAGGCGAAGGCACTCTCGCGATAGGACGACAGCTCCGAGAGGACCGGGACGACGAGCGAGATCAGCACGATGCTCGCCAGTGCGAGTCTCTCCCGGCGGGTGCCGACGGCGAGCGCCAGCGCGACGAGGGTGCCCACGGCCGCGAACCACAGGATGTAGACGGCGCCCGGGGCCCAGTTGTCCAGCCAGCCGAAGACGCCCACCATCTCGTGGAGCTCGAGGTCGAGTTTCGAGACGGAGAACAACGCCGCACGTTCGAACTCGAGGTCCGTGGGGCGGGCCCACTGGCGCAGTGCGTCGCGGTACACGATCCACACGGCACTCACCGCGACCAGCACGCCGATGCCGATGCCGCCCGCGATCAGGCTTCGGGAACGGAGGAGCTCGCGCACCGACGGCCCGGTCGCGCGCGCGAGGAGCACCACGAGCACGATCAGGCCGAGCCACACGATGGACAGCGGCCGGATCACCGAGAGCACCGCCGCCGCCGCCACACAGCGGGCGACCAGTCGTGGCGGCACCCGGGACCGGCCGCTGTCGGAACGGTCGGCCGACGTGGTGAGCAGCGCCAGGCCGGCCGACCACAGGCCGATGCCCGCTGCGAGCTCGGGGCCCTGCGGGTTCACCGCCCCCGTGAAGAAGAGGACCATGGGCGTGCAGGCCAGAACGATGCCTGTCACCGGCCAGGGTGAACGGGTCTCGCGTGCGGAGCTGAAGGCCGATGCCAGGAGTGCGGCGCAGAGCAGCACGGTGAGGAACCGCATGAGGTAGATCGCTGTCGCGCCGTCGGCCAGCAAGGTGGCCGAGCCCGCGTAGAGGTAGTACGCGGGGGGATAGCGGCCCGCGGTGGTGACCACCTCCGCTGTCCCGTCCTGGGCGACGAACGGCTCGGCGCAGCCGGCGGGAACGGCCCCGTCGAAGATGAAGCAGGCGCCGGCGGTGTGCGCGTCGGCGTAGGTGCGCGGCACCGTGACCGTGGTGTCGATGCCCTCGGTGGGAGCGAAGAACTCGCCACGCACGATCGCTGCGGCATAGACCACGTGGGCGGGTTCGTCCGGCACGCTGAACACCGGGTCCGCGACCGCCCACAGGCCGCCCAACATGCTCAGCACGGCGAAGGCCGCCCACCACGCGGCCCTTCCGGCACGACCACGACGGCGCGTGCGTCGTTCCGAGGAAGTGGCCGGGACCGGTGCCTCGTCCCGCAGGGGCGCCGACCGATCGGCGCCCCCGAGCGCGCGGCTCATGCGGGCACCTCGGTCTCCACGAGCGACTGTCGCCCCGTCCGGACGAAGAGCGTCAGGATCACGAGGGCCGACAGTGAGCCGGCCAGGAAGGCGGTGCCCACGCGGACCTGCAGTTCACTCGGCACGAGGAGGCAGAGCATGAACACCACCGAACCGACTCCCCAGCCGATGAGGGCCGCCCGGTAGGACCGCAAGGCGATCAACGTCTGCGCCATGACCTGAGCCACCATGTACAGGGCGGCGGCCACGGCCAACGGGACGAGGACGGCCCGGGTGGCCACGAACTCACTGCCGTAGAGCAGACGCAGGACGAACGGCCCGATCGCCGCCATGACCAGGATGAAGAGGGCGGCGACGGCGCAGACCAGCACGATCACCTGGCGCAACTGCCTGCCGAAGGCTGCGGCCTGTCCCGTGGCCGCCAGGCGTGCCAGGGCCGGCAGGAACGCCGCCTGCACCGCCCCGAAGAAGAAGAGCGGGATGCGGGTCAGTACCAGCGCCGCGATGAAGATGCCGGCGGTCTCCGCCTCGTCCGGCCGGGCGAGCACCTGGGCGGCGATGGGGGCCGCGTTGACGATGAGCTGCGAGAGCAGGGCGGCACCGGTCAGCACCATCAGCGGTGGCGCGAAGTCCCGCCACGCCAGCGGCGGGCCGGGCCTCGAGAGCGGCCCGATCCGCCCCGTGGTCAGTGCGGCGGCGAGGAGCGGGGCGAGCACGAGCGCGAGCCCGAAGGCCCCAACCCCGGTCGTCGCGGTGATCGCCAGCAGGACCGGGCCGAGGACCCGCAGCGCCCCGTCCACGCCGAGCTGCAGTCCGTAGCGGGTGAACTTCTCGTTGCCGCCGAAGACGCCACGCAGCGTGTGCTCCGCAGCGAGGCCGACGAACCCCAGGACGAGCAGCGGCACCAGGACCCCTGCGCCGTTGAAGACCCGCCGCGTGAGGACATCGGCGGTGACCAGCGCCAGGACTGCGAAGACGGCGGTCACCGTCATCCCGTAGACGACGGCCTTCAGGAGGACCGGTCCGGCCCCTTGACCCACCGCCCGCCGGGCGGCGGTCGCCCGGCTCACTTCCTGCTCGATCGGCTGGAAGAGCGCCAGGCCGGCGCCGTTGAAGAGGACCCACAGGGTGGCCACCGGCGCGAAGTCGGTCGGCCCCAGCGCTCGCCCCGTGACGGTCAGGTAGGCGAAGGAGCCGAGCCCGAGCACCATGAGGCCGACGGCGACCGGGCCCAACTGGCCGAGCAAGGGGACCGAGCGCCACAGGTGCACGAGGCGGGACGCTCCTCCCGGACGGGCCGGTTCCGTGGGCATGGATCCCTCTCTCGAGGAGGCGGTTGGTCGCGTCCTCTGGTTGTCGGCCGGGCGCCGCGCGGCCGAGGACTGCCCGGACGGCATGGACCGTGACCTCACGCGACGGTGCCAGATGTGGTCATGTGTCCGGCTCGTCCCGGTGGCGGGTGGAAAGCCGGGTGACGTGGGCTCTGTGCGGGGATGCAGCACCGCACGATCCGCACACCCGGAGGAGGCTAGCTCGCCATCGGACCACTGCCTCGCAGGCGGTCGGCTGCGGCTAGCCTGCGCGTCGTGAAGAGCTTCGACGTCGCAGCCGTTGTCACCGGAGGAGCCTCCGGGCTCGGGGAGGCCACCACCCGCGCCCTGGCCGCCAAGGGCGCGGCCGTGACCATCCTCGACCTGCAGGAGGAGCGGGGTCAGGCGCTGGCCGACGAACTCGGCGGGCACACCACGTTCGTCCGCACCGACGTCACCGACGAGGCATCGGTCCAGGCCGCCATCGCCGAGGCGACGGGCAAGGATCGCCCGCTGCGGATCGCGATCAACTGCGCCGGCATCGGCTGGGCGCAGCGGACGGTCGGCCGCAACGGGGAGCCGCACGATCTCGGCGCCTTCACCCGCACGGTCATGATCAACCTGGTCGGCACGTTCAACGTCCTGCGGCTGGCCGCGGCCGCGATGTCCACCGCAGAGCCGGGCGAGGACGGCGAGCGCGGCGTCGTGGTCAACACTGCCTCGATCGCGGCCTACGACGGGCAGATCGGCCAGGTCGCCTACGCGGCCTCCAAGGGCGGGATCGTGGGCCTGACCCTGCCGGCCGCGCGGGACCTCTCCAGCACCGGCGTCCGGGTCTGCACCATCGCCCCCGGGCTCGTCGACACGCCGCTCCTCGCCGGCCTTCCCGAGGAGGCGCGGACGGCGCTGGCCGAGGGCATACCTTTCCCCAAGCGTCTCGGCCGTCCGTCGGACTTCGCCGAGCTGGCGCTCGCGATCGTCGAGCACGGCTACCTCAACGGTGAGGTCATCCGAATGGATGGCGCGCTGCGCATGGCACCTCGTTGATCTTCCGCTGATCCGTCTTCCCCCGGAGCACCCCCTGAGCACCGCCCTCGCGTCCGCCCCCGCATACGAGGCGACCTGGGAGCCGGGCTGGCCACTCGACGTCGAGGGCTGCCTCGCGCCGCACCGGCGTGGACGAGGCGATCCGGCGCTGCGCACCGCGGAGGACGGGATCTGGCGCACCACGACGACGGTGGATGGTCCGGCGTCCGTGCGCATCACGGTCGCGGGGGGACGGGTCCGGGTCGCCGCGTGGGGCGACGGGGCGACCGCGGCCGGCGCGGCGGTGCCCGGCTGGCTGGGTGCAGCCGACCGGCCGGAGGGGTTCGAGCCCGGGGACCACTCCGTGGTGGCCGACCTGCACCGTCGGGCGCAGTGGTTGCGGCTGAGCCGCACGGGCCGCACCTGGGACGCGCTGGTTCCCGCCGTCCTCGAGCAGAAGGTGACCGTCGCGGAGGCCCACCGCGTGTGGCGGGAGCTGCTGCGGCTGGCCGGTGAGCCGGCGCCCGGTCCCGCGCCCGAGGGCATGCGGGTCCCGCCCTCGTCGCAGCGGGTGCTGGAGGTGACCGACTGGCAATGGCACGCCTGCGGCCTCGACGGCGCCCGCCGCCGCGCGCTGAGGGCCGTGGCGTCGGTCGCGTCGCGGCTTGAGCCGGGGGGCGCCGGCGACTCGGCGGCGCTGCAGCGGCGGCTGTGCTCGATCCCCGGCATCGGCGTGTGGACCGCGGCCGAGGTGGTGCAGCGGACCCTTGGCTGCCCCGACACGGTCAGCGTCGGCGACTACCACCTGAAGAACATCGTCGGTTGGTCACTGGCCGGCCGGAGGACCGACGATGCGGGGATGCTGGAGCTGCTGGAGCCCTGGCGTGGGCACCGGCAGCGCGTCGTCCGGCTCATCCTGGCCGGCGGGCGCGGCCAGCGGCCGCCGCGCCGGGGCCCGCGGTTCGCGCCGACGGACCACCGGCGGATCTGAGCCCGGGTCAGCGGCCGTCGAGGAGGCCGAGCAGGTAGTCGCCGTAGCCGCTCTTCGCCAGTGGTTCGGCGGCACGCCGCAGGCCGTCGTCGTCCAGCCAGCCGTTGCGCCAGGCGACCTCCTCGATGCAGCCCACCTTCAGGCCCTGCCGCTCCTCGACCACCGAGACGAACTCGGTGGCCTGGCGGAGGGACTGGAAGGTCCCCGTGTCCAGCCACGCCGTCCCGCGGTCCAGGACGGTGACCGTCAGGCGCCCCTCGCGCAGGTAGTGCTCGTTGACCGCGGTGATCTCGAGCTCGCCCCGGGCGCTGGGCGTGATGCCGCGCGCGATGTCCACTACCTCGGCGTCATAGAAGTACAGCCCGGGAACGGCGTAGGAGCTCTTCGGCTGCGCCGGCTTCTCCTCGATGGAGAGCACCCGGCCGTCAGGGTCGAAGTCCACGACCCCGTAGTCCTGCGGGTTGGAAACGTGGTAGGCGAAGACGTGTCCGCCGTCGGGCTCCGGGAGGCGGCTCAGGGCCGTACCGAGGCCCGCCCCGTAGAAGATGTTGTCTCCCAGCACCAGCGCGGCGGACTCGCCGGCGAGGAAGTCGGCTCCGATGAGAAAGGCCTGCGCCAGCCCCTCGGGCCGGGGCTGCACGGCGTACTCGATGCGCATCCCCAGGCGGCTTCCGTCCCCGAGCAGAGCACGGAAGGCATCCTGGTCACCCGGTGTCGTGATCACCAGCACCTCTCGGACGCCGGCCATCATCAGCGTCGAGAGCGGGTAGTACACCATCGGCTTGTCGTACACCGGCATGAGCTGCTTGCTGACCGCCTGGGTGATGGGAAAGAGACGGCTACCGGTGCCCCCGGCCAGGATGATCCCGCGCATGATCGGTCACCGTACCGATCGGCTGGTCCGGCCCCGGACCGTCGGCGCCGGTCACCCCCACAAGGCAGGAGACGGCCGCGGCTACCGACCCCGTCCGGCCGCGCCACCACGCAGCTCCGCGTAGCGGGCGGCGCACTGCTCCATCGTCGGCAGCAGCCCCTGCTGCTTGGCCTCGGCCAGGGTGGGCGCGGCCTGGTCCTTGGCGGAGAACTCGAATTCCAGGTCGGCCGGCCAGGGCAGGTCGAGGTCCGGGTCCATGGGGTGGACGCCGAACTCGCGGCCCGGGGAGTAGCCGCTGGACACCAGGTAGGTGACCGAACTGGCCTCCGCGAGGGACACGAAGGCGTGCCCGAGGCCCTCGGCGAGGTACACCGCCCGGGGGCTCTCGCTGTCGAGCAGGACGGCGTCGTGGACTCCGAAGGTGGGTGAGCCGACCCGGATGTCGACGATCACGTCGAGGACCTTGCCCGACGGGCAGTAGACGTACTTGGCCTGGCCGGGCGGAACCAGCGCGAAGTGCACGCCCCGAAGGACGCCGCGCGCCGAGACGCTGTGGTTGGCCTGGGCGAGTATCAGGCCGAAGCCGGTGGCCTCACTGAGGACGTCGGCGCGGTACCACTCGGTGAACCGCCCCCGTGAGTCCCCGTGGGGCACGAGGTCCAGGACGTAGCTGTCTGGAACGGCGAGCTCACGGATGTCCACGCCTCGACGCTATCCAACCGCGCCGTTCAGGACGCCGGAGTCCCCAGCCACAGTCTCCCGACGAGTGAGGAGCCGCCGGGCGTCCCGACCGGCTCCCAGCGCGTCGTCCACCCCTCGGCGTGCAGTTGCACGATCGCCGCCCCCAGCAGGGCGCCCAGGTTCAGGGCCGTCGTCAGGTTCGGGGTGTCACTGAGATGGACGTCGACGACGCCGTCACCCTCGCCGCCGTGGCGCAGGACCACCGGGAACTCCGGCAGTGCGGCGCTGGCCACCCGGAAGGCCTCGGCCACCGCCGCCAGCTCGCCGGCCCGCGGCACGAGCTCGGCGCCGGGCTCGCGGGAGCGGACGAGGTCGCGGGCGCCGTAGGGGAAGAGATCGTCCTGCGGCAGCCGGACGAGGGGCCGGGTGCCCTCGTCGTCCCCGGCGGTGGTGGTGTACGGCAGGCCGCGCACGACGGCGACCGGGACGCCGGACAGTTTGCCCTTGACCAGGTCGGCGGCGGACGCGAGTTCGTCCACGACCGCCACCCGGGTCGTCTCCAGGCGGTTGCCCCAGGCGTCCACCGCTCCCCGGTGGTCGGTCAGCGCGGCGATGCCGGCCGCACCCACCGCGACATCGGTGAGCCCCTCCCGCCAGGTCCGGCCGAAGGTGTCACTCACCACCACGGCGACGTCGACCCCGAGCAGCTCGCACAGCCGTGCACGCAGTGCGCGGGCGGAGGCGTCGGCGTCCTCGGGGAGCAGCACGAGGGCGTCCTGGGTCACGTTGGAGGCGTCGATACCGGCGGCGGCCACCACCCAGCCCTGGCGGGTCTGGACGATCGCCAGAGGCCCCCGGCGAGCGACGACCCGCACGGCCTCGTCCTCGACGGCCTGGAGGCGCAGGGCCTCCCGGTCCGCCCCGGGCGGCACGTCGACGAGACGGCCCTCGACCTTGGAGACCGCCTTGGAGGTGACGACGACGACGTCGCCGTCGGCCAGCCAGGGCGCGGCGCCGGCGATCGCCGCCGCCAGGTCGTCACCGGGGGCGAACTCCGGCAGCCCGTGGACCGGCAGGACCGAGATCCCACCCGGAACCGGCTCAGCCATGGGGTCCTTCAACGGCGGCGTCCAGAGCGGCGCGGGCCAGGGCGGTGGTGGCCCCGGGCGAGGACATCAGCAGCGGCACCTGCCGGACGTCGACACCGGGGACGTCCGCGGTGTCGTCGGGGGCCGCGAGCCAGGCGTCGAGGAGACCGCCGCTGCCGCGGGCGCCGTAGTGCCGGCCCACCCCCTCGGCGCTCACCTCGATGCCGAGGGCGGGCAGGCAGCGGTCGGCCATCCCGCGGACCACCGCACCGCCGATGACGGGCGAGACGCCCACGACGCGGGCGGGAGAGGACAGCAGCGCCTCCCGCAGGCCGGGCACCCCCAGGACCGTCCCGATCGACACCACCGGGTTGGACGGCGCCAGCAGGACGGCGTCCGCGGCGGCGAATGCCTCGGCGACGCCGGGCGCCGGCCGGGCCGTCTCCACGCCGATCTGGACGAACGCCCGGGGGTCGAGGGCGGCGCGGTGCCTGATCCACCACTCCTGGAAGTGGATGGCCCGCTGGCGCCCGGTGCCGGGATCGGTCACGACGACGTGGGTCTCGACCCGCTGATCGGTCATCGGCAGGAGGGTGACCCCGGGCTTCCAACGGTCGGCCAGCGCCGCGGTGACTGCTGACAGCGAGTAGCCGGCGTCCAGCATCCGCGTGCGGATGAGGTGGGTGGCGAGGTCGCGGTCACCCAGCCCGAACCAGTCGGGGTCGGCGCCGTAGGCGGCCAGCTCCTCCTTGACCGTCCAGCTCTCATCGGCCCGGCCCCAGCCCCGCTCCTCGTCGATGCCGCCGCCGAGGGTGTACATCACCGTGTCCAGGTCCGGGCAGATCCGCAGGCCGTGCAGCGTCACGTCGTCCCCGGTGTTGACGACGGCGGTGATCTCCGCCTCGGGGGCGGCGGACCGCACCCCACGCAGGAACCGGGCCCCTCCGGTCCCGCCGGCCAGCACCACGATCTGCACGAAACACATCGTGCCTGATAGGCAGTTGTCGACTGTTTGGCGGGCGTGTCGAGGGTGGGAACGACATCTGACGAACGCCTGTTACGGGTGGGGCTGCTGTGGCGTGTCGCTTACACCGGGCGAAGTTGACGGGCAGGCAACGACACGCGTGTAATTCCGTCGATGTCATCGAGTGCTGAGCGGGCCGGGAACGTCCTGGAAACCGCGCACCGAGGCCACAGCGAGAGGGGACGCAACGTCATGGCGGAGGTGTCGTGGTTGAGCGATTACGTCGGTGCGAACGACCGGTCTGTTGACCGGTTCGGAGCCGGCCACGGCATGGGCCAGGGCGCGGGGCGGGGCATTACCGGCCTCCTGGGCATCGGAGCGGAGGCCGACGCCCAGTCGTGGCAGGAGCAGGCGCTGTGCGCGGAGACCGACCCCGAGGCGTTCTTCCCGGAGAAGGGTGGCTCCACCCGCGAGGCGAAGAAGATCTGCACCGGTTGCGAGGTGAAGGCCCAGTGCCTGGAGTACGCCCTCGCCAACGACGAGCGCTTCGGCATCTGGGGTGGGCTGTCCGAGCGTGAGCGTCGCCGGCTTCGCCGCCGCGCCGTCTGACGAAGGACCCCTCTGCCCCCACCATTCGCCAGCTCATGGCGGGACCCTGCAGAGGGGCCGCTCCAACAGGTCACGCAGCCGCCGACGGATTCCGTCGGCGGCTGTGGTCGTATTCGGGGATGTTCACGCGGATCGCCGTCGGCCGCGCCCAGGTGGTCCGGGAGCTCCGCGCGGCGGGCCCGCTGATGGCCGACCTGCGCGCCCCGACCACCGCCCGGGCCCCGTGGCTCACCGCCGTTCTCAACGAGGGGGTCGCTCGCCGGGGCGCCGGCCGGCCTGTCGCGGTCGTCGTCGAGCCGCACACCCCGGGACGTCCGGACGCCGTGGCTTTCCTCACCGTGCGCCGCCGGGGGCCGGCGGTCCTTCTCACGATGCTGGGCGAGGACGTCGGACCTCTGCCGGCCGGCCGGCCACCCAGGCGGCTGCTGGCCCGCGACGAGCGGGCGGCCGAGCTGCTCGCCGGGGGGATCTGCCGGCTGCTGGGCACCCTGCGCGGGTTCCGCCGGCTGCGCCTGGCCGGGCTGCCGCTGGGCGACCCGACGGCACGGGCACTGGCCGCGCGGCTGCCCGACGGGCTGATCGCCAACACGCGCAGCGAGGGAACGGTCGACGAGCTCGACGACGTCGGTGAGGTGGCGCGGACCCGCGACCCGCGGGAACTCGAGAGGTGGCTGCCGGCCCTGGTGGCCCGCGAGCCGGACGTGCGTGCCCGGTCCTTCCTCCGGTCCGCTACCCGCCTGCACGCCGCCATCGGCCAGGTGGAGCTGGCCGTACTGCCCGGTGGGGACGGCCTGCGGGCGGGGCTGCTGACCCTCGTCGACGGCGCCGACCGCTGGCCGTGGTGGGGATGGAGCGATGTCGGCGGGCTCGGCTCCGCGATGGGCGCACCCCTGGTCGGCCTCGTGTCCCCGGCCCGCGGCTGGCCCTGAGCGTCAACCGCCGTACGTGATGGTGTTCGGCTCGTCCGCGGTGGTGCCCACCCGGTCGTCCCCGACCTGGAACAGGCCGGTGGCCGGCTCCGGCCCCACCCCGGCCCGGCCGTCCCGGGGGGCGGCCCTGACCATGAGCTCGTAGACGCGGCCGGTGGCCACCGCAGGAGTGCCGTTCGGACGGCGGAAGGTGGTGAAGCGACCCGAGAACCGCAGCTCCGTGCCGTCGGTCACCACCTCGAGGTCCGGGGTGGTCAGCTCGCCGTGCTCGGTGACCGACCGGGTGCACCCGGCGGCCACCGGGTTCTCCGGCGCCTCCCCGCTGAGGCAGTTGAACGTCGCCAGCTCGACCTCTGCCGCCGCCCGGTTGCCGGCGACCGTCGCCCGGACCCGTGGATAGGCGACGGTGACGCCGACCGGGTGCCGCTGGAGGACGACCCCGCCGAAGGTCAGCCGCGCGGACACCGTCGCGGGGTCGGGCGCCTCGGTCGTCCGGACCGGCGCCCGCGTGCCGTCGCGATCTCCGGGGTCGTCGGCACCCGGGATGCGGGCGGTGGCCACGGCCGCGGCGGCGCCGACCAGCAGCAGTGCGGTGACCGCCATCGCCATCAGTACCCGCGTGCTCCCCGACGGCTCCCGCGGGCTGTCGTGCGCCGGCGGGGGAGCCGCCGGACTGCTGAGCGCGGCCCAGCCGTCGGCCGGGACGGCCGGCGCGCGGACCGATCCGGGCGGGAACTCGAGGAAGGCGGGCAGGTCGTCCTGGCCGAGGCCGGAAGAGCTGGGCGCGGCGGCGGGCGGCTCCTCCGGGCGAGCCCGGCCACGCCGAAGTGCCAGGACACCCAGCGCGGCCAGGAGCAGGAGGGTCCCCAGCACCACGCCCAGTACCAGCCAAGGCGCGGCCGTCACGGGGATGTCCATCCTGGTCAGCATCGCAGGGCGCCACCGCGGGGCTGTTCGGTGCCCGCTCGCCCGGCGTCAGCCGGTGGGGTCGATCTCCTCCGGATCGCGACCCAGGAGCACCGCGACCTGGTCGACGACGACGTCGCGCACGAGATCGGCGAGATCCTCGCGATCGTGCGCGCGGATCTCCAGTGGTCGCCGGTAGACGACGATCCGCGGCGGCACCTCGCGGCCCTTGTCGCGGTGGGCGGGCAGCACCCGCGCCAACGGCACCGACCCGTCGTCCAGGACGTCGGCGTCGAGGACGACCTCGTCGGGGCTGGTGTGCTCGACCCACGGCACGTCCTCGACGGCGAACTCGACGCCGGCCAGCTCCCGTTCCCAGCGGCGTTCGATGTCCTCCACCGCGTCCAGGACCAGATCGTCGAACTGCTCGGCGCGGCTGCGGGCGAGGGGGACCTCGGCCGGGACCAGGCGTCCCCGCAGGCCGCGGCCGTGGCGGTCGCGCCGGGAGCGGGTCGGGGGTCGAGTCATGACGGGTCGAAGCGTACGGGCCTCACCGCGGCATCCGGCGCCAGATCGAGCGGGGGAGCAGCCGCAGCAGGAAGAAGACCGGACGGAGGACGGCCGGTACCCACACCTCCTGCCGGCCGCGGGCGAGGGCGTCCACGACGGCGTCGGCGACCTGTCCGGGAGTGCTGGACCAGGGTGCGGGCGGCATGCCGGCGGTCATCCGGCCGATCACGAAGCCGGGGCGGACCAGCAGCAGCCGCACGCCCGACCCCGCGAGGGCGTCCGCCAGCCCGGAGGCGAAGCCGTCGAGGCCGGCCTTCGCCGAGCCGTAGACGTAGTTCGCCCGCCGGACCCGCACACCCGCCACCGACGAGAAGACCACCAGCGTGCCCCGGCCGGCGGCCCGCAGCCGGTCGGCCAGCAGGGTGAGGACGTGCACGTGAGCGACGTAGTCGGTGTGCACGACGGCGACGGCGGTCGAGGGATCGCGTTCCGCGGCCGCCTGGTCGCCGAGGACGCCGAAGGCCACGACGACCGTCGCCGGCGGGCCGAACCGCTCGAACGCCTCGTCCAGGGCGGTCGCCTGACCGGCCAGGTCATCGGCGTCGAACTCGACCCGCCCGACCGTCGTGGCACCCGCGCGACGCAGGGCGGCCTCCTCGTCGGCGAGGTCGGCGGACCGCCGCGCGGCCAGGACGACCGTCGAGCAGCCACGCGCCGCCAGGCGCTCCGCGACGGCGGTGCCGATCTCGCTGCGACCGCCCAGAACGAGGACGGGACCGGTGTCGATGCCCACGGGGTCATCGTGCAGGATGGGGCTGAGGGGCAGGGGGACTCCCAGATTTCCGGTGCGCCTGCTCCCATCGACCGCCCAGCCCGATTACTGTGCCGAGCGTGAGGAACCGGTGGTGAGGCAGTCACGTCGCTGCTCGCGCAGCGGCTGCGCACAACCGGCAGCGGCGACATTGACCTACGTGTACGCGGAGTCGACGGCCGTTGTCGGCCCGTTGGCGACGTTCTCCGAGCCGCACAGCTACGACCTGTGCGAGTTCCACGCGGAGCGGCTGACCGTGCCGCGGGGCTGGGAGGTCGTCCGGCACGAGATCGACCTCGACGACGTGGGACCGACCGGCGACGACCTGCTCGCTCTGGCCGACGCCGTCCGCGAGGCGGCCCGGCCAGAGCCTCCGCGCAACCCCGCCGACGACGGCAGTGGCACGCGCCGCGGCCACCTCCGGGTGCTTCCCGACCTGACCTGAGAAAGGACCTCGCCGCCCCCCACCCGCTCGCACGCTCGCGGCGGGGCCCTGCGGCGAGGCCACTTCCCCTCGCGCTTCTCGGCCTCGCCCGGAGGCTCGGCCCGAGCGTGCGGGGGCTGAGCGGGGCGAGGTCCTTTCGCCGAAGGGCGGCCGTTCCAGCACCTCACCTGGCCCGCCGTTAGGGTCGGCGGCGTCCGGTGCCATCGGCGTCTGCATGTTGTCCGCGAGTGCGAGGGTGAGCTGCGTTGCCCGACCTGTCATCGATCATCAAGGCGTACGACGTCCGCGGCGTCGTCCCCGACGAGTGGGACGAGGACGTCAGCCGGGCGATCGGGGCGGCCTTCGCCGAGTTCGTGATCGGTGACAGCGGCGCCACGGCCGTGGTGACCGCCCATGACATGCGCGAGTCCTCCGTGCCGCTCTCGCGAGCCTTCGCCGAGGGGGTCATCAGCCGCGGCGTCGACGTGATCGAGGCCGGCCTGGGCTCCACCGACCTCCTGTACTTCGCGGCCGGTTCCCTCGACATCCCGGGCGCGATGTTCACCGCCAGCCACAACCCCGCGCAGTACAACGGCATCAAGATGTGCCGCGCCGGAGCCGCGCCGATCGGCCAGGACTCGGGTCTGGTCACCATCCGCGAATGGGCCGAGCGCGACAGCTACGAGCGCGAGCCCGACCGGCTCGGCTCGGTCACCTCGCAGGACCTCCTCGCCGGGTACGCCGCCCACCTCCACTCCCTCGTCGACCTCTCGGGCGTCCGCCCGCTCACGGTCGTCGTCGATGCCGGGAACGGCATGGGCGGGCACACCGTGCCGGTGGTCCTGTCGGGCCTGCCGCTGGAGATCGTGCCGCTGTACTTCGAGCTCGACGGCAGCTTCCCCAACCACGAGGCCAACCCGCTGGACCCGGCCAACCTGGTCGACCTCCAGGCCGCCGTCCGCCGGCACGGCGCCGACATCGGTCTGGCCTTCGACGGGGACGCCGACCGTGTCTTCGTCGTCGACGAGAACGGCGATCCGGTGAGCCCGTCGGCGGTGACGGCCCTGGTCGCCGTGCGCGAGCTGGCCAAGGGTCGCGGGACGACGGTCATCCACAACCTGATCACCTCGAAGGCGGTCCCGGAGATCGTTCGCGAGCACGGCGGCGACCCTGTCCGCACCCGGGTGGGGCACTCGTTCATCAAGGCCGAGATGGCCCGCACCGACGCGATCTTCGGCGGCGAGCACTCCGCCCACTACTACTTCCGGGATTTCTGGCGCGCCGACACGGGCATGCTCGCGGCCATGCACGTCCTCGCCGCGCTGGGGGAGCAGTCCCGCCCGCTCTCGGAGCTCACGGCCGCGTACAGCCGGTACGCCGCGTCCGGCGAGATCAACTCCACCGTCGCCGACGCGGCGGCGAAGATGGCCGAGGTCCGCTCGGCCTTCCTCGAAGAGGACGGCGTCACCGTCGACGAGCTGGACGGCCTGACCGTGCAGCTGCCCGACGGCGCGTGGTTCAACCTGCGGGCCAGCAACACCGAGCCGCTGCTGCGGCTGAACGTCGAAGCGCCGGACGAGGCGCGGATGACCGACGTCCGGAACCGAGTCCTGGAAATGGTGCGCGCATGACCGACACGACGACGACGCCGAACGGGCCGCTGGGGCTGGACCCCGAGCTGCTGGCGATCCTGGCCTGCCCGGACACCCACCACAGCCCGCTCACCGTCGACGAGCAGGCCGGTGAGCTGCTCTGCACCACCTGCGACCGCGCGTACCCGGTGCGGGACGGCATCCCCGTCCTGCTGCTGGACGAGGCCCGGCGCCGGAGCGCGTGACGCTCTGATGACCACGCCGGAGTTCGCCGAGGAGGTCCTCGACGACCCCGAGCTGCTCCGCGCCCGGGATCCCCGCGGCCTGCTGCCGGCGGTCGCGGGTGCCGGCGCGCAGGTCCGGGAGACCGCCCGGCTCACCGCCGAGGCGGGCCTCGCCCGGGTGACCGAGGGCGGTCGACCCCGGGGGCTCGTGATCGTCGCGCGTCGCGAGGGCGCGGTCGCGGCCTCCGTGCTGCGGGCGCTGCTGGGGCACTCCAGCCCGGTCACCGTCGACGTGGTGCCGGGGCCGACCCTGCCGGTGTGGACCGGCCCGAGCGACATCGCGGTCGTGGCGACACGCACCGGTGCGGGTGCCTACGCGGTGGGTCCTGCCTACGAGGCCGCCCGCCGCGGGGTCTCGCTCGTCGGCATCGGAGCGGACGACGCGCCGCTGCGCGCCGCGTGCTCGTCCGCCCGCGCCCCCTACGTCGCGGTGCCGGCCTCCCGCGTGCGGCACACCACCCTCTGGTCGCTCCTGACGCCCCTGTTGCTGCTGGCCGGCGAGCTCGGCCTGCTGCCGCCGGGAACCGCCGACCCCGAGTCGATCGCCGCCGCACTGGACGAGGTCGCGATGGAGTGCGGGCCGGCGCAGGAGTCGTTCGTCAACCCGGCCAAGACGCTCGCGCTGGAGCTGCTCGACGCGCTGCCGGTGATCGCCGCCGAGGGGCCGCTGGCCGGCGCCGCGGCCACCCGGATCGTCGACCAGCTGGCCACGCTCGCCGGTCTGCCCGCCACCGGCTTCCGGCTGCCCGACCAGTGGGTGGCGGCGTGCTCGGTGCTCGGCGGGCCGCTGGCCCCTCGAGACGCCGACGACTTCTTCCGGGACCGGGCCGACGACCCCGGCCGTCGGCTGCGCCTGCTGACCATCCGCGACACCGACGCGGGCGGACACGACGACGCGGGCGAGCGGGAGCCCCGCTCGGCCGCCGCCGCGATGGACCAGGTGTTGCGCACCGCGGCCACGCACAACATCCCCGTCAGCGGGCTCGCCGAGCACGGGGAGCTCGGGCGCTTCGCCCGGCTCCCGCGGCTGGCACGGCAACTGGCCGTCGCCGACTTCAGCGCCGTCTACCTGGCGCTCGCGCTGGACAACGAGCGGGCTCTCGGCTCGTGACGCAGCGGAGAGGCTCGTGGCCGGGCGCGTCCCCGGGCTTCCGCGGAGGCGCGGCATCCGAGCGCTCCGCGGCGTCCGACGCCCCGACATCTCCGGCCGGCGCGTTCGACGCGCCCCGGCCGGGGTAGCACCGGCGGCGAGCCCTGGGCGCGCCCGCGCACCCGTACGGCCGGACAGACCGACATCACTGGGGCAGCATGCAGGTGCTGACCGACGGGAAGGACCTCTCGTGGCGGGTGGACTCGTAGCCCTGTTCGACGACGTGGCCGTGCTGGCGCGCGCGGCCGCTGCCTCGGTCGATGACATCGGGGCCGCTGCAGGGCGGGCCAGCGTGAAGGCCGCGGGTGTCGTCGTCGACGACACGGCTGTCACGCCGCAGTACGTGCACGGCCTGGCGGCAGAGCGCGAGCTGCCGATCATCAGGCGCATCGCCATCGGCTCGCTGCGGAACAAGCTGCTGATCATCCTGCCCGCGATCCTGTTGCTCAGCCAGTTCCTGCCGTGGCTGCTCACCCCGATCCTCATGATCGGTGGCGCCTACCTCTGCTACGAGGGCGCGGAGAAGATCTGGCACCGGATCAGCGGCCACGGCGACGCCCACGCCGCGGCCGAGGAGGCGCTCCCGGACGAGAAGACCATCATCTCCGGGGCCGTCCGCACCGACTTCATCCTGTCGGCCGAGATCATGGTCATCTCGCTGAACGAGGTCGTCGATGAAGGGTTCTGGTCCCGGGCGATCATCCTCGCGGTCGTGGCGATCGGCATCACCGTCCTGGTGTACGGCGTCGTCGGCCTCATCGTGAAGATGGACGACGTCGGGCTGTCCCTCTCCCAGCGCTCCGGAAAGGGCGTCGCCCGGTTCGGCCGCGGACTGGTGAAGGCGATGCCCCGGTTGCTCAGCGCCCTCACGGCGATCGGAACCGTCGCGATGCTCTGGGTCGGCGGGCACATCCTGCTGGTGGGCACCGACGAGCTGGGCCTGCACTTCCTGTACGAGACCGTGCACCACCTGGAGGAGGCGGCGCACGAGGCCACCGGGGCCCTCGGTGGGGTCGTGGGCTGGCTGGTCAACACGCTCGGAAGCGCGCTGCTCGGTCTCGTCGTCGGCGCCGCGATCGTGCTGGTCATGAACCTCACGGTGCATCGGCGCAAGTGAGAGGCCCCCGTCCTTCTCGCGACGGGGCGGTGGCTGTGGGGGGACAGTAGGCGTCATGCCCCCGGGGGAGACCGACCGCGCGCGGCTGTCGCCGGAGCGCCGTCGGGTCGACCGGGCACGGCTGGCCGACGAGGTCGTGGACGTCCTCGTGATCGGTGGAGGGGTGACCGGGGCCGGGGCGGCGCTGGACGCGGCCAGCCGCGGACTGTCGGTCGGACTGCTCGAGGCGCGGGACTGGGCTGCCGGGACGTCGAGCCGGTCCAGCACGCTGATCCACGGTGGACTCCGCCCCCTCGAGCAGTTCGCTGTCCCACTCGTCCACGAGGCGCTGTCGGAGCGGTCCCGGCTGATTCGGACCATCGCTCCGCACCTGGTGCACCCGCTGCCGTTCCTGCTGCCGTTGACCGCCCGGATCTGGCAGCGCGCCTGGTTCGGTGCAGCCCTCGGCCTGTACGACGCGCTCGGCGCCGCCTCCATCGCCGGCCGGGGGGCGGGTGGGCGGGCGACGGGCGGGCGGGGGATGCCATGGCACCGGCACCTGTCGCGGAAGCAGGCGCTGGCGGCGTTCCCCGGTCTGCGCGGTGACGTGGTGCGCGGTGGGATCCAGTACTGGGACGCCCAGGTGGACGACGCGCGGCACACCCTGGCCGTCGTCCGGACGGCGGCCGGCTACGGCGCACGCGCGCTCTCCAGCGCCCGGGTGACCGGGCTCCTGCGCGACGGCGGCGGGCCCGACTCGGCGGTCGTCGGCGCACGGGTGGCCGACCTGACCGACGGGTCGTCGTTCGCGGTGCGCGCCCGCAGCGTGGTGGCCGCGACCGGTGTGTGGAGCGACGACGTCGGCGCCATGCTCGGGGAGTCCGCGCCCACTCCGACGGTGCGGGCCGCCAAGGGCGTGCATCTCGTGGTTCCCCGGTCCGCGATCGGGGGGCCCGTGCTCGAGGGTGCCGCCGGGTCGCCGTCCGGGCTGGTCCTCCGGACACCGGCCGGCGTCCTGTTCGTCATCCCCTGGGATGAGCACTGGATCATCGGCACCACCGACACCCCGTGGCGGCGGGACCGGGATCACCCGGCCGCCAGCAGCGCCGACATCGCCCACCTGCTCGACCACGTCAACCGGGTGCTCATCCGGCCGCTCGGTACCGACGACGTCCTCGGCGTCTACGCCGGGCTGAGGCCGCTGCCGGCGGGAGAGTTCGACCACACGAGCCGGCTCTCCCGTCAGCGCGCCGTCGTCACCCCGGTCCCCGGGCTGGTGCTCGTGGCGGGTGGTGAGTACACGACCTACCGGGTGTTGGCCGAGGACGCCGTCGACGCGGCGGTCGCCGGCCTGCCCGGCGTGCCCCCGTCGCGGACGGCGCACCTGCCGCTGGTCGGTGCGCACCGCTGGGACGACGTCCGGGACCGGGCGGCGGAGCTGTCGGCCGGCAGCGGCGTGCCCGGGGAGGCGGTGGTCCGGCTGCTGCGCCGGCACGGCGACCGGATCGGCGACGTCCTCGCCCTCGCCCGGTCCGACCCGGCCCTGGCCCGGCCGCTTCCGGGGGCACCGGGCTACCTGGCCGCCGAAGTCGTGCACGCCGTCACCGCCGAGGGCGCCCTGCACCTCGACGACGTCCTGGCCCGGCGCACGCGGGTGTCGATCGAGACCGCGCACCGCGGCGTCGAATCGGCGCCGGAGGTGGCGCGGCTGATGGCCTCGGCACTGGGTTGGGACGGGGAACGGACCGCGCGCGAGGTGCAGCACTACACCGCGCGGGTGGCCGCCGAGCGGGAGGCGCAGCGGCTGCCCGACGACCACACCGCAGACGCCGCGCGGCTGGGCGCTCCGGAGGTCCGCGCGAGGGTGTGACCCGGGCGGGCGTGACGTCCGTCGCGGCATCCCTCGGAGGAGGCAGAACGCACTCTGGGGGGAGCACGTCCACCGGTAGCCTCCCAGCCGATGTGGCAGCTGACGAGCACCGTGCGGCACTACCCGTGGGGTTCCCGCACGGTGATCCCCGACCTCCTCGGGGAGCTCGGTCCGGCCGACCAGCCGTACGCGGAGCTGTGGATGGGGGCCCATCCCGACGCGCCGAGCGTGCTGTCCACCGGGATCTCGCTGGACAAGGCGGTCGCGGAAGATCCCGAGCTGATGCTGGGCGCCGCCGTGCGCGAACGGTTCGGCGACCGGCTGCCGTTCCTCATGAAGGTGCTCGCCGCCGAGCAGCCGCTCTCGCTGCAGGCGCACCCGACCAACGAGCAGGCAGAGGCCGGCTTCGCTGCCGAGGAGGCGGCCGGAATTCCGCACGGCGACCCGACGCGCACGTTCAAGGACCCGTTCCACAAGCCCGAGCTGCTCCTGGCCCTGACCCCGTTCGAGGCCCTGTGCGGCTTCCGCCCGGTCGAGGAATGTTTGCACTGCCTGGCCAAGCTGCAGGTGCCCGAACTCAAGCCGACCATCGCCGCCCTGGCGCGCGGCGGGTTGCGCGCCGTCATCCCGCAGCTGCTGGCGCTCAGCTCGGAGCACCGCGAGGTCCTGGTCAGCGCCGTCGCCCAGGCCGCAGCCCGGTTCGTCGCCGCCCACGACCCGGAGTTCATCAACACCTACCGCTGGGCCGCATCCCTCGCCGAGACGTACCCCGGCGATCCGGGGGTGGTCATCTCGCTGATGTGCAACCACCTGAAGCTGGCGCCGGGGGAGGCGGTGTTCCTGCCGGCCGGTAACCTGCACGCCTACCTCTGCGGGGCCGGAGTCGAGGTGATGGCCAGCTCGGACAACGTGCTCCGCGGGGGCCTCACCCACAAGCACGTCGATCTGGCCGCCCTCATCGAGGTGCTGGACTTCACCGACGGCCGGGTGCCGGTCATCCACCCGGTGCTGGGACCCGGCGGCCTGCGCTACCCCGTGCCCGTCGAGGACTTCGACCTCACCCGCATCCAGCTCGACGGCCGGGCCGGGGCGCTGACCACCCGGGGGCCACAGGTCCTGCTGTGCACCGAGGGGAACGCCGAACTGACCTCGTCCGAGGGGACGCTGACCCTGTCCAAGGGCGCGGCTGCGTTCGTCCCGGCGGGTGCGCAGGTCACCGCGTCGGGTCCCGCCGTCCTCTACCGGACCACCACGAACCTGGCCTGAACAAGGACGCCCTGCCCCCCACCGCTCGCACGCTCGCGGCGGGACCCTGCAGGGGGCCACGCGGTACCCTGGTCGGCGGTACGAGCCCCGCCGAAGCCTCGGCACGCTCGCTCATCCCAGCGACCGCCGAGAGCCCGCCGTCCTGCGCCGAACACATCAGCCTCGCCGCAGACGCCGGCCGCACCCTGGAGCGACATGACCACCAGCACCGGCACCACCCTGACCGACGGCGACTTCAAGGTCGCCGACCTCTCCCTGGCACCCTTCGGGCGCAAGGAGATCCAGCTCGCCGAGCACGAGATGCCCGGCCTGATGGCGCTGCGCGCCGAGTACGGCGACCAGCAGCCGCTCGCCGGCGCGCGGATCGCCGGCTCGCTGCACATGACCGTGCAGACCGCCGTCCTCATCGAGACCCTCAAGACTCTCGGTGCCGACGTGCGCTGGGTCAGCTGCAACATCTTCTCCACCCAGGACCACGCCGCCGCTGCGATCGTCGTCGGGAACGGCACGCCGGAGCAGCCGGCCGGTGTCCCGGTGTTCGCCTGGAAGGGCGAGACGCTGGAGGAGTACTGGTGGTGCACCCAGCGCCTCTTCGAGTTCCGGGACGAGGACGGGAACGTCGTCGGCCCCAACATGCTGCTCGACGACGGCGGTGACGCCACGCTCCTGGTGCACCTGGGCACCCGGTTCGAGGCCGACGGCGCCGTGCCCGACACCACCGGGGCCGACTCCGAGGAGTACGGCGTCATCCTCGACGTCCTGCGCGGCACCCTCGCCGAGGACCCGGGCTACTGGACCCGCATCGGGCAGGGCATCAAGGGCGTCACAGAGGAGACGACGACCGGCGTCATGCGGCTCTACGAGCTCGCCCGCGACGGCCGGCTGCTCTTCCCGGCGATCAACGTCAACGACTCGGTCACCAAGAGCAAGTTCGACAACCTCTACGGCTGCCGGCACTCGCTGATCGACGGGATCAACCGTGCCACCGACGTGATGATCGGCGGCAAGGTCGCCGTCGTCTGCGGCTACGGCGACGTCGGAAAGGGCTGCGCCGAGTCCCTCCGCGGCCAGGGAGCCCGGGTGATCGTCACCGAGATCGACCCGATCAACGCCCTGCAGGCGGCGATGCACGGCTACGAGGTGACCACGCTCGACGAGGTGATCGGCAAGGCCGACATCATCATCACCGCGACCGGCAACAAGGACATCATCTCCGCCGAGCAGCTCGCCTCGACCAAGCACCAGGCGATCATCGGCAACATCGGGCACTTCGACAACGAGATCGACGTGGCCGGCCTCGCCCGGACGCCGGGCGTCACCCGGACCACGATCAAGCCGCAGGTCGACGAGTGGCGGTTCGCCGACGGCCACACGATCATCCTGCTGTCGGAGGGCCGGCTGCTGAACCTGGGCAACGCCACCGGACACCCCAGCTTCGTCATGAGCGCCTCGTTCTCCAACCAGGTGCTGGCGCAGATCGAGCTGTGGAACAACCGCGCCGCGTACGAGGGCCAGACCCCGGGCGTCACGGTCCTGCCCAAGAAGCTCGACGAGCACGTGGCGCGCCTGCACCTGGACGCCCTCGGGGTGAAGCTGACCGAGCTCACCAAGGCGCAGGCCGACTACATCGGCGTCCCCGTCGAGGGTCCCTTCAAGAGCGACCACTACCGCTACTGAGGAAGGCCCCGCCTGCCCCCCGCCCTTCGCAGGCTCAGGGGGACCCTGCAGGCGGGCCGTTCCAGCAGCTCGCCTCCGGCGGGACTTTCGACGCCGAGAGTCCCGCCGGACCTGCTCGCCACGGGATCTCACCCGGGCGGGTGGGCCACCTTTTCCGCTGATCAGCGCAGAATGGTCGCCGTGCCACCCACCGCTCCCCAGAACGGGCCCAGCCGCGGCCGTGTCCTGGTCGTCGATGACGACGCCGCCCTCGCCGAGATGCTCGGCATCGTGCTCCGGCGCGAGGGCTACGAACCCGCCTTCGTCTCCGACGGCAACCGGGCGGTGGGGGTCTTCCAACAGACCCGGCCGGACCTGGTGCTGTTGGACCTGATGCTGCCCGGCCGCAACGGTCTGCAGATCTGTCAGGACATCCGCACGCAGTCGACGGTGCCGATCGTCATGCTCACGGCCAAGGGCGACACGATCGACGTCGTCCAAGGACTGGAGGCCGGCGCCGACGACTACGTGACCAAGCCGTTCAAGCCGGTCGAGCTGGTGGCTCGTGTGCGGGCCCAGCTGCGCCGCGGTGAGACCGGCCAGGCCGAGAACCTGAGCATCGGAGACGTGCAGATCGACGTCCCTGCCCACCAGGTCACCCGGGACGGCGTCCCCATCGCGCTCACGCCGCTGGAGTTCGACCTGCTGGTGGCACTGGCCCGCAAACCCCGGCAGGTGTTCACCCGTGAGCTGCTGCTCGAGCAGGTGTGGGGTTACCGGCACGCGGCCGACACCCGTCTGGTGAACGTCCACGTGCAGCGACTGCGCGCCAAGATCGAGCGGGACCCGGAGAGGCCCGAGGTGGTGCTCACCGTGCGCGGCGTCGGCTACAAGGCCGGGCCACAGTGAGCGGACAGGCCCGTGAGCATCGCAGGGAGGAACGAGCGAGGAGCGGAGCGGGCCGCGGGAGCGAACCGACCCGCACAGTGAGCGGACAGGCCCGTGAGCATCGCAGGGAGGAACGAGCGCGGAGCGGAGCGGGCCGCGGGAGCGAACCGACCCGCACAGTGAGCGGCACACTGGGGCAGTGACCCGTACGTCCCTGCCGGAGGGCGTTCTCGACGCGCCGCCCCCGGCGCGGGAGCAGCAGCCCCGCGGCAGCGCGACCATCCGGCGCCTCCGCCGGGGGGTGCGTCGCCGTGCTGGTCGGGCGCGCCGCTGGGCCGAGCGCACCACACGGCGGGAACTGGCTCACGCGGTGCATGCGTGGCGCTCGTCGCTGCAGGTGCGCATCGCCGCGATCACCATGGTCGTCGCCGGCACCGTCGTGATCATCGTCAGCCTCGTGCTGTTCAGCCAGATCCGCGACCAACTGCTGTCGGTCAAGGAGGAGGCGGCGATCGACCAGGCGCAGAACGGTGTCCTGTACGCGCAGAGCCAGGTGGCCGCGATCGCCACCGGTGACGGGGCGAGCGTGCGCTCCACCCTGGACCGCACGGTGAACGCACTCCGTCAGCGCGGTGGCGCGGCCGGTGACTTCGACGTCGTCATGGTGCACCGGACCGGCGAGGTCGAACGGACCGGGCCCAGCCCCAGTCCTCTGTTCGAGGCACTTCCTCGCGCTCTCCGCGCCGAGGTCGCTTCCGGGGGGCAGGCCCGCAAGTACCACCCCGTCCCCGACGCGTCGGGCGAACCGCAACCGACCCTGCTCGTGGGTGCGGCGGTGCCCAGCGACACCGCCGGTACCCAGCAGGTCGAGCTCTACTACGCCTTCCCGCTCTGGCAGGAGGACGAGAGCCTCTCGCTGATCCGCAGCACGGTCATCATCAGCGGGATCGCGCTGACCTTGTTCGTGGTGGGGATCGGGGTGCTGGTCACCCGCCTGGTCGTCGACCCGGTACGCCACGCCGCCGGGACCGCCCAGCGACTGGCCGAGGGGCAGCTCGAGGAGCGGATGACGGTCCGCGGCGAGGACGATCTCGCCCGACTGGCGACCAGCTTCAACGCGATGGCCGACAGCTTGCAGCGGCAGATCACCCAGCTGGAGGGGCTCTCCCAGTTGCAGCAGCGATTCACCTCCGACGTCTCGCACGAGCTGCGCACGCCGCTGACGACGGTGCAGATGGCGGCCGAGATCCTCCACGAGGCACGCGGGGACTTCCCACCGCACGTGGCCCGGTCCGCCGAGCTGCTGCGGGCGGAGCTGGACCGGTTCGAGAGCCTGCTGACCGACCTGCTCGAGATCAGCCGGTACGACGCCGGGGCCGCCGTCCTGGACTCCGAGCCGGCCGACCTCGGCGCGCTGGTGGCCCGCGTCGTCGCCGGCATGACGGCACTGGCCGAGCGGCACGACTCCCAGCTCCTGGTCAACCGGCCCGACGAGGCGGTCATCGCCGAGGTCGACGCGCGCCGGGTGGAGCGGATCCTGCGCAACCTGGTGGGCAACGCCATCGAGCACGGCGCCGGGCGACCCATCGAGATCACGCTGGCGGCCAACCGCACCGCCGCCGCCGTGACCGTCCGCGACCAGGGCGTCGGCCTGAGCTCGGCCGATGCCCAGCACGTGTTCGACCGCTTCTGGCGGGCCGACCCGTCGCGGGTGCGCACCGTGGGCGGCAGCGGGCTGGGCCTCTCGATCAGCCTCGAGGACGCCCGCCTGCACGGTGGCTGGCTCCAGGTCTGGGGTCAGCCGGGGAACGGCGCGCAGTTCCGGCTCACCCTGCCGCTGACCGCGGGCGGGGAGCTCACCAGCTCGCCCCTGCCGCTGCGGCCGACCCTGATCAGGCGGCCGGGGGTGCCGCTGTGATCGGCTGCCGCGCCGTCGTCGCGCTGGCCCTTCTCCTGGCGCTCGCGGGTTGTTCGACGGTGCCGATGAGCTCACCGACGGTGCAGATCACGCAGGCGCCGGCCCGGCCGGCCGAGGTCGTGGGCATCGAGCCGCTGCCACCCGAGCCGGGGGCCACGCCCGAGGAGATCGTCCGGTCCTTCATCGACGCGGCGGCCAGCGTGCGCCCCGGGCATCCGGTCGCCCGCGAGCACCTGGCCCCCGAGCCGGCGGGATCCTGGTCCGACGAGGCCGGGATCACCGTGCTGCGCCCGGACTACGCCACCGTCACCACGGAGACCGGCGCGGTCGAAGTGACGGCGAACCTGGTCGGGACGATCGACGAGCGCGGCGTCTTCGCGGTGGGCGGGAACGACACGTTCACCCGCCGGTTCACCCTCGAGCAGATCGACGACGAGTGGCGGATCACCGACCCCCCGGACGGCCTGATCATCCTCGATCCTGATTTCCAGCGGCTCTACGAGGAGGTCGCCGCCTACTTCGTCGACCCCACCCATCAGCGCCTGGTGCCTGATCCGCGGTACGTGATCTCCGGTGAGGCCCTGCCCACCGTCCTGGTCGAGCGCCTGCTCGCCGGACCGTCGGCGAACCTGGCGGCGGGGGTGGAGAACCCGCTCTCCGGGGCCCAGCTGCGCAGCAAGATCACCGTGGACGGGCAGTCGGCGCTCGTGGACCTCACCGGTCTGCCGACCGAGCCGGCGCCGGTGCTGTCGGAGATCTGCGCCCAGCTGGTCTGGACGCTGACGCAGCTGCCGGGTAACGCCATCCGCTCCGTGGAGATCCGCGTGGACGGCGAGCCGGTGGATCTCGACGGCGTCCCGGTCGAGCAGACGGTGGACGAGTGGACGGCCTTCGATCCCGACGCCGTGGACCCGGAGAGCGTCGGCCACTACGTGAGCGGCGGGGCCCTGCACACGGTCGCCACGGGCGCGCCCGCGCCGGGGCCGGCCGGCACGGGGGTCTACGGCCTCACCGACGCGGCGGCCTCGGCCGACGCCCGCAGCGGCGAACTCTCCTTCCTCGTGGGTGTGCGAGCCGACGCCGGTGGGGCGGCCCTCCTCGCCGGCCCCTATGCCGGGGAGCTGGCCCCGGTGCTCACCGCGTCGCGGTGGAGCTCACCGACCGTCGCCGCGACCCGCTCCGAGGTGTGGGTCGTGCGCGACGGCACCGCGGTGGTGCGGGTGCAGGCCGGTGGCGACCCCCAAGCCGTGACCGCACCCACCCTGCCCGGGCTCGGTGTGACCGAGGTGCTCGAGCTCTCGCCGGACGGGGTGCGGGCCGCGCTGGTCGTCGAAGGGCCCGGGGGCCCCGGGCTCTACCTGGGGACCGTGGTCCGCGCCGAGGACGGCAGCGTCGCGCTGCGGGACCTCCGCGGGATCGCCCCGGAGCTGGCGCAGGTGGTCGACGTCGCCTGGCGGGACAGCGGGAACCTGCTGGTCCTCGCCGGTGACGCGGGGGAGGACCGGATCGTGCCGTACGCCGTCGGGGTCGACGGCTGGGGGCTGTCACAGGTCCCGACGGCGGGGCTGCCCAGCCAGCCGCAGTCGATCGCCGCAGCGCCGTCCCGGCAGCCCCTGGTCGACGCCGGTGGGACCATCTGGCAGCTCACCGGCGGTACCTGGGGCACGTTGGTCCGGGGGCAGGAGCCGCTTCCGGGCACCTCGCCCTTCTACCCCCTCTGAAGAAGGGCCCCGAGGAGGGACCCCACGCGAGCCCCGGGACGGGGCCGCCTTCCACAGATCGGCGGCGGACGGCCCGTGGACGGCCGTCGCGCGTCAGGCTGGCCCCGTGGTCGGACCGGGCATGGCCGCGCTGGCCGATTTGGTGCTGCCCCGCACCTGTGCCGGCTGCGGGGTCCCGGGTCGGGCGCTGTGCCGGCTGTGCGCGCTGCTCCTCGCCCGTCCCCGGCCCGCCGCACCACGGCGCATCCCCTGGGGCTTCCCGCCCACGGTCGCCGCCGGCGCCTACGCCGGGCCCGTCCGCCCGGCGGTTGTCGCGTTCAAGGAGCGCGGGCGCTCGGAGCTCGCCGTCCCCTTGGGTGCGGCCCTGGCCCTCGCCGTGGCCGCGCTGGTCACCGCCGTCCCGGGATCGCTGCCGGCGGTGGCGCTGGTCCCGGTACCGAGCTCGCGGGAGGCGGTGCGGTCCCGGGGGCGCGACCACGTGCGGGAGCTGACCGCCCGGGCGGTCACGGAGCTCTTGGCCGCGGGGGTCCCTGCCGCGGAGGCCCGGCTGCTGCGTCGTCGAGGTCGGGCCCGGGACTCCGCAGGACTGTCCACGGTGCAACGGCGGGCGAACCTGGCCGGGACGTTCGAGCGCTCCGCCGACCCACCGACCGGCGCGCTGCTGGTCCTGGTGGACGACGTGGTCACCACCGGCGCGACCCTCACCGAGGCTGCGGCCGTCCTGGCCGCGGGCGGCTCGGAGGACGGCGCACCCGTACTGGCGGCGGTCGTCGCGGCCACCCCGCGACCGGACGTGGCGCACCGTTCGGGGGGTCGTTCGACGGTCGTCCGGAAGCGGTCCGAGAACGTCCGCGGGCGGCCCCCCGATCGACTGTCGAGACCCGGAAGGAGGGACTAGCGTCGAAGTGACTACAACCGGTCTACCGGGAGGTCACATGGAGATCGTGGTCCGTGGTCGTAACGTCGAGGTTCCGGAGCACTACCGACAGCACGTGGAAGACAAGGTCGGCCAGCTCGAACGGTTCGATGGCAAGCTGAAGATGTTGCGCATGGACGTGGAGCTCTTCCACGAGAAGAACCCCCGCCAGTCGGCCCACTGCCAGCGCGTGGAGATCACGCTGCGGGGCAAGGGTCCGGTCATCCGGGCCGAAGCGGACGGCGCCGACTTCTACGCCGCGCTCGACCTCGCGTGCGCCAAGCTCGACAACCGGTTACGCCGTGCGGCCGACCGCCGCCGCGTGCACCACGGCCGGCGAACCCCGGCCAGCGTCCGGCTCCCCGGCAACACGGTCGCCGACACCGGCGCCATCAGCGCCCTGGAGCTGGACCGCCAGCTCGCCGAGGGGCCGCACGTGACCGATCTCGACGAGCACCTGCCGGGTCGCATCGTCCGGGAGAAGCACCATCCTGCCACCCCGATGACCGTGGACCAGGCGCTGCACGAGATGGAGCTGGTCGGCCACGACTTCTTCCTCTTCCAGTGCGCCGACACCGGCCAGCCGACGGTCGTCTACCGCCGGCACGCCTACGACTACGGCCTCATCCGGCTGACCGAGGTGCCGCAGAACGGGATGGGAGCCACTCCCGCCCGGCAGCCCGAGCCCAGGGCCGTGTCGCACGCCGGGGACCCCGCCGTCCCCACCGTCTGAGTTCTGGGGGAGGGCGCGATCCGCCCTCCCGCCACTCACCCGCCGTCCCGCCGCAGGCCTCGGGTCACACGTTGCCCAGTATCCGGTCGACCGCGATCTCGAGGACGACACGGGCGGGGTTCTCGCGGGGCCGGCGGTACCGCTGCGCGTACCGCGCGACCGCGTCGGCCACCGCCGACGGGTCGTCACGGAGTACCGCCGTCCCCTCGAGGGTCACCCAGCGACGGCCGTCGACCTGGCAGACGGCGACCCGCTGCTGCCCGGCGCGGACGTGCCCGGCCTTCGCGGACGTCCCGGACGTGATCACCCGGGCCGTGGCCGTGGCGGCGTCGTAGGTGACCCCGACCGGGACGACGTGCGGGCTGCCGTCGGCCCGCAGCGTGGTGAGGGTGGCCAGATGCCGCTCGGTGAGGAACTCGAGGACGCCGGGTACGAGGTCGTGGGAAACGTGGGGCACCCGGGAAGGCTACGAGGGTCGGCTTCGTCGTACCGGCTGATCCGGAGGCGCTGGCCGCCTACGCTGGGGTCGTGGTGTTCCAGAAGCTTCTCCGTGCCGGCGAGGGCAAGCTCGTCCGTCGGCTGTCCAAGATCGCCGACGCGGTCGAGTCCTACGCCGACGAGGTCGGCGCGCTCAGCGACGCGGAGCTGCGGGCGAAGACCGACGAGTTCAAGGAGCGGTACGCCGACGGCGAGTCCCTGGACGCGATGCTGCCGGAGGCGTTCGCCGTCGTCCGGGAGGCGGCGACGCGGACGCTGGGCCAGCGGCACTACCGGGTCCAGCTCATGGGCGGGGCGGCGCTGCACCTGGGCAACATCGCCGAGATGAAGACCGGTGAGGGCAAGACCCTCACCGGCGTGCTCCCGGCCTACCTCAATGCGCTGGCCGGCAACGGCGTGCACGTGGTCACCACCAACGACTACCTGGCCTCCCGCGACGCCGAGTGGATGGGCCGGGTGCACCGCTTCCTCGGCCTGACCGTCGGAACGATCGTGTCCGGGCAGCGGCCCGACGTCCGTCGCGAGCAGTACGCCTGCGACATCACGCACGGCACCAACAACGAGTTCGGCTTCGACTACCTGCGCGACAACATGGCGTGGAGCAAGGCCGACCTGGTGCAGCGTGGGCACCACTTCGCCATCGTCGACGAGGTCGACTCGATCCTCATCGACGAGGCCCGCACCCCGCTGATCATCAGCGGCCCGGCCGAGACCAGCGCGAAGTGGTACGGGGAGTTCGCCCGGATCGCACCGATGCTCAAGCGCGACGTCCACTACGAGGTGGAGGAGGGCAAGCGCACCGTCGCCATCACCGAGGAGGGCGTGGAGTTCGTCGAGGACCAGCTCGGCATCGACAACCTCTACGAGGCGGCCAACACCCCGCTGATCAGCTACCTGAACAACTCGCTGAAGGCCAAGGAGCTCTTCCACCGCGACCAGCAGTACATCGTCAGCAACGGCGAGGTGCTCATCGTCGACGAGTTCACCGGCCGCGTGCTGGCCGGCCGCCGCTACAACGAGGGCATGCACCAGGCCATCGAGGCCAAGGAGAAGGTGCAGATCAAGGACGAGAACCAGACCCTCGCCACGATCACGCTGCAGAACTACTTCCGGCTCTACGAGAAGCTCTCCGGGATGACCGGCACGGCCCAGACCGAGGCCGCCGAGCTCAACCAGACCTACAAGCTGGGTGTCGTCCCGATCCCGACGAACCGGCCGATGGTGCGTGCGGACCGCTCCGACGTCATCTACAAGACGGAGAAGGCGAAGTTCGACTCCGTCGTCGAGGACATCGCCGAGCGGCACGAGGCCGGTCAGCCGGTGCTGGTCGGCACCGCGAGCGTCGAGAAGTCCGAGATCCTCTCGAAGTACCTGCTCAAGCGTGGCATCAAGCACGAGGTGCTGAACGCCAAGAACCACGCGCGTGAGGCGGCGATCATCGCCCAGGCCGGGCGGCTGGGTGCGGTCACCGTGGCCACCAACATGGCCGGCCGTGGCACCGACATCGTGCTGGGCGGCAACCCCGAGTTCATCGCCGACGAGAACCTGCGCGCCCGGGGCCTGTCGCCCGCGGAGACGCCCGAGGAGTACGAGGCGGCCTGGGACGACGCGCTGGCCGAGGCCAAGACGCAGGTGAAGGCCGAGCACGAGCAGGTGGTCGAGGCCGGGGGCCTCTACGTGCTGGGCACCGAGCGCCACGAGAGCCGTCGGATCGACAACCAGCTCCGTGGCCGGTCCGGCCGGCAAGGCGACCCGGGGGAGTCGCGGTTCTACCTCTCCCTCGGCGACGACCTGATGCGCCGGTTCAACGGCCCGATGCTCGAGTCGATGATGAACACCCTGCGGGTGCCCGACGACCAGCCGATCGAGTCGAAGATGGTCAGCCGGGCCATTCTCTCGGCGCAGACCCAGGTGGAGCAGCAGAACTTCGAGGTCCGCAAGGACGTCCTGAAGTACGACGAGGTGCTCAACCGCCAGCGCACCGTCATCTACGACGAGCGGCGCAAGGTGCTCGACGGCGCCGACCTGCACGTCCAGATCCAGTCGATGGTCGACGACGTCATCAGCGCCTACGTCGACGGCGCGACCGAGATCGGCTACGCCGAGGACTGGGACCTCGAGCAGCTGTGGACCGGGCTCAAGGCGCTGTACCCGGTGGGCCTGGAAATCCAGGACCTGCTGGACCGGGTCGCCGACGGCGACCAGTCCGCGCTGACGCCCGAGATCCTCAAGCAGGAACTCCTGGACGACGTGCACCGTGCCTACGAGGAGCGCGAGGCCGCGCTCGGCTCCGAGGTGATGCGCGAACTGGAGCGGCGGGTCCTGCTCAGCGTCCTCGACCGGAAGTGGCGCGAGCACCTCTACGAGATGGACTACCTGCGGGCCGGCATCCACCTGCGCGCGATGGCCAACCGCGACCCGGTCGTGGAGTACCAGCGCGAGGGTTACGACATGTTCAACGCGATGCTCGACGGCATCAAGGAGGAGTCCGTCGGGTTCCTGTTCAACCTCGAGGTGAAGACCAAGGAAGAGCAGGCCGCCGAGGCCAAGGCCAAGCAGGACGAGGCCGAGGCCGCCGCGCTGGCCGCCGCCCAGGAGGGCACCGCCCGGGTGCTGGCCCGTCAGGCCGCCGAGGCGAAGGCCAAGTCCGATGCCAGGGCCGCGTCCTCCGCTCAGCCGGCGACCGCGCCGACGGCCTCCGGCAACGGGACGGCGGCCGCGCCGACGGCCCGCCGATCGGGGAAGGCCAAGCCGGCCGCCCGGCCGGTCGCGGCCCAGGCTGCTCCCGCCGTGGCCGCGCCGACGCCGTCGGGCACCGGGCCGGAACTCGACGTCAAGGGGCTGGAGGCGCCGCGGCGCGCCCCGGAGCAGCTCAGCTACTCCGCGCCCGGCCTGGACGCCTCAGCGAAGGAGGCCGGCGCGGCGAAGGCGGCGAAGACCGCCACGGTGACCGGGTCGAAGGAAACACCCCGCAACGCCCCGTGCCCCTGCGGCTCGGGGAAGAAGTACAAGTTCTGCCACGGAGCCAGCGCCCGGTAAGGGAAGGACCCCCTCCTCCTCAGCCCTCGCACGCTCGGGCCGAGCCTCGGGAGGGGGCCGGGGCCATCAGCCGATCTGCAGGGCCGTGCAGCGCCAGCGGCCGTCGATGCCCTCCAGGCGCGCCGCGATGGCGTGGGCTCGGCCGCCCCGGCGGGCCACCGCGCTGATCTCCGCGACGCCGTCGACCGGCTCGCAGACGTGCAACCGCCCGACGAGCAGCGGTGCTGTGCCCTCAGTGCACCAGCGCGGACGCCGTCCCTCGACCAGGGCGGTGAACACCCGGAGCGAGGTCATCGACTGCACCTGGGTGATCGGCCGGCGGCCCGCCAGCGCCTCGAGCGTGCAGGTGATCAGCCGGCGCCCGGTGTCCCGGGCGTCGGGCAGCTCCGCCCGAACCGACCAGGAGGGGCCGAAGTCGTCATCCGGCCGCGCGGTGGTCCGGTTCGCGTCGGGCCGCGGGCCGGGACGGTGGGCAGGTCGGGGTGAGGCGAATCCGGGGTGGACGAGGCGCAGGGGGAGTCCCTCGTCCTGCAGCGGGGGCTGGGGCGTGGGGACGACGACGAGCCGGAGCGGCGGCCGTGCGGCCGGCGCGATCTGCTCGGGCGCGCTGGTGGAGGCGGTCATCGGCGGGCTCCCAGGGTCGAGGGTCGGTCGTTCGGTCCGTTGCTGCAGGTGGGGTCGGGGCGGGCTCACGGCGCACCGGGTGCGTGCAGCACCTGTCCGGGCAGCAGGCGGTCGGGGTCGGAGCCGATGACGTCGGCGTTGGCCGTCCACCAGGCGTGCACCGCGCGGGCGACATCGCCGTCGGTGGGGGTCTTGCCCGACTGCTCAGCGAGCCGGGCGGCGGCGATGTGCCACAGGCAGTCACCTCGCACGACCACGTGCGATCCCTCGTCGGGCACGGCCGAGAGATCTGCGGGCCAGTCGGGCACCGCGCCGGCCGGTGCGGCACCAGGCGCCGAGGCGGGGCCGGCGGGCCAGTCGGGCGCCTGGGCAGGGCCGGCGGCTGCTGCCGGAGGGGCCGCGACGGTGACCGCGATGCCGGCCAGCGGCGCGGCCACACCGAGCCCCAGACCCAGGACCAGCGCGGCGCTGCGTCGTGCGCCTGCGGGCAGGACGACCCGGGTCGCCCACCGAGCCGTGCTGCCGAGGGCCCCTGGGAGGGCGGAGGCGGCGGTGAGAGCCAGACCCAGGGCGCCCCAGGCCCAGACGGCCCAGGCGAGCAGCCCAGCGGCGGCGAGGACCAGGGCATCGGCGCCGACCGTGTCGACGGTGCGCTGGGGCGAAGTGAGGGCGCCCGTCATGGCCGCGGCCGGGGGCGTGAGCGCGGCGAGCAGCACCCCGATCACCCCCATGGAGGCCGCGGTGAGCAGCAGCCGTCGCACCGACATGACCGCCTTCCCTCGTTGGTGGATGCAGACTAAAACAAGCAAACGTCATCAAACGCAAGATTCCACAGGCATCTAGGGTCGAGGAAGGAGGTAGGGATGCGCTGGCAGCAGTTGTTCGAGGACCTGCAGTCGCAGTTCGAGGCGGAGCAGGCAGCGGGGGAGCGGGCCGAGTCGGCGTCCCGGACGCGGACTGAGATGGGTGCCGTGCACCTGGGCCAGCGGCTGGGAGGCGCGCTCGGCTTCTCGTTGACGTTGGGTGTCCGCGGCGCCGGACCGGTCGCGGGGGTCCTGGTCGACCAGGGGCCGGACTGGCTCCTGCTGGAGGACGGTCAGGGGCGGGAGCAGCTGGTGGCTCTCGCGGCGGTCGGGACGGTGGCGGGACTGGGTCGGCGCACGACGGTCCCGGAGCCGGTCGACGGGGTGCGTGCCCGACTCGACCTGCGGCGGGCTCTCCGTGGGCTGGCGCGCGACCGCCGCGTCGTGCAGGTGGTCCTCGACGACGGCGGGACGCTGACCGGGACGCTGGACCGCGTGGGGGCGGACTTCGTGGAGCTGGCCGTGCACCCTGCGGACGAGTTCCGACGGAACGAGGCGGTGCAGGGGGTGCAGGCGGTGGTCATCCGTGCCGTCGCCGTCGTCCGGACAGGGCTGCCCGGTCTGGGCTGAGACTCCTCCCGCGTGGAGTGAGTGGCCCGTACGTGCCGCTCAGGAGCGGGACGTGCCCCCGCTCGACACCTCGGTGTCGCGGGCCGGCTTCTCGGCCGGGACCGTGCCGGCCCGGGCCTCGGCGTACTTCTGCTGGATGAAGCGTTCGAGCTCGTCGACCTCGACCCGCCACTGGCCACGGCCACCGATCTGGATGGCGATCAGTTCCTTGCGGCGCACGAGCGCGTAGGCCTGTGACCACGAGACGTTGAGGATCTCCGCGACGTCGTCGAGGGTCAGGAAGCGGGGGGTGGGCATCGGGTCGTCTCCGTCCGTTCCCGGTCAGTCTGTCAGCCCGATCGGGCGTTGGTGACCGTCGTCCACACACGAACGTGTGGATGGCTAGTGCGCGCGAACGCACGGATGACGCATCATCTGCACTCCAACGTCGTCGTGCCGGTACATCGGCGCGACACGCCCTTTACCGGGCATCTGAGCGCCAGGAGGCGCGGGAAGAGGTGAGTGTGCTGTGACCGCCGTCCGGCCGCCGTCCTCTGCGCCGGCGGAGGTGCCCGGCCCCACGCCGCGGCGGGTGCGCCCACCCCGTTGGCTGGACCTGCGCCTCGTGCTCGGGGTCCTCCTCGTGCTTGCCTCGGTCCTGCTGGGTGCCCGGATCGTCAGCGCGGCCGACGCCACCGTGCCCGTCTGGGCGGTCACGGGGGACCTCGCGGCCGGGACCGAGCTGAGTTCCGAGGACCTGGTCGCCGTCGACGTCCGGCTGGACGACACCGCCGCTGCCTATCTCTCCTCCGGCACCCGTCCGGAGGGGCGGACGCTGGCTCGTGCCGTGCGTTCGGGGGAACTGCTGCCCCGCACGGCACTCGAGGAGGCCGACGCGCTGGTGCAGCTCGCGCTACCGGTGCAGTCCGGCTACGTGCCACCGGGCCTGGAGCGAGGTCAGTTGGTCGACGTGTACGCCGTAGCCGATCCGGCCGCCGGCGCCACGGTCGTGGCTGACGGGAGCGTCACGCTGGTCGTCCGGAAGGCGCCGGTCCAGGCGATCGCGGGACGTTCGGAGGGAGTCCTGTCCACCCCCACGACCGCGGTGCAGGTCGTGGTGGCGGTCTCCGACGGGGACGCCGACGAGGTGCTGGCGGCCATCGCCGGGCGGCCGCTGGTCGTGGTGGTCCACGAGTCGGTGGACGGGGACGGCGTGGCCGGTACGGCGGGATCGCGCAGCGGGGACGCGAGCGCCCCGAGCGGTCCGGCGGCCGGCGGGACGACGTCGGCGCGCGGTCCGGCCGGCTGATGGCCCTGCAGGTCTTCACCGCGGTCACGGGCGCGGCCTGGGAGTCGGAACTGGTCGGCGCGCTGGACCGGGCCGACCACGGGGTCACCGTCGTGCGCCGGTGCGTGGACGTCTCCGAACTGCTCGCGGCGGCCGCGACCGGTACGGGACAGGCGGCGCTCCTCTCTGCGGAGCTGCGCCGCCTCGACGGGGACGCCGTCGCCGGGCTGGAAGCGGCCGGGGTGGCCGTCGTCGGCCTGGTGGAGCCGGGTGACCAGCGTGCGGCCGACCGGCTGCGGCAGTGGGGGGTGCGGCAGGTCCTGCCGGCCGACGCCGATCCGGATGCCATCGCCCAGGCGCTGCGGGAAGCGGTCGCCGGTGCGCCGTCTCCAGGCCGGGACGTCGCCGACCCGCGGGCTGCGCTGCCCGTGCTGGGAGCGCCCGAGGAGCCGGAACACCGACCGGCCGGGCCCGGTCGCGTGGTCGCGGTCTGGGGGCCGGCCGGTGCTCCGGGACGGACCACCGTCGCCGTGGGCGTGGCCGACGAGCTGTGCCGGCTGGGGACGTCGGCGCTGCTGGTGGACGCCGACGTCTACGGCGGGGTCATCGCCCAGATGCTCGGCCTGCTCGACGAGTCGCCGGGTCTGGCCGGAGCGGCCCGGCTGGCCACCGCGGGGAACCTGGACTCGGCGGGGCTGGTGCGGCTGGCGTGGGCCGTCCGGCCGCAGCTGCGGGTGCTGACGGGGCTGGCGCGGGCCGACCGGTGGCCGGAACTGCGTCCGCGGGCGGTGGCCTCGGTACTGGCCGAGGCGCGTCGGCTCGCGGCGGTCACCGTGGTCGACTGCGGGTTCAGCCTCGAGGACGACGAGGAGCTGTCGTTCGACACCGCGGCGCCTCGGCGCAACGGGGCGACGCTGGCGATCCTCGAGGACGCCGACACGGTGCTGTGCGTGAGCGGGGCCGACCCCGTCTCGCTGCAGCGCAGCATCCGGGCGCTGGGCGAGCTCCGGGACGTGCTGCCCGACGTCGATCCGGTGCTGGTGGTCAACCAGGTCCGTCGGGGGCCGGTTCCCGGAGATCCGCGCCGCGAGATCGCCGAGGCGCTGGAACGCCTCGCGGGCCGTGAGGTCCGGTTCTTCCTCCCGGCTGACCGGCGGGCGACCGACGCGGCCCTCGCGACCGGCCGGACGCTCGCGGAGGTGGCGGGGGCGTCCCCGCTCCGAGCGGAGCTGCGCGCGCTCGCCGCGACGGTTGCCGACGTCACCCTGCCGGCGGGCCGGCGGCGGGGCCTCCGCCGGACCGCCGGCCCCCGGTGAGCGTGGGGGTGTCGGAATCCGGGCCGCGACGTAGCGTGAGCCACTGACCCTGAGGAGATCGATGGTCGAGCGGCTGACCCGGCTGGACGCGTCCTTCCTGTACCTGGAGGAGCCGGACACCCCGATGCACGTCGGCGGGGTGCTGATCCTCGAGCGGCCTCCCGGCGGCGTCGAGGCCCTCGCGGACCTCGTGGCGGCACGGTTGGCCTTGGTGCCGAGGTACCGGCAACGGGTTGCCGAGGTACCCGGGCATCTGGCGAATCCGGTGTGGGTCGACGATCCGGACTTCGACATCGACTACCACGTCCGCCGGTCGGGTCTTCCGCGGCCAGGGACCGAGACGCAGCTGCTCGACCTGGTCTCCCGGCTGACCTCGCGCCCCCTGGACCGCCGACGGCCGTTGTGGGAGGCATATCTGATCGAGGGTCTCTCCGGCGACCGGGTGGCGGTCGTGACCAAGACACATCCGGCTCTGGTGGATGGTCTCAGCGCGCTGGACATCGGTCAGGTGCTGCTGGACGTGGATCCGGATGCGCCGACGCCGCCCGCAGGGAAGTGGCGCCCGAAGCGACCCCCGAGTGGTGCGCAGCTGGTGTGGGAGGCGCTCGACGAGTACGCCCGCCGGCCCTCGACGGTCGTGGACGCCGCGCGGGGTGCGGTCACCGACGTCCGCTCCACCGCCGCCCGCCTCACCGGCGTCGCCGGGGGCCTCCTGCGGACCGCGCAGAAGACCATCATGCCCGCTCCGCAGAGCCCGCTGAACGCGTCGGCGGGCCGGCAGCGCCGGGTGGCGGTGGCGCGGGCCGAGCTCGACGACCTCAAGAGGATCCGCAAGGCGCACGGCGGCACGGTCAACGACGTCCTCCTGACCGTGGTCACCGGAGCCCTCCGGGAGTGGCTGCTCTCCCGGGGGGAGCCGGTCGTGGCCGGAACCGCCGTTCGCGCCCTCGTCCCGGTGTCGATGCACGACGAGGACGCCGCCGCCGGGAATCGGGTGTCCTCGTACCTGGTGGACCTTCCGGTCGGTGAGCCCAATCCGCGGGTGCGGCTGACCCGGCTCAGTTACGCGATGCGGGGGATCGCGCTGCACGGCCAGTCGGTCGGCGCCGACAGCCTCATCGCGCTCACCGGGTTCGCCCCGCCCACGCTGCACGCGCTGGGCGCCCGGGCGGCCCGCGGCCTGTCCCGCCGGCTGTTCAACCTGGTGGTCACCAACGTGCCCGGCCCGCAGATGCCGCTGTACGCGGCCGGGAGCCGGATGCTCGAGGTGTTCCCCGTCGTGCCGCTGGCCCGGGGTCAGGGGCTCTCGATCGGGATGACCAGCTACGACGGGCGGGTCTACTTCGGGCTCAACGCCGACCGCGACGGCGTCGGTGACGTCGATGTGCTGGCCGACCTCATCGAGCAGGAGGTCGGCGAGCTGGTGGAGAGCGCGGGCTGACCGCGTCCCCGCGATACGGTCGCTCTTTCGACGGAAGGAGCGATCCGGGTGCGCGTGTACCTGCCTGCCACCACGACGGTCCTGCGGACGCTGGTGGACGAGGGCACCCTCCCCGGACCGCACACCGCGTTCGCGGTCACTCCTCAGCTGCGGCAGTTCTACGAGGTGAGCGACGCCGAGGCCGACGAGGAGGAACTGGAGTACGCCGCTCTGCTGGCCGCGGCGCGGGCGAGCCTGCGACTGATCGACATCGACCCGACCGCAGCGCGACGGCGTGTGGTCGTCGCCGCTGACGTGCCCGACTCCGCCGTCCGGCCCATCGACGACCCGGACACCGACCGCGGCGCGGCGCGGGTCGAGGCCGACCTCCGGATCCGTGACGTCGCCAGCGCGCACATCGACGGCGCCGACGCGGAGGACGACGTCCGGGCCGCGGTCGGAGTCGTGCTCGAGGCCGACCTGGGCAGCGAGGACGCGCAGTTCGTCGTCGACCAGGCCGAGGGTCACGAGTTGGCCTGGTACGCCAGCCAGGAGATCGGACCAGTGCTCGACCTGCTCTGACCCTCGGTCGTGCGTGGGCGCGGCGCGATCGCTGGACCACGACGGGCCACCTGTACCCGGTGTGCGGCAGCACCGGTGACCAGCCAGCCGCTGCCGGGGCGATGAGGCAGCGGAGTGCGCGGGGGCCGTACGCCGAGCAGGTCGGCGTCGCCGGCAGCCGGGCACAGCAGCAGGCCGGCCCGTCCGCGACGCAGCACTGCCACCGGCCCCTGGTAGTGGGTCGCCAGCTGTCCTCCGTGCGCAGCGGCGATCAGCGCCACGCGTCCGTGTGGGTCGGTCAGGTCGACCCGGGTCAGGACGGGTGCGTCCGCGGGCGCCCCGAGGTCGTCCGCGATCACCAGGCCCGGGCGGCTGCCCAGCCCCCCGAGCCATTCCGTCGCGCCCGCCTCGTCGGCGGGGTCCAGCCGGACGACTCCGGGGATCTCCTCCCTCGGGTCCCCGCTTCGCGGAGCACGCCCGAGCCAGAGCACTGCCGCGCCGAGTGCGCCCACGTGCTGTCCGAAAGCGGTCAGCGCGGTCGTGCGGCCACTGCCGGGCGGTCCGGTCACGAGCAGGCCCCCGGTGCGGAGCAGGTCCACCGTCAGCGGCCGCCCTTCGTCACCTCCCGGTCCGATCGGGAGGAACAGCCCACCGTCGATGTCCGGCGCCGTCGCCGAGCGGGTCGCCGGAAGAGGCAGCCGCGGATCGGCGGTCAATTCCACGATGCGCAGGGGCTGGTGGCTCAGAGGGCCGTCCGGGGGTGCTGGCGTGGTCGTGCGCGGCAGGACGATCTGGCACTCGCGAGCGTCCTCTCCCACCAGCGCACGACCGGGCGGCCGGTGCACCGGGAGACTTCGGGAGGGGATGCCGGCGACGGCGTAGTCGGCTCGATCCGGAAGGGGGAGCACCAGGCGTTGGCGAGCCACGGCTGCGAGCCGGCCGCCGGGCACGGCGCGGTCGGCGGTCACCACGCAGGTGACGCCTACGGCCGCACCGTCCCGCATCACGCGGAGGAGATGTGCCGAGCCCCGTCCCGAATCGTTCTCGTCGAGCAGCGTGGTGATGGCCTCGAGGCCGTCGACGAGCAGCAGGATCGCCGGGCCGGCATGGATCCCGGTGCCCGCCCGTCGGGCCGCGATCTCCTGGGCGAGCCGGTCGACCAGCCGGACCGTCCGTAGCGCGTCCTCGCCGGCCACCACCGTTCCGGCATGCGGCAACGGCCCGGCCTCCGCCGCCAGTGCCGCGCCGCCGGACTCCAGGACGTGCACGTGCAGTCGGTCCGGACCCAAGCGGGCCACCGCCTCGCCCAGGACCGTCCGGAGCACGGTGGTCCGCCCGCTGCGGGGACCGCCGACGACGAGCCAGGTGCCACCCTCCGCAAGGTCGAGTTGCAGTGGCTCCTGGGCCTGGACGTCGGGACGGTCGACGAGCCCGACGGTGAGCAGGGTCCGCTCCCGGTCGGGGACCGGGGCGTCCACGTCGAGCGTGGCCGCGGGAATCCGGTCCGGCAGCGGTGGCCGCCAGGGGCGGTGCGGCGTCGGCGTTCCGACAGCGTCAGCGTGCCGTCCGACGGCACGGCACAGGCGGGCGAGGTCGCTGTCCCCGGCGGCGGGCCGTCGCTCGCCTTCGGGACGTCGCACTGGCGGCCACGCCCACGGGCGGACCTCGGGCGCCGCGCGGGACCGCAGCGGGGCGGGACCCGCCACGCGGGCGACCTGCAGAGCCGTCGGTGCGCCGCTGCCGGACCGGAGCCACGCGCGGCCGGGTACGTCGATGGGGAGATGGGCCGCCTGTGCCGTGCCCAGGACGTCACGGGACTCGGCCTCGTCGGTGGTGCGCAGGCAGATGCGCAGGCTGCAGTTCGCGCGGATCTCCGGCGACACGACACCGCTCGGCCGCTGGGTGGCCAGCACCAGGTGCACTCCCAGCGACCGGCCGCGCTGGGCGATGGCGACCAGGCCTGGGACGAACTCGGGGAGTTCCTCGGACAGACCGGCGAACTCGTCCACGACGATGACGAGTCGAGCCAGCTCGACCCGCTCGGGGAGGAACGCGATGTCGGCCACCTGATGGGCGGCCAGGATCGCTTCGCGGCGGGTGAGCTCGGCAGCCAGCGAGCGCAGGGCTCGCGCCGTGGTCTGGCCGTCCAGGTCGGTCACCAGCCCGACCGTGTGCGGCAGGGAGGCGGCCTCCGCGAACGCCGCGCCCCCCTTGTAGTCGACCAGCAGGAAGGAGCAGCGGTCGGGCGGATGGTTCAGGGCCAGCCCCGCGATCAGGGTCTGCAGCAGCTCCGATTTGCCCGACCCCGTGGTGCCGGCGATGAGCGCGTGCGGTCCCTGACGGCAGAGGTCGACCTGCACCGCACCGTGTGTCGTCCGTCCCAGAGTCGCGAGCAAGCAGTCCCGGGCGCGCGACCAGGAGCCGTTGGCCTCGCCGGCCTCGTCGACCCACAGCCCGTCCGTCGCCAGATCCATCAGCCGCGCCTCGCGGGGAAGACTGCTCTCGGCGGTCAGCGGAGCGAGCGCGGCGAGGTCGCGGGCCAGATCGGCGGCGAACGTGGCCGGGAGGCGATCCACGGTCACCGCGTCCCGGTCGGGCGCCCCTTGCCTGCGAAGCACGCCGACGCTGCCTGTCTCACCGGAGAGGCGCAGGACCGCGTCGACGTCCACGGACGCGTCCTCGGCGCTGTTGGCAACGGTGACGGTCACCAGGCCGACGTCCCGGCCCGCGTGCAGGCCGGCCGAGGTGCGTGGGTCCAGCGGGCAATCGACGACCACCACCAGCCAACCCGGCACCGGCGCGGGACCCGACGGACCCGGGCGAGCGGCCGCGAGCGCCCTCCGCCGCGCGATCAGGGCGGCCAACCGTGCCTGGAGGTCGTCGTTCGCGGCGCTGGTGTCCGCGTGGTCGGGAAACCGGACGTGCACTGCACCCGGGTCCAGGTGCGGCAACCAGCGGGCCCACGCCCAGTCGGTCAGTCGATCGGGGGCGACGAGCAGCACCAGGTCGACCTCCCCGGGGGCGTGCAACGAGCAGAGCTGGGCGACCACGGACGCGAGACAGCCGAGCGTCCGCTCCCGG
This sequence comes from Blastococcus mobilis, assembly GCF_900188025.1. GTDB lineage: Bacteria > Actinomycetota > Actinomycetes > Mycobacteriales > Geodermatophilaceae > Blastococcus_B > Blastococcus_B mobilis. The sequence continues at coordinate 58,323 of NZ_FZNO01000022.1, forward strand.
GGTCCGACGACGGCCAAGCCGCCCGTGCTCCGCAGGTCGACGACGACCGGGACATGCGGAGCGGTCCCCCGGACACGGGCTCCCTCACCGTCGATACGGATCACCCGGGTGGGCCCCGGCCCGCTGCCCAGGCGCACGGTCATCGCCTCGCCGTCGCCCCGCGTCCGGCTCCACAGCAGGGAGGTGCGCCGGCGCGCGGCCCTGGCGAGTGCTGCGAGGTCGGGATGGGCCTGTTCGGCGCCCCGGACGTCCGACCGCACGGCCTCGGCCAGCCGGAGCTCCGCGGCCTGCGCCTCGAGCGCGTGGGCCGCGGCTTCCCGCCGGCCGCTGCGCCGCCCGGACCACCGCTCGGACAGCCAGGTTCCCAGCGCCACCACGGGACTCAGCAGCGCGAAGAACAGGAAGGTCGGAGTGTGCAGCAGCCACGCCAGTGCGACGCCGCCGACCGCCGGCAGGGCGACGGCGACCCACGCCAGCCGTCGGCGCGGGGGTGGGCTCGGGGGCCGAGGGAACCGGACCTCGACCTCCGGAGCGGGCGTGGTCATGCGCGGTACAGAGCGCAGATATCGGCGACCACCAGGTCCGGGTTCGAGAGTCGCGGCCGGCGCCGACGGCCCCGCCAGGGCCACGGCGCTGGCTCCCATCCGCAGGACCGCGCCCACCGGCCACTCCCGTGGTTGCTCGCCGAGGTCGGCGCCGTCCAGCCGGCTCCCGTTGCTGGACCCGAGGTCGGCCACCGTGACTGTCCCGCCGCCGACATGGACCGCCACGTGCTGGCGGGACACGTCCGGGTCGTGGAGGCGGATCGGGACGTCGCTGCTGCGGCCGATGACGTGACTCCCTCGGCCCAACGGGACCGACCGCCCCGCGTCGGGGCCACCCACGACGTGGAGCTCCAGCGCGCTGGAGGCCCGGTCCGGACGCCGGCGGTGGGCGGGTCGACCCAGGCCGAGGACCGCTCCGTGGTCGAACACCGACGTGGTCAGCGGCAGGTCGTCGGCCAGCCGGGTCGAGCCTGCCCACATGCCCTCGACCGGCCGCCCGACCACCTGGCTGAGCACGGGCAGCACGTCGAGGAGCCGGTGGCGGGGCTCGACTCTGACCTCGACATCGAGCGTGCCCATGTCGCCGGAGAGGGTCCAGCAGCGCGCCGAGGACACGCCTCCGGCATCGCCGGTCGGGGGAGCGGTCACGACCGGGATCCTGTCGGCTGCGCCCCCGCGCCGGGGCGGAGCGGCGACGGGCTGTGGACAACGAGGAGGGTGTGGACAACGCGGGCTGCGCCGCCGTGGAAGGTCCTAGCGTTCGCCGGGACCGGGACGGACCCGGACCCGAGGAGGAATCGTGAAGGTCGACATCGCCACCCTGCAGTCCATGGCCGGTCAGTGCCGCGCCGAGGCCGCCGACACGGCGGGCCGGCACGCGACCCTGTCGAGCAGCATCAACGCGTCCGTGCTCGACGGGTGGACCGACAGCCAGGCGGCCCTGCAGTTCGGCGAGCTCTACGAGCAGTGGCGGATGTCCGCTCAGGGGGTCAGTGACGCCTTGACAGGAATGGGAGCACTCCTGACCAGTGTGGCCGCCTCCTACCAGCAGCACGAGGCCGACATGGCGGCCCGTATCGGCGCGATGATCTGACCGATGACCGGAGGGTGGCGGTCCGCGGTGCTCTGCCGGGCCGGTGGGTCGCTGCCCCTCTCGCCCCGGGCGGCGGCCCGGGGAGCCGCCCGTAAGATCAACACCTGTCCAGGCGGGTCACCGGTGCTTCGCGATGGGCAGCCGGCCCACCCGTGCGGTGGGTCCGTCTGCCGGCTCCGGGGTGCCCGGCTCAGTCGTCGAGGTCGGGAGCGAGCACATGCAGTTCGGTCGGTACTACGAGGAGTTCGAGGTCGGGGCCGTCTACAAGCACTGGCCCGGGAAGACCGTCACCGAGTACGACGACCACCTGTTCTGCCTGCTCACGATGAACCACCACCCGCTGCACATGGACGTGAACTACGCGGAGAAGACCACCGACTTCGGCAAGAACGTCGTCGTCGGCAACTACATCTACTCGCTGCTGTTGGGGATGAGCGTCCCGGACGTGTCCGGCAAGGCCATCGCCAACCTGGAGATCGAATCCCTGCGGCACGTCGCCCCGACGTTCCACGGAGACACCATCTACGGCGAGACGACGGTCCTCGACAAGACCCCGTCCAAGTCGAAGGACGACCGCGGCGTCGTCCACGTCGAGACCATCGGCTACAAGCAGGACGGCACGATCGTCTGCATCTTCCGGCGCAAGGTCATGGTGCCCAAGCGCTCCTACGGCGAGGCCCGTGGCGGCGAGCAGCCCGGTCGCCCCGAGCCCACTCCCCGCTGAGGGCGGCCCTCATGAGGTCCGGGCGGCGTCACCCGGCGAGGACGCCCCACCCGCGGAGGGTCTCGACCAGCCCGGGCGTGCAGGGCAGTCGTCCGAGGCTGACGTCGTCGGCGAACAGGACGTCGGTCGCGTCGTCGCCGGCGACCGGCTGCTGGCCGGGCGGGTCTGGCGTGCACGCCAGGTCGGCGACGTCGTACACGACCCCGTCACCCGGGATGCGCACCCGCCCGACGACGGCGCCGGGGCGCACCCGCAGGCCGGTCTCCTCGAGCACCTCGCGGCGGACCGCCTGCTCCAGCGTCTCGCCCTCCTCCACCCGGCCGCCCGGCAGGGACCAGAGCCCGGCGTGCGGGGCGTGGCCGCGCCGGATCAGCAGCAGCCGTCCGGACGGGTCCTGCACGACCGCGCCGACGCAGGCCACGACCGGCGGCTCCGCCTCGGCGAGGACGAGCGAAGTCATGGACACCACGCTACGCAGTAGCGGGCGGCGGGCCCGCCCGGCGGCGCTCGGCCCGACGCCCCCGCTTGACGATTGCACGCGGTCCCAGGACGGTGTTGCCCGATGAAAGTCTCGCCGGTCTGCCCTCGCTGCGGCGAGACGCTGGTCGTCCGCCCCGGCTCGACCGCGCAGGCGTGGTGCCACGTGCACGGCGCCGTCACGCCGCTGCACCACACCGTTCTGGTGGCCCACGACGCCCTCGCGGCGGTCACCGCGGATGCCCGCGTCCCGGCGTGGGTGCCCGACCCGATGCCGGTCGGCTGGTCGGTCACCGGCCTGGCCTGGGGCGGCGAGCCCGGCGCCCGGGCGATCGTCGTCGACTGCGCCGGTCCGGCGCCGCTCGGGGGATCGGCCGAGCTGGTCCTGGTGGCCGAGGAGCCGGGCACGGGCGTGGGCTGCGGCTACGCGGGGCTGCCCGGTCCCGACCCCGGCGACGTCATCGAGGGCCCCTCGTCGGTCGACGTCAAGGCTGCCGGGCAGCACGCCCCGCTGTGGGCGGTGCCGACGACGGACGACCGGGCCGCTTTCGTGGGCGAGGCCTACGGCGTCTGGCTGTGGCTGGTCATGTGGCCGATGAACGCCGCCTGGCTGCTCGCCGAGCAGCTGGAGCTGATCGATCTGCGCGACCGCATCTACCCCGACCTCCCGTTGGGTCCGCCGAGCGAGCACCTGCTTCCGGGGAGATGACCGGAACCCGACCGACCCCGTTCATGATCGGCGCGTCGCCGGTGTGATCCCTGGGGCCTGTGTTACCCATGGGACGAAGCCGTCCGCCGCATCCGGGTGGACCCTGTACCCGCAGGTTCGGAGCACCCGAGCCTGCCCGCCCGAGCGCACCTGTGGAGGTGGCGGTGAACCTCAAGAAGGTCGTCACCTGGTTGGTCGTCGCATTCGTCGTCTTCTACATCATCCAGGCGCCCGAGCAGTCCGCCGAGCTGGTGCGCACCGCCGGCACCGCACTGGGGGACGCAGCGTCGTCCCTGGCCCAGTTCGTCGGCTCCCTGGTCTGAGCCGTCGGCGGCGTGACCGGATCCGGGCCTCTGGAGCTTCCTCCCCGGGCCAGCAAGGACGTCGAGAAGTACCTCCTGCCCGACGAGACGGCGGTGGTCGCCACCCGCCGGCACTGGGCGGTGCTCATCGAGCCGACCGCCAAGTTCCTCCCGGTCTTCCTCGCCGGGGGCTGGCTGCTGCTCTTCGATCCGGAGAACAGGGTCACCAGCTCCGCCGGGCTGCTGGTGCTGGTCGGCTCGCTCGGCTACTACGGACTGCGCGTCGGCGAGTGGTGGATGCGGCACTTCATCGTCAGCACCCGCCGCGTCCTGCTGACCTCCGGCGTCATCGTGCGGACGGTGACCCTGCTGCCCCTGCGACGGATCACCGACCTCACCTGGAAGGAGACCCTGCTGGGCCAGCTGCTCGGGTACGGAACCTTCCGGTTCGAGTCCGCCGGCCAGCAACAGGCGCTCTCGGAGATCACCTTCCTGCCCGCCGCCGACGTCCTCTACCGCCGGGTCAGCGCCCTGCTGTTCAGCAGCGACTGGGGTGGTGCCGCATCCGGCGGCGACGACGAGGGGAACCCCGAGCCGCCGTCCGAGCCGACTCCGCAGACGGATGCCGATCGACGGGACACCGAGCCGATCCCGCGCCTCCCTCCGCATCAGCAGTGAGCGTGCGGCAGGCTGGACACTGATGCGGATCGACCTGCACACCCACTCCTCGGTGTCCGACGGCACCGAGAGCCCGGCCGAACTGCTGGCCACCGCGCGCGCGGCCGGCCTCGACGTCATCGCGCTGACCGACCACGACACGACGGCCGGCTGGTCGGTGGCCGAGGCCGCCCGACCGCCCGGGCTCACCGTCGTGCCCGGCATGGAGATGTCCTGCCGGTGGATCCCCGACGATCAGGCGCCGATCAGCGTCCACCTGCTCGCCTACCTGTTCGACCCCGGCCATCCCGGGTTCGCCGCCGAGCGGGTCCGGCTGCGGGACGAGCGGTTGGGGCGAGGGGAGCGGATCGTCGCCGCGCTCGCCGCCGCCGGGCACCCCGTGGTGTGGGAGCGGATCGTCGAGCGGTCGGAGGGGGGTGTCGTCGGCCGCCCCCACATCGCCCGGGCGCTGGTGGAGGTGGGAGCCGCCGACTCGGTCGACCACGCGTTCGCGACCCTCCTGCACCACCGCAGCCCGTTCTACGTGACCAAGGCCGACACCGACGTCCGGAAGGGCATCGCGCTGATCCGCGCCGCCGGAGGGGTTCCGGTGTTCGCCCACGGACTCGCCACGAAGCGAGGCCGGATCGTCGGGGACGACGCGATCGTGGCGATGGTCGAGGCCGGACTGCTGGGGCTGGAGGTCGACCACCCCGACCACTCCGCCGACGAGCGGGCGCACCTGCGCGGTCTCGCGGCCGAGCTGGGCCTCATCACCACCGGGTCCAGCGACTACCACGGCACGAACAAGGTGACCCCGATCGCGGCCCGCACGACCGACCCCGACCAGTTCGAGGCGATCCTGGCTGCGGGGACCGGCAGCGAGCCGTTCCGTGACTGAGCTGGGACCGTCGGACCCGCTGGCTACCGTGAGTGGCATGGGGAGGGCCACCGCATGAGCGCGCAGCTGGAGATGCCGGGGATGCCGCGGCGGTTGTTCTCCGCGACGCCGAGCAAGCTCGCCTCGTTCGCCGACTGTCCCCGCCGCTACCGCTACGCCTACGTCGACCGGCCGACGCCGCCGAAGGGGCCGGCCTGGGCGCACAACACCGTCGGCGCGGCCGTGCACGCCGCCCTGCGTTCGTGGTGGGACCTGCCGGTGGAGAAGCGGACGACCGGCGCCGCGCGGCAGCTGCTGTACGGGGCCTGGTCGCAGAACGGGTTCCGGGACGCCGAACAGGCCAAGCGGTGGCGGGCGCGCGCAGCCGGCTGGCTGACCGACTACGTGGCGACGCTGGACCCGACCGATGAACCGGTGGGCAACGAGCGCACCGTCGGAGCCACTACCGAGCGACTGGCGCTGTCGGGCCGGGTGGACCGCATCGACCAGCGTGGCGACGAGCTGGTGGTCGTCGACTACAAGACCGGCCGGGCGGTCAGCACCGACGACGAGGCCCGCGGGTCACCGGCGCTGGCCGCCTACGTGCTGGGGGTGCGTCGGACGCTGCGTCGCCCGTGCAGCCGGGTGGAACTGCACCACCTGCCCAGCGGCACGGTGGCCTCCTTCGAGCACACCGAGCGCTCGTTGGCCAACCACGTGCGGCGGGCGGAGGACATCGCGCTGGACATCACCGCGGCCACGGAGAGGATGGCGGCGGGCGAGGAGCCGGACGTCGCGTTCCCGGCCGTCCCCGGCAAGCAGTGCAGCTGGTGCGACTTCCGGCCCAGCTGCCCCACCGGCCAGGCCGCCGTCCCGGCGCGGGAGACGTGGAGCTTCCTGCCCGAGGACGACGCCGGACACTGAGGCGGCCACCCGGGGCATCCCGACGGTCGCCGAACGTCGGGGCGCGTCAGGCGGTCAGGTCCTCCACGGCCGCCGCTCGCTCGAAGCCGGCCCGCACCGTCGGCGACCATCGCGCCCGCTCCGGAAGCGCCAGGAATGCCGCTCGGAAGGCCTTGAGTCCCGCCGTGGCAGCGGCATCGGTCAGCGTCAGGCCGGGCAGCGAGTACATGCGGCGAGCCCAGGCCGGAAGCAGCGCCATCCCCAGGGAGGCGAGCGTGCCCCATGCCGGGCGGGCCGGCGTGAGCACCTGCAGCCAGCCGGGCATCGGAGGGAGGAACAGCCTGCGGACCCCTTCCACGGCTGCGGGCGTCGCGGCGAGCGACGGGCGGACGATCTCGAAGTAGGCGTCCAGTTCGGCGACCGACGTCGGCACCGTCGCCAGTGGCACGCCGATCAGCTGCGCCGAGGCGACCTGCTCGAGCACGTAGCGGTCGGCGTCGGTGTCCGACAGCGGCACACCGGCCCGGCGCGCGGTCGTCAGCAGCGACTCCACCTCGCAGGCGTGCACCCACAGGAGGAGGTCCGGATCGTCGACGCGATACGCCCGCCCTGTCGTCTCCTCGACCCCGGACAGCTGGCGGTGCAGTCCCCGCACGCGCGCGGCCATGCGCCGTGCCTCGGTCCGCGTGCCGAAGGTCACCGTCTCCACGTACTGACCGGTGCGGGTCATGCGCATCCACCACTCGTCGCGGAAGCCGGCGGAGTTGCGCGCCACGCCGTCCATGGCCACGGGGTGGAGCGCCTGCAGCATCAGCGCACGCATTCCGCCGAGGTGGTACGACGGATCGGCGTGGATGCGCCAGGTGACACTGTCCGGGCCGAAGAATCCGAGCCGGTCCTCCTCTGCCGTCCACTCGTCGGGCGACGGCAGCGGCGCGAGCCTGTTCACGAGCGGGCCGAGGCGTCCGCCCAGAAGTCGAGCAGCACCTCCAGGGTCCTCGTCGGGTTCTCCACCGCGGGGGAGTGGATCGAGTTGTTGATGACCTCGTGGCGGGCCCCCAGCCGCTCGGCCATGTCGGCCTGCACGTGCGGCAGCCACGCGTCGTCCGCCTCGCCGTGCGCCACCAGCAGCGGGAGCCCGGTGGCGGCCAGCTCGGCCACGCGGTCGGGCTCGTCGAGCATGGCGTCGGCCATGCCCCGGAGGCCGGCCGCGGAGTTGCGCAGGAACCGGCGGGAGTAGAACTCCCGGGTCGGCGCCGGGACCGCCTGCGCCTTCGGGTCGGTCATGGCGACCTGCTCGAGCGTCTGGTGCACCAGCGGCACGCCGCCGGCGTCCAGGAGCGGGCCGAGGTGGTCGAGGAGCTCCGCCCGCCGGCCCCCGAGCTTCGAGGGCCCGGAACCGAGCAGGGTGAACGAGGTGAAGAGCGTCGGCTCGGCGAGCACCGCGGCCCGCGTGACCAGTCCGCCGAAGCTGTGGCCGAGCAGGTGCAGCGGCTCGCCGGACTCCTCGCGCAGCACACGGGCGACGGCGACCACGTCGAGGCCGAGCTCGGTCACCGAGTAGGCCGCCGGGTCGTCGGGCCCGGGGGACTCGTACTGGCCGCGCTGATCGAGGGCGACCACCCGGTAGCCCGCCTCGGCCAGCGGGGCCAGCAGCGGCGCGAAATCCTCCTTGCTGCCGGTGTATCCGGCGACCAGGAGCGCGGTGCCGCGCACCGCCTCGCCGCCGGTGTCCAGGGCGGTCAGCGGGCCCGCGCGCCCCGGAAAGGTGCGGTGCGTCGCGCCGTGATCGGCGAGCTGCCGCAGGTCGTCGGGCGCGATGGCGAGGGACACGGAGAAGTCGGGACCGCCGGGCAGGACCATTCCCCGAGTCTGCCCTGCATTTGCTCTGCACCGCTGATCGGCCATCCTTCAGGGGTGGCCCCGTCCAGGGCACCGCCCCGAGCTTGCGAGGGGTGGGGAGGACGGGGTCCTTCACCGAGGCGTGGGGGGAAGGGTGGTCCTCTTTCAGCGGTAGCCGAGCACCCGGCCGTCCAGCCGCAGGACGGCGATCGGTCCGATCGCGGAGGCGGTCCCGCCGTCGGGCAGGCCGGCCACCGCGAACCGGTCGAGTTCCACGCCGGTGGTCGGATCGCGGGAGGAGAACCCGTCCTCGTCGGGCAGCACGAGCCCGGTGGGGGTGTGGGTGTCGTCGACGGCTCCGGACGTCACCGGAAGCCCGGTCGCGGAGGCCTCCCACAGCGCGGCACCCGACACCGCGTCCAGCGCCGACACTCGTCCGCCGACCCGGACCAACGAGACCGAGCCGACGGTCGCCTGCTGGACGTCGTCCCCCGCGGCGATCGGCAGCCGGGCCAGCACACTGCCGTCCGGGCCGGCCAGTGTCTGCACCACGTCCCCGACGCGCACGGTCACCGCTGTGTCCGCGCCCAGCAGCTCGACGGCGGCGCCCTCGGCAACCGGCAGGGCGCGGCTCCAGTGGGCCGATCCGGAGAAGCCGTCCAGCAGTCGCACCTGCACCTCCGTGGTGCCCGCACAGCGCTGCAGGACGGCGACGCCGCTACTGCCCGCCTCGGCGGCCAGCAGCCGGCATCCCTCCGGGGGGGCGTGGCGCCAGCGGATGTTGCTGCCGGTCGGATCGAAGGTGACCAGACCCGTCGGATTGCTGGCCAGCACGATGGCAGCGGTCGAGTCGAGGACCGCGTCACCGGCGAGGTTGAGGCTGCGCGTCCATGTCCGGACCCCCGTACCCGCGTCCAGGGCGACCGCCTCGTCACAGCGGTCCTCGGTGGCGAACACCGCCACCGCCACGCCGTCGGTGACCGTGAGGCCGCACATCCGAGCATTGGCCCGCGTGTAGTGCCACGCCTCCTCGCCGGTGAGCGGATCCAGCGCGCGGACGCCGTGCGCCGAGCCGACGAGCACCCGCCCGTCCTGCACGACCGTGTCGGGGTTCGGTGCGCCGTCGGCCGACCACGCCTGGGAGACGGCACCGGCCGGCTGCCCCGTGGGGACGTCGGCCGGTGCTGCGGTGGTGCTCTCCGTGGCGGCCGCGTCCGAGCCCCGCCACAGCAGGGTGGCGACGAGCAGCAGCGCGACCGTGGCCGCCGTCCAGCCCCACACCCGCAGCGGTAGACGCATCGTTGGCCACCTCCAGAGTGGAGAAGGGTGGCCCCCCTGCAGGGTCCCGTCGCGAGCGTGCGAGCGGCGGGGGCAGGGGGGTCCCTTTCTCAGACGGCGGACTCGGAGCCGCCACCCCCGCGGTTGGCACCGCCGCGACGACGACGGCGGCGCGGCTTGGTCGCCGTGCCCTCCGACGGAGCCGACTCCGTCGTCGCGGCCGGAGCCGCCTCACCGCCGGCGGCAGCCGAGCGGGTGCCACGGGTGCGACGCCGCGGACGGCTCTTGCCGACCCCGGCACCCTGCTCCCCGTCACCGGAGGGGCCGGAGGACTCGCCCTGGCGGCCGTCAGCGGGGCCGCGCGAGTCGCCACGCCCGCCCCCGTCACGGCCACCGGACTGTGCCGGACGGTTGCGCTTGCCGGTCTCGCCGAGATCCTCCAGGGTCTCGGCCCCCAGGCCCTCGCGGGTGCGCTGCGAACGGGGCAGCCGGCCGGTGGCGGTCTCGGGGACGTCGAGGTCGGTGTAGACCCACTTCGAGGTCGAGTAGGTCTCCGGCGGGTCGGCGAAGTCGAGGTCGAGCGCCTTGTTGATCAGCTGCCACCGGGGGATGTCGTCCCAGTCGACGAGCGTGACGGCGACGCCGGTGCTGCCGGCGCGGCCCGTGCGGCCGATCCGGTGCACGTAGGTCTTCTCGTCCTCGGGGCACTGGTAGTTCACGACGTGGCTGACGCCGGTGACGTCGATGCCGCGCGCGGCGACGTCGGTGGCGACCAGGACGTCCACCTTGCCGCTGCGGAAGGCGCGCAGCGCCTGCTCGCGGGCGCCCTGGCCGAGGTCGCCGTGCACGGCGGCCGCGGCGAACCCGCGGTCGACCAGCTCGTCGGCGACCTTCTGCGCGGTCCGCTTGGTGCGGCAGAAGACCATGGCCAGGCCGCGGTCACGCGCCTGCAGCACGCGCGCCAGCAGCTCGGGCTTGTCCAGGTTGTGTGCCCGGTAGATGAACTGGGTGGTCTGCGGAACCGTGGAGCCCTCGTCGTTGCCGTGCGCCCGGATGTGCGTGGGCTGGGTCATGAACGACCGGGAGAGCGTCACGATCGGGCCGGGCATGGTCGCGGAGAACAGCATCGTCTGCCGCTTGTCCGGGACCATCGCCAGGATCCGCTCGATGTCGGGCAGGAAGCCCAGGTCCAGCATCTCGTCGGCCTCGTCGAGGACCAGGACCTTGACCTTCCCCAGGATCAGGTGGCCCTGCTGGGCGAGGTCGAGCAGCCGCCCCGGGGTTCCGACGACGACCTCGACACCGGCCTGCAGCGCGGAGACCTGCGGCTCGAACGCGCGGCCGCCGTAGATGGCCTGCACGCGGATGCCGCGCCGGGCGCCGGCGGTGCCCAGGTCGCGGGCCACCTGCACGCACAGCTCACGGGTGGGGACGACGACCAGCGCCTGCGGGACGCCGTCGCCGCCCTCGGTCGGCGGGCTGACCCGCTGCAGCAGCGGGACGCCGAAACCGAGGGTCTTGCCGGTGCCCGTGCGGGCCTGGCCGATCAGGTCGTTGCCGGCCAGCGCCAGCGGGAGGGTCAGCTCCTGGATGGCGAAGGTGCGGGTGATCCCGACGTCGGCCAGCGCGGCGACGATGTCGGGGTGGACGTCGAAGTCGCTGAACAGCGGGCTGTCGACGGCGACGGGGGCGCCGCCCAGCTCCTCGACCTGCGATTCCAGCTCCTCGGGAGCGGGGGCGCCGGTCTCGGCGCGCTCGAGCGCAGTGGCTTCGGTGGACATGGCGGTGTTCTCGGTGGAGGTCAGTGCTCTCGCCTCTGGTCTGATGGGGGACCGGCTCCGGCGGCGGAGTTCCGCTGCGTCGGACCTGTCCCGGTCGGTTGTCGCGGGATCAGTTCCAGCGCCGACGCGGCCAGCAGACCGGGCGACAGAACCCGGGAGACAGCCCTTCGGGGCGTCGTCCAGCGGTTGTCAGCGCACAGATACACGGCGCACCCGGAGGTACGCCGACTGCCATGGTAGCGCGGGCACCGGTTAGCCTCTGCGCGCCGCGCTGCCACGGTCAGCTGCACCTCCGGCCGCGACCGGTGTCCGGCACCCCGAGGACCTCAGGAGATGTGTGTGACGACCCCGGTCGACAGCAGTGCCGTCGTGGACCTGCTGGGCGCGCTGGCCTACGCCGAGCTGACAGCGTTCGACCGGCTCGCGGAGGACGCCCGCATGGCGCCGACGCTCTCCGGTCGGGCCGCGCTGGCGAGGATGGCGGCAGCCGAGATCGGCCACCACGGCCGGCTCACCGAGCGGCTCGGTGAGCTGGGGGTCGACCCGGGCGAGGCCATGGCGCCGTTCGTCCGGGCGCTCGACGCCTTCCACGAGAGCACCCGTCCCAGCACCTGGCTCGAGGGTCTGGTCAAGGCCTACGTCGGTGACGGGCTGGCCACCGACTTCTACCGCGAGATCGCCGCGCTCCTGCCCGACCCCGACCGGGCGCTGGTGCTGGAGGTGCTCGCCGACACCGGCTATGCCGACTTCGCCGTCCGAGAGGTGCGGGCGGCGATCAAGGCCGACCGCAAGCTCCCCGGCCGGCTGTCCCTGTGGGGACGGCGGCTCGTGGGGGAGGCGATGAGCCAGTCGCAGGCCGTGATCGCCGAGCACGACCGGCTGGCCGAGTTGATCATCGGCGGCACCGGTGACCTCTCCGGCGTCGCCCGGCTGATCGAGCGGATCACCGCCGCACACACCGAGCGCATGAAGGTCCTGGGCCTCAACCCCTGAGGGAGTTCTCGTGCCGCATCTGCTCGTCGTCGGCGCCGGACCCGGTATCTCCACCGCCACGGCCAGGAGGCTGGGCGCCGAGGGCCACGCCGTCGGCCTGGTCGCGCGGCGCGAGGGGCCGCTCGCGGAGCTCGGTGCCGCCCTGCGGAGGGACGGCGTCCGCGCTGAGTGGGTGACCGCCGAGGCCGGGGATCCCGCGTCCCTCACCGCCGCCGTCGACGCCCTCTCGGCAGCGCTCGGGCCCGTCGACGTCCTGCTCTACAACGTGTCGGTCGGCCGCCAGGTCGCCGTGCCCGAGCTGACGCCGGAGGACCTTCTCGCTGATCTCGCCGCCGGTGCGGTGGGCCTGCAGACCGCCGTGCGCGCTGTCCTGCCGGGCATGCGTGAACGCGGCTCGGGCACCGTGCTGGTCACCGGCGGCGGGTCAGCGGACCGCCCGGTCACCTCGATGGCGACTCTCGGGGTCCAGAAGGCCGCGCTACGGGCGCTCGTAGAGGTGCAGGCCCGCGCGCTGGCGGCCGAGGGGATCCACGTCGCGACGGCGACGGTCCGCGGCTTCGTGGGTGAGGACCGGCAGATCCACCCGGACCGGGTCGCCGCGCTCTACGCCGACCTGGTGGCCGAGACCGCCGGCCGGCCGGAGCAGTGGCGGACCGTCGTCGACCTCACGCCCTAGCACGACGCTGAGGGCGAACGGTGCGTCGGAGCGGAGAACGACCGACGGGGCGCCCCCCACGGTGAGCGGAGGGCGCCCCGTCGGGGACGTGCGGACGATCAGGCGGTGCAACCAGCGCGACTCCGCGCCGTCACGCCCCGACGATGAAGCCGACGCGGCGCTGATCGGCCTGCGCGATCTCGACGTAGGCGATCCGGTCGACGGGGACGACGACGCGACGACCCCGCTCGTCGACCAGGGTCAACAGGCCGTTCTTGGTCGATCCGGACATGGCCGCGGCCACGTCCTTCTCGATCTCATCGGGGGTCTTGGGGCTGTCGATGACCAGCTCCCGGGGGGAGTGCTGGACGCCGATCTTGACTTCCACGTGGGCGATGCCTCCTCGGTTCGCGCGACTGCCCCCACGCTAGCCCAGCGGCCGTGCCGAGGACCCGCCGTGCGGGTGCGCCGTCAGCGAACGGGGCTCCTGCAGGTCCCGCTGTGAGCCTGTGAGCGGCGGGGGCAGGGGCTCTTGTTCAGTGAGCGATCGGCTCGCCGTCGACCCGCGGGAAGCCGGAGATGCCCCGCCAGGCCAGGGCCGCGACCAGGCCGACCGCCTCGTCGCGGGAGACGGTGCCCTTGCGCGGGAGCCACCATCGGGCGCTCGTCTCGGACAAGCCGGTCAGTCCGGAGGCCAGGAGCAGCGCGCGCTCGGGGTCAGCGCCGGTGTCGGCCGCGATCACCCCGGCGATGGCCTCGACGCACACGCTGGTGCCGCGGTCGACGATCGCGCGGACGTCGGTGTCGTTGCGCAGGTCGGATTCGAAGACCAGGCGGAACGCCTCACCCTCGGCGTCGATGAAGTCGAAGTAGGCGCCGACGGCCGCGTTCACGCGGGCCCGGTTGTCATCGGTGCCGCCCATCGCCTCGGCGACGCGGTCGGCCAGCTCGGAGACGTGTTCCTCCAGCAGCGCCAGGTAGAGCTCCCGCTTGCCGGGGAAGTGCTGGTAGAGCACCGGCTTGCTCACCCCGGCCCGGTCGGCGATGTCGTCCATGGCGGCCGCGTGGAAACCCTGGGCGACGAACACGTCGCGGGCGGCGCGCAGGAGCTGCAGCCGGCGGGCTCCCCGGGGGAGGCGGGACGTGCGCCGGTTGTTCACGGGGGCGGAACGAGGCGGCTGCATGACAGGGTGGATGTTACCGGCGGGTTGCCCCACCGCATGCCGGGCCGGCCTGCGATTACCGTCCAGTGGATGTCCGAAGACCCTCCGTCCCGCGTCGCGGCCGCCGATGTCCCGGCGGCCCGGCCGTCGGCCACCTCGTTGCCCCCGCTGACGTCGCTGCTGCCGCCGTGGCCCGGGGAGCAGCTGCCGGTGCGCGGCGGGCAGGTGTTCGTCCGGGCCACCCCCTGGACCGGGCCGGTCGACGGGCCGGCGGACGACGCACCTCGCGAGCGGGCGCTCTACGTCCACGGGCTCGGTGGTGCGTCGACGAACTGGACGGACCTGGCCGCGCTGCTCGCGGTCCGGTTCGACGGCTGGGCGCTCGACCTGCCCGGCTTCGGACGGTCGCAGCCGCCGCCTCGGCGGCGTTACTCCATCAGCGGGCACGTGCGGGCGGTGATCGACGTCCTCGAGCACATCGCACGGCAGCCGGGGGAGGCGGCGGGCCGGCCGGTGCACCTGCTCGGCAACTCCCTGGGCGGCCTGGTCAGTCTCCTGGTGGCCTCCCGGCGCCCCGACCTCGTGGCCACGCTGACGCTGATCTCCCCGGCCATGCCCGTCTACCGCGTGCCGCCGGCGTTCAGCCGCGCGCTGCTGCTCCTCCTCGTGCCCGGCGTCCCGTCACTGGCTGCCCGCCGCATCGGGGCCGTCACCCCGGAGCAGAGCGTGCGGGGGATGATCCGGATGTGCTTCGGCGAGCCGGCGAAGGTGCCGCGGGAGCGGATCGATCAGGCCGTCCAGGAGATGCGCGACCGGGCCGCGCAGCCCTGGGCCGACCACGCGCTGACCCGCAGCATGCGTGGGCTGATGACGTCGTACCTGCGGGTGGATGCGGCGAACGCCTGGCGCGCCGCACGCGCCCTGCAGTCACCCACGCTGGTGCTGTGGGGCGCCCGCGACAAGCTGGTCGATCCGGCGCTCGCCCCACGGCTGGCCTCCGTCGTCCCGGACGCGCGGCTCCAGGTGCTCGAGCGGGTCGGGCACGTGGCCATGCTGGAGGCGCCGGAGGCGACCGCCCGGGCGGTACTGGGGATGGTGGAGACGGTGACGGCGTGCCGGGATCCCCACGCTGCCGTCGACACGCCACGGGGCGTGAGACGCTGACCAGCTGACGCCGGAGCACGAACGAGGAGCACGAGTGCGGCCAGTGGGTGGACGTCCGGCCGACGGCCGTCCTTCGGGCGGGCGCCTCGACGGCGTGCGCCGTGTACACCCCCGACCGGCGCCTTCGATCGCGGACCCGTCAGGGACGTCGTCCCCTCCCGGACGGTTCGTCTCCACCGTCGAGCGGCCGGCCCCGCTGGTCGCCCGCATCGAGCTCCCGGATCCGTCCCGCAGGCGACCCGTCGTCGGCCGGCGACCGGGGCGTCTCGGCAGCTTCGTCCGGCGCTACGGCTGGCGCGCGTACGCCGTCCCCCTGCTGACCATCGCCACGATCGTGACCCTGGTCGACCTGGCCCTCACCTCGCCCGGTGTGCCTGCGGACACCAGCCTCGGCGACGCGCCCACGACCGCAGCCGGCGAACCGGCACCGCCCGCGGTCGAGGCCGCTCCAATTGCACCGGCCCAGGGTGACGCCGCTCCCAGCGAGGCGCCGGCGACCGTCGGGGTGGAGAGCTACGTGGAGAAGGGAGCCGGCACGCTCTCGGTCGTCGACGGGACCTCCGCCGTCTACGGCACCGGCCCGCTGCGCCGCTTCATCGTCGAGGTCGAGGACGGCATCGGCGTCGAGGGCGCCCCCTTCGCGCAGGCGGTCGAGGCCACCCTCGGCGACCCCCGGTCGTGGGGGAGCGGGGGCCGGATGTCCTTCCAGCGCGTCGGTGTCGCCGAGGCCGCGGCCGGGCAGTTCGAGTTCAAGGTCAGCCTGGTCAGCCCCGGCAACATGGAGACCTACTGCCCGGGTGTGGGCACCGGCGGCTACACCTCCTGCCGCTACGGGGACCGTGCCGTCATCAACCTGGCGCGGTGGGCCACCGCCGTCCCCGACTACGAGGGCGACGTCGCCACCTACCGGCTCTACGTCGTGAACCACGAGGTCGGCCACGCCCTCGGCAACGGGCACCAGGACTGCCCTGGAACGGGTCAGCTCGCCCCGGTGATGCAGCAGCAGACCCTCGGCCTCGACGGGTGCCAGAGGAACGCCTGGCCCTACCCCTGACCGGGAAAGAAGTCGTGATGGATCTGGACCACGGGGTCTAGCGTTGTTCTCGGTGCGCCGGGAAGCCTGGTCGGCAGTCGTGTTCCCGACTGCGATCGGAGCGTCCACCCGTGGCCCTCCTCCCTGCCGCCGTTCCTGCACTCCGTGCCGAGAACCTGAGCAAGCGCTTCTCCACCACGCTCGCGGTGGACGACCTGTCACTGACCGTGCCGACGGGTGAGGTCTTCGGGTTCCTCGGCCCCAACGGCGCCGGCAAGTCCACGACCATTCGCCTGCTGCTGGGGCTGCTGCGCCCCACGCACGGGGCGGCCTGGATCTTCGACGACCCGGTGGCCGACGTGGCGCGGGCGCACCGCCATCTCGCCTACGTCCCGGCCGACGTCGCCCTGTGGCCCGCGTTCACCGGCCAGGAGTGCCTCGACCTGCTGGCCGGCGTCGGTCCCGGCACCGACCTCGCCTACCGCGACGAACTGGTCGCCCGGTTCGGCCTGGAACCTGGCCGGCGGGCACGCACCTACTCGACCGGCAACCGGCAGAAGGTGGCGCTGGTCGCCGCCTTCGCCACGCGGGCGCCCCTGCTGGTCCTCGACGAGCCGACGAGCGGCCTGGACCCCCTCATGGAGCGGGAGTTCCGGCGGTGCATCGCCGAGGCGGCCGAGCGCGGGCAGACGGTGTTCCTGAGCTCCCACAAGCTCGTCGAGGTGGAGGCGGTGTGCTCGCGCGTCGGCATCCTGCGCACGGGCCGGCTGGTCGAGGTCGCCGGCCTCGAGGAGCTGCGCCGGCTCCGGCGGACGGAGGTCACCGTGGACCTGAGCCGGCCGGCGCCCCGACTGCGAGGTCTCGCCGACCTTCCCGGCGTCACCGACCTGCGCTGGGCCTCCGGCCTGCAGTTCACGCTGTCCCTCGTCGGTCCCCCCGGCCCCGTGCTGCGGGCCCTCGGCGAGACCGACGTCGCGCGCATCGACGTCCGCGAGCCGTCGCTCGAGGAGATCTTCCTCGACTACTACGGCGAGGTGTCGGCGTGACCAGCCGCACGGCAACGCGCCCACAGGCCCCTGCGGCGACGGCCTCGGCCCCCGCGCGCGGGGTGGTCCTGCTCGCGGTGCGACTGGTGCGCCGCGGGACCCTGGTGGTCACGGTGCTGTCCGGCGTCCTCGCCGCATTCGTCGCCGTCCAGTACCGGAGCACGTTCCAGGGCGCCCTGACGACAGGGTCCCTGACGGCGCTGGCCGACAATCCGGCCATCCGGACCCTGTTCGGCCCGGCGCGTGCCCTGGACGACGCGGGGGGCTTCACCGTCTGGCGCACCGGCACGGTGCTCGCCGTCCTGGCCGGTGTGTGGGCGGCCCTCACCGCCACCCGGGTGACGCGGGGCGAGGAGGAGTCCGGCCGCTGGGACCTCCTGCTCGCGGGCCGGGTCCGCGCGGCCACGCTGGTCCGGCGCCAGCTGGCCGTCGTCCTCGTCGCGGCCGCGCTCCCCGGCGTCGCCGTGGCCATCGGGATGCTGCTCGTCGGCACCGTCACCACCGGCGCGCTCCTCTTCGGCGCCGTGGTGGCCGGCGCCGGCCTGACCGGGGCCGCCTGCGGAGGCCTCGCCGCCCAGCTGCTCGCCGAGCGCCGGGCGGCGTCCGGGCTGGCCGTGGGACTCGTGCTCGCGGGCCTGCTGCTGCGCATGGTCGGCGACGGTGTCGACGCCCTCGGCTGGTTGCGCTGGCTCAGCCCCTTCGGGCTGCTGTCCACGGTCGCCCCCTACGCCGACGACCGGGCGGCGCCGCTGCTCGTCCTGGCCGCCCTGGCGGTCGTTCCGGCGGTCATCGCCGTGGTGCTCGCCGGACGACGGGACGTCGGGGCCGGCCTGCTCGGCGGGCGGGACACCGCCCGCTCGCCGAGCCCGCTCCTGCGCAGCCTGCCCGGGCTCTGCGTGCACCGGGTGCGGCGCGCGCTGGTCACGTGGGGCGTCGGGGTGGGGGCCTACTTCCTCCTCATCGGCCTGCTGGCGACGGCGATGACCGACTTCCTCGAGGCGAACCGCCAGTTCGCCGAGCTGGCCGTGGAGGCCGGCTTCGACGAGCTCTTCACCGTGCAGGGCTACGCCGCGTCGTTGTTCTCGCTGCTCGCCGTCCCCGTCGGGGCCTTCGCCGCGAGCCGGATCGCGGCGAGCGCGGCCGACGAGGTGGCCGGCCGGCTCGCACTGCTCTACTCGCTGCCCGTCCGCCGGGCGCGGTGGGCGGGGACGGAGGCGGCCACCGTGGCGCTGGGGTGCGTCGTCCTCGCGTCGGTCGCCGGCCTGGCCACCTGGGCCGGGGCGGCGTGGGTCGGCTCCGGGCTGACCTCGGGAGAGGCACTGGCGGGTGCGCTGAACGTCGTCCCCGTCGCGCTCCTCTGCCTCGGGGCCGCGCTTTTCGCCCTCGGGTACGCCCCCGGCGCGGTCCTGGCGATCGGGGTCCTCCCGGCGGCCGGCGGGTACCTGCTGCTGCTGTTCGCCGACACCTTCGGCTGGCCGGAGGCGGCGCGGGCGCTGTCGCCCTTCGCGCACGTGGCATCGGTGCCGGCCGACCCGCCGGACCTGGTGGGGGCGGTCGGCATGGTCGCCGTCGCCGCCGTCCTGGGGTTCGCCGGGGTCGTGGCGTACGCCCGACGCGACCTTCGGGAATAGGGAATTCGATCCCCGTGCCACGCTGTTATGGCACACGATCGGCGGCCTCTGTGGGCCGTAGCCGGACGACCTGAGGAGCAACACGTGTCCCTGCCACCCCTGGTGGAGCCCGCCGCCGACCTGTCCATCGACGAGGTCCGCCGCTACAGCCGCCACCTGATCATCCCCGACGTCGGGATGGACGGGCAGAAGCGGCTGAAGAACGCCAAGGTGCTCGCCGTCGGGGCGGGTGGCCTCGGTTCCCCGGTGCTCATGTATCTCGCCGCGGCGGGGGTCGGCACCCTCGGCATCGTCGAGTTCGACACCGTCGACGAGTCCAACCTGCAGCGCCAGATCATCCACGGCCAGTCCGACGTGGGCCGGTCGAAGGCCGAGAGCGCGCGGGACTCCATCAAGGAGATCAACCCGCTGATCGACGTCCGCCTGCACGAGACGCGGCTGGACAGCGACAACGTCCTCGACATCTTCGGCCAGTACGACCTCATCGTCGACGGCACCGACAACTTCGCCACCCGGTACCTGGTCAACGACGCGTGCGTGCTGCTGAACAAGCCCTACGTCTGGGGCTCGATCTACCGGTTCGACGGGCAGGTCTCGGTCTTCTGGAACGAGCACGGCCCGAACTACCGCGACCTCTACCCGGTGCCGCCGCCGCCCGGGATGGTGCCCTCCTGCGCCGAGGGCGGCGTGCTCGGCGTCCTCTGCGCGACGATCGGCGCCATCCAGGCCACCGAGGCGGTCAAGCTCATCACCGGCATCGGCGAGACGCTGCTCGGCCGGCTGATGGTCTACGACGCCCTGGAGATGACCTTCCGCACGATCAAGGTGCGCAAGGACCCCGAGGGTGACCCGATCACCGGGCTCATCGACTACGAGGCCTTCTGCGGCGTCGTGTCGGCCGAGGCCCAGG
This sequence comes from Blastococcus mobilis, assembly GCF_900188025.1. GTDB lineage: Bacteria > Actinomycetota > Actinomycetes > Mycobacteriales > Geodermatophilaceae > Blastococcus_B > Blastococcus_B mobilis. Next base: position 78,109 of record NZ_FZNO01000022.1, read on the forward strand.
AGGCGGCCGCGGGCTCGACGATCACCGTCGACGAGCTCAAGGACATGATGGACGCCGGCAAGGACTTCGAGCTGATCGACGTCCGGGAGCCCAACGAGTACGAGATCGTGTCGATCCCCGGGGCGAAGCTGATCCCCAAGGACGAGATCCTCTCCGGCCGTGCGCTGGCAGAGCTGCCGCAGGACAAGCCGATCGTGCTGCACTGCAAGACCGGCGTCCGGTCGGCCGAGGCACTTGCCGCGGTCAAGAACGCGGGCTTCAAGGACGCCGTGCACGTCCAGGGCGGCGTGACCGCATGGGCGACGCGGATCGACAAGGCCCTGCCGACCTATTGAGGAAGGACCCCGCTGCCCCCACCGCTCGCACGCTCGCGTCGGGGCCCTGCAGCGGGGCCGTTCCATCGCGTTACGAGGGCCCGGTCCCGCCTCTCCCCGGAGAGGCGGGCCGGGCCCTCGGCATGTGTACTGGCGGCATGGCCGACTTCTCGCCCGTGGAGCTGCTCGAGCTCTTCCAGCGTGCCCAGAACCAGTTCACCGACCGGGTCGATGCCGTGGGCTCCGACCAGTGGGAGGACGAGTCGCTCCCCGGGTGGACCGTGGCCGACCTGGTCGCCCACCTGGTGAGCGAGGCCCTGTGGGTCCCGCCGCTGCTGGCCGGGGAGCCCTACGCCGAGGGGCGGTTCCCGGAGGACACCACCGACCTGCTGGGCACCGACCCGTTCACCGGCTGGGAGACCGCCGCGGACGGGGCGCTGTCGGCCTTCGCCGAGGACGACGCCTTGATGCGGACCGTCCATCTCTCCCGCGGCCCGACGCCGGCGACCCAGTACATCCTCGAGATGACCGCCGACCTCACCGTGCACGCCTGGGACCTCGCCCACGCCACCGGAGGGGACACCGAGCTGGACGGCGAGCTGGTGACCGCGGCGCTGGTCTTCGCCGAGCAGCTCCCCGAGGACGGCGTGCCGGGGCTGTTCGACCCACCGCTGGACGTCTCCGCCGCTGCTCCGCCGCAGGTGCGACTCCTGGCGCGGTTCGGTCGCAAGGCGACCTGACCGGCTCACTCCCCGAGCGATGCCCCTCCACCGGCCATCGGACCGGACGGAATGGCCGGGTGGAGGGGCAATGCCCCGTCGTTGACGCGTGCCCGACGATGAGCGGGTGACCGACCCGGCCGACGTCGACGAGGCGGTGTTCGACGTCGTCGAGCGCATCCCGCCGGGCCGCGTGAGCACCTACGGCGCCATCGGGCAGCTCATCGGCATCGGCCCACGCCGGGTCGCGCGGGCGCTGTCGTCCGGTGGCGGCGCGGTGCCGTGGTACCGGGTGGTGCGCGCTGACGGGTCGGCCGCCGAGCCGGTCCGCGTGCGACAGCTGGAGCTGCTCGCCTCGGAGGGCGTGCCCATGCGCGAGGGGCGCGTCGTGCTCTCCGCCGTCCGCTGGCCGTGAGGAGCAGAGACGCCGTGGCGAGCAGCAGCCGTGCCTGAGCCGGTGACCGTCCGGAAGCTGCGGCCGGCCGACCGGTTCCTGATCCGCACCGCGACGTGGATGAATCTCAACTGGTGCGGGGAGCGCTTGTCCTTCGCCCAGATGGACGCCGCTCCACATCTGGCCGGGTACTACCGCTTCACCCCTGAGGACGGCGACTACGGCATCGTCGCCACGATCGGCGGCGAGCCCACGGGCGTGGTGTGGGTGAGGCATTTCCCCACCGACGGTCCCGGATACGGCTTCGTGCGCGCGGGAGTCCCGGAGCTCAGTGTCTGCGTGCTCCCCGGCTACCGGGGTGCCGGCCTGGGCGGTGCGCTCGTCGCAGCAGCGGTGACCGAGGCGCGGCACCGCTACCTGAGCGCACTGAGCCTGAGCGTGGAGGAGGGCAATCCCGCCTGGCACCTGTACGAGCGTCTCGGCTTCGTGCCCGTGGCCTCGGCCCGCCATCCCGGCACGCTCGTGCTCGAGCTCGTCCCCGCACGCCCCGGCTGAAAGGACCCCGTCCTCCCACCCTCCGTAGAAGGAACCCGCTGCCCCCACCGCTCGGAGGCTCGCGGCGGACCCTGCAGCGGGGCCGGGCCCCGGTGCGGGGCCGACTTCAGAACTGGCCGCGGTGTGCCGACCACCTGGTCATGAACATCATGGCGTGCCGGGCGGTGGCCCAGGCCGGGCTGTGCGCGGCGACGGCGTCCCTCGACCACGAGGCCGAGTGGCCCCTGCTCCAGGTCGCCGGCTGGCTGACGACGGCCGCCGATCTGATGGTCGAGGCGGGGCTGCGGGAGGCCGCGCTCGACCTGACCTGAACCGCTGCACCAATCGCCCACCCGTGCCTGGACTGTCGGTGCGTCGTGCTTCCATCGGGGGGTGGCAGTGCGGGGGAGCGAGAGCGCGCCGGTCTACCGGCTCGTCGCCGGTGAGGCCCCGCGCCCGACGGCGCCGCAGCTGGACCCCACGCAGCAGGCCGTCGTCGACCACGAGGCCGGTCCGCTGCTCGTGCTGGCCGGCCCTGGGACCGGCAAGACGACGACGATCGTCGAGGCAGTAGCCGCGCGGATCGACGCCGGGATCGACCCGGAGCAGATCCTCGTCCTGACCTTCAGCCGCAAGGCCGCCGCCGAGCTCCGCACCAGGATCACCGGCCGGGTCGCCCGGACCATCCGGGAGCCGCTCGCCCGCACGTTCCACTCCTACGCCTACGGCGTTCTCCGGCGGGCTGCGCTGCTCCGCGGCGACGCCCCGCCCCGCCTGCTCACCTCGGCCGAGCAGGACGCCGTCGTGGCGGAGCTGCTCCGTGGCGACGCGGAGGAGGAGGGTGCCGTCCGCTGGCCTGCCGCTCTCGCCCCGGCACTCGGCACGGCAGGCTTCCGCACCGAGCTGCGCGACCTGCTCATGCGGGCCACCGAGCGAGGTGTCGGCTCGGCCCGGCTGGCGGCCTGGGGTCGGGAGACCGGCCGCGAGCACTGGGTGCTCGCCGCCGCGTTCCAGGAGCAGTACGAGGGCGTCACCGCCTTCTCGACGGCGGGCCGCGGGGACGCGTCCGGCTACGACCCCGCCGAGCTGGTGCGGGCAGCGATCGCCGAGCTCGACGGCGACCCCGAGCTGCTGCGTCAGGAGCGCGAGCGCGCCCGGTGGTTGTTCGTCGACGAGTACCAGGACACCGACCCCGCGCAGGTGGAGCTGCTCGAGCTGCTCGCCGGGGGCGGCGGCAACCTCGTCGCCGTCGGCGATCCCGACCAGGCGATCTACGCCTTCCGTGGCGCCGAGCCGCGCGGCATCGTCGAGTTCCCCGAGCGGTTCCGGCACACCGACAACCGCCCCGCCGGCCGGGTTTCCCTCGGCGTCTGCCGGCGGTCAGGGGAGGAGCTGCTGCGGATCAGCCGGAAGGTCGCGGAGGGACTGCCGGGGCCGTGGGAGCACCGACGCCTCGTCCCCGGCGAGGCCACCGACCCCGGTGCAGCCGAGGTGCACGTCTTCGGCTCCGCCGCCGTCGAGGCGGCCTACCTGGCCGACGTGCTGCGCCGTGCCCACCTGCTCGACGGGGTTCCCTGGTCGCAGATGGCCCTCGTCGTGCGCACCGCCGTCGCGCTGGGACCACTGCGCCGGGCGCTCGCCTCCGCGGGCGTGCCCGTCGCCGTCTCCGCCGACGACCTGCCCCTCGCCGGGCAGCCGGCCGTCGCGCCGCTGCTCACCGCCCTGAACGCCCTCCTGCCCGCGTCCGGGTCCGGACCGGAGGCACAGGGGGCGGCGGTGGGCCTGGACGAGTCCGCAGCCGAGGCGCTGCTGGCCTCCCCATTGGGGGGCGCGACCGTGCTCGACCTGCGCCGGCTCCGGCGGGCGGTGCGGATCGCGCTGGCCAAGCAGGGGATCGACGCCACCGAGCGCGGCGCGCCGCTCGCCCTCGCGCTCGGCGACGACACCCTGCTGGATGCGCTCCCCGAGCACGTCTCCCGGCCGGCGAAGCGGGTCGCCGCGGTCCTGGCCGCCGGCCGGTTGGCCCTCGCGCACGACGGCACCGCCGAGGACGTGCTGTGGGAGATGTGGCAGCGCAGCGGGCTGGCCATCCGCTGGGCCCGGGCCAGCGCGGCCGGTGGGCCGTCGGGTGCCGTGGCCGACCGGGACCTCGACGCCGTCGTCGCCCTCTTCGACGCCGCCGCCGGCTTCGTCGACCGGTTGCCCTCGGCCGACGTGCGCGCGTTCGTCGCCCACCTCTCCGCCCAGGAACTGCCCGGGGACACCGGAGCCGCCCGGGCGGTCACGGGGGAGTCGGTCCGGCTGCTGACCGCCCATGCGGCCAAGGGCCTGGAGTGGGACCTCGTCTGCGTCGCCGGCGTGCAGGAAGGGGTGTGGCCGGACCTCCGGGAGCGGTCCACCCTGCTCGGCACCGAGGAACTGGTGGAGCGCGCCGCGGGCGTCGACGGCACGGCGGTCGACCGGCGCGCGCTCGCCCTCGCCGAGGAGCGGCGGCTGTTCTACGTCGCCTGCACCCGCGCCCGCAGGCGCCTCGTCGTCACCGCCGTCGAGGGGGCTCTGGACGGCGCGGACGCCGGTGCGACCGCCTCCCGGTTCCTCGATCTCGTCGCGCCGCCGCCGGAGGACGGGCGGCCGCTCACCGAGCTGCCCCGCTCGCTGACGCTGCCCGCGCTCGTCGCCGACCTGCGGCGCGCCCTGACCGATCCGCAGACCCCGGCGCCGCGCCGGTCGGCCGCCGCCTCCGTCCTGCGCCGGCTGGCCGACGAGGGAGTTCCGGGGGCGGCGTCGACCAGTTGGTGGGGCCTCGCCCCGCTGTCCGACGACGCCCCACTGGTGGCGGAGGAGGAGCCCGTCCGCGTGCGCCCGTCGGCCATCGAGACCTTCCAGCGGTGCCCCCTGCGCTGGGTCCTCGGGGCCGTCGGTGCCGAGGCGTCCCCGGACACGACCCGGACGGTGGGCTCGGCGGTGCACGCCGTGGCCCAGCAGGTCGCCGACGGGCTGCCTCCCTCCGACGCTCCTGCGGCCCTCGCCGCCGAGCTCGATCAGCTCGACCTCGGACCGGGCTGGTCCGACCAGCGCCAGCGGATCTCGGCCCAGGAGATGCTCGACAAGTTCCTCCGCTGGCACGCCGCCAACGGCCGCGAGCTGATCGGCGCGGAGGTGGACTTCGACGTGACGGTCGGCCGCGCCCGCATCCGCGGCCAGGTCGACCGGCTCGAGCGCGACTCCGAGGGACGGTTGGTCGTCGTCGACCTCAAGACCGGCCGGACCGCGGCGAAGAACACCGAGGAGCACGGCCAGCTGGCCGCCTACCAGGTGGCGATCGCGGCCGGCGCCTTCGGCGACCACGGCAGCGTTCCCGGCGGAGCCGCGCTGCTCCAGGTGGGCACCGGCGCCAAGGCCAAGGAGCAGCACCAGGAGCCGCTGCCCGCCGATGTGCCGCTGGACGAGACGTGGGCCGGCGAGCTGCTCGCGCAGGTGGGGGAGGGGATGGGTGCGGCCACCTTCGAGGTGCGCACCGGATCGCACTGCTCGCGGTGCCCCGCCCGCCGCAGCTGCCCGCTGCAGGAGCCCGGCCGGCAGGTGACGGCATGACTCCCCTCACCGGAACGGCGGCCGACGGCCAGCTCTCCTTCGACGATCTGCTTGCCGACGCGGCCCCGGAGCGGCCGGGGGTCCGCAGGTGGCTGAGCCCGGCCGAGGTCGCCGCCCGCTGTCGGTTGTCCTATGCGCCGTCACCCGAGCAGGCGCGGGTGGTCGAGGCACCCGCCGACCGGCCCCTCGTCGTGGTCGCGGGGGCGGGCTCCGGCAAGACCGAGACGATGGCCGCCCGCGTCTCCTGGCTCGTGGCCAACCGGGTTGTCGCGCCGGAGGAGATCCTCGGCCTGACCTTCACGCGCAAGGCCGCCAGCGAGCTCAACGAGCGGATCCGGCTCCGGCTGGGTGCGCTCGCCCGCCACCCGGAGACCGAGCCCGAGCTCCGGGAGCGGCTGGAGGTCGCCCAGCCCACCGTCTCGACCTACCACGGCTACGCGGCCGCGCTGGTCGCCGAGCACGGACTGCGGATCGGCGTCGAGCCCGGCGCCGGCGTCCTCGGGCCCGCCATGTGCTGGGGGCAGGCCGCCACCGTCGTCACCGCCTACACCGGCGACATGAGCGACGTCCCGCTCACGCTGCTCACCACGGTCGAGGACGTCCTCGCCCTGGCCGCCGACCTCGGCGAGCACGACATCAGCCCGGCGGCGTTGCGGGCCTGGACCGCCCGGCTGGAAGCGCAGGTCCACGGCTACCCGGACGCGCCGCGCAAGAAGGGGCCCTACGCCCCCGTCCTCGACATGCTCGCCCGCCAGAAGGCGCGCGTCGCGCTGCTGCCGCTGGTCGAGGCCTTCGAGGCACGGAAGCGGTCGGCCGGCGCCATCGACTACGCCGACCAGGTCGCCTACGCCGCACGGATCGCCGTCGCCTCCCCGGAGGTCGGCCGCCGCGAGCGGACCCGCTGGAAGATCGTCCTGCTCGACGAGTACCAGGACACCAGCGTCGGCCAGCTCCGCATGCTGGAGGCCCTGTTCGGCCGCGACACCGGCCACCCGGTGCTCGCCGTCGGCGACCCGCGACAGTCCATCTACGGCTGGCGGGGGGCCTCGGCGGGCACCATCGAGCGCTACGCCCGCACCTTCCCGGGGCTGCCCGGACGGCGGGCCGAGCGGCTGACGCTGGCCACCAGCTGGCGCAACGACGACGCCGTCCTCGCCGTCGCCAACGCCGTGTCGGGGATGCTTCCGCCCCCCGACCAGCCGCTGCCCGATCTCGCCCCCGCACCCACCGCCGGGCGCGGTGCGGTCACCGTGGGGCTCTACGAGACCGTCGCCGACGAGACGACGGCGTTGGCCGACCGGCTCGCGGCCTGCTGGCTCAACGAGGACCCCCTCGTCGCCCGCCAGGACGGGAAGCACCCCACCGTGGCGGTCCTCGTGCGCACCCGCAAGCAGCTGCCGGGCATCGCCGCCGCGCTGCGCGAGCGCGGCCTGCCCGTCGAGGTCGTCGGCCTCGGCGGGCTGCTGGAGGTGCCCGAGGTCTCCGACGTCATCGCGACGCTCACCGTGCTCGTCGACCCGACGGCCGGGGACGCACTCGGCCGGCTGCTCACCGGAGCGCGGTGGCGGATCGGCCCCCGGGACCTGGCCGCCCTCGAGGCCCGCGCCCGCGAACTCGTGCACGCACGCCGGCCCGCCCGGTCCCGGGACGCCGACGGGACTCCGGTCGTCGAAGCCCCCTCCGAGCGCGGCAGCATCGTCGAGGCGCTGGACGACCTCGGCGGCCCCGGCGCCTACTCGCAGGCGGGCTACCGCCGATTGCGGCGGCTCGCAGCCGAGCTGGGTCACCTGCGGACGCGCCTGAGCGAGGCGCTGCCCGACCTGGTCGACGAGGTCGCCCGCACCCTCGGCCTGGAGACCGAGCTCGCCAGCGCGCCCGGTGCCAGCCCGGCCGGGGCGCGGGCCCACCTCGACGCGCTCCACGGCGTCGCCGCCGAGTTCACCGAGCTCGCCGAGCTGCCCTCGCTGCCGGCGTTCCTCGGCTACCTCCGCGACGCCGAGGAGCGCGAGCGGGGCCTGGAGCCCGGCGAGGTGGCGGTGAACCCGGAGGCCGTGCAGCTGCTCACCGGGCACTCCGCCAAGGGCTTGGAGTGGGACGTCGTCGCCGTTCCGGGGCTCACCGCCGACCAGTTCCCGGCGAAGGCCGACACCAGCGACTCCTGGATCCGCGATCCCGGCGCCGTGCCGGCCGACCTGCGGCTCACCGACCGCGAGGAGCTGCCCCGGCTGCGGCTCCCGGTCCCCGGCTCCGGTGACCAGGCCGTGGTGAAGCAGGCGCTGGAGGAGTACGTCCAGGACTGGAAGGACTTCGGCACCGCCGAGGAGATCCGGCTGGGCTACGTCGCCGTCACCCGGGCCCGGCACCTGCTGCTGTGCTCCGGCAGCTGGTGGCGGGACGGCGTCAAGCCGTGCGGACCGTCGTCGCTGCTGCTCACCGCCCGGCAGGCGTGCGAGGACGGCGCCGGCACCGTCGTCCACTGGGCCGAGCCACCGGCCGGCGACGCGACCAACCCGGCGCTGGCGGAGTGGCCGGTCGGGAGCTGGCCGGCCGACCCGCTGTCCTCCGGACGTCGCCGGGCGCTCACCGCGGCCGCCGAGCTGGTGGCCGGTGCGGCGCCGCACCCGCTCGACCCCGAGCAGATCCTCGAGGGCGCCGACCCGCTGGTCGAGCAGTGGGTGCGCGACGCCGACCTGCTGCTGCGCGAGCGGGCCCGGCACGCCAGCCCGACCGTCGACGTCCCGCTGCCGTCGCACCTGTCGGTGTCGGCGCTGGTCACGCTGCGGCGCGACCCCGCGGAGCTGGCCCGGCGGCTGCGGCGCCCCATGCCCGCGGCCCCCGCCCCCCAGGCCCGGCGCGGTACCGCTTTCCACGCGTGGCTGGAGGAGCGGTTCGGCGCCGCCAAGCTGGTCGACCTCGACGAGCTGCCCGGGTCCGGCGACGAGTTCGCCGCTCCCGACGGTGTGGTGGCCGAGCTGCAGGAGGCCTTCCTCGCCAGCGTGTGGGCCGACCGTCAGCCGGTCGAGGTGGAGGTCCCCTTCGAGACGCCGCTCGGGCCGCTCACTCTGCGGGGACGGATCGATGCCGTCTACGCCGACGCCGACGGCGGCTTCGAGGTCATCGACTGGAAGACCGGCCCGCCGCCGTCCGGCGCCGAGCTCTCCGCCGCCGCGGTGCAGCTGGCCGCCTACCGGCTGGGCTGGTCGCGGCTCACCGGCGTCCCGGTGGAACGGGTCAGTGCGGGCTTCCACCACGTCGCGGCGAACCTCACCCTGCGCCCGGTCGACCTGCTCGACGAGGAAGGCCTGCTCGTCCTGGTCACCGGCACCGACCGCTGAGCGCCGCGGGCGGTGCGGTACGGGGTCACCTGGCGGCGCGCTGCGCGCTGCGCACGTCCGCGACGTAGCTGTCCGGGGGCGGTTCCGGACATGCGTCGGGCATGGGCAGCGTGCAGCCGCCGAACTGTCGAGGACCCACGGGCTGCCGGACCTCCAGCACGATCTCCCACGCCACCGCCACCGCCGAGGAGGTTGCGGGACCTGCGAACCATGTTGGCGGCACGGTCATCCGTCCCTGTCCCCAGCGTCAGCCGACATGGATCCTCGCGAACGAACAGATCAGCTGTCAGCTCGACGCGATCCGGTCGAGGATGGCTCGCGCGAGCTGCTCGGGTGCCTGCTCCGGGATCCAGTGCGTGACCCCGGCAAGCTCCACGAACCGGTAGTCGCCGGTCACGTGGTTGGCGCACGCCTCGGCGGCCGTCCGCCCGATGGCGACGTCACCGTCGCTCCACACGTACGTGGTCGGCACCCCGACCGGGTCGACCCGGGTGTCGGAGCTCATCGCCCGGTACCAGTTGAGCGCCGCGGTCAATGCGCCGGGCGCGGACAGCACGGCCACGTACTCGTCGATCGCCTCGGCCGAGACGCCGGACGCCTGCTCGCCGCCGGCCAGCATGCGCCGCAGCCGGCGCGCGTCGTCGGCGAGCAGCACCTCCTCGGCCTTGCCCTCCTGCCAGAACAGCCGGATGTAGCTCGAGCGCTCCCTCTGCTCCGGGTCGGCGCGGTAGGCCGCGGTGTACGCGGCCGGGTGGGGCACCGAGACCGCCGTCAGGGACCGCACCCGGTCCGGGTGCCAGGCGGCGAGCGTCCACGCGACGTTCGCGCCCCAGTCGTGCCCGACGACGTCGGCGACCGGGATCTCCAGCGCCGTCATCAGGTTCGCCGTGACCTGCGCGAGGTTCTGCATCGCGTAGGCTTCGACGTCACCGGGGCGGGCGCCAGGGGAGTAACCCAGCTGGTCGGGGGCGTAGGTCCGGAGCCCGGCCTGGGTCAGCAGCGGCGTCACCGCGGCCCACGACGCCGACGTCTCCGGGAAGCCGTGCAGCAGCAGCACCGGCCGCCCGTCCTCGGGACCGTCGACGCGGACGTCGAAGGTGAGGTCGCCGACGTCGACGCGCAGCAGCTCTCCAGGCATGCCCCGGACGCTAGCCGGACGCGGCGGGTACCGCTGGCAGCACTACGGTCGAGCCTCGTGACCAGCAGTCCGGAACGCGATTTCGTGCTCGACCACCTCGACGACCTGCACGCCGACCTCGACGCGTGGCTGCGCATCCCGTCGATCTCCGCCGACCCTGCCTACGCCCCCGAAGTGGCCCGCAGTGCCGCGTGGCTCGCCGAGGCGCTGCGCCGCACCGGCTTCCCGGTCGTCGAAATCTGGCCCACGCCCGGCGCCCCCGCCGTCTTCGCCGAGTGGCCGTCCGCAGAGGCCGACGCACCGATCGCCCTCGTCTACGGCCACCACGACGTCCAGCCGGTCGACCCGCCGGAGCTGTGGGTGCACCCGCCCTTCGAGCCGACCCGGGTCGACGGCCCCGACGGCCCGGAGCTGCACGCCCGCGGCGCCATCGACGACAAGGGCAACGTCGCCTTCCACCTGCTCGGCATGCGCGCGCACCTCGCCGCGACCGGTCGGGACACTCCCGCGGTCACCGTCAAACTGCTGATCGAGGGCGAGGAGGAGTCCGGCTCGCCGCACTTCGCGGCCCTGCTGGAGCAGCACAAGGACCGGCTGGCCTGCGACGTCGTCGTCGTGAGCGACACCGGCATGGCCGCCCCGGACGTGCCGAGTGCGGTCACCGCCATGCGGGGCCTCGCCGACGCCGAGATCACCCTGCGCGGCCCGGCCGTGGACCTGCACTCCGGCTCGTTCGGCGGCGCCGTCCCGAACCCGCTGCACGCTCTCGCCGAGCTGCTGGCCGCGCTGCACGACGACCAGGGCCGGGTCACGCTGCCCGGCTTCTACGACAAGGTGCGCCCCCTGTCGGACCGGGAGCGCGAGCTCATGTCCCGGGTGCCGTTCGACGAGCAGGCCTGGCTGGCCGGCCCGGCGGCCTCCCGCGCCACCTACGGCGAGGCCGGCTTCAGCACGCTCGAGCGCACCGGCGCCCGGCCGACCGCCGAGGTCAACGGCATGTGGGGCGGCTACACCGGCCCCGGCCACAAGACGATCGTCCCGGCCGAGGCGCACGCGAAGCTCAGCTTCCGGCTGGTCGCCGACCAGCGCCCCGAGGATGTGGGCCCCCAGCTGCGCGCCTGGGTGGAGGCCAACGTCCCGGCCGGTATCGAGGCCGAGGTGCACACCCCGCCCGGTGGCGTCGCTCCCTGTGCCAGCGACCTGGACTCACCCGCGATGGGGGCCCTGCTCCGTGCCATCGGCCAGGCCTTCGACACCGAGCCGGGCGACGTCCTGTTCACGCGCGAGGGCGGCAGCGGGCCCGAGGCCGACCTCGTCGAGCACCTCGGCGCGCCGCTGCTGTTCCTCGGGGCGGGGCTGCCCACCGACCGCATCCACTCGCCCAACGAGCGGGTCCTGCTGCCGATGCTCTACCGCGGCGCGGAGGCGGCGGCCCACCTCTGGCGCGAGCTGGGAGCCATGCGCCTGCGCTGACGTGGTGGGCCTGCGTGCCCCGTGCGACTCGGCGTGGATGAGTGCGAACGGCGTGCCCTGGCGTCCCCGCCGAGCTCCAGCGGAGGTTCCGTGCGCCGTCAGGCGCGGGTCCCGATCACGACGGTCGCGCCCGTGTCCTCCGCCTCGGCGATCCGCGGTACGAGACCGGCCGTGCTGACGGCGTCGGTTGCTGCGGGCACCTGCGCCTCGCCGATCTCGAAGAGCACGCAGCCACCTGGCGCGAGCCAGTCCCCGGCGCCGGCGAGGACCCGGCGGGCGACGTCCAGGCCGTCGGTGCCGCCGTCCAGCGCGGTGCGCGGCTCGTGCTCGCGGGCCTCGGGCGGCATCAGTGGAATGGCCTCGCTCGGCACGTACGGCACGTTGGCGACGAGGACGTCGACCCGTCCCCGTAGCCCGTCCAGGAGGGCCGAGAACAGATCCCCGGCGTGCACGTTGCCGCCGGGCAGGTTGTGCCGCGCGCATGCCACCGCCGCCGGATCGACGTCCGAGGCGTGCACCTCGGGTCCGTCGACCCGCGCGGTCAGCGCGGCCGCCACCGCGCCCGATCCACAGCACAGGTCGACGACGACGGCGCCCGGTGGCGCCAGTGCGGCGGCCTGCTCGACCAGGAACTCGGTGCGACGCCTCGGGACGAAGACCCCGGGTGCCACGGCGATCCGCAGACCGCAGAACTCCGCCCAGCCCAGCAGGTGCTCCAGGGGCTCGCCCGCGACCCGGCGCCGGACCAGGGCCTCGAGCCGGGCGGTCGACCCGGCCTCGGCCACGAGCAGGCGGGCCTCGTCCTCGGCGAAGACGCAGCCGGCGGAGCGGAGCCGGGCCACGACGCCGGCGTCGTCCGGCGCCGGTGGAGCTGCGGTCACGGAGCCTCCCAGGAGCGAGGCCGCGACCGTACCGGGGAGGGCCGCCCTCCTAGGGTGGAGCCCGTGACCGCACCTGGCCAGCAGGCCCCGCCGCCAGGCTGGTACGCCGACCCCGACGGCACGCCGGGGCTCGTCCGCTGGTGGAACGGTGCGGCTTGGTCCGACGTCGCGACCCCGGCCGGCCCCGGCGTCGCGGTGCAGTCCTCACCCGTCCTCGCCCCGCCGACCGCGCTGCCGGACTCCCTGCCTCCCGAGGAGTCACCGGGCGGCGGCAGCTTCCGGTCCGGCTGGGTCATCGGCGTCGCGCTGCTCGTCCTCGTCGCGGTCGTCGGGGCCGCCGTCCTCATCGGCCGCTCGACCACCGCGGACGAGTCCGTGGCGGAGGCGCCGGCTCCGTCGGCCCAGCCGCCGGCCCCCGCCCGGCCGACGTTCCCGCCCGGGACGGTGCGGATCATCGACGAGGAGTCGGGCATCTCCTATCCGTTCCTCGGCGACGGCTGGTACGAGTTCGACCTCGGCATGCAGGCCGAGGTGACCGCCATCGCCGGGCAGTACTTCACGACCCAGGACCTCACTCCGGCGGGGTCGACCTTCATCGCGCAGTGCACCTCGGGGCCCCTGGCCGAGGGCCTGGGCTGGGCCGGCCCCGCCACGTTGCCGACGACGACGCGGACCGTCGCCGAGAGCGTCCGGTTCAACTACTACCCCCGGCCCAACGAGCCACGGGTCCTGCGCGACGAGGCGCGGACCGTCGACGGGCACGCGGCGCATCTGTACGAGTTCCAGCTCAGCTGGGACGTGCCCGGGTACGACGCGAGCGGCGAGCGGGCCGCGCTGCTGCTGATCGACGTCGGCCGCCCGGACCCGGCCCTGCTCTACATCTCCATCCCCAACACCCACGCCGAGCTCTACGGGGTGATCGACCGCGTCATCGACGCCGTCGAGGTGCTCTGACATCGCGATCCTCCGGATCGCACCGCGACCAGGTGCCGTCCCCGACCCACGGTGAGCCGATCCCCGTGTCCCGCTCGGGAACCCTGCGGGCCCCGCGACCGGTCCACACCCCGACCAGGTGCCGTCCCCCTGCTGCGCGGAGCCGAAGCCCCGTGTCCCGGTCGGGGACCCTGCGGGCCCCGCGACCGGTCCACACCGCGACCGGGTGCCGTCCCCCTGCTGCGCGGAGCCGAAGCCCCGTGTCCCGGTCGGGGACCCTGCGGGCCCCGCGACCGGCGCACGACCGCGGCGACCGGTGTACCGCACGGCACTCGTCGGCCATCCGCGGTTAGTGTCGGGCTGTGACAACAGCCGGCGCCGAACTGACCCTGCGGCACCCGGTGGAGCGGTTCACCCTGGACAACGGCCTGCGCGTCGTCCTCGCCCCCGATCGCAGCGTGCCCGTCGTTGCGGTGAGCGTCTTCTACGACGTCGGGATGCGCAACGAGCCCGAGGGCCGGACCGGCTTCGCCCACCTCTTCGAGCACATGATGTTCCAGGGCTCGGCGAACGTTCCGAAGATGGAGCACGCCCGCCTGGTGCAGGCGGCCGGTGGCACGTTCAACGGCTCCACCCACCAGGACTACACGAACTACTTCCAGGCGCTGCCCGCCGAGGCGCTGGAACGCGCTCTCTTCCTCGAGGCCGACCGCATGGCCGCTCCCGCCATCACCGAGGAGAACCTCCGCAACCAGATCGACGTGGTGAAGGAGGAGATCCGGGTCAACGTGCTGAACCGGCCCTACGGCGCGTTCCCATGGCTGCAGCTGCCGCAGATCGCCTTCGAGAGCTTCGCCAACACCCACGACGGCTACGGCTCCTTCGTCGACCTGGAGTCCTCGACCGTCGACGACGCGGCCGACTTCTTCTCCCACTACTACGCGCCGGGCAACGCCGTCCTGTGCATCGGCGGTGATCTCGACGTCGCCGAGGCCGAACGGCTGGTCCAGCGCTGGTTCGGCCCGGTCGCCGCACGCCCGGTGCCGCCGATCCCGGCGACCGGTGAGCCGCTGCCGACCACCGAGCGGACGGCGATCGTCGAGGACGCGCTGGCGCCGGCACCCGCACTGGCGATCGGCTGGCGGGTACCCGACCCGGTGGGCGACTTCGACCGCTACCTGGGAACCGTGCTGCTGGCCGAGCTGCTCAGCGAGGGCGACGCCTCCCGGCTGGAGCGCCGGCTGGTGCACGACGACCGGATCGCGATCGCGCAGAGCAGCTATGTCGGCCTGTTCGGCGACCCCTTCGACGTCCGCGACGCAACCCTGCTCACCACCCAGGTGCACCACCCGGCCGCCGTTCCCGCCCAGCGGGTGCAGGCGGCAGTGCACGAGGAGGTGCGGCGGATCGCCGAGGACGGCGTCCCCGTCGACGAGCTCCGCCGGGTGCAGGCACGCACCGAGGCGCAGCTGCTCCGTCAGGCCGATTCGGTGCTGGGCCGCACGCTCGGGTTCGCCGCCGCGGAGATCGTGCACGGCCGTGCCGAGCTCGCCGGGGAGCTCGCCGCCCGGCTGGCCGCGGTGACCCCCGACCAGGTCCAGGCAGCCGCCCGCGACCTGGACCCCGGCACGGCCGCCGTGCTCCAGCTGCGCGCCACGGGAGGACAGCGATGACCACCGGCCTCGACCTCACGTTGATCCCGCCGCTCGGTGAACCCCGCCCGCAGCCGGTGCCCGCGGCGGAGGAGTCGACGCTGCCCAACGGGTTGCGGTTGATCCTGGTGCCCCGGCCGGGGGTGCCGCTGATCGAGCTGCGTCTCCGCGTGCCGTTCGCGGCCACGACCGCCGCCGATGCCGGGCTGCACACCGCCCGCGGATCGGTGCTCTCCGGCGCGGTCCTGTTGGGTTCGGCCCAGCACGACCAGACCGGGATCGCCGAGCTGCTGCAGGGCCACGGCGCCGAGCTGTCGGTCTCGACCGATGCTGATCGCCTGCTGTTCGCCACCACCCTGCTGCCTGACGGCCTCGCCCCTGTCCTCGGCATGCTCGCCGAGCTGCTGACCGGTGCCACCTATCCCGACGACCGGGTCGAGGGCGAACGGGAGCGGGTCGCCGAGCGGATCAGAATCGCCCTCTCGCAGCCCGGCGTCATCGCCCGTAGCTCCCTCGCCGCGCGCCGTTACGGCGAGCATCCGTACGCGATCACCCTGCCCGACCCCGAGCTGGTGACCTCCGTCGACGGCGACGCGCTCCGGGACCTGCACCGCGCCCGCGTGCTCCCGGCCGGCAGCACCCTGGTCCTGGTCGGCGACCTGGATCCCCGGGCGACCGCAGAGGCCGCCGCCGACGCGTTGGGGGACTGGACGGTCAGCGGGCACGCCGTCGAGGCACCTCCGGCGCCCGACCTCCGCGCGACGGGGATCGAGCTGGTCGACCGATCCGGTGCGGTGCAGTCCAACATCCGCCTCGGGGGGCCGGCGCCGGGCCGGACGGATCCGGACCTGGCCGCCGTGCGCCTGGCCAACATGATCTACGGTGGGTACTTCTCCTCCCGCCTGGTCGAGAACATCCGGGAGCGGCGCGGCTACACCTACAGCCCCCGCAGCTCCGTGGACCACCAGGCGGCCGGCTCGTCGTTCCTCGTCGAGGCCGACGTCGCCACCGAGGTCACCGGGCCGGCGCTGTTGGAGACCTGGTACGAGCTCGGCCGCATGGCGCTGCTCCCGGTGACCGAGGCCGAGCTCGACGGGGCCCGCCGCTACATCCTGGGCAGCATGGCGCTCTCGACCGCCACCCACGCCGGTATGGCCAGCACGCTCTCGGCTCTGGTCGGGGCGGGCCTGCCGCCGGGCTGGCTCGCCGAGCACCAGCGGGACCTCGCCGCGGTCACCGTCGGCCAGGTCCAGGAGGCATCCCGCCGCTACCTGGCCCCGAGCGCGCTGACCGCTGTGGTCCTGGGTGACGCCGGACGGGTCGCAGATCAGCTGGAGCCCCTCGCGCCGGTCAGCATCACCCGGAGCGCCTCGGCATGACCGATCCCGCGTCGGCCGGGCCGGAGGGCACGAGGCCGTCCCGGGGCGAGGCTCCCGTTCTGTCGCGGGCCGCCCACGACCGGGCGCACCTGGCGCGGTCCCTTCCCGACCCGGCCGGTGGCAGGCCGGTGCGCGTGCTCACCGTCGATGCCCAGCGCACGGTGCCGGTGTCGGAGGGCCCCACCGGCCCGCAGCTGGTGTGGGACGAGCAACCGAAGCTGCCCCTGGGCGCGGTCTACCTGGGCGAGGCCGACGGTGTGCCGTATGCCGCTGTCCGCGGGGAGCGCTCGCTGACCGTCAACGGCCGGCCGGTCGACGCCTGGTCCGGGCTCCGTGAGGTGGGCGCCGACCTGGCGGACCTCGATGCGGGTCTGCTCGTCGAGGCGATCGGCATCCTGGAGTGGCACGAGCGGCACCGGTTCAGCCCGCTGACCGGGACGGCGACCACCATCGAGCGGGCGGGATGGAGTCAGCGGGACCCCAGCACCGGCACGGAGTTCTTCCCGCGCACGGATCCCGCCGTGATCATGCTCGTGCACGACGGTGCCGACCGGGTGGTGCTCGGCCGGCAGGCGACGTGGCCGCCCGGCCGGTTCTCCATCCTCGCCGGCTTCGTCGAGCCGGGGGAGTCGCTGGAGGCCGCAGTCGCGCGCGAGGTCGCCGAGGAGGTGGGCCTGGACGTCAGCGACGTCCGGTACGTCGCCAGCCAGCCCTGGCCCTTCCCGCAATCGCTCATGGTGGGCTTCGTCGCCCGTGCGGACGGTGACCAGCCGCTGCGCCTCGACCCGGACGAGATCGAGGAGGCGCGCTGGTTCACCCGCGATGAGCTGCGCGCCGGCACGGGCCCGCTCGCCACCCCACCGTCGATCTCGATCGCCCGGTACATCCTCGACCGGTGGGTCGACGGGGAACTCAGCTGACGAACCGACCCCCGAGCAGCAGCGCGGGCCGGTCGGGATGGTCGGCCAGGACGACGGCGTCGGCCAGGCCCGCCGGGTCCACCTCGTCGTCGTAGCGGTCGTAAGCCGGCAATTCCCAGGCCCGGTCCGGCGGGGTCAGTCGCCGCCGCGCCGCAGGGGACATCCGCAGGTGCACCACCACGTCGAAGGGCAGGCCGACGCCCTGCAACAGCGCGCCAGGGACCAGCAGCACAGCCCCCGGGGGTGCCGGGCGGCGCTGCGCCCTGGCCGCCCTGTCCCGGTCGACGTCCCAGAGGACCGGCAGGTACTCGCCCGACCCCCGGGGCCCGAGGGGAGTCAGCACCTCCCGGGTGAGCGCCCCGGCATCGAGCCAGTCGGAGTACCGGGCGTCGGGATCGGTGCGACCGCGCTCCAGGCGCAACGAGGCCGGGCGGTAGAACCCGTCGGCGGGGACGACGAGGGCGGCGCGGCCCAGCGACGGCAGGCGGTCGGCCAGCGCGGCGGCCAGACGGCCCGGCGTGGCAGCGTCCGGCCCGTCGACGGCGACCCGCAGGGCCACGGCTTCGGGATCGGGCTTCAGCGGAACCAGCAGGGCGGCCAGGCGGTCGGCCAGGGCCTGCGGGCTGAGCGGCTGCGGACGGGTCAGGAAGCGCCGTCCGTGGCGGTCAGGGCCGGGGAACCGGACGGGATGCGCGCAACCGGCCGCGGACCGGGGGAGACGACCGCGTCGGGACGGTGTCCGCCAGGCGCGTGGCCCAGCGCGGCCGGAGCACCCGGGGCAGCGACGGACTCCGCGGTCAGGCTGTCGAGGACTTCGCGGGCCAACTCCGCGACCGGCCGGCCCTGCGACCTCGCGTCCCGGCGCAGCGACTCGAAGGCCTCCCGGACACTGGTGGAGTGGCGCTCGGCGAGGACCCCGATGGCGCGCTCGGTGGACACCCGCGACGCCAGGGCGTGCTCGAGCTGGGCGATGGTCCGCTCCAGTTCGGCGATCCGCGCCTCGGTCGAGTCCAGCGGCGCATCGGTGGTGCCGGGCCCGCGCGCGGACCGCCGAGCGGCGCGGTCCGGCTCGGTCAGCGCGCCGAACTCCTCGGCGACGAGGTCGGCCAGGGAGAGCCCCTCGATCAGGTCGCCGGCGGTCTCGACCCCGGCGGCAGAGCTCACCGCCCAGCCGCGGGGGGTGCGGGTGAGGGCGACGGGGCCAGTGCCGGAGGGAGAGGCGAAGCGGGATCCCGAGCTCACGACGGCGGCCTCCGAGAACGTCTCCGGTGACGACGGCCGGACGACGTCGGTGCCGCGGACGCGGCCCGCTCGGGGGCGCTCATGCCCCTTCGAGGGCCGCGGGCCGGGGATCACCTGCTTTCACGCCTCCCGGAGGGAGCCCAGCTGGGCCTTGACCTCGTCGATGGTGGGGTTGGTCAACGCGACGCCGTCGGCGAACAGCAGGGTGGGAACGGTGCGGTTGCCACCGTTGGCGGTCATGACCACGTCGGCCGCCTGCGCGTCGTGCTCGATGTCGACCTCGGCGAACTCGATGCCCTCGCGCTGCATGAGCTTCTTCAGCCGCATGCAGTAACCGCACCAGGCGGTGGTGTACATGGTCACGGGGGCGGTGGGGGTCGAGGTCATCGAGGGGAATCCTCCCTGGTAGGGGCGAGCGGGTCCAGTCCCCGAGAGGGTGGACCGCCATGTGTCGAGGGCAACGCCGCTCTCCTGGGGATGCTTCCCGACGTCGTCGCTCCGGACTGACAGGATCGGGGGCCGCACGTCGACCGCGAGGAGAGAAAGGGGGCCACGATGCAGAGGACCGGATCCGTACGACCGGACACCGAGCCGGCCTCCCGTGCGGAGGCGGTGCTCGCCGCCCTGGACGACGAACAGCGGGAGGCCGCGCAGGCGGTCACTGGCCCCGTCTGCATCCTTGCCGGTGCCGGCACCGGCAAGACCCGCACCATCACCCACCGCATCGCCTACGGCGTGCACACCGGCGTCTACGTGCCGGAGCAGGTGCTCGCGGTGACGTTCACCGCCCGCGCGGCCGGGGAGCTCCGTGGCCGGCTGGCCGCGCTGGACGTCGGTGGCGTGCAGGCGCGCACGTTCCACGCCGCGGCGATGCGCCAGCTGCGCTACTTCGCCCCGCGGGTCCTCGGTGGCCCGATGCCCTCGCTGGTCGAGAACAAGCTGCGGCTGGTGGCCACGGCCGCCTCCCGGTCGCGGCTGTCCACCGACCGCACGAGCCTGCGTGACCTGGCCAGCGAGATCGAATGGGCCAAGACGACGCTGGCCACGCCCGACGACTATCCGGCCCGCGCGCGGGCTGCGGGGCGGGAGCCGCCCTTCGAGGCGGCCGCCGTCGCGGCCGTGTACGCGAGCTACGAGTCGGCCAAGCAGCGCGACGGGGCCCTGGACTTCGAGGACCTGCTGCTGGTCACCGCCTACGCGCTCGAGGAGCATCCCGCGGTGGCCCGGGAGGTGCGGGCGCAGTACCGCCACTTCGTCGTCGACGAGTACCAGGACGTCAATCCGCTGCAGCAACGGCTGCTCGACGCCTGGCTGGGCGGGCGCGCCGATGTGTGCGTCGTCGGCGACCCCAACCAGACGATCTACTCCTTCACCGGGGCCGATCCCGACTACCTGCTGGGTTTCGCCGATCGCTATCCCGACGCGGCCGTGGTCAAGCTGGAGCGGGACTACCGCTCGACCCCGCAGGTGGTCGGGTTGGCCAACCGGCTCATCGGACAGGCTCCCCGGCGCAAGGGCCTGCCGGGCCTGCGCCTGCTCGGTCAGCGCCCCGACGCCGGCGAGCCCACGTTCACCGAGCATCCCGACGAGCCGGCCGAGGCCGCCGCCGTGGCCGCGAAGTGCAAGGCGCTGATCGATTCCGGGATGCCGGCGGCCGAGATCGCCGTGCTGTTCCGGATCAACGCCCAGTCCCAGGTCTACGAGTCGGCGCTCGCCGACGCCGGTGTGCCGTACGTGCTCAAGGGGGGCGAGCGGTTCTTCGAGCGGCCCGAGGTGCGTGAGGCGGTGCTCCTGCTCCGCGGTGCGGCCGCCGGAGGCACCGAACCCGGCGCGCTCGTCCCGACCGTCCGAGACGTGCTGGCCTCGGTGGGCTGGGCCGAGCACCGGCCTCCGGCCGGCGGCGCGGCCCGCGACCGGTGGCAGTCGCTGGCTGCCCTGGTCGACCTGGCCGTCGACCTGGTCGCGGAGAACCCGACGCTCGACCTCGCCGGGTTCGTGGGTCACCTGGCCAGTCGGGCCGATGCGCAGCACGCGCCCACCGTGCAGGGCGTGACACTGGCGTCGATGCACGCGGCCAAGGGCCTGGAGTGGGACGTCGTGTTCGTGGTCGGCCTGGTGGACGGCGTCCTCCCGATCGCGCAGTCGCTGTCCCGGCCCGACGCGGTGGAGGAGGAACGCCGGCTGCTCTACGTCGCCGTGACCCGCGCCCGAGAACATCTGTCGCTGTCCTGGTCCCTGGGGCGCAACCCCGGTGCCAAGCGCGCTCGTCCGCGCAGCCGTTTCCTCACCGGCCTGGCCCCCGACTCCGGGCCTACGGCGCCCGCTCCTCGCCGGCCCAACAAGCGGCCCAAGGTCGTCCTCGAGGGTGAGGCGGGCGAACTCTTCGAGCGGCTGCGCGCGTGGCGCAGCCAGGCGGCGCAGTCGGCCTCGGTCCCGGCCTACGTCGTCTTCACCGACGCGACCCTCCAGGCCATCGCCGAGACGCGACCGGCCTCGCTGCGGGAGCTCTCCGGGCTCCCGGGCGTGGGGGCTCGCAAGCTGGAGCTCTACGGCGAGGACGTGCTGGCCGCCGTCAGCGGCTGAACGGGTCCGGGCGGGCACATCCGGGCCCGGGCCGGGCCGATACCGAGGGCAACGGCAGGCGGGTCGGAACGGCGGGCGCGACGCGTCCGGAGGAACTGCCGGTTAATTCGATTGACCCCGCTTCGACGGGCGCCCTAGTGTTCCGGCACACACGAGCTGCACCCCTGCGCTCCTGGCCGTCCGGCCGGGACCGAACCCGAGGAAGGAGGGGGCACCGATGATCAGCACGACGTGGATGAAGGCCCCCGCCGATCTCCTCGGCCTGGGCGGCTTCGACGTGCGCCCGGTCTACGGCCCGGGCCTGTGCGGCGGTCGTGCCGAGCGCGCCGTTGCGCCTATCGCCACCCGGCAGAGGACCGATCTGCCCGCAGTCGGCACCGCCCTGCGCGTGCGCCCCGTCACCCGTCAGGCCGTCGGCCACGACGTCGTGATCAAGAACTTCTTCGACAACAACGGCACCACCCTCGGGATCCACTCCTCGAGGAGACCGCAGAGCTAAGCGCTCGACCGGTCCTCCACGAGGCCGCGGAACCCGAACCCCGGGATCCGCGGCCTTTCTCTTTGTCCGCGGCCCCCGACACCGACCACCGGTCGGCGGGTTCCCGCTGACCGTCGCCGACGACGAGAACTAGGCCCTGTTTGAGAAGTCGCTCGCGGGCCGTGGCTGGCGTGTCGGTGCCGAAAGAAGGCGAGGTCTCCGGTAGAGGGATCAACGACCAAGAAG
>NZ_FZNO01000014.1 GCF_900188025.1 Blastococcus mobilis
TCGTCGCCCACTTCCACTACGTCGTCTTCGGCACCGTGGTGTTCGCCGCCTACGCCGGCATCTACTTCTGGTTCCCCAAGATGTGTGGCCGGATGATGGACGAGCGGATCGGCAAGCTGCACTTCTGGCTGACCTTCATCGGCTTCCACACCACGTTCCTGGTGCAGCACTGGCTCGGCGGTGAGGGCATGCCGCGCCGCTACGTGGACTACCTGGCCACCGACTCGTTCACCGCGCTGAACATGGTGTCCACGATCGGGTCCTTCATCCTCGGCGCGTCCGCCATCCCGTTCTTCTACAACGTGGTGCGGTCGTGGAAGTACGGCGAGCTGGCGCTGCGTGACGACCCCTGGGGCCACGGCAACTCGCTGGAGTGGGCGACCTCCTCGCCGCCGCCGCGGCACAACTTCGTCGAGATCCCCAAGATCCGCTCCGAGCGCCCGGCGTTCGAGGCGCACTACCCGCACCTCCTTAAGCGGCTCCAGGACGAGGCCCACGCCGGCAAGCGGCACAAGCCGTACGGCGGCGTCAGCGAGCTGGTCGGCGGTACCGGCCCACGTCAGGGCCCGAACGACCCCGACCCCACCTGAGCGCCCCGCGCGACTCCACGGACGCCCCGTCGGCCTACTCGGCCGGCGGGGCGTCCGTCGTCGGCGGTGTCGCGTCGCGGGCCGGAGCCCGCTCCTGCGCACACGGGGCTTCCCGAACCCCCGGGGAGCGGTGCTGCGCGTGGCGGGCGTCCCGGGGGCAGCGAGGGGGCGGTCCGGAGCGGTGCGGCACGATGACGGCGTGCCGCTCGATCCGACGCCCCGCCCCCCGACGGTTCCGCCGACGGAGGCGCCCCGGGCCCTGCTGACCGTCAGCGGGGCCGACCGGCCCGGGGTGACGGCGCGGCTCTTCTCCGCCCTCGCCGCCCCGGGCGACGGCGCACCCGCCGTCGAGGTGCTCGACGTGGAGCAGGTGGTCGTGCACGGACACCTCGTCCTGGGGGTCGTCGTCGGGGCGCGGGCCGGCGGCGACGGTCCGGCTGCCGAGGAGACGGCGCTCCTGAGCTTCCTGTCCGGGGTGGCCGGCGACGTCTCCGCGGCCATGGGGGTCACCGTCGAGGTCGAGTCCGCGTCGGAGCCGCACCGCGCGTCCACGGTCGGCCGCCCGCACCACGTGATCGTGCTCGGCCGCCCGGTCCCGCCGGACGCCGTCGCCGGTGCCGCCCGGGCGATCGCGGGGATCGGCGGCAACATCGACGCCATCCGGCGGCTGTCCGACTATCCGGTGACCAGCTTCGAACTCACCGTCTCGGGCGCCGAGGCGACCCGGCTGCGCACGGAGCTGGCCTCGGTGGCCGCCGCCACCGGCGCCGACATCGCCGTCGAGCAGGTGGGCCTGGCCCGCCGCAGCAAGCGGCTGATCGTCCTGGACGTCGACTCCACCCTCGTCCGTGGGGAGGTCATCGACGAGCTCGCCGCGCGGGCCGGCCGGGCCGCCGAGGTCGCCCGCATCACCGCGGCGGCGATGAACGGCGAGCTGGACTTCGCCGAGTCGCTGCGGGCCCGCGTCGCCGTCCTCGCCGGCCTCCCCGCCGAGGTCCTCGACGAGGTGCGCGAGGCGCTGGTCCTCACCCCCGGCGCGCGGACCCTCATCCGCACGCTCCAGCGTCTGGGGTTCCGCTGCGGCATCGTCAGCGGTGGCTTCACCCAGATCACCGATCCCCTGGCCGAGACGCTCGGGCTGGACTTCTCCGCCGCCAACACCCTCGAAGTGGTCGACGGCGAGCTCACCGGTCGGCTGGTGGGGGACATCGTCGACCGGCCGGGCAAGGCCCGCGCGCTGGCCCGGTTCGCCGAGCAGTACGGGATCCCGCTGGAGCAGACTGTCGCGGTCGGCGACGGAGCCAACGATCTCGACATGCTCAACACCGCGGGCCTGGGGATCGCCTTCAACGCCAAGCCGTTCGTCCGCGAGCAGGCGCACACGGCGCTCAACCAGCCCTATCTCGACGCGGTGCTGCAGGTGCTCGGCTTCACGAGGGACGAGGTCCTCGACGCGATACCCGCGTCATCCTCCGGATGACACCGCGGTGTGATCTGTCGTCCTCCGGACGACACCGCGGCCAATTGCCGTCCCGTGGTGCCTGGAGCCGCTGAGTCACGCCTGCGCGGAACCCTCCGGGTCCCACTCGGCGTGACAGCTCCGGTCTCAGCCCTGGCGGACCGCTCCCTGGAGTTCGACGCCGGCCATCTTCAGCTCCTCGATCGCGGCGTCGGTCGTCCCGTCGGTCACCCCGGCGGTGAGGTGCAGCAACACGCGGGTCGCGAAGCCGTTGCCGACCGCGTCCAGGGCCGTCGCCCGGACGCAGTGGTCGGTCGCGATGCCGACGACGTCGACGGCGTCCACGCCGCGCTCGCGCAGCCAGTCGGCCAGCGGCACGTCACCGGCCCGGCCCTCGAACCCGGAGTAGGCGGCGGCGTGCTCACCCTTGTCGAAGACCGCCTCGATCGGCTCGCGGTCCAGCGCCGGGTGCAGCTCGACGCCCTCCGTGCCGACCACGCAGTGCGCGGGCCACGTCTCCAGGAAGTCCGGGTGTTCGGCGAAATGGCCCCCCGGATCGATGTGGTGATCCCGGGTCGCGACCACGTGGGCGTAGTCCCCGGCCGCCGTCCGGACGTGTTCGGTGACGGCCGCGGCCACCGCCGCCCCACCGGCGACGGCGAGGCTCCCGCCCTCGCAGAAGTCGTTCTGCACGTCGACGACCACCAGCGCCCGTGTCATGACCCCTCCTCGATCAGACGTTCACCGTCTCCAACGCGCATTCCCCGCGGGACAGTGCCCAGGCCTCCTGAGGAAGTGCTCGCCGTGCCTGCTCGTGGTGGGCCCGGGCCCGCCGCAGTGCCTCCGCCGGCGTCACGTCGTCGCAGACGACGCCGGCCTGCACCAGCGGGACGACGAGGTCCCGGTCGCCGTCCCGGGGCGCGATGGGGTCACTGCTCACCACCTCGGCCACTGCGATGCCGTCGGCGTCGTGCCGGCGGACGGCGTGCTTCCGCCCGCCGACCGACACCTTGTCCTTCGACTTCTTGGCCACGGGCACGCCGTCGCGCTCGACCAGCTTGTAGACCATCCCCGCGGTCGGTGCGCCCGATCCGGTCACCAGCGAGGTGCCCACGCCGTAGCCGTCGACGGGGGCGGCCATGAGGCCGGAGATGGCGTACTCGTCGAGGTCGCTGGTGACGATGATCCGGGTCCTGGTGGCCCCGAGGGAGTCGAGCAGCTCGCGGGCGTGCGTGGCCAGCGTGGGCAGGTCACCGGAATCCAGGCGGATGGCGCCGAGCCCGGGTCCGGCCACCTCGACCGCGGCCCGGATGCCGTCGTCGATGTCGTAGGTGTCCACGAGCAGCGTCGTCCCGGGCCCGAGGGTGTCGACCTGGGCCTGGAAGGCCGAGCGTTCGTCGTCGTGCAGCAGCGTGAAGGCGTGTGCGCTGGTCCCTGTCGTCGGGACGCCGTAGCGCCGTCCGGCCTCCAGGTTCGAGCTGGACGCGAACCCGACCATGTGCGCGGCACGCGCCGCGGCGACGGCGGCCTCCTCGTGCGTGCGCCGTGACCCCATCTCGATGCACGGCCGCTCGCAGGCGGCGGCCACCATGCGGGCGGCGGCCGAGGCGATGGCGCTGTCGTGGTTGAGCACCGACAGGGCGAGGGTCTCGAGGAGAACGCCTTCCGCGAACGGCGCGCGCACGGTGAGGACCGGTGAACCGGGGAAGTACAGGTCGCCCTCGGCGTATCCCGCGATGTCACCCGAGAACCGGTAACCGGCCAGCCAGTCGAGGAGACGTTCGTCGGTCAGGCCCTGCTCGCGCAGGGCGGTCAGCTCGGTGTCCCCGAACCGGAAGTGCGGCAGCGCCTCCAGCAGCCGGCCCGTGCCGGCGAGGACGCCGTACCGGCGGCCGAAGGGCAGGCGGCGGGCGAACACCTCGAAGACGCAGTCGCGATCGGCGGTGCCGTCGGCGAGGGCGGCGGCGACCATCGTGAGCTCGTAGCGATCGGTGAACAGCCCTGGGGCCGGTGGGGGAGCGTGCCCGGTGTCCGCAGCCATGATCGGGAAGCGTAGGCGGGCCCGGTCACGGGGGCAGATCGGCGTCCTAAGGTGGAGCCGTGGCCGGACCGCTCGCTCCGACTCGGACTCCCGAGCAGACGGAAGAGGAACTCGGCGACCTCGACCGTCCGTGGGTGACGATCGTGTGGAACGACCCGGTCAACCTGATGACCTACGTGACCTTCGTGCTGCAGGACCTGTTCGGCTACGACGAGCCCACGGCCACGGCGCTGATGCTGCAGGTCCACCACGAGGGCAAGGCGATCGTCAGCTCCGGTCCACGGGAGCGGATGGAACACGACACCAGCCGGCTGCACGCCTACGGGCTGTGGGCCAGCTTCCAGCGGGACACCTGAGCGTGCGAGCTCACGCGTGGGCGATGCCGCCGGCGAGCACCGGCGAGGAGGTGGCATGAAGCCGTTCCGATCCAGCCGTGGGGGCGACATCGTCGCGCGCCTGGAACCGGCAGAGGCGAGCATCGTCGGTCTGCTCCTGGACCAGCTGGAGCAGCTGCTGGCGGCCGACGCCGACGACGTGGGTGACGACCCGGTGCTCGTGCGGCTGATCCCGGACGGACACCGCGGCGATCCCGAGCTGGCCGCGGACTACCGAAAGCTGACCGAGGCCTCGCTGCGCAGCGGCAAGGCCGAGGATCTCGCGACGGTGCGCGCCACCCTGCCCGACGGCGGGGGAGAGGTACGGCTGGACTCCGACCAGGCGGCGGCCTGGCTGCGCAGTACCAACGACCTGCGGCTGGCGTTGGGTACCCGGCTCGACATCGGCGAGGACACCGAACCGCCGGAGGAGATCACCGGCGAGGAGGACCAGCAGCTGGCGGTCTACTACTGGCTCACCGCGCTGCAGGGGTCACTCGTCGACGCACTGGTCGCCGGACGCGCCGCCCGAAGCTGAACACGATGAGCAGTGCCAGCAGCACGTCGAGACCGAAGAAGACGTACACCATCCCGTGCAGCGGGACCCCGACGACGGCTGCCCCCACGGTCGAGACGAGGACGACGACCGAGAGCGCGAGGACCAGCACCAGGGCGAGCGTGCGGAGGGCGACGACCAGGATGTAGGACGCCCGGTCGGCCGGCTCGTCGGGGCTGTAACCGGGACGCTTCGGCAGGCCGCGTACGCCCAGGACCAGCGCGGGGACGGGGAACAGCATCACCGCCGCCGCGACGAGAAGCTCCACCAGCACGTTACGGACCGTATCGGGTTCGGTGTGGCCATCTGACCGCCACCCGATGCCGCTCGGGGGCGCGGACCGAGGCGCCGGACAGCGCCACCTAGACTGCCGGTGTGCTGCGCATCGACCGCGCGACCTACGACGCCATCGTGGCTCACGCCCGGAAGGACCATCCGGACGAGGCCTGTGGCGTCGTCGCTGGTCCCGAGGGCAGCGACCGGCCCGAGCGGTTCATCCCGATGCTCAACGCGGCGCGGTCGCCCACGTTCTACGAGTTCGACTCCGGTGACCTGCTGCGGCTGTACCGGGAGATGGACGACCGGGACGAATGGCCGGTCGTCGTGTACCACTCGCACACCGCCACCGAGGCCTACCCTTCGCGGACCGACGTCGGCTACGCCTCCGGTCCCGCCGCCGACCCCCGCACCCACTACGTGCTCGTGTCGACGCGCCACCACGGGCACGAGACCGGCCTGGTGGACGACGAGGTCGAGTTCCGCAGCTTCCGCATCGTCGGCGGAGAGGTGAGCGAGGAAGAGGTCGAGGTCGTCGAGTCCTACCTCTTCGGGCACTCGCCGACCACCGTCGTCTACGACTGAAGAAGGACCCTCCTGCTCCCACCGTGGAAGGACCCCGTCCCTCTCACCCCTCGCACGCTCGGGGCGAGCCTCCGGACGGAGCCAGCGGCGGACCCTGCAGGAGGGCCACCCGCCGTCCGGAATCCCCGACGGCGACCGGGCGTTGGCCCGCTCAGACGCACGATCGCTGCCTGCGCAGCGCCCTTGACATCCCAGTTCGCGAGGAGAGACACGCCATGGCCATCGAGGTCCGGATCCCGACCATCCTGCGCACCCACACCGGCGGCAACAAGACCGTCGAGGGCAGCGGCGCCACGCTCGGCGCGCTCGTCGACGACCTGGACAGCAAGCACCCGGGCCTGAAGAACCGCCTCGTCACCGAGGAGGGCAAGCTGCACCGCTTCGTGAACGTGTACGTCAACGACGAGGACGTCCGCTTCACCGGTGCGCTGGACACCGAGGTCAAGGACGGCGACTCGGTCACGATCCTCCCGGCGGTCGCCGGCGGCTGCTGAGCCCCACCGATCCTCGTCCCCGTCCCGGAGGAGCTCTGATGGCCCGCTTCGCCTCCCTCGTCGACTCGCTCGGCGGCACCCCGCTCGTGGGGCTGCCCAACCTGTCGCCGACCCTCGACGTCCGGCTGTGGGCGAAGCTCGAGGACCACAACCCCACCGGGTCGATCAAGGACCGCGCGGCCATCGCGATGATCGAGGCGGCGGAGAAGGACGGCTCACTCCACCCCGGCGCCACGATCCTGGAGCCGACCAGCGGCAACACCGGCATCTCGCTGGCCATGGTCGCCAAGCAGCGCGGCTACAAGCTGGTCTGCGTCATGCCGGAGAACACCTCCGTCGAGCGGCGCCAACTTCTGGAGATGTTCGGCGCGCGGATCATCTTCTCGCCGGCGGCGGGGGGGTCGAACCAGGCCGTCGCCGTCGCCAAGGGGCTCGCGGCAGAGCACGAGGACTGGGTGATGCTGTACCAGTACGGCAACCCGGCCAACGCCCAGGCGCACTACGACGGCACCGGCCCTGAGATCCTCGCGGACCTGCCGTCGATCACGCACTTCGTCGCCGGGCTGGGGACGACGGGCACGCTCATGGGCGTCTCGCGCTACCTGCGCGAGCAGAAGCCCGGAGTGCAGGTCATCGCGGCGGAGCCGCGCTACGGCGAACTCGTCTACGGGCTCCGCAACATCGACGAGGGATTCATCCCCGAGCTCTACGACCCCTCGCTGCTGGACTCCCGCTTCTCGGTGGGGCCCGAGGACGCCATCCACCGCACCCGCCAGCTCGTGGAGCGCGAGGGCATCTTCGCCGGGATCTCGACGGGCGCGATCCTGCACGCCGCGCTCGGCATCGCCGACAAGGAGGTCGCCGCCGGCCGGCACGCCGACATCGTGTTCATCGTGTGCGACGGCGGCTGGAAGTACCTCTCCACCGGCGCCTACGGCGGTTCCCTGGAGGAGGCCACCTCCTCCCTGGAGGGCCAGCTCTGGGCCTGACGGGGGTCCTGCGGCCAGGTCCGGGCGCAACGGTCTGGCGTGCGTCGCCCGGATGCGCTGGACTGACCGGCGCCGGTGCGCACGGGGCGGTTCCTGGGTCGCCGGAGCACCGGCGCACAGGTCACCGTCGTCAGCGAGGAGCAGCCGCATGACCACCACCGGCGAAACGGGCAACGTCACCGGCACCAAGGACAAGGACTACAACCTTCTCTGGTTCACCGAGACCTGCCTCAGCAACGCATTGCGCCTGGAGACCTACATCCAGGACGCCGAGCGCGATGGGGACAGCGAACTGGCCGAACTCTTCCGTCGCGCCCAGACGGAGAGCCGCAAGGGTGGTGAGCAGGGCAAGCAGCTGCTCCGCAGCCGAATGTCTGGCTGACCTTCACCGTCGGCACCCGTGGAAGGCCCTCTCCGAACCCGCCTCTTCGGCTTCTGGTGAGGGTGCTCGGGGCACATCGGTGCCTCGGCTCCCGGGGCTCTGACACCGGTCCCCGCCTCGCCACCCGGCGAGGCGGGGACCGCTGCGTTCCGGGGCTCGCGCCCGGGGCTCCGGCGGCAAGCTGGGACCGCGGCGGCATGTGCGTGCTGCGCCGAGGGGGGCGGCGACGTGCCGCCCAGGTCAGCACCGGACGCCGATCAGGCGAACCCGGAGGGGGCCCTCGACGTGCGGAAGGCGCGGCGCGGGGGTCTGTGGCCACTCGTCCTGCGGGGCGTCAGCACCGACGGTTAGCCTGGCGCGCGACATGAGGACGACGGGGGGGCGCGGAGCAGAGGCGCCGATCAGCAACGTCGGCCCGGGCGTCGGTGGGAGCACCGTCGACCGGCCGGTGATGGACGCGCTCTGCGCTGCTCAGGTGGGCGCTGCGTGAAGCTCACCGTCGTCGGGTGCTCGGGCAGCGCTCCGGGCCCGAAGTCCCCGGCCTCCTGCTACCTGGTCGAACATGACGGCTTCCGGCTGCTCCTCGACCTGGGCAGCGGAGCGTTCGGCTCGCTGCTCGGACTGACCGACCCGGCGAGGATCGACGCGATCTTCCTGTCCCATCTGCACGGCGACCACTGCCTCGACGTCGTCCCGTTCGTGGTCTGGCACCGTTACTCGGGGCTGTCGTCGGGTCGGAAGGTGCCGCTGTTCGCCCCGTCCGGTGCCGACCGACGGCTGGCCCTGGCCTACGACGGCGACGGTGCGACGCTGACCGACGTCTTCGATTTCGCGGTCGTCACGCCCGGGAAGTACCGGATCGGCCCGTTCGACGTGGAGACCGCGCGCACCGCCCACCCGGTGGAGTGTCACGCCGTGCGGCTGACCGCGGGTGGCCGGTCCCTGGTCTACACCGGTGACACCGGGCCGTGCGAGCGCGTCGTCGAGCTCGCCCGAGGTGCCGACGTGCTGCTGGCCGAGGCCGCGCACCCGCCAGGCCCCGGCATTCCCCCGGGGCTGCACCTGACCGGCCGGGAGGCGGGGGAGCACGCCGACGCGGCGGGTGTCGGACGGCTGCTGCTCACCCACGTGCCGGCCTGGGTCGACGAGATCGGGCAGCTGTTCGCGGCCAGCGCGGTCTTCTCGGAGACCGAGCTCGTCCGCCACGGCGCGACCTACGAGATCTGAGGACGCGCGCATGGCCGAGGAGGAGCGGGACGGCGTCCGGCTGACCAGCCTCGACCGGCCGCTGGGGGACGCCCTCGGGGTGACCAAGGGCGAGCTCGTCGACTACCTGGACGCCGTCGCCGACCGGCTGGTGCCCCAGCTCGCCGGCCGGCCGCTGTCGATCAAGCGGGTGCGACCCGGGCAGCCGCCGTTCATGCAGCGCAACGTCTCCAAGGGCGCGCCGGACTGGGTCCGCACGGTCGCGGTCTGGTCATGGGGCGCCAACCGGGAGGTGCATCAGGTCCTGTGCGACGACCGGCGGACGCTGCTGTGGCTGGCCAACCAACGGGCGGTCGAGTTCCACGTCCCGTTCGTCCGCGCCGGGGAGGACCAGCCCACCGGCATCGTGCTCGACCTCGATCCGCCCGAGGACACCGACTTCGCCGTCGTCGTGCAGGCTGCCCAGCTGGTGCGGCACGCTCTGGACGACCTCGGCCTGGCGGGGGCGGTGAAGACCAGCGGATCCAAGGGCGTGCACGTCGTCGTCCCGGTGCGGGGCGCCGGCCCCGAGGACGCCGCGGCAGCGACCCGCGCGCTGGCCGCCCGCGCCGAGCGGCTGGACCCCGAGCTGGCCACCACCGCGTACATCAAGGAGGACCGGCACGGGCGGGTCTTCCTCGACTCCACCCGGGCCGGGCAGGGGACGATCGTGGCCGTTTACAGCCCGCGCATCCGCCCGGGGCTGCCGGTGTCGGCACCGGTGAGCTGGACGGAGCTGGCCGAGGTGCGTCCCGGCGACATCACCGTGACGACGGCAGCGGACGCCCTCGGCACGGGCGATCCCTGGGCGGCTCTCCTGCCGGAGCCGCAGCGGTTGCCGGCGGAGCTGATCGCGGAGGGACACACCATCCCGGTCGCCCGGGTGCAGGCCATGCACGAGGGCAAACGGCGAAAGCGGGCCGAGCGGGACGCCGCGGGCGGCGACTGATCCACCGGTCGCGCCGCTGTCCACAGACCCATGCGTGGACGCCGGCCGTGTCGGTCCTCCGGCGCACGCTGTTCCGCATGACGAGCGACCCGCGCACCCTCGCCTGGCTGGACCAGGAAGACGCCCACCTCGCCCGGACCATCAGGGCCCACCGGTGTGCGGTGCAGTACGTCGGTGCAGGGGAGGGGCCCGGTGAGCCGGCGTTCGGCTACACGATCGGGCTCTACGGGCTCGGGCACCCGGAGCTGGTCGTGGTCGGCCTCAGCGCCGAGACCACCCACGGCATCCTCGGCCGGGTCGCCGGCATGGTGGCCGACGGCCGCGACCTGCTGATCGGTGAGCTGCTGACGTGGCCGGAGTGGGACGGCCGGCTGGTCTTGGAGCACCTGCCGAACCCCGGTGACGTGGTGCTGGGCGCGAATCGCTTCTACGAGCGGCCGGCGGAGTACTCCGTGCCCGCCTATCAGCTCACCTGGGCGCACACCGGAGCCGTCTTCCCGTGGGACGAGGACTACCCGTGCGGGCCGGAGTGCCAGCCGCGGCCGGGCACCTGGCAGGCGTGAGCCGTCGGAGTCGGAGCCCCGCCGTGCGTGCCCGGGACGGGCCGTGGTGCGCGGCGCGGCGGCGCACCACGGACCCGGTCAGTTGATCCCGAGGTCGCGCATCAGCTTGGCGACGTGGCCGGTCGCCTTGACGTTGTAGGAGGCGCGCTCGATGCGGCCCTCGGCGTCGACGATGAAGGTCGACCGGATCACGCCGACGACCTCCTTGCCGTACAGCTTCTTCGGCCCGTACGCGCCGTAGGCCCGCAGGACCGACTTGTCCGGATCGGAGACGAGCGTGATGCCCAGCTGCTCCTCGTCCCGGAACCGCAGCAGCTTGTCGGGCTCGTCGGGAGAGATGCCGATGATGTCCAGGCCGGCCTGGGCGAGATCTCCGGCGGACGCGGTGAAGTCGACGGCCTGGGTCGTGCAGCCCGGGGTCAGCGCCGCCGGGTAGCAGTAGACGATCACCCGGCGGCCGCGGTAGTCGGCCAACGACACCGGGTTGCCGTCGGCGTCGGGGAGCGTGAAGCCCGGCGCCGGGTCGCCGGGGGACAGGCGCACGGGCGCCGTGGCGGTGCCGCTGTCGGTCTCGGTCATGACCGCATCCTGCCGTGTGCGGCTGACCGGACGGCAGTGGGGGAGCACTTCTCGCCGTCAGCCCGCGAGGAACGAGAACCGGACGTGGCGGGTGTGGTTGTCGACGTTGGTGTCGACCAGGCAGATCCGCTGCCAGGTGCCCAGCTGCATCAGCCCCTCGAGCACCGGCACCGTGGCGTGCGGCGGCACGAACGCCGGCAGCACGTGGTCGCGCCCGTGCCCCGCGCTGCCGTGCCGGTGCCGCCAGCGGTCGTCCCGGGGCAGGAGCTCGTCGAGCTGGGCGAGCAGGTCGTCGTCACTTCCCGAGCCGGTCTCCAGGATGGCGATGCCGGCGGTCGCGTGCGGAACGAAGACGTGCAGCAGCCCGTCGGTCTCCTGTTTCACGAAGTCCGCGCACTCGTCGGTCAGGTCCACCACCACGGGGACGCCGCCGGTCCGGACGGCACGCAGCTCCGATCGCATGCGGTCGATCGTGGCGGCGGGGCCCGATGCGTGCACGGCGGCCGGCCGGGAGATCGTGCCAACTACGCTCGGTTCCCGTGACCCGCCCCGACGGCCGTGCGGCCGACCAGCTCCGTCCGGTGACCATCACCCGTAACTGGCTCGACCACGCGGAAGGCTCCGTGCTCGTCGAGTTCGGCCGCACCCGGGTGCTCTGCGCGGCCAGCGTCACCGAGGGTGTGCCCCGCTGGCGCAAGGGCTCCGGCCTGGGCTGGGTGACCGCCGAGTACTCGATGCTGCCGCGGGCCACGCACACCCGCAGCGACCGGGAGTCGGTCAAGGGCCGCATCGGCGGACGCACCCACGAGATCAGCCGGCTCATCGGCCGCTCCCTGCGCGCCTCGATCGACCTGGCAGCGCTGGGCGAGAACAGCATCGCCATCGACTGCGACGTCCTGCAGGCCGACGGCGGCACCCGGACCGCGGCCATCACCGGCGCCTACGTCGCCCTGGCCGACGCCGTGTCGTGGCTGGGGGAGCGGAAGAAGCTGGCCCGCCCCAAGGCGATCGTGCAGTCCGTGGCGGCGGTGAGCGTCGGCGTCATCGACGGCGAGCCGCGCCTCGACCTCGCCTACGAGGAGGACGTGCGCGCCGGCACCGACATGAACGTCGTCTGCACCGGGGACGGGAACTTCGTGGAGGTGCAGGGCACCGCGGAGGGCGCGGTTTTCGATCGGAAGACCCTCGACGCGCTGCTCGATCTCGCGGTGGCCGGGTGCGGCCAGCTGAGCCGGCTGCAGGCCGACGCGCTCGCGCGATGAGCACGCGGCTCCTCCTGGCGACCCGGAACGCGGGCAAGCTCGCCGAGCTGCGGCGACTGCTGGAGACCGCCGTTCCCGGGGTCCAGGTCGTCGGCCTCCGGGACGTGCCCGACTACCCGGAGGCGCCGGAGACCGGGGCCACCTTCGCGGAGAACGCCCTGCTCAAGGCCCGGGAGGCGGTCCGGTACACCGGGCTGCCGGCGGTCGCGGACGACTCGGGCCTGACCGTCGACGCGCTCAACGGCATGCCCGGCGTGCTGTCCGCCCGCTGGTCCGGCCGGCACGGCGACGACGAGGCGAACACCGCGCTGCTGCTCGGGCAGGTCGCCGACGTCCCCGACGAGCGGCGGGGCGCCGCATTCGTCTGCGCCGCCGCCCTCGTCACCCCCGACGGTGCGGAGCGGGTGATCGAACGCCAGTGGCGTGGGCGGCTGGTGCGGGAGAAGCGCGGCACGAACGGCTTCGGCTACGACCCGGTCTTCGTGCCCGAGGGACTCCAGGTCACCTCGGCGGAACTCTCGCCGGAGGAGAAGGACGCGCGCAGCCACCGGGGGCAGGCGTTCGCCGCCCTGGTGCCGGTCCTCGCCGAGGTGCTCGGCGCCCGCTGAGGTCACCCGGCGTCGGCGAAGCCCAGCCAGGCGAACGGATCCTCGTCGCGCACCGAGTCGAACATCTGACGACTCCACTCCGGCTCGGCGTGCCGGCCGTGGCGGCCCAGGTCCTCGGTCATCGCCGTCTGCGTCTCTGTCTCGCCTGCGCTGTGCCGCCCTCCGGAGGGCACCCGCTGTTCGGCGGGAGGGCTGACGACAGCGGCGCGGGCGATGGCGGCCGGGAGCCACATGCCCGGGGAAGCGGAGCTCGTCATGTCCGGGTGTTCGGACGGCCGTGGCCCGTCCTCAGCCGCGGCCGGTATCACCCATCCGGACGGGTGAGGTGGCGCCCCGGTGTCATGCGGTGGCCCGGCCCTCGTACATGTAGCCCGACACCCTCGGTGCCCGCGGCTCGTACCAGCTCTTCATCCGGGTGACGGTCAGCGGCGAGGTGGCGAGGAAGCCGGCCACGTCGTTGTCCAGCACGCAGCCGGCCACCGCCCGGTTGATCCGGTTCCCCCGCCGCTGCCGGCGGACGACGTCGGCATCCGGGGCCAGGCCGTGCTCCACGAAGTGCAGGCTCCCACCGGGCCGGAGCACCCGCGCCACCTCCGCGAGGGCGGTGCCGGCGTCCGGTACGCCGCACAGGACCCAGGTGCACAGCGCAGCGTCGAAGCGGTCGTCCGGGAACGGCAACGCCTGAGCGTCGTCCCCGGCCACGACCACCGGGATCGGCGACGCGTCCCGTCGCTCCTGCGAGAGCCGCAGCGCCGTGGCCGACGGCTCGACCGCCCACACCCCGGTGACCTCCGGCGGCAGGTACGGCTGGTTCAGCCCCGCGCCGTAGCCGATCTCCAGCACGTCCCCGGTCAGCCCGGCGCACACGCGTGCCCGGACCTCACCGGTGAGGCGGTCGTTCAGTACGAGCTTGTGGAGCCGGGGCCGCACATGACGGCCGTAGATGCCCATCGGCGCAGCATGTCCCGCGGGGGCGGCAGAGGGAACTGCCGGACGCGTGAGCTGTGCCCTCCGAGGGAACAGCGAGCCGATGCGAATCCACGTGGACGACGTCAGGGCGCTGCACTTCGACGACGGGACGCCGGTGACCGCGGCGTCCGGCATCGCGCCGCTCGGAGTCGGGTGGCTGGTCGCGCAGGACGACGCCACCTTCGCGGCCTGGCTGCACGGGGACCACGTCACACCGGTCCGTGTGCTTCCGCCAGTCGAAGGATTCGACCGCTTCAGCGAGGCCGCGGGGACCAAGCGCCTCAAGCCCGATCTCGAGGTCGCGTGCCCGGCCGAGGTCGACGGGGAGCCGGCCGTCGTGCTCCTCGGGTCCGGCTCCACGGCCCGGCGCATGCGGGGTGTGCTGGTGCGGCTCGAGGACGGCGAGCCCGTCGTCCAGCACGGAGGTCTCGAACCTCTCTACGAGCTCGTCGCCCACCGGCTGGGCCTGCCGATGGACCACCTCAACCTGGAGGGCGCGAGCCGGCACGGCGACACGGTGCGGTGGTTCAACCGCGGCAACCTCGCCGCCGGTGTGTCGTCGGGCAGCGTGGACGTGCCCGTGGCGGGACTGGTCGCCGCCCTTCTCGGCCGGGCGCCCGCATCATCGGTCCCGGTGGCGGAGCCGCGGGTCTACGAGCTCGGTGCGGTCGAGGGCGTCGGACTGGCGGTGACCGACGCGATCGCGCTGCGCGACGGGCGAGTGCTGCTCAGCGCCGCCGCGGAGGACAGCCCCAACGCCGTCGACGACGGTCCCGTGGTCGCCACCGCGCTGGCCCTGCTGGACGGCGACGAGGTCCTGGACCTGGCCCCGATCCCGGAGGTCGGCGGACACGTGCACAAGGTGGAGGGGCTGGCTCTGCGGGGTCTCCGCGACGGGGAGGTGCATCTGCTGGCCGTCGTCGACGACGACGACCCCGAGACGCCGTCGGCCTGCATCGAAGTGCGCGTGGACGTGACCTAGGCCTGCAGGCACCAGCGCGCCGCGGTGCCGACGGATCGGCCGCTGTGGCATCGGCCCGCTGAGCTGCGGACCTCCCCGAGTTCGACGATCGGCCGGCGAGCGCCCCATCACTCCTGACGGTGCTCGTCGCTCTCAGCCGGCACGACGGCGGTGCCGCCGGGCGCTGTCCTCGTCCGTCGTCCGGCGACCGCTGTCCGGGCCGGCTTGCGCGTCGCAGTCGTGAGGGCCTGGCGCACCGCCTGGCGCGGACGGGCGGCGAGCGGCGCCGGGCGCCAGGGGGCCAGCGACGGATGGAGGGCGGTGTCGAGCTCCACACGCAGTCGGTCGATGGCCGTCAGGAGCGCGCCGTGCTGCACCCATGCGGCGGGGTCGGCCTGCGGGTCGACCAGGAGCAGGGCGCTCAACTTGTTGCGCCAGGTCTCCAGCGCCTCCAGATGCTTCTCGATGCGGCCGGCTGCGACCTCGGTCACCTCTCCTCTGCAGACGACCGCACCGGTGTCATCGAGGGCAGTGGACAACGCGTCGAGGACGTGGGCGAGGGCCGCCCGGGCCTCGGGGGAGTAGGCCGCTGCCGCCTCCTCCTCGGGCACGAAGAAGGTGCGGTCCAGGAGCGTTCGAGCGAGGTCGCGCAGCACCACCTGGACGTGCTCGAGCGCCGTGAGCGTGCCCCTCAGACGGGGCCGCGCCTCCCGGGCGACGCGGCCACGGGGGTTCAGCCGGGCGCTCTCCTCGGTCCGTGCCAGGTTCCGGTCGGCCCGGGCCACCTCCTCACCGAGCAACCGCGCCTCGGCCAGCTGGGCGAGCGCCGTCTGCCTCGACCACTCGCCGCAGACGGCCTCCGCCAGCGACCTGCTGAACATGGCCATGCGCTGGGTCAGTTCGGCGATGGCCTCGCTCGCGGGCTGGACGTAGAGCGGTGGGGCGATCAGCAGGTTGACCAGCACGGCGACGACCGCCCCGACCAGGGTCTCCACGACGCGGCCCTCGGCTGCGGCCACGGTCCCGACCCCACCCACCGCCAGGATGAGCATCGCGCTGATCGGCACCTCCATGAGGTGGTCCCCGAGCCGCAGCAGCCTCCCCGCCACCAGGGAGATCGCCACGACCAGGCCCAGGCTCCACCAGGTCAGCCCCGTCACCAGCGCGAACAGATAGGCGACCAGCACGCCGGACACGACACTGACGATGCGCTCCCATCCGGCCGTGAACGTCTCGTACATGCTCAGCTGGACGACCAGCAGCGCGGTCAGCGGTGCGAGTACCGGGGAGTCGCTGGTGTTCAACGCGTCGGCCACCGCGAACGCGATCATGGCGGCCAGCACGGTCTTCCCCGTCCGCAGGCCGGCTGCCCGGCCGCGTCGGAAGAGCCGGTTCACGCGGGAGGGCAGGACGTCGAGGACGGCGCTCGGCACCCGCCCGGCGCGGTGGAACCACGACGGCGATCCGGTCATCGGCCCGTGGTGAACCCCATGAGGCAACTCCCGCCGCTCGCCGGTCCGGTCGCACAGGCACCGGCCCCGCACCCCGCAGAGTAGCGCGATACCCGTGTCCGAACCGGCGACGCCGGGGCGGGCCCGTTCCGCTGCCGATGGCGATCCCGCGAGCCGTCCTGCCCCGCCTTCCTTCTTGCTGCGGCCGAGAACCAGGCTGGGAGCCGGCTGCTGCGCGGGGGCGGGATGATTCCGGGCGTCGTTGACTTCGCGCACTATCTCGGCTCGGCTGCGAGTCGCCCAGGGCTACTTCCTGTGCCGCGCGATGCCGGCCGACCAGTTGGAGGCGGGGTTCGGCGCCGGTCGCCGTCCGGACCTGACCGGGTCCGCGCGGCCGTCAGGGGGTCGGGTCGGCCTCGTCGTTCGGCGCCTGCGACGTCTTCGGCGCCTCGGAGGAGGGCTCCTCGGTCGGCTCGACGTCCGTCGGCTCCTCTGGCGCGCCCGTCGTCGGCGTGGTCGACGTGGTGGGCGCGGTCGGCGACGCCGAGTCCTCACCATCGGTCCCGGGGCCCTCCGTGTCCGGGGCGTCGGGCGCAGGCGCCTCACTGGTCGGGGTCGCCGGCGCGGTGGGTGCCGGTTCCGGGGTCGAGTCGTCGTCCGACGTCGAGGCGTCGTGGGTGAGCGTGCCGAGCGTCGTCGGCCGCGATGTCTCCGTGACGCCGACGATCGCGGATACCGGCTGCTTCGAGACCAGCTCGATCCCGGTGACGATCCCCATGGCCAGCACGAACACCGCGGCCGCGTAGGCGGCGATCCGCGGCCAGCGGATGCGCGCGCGCCGCTGGGGTGGGCGGCGCGGGTCGAGTTGGGCGGGCAGCACGGCGGTGGCCGGGCCGTCAGAGGGCTGCACCGCCGTCCGGCGCGTGACCTGCTGGCGCACCTGACGCAGCCGCTCGTTGGTCTTCTGCAGGGACTGGCTGTACAGCGTGGCGCTCACCGTGCTGATCACGCTGGCGACCGCCGCGCCGATCAGCGTGCCGGCCACCCCGAAGAACGAGGCCACGACGGCGGAGGAGACCGCGGCCAGGGCACCCGCGCTCAGCTGGACGACGCTGAGGCGAGCGCCCGAGGGCTTGTTCTCGTCGTCCTTCTTGCCGGGTTCGTCGAACTTCTTGCCGGGTTCGTCGGGCCGGTCGGTGCTCTCGGTGCGTGGCGTGGTCATGGGCTCCGAGGGGGGTCGGGTCCGGAGGACGTGCTCCGGTGGACGCGGCCTAGGTCCGGCGGCGTCGCGCGCCCGGCCTTTGTCCACGATACGGCGGCCGGACGGTCGACTGCGGGTCCGATCTCCCCTCGGAGCGGCCTGACCTGCGCAAAGACAGCGATGTGATTCGCACGACACGTCGGTGGGTGGGGTCGGCCGCCCCGGACGCGGTCGGGTGAGGGCGCCGAGCCGGCCGGCCAGTACGAGCGCCGCGCCGACGCCGGCGATGACGGCCGCGCGCGGCGGTGGAGGAGGGCGTGCCGTAGATGGAGGTGAACCCGGCCAGCGCGCCGGCCCGAGCAGGCCGGTGCTCCATCCGGCGGCCGGCCAGGCGATTCAGTCGAGTGCGGGAGGGGGGAGTCGAACCCCCACGCCCGAAGGCACCAGATCCTAAGTCTGGCGTGGCTGCCGTTACACCACTCCCGCGCGGTATCGCAGTCTAGGAGTACCCCCGGCAGGGTGCCCCGAAGTTGCCGGCCGAGCTGGACGGCGGATCGTCTGGCAGGCTGTCGCCGTGCCTCGCGACCCACGACAGATCCAGCTGGAGATCGACGCCGCCCGCGAGTCGCTGGCCGCCACGCTGGACCAGCTGACCTACCGGACCAGCCCGACGCGGCTCAAGACCAAGGGCAGGGACGCGGTCCAGCGCTTCCTGCAGACGCCGGCCGGCATGGCCACCGTCGGCGCGGTCGGCCTGCTGCTCACCTTCGCCGTCGTCCAGAAGATCCGGCACCGCAACGACTGACCCCGTGCGCCGCGCCCGTCCTGATCCGATCGGGCCAGGGCAGGAGTCCGTCTGGGACTACCCGCGGCCGCCGTCGGCCCAGGTGAGCACCCGCCGGGTCGTGGTCGAGCTCGGCGGCCGCGTCCTCGCGGACACCGTGCGCGCGGTCCGCGTCTGCGAGACCAGCCACCCGCCGGTGTACTACGTGCCGCGCGAGGACGTCGCCGACGACGTCCTCGAGGAGGCCCGGGGCGGGTCGTGGTGCGAGTGGAAGGGCGAGGCGACCTACTGGGACGCCGTCGTGGACGGCCGACGTGTTCCCGCCGTCGGCTGGTCCTACGAGGACCCGAGCCCCGGCTTCGAGCAGCTGCGCGGCGCTGTCGCCTTCTACCCCGGCCGCGTCGACCGGGCGACCGTCGACGGTGAACTGGTCCGGCCGCAGGCCGGCGGCTTCTACGGCGGTTGGATCACCGACGAGGTCGTCGGGCCCTTCAAGGGCGACGCGGGCACCTCGGGCTGGTAGCCCCGCAACGCAACGAGCGCCCCTCCCGTTCCGGGAGCGGGCGCTCGGCAGAGGCTCGATCAGACGGCGGTGCTGCGAATCAGCGGCATGATGATCGTGTCGAGGATCTGGTCGGCGTAGGCCTCGTCCACCGGCTCGCCGGTGAGCAGCCAGCGCTGCACGAGCGGAGCGCTCGCGGCCTCGCCGATGAGGGTTCCGGACACCTCCGGGCGGATCTCTCCCCGCTCCTGTGCCTGCTGCCACACCTGGTCGAAGGCGGTCCGCCATTCCGCGAGAGGACCGTCGCGGAACGCCTCGGCCAGCGCTGGCTCGTGCGGCACGGTCGAGAGCAGGGACAGCGTGGCCGCGCCTGCCGGGCCGGTGACGATGGCGAGCAGCGACCGCAGCAGGGCCCGGAGATCACCCTCGAGCGTGCCGGTGGTCGGCGGGGCCGCCTGCGCCCGGTTGAGCCCGGAGATGGTGTCGACGACCAGGTCCTGCTTGGTGCGCCAGCGGCGGTAGATCGTCGCCTTTCCGACGCCGGCCTCCGACGCAACGGCGTCCATGGTCAACGCGCCGTAGCCCACGTCCCCCAGCAGCCGCAGGATCGCGGCGCGGATGACGCTGTCCCGGCTGGGGTCGCGCGGGCGGCCACCACGACTGGGGCGGATGGCGTCGCTCGTAGCGGAACCGGACATGCCGAAACCTTAGACAATAAAGATACGAACGTTCCACAACTCCACCGCGAGTCGTCCGTGTGATCACCGGCACGGGCGCATGTCCCGGACGCCGCGCGCCTGCCCGCCGGGGCCGGGACGGTGAGTCATCCTGCGGACGTGGGAACCATCTGCGGTGGGGTCTGTGGGTGCCGCCAGAACTGGGAGGTGCCGGGGGCGGCTACCCGTGCCCTGCTGGCGACCTCCATCGGCCACGTGCTGCCGACCGTCGCGCGCCTCGCGAAGGCCCTGGGCATGACCGTCTACTCGTCCCCCCAACTGGTCGACATCCTCGACGACCGCGGAGGCAGACGGCTCGACGTCCTCTTCCAGCGGCTCGCCCGCGAGCTCACGGCCGCCGAGACCGAGGCCCTGCGGGTGGTCGCCGATCCGCCCGCGGAGGGCGCCGCACTCACCGCGCGGCTGCTGACCGCTCCGTCACTGGCGGTGGAGCTGGCTCGCCGCGGCGTGACCGTCGAGGTCGGGGTCCTCGCCGAGGCGGAGTTCTGGTCGGTCTACCAGCCGATCGTCTCCCTCGCCGACCGCTCCGTCGTCGCGCACGAGGCGCTGCTGCGCGGGGTCGTGGACGACCGGGAGGTCGGCGGCGGGGACCTCTTCTTCGTGGCCGAGCAGGCGGGTTGGCTGCACCGGCTGGACCGCATCGGCCGGGAGTCCGCGATCGCCGGTGCCGTGCCGTGGCTCGGTGACGACGACCTGTTCGTCAACTTCAACCCGGCGTCCATCTTCCGGCCGCAGGTCTGCCTGGCCAGCACCGAGCGCGTCGTCCACGACGCCGGCATCGACCCGGAGCAGCTGGTCTTCGAGGTCGTCGAGTCCCACGCCATCGCCGACCGCGGCCACCTCGTCTCGATCCTCGACCACTACCGATCGCTGCGCTGGCGGGTGGCGCTGGACGACGTCGGCGCGGGCTGGTCGAGCCTGTCGCTGCTGGCCGCCGTCCGCCCCGACGTGGTCAAGCTCGACAGGCGCCTGGTCCAGGAGCTGCCCGACGACGGCGCCCGCACCGTCCTCAAGGCGGTGACCGACCTGGCCCACAAGCTAGGAGCGGTGGTGGTCGCCGAGGGGATCGAGACCGAACGGCTGGCCGAGGAGGTGACCGTGCTGGGCGCCGACATGGGCCAGGGCTGGCTGTTCGGCCGGCCGGTGCGCCCCGATCCACCGGTCGAGGAGCCCGAAGGTCGCTGGCAGCCGGTCGTGCGGACGCCGGTCAGTGGAGCGCCCAGCCGGTGAGCACCGGCCGGGCGTGCTCGTGCCCGAGGATGCCGTAGGCCCCCGCGGGCATGGCGAACAGCGCTCCGGCGGCGGGTTCGAGGCCGAGCCAGCGGGCGGTCAGGATGCGGAGCACGTGCCCGTGGGCGAGCAGCAGGACGTCACCGCTCGGCAGGCGTTCCCGCGCGCGGGCGAGGACCCGGTCCACCCGCTTCCCGACGTCCGCGAGGGTCTCGCCGGGGCTGTCTCCCGGGATCGTGCCGTCGACCCAGATCGACCACACCCTGCCGAGCTCTTGGCTGATCTCCACCGTCGTCCGTCCCTCGTAGCCGCCGTAGTCCAGCTCCACGAGGTCCTGCTCGACGGCCGTCGGCACCAGGCCGGCGAGCTCCGCGGTCCGGCGGGCCCGCTGTCGCGGGCTGACCCACACCTCGGCGAACGACCGATCGGCCAGCGATGTCCGCAGGCTCCGCGCTTGTTCCTCGCCCTCGGGCAGGAGCGGGAGGTCGGTGATGCTCGTGTGCTGTCCGCTGCGGCTCCACTCCGTCTGCCCGTGCCGCAGCACCACGATCTCGCCCATCGGGTCTCCTGACTCTCGTGTGGCCGCTCACATCCGACGGCGGGCGGGAAGACGGGCGCGGGGTTCCGCGCTGCCGGGAAGAGTGCCCCGACGGCGACCGCCGCGGGGGTGAGTCGAACTTCCTGGGGGAATCCATGACCACGGTCGCGCCCGCTGACACCTTCTCCATCGGCGGCGATCTGCCCGTCCACCGGCTCGGCTACGGCGCCATGCAGCTGCCCGGCCCCGGCGTCTGGGGTGAGCCCGCCGATCACGCCGCCGCCGTCCGCGTCGTCCGCGCCGCGGTCGAGCAGGGTGTGGACTTCATCGACACCGCCGACTCCTACGGCCCTGTCGTCAGCGAGCGGATCATCGCCGAGGCGCTGCACCCGTACCCGGAGCAGCTGGTGATCGGCACCAAGGCGGGTCTGGTGCGCACCGGTCCGGGGGAGTGGCACCCGGTCGGCCGCCCGGCCTACCTCAAGCAGCAGGTCGAGCTCTCCCTGCGCACCCTGAGGCTGGAGCGCATCGACCTCATCCAGCTGCACCGCATCGACGGCGAGGTGCCGCTGGCCGACCAGCTGGGTGCCTTCAAGGAGCTGCAGGAGCAGGGCAAGGTGCGCCACATCGGCGTCTCGGAGGTCTCGGTCGAGGAGCTGAAGGCCGCCCGCGAGATCGTCGACGTGGTCAGCGTGCAGAACCTCTACAACCTGACCAACCGGCAGAGCCAGGACGTCCTGGACTACGCCACCGCCGAGGGCATCGCGTTCATCCCGTGGTTCCCGATCGCCACCGGTGATCTCGCCGCTCCCGACAGCCCGGTCGCCGACATCGCCCGTGAGCTGGGGGCGACCCCGTCCCAGGTCGCGCTGGCCTGGCTGCTGCAGAAGTCGCCGGTCGTGCTGCCCATCCCGGGCACCAAGTCAGTGGAGCACCTCGCCGAGAACCTGGGTGCGGCGCGACTGGCGCTCTCCGACGAGGACATGACCCGCCTGGACGCGCTGGCCTGACGGTCAGCACCCCAGAGCGGCCGCCGGCGCGCCGCGCGTGGGCGCGGGGCGCCGGCTCGCCGCGCGAGGGGCCGGCGCCCCGGCTGGGTGTGTCCCGCGAGTGGCCGCCGGATCGGCGGCGGCCGCCGGGACGCCGTCGAGCTGCAGTCGCCCGGCGAGGTTGGCCATGCCGATCAGGCGCCGGGTCGCCGGCAGCGCGCCGACGATGCGGCAGGCGCG
Organism: Blastococcus mobilis; assembly: GCF_900188025.1. Taxonomy (GTDB): domain Bacteria; phylum Actinomycetota; class Actinomycetes; order Mycobacteriales; family Geodermatophilaceae; genus Blastococcus_B; species Blastococcus_B mobilis. The sequence continues at coordinate 22,555 of NZ_FZNO01000014.1, forward strand.
GCCGGCTGCGGACAGCTCCCGCGTGAAGCCGGCCAGTGCGTGCAGCCCCGAGCAGTCCCAGAAGTGGGCACGGGCGACGTCGACGACGATCTGCCGCGTGTTCAGTTCCGCCGCCCGGGTGAGGACGTCGGTGACCTGTGGCGCGGTGGACAGGTCCGTGTCGCCGACGAGCCGGACCACCACCTGGTCGGGCGCGGGGACGAGAGCGGCGTTGAACTGGGGCATCGCGCCTCCAGCGACTCGGTGACGTCGGCCGCCGCGCCTCCAGCGACTCGGCGACGCCCGACCTTAGGTCGACCTCCGGCGTCTTCACAACGTAGAGCAACACATCGGCTGCGCGACGTTCCGAACGCGCTGCAGCCGGCGTCGGCGGGCCCCGGCAGCGCCCCGCGGCACCGGACGCGTCACCATGGCCGCGTGGACGCTGAAGACTTCCGCCAGATCCGGGACGCCGTGCGCCAGCTGGTCCGTGAGTCCGTCGTCCCCCGCGAGGAACAGATCGAGGACGAGGACCGCATCCCCGACGACCTGCGGGCCCGGGCCGCGGACATGGGGCTGTTCGGCTACGCGCTCCCCGAGGAGTACGGCGGACTGGGCGTGACCATGAGCGAGGACGTCGCGCTCGCGATGGAGTTCGGGTACACGACGCCCGCCTTCCGTTCCCTCTTCGGCACGAACAACGGCATCTCCGGCCAGGTGATCGCCAAGTTCGGCAGCGACGAACAGAAGAAGGCCTACCTTCCCCGCATGGCCGCCGGCGAGTTGATCGGCTCGTTCGCGCTCACCGAGGCCGAGGCCGGCTCCGACCCGGCCGGGTTGCGGACCACGGCCCGCCGCGACGGCGACGAGTGGGTCCTCAACGGCAGCAAGCGATACATCACGAACGCTCCACTCGCCGACTTGCTCGTCGTCTTCGCCCGCAGCAACCCCGACGAGCGCGGTGGCCGCGGCATCTCCAGCTTCGTCGTCGAGACCGCCACCCCCGGCGTCACCGTGGGCCCGAGGGACAAGAAGATGGGCCAGGCGGGCGCTTGGACCGCCGAGGTCTTCCTCGACGACGTCCGCGTGCCGGGCGACGCGCTGATCGGCGAGGAGGGCCGCGGGTACTCGAAGGCGCTCACCGTTCTCTCCCGCGGACGGCTGCACATCGCGGCGCTCTGCGTGGGAATGGCGCAGCGGGTCCTCGACGAGTCGGTCGCCTACGCGGCCACGGCCAAGCAGGGCGGTGCGCCGATCGGCCGCTTCCAGCTGGTGCAGGCGATGCTGGCCGACATGCACGCCGAGCTGCTGGCCGGCCGGAGCATGGTGCGCGAGGTCGCCGCCCGTTACGACAGCGGTGAGGACACCTCCGTCGGCCCCTCCTCGGCCAAGCTGTTCTGCACTGAGATGGTCGCGCGCGCCACGGACTCCGCGGTCCAGATCCACGGCGGCATGGGGTACCTGCGGACGACGCCGGTGGAGCGCTTCTACCGGGACGCCCGGCTGTTCCGCCTCTACGAGGGCACCAGTGAGGTGCAGCGGGTGATCATCGGTGGCGCGCTGCTGCGCGAGGCCGGCATGGGACAGGGCCCTCCTGCCCCCCACCACTCGCAAGCTCGCGGCGGGTCCCTGCAGGAGGACCGCTGAGCCCGGACGAGCGCGCCGTCCGCCGGGAGGCCGTCGGCGCGCTCGGCGCCGCGCTGCGGGACCTGGTCGATGCCGCCGTCCGCACGGAGGTCCCGCTCGACGAGCTGGCCGCCGTGACCGAGTCCGCGCGGGAGCTCGCCGCCCGCCTCCGGGCGGACAGTCGCGGGCTGCACGACATCGCCACCGTCGACGACCCCGAGATCGGCGAGCGCTGGTACAGCCCCGTCTACGGACCGGGCAATCCGGTGGCCCCGCCGATCGTGGCCACGGATTCCTCCGACGGTCGCGCAAGGGGCCGGGTGACCGTCGGGAAGACGCACGAGGGACCGCCCGGCCTGGTCCACGGCGGGGTCGTCGCCACCCTGCTCGATCACGTGCTGGCCCGGGCGGTGCGGGCCGCCGGCCGGGGCGGGCTGACGGCGACGCTGACGGTCACCTACCGGCGGCCGGTGCCGCTGGGCGTGCCGCTGATGGCCACGGCCGAGATGGGAACCACGGACGGGCGGCGCACGACGGCGACCGCCCGCCTGGTGGCCGAGGACGACCCGTCCACCACGCTCGCCGAGGCCGAGGGGCTCTTCATCGCGCTGCGCCCGGAGCGCGCTGCCGACGTGTTCGCGCCGACCGGGCGCAGCGTCGCCGCCTGGACCACCCGCACCTGAGAAAGCTCGCACCTGAGAAAGCTCCGCGAGATCCCCGACGGTTCCGCTACTGTCCGCCTCCCCAGCAGATCGGGAGGACGTAGTGGCCGGCCCGGCACACAGCTCGGAGCTTCGACTGACTTCGACGCTTCCCGGCCACCGGCCGACGGTGACCTCAGACCCGAGCTCGCCGACGTCGGCCGGCTCGTGCGCCGCGGGCTCCGCGCGGTCATCGGTGCGGCACGAGCCGAGGAACGGCCCGCCCTCGCCCGGATCGTGGGTGAGCACCTCGGGTCCGGCGGTGACCTGGAGGTCGTCGAGGAGAGCCGGCCCGGCTACGAGCACGTCAACGTGCAGGCCGGCCTGGACGCCTGGCTGACCGGTCCCGGCCGCACCGCCGAACTCGTCGGCGTCGTCGGCTACCAGCACCGCCGGTTCGGCCTGGCCGAGGTGCTCGCCGACGGGAACCGCCAGGCCGATCCGTACGGACCCCGGCCGGGCACCGCGGCGCGGGTGAACCTGGCGTGCGGGCCGGACGGCGAGGTCCGCCCCTGCGTGCGCTGCGGCATCTACCTGGTGACCGAGGGCGACGTCCGGACCGCCGTCCTGCTCCGCGGCCCCGAACCGGAGTCCGGCAACCCCCAGGTGTCGGTGCAGATCGTCAGCAGTGATCCCGGCATGCCCTCCCATGCGGCGGCCGGCATCCGCGACGCGGCGCGGGCGCGCAACGTCTTCCGTGGCCAGGTGCTCTCCTTCGGGCAGGAGATCTTCGGCCACGGCCAGACGCTGCTGCAGTTCCACCGGCGCCCGCGGCTCGCGGCCGGACAGCTGATCCTGGCAGCCGACACCCTCGCCGAGGTGCAGCGCCAGGTCGTCGAGGTCGCCCGGCACAAGGAACGGCTGCTCGCCGCCGGACAGCACCTCAAGCGGGGGCTGCTGCTCTACGGCCCGCCCGGCGTCGGGAAGACCCACACGGTGCGGTACCTCATGAGCAGCCTGGTCGACACCACGGTCATCCAGCTCACCGGTAACCCGCTGCACCTGATCGCCGAGGCCTGCTCGGTGGCACGGGCCCTGCAGCCGGCGATGGTGATCGTCGAGGACGTCGACCTCATCGCCGAGGACCGCGGCATGCACCCGGGCCAGCACCCGCTGCTGTTCCAGCTGTTGAACGAGATGGACGGCCTCGCCGAGGACGCCGACGTCGTCTTCGTCCTGACCACCAACCGGGCCGACCTCCTGGAACCGGCGCTCGCCGCCCGCCCCGGCCGCGTCGACCAGGCCGTGGGACTCCAGTTGCCCGACCTGTCGGCCCGGCGTGCCCTCTTCGAGCTCTACCGCGGCTCGCTGACGGTGGACGTGTCCGGCCTCGACGACGTCCTCGCGCGCACCGAGGGGGTGACCGCTTCGTTCCTCAAGGAGCTGCTGCGTCGGGCCGCGCTGGTGGCGTCGGCCCGCACCACCGGGGACGAGGACCTCGCGGTGTCCGCCGCCGACCTGGAGACCGCTCTCGAGGAGTTGCTCGACACCCGCAACGCCATGACCCGGACGCTCCTCGGCAGCGCCGCGGACTGATCGCTCAGTTCGCGCGGGGGCCGGGTGCGTTGGCGGGCTCACCGGCCGGGTCCAGCGACCGGCCGCCCGCCGGGCGGAGGAGGGGCCCCGGTGCGCCCTCGCCCGTCCCCAGGGCGGCGACGAACTGAGCCAGCACCTCGTCACTGCGGTGGAACGGTGCCCAGTCGAGCATCCTGCGGGCGCGGGAGGTGTCCAGGGCGGGCACCTTCGTGCCGATGTCGAGCCACCCCGGCTCCGTGGGCACCACGTGCGCTGCGAACGCGGCGTGCAGCACCGTGCGCAGGGCCAGCGCCGGAACCGGCACCCGCACCGTGCCCAGCGCCTGCGCGATGGCGCTCGAGTCCAGCAGCGGCTCCGCGGCCAGGTTGAACGGGCCGGGGGCTCGGCGGTCCAGCATCCGCTCCAGGGCGTCGGCGACGTCGTCGGCGTGGACGAAGGAGACAGCCACCGTCGGCAGCGGCAACGGCAGCAGGCGGGCCACCCTGTCGGGCAGCAGCCGGGCTGCGCCGAACAGCCAGGGCCCGAGGAAGTAGCGCCCGATCTCGCTGCTCGCCTCCGGCTGCAGGACCAGCGTCGGGCGGACGACGGTGAGCGTCGTGTCCGGGTGGCGCGCCATCACCTCCCGGACGACGCGCTCCGCCTCGGACTTGTCCCGGCTGTACTGGGCGCTCGGGATACCGGTCGTCGGCCAGTCCTCGGTGACCTTCTGCCCGACCGCGCCGGCGGCGTAGGCGCCGATCGAGGACAGGTGCACGAACTGGCCGACCCCCGCTGCGGCGACCGCGCGGGCGACCCTCCGGGTGCCCTCGACGTTGACCCGCCTGAGGTCGTCCGGGCGCCGGCCCGGCTGCAGCGCCCACGCCAGGTGGACGACGGCGTCGACGCCGTCCAGGAACTCGGCGAGCACCTCCTCGCTGGCGGCCTCGCCGAGGTCGGCGAGGTGCCAGCGCACCTTCGACCAGGGCGCCACGTCCGGCGGCTGACGGCGTGCCAGGCCGCGGACCTCGGCGACTCCGGCCGTCGGCGCGGTCAGCCGGCGCAGCAGCGCGGTGCCCACGTTCCCGCTCGCGCCGGTGACGGCGACGGTCATCCCCTGGAGGTGGTCGCGGGAGAGCTCAGCCATGCTCTGCCGCTACCCGGTCCGCTGGGCAGCAACCCGCCCGGCCCGCGACGGCTCAGGCGGAGCGCGCCCCGGCCGCGAGGGGTGCGGCGATGGCGTCCTCGAGGGCCTGACCGCGGCGCTCGGGCAGCCACCACGTGGCCAGCCCGCCGACGACGAAGAAGGCCGCGAACGTGGCGAAGACCAGCCCCGTTCCGCCGGCGTCCAGCAGCGGCGGCACGCAGAGCGGCGCGGCGATCGAGGCCAGTCGCCCGAAGCCCGCCGCGGCGCCGGCCCCGGTCGCGCGGAGAACGGTCGGGTAGACCTCCGGCGTCACCGCGTACAGGGCGCCCCAGGCGCCGAGGTTGAAGAACGACAGCACCATGCCGGTGAGGGACGGCGGTCTCGCCGTCGGCGGCCGCGAACAGACCGGCCCCCAGGGCGGAGCCCGCGAGGAACGTCGCCAGCGTCGCGCGCCGTCCCCACTTCTCGATCAGGAACGCGGCCACCGCGTACCCCGGGAGCTGGGCCAGCGTGATGACCAGGGTGTAGCCGAACGACCGGACGAGTGAGAACCCGTTGGCCACCAGCAGCGTCGGCAGCCAGATGAAGGCGCCGTAGTAGGCGAAGTTGATGCTGAACCAGACGACCCAGAGGGCCGCCGTCCGCACGCGGGTACCGGCCGCCCACAGCGCGCGGGGGCCGGGGGGCGCGGTTGGCTCGACCGGGGGTGACTCGACCGGCGCGACGCCCGCTGCCCGTTCGAAGCGGCGGACGGCGGCTTCCGCCTCGTCCACCCGTCCCCGCAGTTCCAGGAACCGCACCGACTCCGGCAGCCCGCGGCGCACGACGACGGCGTAGAGCGCGGGCAGGGCGCCGATGGCCAGCGCCCACCGCCAGCCCGCGTCGCTGCGGGGGACGACGAAGTAGCCGATCAGCGCCGACAGCGTCCAGCCGACCGCCCAGAACGCCTCGAGCAGCACGACCACCCGGCCCCGCACCCGCGCGGGTGCGAACTCGCTGACCAGGGTGGAGGCCACCGGGAGCTCGGCGCCCAGACCGAGGCCGATGAGGAAGCGGAACACCAGCAGCGCCCCGACCGACCAGGACAGGGCCGCGGCGCCGGTCGCCAGCCCGAAGATCAGCAAGGTGATCGCGAAGACCTGGCGTCGTCCGAACCGGTCGGCCAGCAGGCCGCCGAGGGTGGCCCCGAGCGCCATCCCGGCGAACCCGATGGAGCCGATCCAGGACAGCTCGGTGGGGGAGAGCTGCCACTGGACGGCGAGCGCGGCCATGACGAAGGAGATGAGCCCGACGTCCATGGCGTCGAGCGCCCAGCCGAGCCCGGAACCGACCACCAGGCGGCCGTGCTCGCGGGTGAAGGGCAGCCGGTCGAGCCGTTCGGCCCGGGGGAGCGGGGTCGCCGTCGCCGTCATGCCGTGCAGTCTGACAACGCCGTCCGGCTCCCGCGCCGCCAGCCCGGCGACGTCAGCCGCGTCGGTGCAGGTGGACGGCTCGCCGGCTCAGGCGGAGCGCACGTGGGCGGCGACGAGTTCGGCGACCCGGTCGGGGGCGAGCTCGGGGATCCAGTGCGGCACGTCGTCCAGCACCTCGAGCCGGTAGGGCGCGTCGACGTACTGCTCGGTCGCCTCGATCCCGGCGCGACCGAGGAACGCGTCGCCCGTACTCCACACGTGCAACGTGGGCACCCGGATCCTGCCCACGGGGTCCTGTCCGTTCCAGGGGAGCGCCCGGTACCAGCCCAGTGCAGCCGTCAGGGCGCCCGGCTCGCGCATGCGGGCCACGTAGCGGTCGACCGCGTCGTCGGGCAGGCCCGCGCGGCTGAGCACCCAGCGCAGCGCGGCGCCCCTGCCGGCCAGCAGCAGCCGCTCGGGCAGCACGGGGATCTGGAACACCCCGACGTAGTACGAGCGCAGCGCCTGGTCGCTGGTGACCATCGCCTTCGCCATCGCCGCCGGGTGGGGCACCGAGAGCACGCTCAGCGTGCGGACCCGATCCGGGTGCCACGCGCCCAGCGCCCACCCCACGAGCCCGCCCCAGTCGTGGCCGACGACGTGCGCGCTCTTCAGTCCCGCGGCGTCGAGCATGGCCAGGACGTCATCCGTCGTCTCCCGGAGCCGGTAGCGCGACCGCCCGCGCGGCCGGGCCATGGTGCAGTACCCCCGCTGATCCGGCGCGAGGGTGCGCAGCCCGTGCTGATGCAGCGCGGGGGCCACCCGGTTCCAGGCGGTCGAGTCCTGCGGAAAGCCGTGCAGCAGGACGACGGGCTCGCCGTCGGAGGGGCCGGCGTCGAGGACGTCGAAGGTCAGGCCGTCGCGGCGGAAGTTCTCCACGCCCGAGATGGTGCCTTGGGCAAGTGTCGCGACGAGCGGGGCCCCGGAGGGGTCCCCGAGGAACGACGGGCGCCACCCCGCGGAGCGGGTCCCGCGGAGTGGGGGGCCGGAGGCTCCCCCGACGGGGGACGGGAGGGCGCTCAGCGCAGCAGGGGCACGGCACGTGGCCGCGGTGTCGCCCCAAGGGCGACAATGAAGACATGGAGCTGATCGTCCTGGTGGACGACGACGGACAAGCCATCGGCGCCATGCCCAAGCCGCTGGTGCACCATGGCGAGACCCCGTTGCACCGGGCCTTCTCCGCCTACCTCTTCGACGACACCGGCCGGCTGCTGATCACGCGGCGGGCGGTCGACAAGGCGACCTTCCCGGGCATGTGGACCAACACCGTCTGCGGGCACCCCGGTCCGGGTGAGCAGGACGCCGACGCCATCGCCCGGCGGGCGCAGTTCGAGCTCGGCCTGGGCATCGCCGACGTCCGGCCGGCCCTGCCCGGCTACCGCTACCGGGCGGAGTTCCGCGGCGTCGTCGAGAACGAGATCTGCCCCGTCTACCTGGGCCGGTTCACCGGCTCACCGGCGCCCGACGCCACCGAGGTGGAGGAGTGGGAGCTGCTGGACTGGGCGGCCTTCCGCCGGCGGCAGGAGACCGAGGGCGACGCGTGGTCCCCGTGGTGCCGCGAGCAGGCCCGCATGATCGAGGACGCGGGGCTGGTGCCCGCGGTCTGACCCGTAGGCGCCGTCAGCGGCTACGCAGCTCGTCCGTCCGCATGCGTGGCGAAGTGGTGCGGCGCGTCGGTCGCGCGCCTGCCGGAGGCCGCCACCCGACGTGCCTACCGTCCGCGCCATGGAGCGACGCGGGTTCCTGCTCGCCCTCGCGGCCGGTCTGGCCGGTGCGGCCGTGGGCCGGGGCGCGACGGGCCTGACCGACGGCGATCCGGCCCCGCTGGCCGTCTCATCGGGGAGCACCGAGGCCGTCGCGGTGCCCGGCCCTGCTCTGCCACCCTCCCGGGTGGTGCAGGGGCTGCCCGGCAACGGGTCCTCGCTCGCCCTCACCATCGACGACGGGACGAGCACCGAGGTCGTCGCGGCGTACACCGCTTTCGCCGTCGATACCGGGACGCGGCTGACCTTCTTCCCGAACGGCTGCTACCGCTCGTGGAAGGACAACGCGAGGACGCTCCGGCCACTGATCGAGTCCGGTCAGGTGGCGCTGGGCAACCACACATGGTCCCACGCCGACCTGACGACCTTGAGCGATCGCCAGGTCGCCGAGGAGATCGGGCGCAACCGCGACTTCCTGCGCTCGGTCCTCGGCGTGCGGGACAGCCCGTTCTTCCGGCCGCCGTTCGGCGCCCGCAACGAGCGGATCGACCGGATCGCCGCCGACCACGGGCACCCGACCGTCGTGATGTGGAACGGCACGCTGGGGGACTCCCGCGTCGGCACCGCCGCAGCGCTCATGACCGCCGCCCGGGAGTGGTTCACGGCGCAGCGCATCGTCGTCGGACACGCCAACCACGCGACGGTGACGACGCTCTACGGCGATCTGCTGGCGCTGATCGCCGAACGCGGCCTGCACACCGTCACGCTGGCCGACGTCTGGCCCACCCCGGCGCAGCGGCTCCGTGGAGCCACGGTGGAGAGTCACGCAGGCCTCGACTGATCGTCCGTGTCGACCTGCGCCCGGGCGCCGCTTCGGAGAGGCTGTCGGTGAGGCAACCGAACGTGGATGGAGGGGTCGATGGAGGACACCGGTGCCCTGAAGGGCCGGGTCGGGCTGGTCACGGGTGGGGCCAGCGGGCTGGGCCGGGCCACCGCCGTGGCGCTGGCCGAGGCAGGGGCGCACGTGGTGATCGCCGACATCGACGCAGCGGGTAGCGAGGAGACGCGCGCCCGAGTCGCGGAGGCGGGCGGTTCGGCGGAGGTCGTCGCCCTCGACGTGACCGACGACGCGAACCGGCGTGCGGTCATCGCGGACCTCTTCGACCGGCACGGGGACGCGTTCGACGTCCTCGTCAACGTCGCGGGCATCGACCGGCCGGGCTACATCACCGACATCGACCTCGCCGACTACCGCCAGGTGCAGGCGGTCAACTGCGAGGGGCCGGTCTTCCTCACCAGCGAATTCATGAAGCGGGTGCAGCACCTGCCCGAGGGCCGCACGGCCGACGTCGTGCACATCGTGTCGCTGTCGGCGATCACCTCCGGCAGCGGCGCGATCGCCTACAACGGGTCCAAGGCCGGCTTCCTGAACGCCACGAAGTGCATCCAGCGGGAGCTCCGGGAGAAGGCGGTCCGGCAGCCCGACGGCTCCGAGCGGCCGTTCCCCTGCCGCGTGCAGGCAGTCATCCCGGCCGCGATGGACACTCCGATGATGGAGCAGTGGGGCATCCCGGCCCACCTGATGATGCCGCCGTCGGCGGTCGCGGAGATGGTCCGCACGCTGCTGCTGCTGCACCCCTCGAGCTTCGTTCCCGAGATGCAGATCGTGCCCCGGCTGGAGCCAAATTTCCCCCGATGAGCGCTGCACGCGAGGAGGCCGCGATGAGCATGGCCGGACCACAGGGCGACGACCCGGCGAGCGGCATGGCGTCGGGCTCCGACGCGGGTGAGCCGGGTGGTCATCTGGGCCCCGGTGACCTCGATCCCGACGAGGAGCGACTGCTCGCGGCTCTGGAGCGGGACGCGCGCAACCTCGAGGAGACCCCGGTGGAGGAGTCGCTGCAACAGGTGCGCGCGGCCGAGGACGAGGCTCCGCTGCCCGGGGAGGGCGGCCCCGTGGACGACGGGCTGACCCCTCGGTTCACTGCTCCCGACATGGAGTGAGCCAGCGGTTCCGCGGCCCGTCGGTCACGCCCTCGCGGGAGCAAGCGGGCGGCACCATGTGGCGAGCTCCCGGAAGGTGGTCCGCGCCGAATCGAGTATCACGTCGGCGTTCCCCCCGGCGGCCACGCGGTCGCGGGTCACCCGCCGGAAGGCCTCCCACATCGACCCGGTCTCCGGGCCGTACGGGGAGAAGGCCCGGATGCGGACGTCCGACAGATGCGGCAGCGAGGCCAGGTGCCGGTCGATGAAGGTGCCCCCGAGCGTGGAGCCCTCCAGCACGTAGAGCCGGCCCAGGGCGTGATCGGTGTCGGCCACCGGGGGCAGCTGCGGCAGGGCCGCCGTCACGCTCGCGCCGAGGGCGTGGAGGTCGGCGGCGAAGAGCGCGGCCCGCCGGCGGCGCGGCCATGCGACCTCGTCGGCGTGGGCCGGGGTGCCCGCCGCCCAGACGTCCAGACCGGCCTCCGCGGCGACCCAGAAGCCGTGCATGCGACCGAGGACCTCGACGAGCCGGGCCCGCCCCAGCCCTGGGCTGAGCAGGTCGAGGGTGCGCTCGACGTCCTCGTGTTCGTCGGCCGTGCCGGTGCGCAGTCTGCGCAGGACGTCGTCGTTCCCGTCGGTGGGCGCCTCCGTGCCTGCCGCAGCCATCCGGGCGAGCGTAGGTGACCGGCCGCCGTGGATGCCGTGCTGGTCAGGAAGGCTGGCCAGGAAGGCTGGTCAGGGGGCTGGTCAGGGACCGAGCAGGGCAGCCCGGAGCGAGGTGTGCAGCAGCAGCCGGGCGCCTCCGTCGGCCAGGTCCAGGCCGGTGACGGCCTCGATGCGGGAGAGCCGGTAGTACAGCGTCTGCCGGTGGATCTGCAGCGCCGCCGCGGCCCGGGAGGCGCTGCCGGCGCAGTCGAGGAACACCGCGGCGGTCTCGGTGAGCACGCGGTCGGCCAGCAGCGGGACGACGACGGGATCCGGACCGGCCAGCTCGGTGACCGGCCGCCACGCTCCCAGCTCCGCCCAGTGCGCGACGGGGGAGAAGTGCGGCACCGCGCCGGCGACGCGCGCCGCCGCCCGGGCCTGTGTCCACTGCCCTCGCACATCGCCGACGCCGCGGCGCACCTCCGACACCCCGGCGGTGCTCCCGGCGGGGAGGTCTGCGAGCGACGCGGCCGCGAGTGCCCCGGCCGGACGGAGGTCCGCCGTGCCCGCGAGCGGCACGAGCACGGCCGCGACCGGGCCGGCCGGGTCGTCGGGCAGCACCGTCGCAACCGCGCCCGCCCCCGGCCGCCGCCAGCGGTCGGGCAGCCCGTCGGGTCCGGGCACGAGCGCGACGAGCACGAGAGGGAGTTGGTCCCCGATGGCCGCGGCGAGCACCCGGACCGCCTCCGCCTCGGCAGCCGGGCCGCTGGTGAGTGCCGTGGACAGCGGCCGCCCGAGGTCGTCGTCGGAAGAGGCGCGCTCGGCGAGCAGTCGTCCGGCGTCGGCGGCGAGGTCCACCGCAGCGGCGAGCGCGACGTCCTCGGTGTCCCGCGGGTCGATCCGGCCACCGTCCAGCAGCCAGAGGTAGCCACGGGTACGGCCGGCGTGCCGGACGGGGATGACCAGGCGGGTGAGGATGCCGGCAGCCGCGTCGGCCGGCGTGCGCAGCGGCCCCTCGGCGGAAGCGATGCCGAACTCCTCGAACCAGGCACGGGTGGGCGCCGGCGAGCCGCGGGTGAGGATCGAGCGCGTGCGGACGGCGTCCATCGCCCCCTCGGCGCTGTCGTCGTGCGCGCAGAAGGCCAGCAGGGTGAAGTCGGCGTCCTCGAGCGTGGCCGGGGCGGCCAGCAGCCGCGAGACCTCGTCGACGAGCTCCTGCAGGTCGTCCCGCATCCCACCCCTTCCCCCACCCTGCGGCCTGTGTGGCCACCATGGCCGTTCCTCATACAGCTGTATGAGAGCACAGGGACGGGTTCTGGACATCTGTCGCTGGCTCTGAAGGGTGGCGGTGCCTAGCGTTCTGGGTGTCCGCCGTCCCCTGTGCTGGAGGTCCCGTGGTCCTGCAGAAGGCCCTCCTGGCCGCATCCCGCCGACCCGGGTTGCGCCGGGCGGTCACGGGCAACCCCGCGACCCGCCGGGTGGTCGACCGGTTCGTCGCGGGGGAGACCCTGGACGAGGCGCTGGCCGTCGTCCGGACGCTGGACGCCGACGGCATCCACGTGACCCTCGACCATCTGGGCGAGGACATCACCACCCGCGCCGAGGCCGAGCACTCCCGTGACGCCTACCTGGCGGCCCTCGACGGCCTGGCGGCCCTCGGCCTGGGCGCCGGTGCCGAGGTGTCGGTGAAGCTGTCCGCCTTCGGTCAGGCGCTGCCCGACGGGCACGACCTCGCCCTCGAGCTGGTCCGCCCCGTGGCCGAGGCGGCGACCGCGATCGGTACGACCGTCACCCTGGACATGGAGGACCACCGCACCGTGGACTCCACGCTGGCCGCCCTCGCGGAGCTGCGCAAGGAACACCCCGGCACCGGAGCCGTGCTGCAGGCCATGCTCTTCCGCACCGAGGACGACGCCAAGGCCCTCGCGGTCACCGGCTCCCGGGTGCGGCTGGTGAAGGGCGCCTACAACGAGCCGGCGACCGTCGCGCACCAGAAGAAGAAGGACGTCGACGCCGCCTACGCCCGGTGCCTGGAGATCCTGATGGCCGGCCCGGGGTACCCGATGGTCGGTTCGCACGACCCGGCCATGGTGCAGCGGGCGCACGAGCTGGCCGCCCAGCACTCGCGGGCCGCCGACTCCTGGGAGGTGCAGATGCTCTACGGCATCCGCCCCGAGGAGCAGCGCCGGCTCGCCGCCGCCGGGACGCGCGTGCGCGCCTACGTCCCGTACGGCGTGGACTGGTACGCGTACTTCATGCGCCGGCTGGCGGAGCGCCCGGCCAACGTCGGCTTCTTCCTCCGTTCCCTCGCCACCAAGTCCTGAAGCGAAAGAGGTCCCGGAAATGGACGCCGTCACCCGTGTCCCGGCCCCGCGCAACGAGCCGGTCCTGACCTACGCCCCCGGCTCGGCCGAGCGCGCCGCGCTGCAGGCCCGCCTGACCGAGCTCGCCGCCGAGCCGATCGAGCTGACCAGCACGATCGGCGGCCGGCAGCGGATGGCCGCCGGCGAGAAGTTCGAGGTCGTCCAGCCGCACCGGCACGCCGCCGTCCTCGGGGCGTCGGCGCAGGCCACGCACGCCGATGCCGAGGACGCCGTCCGCTGCGCGAAGGAGGCCGCACCGGCCTGGCAGGAGCTCTCCTTCGACGACCGCGCCGCGGTGTTCCTCAAGGCCGCGGACCTGCTCGCGGGACCGTGGCGGCACACGCTCAACGCCGCGACGATGCTCGGTCAGAGCAAGACCGCCTACCAGGCCGAGATCGACGCGGCCTGCGAGCTGATCGACTTCTGGCGCTTCAACGTGCACTTCGCCCGGCAGATCATGGCCGAGCAGCCGGAGTCCTCGCCCGGCGTGTGGAACCGGGTGGACCACCGGCCGCTCGAGGGTTTCATCTACGCGATCACGCCGTTCAACTTCACCGCGATCGCCGGCAACCTCCCCACGGCACCGGCCCTGATGGGCAACACCGTCGTCTGGAAGCCCTCGCCCACCCAGCAGTTCGCAGCGCACTTCACCATGCGCCTGCTGGAAGCCGCCGGCCTCCCGCCCGGTGTGATCAACCTGGTGAGCGGCGACGGGATCCCGGTGTCGGAGGTTGCCCTCGCCGACCGCGACCTGGCCGGCATCCACTTCACCGGATCGACGGCGGTGTTCCAGCACCTGTGGCGGACGGTGGGGGAGAACATCGCCTCCTACCGCGGCTACCCGCGCATCGTGGGGGAGACCGGCGGCAAGGACTTCGTCGTCGCGCACGCCTCCGCCGACGTCGACGTCCTCCGGACGGCGCTCGTCCGCGGGGCGTTCGAGTTCCAGGGGCAGAAGTGCTCCGCGGCCTCGCGCGCCTACGTCCCGCGCAGCGTCTGGTCCCGGCTGCGCGACGACCTGGTGGCCACGACCGAGTCGCTGTCGATGGGCGACGTCACCGATTTCTCGAACTTCATGGGCGCGGTGATCGACCGCAAGTCCTTCTCGAAGCTGTCCGGCGTCCTGGACCGGGCGAAGGACGACGACGCGCTGACCGTCGTCGTCGGCGGGACGGCCGACGACAGCGAGGGGTTCTTCGTCCGGCCCACGATCATCGAGGGCACCGACCCCGGCCACGAGGTCTTCACCACCGAGTACTTCGGGCCCATCCTCGCGGTGCACGTCTACGACGACGCCGACTACGACGCGGTGCTCACCCAGATGGAGTCGGTGGCGCCCTACGCGCTGACCGGATCGATCATCGCCCAGGACCGCGCCGCGATCGCCCACGCCCAGAAGTTCCTCCGCAACGCGGCCGGCAACTTCTACATCAACGACAAGCCGACCGGCGCCGTCGTCGGCCAGCAGCCCTTCGGTGGCGGGCGTGCCTCCGGGACCAACGACAAGGCCGGCGCACCGCAGAACCTGCAGCGCTGGACGAGTACCCGGTCGGTCAAGGAGACGTTCGTCCCGGCGACCGACCACCGCTACCCCCACATGGCGTAAGGACGTCGTCCTCCCCGCCCTTCGCAGGCTCAGGGCGGGGCCGGGACGAGGCCATCAGTGGGCGGGCCAGGAGAGGGTGCCGTGCGCGCTGAGGACGGCACCCTCGGAGGGGCGGTGCGGCGTCAGGCGCCGGTCGGGCATCAGGTGGGTGACCGGCACCCCGCGGGTGAGGACGGCGACGTCGGCGATCAGTCGTCGGTGGCAACGCCACCACACGCTCTCGCTGCACATCACCGCGACGACCCGTGTCCCGCTCTTCGCGAGCACCTCGTCGAGGGCGGCCGCGAACTCCGGCGTCCGGGTGTGGGCGGCGTAGGCGGCGAACTGCGCGACGGTCCACCAGCCGTCCTCGACCGGCTCGTCCGACGGCAACCGGCGGCGACCACCGAGTCGCTCCTCCCAGCGGTAGTCGACGCCCAGTGCCGGCAGCCACCGTTCGAGGGACTCCCGCGCCACGTCGGGGTTGTTCCGGCTGCCGGGGAAGCGACGGACGTCCACGAGCAGTTCGACACCCGCGGCGGTGAGCCGGGCGCCGAGGGCCGCGCGGTCCTGCGGGCCGTGACCCACGGTGAGCAGCGGCATCGTTCCTGCCTACCCGGTCGCGGCCGCCCGGGCACGGGTCGTCATGCTCGGTGGGTGAGTGCAGGAATTCTCGACGAACGGATGTCCCTCTGGCGATCGCGGGGCATGCTGGCCCTGATCGGGGTCACCGTGCTCGGCTTCGCCAGCTACTGCCTGACCCTGGCCTCGCTGCCGGTGTACGCGGTGGCCGGGGGAGCGGTGGAGAGCACCGCAGGCGTGGTGACCGCCGTGTTCCTCGTCGTCACGATCGCCGTGCAGCTCATGGTCCCCGCGCTCACGGCCCGCTTCGGCGTCGGCCCGGTCCTGGTGGCCGGCCTGGTCGCGATGGGGCTGCCCTCGCCGTTCTACGTGCTCGGCGACGGCCTCGGCTGGATCAGCGGCCTGTCGGCGGTCCGGGGCGCCGGGTTCGCCGTCCTGACCGTGCTCGGCGCCACGCTGGCCGCGCAGGTGGCCCCGCCGGAGCGGCGCGGTGAGTCGATCGGCCTCTACGGGCTGGCGATCGCCGTCCCCAATCTCATCGCCGTCCCCGCCGGCGTGGCTCTCGTGCTCGACGGCCACGTCGGCTGGCTGTCCTGGCTGGCGGCCTCGCCGATCCTGGGGGCCTTCCTGGTTCCGATGCTGGTGCGGTCGACCGCCGAGCAGCCGAGGGCGGCCGCCACGGGGACACGGCGGGCGGCGGTGCTCGCCGCGCTGGCGCCGTCCCTGGTGCTGTTCGTCGTGACGCTGGCTGGTGGCGGGCTGGTCACCTTCCTGCCCATCGAGCGACCGGACGGCGTGCTGGCCACCGTGGCCCTGCTCCTCTTCGGGCTGACCGGCGCCGTCACCCGCTGGCGCGCCGGCATGCTCGCCGACCGGCTGGGGAGCCGGCTGCTGCTGCCACTCGCCCTGGTCGTAGCCGCCCTCGGGATGGCGCTCACCGCCCTCGGGCTGTGGGCCGGGCCGGCGTGGGTGCTGGCCGGGGCGGCCGTCTTCGGGGCCGGCTACGGTGCGACGCAGAACCTGACCCTGCTGGCGGCGTTCGCCCGTGCCGGCGAGGGTGGGACGACGACGGCCAGCGCGCTGTGGAACATCTCCTTCGACGCCGGTACGGCCATCGGGGCGCTCGCGCTCGGCTTCCTCGCCGCCGGGATCGGGCTGGACTGGACCTACGTCGTCGTCGCGGCGCTGCTGGCGGCGGCGCTGCCGCTGGCCTCGGCGGCCGCCCGGGTCGCCGTCCGTTCCTGAGCGTCGGCCTCGACACGGTCGGCGATCGCCTGCTGCGCGCGGATGAGCAGGATCTCCTCACCCGCCCGGCGCAGCCACGTCCGCAGGCCTTCGGCATTGTTCCGGTTGGCGTCGCGCAGCAGGCCGAGCCGGAGCTGACGGGTGTTGGCCTGGGCGCGCTGGGCCGGTGGCAGCGAGCGGGATTCGCTGCGGGCGACGGCGGTCAGTCCCGCACCCAGGAACACCAGGTCGCGCACCTCCGTGAGGTCGTCCAGCAGCTCGTCCGCGGCGGCGTCGTCGGTGTCCAGGAGCGTGAGGAACTGGTCGGCGCGGCGGGCGCCCTGGACCAGCGGATCGGGTGAGGTCACGGCACCACTGTGCCCCGGCCGGTGGGGCCGGGGCACAGGCGGGGCGGGCGTCAGGCGTCCCGACGCCGGAACATCGACCAGGCCACCAGGAGCAGGGCGGCCACCTCGCCGGCGAACACAGCGAACCCCACCCACGGGTCGAGCAGCTCGGGGTTGAACGACACCGGGGTCGCGACACCGGAGCCGGCGTTGCCCGGCATCAGCTTCGCCGTCCACTCACCCCAGCCGCCCGGCAGCAGGAACGCCATGTTGCCGACGACGAAGACCAGCGCCAGCACGATCGACAGCGCGGCCGCCGTGTGCCTGATCAGGAAGCCCACCGCGGCGGCGAACAGCCCCAGACCGGCCATGTACAGACCGCTGCCGAACATCGCCCGGAGGACGCCCTCGTCACCCAGGGCGACGCCGATGCCCTCGCGGTCGAGGAACCAGTTGCCGCCGAAGTAGCCGGCGAAGGCGGTGACGGTGCCAACCACGAACAGCGTGCCGGCGAGGACCAGCGCCTTCGCCGCGAGGACGGCGCCCCGGCGGGGCGTCGCGGCGAGCGTCGCCCGGATCATCCCGGTGCTGTACTCACTGGTGACGACGAGCGTCCCGAGGGCGATCGCGGTGATCTGGGCGAACATCAGACCCCAGGTCACGAACGACAGCGGCGACTCGTCGGCCTCGCCGCTGGCCAGCCATCCGGCGCTGGTCGCGCACACCAGGACGGTCAGCCCGGCTCCCAGGACGAAGAGCATCGCCGTCGACCAGAACGTGGAGCGCACCGACCAGAACTTGATCCACTCGGCGCGCAGCGTGTGGGAGAAACCCGGCCGGCGGACGCCGGGAACGTTGCGGTTCGGGTCGAGGTCGACCGTGCGGGAGATCGTGGTCATGGTCATCGGGCGATCCCTGCGGGAGTGGCGGCCATGGAGTGGGCGGAGTACTCCACGCTGTCGGCGGTCAGTGTCATGAAGGCGTCCTCGAGGGAGGACCGGACGAGCGTGAGCTCGTGGAGGAGCAGCCCGCTCTTCCCGACCAGCTCGCCGACGGCGGCGGCGTCCAGACCCTGGACGCGCAGTTCCTCCTCGTGTGGGGTGACGTCGAGGCCCTGGCGGCGCAACAGGTCGGCGACCTCGCCGAGCTGGGGGCTCTGCACCCGCACGTAGGACGCCGCGTGCTCGGCGATGAACTCCGACATCGAGCAGTCGGCCAGGATGCGGCCGCGGCCGACGACGACGAGGTGGTCGGCGGTCAGCGCCATCTCCGACATCAGGTGGCTGGAGACGAACACGGTCCGTCCCTCGGCGGCCAGCCGGCGAGCGAGGTTCCGGACCCAGCGGATGCCCTCGGGGTCCAAGCCGTTGACCGGCTCGTCGAGGACGACGACCGGCGGGTCCCCGAGGAGTGCGACGGCGATGCCGAGCCGCTGCCCCATGCCGAGGGAGAACTTGCCGACGCGCTTGCTCGCGACCGCCTCCAGCCCGACGAGACCGAGGACCTCGTCGACCCGCGACGAGGGGATCCCGTTGCTCACGGCGAGCCAGCGGAGGTGGTCGCGCGCCGAGCGGCCGGGGTGCAGGGCCCGGGACTCGAGGAGCGCTCCCACCTCCCGGAGCGGGGCGGGGGAGTCCTGGTAGCGATGGCCGTTGACGGTGACGCTGCCGGCGGTGGGCCGGTCGAGGCCGAGGATCATCCGCATCGTCGTCGACTTGCCCGCGCCGTTGGGCCCTAGGAAGCCGGTGACCCGGCCCGGCTCGACGGTGAAGGTGATGCCGTCGACCGCGGGCTTGTCGCCGTAGATCTTGGTGAGGCTCCGGGCGACGATCATGCGATCGACCCGCTGCCGCAGAGGGGAGAAGTCATGTCAGGAACGATGTCGGCCGGGCCGGCGCCGATACATCGGGGGAAGCCCTGAACCGACCCTGAACCGACCCCGAAAGGCCCCCCTGCAGGTGGCCCCGTCCGGAGGCTCACGCCGAGCTTGCGAGGCGTGAGGAGGACGGGGTCCTTCTACGAGTGGTGGGGGGCAGGGGGGTCCTCTTTCAGGCCGTGCGGGGGAGTTCCCCGGGTTCCTTCAGCACTCGCCGCAGCTGGCGGGCGGCGGCCTGCCCTGCGCGGTTGGCCCCGATCGTGCTGGCCGAGGGGCCGTAGCCGACGAGGTGGATCCGCGGCTCACCGGCGACGTGGGTGCCGTCCATGCGGATGCCGCCCCCGGTTCCGCGCAGGTGCAGGGGCGCGAGGTGGTTCACGGCCGCCCGGAAGCCGGTCGCCCAGAGGATGACGTCGGCGGCGATGAACCGGCCCTCGTGCCCGTCCGCGGGATCCCAGGCCACGCCGTCCTCGGTGATGCGGTCGAACATGGGCAGGCGGTCGAGCACGCCGCGGTCGAGGCCGTCGCGGATGTAGGGGGTGGAGACCAGCAGCCCCGTGACGCCGACGACGCTGCCGGGACGGCGTCCTTCCCGCACGGCCTCCTCGACCATCGCCACGGCCCGCCGCCCGGCGTCCTCGTCGAACGGTTCCTCCCGCCAGACCGGCGGCCGGCGGGTGACCCAGGTCGTGCTCGTGACGGTCGAGATCTCGACCAGCAGCTGGGTGGCCGAGGCGCCGCCGCCGACGACGACGACGTGCTGGCCTGCGAAGTCCCGCGCGGAGCGGTAGTCGACGGTGTGCAGCTGGCGGCCGCGGAAGAACTCCTGGCCGGGGTAGCGGGGCACGAACGGGCGGGTCCAGGTGCCGGTCGCGTTGACGATCGCGCGCGCGATCCAGTCACCGGAGTCGGTCTCGACGCGGAAACGGTCGTCGTCGGTACGGCGGACGGCGCTCACGCGGACCGGACGGTGGACGGGCAGCTCGAAGCGGCGCTCGTACCGGGCGAAGTAGGCCGGGACGGCGTCGGCGGCACGCGGGTTGCCGGCGTCGGGCTCGAACGGCAGGCCGGGGAGGTCGTGCACGCGATGGGTGGTGCCGACGGTGAGCGACGGCCAGCGGTGCTGCCACGCCCCGCCGGGTGCGTCGTCGGCATCGAGGACGACGAAGTCCGATTCCGGCGCGAACCCCTGCCGGGCCAGGGCCCACGCCGTCGACAGACCGGCCTGCCCGGCGCCGATGACGACGACGTCCACGGTGCGGACGTCGGGGCTGCTGATCACGCTCGGCACAACACGGGGACCCGGCCGCCCCTTCCGCCGCGCGACGTCATGATCAACACACGCTGAGCGCCCTCTCCCGCACGGGAAGAGGGCGCTCAGCGTGCTCGCGTCCGCGGACTAGCCGGGCTCACCTGCCGAGTTGAGGTAGGTCAGCGTCAGGTCGACCCGGGTGCTCGGGGCGCCGGCCCAGTTGTGGACCTCGATCCGGTAGCGGCCCGGCGCCGGGGTGGCGTAGCGGAGTGACTCCTCGGTCAGGCTGCTGCTGCCGCCGGAGGTGAGGTCGGCGCTCCACGTCCCGTCGGGATTCTGCCGCTGCAGGTACAGGTCGATGTCGGCGTCCAGGCTGGGCACCGCGCTGACCAGCAGGGCCGCGTTGTCGAAGCCGTCCTGCACCTCGAACTCGTGATAGGCCACGGTGGCCGGCGTCCGCGCGGGACCGCCCAGGGCGGGTGTGACCGACGTCTGCTCCTCCGGCTGGGCCGGTCCGGCAGTGGCCGGCTGGTCCTGGTGGAACGGCACCGTGTCGTCGACGAGGACCGGCTGGTCGACCACCGGCACCTGCAGGGAGGTGCCGCCCGGGCCCGTCGCGATCGTGACCCGCGGGTCGACGGCGAAGGTCGGCACCTTGTCCGGGTCGGAGGTGGTGAACCGCAGCGTCAGGCGGTGCCCCTCGCGCAGGTTGTGCGCCATGGCGAAGCCGGGGGGCTGCATCTCGTAGAGGACACCGGGCACGACCGGCTTCGGCGTCGCCACGCCCACCCGCAGCTCGGGGTTGATGGCGAACTGGCTGATCCGGCGTCGGTCCCCCTCGGGGCTCTCGTCGTAGAGGGTCCCGATCAGGTGCACCCGCGGCGCGGTCACCGAGGCCACCAGGTCCAGCAGCGGCTTCCCCGCGAGGACGGTGTCCTGCGCCATCGGCTCGGACACGAAGTCCGCGCCCCCGGTGCCCTGCGGGTCGGTGAATCCGCTCGGATCACCGGTGAAGCTCACCGAGCCGGGCAGCGCCGGAGCGGTGGAGTCCAGCGTGCCGTCGGCGGCCGGGTGCAGGGTGAGCATCGAGGTGGTCGACGGTGGCCACTGCGAGTCGTTCAGGATCTGGCTGCGGTCACCGGTGCGGCTGCCCTCGAAGGTTCCGTCGGAGAGGAACAGCTCCGCGGCCGGACCGGTCGCGACGTCGCGCTGGGCGAGGTGCTTGTCGAACCAGGCGTGCAGTGCGTACGTCCACTGGATGCCGCGGCGGGTGGGGCAGCAGCCCGAGCCGTGGTCCCACTGCCCGAGCCAGATCTTGTCCCCCGCCCGGCCGCCACGCTGGGTGAACCAGTCCATGCCGGCGACCCTGGCGGCGTTGTCGTTCACGCCGTGCACCATGAACACGGGAATGTCGGCCGCGGTTGCGCCGGCCCGCCAGTCCCGCTCGCCGTGCCAGGACGTGTACTGGCCCGAGAGCTGCGCCTCGCCCGCGGTCAGCGAGCTGTTCGGCAGGCCGCAGCCGGTCTCCTCCGGCTTCTGCCCGAAGTGCTCGCCGTCGGGCAGGTCCCGCTCGAGCGCGATCTGCTCGTAGGCCTCCATGGGGCCGGCCCACTGCAGGAAGTAGGGGACGCCGGCCTGGAACTGGTGGTCGTACATCGTCGCCATGCCGGCGCTGGGGACGATGGTCTCCAGGCCGTCGGGGTTCATGGCGGCGGCCAGTGACGGCGTCGAGCCGACGTAGGAGTGGCCGGTCATGCCCACCCGACCGTTGGACCACGGCTGGGACGCGGCCCACTCGACGACGGCCTTCAGGTCCTTTGCATCGTTGGCGGCCAGGTGATCGAGGCACCCGTCGCTCAGGCCGGTGCCCCGCAGGTCCATCATCACGACTGCGTAGCCCTTGGGCGCGAAATAGCCGGTCAGGCCCAGCGACGTGCCGTCCTCGTCGCGCGGCTCGGGCAGGATGCGCATGCCCTCGCGGTCGGCGAGCGTGCCGTGGTACGGGCTGGCCTCCAGGATCACCGGCCACTCGCCGTCCAGGGGCTGCCCGTTCGCATCGGCCGGCCGGGTGACCTCGATGTGCACCTCGGTGCCGTCGTGCATCGGCAGCTCGAGGTTCTCCTTGACCGTGCCGTACCGGTCAGCGGTGAGTCCCTCGACCTGTGTGTAGTCGAAGGCGGCGGGCGGTTGTGACGGCTGGGTGGCGGGCGGCCGCCCGTGCCCCTTCCCGGGGTTGTCGTCTCGTGGAGTCGCGTACGCCGGCTGGGCGAGGGCGACGGCGACGACGAGGGGGAGTGCGAGACCCAGGGAACGGGCGATGCGTCGTCGGGGTCGGGCAGCTGCGGTCATCATGAGCCTTTCGGCGACGTGGCCAGGTTGATCGGGCAACGAGCGAGCTGGCGGCGGGTAACGCCCTCGACCTGGGAACGCCGCGGCGACCAGGCGTTCTGCTGCGGGCCGGGTGGTGCACGACGGGGCGGGCGCCGGCGCGCAGGAGCGCTACCGCGGGGGCCGCAATGTGGTGAGCGCACGCACTTCGACCGGGGCTGCCTGTGGCGCCGCCCCAAGATCCGGTCCCGTGGTGGACGAGCGCCCGCAAGTTGATCGATCCGTGACCTCTTCCCAGGTCGAATCCACCATTTATGCCCTTAGAGTTCCGGCCCATGTGGTGCAAGTCACGAAACGTTCGTCGGCCGGTCGGGTCGGCCGCGGCCGTTCGCCGGCCGGCCGGCGCGGGCCCGGCGACCCCGTGACGGTGCTCCTCCCTCCCCAGCCGCTGGCTGCGCCCGCGTCGCCCGGCGACGCAGAAAGGACGTGCTGCCCGTGTTGAGCATCGATGCGCTCCACGTGACCTACGGCGGCGCCGTGCAGGCGGTCCGCGGGGTGTCGATGGAGGTCCCCGACGGCAAGGTCGTCGCCGTCCTCGGTAGCAACGGCGCGGGGAAGACCACGCTGCTGCGCACCATCTCCGGCACCCTGCGGCTGCACCGCGGCCGCGTCGAGTCGGGCTCGATCCGCTTCGGCG
Organism: Blastococcus mobilis; assembly: GCF_900188025.1. Taxonomy (GTDB): domain Bacteria; phylum Actinomycetota; class Actinomycetes; order Mycobacteriales; family Geodermatophilaceae; genus Blastococcus_B; species Blastococcus_B mobilis. Next base: position 45,556 of record NZ_FZNO01000014.1, read on the forward strand.
GGACCGACCTCGGCTCCCGGGATCCGGCCCAGGCCGTCCGCATGGGCATGGTCCAGGTCCCCGAGGGACGCCGGATCTTCGGGCGCCTGACCGTGGAGGAGAACCTCCGGGCGGGCGGTATGGGCAACGCCGACAAGTCGGCGAAGGCGAGGGCTCAGGACCGTGTCTACGAGATGTTCCCGGTGCTCAAGGAGCGCAGGTCCCAGCGCGGAGCACTGCTGTCCGGTGGTGAGCAGCAGATGCTGGCGATCGGGCGGGCACTGATGGCGAGTCCGAAGCTGCTCCTGCTCGACGAGCCCTCGCTGGGCCTCGCGCCCCGGGTCATCGGCCAGATCGGCGAGGTCATCGCCGAGATCAACCGCCAGGGCACGTCCGTGCTGCTGGTGGAGCAGAACGCGACCATGGCGCTCGGGGTCGCCGATCTCGCCTACGTGCTCGACGTCGGCGAGGTGTCGCTGTCCGGGAACGCACGCGAGCTCGCGCAGACCGACGAGGTGCAGCGCCTCTACCTCGGGCACGCGGCTGAAGCCGACCATCCGCACGACCGGACGCGCGCGGCATCCGGCAAGAAGCTGTCCCGGTGGACGGCGTGACCGCGGCGCGCGCCGCCGCGGCGGAGGTCCGACCGGACCTCCCGCCGGTCGAGGTGGACAACGTCAGCGTCCGCTTCGGGGCCATCAAGGCGCTGTCAGAGGTGTCCTTCACGGTCATGCCCGGAACCATCCACGCGATCATCGGGCCCAACGGCGCCGGCAAGTCCACGATGTTCAACGTCCTGTCGGGGGTCTACAAGGCCGCCGAGGGACAGGTGCGCTTCGGGGACGCGCGACTGGACCAGATGCGGCCGTACCAGATCGCCGGCATCGGGGTGGCGCGGGCGTTCCAGAACATCGCGCTCTCCGGCGCACAGTCCGTCGCCGAGAACCTCATGCTCGGTCGCCACCACCTGACCAAGGCCGGGTTCATAGCCGCCGGCCTGCGGCTGCCGCGGGCCACGCGTGAGGGCAAGGTGCATGGCGCGCGGGTCGCCGAGATCGCCGAGTTCCTCGAGCTCGGGGACAAGCTGCACACCCCGGTCGGCGTCCTCTCCTACGGCGACCAGAAGCGCGTCGAGGTGGCCCGGGCGCTCTGCACCGAGCCGCGACTGCTCCTCCTCGACGAGCCGGTGGCCGGCATGAACGCCGAGGAGACCGAGCGGATGGCCGAGGCCATCCTCGAGATCAGATCGGCGCTCGGCATCTCCGTCGTCCTGGTCGAGCACGACATGGGCATGGTCATGTCACTGGCCGACCGGGTCACCGTCCTGGACTTCGGCCGCCGCATCGCCGATGGCACACCGGCCGAGGTCCAGCAGGACCCGGAGGTCATCCGCGCCTACCTCGGCTCCGGCGACGAGATCAACCCTTCCGAGGCGGCAGAGGCCGCCGCGACCGGTCACCACTCCTCCGAGACCCCCGGGACGCACTCGTGACCCAGTTCCTGTCGCTGCTGCTCAACGGCATCTCGCTCGGCGCCCTCTACGCGCTCATCGCCCTCGGCTTCGTGATCATCTTCAAGGCGAGCGAGGTGGTCAGCTTCACCCACGGCTCCCTGCTCCTGCTGGGCGCCTACTCGATCGCACGGCTCTCGGAGACGATCGGGTTCCTCCCGGCGGTGCTCGTGGGGATCGCCATCACGGCCCTCGCGGCCTTCCTGGTGGAACGGTTGATCATCAACCGGCTCCGCGGCGCGCCGGTGATCAGTCTCGCGATCGTCACCATCGGCGTGGACATCATCCTGCTGACGGAGCTCGTCCGGCGGATCGGCTCGGACATCCTCAACGTGCCCCACCCGTGGGGCGGGGGATCGGTCCGGATCGGCGACGTCGGCATCAGCCAGAACCGCCTGATCGCGATGATCGTCGCGGCCATCCTGATCGCCCTGTTCTTCGCGGCCTTCAAGTACTCGAACTGGGGCGTCGCCATGCGCGCGTCGGCCGAGGACGGCGAGACGGCGGCGCTGATGGGGATCCGCCAGGGGCGGGTCTCGGCGCTGGCCTGGGTGGTCGCCGGCGTACTCGCCGCGGTCGCGGCCCTGTTCCTCGTCGGCTCACCCACACCGGGCGTCACGCCGGCGGCCTACGCCGTCGGCCTCCGCGCCTTTCCCGCGGCGATCCTCGGGGGGCTCGACTCCACGGGGGGCGCTCTGGTGGGCGGGTTGCTGATCGGGATCGCCGAGGCTCTCGCCGCCGGCTATCAGGACCAGTTGCTCTTCCTGGGCCGGGGGTTCAGCGCGGTCGTCCCCTTCATCGTGATGATCGCGGTGCTGCTGTTCCGACCGTCCGGGCTGTTCGGGACCAAGGAGTTGACCCGTGTCTGAGACGACCGCTCCCGCCGCGCAAGGGGCGACTCGCGCCGCGCCGCCTTCCGCGGCAGCCGCGGGGAGCCGTTCCAAGCGGGGACGCTCGCTGCTGCGGCCGCTGCTCCTCGTCGCCCTGCTGATCGTCCTGCTGGCCCTCCCGCTGTACGTGGAGGAGTTCTGGCTGCGCACCGGGTTCGCCGTGTTCGGCGCGATCGTCGGTGCCATCGGACTGAACCTGCTCGTCGGGAACACCGGCCAGCTCTCGCTCGCGCACGCCTTCTTCCTCGCCGTCGGTGCGGTCAGCTACGTCTACGTCTCCGGTGAGTCGGGCGGGATCGGTGTCGCACAGCTGTCCGGGCTCGGGCTGCCGCCGATCGTCGGGATGATCGTGGGCGTCCTGCTCGCCGGCCTCGCCGGCCTGCTCTTCAGCCCCATCGCGGCGCGGCTGCGCGGTATCTACCTCGGTGTCGCGTCACTCGCGCTGGTGTTCATCGGTATCCACGTGCTCAACGCCTGGACATCGGTCACCGGCGGCTTCAACGGCCGCTCGGCACCGGAGTTCTCGCTCTTCGGGTTCACCTTCGGCAACCGGGATCCGGAGCTCTACGTCCTCGGAGTTCCGTTCCGGGAGGCTGAGCGGCTCTGGTACCTCGGGCTGGTCCTGGCCGTGGCCGCCTACCTCTTCGCCCGCAACCTTCTCCGCAGCCGGGCAGGCCGCGCGCTGCAGACCTTGCGGGACAGCGAGGTGGCGGCGTCGGTCATGGGCGTCAACGTCCAGGGCTACAAGGCGCGCATCTTCCTGGTCAGCTCGATGTACGCGGGGCTGTCCGGGGTGATGTACGCGCTGTCCATCGGCAGCATCGCCCCGGAGTCCTTCGGACTCGAGGTGTCGATCCTCTACCTCGCGATGATCGTGCTCGGCGGGCTCGGGTCGGTGAACGGAGCCGTGCTCGGAGCCCTGTTCGTCAGCGCCCTGCCCCTGGTCTTCCAGCGCTACGCCGAGATCATCCCGTTCGTGGGCGGCCAGGGTGAGGGTGGGCTGGCCGCTGGTGAGGCGGCCCGTTACCTCTTCGGCGCGGCCATCATCCTCGTCATCCTCTTCGAGCCCGCGGGCCTCGCCGGCATCGCCAATCGCATCACCGGCCGTGGCCGGGGCCGTCCCCGGGGCGGCGTCACGGCTCGATCACCGTCGACCGATACCGCCACCAGCGCCACACCCTCCGACCGTCCATCACAAGGGAGCACGACATGAATCTAGGCAAGGGTTCACGCAGCGCGGTCGTCGTTGCTGCCGCCGTCGTCGTCACGGCGAGCGGCTGCAGCACCAAGGCGCCGGAGGGCGGTGGCGGCGGTGGCGGCGGCGGTAGCGAAGCCGCCGACGTCCAGACCGACGTCGGGGTCGAGGGCAACACGATCACGCTGGGCGTCCTCACCGACCTGACCGGTGTCTTCGCCGCGCTCGGCAACGACATCACCAACGCCAATCAGCTGTTCTGGGAGAACAACCAGGTCTGCGACACCTACGACGTCGAGCTCAACATCCAGGACACCGGCTACGTCCCCCAGCAGGGCGTCCAGCTCTACAGCGGCATGAAGGACGGCATCCTCGCGATGCAGCAGACGATCGGTTCGCCGATCAACACGGCGCTGGCGCCGGAGTACGAGGCCGACGAGATCGTCAACTTCCCGTCGGCCTGGTCCAAGACACTCACCGAGATCCCGGGTACCGGTGTCCTGGGTGCCACCTACGACGTGGAGATCGCCAACGGCTACTCGTACCTCTTCGACGAGGGTCTCCTCCAGGAGGGCGACACCGTCGGGCACATCTACTTCGAGGGTGAGTACGGCGCCAACGGGCTCGCGGGCACCCAGGCCGTCGCCGACGAGATGAACCTCGAGGTCATCGAGGCGCAGATCAAGCCGACCGACCAGGACATGAGCGCGCAGATCACCCAGTTCAAGGCTGCGGGTGTCGACGCAATCGTCCTCACCGTCGCACCCGGGCAGACGGCGTCCGCCGCCGGCGTGGCTGCGGCGCAGGGGCTGGACGTGCCCATCCTGGGCAGCAACCCGGTCTTCGCGCCGGGTCTGCTGGCCGGTCCCACCGCGGACGTCCTCAAGAAGAACCTCTACGTCGCCTCCCCGATCTCGTCGTTCGACCAGCACCCCGAGCAGCTGGAGCAGTACGAGGAGGCCTACCCCGACGCCACTCCGAGCCTCGGCGTCGTGTTCGGATTCGGCATGGGTGAGGCCATGAAGCAGGTGCTCGACACGGCCTGCGAGAACGGCGACCTCACCCGCGCCGGCGTGCGCGCGGCCTTCGACGAGCTGGAGGAGGTCGACACCGGCGGCCTCATCGTCCCGCTCCGGGGCTTCGAGCTCGGCAAGTCGCCCAGCCTCTCGAGCTTCATCCTCCGGCCGGCCGACGTGCCGGGTGGCGCCACGGTCGCGACCGACGCCTTCGAGGGCGAGTTCTCGGAGAAGATCGCCGGCTGATCCCCGGTCCGGCACGCCGCGGCGCCTCCTCCCTCCGGGGAGGGGGCGCCGTCGCCGTTGGCGGGGCGTTCCCGGGCTAGAGCCGGCCGACGCGGGCCACCGGCAGCAGGCGCACGGCGAGCGCTCCGGTGAGTGCGGCGCCCACGGCCAGCGGCACGCTCGCCGACGTCGCCCGGGCCGCCACGGCCATCGCGAAGGGCGCGGCGAACCCGACGTAGGCGCACGCCAGGAACAGCGACGTCAGCGCGCCGAGTCGACCGGGTGCGGCCAGTCGGGCGGTGAGCGTGAGGCCGGCGGCGAGGCAGAGGCCGCCCCCGGCGCCCAGGAGGGGCGAGGCGACGACGAGCCAGGGCAGGACGCCGGTGGCCGCGAATGCGGCAGCGGCAGCGAACCCGACCGCGCCGAGCCCGGCACCGACGACCGCCGTCCACGCGCGGAACCGGCGCTGCAGACCGGCGACGACCGTGCCTGCGCCGAGGGTGACCCCGGCCAGGACGCCGGTGACCGCCACCCCGCCGTAGGGCAGCTCCACGAGCAGCGGGACGGCGTTGATGATCGTCGAGGGGAACGCGTAGACGCAGACGGCGACCGGTGCCAGGACGGTGACCACGAGCAGGCCGTCGCCCGCGCGGATCAGGGGCGCGTCGGGCGTGCGATCGGGACCGCGCCGGCTGGCGTGGAGCAGGTCGACGGTCTCGGGCAGCCGGGTGGCGAGGGTGAGGCCGACGGCGACCAGGGCCACGTGGATGAGATACGGCAGCACGGTGGGGGCCGGGGCGTACTGGCCGAGCAGGCCGCTGGTCAGCGGGCCGAGCGAGAAGCCCGCCGTCATGGCGAAGGCCGCGCGTCGTCCACCCGCTCCTTCCCCGGACGCGAGCGACAACTCCCCGACCCACGCGCTGCCCACGCTGAAGACGACGCCGCTGACGACCCCCTGGGCGAACCGGGCGAGGAACAGCAGCGCCAGGGAGTCGCCGGCCGCGGCGAAGGCCAGCGAGGCGATCGCGGAGAGCACGATGCCGGGGATGGCGACCCGTCGGCGGCCCAGCCGGTCCGACAGCGGGCCGGCGAGCAGCAGCGCGGGCACGAGCCCGGCGGCATAGACGCCGAACAGCGCAGTGAGGACCTCGGGGGAGAGGTCCAAGCGCTCCTGGTAGACGAGCAGCAGCGGTGTCGGGACGTTCGTGCCGGCGGCGACGGCGAACAAGGCGAACACTGCCCGCTTCCACATCACCGGCAGACCCTACGGACCAGGGGACATTTCGCTGCCCTGCGCCGCGTTTCGGATCGACAAGATCAGGGGAGGGCAGGGTCGGACAGCGGGAGGCCGCGTGAACCTGGAGAAGGTCGTCTTCGGTTTCTTCGTCGTGCTCGCTGCCACGCTCAACTTCGGGTTCTTCCTCGGCGACATCGACAACCCCGCCCTGCACAACCCCTACGAGCTGTTTGCGGCGGTCGTGGTCAACCTGATCGCGACCGTGCTGAAGTTCGGCGACCGCACGCAGATCGGCGCGGTACACCTGGCGACGAGCCTGGTGGCCGACCTCCAGCTCATCGGCGCCGCGCTGGTCTTCGGTTACGCGGAGTACGTCTCGACCGCGGGCATGAACCCGTCCTGGACGGCGAGCGTCGTGTCCCTCTCCGGCGGCGCGCTCCTGGCCAACATCGTCTCCATCGTGCTGCTGGTCGTGGAGACGGTCTCCTTCCACCGCGGCTGACCGGAGTCCGCCATGGGCAACCCCCTGCTCGCCTTCTGGGAGAACCTCTTCCGGCGGGACGACGACCAGCGGCGGATCCGCCGGGACACGTTCCGCGTCGCCGCGACGTCGGCGGCGCAGGCCTCGGCCACGATCTTCCTGATCCTGCGGCGGATGCGCGCCCCGCTCATCGTCCTCATCGTCATCTTCTCCGTGAGCGTGCTGGGGCTGACCGTGATCCCCGGCGAGGACGCGGAGGGCCGGCCGTGGGACATGGGCTTCTTCGATGCCTTCTACGTCATGAGCTACACCGCCACGACCATCGGCTTCGGTGAGATCCCGTATCCGTTCACCTACAACCAGCGGATGTGGGTGACCATCTCCATCTACCTGACGGTGGTCGGCTGGGCGTACGCGATCGGGTCCCTCCTGGCGTTGTTCCAGGACCGAGCATTCCGGTCCGCGCTGGCACTGCAGCACTTCAGCCGGAAGGTCGCCCGGTTGCGGGAGCCGTTCCTGCTGATCGCCGGGTACGGGCGCACGGGGGAGTTGCTCGCGCACTCGTTCGACCGGCTCGGCCGGCGGTTCGTCGTCCTGGACCTCTCCGACGAGCGCATCGACGGGCTGGAGCTCGCCTCGTACCGTGCCGACGTGCCCGGGCTGGCCGCCGATGCGCGCGACCCCGGGCACCTCGCGGTCGCCGGCCTCGGCCACACCTGCTGCGAGGCGGTCGTGGCGCTCACCGACGACGAGGAGGCCAACCTCGCGATCGTCATGGCCGCCGCCCTCCTGCGCCCCGAGCTGCCGGTCATCGCGCGGGTCACGTCGCGGACGATCGCCGAGCGGATGCAGGCGTTCGGCAGCCCCAGCACGGTGAATGCGTTCGACCGGTTCGGTGACCACCTGCGTCTCGCCCTCCGGGCGCCGTCGTCCTTCCAGTTGCTGACGTGGCTGGAGAGCGGCCCCGGTGCCGAGGTGCCGAGCCGGGGACTACCGCCGCGCAGCGGACGCTGGATCGTCTGCGGGTACGGCCGCTTGGGCCGGGAGGTGACCGCGGACCTGCGCGCGGAGGGCATGGACGTCACTGTCATCGAGGACCGCCCCGTGGACGTGGACGGCGCCGACCTGCTCGTGGGCGACGGCTCCGATCCATGGGTGATGGCGCAGGCGGACCTGGATCAGGCGGTCGGGCTGGTCGCCGGTACGGACAACGACACCACCAATCTGTCGCTCGTGGCCGCGGCTCGCCGCAGCAATCCGTCGCTGTTCCTGGCGGCACGGCAGAACCGGCCGGACAACGCCCCACTGTTCGCGGCGATGGAGGTCGACGCCCTGCTCGTCCCTACGGAGGTCGTCGCGCACGAGGTCTACGCGCAGCTGTCGACCCCGCTGCTGTGGCGGTTCCTGCGGGACATGCCCGCGCTCGGCGACGCGTGGGCGCGGGAGCTGGTCGACCGCCTCACCGGTGTGTGCGGCACCCACCTGCAGGAGTTGTGGAAGGTGCGGCTGACGCCGCAGGAGGCGCCCGCTCTCGATGGGTGGCTCGCCTCCGGGACGGCGCAACTCGGCACCCTCCTGCGCAACCCGGACGACCGGGACGACTCTCTGCACCTGGTGACGTTGCTCGTCCTCCGCGGCGGCGAGGCCACGCTCGCGCCGGGCGACGACTTCGTCCTGCGGCCCGGCGATGAGCTCCTCCTCGCCGGCTGGCCCGCCGCGCGGCGGGCACTGGCGATGATCCTCGTGGTGGACGGTGTCCTCGAGTACGTCGTGACCGGCCGTCGGGTGCCGTCCAGCTGGATCTGGCGCAGGCTGCGGCCGGCTGCGGAGGCGAACGGGTGATGTCGACGCGGCACCGCCCGGATGCAGATCGCGCCGTCCGGGCCTAGCCTGCAGGGATGCCGGGCAAGGACCTGCAGCAACTCGTGCGGCGACGGCTCTGGGAGTTGGCCCGCACGGCCGACGACGCCGCGCGCCTCGCCCGCTGGGTGGTCCCGCCGGAGACCCTCAAGCGCATGGCCCGCAGCGGGGGCACGAGCTTCATCACCGAGGGGCTGGCCGAGTTCCTGGCGCGGGCGCTCGAGGTGCCGGAGAACCGGGTGCGCCGGGCGGCCGGTCTGCCGCTGGTGCCGGACGACCGCGAGAGCATCACCACGCGGCCGCACCTGCGGCTGGTGGGAAAGAGCGACTAGCCCGCAGAAGCGTCAGCGGTCAAGCGCCACCGCGGGCCGTGCCTCACGTCGGCCAGCGCACCGCGAGCATCCGGCCGATGACCTCCGTCCAGGCGGCCCGCACCTCGTCCGACTGATCCCGGACCACGTTCGCCACGCTCGTGAGGGTGGGCTGCCCCTCGCTGACGATCGCTTCGAAACCGAGGCGGAAGAGGAGGTCCCGGATCCGGTCCAGGCCCACTCCCGCGTCGATCAAGGGACGGATGACCCAGTACCGCTGCTCCGGAGTAAGCGATCCCACCTACGACCTTCGCGCGCAACGACCCGTACGGATGCGAGGCCACGACGGCAACTGCGGCCCAGATCACAGGCGCTGCAGGGGCTGCCCCTCTGAGACAATGGAGGCACCGGTTCGCAGGGGATCCGCGCGCTCATCCGCATGACCGCGCCGACCTCTGCGCTCCCACAGGTGTCCCGGCACCGGCCCTCCGCGGTCGGGCTGGAGCGTGGGACGGCCATGCGTCCCGAACGAGGGCGCGGTCGAGCGCGGTGCGGAGCGCACAGCGAAGGTCGTACGACATGCAGTTCCCGAAGGGTCGGACGGTCATCCACCCCCAGCACGGCCCGGCCACCGTCGTCGAGGTGTTCTCCCGTTCGGTCAACGGCGCGAGCAGGGATTTCATCGGGCTCCAGGTGCACCGCAGCGACCTGCGCATCGGCGTCCCGGTCGACCGGGCCGACGACGTGGGGCTGCGCCCGGTCTCCGCTCCCGAGCAGGTCGAGGAACTGCTGGACGTCCTGCGGGGACCCACGGGCGAGCAGGAGGAGACCTGGTCACGGCGGTTCAAGGCCAACCAGGAGAAGCTCCGGCTCGGCGACCTCCTCGTGACCGCCGGCGTGGTCCGTGACCTCACCCGGCGCCAGGAGGAGCGCGCGCTCTCCCTGGGGGAGAAGGACCAGCTCAAGCATGCCCGTGTGCCGGTCCTCGCCGAGCTCGCGCTGGCCCTGTCGCTGGCCGACGAGGAGGCGGAGAGCCTGCTCGCCTCCGCCATCAACCGCGAACCGGTTGCCGTCCGGCCGGACCTCGTCGCCTCCTGACGCAGCCGACGGCCGGCGGAGCCCTCCGGCATCCCGCCGTGGGGGCGCGCCCGGTCGCGACGTCGAGCCGACCACCCGGGCGACCATGCGGGAATGGCGGAGGGGAAGCCGTGGCACTGGTCCAGCCGACTTCCGCGTCGGCGGTCGTGATCAGGGCAGTAGCGTCACTGGGGTGTCCAAGGCCGAGGGCGCCCCTGCCTTCACGATGAACCAGCTGGCTGCCTTCATCGCTGTTGCCGAGGCCGGAACGATCAGCGCCGCCGCCGAGAGGCTGCACGTGTCGCCGTCGGCCCTGTCGGCAGCCGTCACCGAGCTCGAGCGATCCCTGCAGAGCGAGCTGCTGCGACGGCGCAAGGCCAAGGGGGTCAGCCTCACCCCGACCGGAGAGGCGGTCCTCCCGCGGGCGAAGTTCCTCCTGCACCAGGCCTCCGAGCTGGAGGCCGATGCCCGCGGAGAGGAGCGGGGGGTGTCCGGGGTGGTCCGGATCGGCTGCTACCCGTCCCTGGCGCCCACGGCGCTGCCCGCCCTGATCAGTGACTTCACGCAGACCCATCCCGATGCGCGCCTCGAGGTGCACGAGAACACCCAGGACCAGCTCGGCAAGGGTCTCGAGACCGGCGAACTCGACCTGGCGATCATGTACGACCTGGACCTGGATCCCACCAGACAGTCGGCGGCCCTGGCGCATCTGCCGCCGCGCGTGGTCCTGCCCGGTGACCACCGGCTGGCAGGGAGCGAGGGCCCGGTCGACCTGGCGCACCTCAGGGACGATCCGATGGTCCTGCTCGACGCCCCGCCGAGCTCGGCCCACGCGTACTCCTGCTGCGCCCAGGCAGGCTTCACGCCCCGGGTGATCTACCGGGCCCGCACCTACGAGACAGCCCGATCCTTCGTGGGTCGCGGGTTCGGCTGGACCCTGCTGCTGCAGCGCCCCAGCGCCAACGTCACCTACGAGGGCCGGCCCGTGGTCGTCAAGGACATCTCCTCGCCGGTGCTGGCCCCGGTCGCCGTCGCCGTGGTCTGGCACCCCGACTCCCTCCTGAGCAGGGCATCCAGGACGTTCATCACCCATGCCGTGCGCATGGCGCGGAACGGCTCACTCGGTCTACCTCGACAGAACCGGGGAACCAGACCGGAAAGCTCTGCTTTTCCGACGAGGTGACCGCGGCCACTCTGTAACGGCGGCCACAGGGGCCGTCCCCCCACAGAGTGCGAGGTCATTCGCATGACTCATCCGACAACGCAGGAGCGAGCGCCGGCCGAGACGGGCGCGCGGCGAGCGGTCGCCAGCAGCTTCGTCGGCACGGCGATCGAGTGGTACGACTTCTTCATCTACGGCACCGCGGCCGCGCTGGTACTGGGACCGCAGTTCTTCCCGGCCACCTCCGACCTCGCCGCCACGCTCGCCGCCTTCGCCACGCTCGCCGTCGGCTTCATCGCACGGCCCTTCGGCAGCGCGATCATGGGCCACTTCGGGGACCGGATCGGCCGCAAGTCGATGCTCGTCGTCTCCCTGTCCATCATGGGCGCGGCGACCGTCGGCATCGGCCTGCTCCCCACCTACGACGCCATCGGGGCGTGGGCGCCGATCCTGCTGGTCGCACTTCGCTTCCTGCAGGGCATCGGTGTCGGGGGCGAGTGGGGCGGCGCGGTCCTCATGGCCACCGAGCACGCCCCGAAGGGCAAGGCCGGCCTCTACGGATCTGCTCCGCAGATGGGTGTTCCCGCCGGAGTCGTCCTCGCCAACGTCGTCTTCCTGGTCTGCACCCAGCTCATGACCGAGCAGCAGTTCCTGGCGTGGGGCTGGCGCGTCCCGTTCCTGCTGAGCTTCGTGCTCATCGGCGTCGCCCTGTGGATCCGCCTCGGCGTCCTGGAGAGCCCCGCGTTCCGGGCCGTGGCGCGCGAGGGGCGCATCGCGCGCATCCCGATCCTCGAGGTGCTCACGACCAGCTGGCGGACCGTCCTGCTGGCCGGCGGCACGTTCATCGCGACCAACGGCATCGCCTACGTCTTCATGGTCTACGTCCTGAGCTACGGCACCACGGAGCTCGGCTTCAGCCGCGGCACGATGCTGACGCTGCTCATCGCCTCCTGTCCTGTCTGGATGGTCGGCATGGCGCTGTCGGCCTACCTGTCCGACCTCGTCGGCCGGCGCCGGGTCTACGTCACGTCCGCCGTGGCGCTGCTGGTGGTCTCCGCGGTGTTCTTCACCCTCATCGACACCGCCTCGCTCCCGGTCATGCTCGTCGCGATGCTGGTCCTGGCCTTCGTCCTCGGGTCCACCGTCGGCCCGCAGTCGGCGCTGTTCGCGGAGATCTTCCCGGCCCACATCCGCTACACCGGCGCCTCGCTGGGCTACCAGGTCGGCGCCATCCTCGGCGGCGGCATCGCCCCCTTCATGGCGACGTGGCTGTACGCGCAGTACGGCACCACGGTCGCCATCTCGGCCTACTTCGTGGCGGTGAGCCTGGTCAGCCTGACCTGCACCTTCGTACTGCTGCGCCGACCGCACGACGCGGATATCCCCGCGCCGGCCGCCACCGTGGCGCCCGTCGAGGCCGCGCCGGTCGCGCCGGCCGTGGTCCCCGGGGCGGTGCGCTGACATGACGACCGCGACCTACTACGTGCCCCGGACCTACGCGCCCGCGGACGTGCCGTCGATGACCGAGTCGGACGCGCCACTGCCCGTCGTCGTGGCGGGCGCCGGCCCGGTCGGCATGGCCGTGGCGCTCGGACTGGCGCAGCGCGGCATCGCGGTGACCGTGCTGGAGGCGGCCACCCAGGTCTCCTTCGGCAGCCGGGCCATCTGCGTCTCCCGGCACAGCCTCGAGGTGGCCGACCGGCTCGGCTTCGGCGAGGAGCTCTCGCGGCGGGCGCTGCCCTGGGCCGGCGGTCGCAGCTTCTACCGCGACACGGAGGTGCTGCGGTTCCTCATGCCGAACGAGCCGCACGCCGTCCGGGCGCCGATGGTGAACGTCTCGCAGTCCGAGCTCGAGCAGATCATGGCCGACGCGCTCACCGCGCACCCGCTCGTCACCCTGCACTGGGGTGCGAGCGTCGCGCGGTACACCACCCACGCCGACGGTGTCGACCTCGAGGTCGACACCGCCGGGGGCGCCCGGCACCTGCGGGCCCGCTGGGTCGTCGCGGCCGACGGCGGTCGCAGCCGGATGCGGGAACTGACCGGCGTCAAACTGCAGGGAACGAGCTACGAGGGCCGGTACGTCATCGCCGACATCCACTGGGAGTCCGACCTGCCCACCGAGCGGCGGGTCTGGTTCGATCCGCCCAGCAACCCCGGCTCGACGGTGATCATGCACCGCCAGCCGGGCGACATCTGGCGCATCGACTACCAGCTCGATCCCTCCGAGGACGCGGAGGCGGAGACCCAGGAGGACCGCATCCGGGCCCGCATCGCCGGCCACTTGGCCTGGCTGGGCGACGACCGTCCCTGGTCGCTGGAGTGGTACGGCTTCTACAAGGCGCACGCTCTGGCCCTGGAGAGCTTCGTCCACGACCGCGTGATCTTCGCGGGGGACGCGGCTCACCTGGTCCCGATCTTCGGGGTGCGCGGACTCAACTCCGGCATGGAGGACGCCGAGACCCTCGCGTGGATGCTCGCGGCGGTGATCGGCGGCGCGGCCGGCCCCGGACTCCTGGACGCCTACGCGGTCGAACGGCACCACGCCTGGGAGCAGAACGTGGCCAGCGCCGGCAAGTCGACGCTGATCATGACGCCGGGCAGTCACGGACACCGGACCACCCGCGACGCCCTGCTCGCGCTGGCCACCGTCCGGCCCGAGTTCAGCCACCTCATCGACCCGCGGCAGAGCAGCGCCACCCACGCCCGCCGTTCACCCTTGACCGTCGCCGCCCCGGCCGGCACCGGCGGGATCCTGCCCGGCGACCCGGTGGAGGACCACCGGGTCCGTCTGGCGGACGGCAAGCAGACCTCCCTCAACGAGATCCGTGGGCCGGGCTTCGCCGTCTTCGGCGTGGGGCTGGACGTGGCCGCGGTCGAGCTCGCCGTCCGGCTGAGGCAGGACCTGGCCGCGGCTCTCCCGGCGGAGCAGGTGACCCTGGCGCTGGTCGGCGGCGCGGACGATCGGCATCCGTTCGTCCCCGTCGTGGACGACCGGTCCGGAGACCTGAGCCGGGCCTGGGAGGCTCGGGCCGGCGAGGTGTTCGTCGTCCGCCCCGACGGGCTGCTGCTGGCCCGCGGACGGGCCGAGGAGCTGACGGGCCTGCCGGCGCGCGTGCTGGCCGGCGGTGCCGGGGGCCCCCTCGCCGACGACACCGGCCGGGGACACTCCGTGCTGCCGCCCGAGCAGGCCCGGCGGGAGGCGTCCTGGCTCGCGCTCTCGGAGGGCATCGACACCGTGCCGGAGGACGACCGCGAGGGGTTCCTCACCCGACTGGCCCTGCTGCTCGGCGACCAGGTCGGCACCACCGAGTTCCTCGCCGCCGTCTCGACCGCCGCGACCACCCGCTGAAGAAGGAGACCCCAGATGGCTCACTACCGGTCGGCCGGCTCCGTGCCGCCCAAGCGACACACCCAGCACCGCACCCCCGAGGGCGGCCTGTACTACGAGGAGCTGATGGGGGAGGAGGGCTTCTCCTCCGACTCCTCCCTGCTCTACCACGTCAGCATCCCGTCGGCCGTGGTCGACGTGCGCGTCTGGGACCTCCCGGACCTGACGCTCACACCGAACCATCCGCTGGCCCCGCGGCACTTCTCCACGCACGACCTCTTCGACGGTCAGAGCTCCGGGGTGGACGCGGTCACCGGGCGCCGGCTGCTGCTCGGCAACGCCGACGTGCGGCTGTCCTACGTGGTCGCCGACGCGCCCAGTCCGCTGTACCGCAACGCGATCGGTGACGAGTGCCTCTACGTCGAGTCCGGCCGGGCGGACGTCGAGACGCTGTTCGGGGACCTTTCGGTCGGCGAGGGCGACTACGTGATCGTCCCGCGGGCCACCACCTACCGCGTGCTGCCCTCCGGCGGGCCGGTGCGGATCTACGCGATCGAGGCCAACTCGCACATCGGGCCGCCCAAGCGCTTCCTGTCCAAGTACGGCCAGTTCCTCGAGCACGCCCCCTACTGCGAGCGGGACCTGCGTGGGCCGGGGGAGCCGCGCGTCGTCGACGGCGAGGACGTCGACGTCTACATCAAGCACCGCGGACCCGGGCCGGGCGGCATCGCCGGAACGGTGCACACCTACCCCCAGCACCCGTTCGACGTCGTCGGCTGGGACGGCTGCCTCTACCCGTACGTCTTCAACATCGCCGACTACGAGCCGATCACCGGCCGCGTGCACCAGCCGCCGCCGGCGCACCAGGTGTTCGAGGCGCAGAACTTCGTCATCTGCAACTTCGTGCCGCGCAAGGTCGACTACCACCCGCTGGCGATCCCGGTGCCCTACTACCACTCCAACGTCGACTCCGACGAGGTGATGTTCTACTGCGGCGGCGACTACGAGGCCCGCAAGGGCTCGGGCATCGGCCAGGGTTCGATCAGCCTGCACCCGGGCGGCCATCCGCACGGGCCGCAGCCGGGCGCGGTGGAGCGCTCGATCGGTGCGGAGTTCTTCGACGAGCTCGCCGTCATGGTCGACACCTTCCGGCCGCTCGAGCTGGGTGAGGCCGCGCGGGCCACGGACGACGGCCGGTACGCCTACAGCTGGTCCGGCCGCCGCCTCGAGCGCGCGGAGCAGCCGCGGTGACCGCCGGGACCGCTCTCGACGTCCCCCCGCTGCTCCGCGGTCTCTGCGACGACGCGGCGATCTTCCCGCCCGGCAACCTGCCGCTGGACCGGGCCGTCCCGGCCCACCGGGAGCACCGCGCTGCCGGCCACGCCGGTCTCGTGGGCGCGTTCGTCCTCGACGCCGATCGGCTTCCGCAGCTGGCCGGGCTGGTGGCCGGCCGGCCCGGCGGGAGCCTCGATGTCGCGCTCACGGTGGCCGACCCCGCGTCTGCGGCCGCGGCGCTGTCGGTCGCCGAGGGGATCGCCGCCGTCCGGGTCGTGGGGCTGGAGGTCGCCGTCCCCGCCGGCCTCGCCGTCGGCGAGGTCGTGCCGGTCCTCGACGCGGCCGTCGACGGACGCCGCGGGGTCACCGTGTTCGTCGAGCTGCCGCGGGACGAGCGCCGCCCCGACCTGGTCCGCGCGCTCGCCGGCACGGGTCTGCTCGCGAAGCTGCGCACCGGCGGGGTCCGCGCGGAGCTGTACCCCGGTGAGGAGGAGCTGGCCCGGGCCGTCGTCGCCACCGCGCGGGCGGGCCTGCCGTTCAAGGCGACGGCCGGCCTGCACCACGCCCTCCGCAACACCGACCCGCGGACCGGCTTCGAGCAGCACGGCTTCCTCAACGTGCTGACCGCGGTGGACGCCGCCCTGTCCGGAGCCGACGTGGACGACGTCGAGCAGCTGCTGGCCGAACGGGACCCCGACGTCGTGACCGGACGGATCCGCGCCGCGGCTGGGCGGGCGCCCCGTGTGCGCGAGCAGTTCCGCTCCTTCGGGACCTGCAGCATCGCCGAGCCGCGGGACGAGCTCGTCGCCCTCGGCCTGCTGGACAGCGCCGACCCCACGAACGGAGACCCTCGATGACCACCGTGACCGTCCCGGACGACTCGCTGTTCGGGGTGCACAACCTGCCCTACGGCGTCTACTCCGTCGCGGGCTCGCCACCCCGGGTCGCCACCCGCCTCGGCGACACCGTGATCGATCTCGCCGTCCTGCTGGCTGACGACGTGTTCGCCGCCCCGTCGCTGAACGGCTTCATGGCCCAGGGGTACGACCGGTGGGTCGCCGTCCGACGGGAGATCGCCGAGCGCGTGACCGGCGACCTCCCGGACGAGGCGCTGCACGACCTCGCCGACGTCACGCTGCACCTTCCGGTCGAGGTGGCCGACTACGTCGACTTCTACGCGTCCGAGCACCACGCGGCCAACCTCGGCCGGCTCTTCCGGCCGGACAACCCCGATCCGCTGATGCCCAACTGGAAGCACCTGCCGGTCGGCTACCACGGGCGTGCGGCCTCGATCGTCGTCTCGGGCACCGACATCGTGCGGCCGTGCGGCCAGCGCAAGGGCAAGGACGACCCGGCCCCGGTGTTCGGGCCCTCGGTGCGGCTGGACATCGAGGCGGAGCTCGGCTTCGTCGTCGGCACCGGGTCGGCGATGGGGGAGACCGTGCCGGTCGAGGAGGCCGAACGGCACATCTTCGGGGTCGTGCTGTTCAACGACTGGTCTGCCCGCGACATCCAGGCCTGGGAGTACGTGCCCCTGGGCCCCAACCTCGGGAAGTCCTTCGCGTCCACCATCTCGCCGTGGGTCGTGCCGCTGCTGGCGCTGGAGCCGGCCAAGGTGCCCACCCCCGTCCAGGACCCGGAGCCCCTGCCCTACCTCGCGATGGAGCGTCCGTGGGGGCTGGACGTCGACCTGTCGGTGCAGTGGAACGGTCACGAGGTCAGCCGCCCGCCCTACCGGGAGATGTACTGGTCGCCGGCCCAGATGCTGGCGCATTTGACCGTGAACGGCGCCCCGTCGCGCACCGGGGACGTCTTCGCCTCGGGCACGATCTCGGGTCCGGACAAGGACACCCGGGGCGCGTTCATCGAGCTCACCTGGGGCGGTGCCGACCCGGTGTCCGTCGGCGGCGAGCAGCGCACCTTCCTCGAGGACGGCGACGAGGTGACCCTCTCCGCATCGGCCCCCGGGCCGGGTGGCACCAGGCTCGGCTTCGGCGAGGCCCGCGGACGGATCCTGCCCGCGCGGAAAATCTCCTGACACCGCTGACCGGCCCGACCGGGAGGCGATGACGTGGACGTCCGAGCGGGGTGCCGACAACCCAGGAGCGAGGCGCCCCCGAAGTCGCTGGGGCGAGCAGGGAGGTCTGTGGGTAGGGCTCGAGGGTGATCGAGTCGGATCAGGTGGACGTGGTCATCGAGAGTCCTCGCGGCAGCCGCAACAAGTACGAGTTCGATGAGGAACGCGGCGTCATGCGGCTCGACCGGCGCATCGTGGGCGCAGTGACCTTTCCTGCCGACTACGGATTCGTCCCGGGGACGGTAGGGGAGGACGGGGAGCCGCTGGACGCCCTGGTTCTTCTCGACGAGCCGACCTATCCCGGCATCTGGGTGGTGGCCCGAGTCGTCGGGGTGTCGTGGATCGGTACCCGCACCGGACGCGAGGCGAAGCTGCTGTGCGTCCCTGTCGGTGACCCCGCCTACGAAGACGTCCACGACCTCCCTGACCTTCCCCGCCATGTCGTTCAGGAGATCGGGCAGTTCTTCGACGTCTACAAGCAGCTCGACGACGGCACGACGACGACCGACGAAGGCCAGGACGGGCGCGATGTCGCCATCCGGGTTCTCGCCGAAGCCCGCACCCGGTATCCCGGGACCTGATCTCCGCGGAACAGCGGCGGCGGAGTCTTCCCGGTGGGTGCTGGGCTCCATCGGGTGGCGCGGCGCCTGGCCGCGACCGCCGGCACGGGGCACGCCTGGTCATCCATCAGGGCCGCTCCGGCCCCACGGCGTGGGAACTGGCTGTGACAGTCGGGTATGTCCGCGGGCGGCGAGCAGATTGACGTTCACACGGCCTTCGGGCCGGGTGAACCGTGGGTGCGTGATGGTTCTGCCGGTCAGCACCCGCTCGGCGCGGACGGTGGCCCCCCTGGTGCCGCTCCTCGGCAGCTGTCCTGCTCGGCCACGGCCGTCCGCGTACGCAAGTGGAGAGCACGGGGGGCTCGAGGGTCCCTACACAGGACAGCGGCGACACCGCTCGGGTGTCGCCGCTGGTCAGGATCGTGCGTGGTGCGCCATCAGGGACTCGAACCCCGAACCCGCTGATTAGAAGTCGCGTGAGTTGATCACTCCTGGATCTTGTGGAGAAGTGTTGTAAACGGGCAGGTCAAGGCATGCATCGATTGATGGCCAAGGTCGAAGATCGTCGGTGGATGCCGGGCGTTTCTGATGAGTAAACGGTGACTAACCGATGGCCGACGTCCGTATGCTGTGGCCCCCGAACGTCGCTCTCCGGCGCGACCGTGACTCCGAGCGGGGGCCTCGTGGCAAGACCCGCATCTGGAACTCGGCACCCACGGGCGCGTCCGGATCTACCCGGACCCCGGCCGGATACCGCGCCGTGTGCCGCTACCGGGACTGGGACGGAGTCACGCGCCTGGTCCAGCGGCAGGCCAAGACCAAGGGCGCGGCTGAGCGCGCCCTCGCCCGGGCTGCGAGACCGGGGGCGATCGGGGAGGGACCACGCGATCACGCCCGACACCAAGATGGCCGTGCTCGCGGAGAAGTGGTTCAGCGAACTCGAGGGCAGAAGTCCGTCGACCATGCAGGCATACCGCGATCGGCTCGATCGCCAGGTCCTCTCGGCGCCAGGCAACGTGCGGGTGCGTGAGATCAGCGTCGGTCTGCTCGATCGTCACCTGGCGGCCGTGCGGGCATCGCACGGCGCGGCGCTGGCGAAGATGACCAAGTCCGTCATCAGCGGCATGTGTGGCCTGGCCTGCCGCCACGATGCCATGAAGTCCAACCCCTGCCGGGACGTGGCCCGCATCCCCAGCCGGGCGTGCTCGCGGGCATGCTGGGTGGTGTCGGCGGCGGCGCGCAGCGCGGCGTGCTCGGGGTGGGCGTGTTCGGCGGCGCGGCGCGCGGAGGCGTTCAGCGCCGCCGACAGTGCGGGTCGATCGTCGAACCAGCCGGCGACCCGGGCGAGCTGCCCGGGCTCAGTCGGCAGCGCCGGCACGTGCGGGCGCCACCGGTTGGCCCAGTCGACCATCTGCTCGCCCGCTCGCGCGACGGCGGCCCGCCGGAGTCCGAGCCGGCCGGGCCCGTCGAGTACGACTCGCGCCGCCGCGTGGGCGGCGCCGCGTTCCTTGTCCCAGCGGCGGAGCAGCGTGTCGCGGAGCCGGTCTGCCTCGGCGGCGACCCTCGCCCCGCTGGTCTCAGCTCGCTGCTGCGCCTGTTCTGCGGCGAGGGCGGCCCGCCGGTAGGTGCCGGTGAGGGCGGCCAGCCGGTGGGCCCAGTCTGGCTGGAGCACGATGAGCTCCCGCAGCGCCTCGCGGATCGGCTCCTGGTAGGCGAGCCGGTCCCGGCAGCGCTGCTCGGCCGTCCATGCCGCGTGCAGCTCGGTGAGTATCTGGACGAGCGGTCGGGGTGGGGCGTAGCGGGCGGCCTCGTCGGCGGCGAGCTCGGCGGCGAGCTCGGCGGCGTGGGCGGGGCCGAGGTCGGCGCGGTGGCGGGCGAACACCGCCATCCACTGCCTGCGGGCCTCGGCGAGATCAGGAGCGACGAGGTGGGCGGTGTTGGCGGTGCGCCCGCGGGTCATGCCGACGTAGGCGGCCGCGGCGCCGGTGTGCTCGCCGATGACTACGTGCGCCGCGGTGACGGTCCAGGTGTCGCGGTTGGCCACGCCCAGGTCCCGGTCGTTGCGGCGGGTGGCGATCTGGTCCCCGGCGCCGATCCGCTGTCCCGCCTTGGTCGCGACAACGCTCGTGTCGTCGACGCGGCCGTCGGCCACCCGCCGGGCCCGAATGGCGGCGTTGAGCGCGGCGGCCTGCTCGCGGGTGTCCACCACCACGGCCACCGCCCCCCGTCGGCATCCGCGGCCGAGGCAAGCAGGGCCAGCGACTCCTGCCGGGCGACAGGATCGGCGTGCAGGCAGATCTGGCCTCGAGGTGCAGCGCGTCGAACACCGCCTTCGGGTCGTCGTCGCGGCGCATGGCCAGGGTCAGCTCGGCGTAGTCGGTGTCCGGCACCGTCCGACCGGCATCGTCGGTGCGGACGAACCGGTGCACCGCATCCAGGGTCAGGCAGGCGGCCGGGTCGGCTGCGCGGAGGGCGAGGTCGAGGACGCCGCCGCGGCCGACCGCGGGCAGCTGGTGGCGGTCGCCGAGCAGGGCGACCCGGACCTGGCATTCGTCGGCCACGGTCAACAAGCCGCGGGCCGTGTCCTGGTCGAGCATGCCCGCCTCGTCCACCACCAGAAGATCCCCCGGCCGCAGCCGTGCTCCGTCGCCCGTCCCGGCGTAGACGGTGCCGGTGACGGGGTCGGCCTGCCCGACGGTGAGCCGAGTCCAGGCGCCGTCGCCGGTCCAGCGCCAGCCGTGCTGGAAGGCCAGCCAGGCCGCCGAGCCGGTGGCCACGCCGACCTCTCCGGAGGCGACCTTGGCCGCCTTCAGCGTCGGGGTGACCACCATCAGCCGGCGTCCCCGGTCGGCCATCAGCTTCCGGGTGGCGGCGAGGGTGGTGGTCTTGCCGGCGCCCGCCGCGCCCTCCACCACGACCAGCGGCCGGTCGCCGGCGAGCGCCGCCGCGGTGGCGGCCTGCCCGGCATCCAGCTGGTCCCGGCCGGCCGCCAGGTCCGGCCGGAGGTCGGCGTCAGACCCGCGATGGGTGCCGCGGGCGGCGAGCCGGGCGGCCAGGTCGGCCTCGACCTCGACCACCGCCGGCGAGGTCCACGCCCGGACGTGCTCGGGCAGGGCAGCGTGCTCCAGCAGCGGCACGCAGCGGGTCAGGGCGCGGGCGGTGAGGTCCTCGGCCAGCTCGGCGCGGACCCCGGCCTCGACCACCATGCCCGCGCCGGCGATGAGCCGTTCGGCCTCGACGCGGAGGTCGGCGGCGTTCCACGCCGAGCGGCCCGCGGCCAGCCGGATGAGGATCTGCTCCACGGTGCGGTCGCGGTCCAGCGCGCCGACCGAAGTAGGCCGCAGGGCGACCGGCTGCTCCGGGTCACGGTAGCCGAGCGCGGCCAGTTCGCCCCGCCACCGCGCGATCAGGTCGGCGCTCGAGCGGGGGGTGACCTTGTCCGGGCGGCCGTCGGCCCACGCCCGGGTATCCCACGCCCACCGCCGCGCCGGGCCCGGGTGTTCGCCGGGGTGCGCCGTCATCCAGTCGCGTTCGTAGCGGTCCCGATTGCGGCCGATCTGCGCCGCCCGCGCGCTGAACGGACCGATGTACTCGGCGAGCTCCAGTATTTCTCCAGTTGCATCAACGGTGTAGCCGTGGGCGGCCAGCGCGGCCTGGAACTGCGGATCGCAGGCGACCGCGGCGTGGCCGATCCCGTTGACGGCAGCGAGGAAGTCGCGGACGCCGACGGTGTGCAGGCCGCGCCATTGCCCGGCCGCGAAGACTCGCGCGTTGATCTGCAGGTGCAGGTGCAGGTGCAGGTGCAGGTGCAGGTGCAGGTGCAGGTGCATATGCCGGTGCGGATCTCCGGCGCGGGAGGTGTAGTGTCGCACTGTCACCGCCTCCAGCACCTCGACGGGTACCTGCACCTGCCCGCCCCGCGGGCCCACCCGGGTGGTCGCATGCCCAGTGAGCCAGCCGATGATCTCGGTGGCAGCATGATCTTGGGCCGCGTCGTAGGCGGCGGCGATGTCCGGGTGCACCGCCGCCGCCAGCGACCAGGATTTCGGGCCGTTGACCACCACCTCGACGAACCGCACCGCCCGCTCATCGGTCCGCAGCCGCCCGCGCGGCTCACTGGTGTCAGGATCCCGGCCGGCCACCCAGGTCTCGTAGGTCTCGCCGGTCAGCGCCGCCCGCTCCTCCACTCGCCCGCCGAGGCCCGCGAAACGGCGGGCCAGGCCGCTCCCCTCGGCCAGGTAGTAGTCATCCGCCCGGCCCCGGTCGGCCTCCAGGTACTGCCGGGCGGCGGCCGGCGGGCCGGCGTAGACCTTCATTCCGCCATGCAATTACCAACGCCACCCAACAACGGCCATCACATCACCCCGTTAAATGCCGGTGGGCCCCGCCAGGCGGGCCCGAACTACCCATATTGGTAGCATGCGTGCCGTCGGGAAGTGAAGGCTTGAATGCTGACGGAAATGATTGTGACTCTTGGTTGACGGGGCCGGAAGGAGGTCAGCCTATTGGCTATTTATGGCGGCTTTCGATTGTTTCGGGAGCTGCCGGGCCTGGCAGATAGGGTGTCTCGGCGGACACAAACCCCGGTCTGGGCCCGTCTGGGCCCGGATGCGACCGGACTCCGAGGGGCGGACGAGGAGGGCATCGCGTCCAATTGACCGGAGAGAAGTCGTCGGCGGGTCGGGGGCTCGAGTCGGCCCCGGGTAGACCGCGCGCTCGGGGAACGACGAGCAGGGGGAGCGATGAAGCGCTGGTGGCTGCCGCTCGCGGCGGTCTTCGTCGTCGCACTCGCCGCCACGGTCGTGGTCCTCACCCGGTCCGGCGAGGCGTCCGGTCCGGCCGAGGACGGAACCGGGTTGGTGGCGAGGATCGTCGATGAGCAGGGTCGCCGGCTCGCGCGGACAGAGGTACGCCTTGGCACGGGCGAGACACTGACCACCGACGACGACGGCCACGTCCGTGCGCCCCTGTCCGGCGGCGCCCAACTCGTGACCGTCACGGCGGAGGGCCACCTGCCGAGGACACAAGCGGTGGCGCCGGGGACACCGACCGAGGTCCGGCTCACCTCGGACCCCGAGGGAACCGTCTCGCTCCGCTTTGGCGGGGACGTGATGTTCGGTCGCCGGTTTTATGACTACAACGACGACGGGGACCGCAGCGACGGCCTGCTTCGAGACGGCGCGTCCGTCGCCGAACACGCCGCGCTCCTCGCCGAAGTCCGCCCCCTGCTCGAGGACGCCGACGTCACCGTGGTCAACTACGAGACGCCTGTGGCGGACCAGCCCTGGGTCGACCCGACCCAACCGCGACCGCCGAGCTCTCACCCGACCAAGGACTACGTCTTCGCCAGCGCGCCCGCCTCCGCGCAGGCACTCGTCGACTCTGGAGTCGACGTGGTCTCCCTGGGCAACGACCACGTGTTCGATGCCCTCGCGGGGGGCCTGGATCAGACCCTGGCAACGCTCGACGAGGCCGGACTTCCACACTTCGGGGCCGGGCGCACGGTCGGCGAGGCCTGGACGCCTGCCGTCATCGAGCGCAAGGGCCAGCGCCTGGCCTTCCTCGGGTGTACCACGATCACCGGCACCGAGCACCCCATTCCCTACGTCGCCGGCGAGGGGCAAGGCGGCGCCGCCCAGTGCAGCACCGAACGCCTGCAGCGCGAGGTCCGCAACGCCCGCGCCGAGGCCGACGTCGTCGTCGTGATGATCCACGGAGGCGGGGAGTACGAGGCTCGACAGACCGAACACGTCCGGCAGCTCTCCGCCGTGGCCACCGCTGCGGGAGCAGCGATGGTGGTCGACGGGCATCCCCACGTGGTCGGTGGGGTGCGCCTGGAGGGCGGAGCGCTGGTTGCCGAGACGATGGGCAACCTGCTGTTCGACCAGACTGTGTGGCCGACCTTCCTGTCCTATCTGCTGAGGGTGGACGTCCGCGGCGGCCGGCCGGTCCAGACGACCGTCGACCCGACCTTCAACGAGGGCTACCTCCCGCGTCCCACGGTCGGCGCCCTCGCCGACGCGGCCGCCCGCCGGGCCGTCGGCCTGACCCCCGGGCCCAGCGCCCACTTGCAGCCTCCGGGAGCGGTCTTCACCGCCGCCGAGCCCCCACCGGCCGAGACCGTCGAGTACGACCTCGACGGCGGGACCGTGGCCCGTCTCGCACGAGGATGGTGGGTGCAGGGCGTCCGTGGGGAGGCCGGCTCGCAGGTGGGGATGGGTGAGGACCTGCTGTGGACGGGGTCGTTCGAGGACATGGACACCGACCCGCAGACCGACGGCGCACACGGCTGGTCCCTGAGCCCGACCGCCCAGGTAACTGCCGCGGCCGCCTGCTCCGGTGCGGTCGGCGTCGAACTGAGTCGGAGCCCGGTCAGCACGGAGGACGCCATCGCCACCCCCGAGCACCGACAACTGGTCACCCCCGGGGCCCAGCTGTCCCTCCTCGCCGACGTCCGCGACGCCTCGGAGGGAGCCACGCTCGAGCTGCGGTGGTATCCCGACACCAAGGGAGGCAGCACGTCCACCACCACCGTGTCCGTCCCCGCCGGGTCCTACGACGAGGGCTGCCGGCAGGTCCGGATCGACGCGACGGTGCCCGAGGGGATCGTCGCGGTGCAGCCGATGGTGCGCCTACCTCCCACCCTCGACGTCCAGTTCGCCGCCCATCTGGCGGTGGACGACGTCCAGCTGGTCCAGTGGACGGCGCCTGGGGAGTACGGCCGCCGGTATCCGGTCGTGGACATCCGGGCCGACGCCACCCTGGTCCTGGCCCGCGACAGCGCGCTCTCCGACGAACCCATGGCCGGGACCTCGGCGTCGCCCTGAGGACCCCGACCGGACGTCCCGACCGGACCTCCGCGCAACTCTCCAGTGCGCCCCGGTGACCGGCAAACGGGACGTCCGGTGGTCGACCGCCAGGGCCCCGGGAGGCGGACCATGGTGACCGGCGCGACGGCTTGGCTCGGTCCTCGATCGGTCACACCGTCACCTCCCGCCGACGGACCCCGACACCGAGGAGTGGTGGACTCGTGACGATGACAGCGGGCAGGTCTGCCGATGCGGTCCTCCCCGCACTGACGGATGCAGACCGCCTCACGGAGATCGAGGACACCGGCCTGCTGGCCGGCGCAGACCCCACCATGGACCGGCTGGCCCGGCTGGCCGCGGCCCTTGTCGGCGCGCCCCGTGCCTTCGTCACCCTGGTGACACCGGAGCGCCAGCACCTGCCCGGCATGGTCCGGTTCGACGACCCCGACGACACGGCGCGCGAGACGCCACTCAGCGGTTCCCTGTGCCAGTTCGCGGTAGCCACCGAGGAGCCGTTGATCATCCCGGACGGTCGTGCCGACCCGCTGGTCCGCGACACCGAGCCGGTCCGCAGCGGAGACATCGGCGCCTACGCCGGCGTTCCCCTGCGTACCTCTGCGGGCCACGTCCTGGGCACCGTGTGCGTGGTCGACCCGGACGCCCGCTCCTGGGAAGAGGACCGTCTCCCGCTCCTGCAGGACCTGACGGAACTGGGCGCCGACGAGGTCAACCAGCGGCTGAGCCGGGCACGGGAGGAGCGTCTGCGTCGCCTGGTCCAGGACATCACGCGGCAGGTGCCGCCGTTGGCCGACGCTGTCCACAGCCTCGTCGACCTCGCCGAGCAGCAGGAGGAGCCGCGGCTGCAGCGCTACGCCGCGCTGACGCGCTGCCGCATGGAGCCAGTGGTCTCACTGGGGCGCCGGCTGGAAGCGGCCGTCTCCTCCGGGACGGCCGCCGCCACGGCACGGGGACGGGCGTCGGCCGAGCTCGGGAGCGTCCTGGAGAGCTGCGTGCGCAGCGCCGGCGCGGCGACCGGGTCCAGTGCGATCCGGCTGGAGCTCCCGGACATGACTCTTACCGTCCGGTGTGACCAAGTCGGGCTGGAACGGTTCATCACGCACGTCGTGGTGACCGCGCTGCACCACTCACGCGGCGACGCATCGCTGGTGCTCCACCTGAACGGCCCCACGTCGGGCGGCGCTCATGCCGCCGACGAGCAGGACCGCCACACCGCGACCCTGCAGGTGCTGGCGGAGGACTGTCCCGTGCCGACCGGTGAGCTGGCCCGGCTCGTCGCCCGCTTCCATGGGGCCATGTGCGAGGAGGCGGCCCCGCAGAGGCAGGAGGCGCCGGCCAGCGTCCGGATGAGGAACGGCACCGTGACCGTCGAGAGCGGTTCCGTGTCCGGCCAGGTGTCCCGGGACGCGCGCCTGGTCCTGCTGGTCCGCTGGCGCCTCGACGCCGGGCCGGACGGCGTCAGGCCTCGAGGATCCCGCCCGCGATGAGCGCGGCGGACAAGAGGTTCATGACCGAGAACGTCCCCAGCGCGGTCAGCGTGGCGCCCCAGGCCGTCTTCTCCCACCCCTGCCGCTGGGCGTCGTTGGCCAGCAGGGCCGGGACCATGAGCGTGATGATGGTCAATCCGCGCCAGGGCACGTAGTCGCCTCCGGTCCACGCCACGACCGCCGCCTCGGCGGCCCAGCCGAGGATGGCGCCCACCAGCACCATCGTGGCCAGCTTGCGCCGACCGAACAGCAGCAGGCGGGGCATCAGCAGGTGCACGACGACGAACCACGTGGCGACGGCGACGACGACCGCGAACACGAGGTCCAGCCAGCGGGGGGCAACGAGGGCGATGTACGCCCCGGAGATGAACCCGCCGGAGCGCAGCCCCAGGCGCGAGAAGACCAGCATGCCGATGCCCACGCTGGCCGCGGCGGCGACGACGACGAGCTCTCGCGGGAACCCGGTGACCGAGACCAGACCGCCTACGGTCTCACCGGGTTCGAGGGGAGCGATTGCGAGCAGGGATGTGTACACGTAGATGAACAGGCCCAGGATCGCCGTCGTCGCGAGGACGGCGACGACGGTCTTGCCTGGGCGCTGACGCGCCATGTCGTGGGCGAGGATGCCGGGGATGAGGAAGCCGATCCCGGCGAGCCCCAGCAGGACCGGGTCCAGGGTAGCGAATCGGTGGGCGGTCAGGGTCAGGACCATGATCACCGCCAGGCCGACGAGCATCTCCACCTCGAACTTGCGGCGCCCGTAGAGGATCACCCGGCGGGCGAGGACCCGGTTGACCACAAGGTAGGTGCCGTAGGCGGCGCCCACGGTCGTCAGGATGAACAGCGGCCGGGGTATGTGCAGGGCCAGGTACGCCGGGACGATGGCGCCGCCGGTCGTGAGCTGTACGCGCTCGTAGAAGAGCATGCTGACGATGACGCCGATGACCAGGGCGACGCGGACGACCTCGGGGCGGAAGAGGTACTCATGCACCGCCGGTGACGTCCTCCCGTCCCGGTTCGTCACCGGGGTTGCCTGCCGCTCTTGACTGGCTGCGCCCCGTGGCGACGTGGGTGCCGGCCCGGCGGATCCGGCGGGTGCCCGCCGGCATGCGGACGGGGTCGCGGGACTCGTCGAGTTCGCTGCGGTGCTCGGCGCCCTGGAGGTGCTCGAAGTACTCGATGAGCAGCTCCGCCTGGTCCGTGTGGATGTTGACCATGCCGATGAGGACACCCTCGGGGCCGCCGACGAGCCCGGCGATCGTGGCCAGGATCTGGTCGAGGGTGGGTTGTACCGTCTCGCCGAGCAGGTGCACCCGGTCGGCGGGATAGCCGAGCTCGACGATGGTGCGGCTGACCTGCTCCTCGTAGGCCCCAAACGTGATGACCTGGTCGAGGTACGACGAGAGGTCCGTGGGGACCATCTGGGCGAACAACTCGGCGCGGCGGCCACGGTCACGACGGTTGTTCAGGATGCCGATCACCGGTGCGTCCGGCGGGAACTGGGCCTGCAGGATCTCGAAGGTGAGCACCACGCTCTCGCGGTCATTGGCCGCGAACAGCGGGACCCAGAGAATCCGCTTGCCCAAGACGTCGTACCAGCGCAGCCGGACGACCCCGATGTCCGGGATGGACTTCCACATCCCCTGCAGCGCGACCTGCCGCCGGATGCCCAGGAGGCGGGCGATGGCCAGGCCGATGGCGACGTTCTCCTTGAACTGCAGGTAGTCGAAGCCGCGCATGTCCTCGTCGCCGACCCCTCGCGGGTCGGCGTAGATCAGCCGGCTGCCCCGTTCCTCGGCCCGCTCCCGCAGCCGGTCCCGGAGATGCGGGCGGTCCTCGGCGGTGATCAGGATCCCGTTGCGTGGGACGGTCAGCGCCAGGGAGTCGGCGATCTGCTCGAGGGTCTCCCCCATCTCCTCCTGGTGGTCCTCACGCACGTTGGTGATCACGGTGATGTCGGAGCGCACCATGTAGTCCTGCGAGTACTGCTGGTAGAGCGGACGCACGGCCATGCACTCGATGACCAGCGCCTCCACGTCGGGGTCGACGTGTCGTGCGACGACGTCGATCTGCTCGTTGATCGTCGCTGCGCCGCGCCGGAAGATCGGCGTCTCCTCGCCCCGGCGCTCGATCATCCGGGCGGCGCTCCCCGTCGTCTTGGCCACGGTGACGAAGCCGCCCTCCCGGAGGACACCGGCCACCAGGCGCGTCACGGTGGACTTGCCGCGGATGCCGTTGACGTGCACACGGACGTCGAGCTGGTCGAGTCGGGACCGGTGCCCGGAGACGGACGTGCGCCAGTACACGATCAAGGCCAGAGCCACCGCGACGAGGAAGAGGAGGCTGAACAGCCCGGCCGTCACGCCGCGGTCCCCTGGGGCGAGGAGTGCCGTGGCTTCGCGGCCGCCTCGTCGACGCCGGCCGATCGCCGGGCCGCCTGCAGGAGAGCGGTCGCGTCGCTGGTCTGGCCGTCGAGGCCGGCCAGACCCACGTGCAGCTCCGCGCAGTCGACCAGGCTGCGTCGTTCGTCGGTCTCGCGCACGGTGAACGCAGCCCGCGATGCCGCGTCGAGGACCGGGCCGACGACCTCCCAGGCAGTGGCTACGTCCGTCTCCGGCAGGATGGCGCCGAACTCGTCCGGTCCCGAGGCGAAGGGCACGTCGGTCTCGCGCAGCATGCTCTCGACGAGACGGGCCACGGCGCGCTGGGCTGCTTCGCGGGCGCTGACGTCGAGGCCCAATTCGGTGATCGTCACCCGCATCACCACGACGCTGAGCGGCCGCCCGTAGCTGCGGGCGCGCAGCAGCTCCTCGTCGAGCCGGGCCACGGCGACCTCCGCGGTCACCAGCCCCAGCGAGCCGTACGCCGGTGCCACCCTCCCGCTCTCCTCGTCCGCCGGGCCGCGCCGCGCGTGGATGCCCGCGGAGACCATGCCCACCAACCACCCCAGCGCCACGAGGCCGAGGACGAGGGCCAGGTCCGTCACGAAGGACGCCGGCGCCCAGCGATCCCCCAGCCGCAGCGCAAGGACCGCCACGGCCGCAGCCGCCACCCCGAGAACGAGACCACCGAAGGCATCGAAGAAGAGCGCGCCGAGCCCGGTCGCAACCACCGTGGCCACCGCATACAGCGAGTAGGGCGGCGCCTCGGTCGCCGCGACGCAACCGGCGAGGGCCGCGACAACCAGGGCCAACGCCACCGGGACGTGCTGCTCAGTCCAGGCCGACATCAGCTTGCGCATCGGTCGTCTCACGCTCCCTCCACCGCCACCGAGCGGCCAGGAACAGGAGGACGAACGCTGCGGCGCCCCCGCCACCACGCAGCAACGCCTCGGACCACGTCCACAGATCGGGTCCCATGGCTCCCTCTACCCTGCGGGGAGGATTCCAATCGGTGTCAGAGACGTTGAGGAGTGGTCACCGGGACCCTTTCCTTCGATCTCAGTGCTGGTGAGGGCCACATGCGGAGGACACGGCCGGGCATCGTCTCGCCGCGGGCGCTGAGATCGTCGGCCGTTGGGGCGGTCACGCTCCTCGTGCTCATCGGATGCGGCGGTCCGGTGGAGCTGCACGCCACCATCGAGCAGGTGCTGGACGCCGGACCGGGGCGGGGCTCCTCCGCGTACCGCGCCCCGGGTGTACTGGTGAGCCACGAGTTGGGCGGTGCGGTGCTGGCTCACCTGACGGGCGTCGAGGATCCCCCGGTCCCCGACGGTGCCCGGGACCTGGAAGTCCTCGACGCCGAGGGCCGGGAGGTCCGGGTCCTGACCGAGGACGTCGATCAGGGAACGGCACAGGGGTGGGGCCTCTACGCCGTGCGTGAGGGCGCCGGTGCACCGCCGCACCTCGTCGTCGAGGTCCCACATCCACGCGCCGACCTGTGGACGGAGGACGTCGGCGCCGAGCTCTTCGCGTCCCTCGATGCCGCGGCACTGCTCGTCGCCGGGGCGCACCGCACGGCCGGAGGGAACGCGGCCGACGTGGCGCACCAACCCACCAGCGCCTTCGCCACGGTGGACCGGGCGGTGGTCGGCCCGGGAACCGTCGTCCTTCAGGTGCACGGGTTCGACGAGTCCCGGCACCCTGGCTCGGCCCAGGTCGTCCTCTCCAGCGCCGAGTCCATGCCCGGCACCCTGGTCCAGGAGCTTGACGACGCCCTTGAGGACGCCGGTTTCGAGACGTGCGTCTACGACGGCGAGCAGTGTCATGCGCTGGCCGGCATGACAAACGTCGAGGCCGCGCACGCCAGGAGCGTCGGAGCCACGTTCATCCACCTGGAACTGGCCGAAGACCTCCGGCGCAGCGGCCCCGTCCGACAGCGGCTGGTGGACGTCCTGGCCCACGTGCTGGTCGACTGATATGTGAGGCCCGGCTGTCAAGTGGCAGGGCGAGGCGCCGCCAGGGCTGGCTGCTCTGGCGGCGCCTCGTTTGTGCTGGCCCGGGCGGGCGGTCGGCGGGGGTGGGCGTGTCGTGCGAGGCGCGGTCGATACTGATATTCGCGGGTTGGCTACCGCAGTACGGCGTTCGGCTGGGGCGCTTCGGCGTGTCTGGGGTCGAGCGTCACGTTGCCTCCCCGGTGTCGGGTCGACGTCGTGGCTCACAGTCGAATCGCCGGTCGGGCCCCTCGCGCTGCTGCCGGTCGGTGCTGGTGCTCGAGCCAGGTCTGTGAGTGGGCGGTGATCTTCGGTGTGTTCCCGCGCCGGTGCTGGTTCGGCGTCGCCCGCAGCCGGGGTCAAGGCTGGGCCGGAGGCCCACCCGGAGGGCTTTGGCCTTGACCGTGGCGAGGACGTCGCCACGGGTGCCGGAGGGGCGGGAGCGCGCCGGTCACGTCCCGGTGGGGTCAGGTATCGGTGTCCGGCAGGGTGGCCAGCGACCAGCACCAGCCGGCCAGTTCGCGGGCGATGGCCACGCAGGCCACGGTGTGGGTCTTCTTGCGCCGGGACAGCTGGGTCCAGCGGGCGTGCAGACGCTGGTTGCCGGCGTGCTCCCGGACCCGGGCGGCCGGGGTGGCCTGGTCCCAGCGGGCGCGCATGGTCGCCCCGATGCGGTAGCCGGGCTGGTGGTGCCAGGCCCCTTCCACCAGCAGCCGCCGCACGTGGGTGTTGCCGGTCGTGGTGATTCCGCCCTGGCGGCGGGAGTTGCCGGTGGAGTGCTCGGAGGGGACGAGCCCGAGGTAGGCGCCGATGCTGGCGCCGGTGAACCGGGACCAGTCCCCGATCTCCACCGCCAGAGCGAAGCCGGTCAGCGTGGAGATCCCGCGCAGGCAGCACAGCCGGCGGGTGACCGGGGTGAACTCGCTGTCAGCGGCCATCGTGGTGATCTGCTCGTCCAGGCGCTGCCGACGCGCCAGCGTCAGCCCGAGGGCCTCCAGATCGGCGTCGTAAGCGGCCTGGGTGCCGGTCTGCTGCGGGTCGGCGAAGCGGATGCCGCGCAGCCACTGCTCGTGCTTGGCCGTCCAGGCTTCGCCGCCGTAGTAGACGTGCCCGTGCCGCAGCAGCAGTTTGGAGATCCGGTGCCGGACGCGCATCAGATCCCCGCGGGCGTCCTCGCGGGCCCGGACCAGGTCCCGGGCGGCTTCCTGAGCCACGGTGGGCACCCGCACGGCGACGATGTCATCCAGCCGCAGCAGCCGGGCCAGCAACAGCGCGTCGCGGGCGTCGGTCTTCACCCGGTCCCCCGACGGCCGAACGATCTTCGACGGCGCGGCCACCTCGCAGCGGATCCCGGCGCCGGTCAGTGCCCGGGCCAGCCCGAAGCCGGTCGGCCCGGCCTCGTAGGCCACCGCCGCCGGACCGGGCAGGCCGCGCACCCAGTCGACGATCACTCGCTGGTCGGGGACCAGTCGCTGTCTGATCAACTCCCCAGTGACGCCGTCGATCGCCGCCGCGGACACCGATCGTGCGTGCACGTCCAGCCCGACGCTCGTACGCTCCAGACCCATCGGGGCCTCCCACACATGTCGGATAGGCCGGGCAGGGGTTTCTCCCCGGCAACCCACGAACCTGTGTGAGTGGGGCCCCGACCCGCAACCGCTCCTCACAGAGCCGTCGCGTCATACCGTCTGACCGGGCAACCGCTCACCAGGCGCGGCCGAACCCGCATACCATCCCCCCGACGAGGGGAACGGCCACCACCACAGGTGAGATCCCGCGCCCAGCCCTCAATCCACCGTCACCGCCCCCCCGATGCACCACGACCAGTTCGGACGATCGGGCGCCTGAGGGCGCAGGACGGGGATGACGTCGATGGCCGCGCGCATGCGCAAGGGTGAATCACGGCTGCTGCGGCCGGCGCAGGGGGCGGCACTCACCGCAGGGCTGCTCGGCTTCGCCGTCGTCGCATTCGCGGTGCCCAGCGCCGAGATGACCGCCGTCAGCGCCAGAAAGCCGTCCGCGACGTCCACCCCGACGGCGACGACCACGAACCCGGCGTCCACCGCCCCGGCTTCCGGGACCACCGGCGCACTGCGCGAGCAGCGGCTGGCCTCGCCGGACCGGGTGGTGGTCCGCGACGACCTGGGGCCGGTGGCGACCTTCACCGTCGGCTCCCGGACGGTCGGTCTGCGTGGTCCGCAGCGGACCTTCAGCGAGTCGACCACCACGGCGAGGGTCATCAGTACCACCTGGGTACGGCTCCTGGCGCAACCCTTCAAGGGGACCGTGGACTACGGCTGGCTGGCCGCGCGAATCGGGGACACCAGCGAGGACGTTCTGGAACTGGCCCGCCAGTACGTCACCGGGGCGCCCGAGCGCAGGGACGCTGCGGGGCTGCGGATCGCCGGCGATGCCTCCTACGGCCCCCTGCAGGCGGACGGGACCCGGGCGGAGGGCTCCGACTTCAACGACTACCTCGGCATGCACTGGTCGTACCGGACCGAGGTCGACCAGCCGGAGACCGACCAGTTCGGCGCCCTGGACTGCTCGGGATACGTCCGCATGGTCTTCGGCCACCGGGCCGGGATCTCCATGACGCTGCAGCCCGATGGCCTCGCGCTTCCCCGGCGGGCCGTGCAGATGAGTGACTCCGCCCCCGGGGTCGTGGTGATCCCGGACTCCGGCACCCGCCCGACCAGCCTGGCCGCGCTCCTTCCCGGGGACCTGATCTTCTTCGACGCCAGCACCGACGACGGAACGCTCATCGACCACGTCGGCATCTACCTGGGGATCGACTCCGCTGGTGCGCCCCGCTTCCTCTCCAGCCGCAAGAGTGCAGACGGTCCCACGATGGGCGACATCCGCGGCCGCTCCACCCTGTCCGGGACCGGGCTGTACGCCACCGCCTTCCGCGCCGCCCGGCGGGTCTGACCTGCTAATGGGCTGCGACTGGTCGAGACCAGCTGGTAGCTGCGTCGTCTTCCCCCATGGGGGCGGGCCTCAGCGCTTCGTGAGCGGGCGCAACCGACCGGCGGCAGTCCGGGCCGCGCGCACGGGCGGCGTCCATGGCGTCGACGACTTCGTCGACTCGTCCCCGGTCGGCGGACCCGGTGGTGCGGCACCGAGGGGCGATCTTGCCCCGAGCCCAGGAGCGCCCCCGGACGCATGGCGTTTCGATGAGTTCCGATGGCCCTCGCCAACGATGATCATCGCAGCGGAAGGTCACCTTCTAACCTCCAGGTCATAGGCGGGAAGCCTGTGGAGGAGTGCGCCATCAGGGACTCGAACCCCGATCCCGCTGATTAAGAGCCGCTATTGGACGCCATTCTGCGCCCATTTCGGATCGTGCATCCCTGCTGCTCAGGGGGCTGTTGCGCGTCGCTGACCTGCGGTAACGTCGGCGACGAGGTGGTGGCGGGAATGTTGGTGACAATTAGCCGACGTCGGCTGAGAATGGCTGGAAACGGCTCTGCTGCGGACTCCCTGCGGACAGCCGCAATTCTTCGCCCTGCTGATGGCTGCGATCGGCAGGCGGCGGCGGGCGCCTGCGGCAGCGTCGTGGGGGCCTGACGGTGGTCAGCATCGCCCGCCGGCCCAACGGGCAGTGGCGGCCCCGCTACCGCGATGCGGCCGGCAAGGAGCACGCCCGGCACTTCGACAAGAAGGCCGACGCGCAGGCGTGGCTGGACTCGGTCACCACCTCGGTGCTCACCGGCGCCTACGTCGACCCCAAGCGGACCCGGGTCACCCTGGCCGAGTGG
Source organism: Blastococcus mobilis (assembly GCF_900188025.1). Taxonomy (GTDB): domain Bacteria; phylum Actinomycetota; class Actinomycetes; order Mycobacteriales; family Geodermatophilaceae; genus Blastococcus_B; species Blastococcus_B mobilis. Next base: position 80,189 of record NZ_FZNO01000014.1, read on the forward strand.
GCCGGCCAGTGGCTGGAGAGCAAAGTCGACCTCAAGCCGACGACCTACCGCTGCTACGAGGTCTCGCTGCGGGTGCACATCCTCCCGACCTGGGGCCCGGTGCGGCTCGGCGACATCACCCACCAGGGCATCGCCGCCTGGGTGGCCAAGGTGTCCAGGTCGGGGAAGAGCGCCTCCACCGTGCGCCACGCCCACCGGGTGCTGTCGCTGATCCTGGGCCTGGCGGTGCGCGACGGCCGGCTGGCCCGCAACCCGGCGGTCGGCGTGCCGCTGCCGCGGACGGTGCGCGGAGAGCAGATTTTCCTCACCCACGCGCAGGTCGACGACCTGGCCGCGGCCGCCGGCCGGGACCGGCTGGCCATCCTGTTCCTGGCCTACACCGGCGTGCGGTACGGCGAGATGGCCGCGTTGCGGGTGCGCAACCTCAACCTGCTGCGCCGGCGGGCGCTGATCGCCGAGGCGGTCGTCGACGTCAACGGGCACGCCGTGTTCGGCACGCCGAAGAACCACCAGCGCAGGCAGGTGCCCCTTCCGCGGTCCTCGCCGAGGAGCTGGCGGCGCACGTGGCCGGCAAGGCGCCGTCGGACTTCGTCTTCGCCGCGGAGAAGGGGGGCGTGCTGCACCTGCGCAACTTCCGCCGCAAGAGCTTCGACCCCGCCGTCCGCGCCGCCGGCCTGGACAAGCTCAACCCGCACGCGCTGCGGCACACCGCCGCCTCGCTGGCCATCGCCAGTGGCGCGAACGTCAAGGTGGTGCAGACCATGCTCGGCCACCAGTCGGCGACGATGACCCTGGACCTGTACGGCCACCTGCTGAACGACCAGCTCGACGAGGTCGCCGACGCGATGGACGCGGCGCGCGCCGCCGAGGCGTCGGCGCGTCGCCCGGCAGCAACCGTCGCGGCGCTGCCCACGGGTCGCTCGGTCGGCGGCCCGGTCGCATGACCCGACCAGCGCGCGGTCGGTGTAGCCGTGGCTCGACCGCTTCCCACCCCCGAGCAGGATGCCGGCCGTCTTGGTCGCCGGAAGGGCGCTGCCGCGTCGCTTCTCGATGGGCCTGCGGCCCACCCTTCCCCCGACCTGCGCCAGCCGGCCGGAGGCGGGTTGTGGGATGCGGCCAGGAGTGCGTGAGGCCACCCGGGGTTTCGCACGGAAGGTCCGGCCGCGTGCCTTCCTCGAGCCGGGCCCCCCGGAGCGGGACGCCCGCGTGTCAAGCAGGGCCGTGGACGAGGAACGAGCCGTCCACAGCTATGGGGAGGAAGCGATCCGGCGACACCGAGGCCGCCCAGGCCAGCGGGCTTGACCGCCGACAGTCAGGCAGCCGTCTGCCACCGCACACGGTCCGGATGCGGCATCGGCAGCGGGTCGTCGTCGAGGGAGTACACCTCCAGGCCGGACAGTCGGCCGCCATCGACGAACAGGAGGAGCCCGCCGATGGGCTCGCCGTCCGCTCCGACCACCGTTCCCTCGACTGGCACGGGAGAGCACGCCGGTGAGCGCGGCACGGTGTCGGGCACCTGCAGGTCGAGGCTTCCGCATCCGCAGGTGCAACCGGGCGACGCGCACACCTGGTGAGCCTGCACGCGCAGTTCGTGAACGCCATGGAAGTCATGACGAAGTAGCGCATCGAGGAGTGCAAGCTCACTGCTCGTCAGCGGCCGGACGCCGACCTCGTCGCGTTGTGAATCTCCGGTCACGTCCTCAGTGTCGTCCATTCCGCCGTTGGTCAGCGTCAGCATCTGACGGGGGATACGACCATCGCGTCGGCGACCGCGGCGACGAAGAAGTCCTGGCCGGCCGGAGGGCACCGGTCGACGTGGCCGCCGAGGACCACGGGTGCACAGGTCATCGTGCAACTCGACGAGGACGTCGGTGAAGCCGATGTCGCGCACCCCCGCTCGGTCTCGTCGGGCGCGGCGAACGTTCAGCCGATCGACGTGCTGTTGTCGCTGGTCACGCACCACACGCCTCGACGACGGAGGCCATACTGGAAGTTCACGGGCTACGGCGACGAGCCCGGTCGAACAGCGACGGCTCCACTCGGCTCCGCGGTCTCGGGGCCGGGTGCCCCCGGCGGAGAGAGCAGGTAGGCGTGCGCGAGCCGTCCGTGGTCCCGATTGACGTGCTCGAAACGGCCTTCCGCACGATCGTGGCGCATCTGCGTGAGATCGCCGGGGACGATGTCCTCGTCGAAGTGGACTACTACTGGTCGATCCCCGAAGAGGCCGCGTACGACGTCTACCGGGAGCCGGGGAGTTTGACCATCGGCCAGCTGAGCGAATGCGTCGATCATCTGAGGCGCCTCGCGGACGACTCCCCGGCGGTCCTGAGCTACGCGCTGGTCTGGCTGGGCGAGGTCCTCATGGCCATCGGCCGCACGGTGGTCAGATAGGGACCTCGGGGCACCGTTGCGGACGTCGAGGGAGATCTTGTGGGTGAGGATCGGGACGTCGGACCGCACGTCCACGTCTGGGAACGGCCTGAGGTGGTGGTGAGCCGGTGGGTGCTCACCGGCGTCGAGCCCATCAGGATGGTGGTTCACCACGAGGTCGGCGGCTGGTCGGTGGTGTGCGGCACGGTCGACTCGCCCGACGAGCTGGTCGGGATGCCACTCTCCTGGCTGCGGGACCGGCGGGACGTCGGGCATCTCGTTACAAGCTTGGCGCCCGGGCGCATGGTCACGAGGGACGACGTGCTGGAGGACTGGGTCGAGGAGGATGCCCCGGCCGACGCCTGAGGTGCATGAAATCGCGGGGCACACGCTGGTCCTCGGTGGGTCAGCAATGAAGCTGGAGAGGGAGCCGAACGAGCACGTGCCGGGCGGGTGGCCGTGATGTCGAAGCCGAAGGTCGTGCCCATGGCGCGCACGATGCTGCGGCCGGTGATGGAAGCCTCGGGTTATCCGAAGGCGGACAGGGCCGGGCCGGGCCTGGAATGGTCGAAGCGCGTCGGCCCGTTCGGCCTGTCCTTGGGCCTGGCCAGCGGCCCCTGGAACGAGTTGACCGGGGGGAGGCTCACCGTGGGCTTCGAGGTCGTCGAGCTGCCTCTGTGGTGGGTCTCGTTCGCCGAGCACCTGGCGCCGTCCGAACAGCAGGAGTGGCGGGCCGTGGCGGGCGCCGTCTTCGACCGGGCGCTCGGCGTCGGTGGCGCGGGAGGCGAGCTGGATGCAGAGCTGATCGACATCCGCCGCAGCATGCTGGAGATCGAGCTCGAGGGACTGGCCGCCGGTTACCTGGACGCCTTCGGCTGGCCGTGGTTCGTGGAGCAGGACCTGGTCGCGTGGTTCGACCTCATCACCCGCTACTTCGCGGACGTCGAGTCGGCGCTCTTGGCGGGAGCCCGGTCGCGCCTCGACGAGGGCGGCTGGGGGCGAAGGGATGTCGTCGACATGCCGCCGCCCATGGTCGTCGCCGCGCGGGAGGACATCGCCGAGCAGCTGTGGCTGCACGGGGAGGAAGAGCTCGCAGTACGGATGCTCGACACGGACGACGCCACGTGGCAACGCGTCATGCAGGTGGCGGTGGACCCCGCGCAGTTGCGTGGTCGCAGCAGTGCCACCGTTGACTTCGCACTGACCCATGCCGCGGTCGAGGTGCTCACCGGCGGCTCACGTGCGCTCGCGCGCCGGCGCCGCCGTCCGTCGCGGGAGGTGGCCGGGCTCTGGCAGCAGGTGGGTGCAGCGCGCGACCGGCGCCCGGCACGCGGCCCGCTCAGCGTCCCGGGTGACGTCCTCGTCGACCTGATGACGAGATCTCCCGCGGAAGCCGACTCGGACAACGGCCTCCATCAGAAGGATGCGTCCGTGGATGAACATGACCGCTGAGGTCGACGTCCGGCTCCCGGACGGGGAGCGGCGCCTTCTTCAGGCCGGGATCGGCGAGTGGTCGGGGTCGGCGCGGTGCTCGCCCGGCCTGGCGCTGCTGCTCGAGTTCGGCAGCTGCGACCACATGGAGGCGTGGTTGCCCGGTGCCCAGCGGGCCCTGGCGGCCGGTGACTCGCTGCTGCCGCGGGACTGGCGGCGGTGTCTCGTCCTGACCGAGCTCGCGTTCGCCAGCGATGTGCTGGGCTCCGGTTGCGAGTGGTCCACGACGACGGGGCTGTCGGATGCCGAAACCGTAGTTCTGTTGCGCATCGTGCAGCGCCGGCTCGCTCCGTTCGTCTTCGACGACCGGGGGAGCGCCGCAGCGACGGGGGCCCGACGCCCGTCCGAGGCGGCGCAGGCCGTCCGACGTCGGGTGCCGTGGCCGGCACGGACGAGACATTCCGAATGGGCTGGCGTGGCACCGGACGGCTACGCAGTCCTCCTGGCCAGCGACGTGCACGAACGCAACGGTCTGGGACTCGAGCTGTACGACCCGGCCGGGCACCTGGTCATGGATGCCTTCCGCGACGACGACCGGGGCGAGCTGTCGCTGACGGTTCCGTCCGGGGAGGGCGTGCCGCTGCCGGTCGCGGAGTGGTTCATACGCTCGGCGCGTGAGCGGCTCGGGTCCCGCGGCCCCTCGCCAGCGGGGCGTCGCAGCTGGCTACGGGCGCAGCGGCGATGACCACGACGATCACGTACGCAGACCTGCAGGCCGGTGCGCGGCCGGCGGGGAGGTGGCTCCTCGGCGCAGGGTCGACCTCGCCGCCGAGGATCATCACTTCGCGTGAGGAGGTCGCCGAGCAGCTGTGGCGGCACGGCGAGGACCAGCTGGCGCTTCGCATGCTGGACACGGATGAGGCGACCTGGGTGCGCGTGATGGAGGTCGCGATGGCCTGTCCGCAGGCACTGTCCCGCTCGTCGGCGGCCATGGTGGACACGTGTCTGGCGTACGGCGCCGTAGAGGTCCTCACCGGTGCTGCGCGAGCGCCGGCCTGGCGGCGACGCCGCCCCGAACGCGGGCTCCCCGCCTTCTGGGCGGAGGTGGGCCCGGAGCGGGACCGGCGCCCCGCCGACGGCATTCTCGGCGTACCCCTCGAGACGGTCGTCGATCTCACCATGCGGGCAGCCGACGACCGTGACCGGCCCTGACTGGGGCCGGCCGCGCCCCTCGCCGGGGCCCGAGAGCCCCGGGGAGGTGCTGGAGCCGGTGGTGGCCGCGGCGCTGCGCCAGCTGAGCGTGCTGGACGATCGGGGCCTGCCGATGCTGGCGGCGTACTGGGTCGCCCAGGGCCGGGACGGCGAGGTGCTTGTCGAGCTCGCCGGCCTGCACGGCGACGAACGGAAGGTCGCCGACCTGTGGCCGGCTGCGCTGGTCGAGCTCGGGGTCACCGTGCCGGTTCCTCGTGACCGGTTGGTGGCGCTGCCCTGGGTCGCCGGTCAGGTGGCCGGCGGCCGGCGGCCCCTGAGCTGGCTGGTCACGGTGCTGTGGCCACCCGTGTACGTCGGTTCTGAGCCCGACGCCGCGGCCTCGGACGCCGAGGATGAGCTGTTGGACGAGATCGTCTACATCCTCGACGACATCCTCCAGTTCGCCGAGCGGGTCGTGGGCGATGCTGCACAGCGGACACGGTGGTGGCGGCGCCACGGGCGCGAGGAGGCGACCCGGGTGCAGGACGCGCTGCGGCAGGGCGAGCAGGCGGTCGCGGCGCTCGCCCGCAAGGACCTGACCGCAGCGAGGGCGGCGCTCACCGGCGGATGAACCGCCGCCAGGTCCGCGCCGAGGGGGCGGCGCGGCCACCGGCCCGGGCCAGCGCCCGCAGGCGGCGGAGCTGGGCGCGGGTCGGCCGGGCGCGGCCCACGCCGGGGTGGCGGAAGAACTGATCGGGCGCGTCGAGGAGATCCAGCGCCGCGCGGGCGGCGTGGGCGGCGGTGTCGCGGTCACCGAGCCCGGCCGCGGCCTCCGCCAGCACCACCCGGTAGCCGAAGACGGCCGAGTTCATGGTGAGCGCGGCGTCGTCCACGTCGTCGAGAGCCGCCAGCGCCTCCTCGTGCCGGCCGAGGCGGACGAGCGCGGACGCCAGCGAGATGCGCGCAGTCCCGGTGGTCCCGTTGAGGTCCGGTCGCCGTCCGAGCAGCCGCCGGTACCAGTCGACCGCCTCGGCCGGGCGGCCGTCCTGGGCGGCCAGGTCGCCGAGGGCCTCCATGGCCGACGGTGCGTCGAAGGCGTCCGGGTACTCCGCCAGCAGCCGTCGCAGCAGCTGTTCGGCGTCGCGGGGACGCCCGGCTCCGGCCAGCCCCCGGGCCTTGATGCGCAGGTACTGGGACCGGTTGTCGGCCCGCGCGCGGCGCAGCCGCGCCTCGAACTCCTCCCGGGCCGGAGCGTCCCAGGCGGTGGTGCGATACCACTGCGTGGGCACGGCGTGGTCCTCTCCGGCGGTCCCGTTCACAGCTCGTAGTAGCAGTACAGGTGGTGCAGGTGGTGCCCGGCCGTGGTCGCCTGGCGGGCCAGGTCGCGCAGTCGGCGCAGGAACTCCGCGTGATCTTCGACGGAGACGTCCTTCCAGCCGTCCTGCTGCAGCTCCTCGGTGCGGCTCCACCGGCCGGCCACCTCCGCCAGCTGCGCATCGGAGACGGCGGCCAGCGCATCGCGCAGGGAGTCGGTCAGCGACACGACACCCCGGCTCTTGTCCTCGTCCGCGTCGGGGGAGGGGTCGGCGCCCCAGCGCGGGTCGGCGGTGACCTCGTCGAAGGGCCGGCCGGTCAACAGCTGCTCGAGGGTGGCCAGGAGCACCGTCGGTTCGTAGCCGCGGGCAGTGAAGCCCGGACAGGCCGGGCCCAGCTCGGCCATCATGGGCTCCCGGCGGAACAGGCCGACCCTGCGCTGCCCGGTTACGTACGGCCAGCCCAGCGGGCCTCCGGGTCGCGCCCCGGCCTCGGTCGCGTCGGCGTCACCGGGGACGGTGAAGTACGCCAGATCCATGCCCATGCCGACACCCTGCCCGCGGCTACGCTGCTCGTCCACGCACCACACCATTGGGCCCTGGTGGGCGAGGTCTCGCTGCCGGCCGGGCTTGCCCTCGGACGGCCGGGCCAGGAACTCAAGGGAGGACACATCAGCGGCTTCGATGCGGTCGAGACAGCACTGCAGCCCCTGTGGCCTGCCTTCGATCACGCCGTCGAGTCGACCGGCGACTTCTCGACTCTGACCGAAGGCCAGCGAGCTGTGGCGTTCGCCTGGGTCCTGTCGGGCCTGGTCGACAACGGGGGCTTCGCGTCGTGGATCGAGTCCTTCGGCGACCGGACGCCCCAGGCGCGAGCCGCCATGGAGCACCTCGGCGCCGTCGAGTACGTCGCGCTGCTCGACGAGGCCGTCCGCCTCTACCCGCACTGGGCTGCCGGCACGCCCGCCGAGCGATCGAGCGCCGCGGAGGGGTGGACGGACGCGGAAGAGGCCCGGCGGGACGCCCTCGATGAGGCGTTCTACCGATTGGCCGCGGAGCGGAACCTGGTCGAGCACTACGCGGCCGGATACGTCGCGGCTCATCCCGAAGAGTTCCCGACGGCCTCGTGAGGCGCCAGATGGGGGACGCGACCGGTGAACGCGTGCCCCGTGAGTGCCGTCGTCCCCGGCTGCCTCCTGTCCTGACCGGCAACTGCTCGGCAACGCCCGGAGACTGGCCGGGATCCCCCGTCGTACTTGTGCACGGCCGCTACGACCTCAGCAGTCCATTGGACACCGCCTGGGCGTTGCACCAGGCGTGGCCAGACAGCGGGCGCGCCGCCGCAGGCGTCATTGGCAAGCCCCATCGCATGCTATAAGCATTGTCAGGAAGGAGCTGGTAATGCTTATACCTAAGGATGTCTGGGCGGCACTGCTCGAGTCCGGGGTCACCGTACGGCCCACGGGGCCGGCCGAGGTGGAACTCGTGGCCGCCGAGGGGGATGCGGTGGCCGTCACCGCGGTCGTGGAACGCCGGCCCACGGCGCTGTCGCCCAGCCATGTCCGCAGCCACCTGTTGCACGGTTCGCCGGCGCGGGGGGCACTGCTGCTGGTGGTCCCCTCGGCCAGTCCGGCCGCCCTGGACGCGGCCGCCGCGGCCGGCATCTCGGTACTCGTGGCCGACCCGACCGGCACGTCTGCGGTCACCGGACGGATCGTGCTGCCCGACCGGACCATCGAACTGGGCGCCGAACTACCCCGCCCGGACGCGGGGCAGCCGCCGAGCCGACCCGGTAGGCGACCGTGGGGCGCGCTCACCGTCGTCCGTCGGCTGCTCACCACCGGCCCGGCCACCCAGGTCCACCTGGGACGGTCAGCCGCGGTGTCCCAGGCGCGGGTGTCCCAGGCGCTGTCCGGGCTCGTCGCCGACGGACTCGTGCGGCGCACGGCCGACGCCGGCCGGCCCCGCTGGGCCCCCGCGGACTGGGACGCGCTGGTCGACTGGTGGCTGGCGCACTATCCGGGCCCCAGCGGCATCACCACCTACTGGTACGGACTGGCGGGCGTCCCCGAGCAGGCGCGGGCGGCCGTTGCCGCACTGAGCGCCGCCGGCATGCCGGCCGCGGTGTCCGGCGACGTTGCCGCCGACGTGATCGCGCCCTGGCGGCGGCCCGGCCGGGCAATTGTCTATGCCGACCCGTCCGGGCGGCCCGTGCACGACGAGCTGACCGCGGCCGGGCTGACGCCGTCGGGTGCCGGGGAGGCCACTCTCGAGCTGATCGTGCCGGCCGATCCCGGCGTATGGCCGGCGCCGGGCACGACCGCCGCCGAGGCCGACCCGCCGCTGGCCGACCCCCTTCAGCTGCTCTGGGACGTGGCCCGCGCCCCGGGTGCCGACGTCGACCAGGCCGTCACTGCGCTGCGGAGGGTGCTGAAGGCCCGCGCCGCGGCCGCCGCGTCGCGGTGAGCGCCGCTCCACGGCTGATATTGGCGTCGGCCGGCCGGGCCAGCGACGCGGCGTTCCTCGCCGCGGGCCGACCTGGCCGCGATCGCCGCCGAACTCGACGTGCCCTACCGGCTCGTCGGCGGCAACGCCGTCACCTTGCTCGTCGCCGTGCACGGCGTCAGTGACCTGGTGCCGGCACGAGAGACCGCCGACGCCGACTTCGGCGCCGCGTACCCGGTGGTCGCCGACCCGCGGCTGCTCGCCGCGCTGCGCGAGCGCGGGTACCGACAGCAGTCCGGCAACCGGTTCCTCCGCACGCACACTCTGGGGCCGACCACCGGACGCGCGGCGCCGAGCTGGGACCTCGTCATTGACGTGCTGGCCCCGTCCTACGTCGGCCGCCTCCTGCCCAACCAAACCCACGGCGAGCTGGTGGTCGACGAGGTGCCGGGCCTGAACCTGGCGCTGGCCCGCGAGGGCACCCCGGTCACCGTCGAGGTGACCCTGACCTCCGGCCACACCGTGACGACGGCCCTGATGCTGCCGGACGTGGTCTCCGCGATCTGCCTGAAGGCCTACGCCTACGCCGGACGCCTCACCGAGCGGGACGCCGTCGATCTGTGGCGCCTGCTGGAGGCGGCGTACGCCGCCGGCATCACCGCCGCCCTGTGGCCGACCGGACCCACGGCCACGGAAGCGGCAGCGGTGCTGCGCCAGCACTTCGGTCGCCCCGGCGCCCCCGGCCTGGCCCGCGCCGGCGACAGCATGCGCGCCCGCACCCGCATCGCCGCCCTCGTGACCCACGTCGTCGGTCCACCCTGAACCCGCGGCCTTCTTCGACGTCGCGCCGGCGCAGGACGTGGCCTGCACTTTTCACGCCAGCGATGCTTCGGCGTGAGATCCGGCCCTGCAAATTCACGCCTGCCACCACTCGATTCCAGGTCCGGCCGCGCCGGATGCGGGATCGTTCCTCGTTCCCCGCTTCGAAGCCGGGCTGCTGGCGTGCTTGCGAACAGCGGCCCTTCAGACGAGGTCGGCCAGCAGGGTCGCGCCGGGCAGCAGGGAGCGGGCCGACGGTCCGGCGGTCCACGCGGGTCGGGTGGTCGCGAGCAGGTCCAGCGCCTCTAGCTGGTTCTCCAGGCGGTAGAGCTCGTGTTCGACGTCCGTGACCGTGATCGGGTCGTTCCCGCGGCACCAGCCCTGGCCGAGCATCGAGAAGACCTCGGCGGCGAGATCACGGGTCGTCAGCGGTCCTCGCGCGGCGACGATAGCCACCGCGCGCTCGGCGGCCATGGTCGAGAAGCCCCGCGGCGGGAACCAGGTGCGCAGCCGGCGGACGGTCTCGACCTCGTCACCGGCGGCCTTCGTCGGGCGGAGCACGCCGCCCGCCAGTCGCAGCAGGCCGACGTGGCGGAGAATGTCGTGCAGCGCGGCCAGCGGGAGCAGGTCCTCCTCGATCGATGCCGGCCGGCCGAGCGGATACCAGGCCGGGCGCTGTTCCTGAACGGCCCGCACCACGGCGCGGGGTAGGCGCCCGCCCGGGGTGAGCTTGACCCCGTCGACCAGCAGGCCGAGCAGCAGCCGGACGCTCTCCGGGACCTGGCCGACCGCGTTACGCACCCGCCGGTCGGTCGCCTGCTGGTCGAACGGGCGCAGCCGGTCGCCGACCCACTCGCGCATTGCCTGGTGCTCGGGGTGCCGTGGATCGGCCAGCGCCGCCAGCAGCTCGGCGTAGCCGCCTGGGCCGCCGCAGTCCTCCGGCGGGCAGGCGCCCTGGCCGTCGACGCAGCCGGCGGCGCTGCCGCCGGGGCCGACCACTTCGACGTCGTGGGCCCACCCGTCGCCGTAGTCGTATAGATAGGTGAACTGAGACGGGAGGGCGGACAGCCGCACCCCCCACTCGTCCGTCTCGCCCTCATCGTCCCAGTCGTCGAGCGGTACCGAGTAGACAGCCGAGTCGGTGCGGTACTGGTGCAGGTGCGAGTCGGTCCAGCCGAGCGCGACCTGCAGCACCTCGTGCAGCTCGTCGAGGGTGATCGCGGCCGGGACGTCGATCACCCGCTGCGCCGCGGGCGTGACCTCGCGCAGGGTCACCCGCAGCCGGGTGGTCCTCACCGAACCCCACCGGCGCCCGGCGCGGCGCAGCACTTCTTGTACTTGCGCCCTGAGCCGCACCAGCACGGCTCGTTGCGGCCGGGCGGCCAGTTGATCACCCGCGTCGGGTCGTTGCAGAGGTCGGCGGCGTAGCGGGCGCGCAGCTGCGCCGGTTCGCCCTCCTCCCGGCTCTCCTCCTGCCAAGCGGTGTAGTCCGCCCACCGCAGCGGCGCGATGCGGATCGCGGTCATGCCGGCATCCGACGCCTCGCGCAGCCGCCCCTCCATCCGGCGGCAGTAGGTTGCATGGCCGATCAGGCCGCCAGCCTCGTCGCGGACGGTCGAAGCGTCGGCGATGTCGGGCCAGCGCTGTTCCAGGTGCGGGTACTCGTCGGCGGGCAGCCATGCCCAGGCCACCGGCGGCTGCTCGACTCGGCCGCGCGTGACCTGCGCCGGCGCGTCGGCCGGCCTCGGTCGGGGTGCCGGCGTGCGCGCCGCCGGCCGGGGCTCGGCGGTTTGCAGCCCGTCCGGCTCTCGCCCCAGCGCGGCCAGGCTCTCCGCCCGCAGATCCCGCAGCTGACCCACCAGCCGCTCCGGGTCCCCGGTGCGCACGGCCAGCTCGAGGCCTTTCGTCAACCAGCCGAGCGCGACCTCGTGCTCGCCCATCGCGCCGTACTCGAGCCCGGCGTTGTTGTAGAGCCACACGTCGTCCGGGGTGTCGCGGGCGACCTCGTCCCAGATCGTCGCCGCCTCCTGCAGCCGGCCGTGGCGGGTCAGGATCTCCGCCCGCCGGCAGCGCGGATCCGGTGCGCTCCGGTAGCCGCGCTCGACGAGCACGTCCGCGTGCCGCAGCGCGTCCTCCACCCGGCCCAGCCGGTCGTAGGCCTCGGCGAGCTCGTCGTGCAGCTCCAGCACGTCGAGACATTCATCCGCCGCTGGGTCGGCCGCGCAGGCCGCGAGCGCCCGCTCCAGCACCCGCGCGTACGTCTCCGGCGGGCCGGCCGCCGCCTCCCTGAGCTCGCGGTAGACACGGTCCGCCTCGTCCACATGCACGGCGCCATCATCGCTGACCCGGCACTGCGAACACGGCGCGCCTACATCTCCACAACCGGCAACGCTCACCAATAACTTCCGATATCGATGGCCGTCGTGCTTTCGGAAATGGCTCAGAGGAACTTCTGGAAGCCCTTTGAGAATGACGGCACGCATGCTATCAAGATAGGCAGGCCGGCCCCGTTTCGCGGGGCCATCGTCGTTTCTCGGGGTGACGTGTTGGACATTGTTGGATCGCGTTGAGAATGCACGGCGGAATGAAGGTGTACTCCGGCGCGCCGGCGGCCGCCCGGTGCTATGTGGAGGCCGACCGGGGCCGGGCGGACGACTACTACCTCACCGAGGGAACCGGGCTCGCCCGACGGTTCACCGCCACCGATGGCCGGGTGGCTGAACTGGGCCCGCTGAGTGGCGACGCCTATGAGACTTGGGTGGCCGGGCGGGACCCGGAGTCCGGTCAGCCACGGGGCCGGCTGCGTTCCGACGCGCAGACGGTGCGGTTCGTGGAGGTCGCGGTCAACGGGCCGAAAAGCTGGTCGCTGGCGGCGGCTTTGCACCCGGACATCGCCGCGGCGTACGAGGCGGCGCAGGGCCGAGCCGCGGAGCAGATCGTCGCCTGGCTGTCCGAGCACGCGACCACCCGGATCGGGCCGGCCGGCGGTCAGGTGCAGGTGCCGGTGGAGGTGTTGGAGGCAGCGACGGTGCGGCACTTCACCTCCCGTGAGAACGATCCACACTGGCACCTGCACCTCCAGTTCCTGTCCAGGGTGTACGCCGCGGCCAAATGGCGTGGCCTGCACACCGTCGGCGTCCGCGATTTCCTGAACGCGATCAACGGGATCGGGCACGCCGCGATGGGCACCGACCCGGAATTTAACGCCGCACTGGCCGCCCGCGGCTACACCAAAGACGCGACAGGAGAAATACCGCAGCTCGCCGACTACGTGGGCCCGTTCAGCGCCCGGCACGCGCAGATCGCGCGGAATGTGGACCGCTACGAACGGGAATGGACCGCCGCGCACCCCGGCGAAACCCCCGGCCCCGCGCTGCACCGCGCCTGGGACGCCCGCGCCTGGGCCGAGGACCGCCCGGAAAAGGTCACCCCCCAGCCCGGTGCGGCCGTCAGCGAGCGCTGGCGGGCCGACCTCGCCGAGCTCGGCTTCCGCGCCGCCGCGCAGCCCGTGGTGCTGGCACCCGCCCCGGTCGGGGCCCTGGACCGGGACGCGCTCGCGGCCCGGGCGCTGACCCGGCTGGCTGCCGCCCGCTCGGCCTGGAACGCCGCAGACGTGCGGGGAGAGGTGGAGCGGCTGATCGCGGCCGAAGGCGTCGTCGTCGAGGCGGCGGTGCGCATCGAGCTGGCCGAGGACCTCACCGCTCGCGCCATGAGCGAGTGCGTGCCGCTCCTCCAGCGGGACGCGGTGCCTGAGCACATCCGGGCCTGGACCTCGCCACTGGTCCTTGCCGTGGAGGCCGACCTGACCGCCCGACTGACCGCCCGCCACGCCACCGCGGCACCTGACACCCGCCTGACACCCCCGCGGACCGACAGCTGCAGGCCCGCCACCGGCAGGCCTGCCACGACGCCGAGCAGGCCCGGGAGCGGGCCGACGCCAGCGCCGCGACCGTCGCCGCCGACGCCGCGAAGGTGCGCGACCGGCTGCTGGCCGCCTGGGACGCCCAGCGTGGCGACGCCTCTTCTGCCGCCCGGATCGTGCAGGTCGGACCGGGCCGGTTCGGCCGCCACCGCGGCGCGGTTACTCAGGCAAGGGAGCAGCTGACCGACTGGGCCGACGGCTGGCGGGCGCAGCTGCCGGGCCTGCCCACCGACCCGCAGCAGATCGCGGCGGTGGCCGGCTGGTTCGACGACCTGCCCAAGCTGTGGCGAGCCTTCGACGTCGCCGCCCGTCGCGCCGCCGAGGCGGCGCATCCCGAACGCGCCACCTTGGCCGCGGCAGCCGAGGCCGCCCGCGCCGCCGCCGAGGTGGCGGGGCGGGCGTTGGCAGAGGCCCGTCGCGAGGACGACGAGCGCGCTGCCCGCTTCGGCAATCTGGGCGACACCGCTGACCCCGCCACCCGGCTCGACGACGCCGAACGCGATCTCAGCGCCACCCGCGAGCAGTTGGCCGCCACCCGCACGCGCATCGCCACGCTGCAGGGCGAGCCTGCAGGCCGGCGCGGCCCCAGCCAGCTCGACCGGCAGCGCCCGCGCCCGGTCCCGGCGAAGCAGCCCATCGCGCCGGAACGGCGCCTCAGCCAGCCACGGCCCGAGGACCTGCGCCACCTCGGCTACCTCCAGCACCGCTCCGGCCCCGGCCGCGGCATCGGGCGCTGAACGGGCGGCAGCCGGCGCCCTGCTACCGCAGCGAGGGGGACTGACCTCACCTGCCCGGTGGGGCGGCAGTAGAACAGCAGAAAGGCGACCGGCTGGATGCGGACTGGGGGCCAACTGGACGCGTACCGAAGAAGAACCGCAGGTCGCCCCAGAAACTGGCCGTCGGGTGTCAGCAATGGCTCGAAACGGACGCCTTCTATCGGTGTCGGACCAACCACGCGATCTGCTCGGGAGACAGCCATGTTCGACCACCCCGCCGGCCACGAGACCGACCTGCTCACCATCGCCGAGGCCGCGGAACTGCGCACACCCGTCGCCACGCTCCGGTACTGGAGGCACCGCAACACCGGCCCCCGCAGCTTCCGCCTCGGCCGCCGCGTCCTCTACCGCCGCGGCGATCTCCAGGCCTGGATCGACGTGCAACGCGAACGCGCGGTGCCGACCGACGCATGAGTCGGCCGGCAGGAGTCCCGGCGGAGGTCTTGAGTCCCGTCCCAGCCCTCGGCAACCATGATCCTGGACTTGTACGGGTACCTGCTGGCCGACCAGCTCGACGAGATGACCGACGCGATGAACGCGGCCCGACGGAGGGCCTGGACCGGCGCCAGTCGCGTGGGTCGGGGTGCTCGCTGAGGCGCGCCACAGCGACTCGGCGGTCCTGACGTCGTCCTCCAGTACTTCTCCGGTGTCATCGCCTGACCGGCTCCGGCGTACTGCAGAAGAACTACACGCTCGCGCTTGCCCGGGCCCATTGGCCAGGCACCAGGCCGCGGCTCTCACGGGCGCGCTCCCGTCGACCACCCGCCGGCCGTGCGCCCCGTCGCCCGGGAGGGTCACCAGAAAGTCTGCTGTCCCAGCTCGGTGATGCGGAGCCAGTCGCTGGCCCGATAGTCGCGCGCCCCCACCCCGTCGACGCTGCGGAAGCGGACCGGATCGAGCTGGATGTCGCTGACGCACAGCAGCCGCCGCTCCTGGGTCCGCCACTTCCGCAGCGGCTCCATCTCTTCCGGGGAGAGCTTGTCCGCCAGCGTGACGGCCAGCACCGCCACATTCTTGGGGTGGAGCCGGTCGCCGCGGGTGATCAGTAGACGGAACTGTTCGATCTCGTCGGGCCACACCGCTCCCGCCTTCTTCGCCTGCTTGACCGCCTGCTCCAGCCCGGCGACGAGCCCCACGCTGAGCTCGTCGTGCAGTGCGGCCCGGCGGAACTTGCCGGCGACACGCTCGGCGAAGGCATGCGCGCCGGCCGGGTCGTCGAAGCCGTGGTGCCGCTCCTGCTGCAGCAGGACGGCCTTGCTGACCGGCAGGGAGATCCGCAGGTCCGCCGCCCAGCTGCCGCCGCCGGGGACCGTGGACACCGGGGCGAGGTCGACGTTCATGTGCCGGCGGATCGCGGCAACTTTGTTGGGATCGGCGCCGGTGAGGTCGAGCAGCGGGGAGACCTGCACGGTGGGATGCCGGGCGCCGGGGCCGGTGGCGACGACGTCGCACGTCTGGGAGGTGATGATCCCCCACTCAGGTACCAGCGGCGGGCCGTCGGGCTGGTCGGCTGCGGTGCCCGCCGGTTCGTCCGCCGGTCAAGCGGCCACGCCGTCCCAGGCAACCACCGGCCAGCGGTGGCCGGGGCTGACGGGGACCTGCAGACCGGTCAGCGGGTCGTCCTCGGTGCCCGCCCAGAACAGCCCGATGTCGCGGATCAGGTCACCTTGACGCCACTCGGCGAGGCCGTCGGTGAACGCCGGTGTGCCCAGCGCTCGCGCGATGTAAGCGGCGTCGAGCCCACGGCGGATGTGGCCGGCGGACCGGTGCTGCTCCGGCACGTCAGCGGGGCCGCCGATCGATGCGTCGGCGGGGTGCGGCCACGGCCGACAACGTCCGCCCACGGGCGAACACGGGGCGCTGGTCGTCGTCGGGCTCGACGTGGTCGCCACCGACGCCGTAGGTAGCCGGGTAGCCGGGAGCATCGGCGGTGAGCGCGGACGCCGGCGGTTCGGCGACTCGCAGCAGCGCGTCGAGCTCGCCGCGGCGCAGCAGTGGGAGGCGGGCGGGATCGGCGAGCAGCCAGCCGCGCAGGCTGCCGCCGACCAACTCTTCGAGGTCCTCCACGGCCTGCGCGAGCACCCACAGCCGCCCCTGGCTGGCGACCCGCGGTCGCCGCGCCTCGGGCGCCTTCCACGTGTAGAAGGTGCTCTTGCGGATTCCGGCGGCGGCGAGCACGTCACGGACGGGCAGGTCCAGGCGGGCGGTGAGCGCGTCGACCACTGCCACCGCGTCGTCGCGCCCGGAGATGGCGGCGTCGACCTCGTCGTCGGCTTCGGCGGCCGCGGTGCCGGCGTCCAGGGCGGCGCTCGCGGCCGTCGCCTGCGCGGCGATGGTGGAGACGACGTCGAAGAACTCTGCTCCACGGTCCAGCAGGAAAGTCTCGGTCAGCCCGGTCGACGACTGCAGCGCCCGCACCATGCTCATCGGCGACGCCGAGACGCTGTCGAAGAGGTGCAGGGCGCCGCGCAGCGCCGGATCGGCGATCGCCCGCAGCCGGGTGTGCTGCTGGACGGACTCCATGTCATGGGCGGCGAGCCGCTCGTATTCGCCCAGCGACGCGCCGGTGGGCGCCAGGGCGAGCGTCATGGCGTCGTCTCCTCGATGCGGTCGTCGTCCTGCGCGCGCTGGAGCGTACGCAGGTAGTCGGCGGTGACCGTCGCCTGGAACAGCGAGGCAGCGGTCCGGTTGAGCACCTCGGCCCGGGTGACCAGGTCAGCAGAGCGGAAGCGGCTGGCCTCGGCGTCGTAGACGTCGATGTCGACCAGGTAGCTGATCGCGCCGCTGACGGCGAGGTCGAGGAACGGGCCGTGCCGGAGAAGGGCCCCCTGCGCGGGCCCGAGGTTGAGCTCCAGTTGCTGCTGCGCGCCCCGCACGTGCTGTCCGAACACCGGGTGCAGGACGGCGCCGAGCAGGTCGGGGTGGATGCGCTCCCGCCAGCTCGCCGGAGTTCGGGCTTCTGGGTCGGTGAACCGGTCGACGTAGCGCAGTCCGATCCTCTCCACGAGCGCAGGGGCCAACAGCTCCTCGGTGACGGTCATCAGCGCCTCGAGTACCGGGTTGAGGGTCCGGCTCCACCGCTCGTACCGGGTGGTCTGCAGAGCCACCGACCCGGGCAGGAGGGTGATGTGCCCGGTGCCGTCGGTGGCGTTCAGCTGCCAGCCGCGGGCGACCTGTTGCACCTGGGACATGGGGGCGGCGCCGGGCTGCATCTGGATCTCGATGCGCCCTTCCTGCGCCTCCTCCATCCGGGCGTAGGAGTGCCCCAGGCTGGCCAGTCGGTCCCGAGCCTGCAGTGCGACCTCGGGGGCGACGTCGGCGCCCTCGGCACGGAAGCGGACCTCAAGAATCGCCAGTTCCAGTGGCGGTCGGACGAGCAGGGTCCGGTCCGCGGGGGGCAGCCCGGCTAGCGGACCGGTCTCTTCGCTCATGTCCAGCACACCTCCTTCTTCGGCACGGGGGACTTGGACTGTAGTTGGACACAGTGTCAGCGACCAGAGCCCCGGTCGACAGGTCGCTCGCCCGGGGTGGCGCCTGCCCCGGTGCGTCCGGTGCCGCGTGCAGCATGCGGGAGCGGTGTGACAGTTCCGCGGGCCCGTACCGGATGAGCCGCCGCGGCGCTGCGGCCCGGATCAGCCGGTGCAGCGGTCAGCGCGAGTCCGCGGCGACCGCGCCGGCCGGCGCCTGCTCGTGCGCGCGGAGCACCTGTAGCAACTCGTCCAGCTGCGCGGGGAAGCGCCGGGCCGGCAGGCGGGACGCCGGCACACCCTCCGCGGTGAGACCGCCGGTGGCGACGAGGACGGGCACGGCGATCGTGAGCAGGCATGGACCGCGCCGCTCCGTGGCACCGGATCGGAGGTGGCCGCCCAGGCCGTTCCCAGAATGGCTGATCGCGGACTTCTGCGGACTGTTTGCGGACAGCTGGCCGGTCCGGCCCCTCATCGATCTTGTCAAGCTGGCCGAAGCCGCAAGTCAGCGGCCTGTTGCTGTGTGCGCCATCAGGGACTCGAACCCCGAACCCGCTGATTAAGAGTCAGCTGCTCTGCCAATTGAGCTAATGGCGCGTGTCGCCCGGCCTGCTGGGCAACGAGGGAGAACGATACCAGCGCCGCGTCGCCCGCAGGCGAGCACCCGGAGTGATGCTCGACTCCTCGATCTGTCGTCCCCTCCGTGGACACTGGGGTCTGGTCCACGGTCCGGGCGTCACCGGGTCGACATTTCCAGGGAGAGGACGGGGCAGGGTGCGACGGACAGCCGCCATGATCGGCGCGGGAGCGCTGATCTTCCTGACCGGGTGCGGTAACGCCGACGGCGGGTCCAAAGACGTCGCCGCCGAGGCCCCGGACGCACAGGTGGCCCTCGCCGTGCCCGACGGCTCGGTCGACGTCTCGCCCGTGGTCCCGCTGGAGATCACGGTGACCGACGGGGAGCTCGGCGACGTCACCCTCGTCGACGGCGCCGGCGCTGCGGTTGCCGGCACGGTCGCCGCGGGGGACGGAGCGGACGGCGCCGTCTGGACGCCGGAGGCCCCTCTGGACTACGGCACCGAGTACACGCTGACCGCCTCGGCGGTGAACGAGGACGACGAGGAGGTGACGGCGTCGTCGACCTTCACCACCGTCACCCCCGAGACGCTGTCGACGCCGTCCATCGGCCCGCTCGACGGGCAGACCGTCGGCGTCGGCATGCCGATCCGCGTCTACTTCGACGACCCGGTCGCCGACAAGGCCGCCGTGGAGAGCCACCTGAAGGTCACCACCTCCCGGCCCACCGACGGCGTGTGGAGCTGGCTGGGCGACGCCGAGGTGCACTTCCGGCCGTCGCAGTACTGGCCGGCGGACACCGAGGTGACGCTCGACGCCAACCTGTACGGCGTCGACTTCGGCGAGGGCGTCTGGGGCGAGAAGAACCGCTCGGTGTCCTTCTCCATCGGGGCGCGGCACGTCTCGATCGCCGATGCCGCCACCCACACCCTCGAGGTCTACGACGGCGACCGGCTGGTGCAGAGCTACCCCATGAGCGCCGGCGGGCCCGAGTTCCCGAGCCGCAACGGCCCCCACGTCGTCACCGAGCTCAACCGCGAGCGCGTCATGGACTCCAGCACCTTCGGCGTGCCGGTCGACAGCCCGAACGGCTACCGCACCCCGGTCGAGTACGCCGTCCGCCTGTCCAACAACGGGGAGTTCGTGCACGCCGCCCCGTGGTCGGTGGCCCAGCAGGGCAACAGCAACGTGTCCCACGGCTGCATCAACCTCTCCACCGAGCGCGCCGCCTGGTTCTACGAGTTCTCCCAGCCGGGCGACGTCGTGGAGATCAAGAACTCCATCGGCCCGGACCTCTCCGCTGCTGACGGCGACATCTACGACTGGACGATCCCGTGGGAGGAATGGCAGGCCGGCAGCGCGCTGAAGTGAGCGCCTGACGATCTTCCGGCGTTTCGTCGGGCGACCCCGGGGCACAAGATCAGCGCTACCGAGGAGGGGTCGCTGTGGACACGTGGGTCATCGTCCTGATCGTGGTCGTCGCCGTCGTGCTGGTGGCAGTGCTGGCGCTCGCCCTGGCCAAGCGTTCGCGGGTGGGTAAGGCCCGTAAGCGGGAGCAGGCGCGCGAGCACCTGCAGCAGGCGCAGGTTCGCGGCGCCCAAGCGGAGAAGGAGCAGGCGCTCGCCGAGGAGCAGGCCGCCCGTGCGCGCCGCGAACGAGCCGAGGTGCAGGAACGGACGGCGCTGGCCGAGCAGGAAGCGCGTGAGCGCGCGGCGCGGGCCGGAGAGGCCCGCGCGGAGGCCGACCAGCTGCGCGCCAAGGCCGAGAAGCTGGCGCCGGACGTCGTCCACGACGGGCACTCCCGACACGACGCCGACCGGGCCGGTCACTCCGGCCAGACGGGTCACTCGGGGCAGACCGGTCAGCCGGGTCAGCCCGGTCAGCCCGGTCAGCCCGGTCAGCCCGGTCAGCCGGACCGGACCGCGCACCCCGAGCAGCCTGGAGGAAGCGGCGCGACCCGCCGCTGAGTTCCGGCGCGCCGGACGGTCTGTCTCTCCGTGAGGGCGTCCGGGACCACCCCGGCAGGTCCCGTTCCTGTCGGCACCCGGCCCTACGGTCGCCCTCACGTCGATCCGTCGACCTCGGAGGGGCGTCATGACAGACCTGCTGGCCATCGGTACGCGCAAGGGGCTGTGGCTCGCCCGCAGTGACGACGGCCGCCGTACGTGGACGGTGGACGGCCCGCACCTCCTCGCGCAGGAGGTCGCGGCCGTCTCGATCGACACCCGGCGGCCGCAGCCCCGCCTGCTGGCCGGCATCCAGTACGGGCACTGGGGCCCGACCGTCATGTGGTCCGACGACCTCGGGGCCACCTGGCAGGAGACCGACCACGGGGCGACCCGCTTCTCCGAGGGTGAGGACGCCGCGCTGGCCCGGATCTGGCAGCTCCGGCCGGACAGCGCCGACCGCGCCGACGTCGTGTGGGCCGGCTGCGAGCCGCACTCGCTGTGGCGCAGCACCGACGGCGGCTGCTCCTTCGACCTGGTCCGGGGGCTGTGGGACCACCCGCACCGGAGGACGTGGGAGCCCGGCGGCGGGGGAGGTGCGGTGCACACCGTGCTGCCTGACCCGGCGTCGGACCGGGTGACCGTCGCCATGAGCACCGGCGGGGTCTACGTCAGCGAGGACGGCGGGAACGACTGGCAGCCGCGCAACCGAGGGGTCACCGCGGTCTTCCTGCCCGATCAGCTGCCCGAGTACGGGCAGTGCGTCCACAAGGTGGCGGTCGACGCGAGGGGCCCGGACCGGCTGTACGCGCAGAACCACTTCGGGGTCTTCCGCACCGACGACGGCGGTGGCTCGTGGACGTCGATCGCCGAGGGCCTCCCCGCCGACTTCGGATTCCCGATCGTCGCCTCCCCGCACGCCCCGGGCACCGTCTGGGTGATCCCGCTGGTCGCCGACATGCAGCGGGTGCCGCCGGGCGGCCGGCTGCGGGTGCACCGCAGCCGTGACGCGGGGGAGACCTGGACCGAGCTGGGCGCGGGCCTGCCCGACGGCAACTGGAGCGCCGTCATGCGGGACGCGTTCTGCGCCGACGGCCACGACGCGACCGGTCTCTACTTCGGCACGCGCGACGGCTGCGTCTACGCCAGCGCCGACGAGGGCGACTCGTTCACGTTGCTCGTCGACCACCTGCCCGACGTCCTCACCGTCCGCGCGGCCCGGCTGGCGTGAGGCGAGCGGGATGAGCGTGGAGGTGGTGCTGCCCGGCGTCCTGGCCGACCTGGCCGGCGGGGCGAAGCATCTCGACCTGGAGGTGGGCGGCGGTACCGTCGCCGACCTCCTCGACGTGCTGGCCACCGAGCACCCGCTGCTCGGCCGGCGGATCCGGGACGAGACCGGGCAGGTGCGCCGCTTCGTGAACGTCTACGTCGACGGCGACGACGTGCGCTTCAGCGGGGGACTGGCGACGCCGGTGGCCGACGGGACGGTGGTGCAGGTGCTGCCCTCGGTCGCCGGGGGCTGAGGCTCAGAGCGCGGCGAGGGTGGCGCAGTTCGGGCAGAGCTGCTGCTCGTGGTATCCCTCCGGCGGCCACGGCTGCTGCTCGTCGATGGAGACGTAGGCGCCGCACAGCGCCTTGCGGCTCTGCCCGCTGACCCGGCCGATCGTGGCGTGTGCCGGGCCGATCTGCCGCGGTTTGAGGCCCTCTGCGCCGTACGAGCCGACCATCACGACCGCGTGGGCGGTTCCGTACGCGTAGACGCTGGTCATGTCGACCAGAGTCCGAGCCTTCCGGCCGTCGCGCCAGCACCGCCGGTTCCGTGTCCACCGCTCCCGTCACACGCGTCGCACCAGTTGCCGTGTGCGCACCCAAGCACCGATCGGCGCCGGCGGTCAGGTGCTCTCGGGCGCAACGGCACCGATCGGGGATGGGTGCGGCTGTGTGACGCGGCTCGCGCAGATACAGAACGAACGGTCTGTATGTTGTCGTCCACGGCGACCGCCGCGCCGATCTGGATCGAGCTCCCGGAGGCTCCTGTGCAGTCCGCGCTCTACGAGGCCAGCCATGTTGCGTTCCGCGCGATGGTGCGCGACTTCCTCGCCAAGGAGGTCGTGCCGCACCACGAGGCATGGGCGGAGGCGGGGATCGTCGACCGGTCGGTGTGGCTCAAGGCCGGTGAGCAGGGACTGCTCGGCATGGACGTGCCCGAGGAGTACGGGGGCGGCGGGGTCAAGGACTTCCGCTACAACGCGATCCTCGCCGCCGAGGTCAGCCGGGTGGGGGCGAGCGGCCTCGGCTTCGGCCTGCACAACGACGTCGTCGCGCCCTACCTGATCGACCTCTGCACCGACGAGCAGAAGGCGCGCTGGCTCCCGGGCTTCGTCAGGGGCGAGATCATCACCGCGATCGCCATGACCGAGCCGGGTGCGGGCTCCGACCTGCAGGGCCTGCAGACCACGGCCCGCCGGGACGGCGACGACTGGGTCCTCAACGGCTCCAAGACCTTCATCACCAACGGCATCAACGCCGACATCGTGATCGTCGTGGCCCGCACCGACCCCCAGGCCGGGGCCCGCGGCTTCTCGCTGCTCGTCGTCGAGCGGGGCATGCCCGGCTTCGAACGCGGCCGGAACCTGGCCAAGATCGGCCTCAAGGCGCAGGACACCGCCGAGCTCTTCTTCGACGACGTGCGGGTGCCGTCGGCCAACCTGCTCGGGACCGAGGGGCACGGCTTCTTCCACCTGATGAACAACCTGCCCCAGGAGCGGCTGTCCATCGCCGCGGTCGCCGTGGCCGCGAGCCGGCTGATCCTCGACCTCACCGTCGACTACTGCAAGAGCCGCACCGCCTTCGGCCGGCCGATCGGGAAGTTCCAGAACACCCGGTTCGAGCTGGCCGAGATGCACACCGAGGTGACGATCGCCGAGACCTACCTGGAGAAGGCGATCCTCGAGCACAACGCCGGGCGGTTCACCGTCGAGGACGCCGCCATGGCCAAGTGGTGGACGACCGAGCTGCAGAAGCGGGTCGTCGACCGCTGCCTCCAGCTGCACGGCGGCTACGGCTACATGCTCGAGTACCCGGTCGCGCGCGCCTATCTCGACTCCCGCATCCAGACCATCTACGGCGGGACGACCGAGATCATGAAGGAGATCGTCGGCCGCTCCCTCGGCGTCTGAGCCCCCACTCCCAGGAAGACGAGAGGTCCAGCATGTCCGCTGAGGCGTTCATCTACGACGCCGTGCGCACGCCGCGCGGCAAGGGCAAGAAGACCGGGTCGCTGCACTCGGTGAAGCCGATCAGCCTGACCACGGGACTGATCGACGAGGTCCGCCGTCGCAACCCCGGCCTGGACCCCGCGCTGATCGACGACGTCGTCCTGGGTGTCGTCTCGCCCGTCGGCGAGCAGGGCGCGGTCATCGCCAAGACCGCGGCGCTCGCGGCCGGCCTGCCCGAGACCGTGCCGGGCGTGCAGATCAACCGGTTCTGCGCCAGCGGCCTGGAGGCGGTGAACCTGGCCGCGCAGAAGGTCCGCTCCGGCTTCGAGGACCTGGTCCTGGCCGGGGGCGTCGAGTCGATGTCGCGGGTGCCGATGGGTTCCGACGGCGGGGCCTGGGCCATGGACCCGGAGACGGCGGCGCGGACGGGCTTCGTGCCGCAGGGCATCGGCGCCGACCTCATCGCCACCCTCGCGGGCTGGAGCCGTGAGGACGTCGACGCCTACGCCGCCGAGTCCCACGCCCGCGCCGCGAAGGCCTGGTCCAACGGCTGGTTCCAACGCTCGGTCGTCCCCGTGACCGACCGCAACGGCACCGTCGTGCTCGCCACCGACGAGCTCGTCCGTCCGGGGACGACGGTCGAGTCACTGGCCGGGCTGCCCTCGGCCTTCGCCGGCATCGGCGACATGGGCGGCTTCGACGCGGTCGCGCTGCAGAAGTACCACTGGGTCGAGCGGATCGACCACGTGCACACGGCCGGCAACTCCAGCGGCATCGTCGACGGCGCCGCGCTGGTCGTCGTCGGCACCGAGGAGGCCGGGACGCGCAACGGGCTGACCCCCCGCGCGCGGATCGTGAGCACCGCCCTGTCCGGCGCCGACCCGGTGATCATGCTGACCGGTCCCGCGCCGGCGACGCACAAGGCGCTGGCCAAGGCCGGTCTGACCGTCGGTGACATCGAGCTGGTCGAGATGAACGAGGCGTTCGCCGCCGTCGTCCTGCGGTTCATGAAGGACACCGGTTTCGACCACGAGCAGGTCAACGTCAACGGCGGCGCGATCGCGATGGGGCATCCGCTGGGGGCGACCGGCGCGATGATCCTGGGCTCGCTGGTCGACGAGCTCGAGCGGCGCGACCTGCGCTACGGCCTGGCCACCCTGTGCGTCGGCGGCGGGATGGGCATCGCCACCGTCGTCGAACGAGTCTGAGCGCGAAGGCTGAGGAGCACCCCGCATGAGCAACAGCACCATCCGCTGGGAGCAGGACGCCGACGGAATCGTCGTCCTCACCCTCGACGACCCCGCGTCGTCGGCCAACACCATGAACGACGCCTACGTGCGGTCGATGGGGGAGACCGTCGACCGGCTGGAGCGGGAGAAGGACGCGATCCGCGGCGTCGTCCTCACCAGCGCCAAGAAGACGTTCTTCGCCGGCGGCAACCTGGGCAGCCTGATCCAGGCGACGCCGGAGACCCGCGGCGACGTGCTCGAGCAGGTCACGCTGGTCAAGAGCCAGCTCCGCCGGCTGGAGACCCTCGGCATCCCGGTGGCCGCCGCGATGAACGGCGCCGCGCTCGGCGGTGGCCTGGAGATCGCGCTGGCCTGCCACCACCGGGTCGTCCTCGACGACCCGAGGGTGAAGCTGGGCTTTCCCGAGGTGACCCTCGGCCTGCTGCCCGGCGGCGGCGGGATCGTCCGTTCGGTGCGGCTGCTCGGGCTGACCACCGCCCTGCTGGAGCTGCTGCTGCAGGGCCAGCAGCTCCGGCCGGAGAAGGCGATGGAGCTCGGGCTGGTGCACGAGCTGGCCGCCGACCGCGACGAGCTGATCGCCAGAGCGCGGGCCTGGGTGCTGGCGAACGAGACCGCGCAGCAGCCGTACGACGTCAGGGGCTACAAGGTCCCCGGCGGCACGCCCTCCTCGCCGTCGCTGGCCGGCAACCTTCCCGCCTTCCCGGCGAACCTCACCAAGCAGCTCAAGGGGGCGCCCTACCCGGCGCCGTACTCGATCCTGTCCGCGGCGGTGGAGAGCCTGCAGGTCGACGTCGACACCGCGTTCGTCGTCGAGGGCCGGTACTTCGTCGACCTGGTGGTCGGTCAGACCTCGACCAACATGATCCAGGCGCTGTGGTTCGACCTGAACGCCGTCAACGGCGGCGCCTCCCGCCCCGAGGTCGCCGAGACGTTCCGCGCGACCGAGGTCGGGGTCCTCGGCGCCGGGATGATGGGCGCCGGCATCGCGCACGCCTTCGCCAAGGTCGGCGTCGAGGTGGTCCTCAGGGACGTCAGCGTCGAGGCGGCCGAGAAGGGCAAGGCGCACGTCGCCGGTCTGGTCGGCAAGCAGGTCTCCCGCGGCCGGATGGCCCAGGAGCAGGCCGACGCCTTCCTGGCCCGGATCACGCCGACCGCCGACGCGGCCGACCTGGCCGGCTGCGACGTGATCGTCGAGGCCGTCTTCGAGGACACCGCACTCAAGCACCGGGTGCTGCGCGAGGCGGAGGCGCACGCCGCGCCGGACGCGCTGCTGGCGTCGAACACCTCCACGCTGCCCATCACCGGTCTTGCCGAGGGGGTGCAGCGGCCCGCCGACGTCGTGGGCATGCACTTCTTCTCGCCCGTGGACAAGATGCCGCTCGTCGAGCTGATCGTGGGGGAGCGGACCAGCGACGCCGCGCTCGCCCGCGCCTACGACGTCGTCCGGCAGATCGGCAAGACTCCGATCGTCGTCCAGGACAGCCGCGGGTTCTTCACCAGTCGGGTGTTCGGCACCCTCGTGCTGGAGGGCGCCGCGCTGCTGGCCGAGGGACTGGCGCCGATGAGCATCGAGCGCGCGGCGCTGCAGGCCGGCTTCCCCGCCGGGCCGCTGACGCTGCTGGACGAGGTAACCCTAAGCCTGCCGCTGAAGATCAGCGACGAGGCCGCCAAGGCGGGGTCGGTCGAGGACCACCCGGGCCTGGAGGTGCTGCGCGCGCTGGTCGAGCGGGGCCGGACCGGCAAGTCCGCCGGCCGCGGGTTCTTCGACTGGGAGCCGGAGAAGCGGGTGTGGCCGGGCCTGGGCGAGCTCTACCCCGCGCACGACGGCGTCCCGTTCACCGACGCCCAGGAGCGCCTGCTGTTCGCCATGGCCGTGGAGACGGCGCGCTGCGTCGAGGAGCGGGTGCTGACCAGCGTCGAGGACGCCAACATCGGCTCGATCATGGGCATCGGTTTCCCGCCGCTGTACGGGGGAGTCCTGCAGTACGTCGACCAGTACGCCGGCGGGGTGGCCGGGTTCGTGGCACGGGCCGACGAACTCGCTGACGCCTACGGGGAGCGGTTCCGGCCGCCGGCGATCCTGCTGGAGCGGGCCGTCCCGGCGGGCAGCCTCCGGGCCGCGGTCGGCGCCTGAGCAGGGAACCGGCCACAGTGGCCACAACGGCCGACGTCGGCCCGCCGCTTCGCCGTACCCAGGCGGAGCGGCGGGCGGGAACCCGCACGGCGCTGCTGCGCGCCACCGTGGAGGCGCTGGTCGAGCTGGGCTACGCGCGCACCACCACCCAGGAGGTGCAGCGCCGGGCCGGGGTCTCCCGCGGGGCCCTCACGCACCACTTCACGTCGAAGGCCGAGCTGATGCTCGCCGCCATGGATCACCTCTACGAGGAGTTCAGCGCGAGCGTCCGCCGGGCGGCCGCCGAGCTGCCGGAGGAGTCCACCGCCCGGGTCCGGCTCGGCGTGGAGCTGGTCTGGCAACGGTTCCACGGCCCGCTGTTCGTCGCGGCCATGGAGCTCTGGACCGCGGCCCGCACCGATCCGGAGCTGCGCGCCGCGCTCCTCCCGCACGAGCGGCGGCTGGGTGCGCAGCTGCGGCAGCTGGCGTTCGAGGTCTTCGGCGAGCAGGTGGCCCGGCACCCCGCTGCGGAGGCGATGTACCAGGTCCTGCTCACCTCGATGCGCGGTCAGGCGCTGACCTACGCCCTGCAGCCGGACGCGCCCCGCGACCAGTTTCTGCAGCACTGGCTGACGATCATCGAGGCGTTCACCCGCCCGGCCGCCTGAGGAAAGGTGTCATGACCAGCGTCGCGATCATCGGATCGGGCTTCGGTGGGCTCGCCGCCGCGGTGCGGCTGAAGCAGTCGGGCGTCGAGGACCTCGTGGTCTTCGAGAAGAGCCACGACGTCGGCGGCGTCTGGCGGGAGAACACCTACCCCGGCGCGGCCTGCGACGTGCCGTCGCACCTGTACTCGCTGTCGTTCGCGCCGAAGGCCGACTGAAGACGAGCCGCACGTCCATCCGCGGCTGCTGGCCGTCCGGGAACGCCTGGTCCTCGCCCCGCACGTGGGTAGCGCGACCCTCGACACCCGGCGGCGCATGGCCGACATCGCCGCTCGGGACGCACGGGCGGTCCTGGAAGGGCGGCTCCCGCCCATCCGGTGCAGGTCTGAGCGCGCGACGCGCCGCCGGCACGGCGGGAGCTCATCGCCACGACGGGGGAGATGTCGACTGTCACCAGGTCACTGTCGACACCCTGTGTCTAGGCTGACGGCTGAGGAGGTGCGTCGTGAGCATCGAGCCACTGGCCAGCTTGGATCGCAGCACGCTGCGGGAACGGGCCCTGGAGTCGGTCCGATCGGCGATCATCTCCGGTCAATACCGCCCGGGCGACCATCTCGGTGAGGTGGAACTGGCCAACTCTCTCGGGGTCAGCCGCGGCACGGTGCGCGAGGCACTGCGGCATCTCCAGCAGGAAGGTCTGGTCACTGCCGGCAATCGCGGAATGCTCCGGGTCAACAGCCTGACCCCTACCGAGGTCCGTGAGCTGTTCCAGGTCCGGGCGGCCCTCGAGGGGATGGCGGTCCGCGAGATCATCTCGTCCCCGCGACGCGAGGCCGCCGTCGCTGCGCTGCGCACGGCCCTCCAGGAACTGCGCGACGAGGACGAGGACTTCCGGGCGCGGATCGACGCGGACCTGGCGTTCCATCACGAGCTGTGCCGGCAGGCCGGCAACTCCATGCTCGTCGAAGCGTGGCGGCACCTCGAGGGCCGGATGAGAGTCGCCATCCTCAACGGTGCGGCGTGGCAGTCGCCCATGATGGCGCGCGACAGGCACGCCCCGATCGTCGACGCCATCGAGCGCGCCGACCTGACCGCCGCTCTGCATGTCGTCGAGGAGCACATGGCGTCCGCGGCGGAACGCTTCGCCCAGTCGCCCGAGTCCGCCTGATCTCCGGCGGCCGCAGCACTGCTGCGCGCGCCGCCGTTTCCGCGCAACCGACCTCGGCCGCCGCGTCATTCCGCCTGGCGGCCGCCTCCCGGCGCTGCCCCCCGGGCGGCAGGCCGTCGGCGAGCTGCGACGGAGTGACCCTTGACACTGTGACGCGGGCCATTCACACTCGTTGCCAGTTGACTGTTAACAGTTAACGACAGCGGGGATCGACGCCCATACGCTCACCGGAGGTCACCATGACCGAACGGCCCCCACCTCTCCGCGACCCTCGATGGGAAGAAGCCGCGGAGTGCCACCCGACCGAGAACTCGCCGGAGACGGTGAGCGCCGGGTGCGCGGTCCCGCCGATCACCATCGGGACCTGCGGCTTCATCAGCTCCGGCGAACCGGAGGGAAGCTGACATGGCCGGCACCACGGCGCTCCTGCTCCACACCGCGATCACGGTTGCCCTCGTCGTCGGGCTCATCGTCTTCGCGAAGATCAACCCGGTCATCTCGCTGGTGATCGGCGCCCTCTATCTCGGCATCGCCGCAGGACTCGGCTACGAGGCGACGACGACCGCCGTCACCGAGGGCTTCGGCAACCTGATGGCCGAGGTGGGGCTCATCATCGGGTTCGGCGTGATGCTCGGGACGCTGTTGTCGGCGATGGGGACGCTCCACCGCGTCGTCGACGGGATGCTGCGGCTCGTCGGAGCCAAGCGTTCCCCCTACGTCATGGGCCTGACCTCGGGCATCGTCTTCCCCGCGATCTATTTCGACGTCGCGCTCGTGATCCTGGGGCCCATGGCCCGGTCGATCGCCCTGCGGACCGGGCTCAGCATCGCCCCCCTGGCCGGCGCCTTGGCCATCGGCCTCGAGGTGGCGCTGCTGATGGTTCCGCCCGGGGCCGCCGCGCTGGCCATCGCGGCCGCCCTCGACATCCCGCTCGGCACCATGCTGGTGTGGGGCATCCCGTTCGGCATCGTGGTGATCGTCGTCAGCATCGCCCTGCACGTCCTGCTCATGCGCTACACGTGGAACGAGGAGCGGGATGACGACCCGCTGACCGACCCGCAGCACACGGGTGAGATCGCTGGCTACGGTGGCCCGTCCGCCGCTGAGCCCACCGGTGGACAGCCGGCCGCCCCGGGTGGCCAGCCGGCCGGGGAGCCGGGCCGCGGCGGGGGAACGACGGCCGTGGCGCGTGACCCGCAGCCCGTCAGCACCGGGACGCCGGGCAGGCAGTTGCCGCTGATCGTCGCCCTGCTGCCGCTGCTGGTGCCGCTGGTGCTCATCGTGCTCGACACCACCACGAGTGCCTTGGGTGCGGAGGTGGCCCTGCTCGGGTTCCTCGGCAACCCCGTGGTGGCCCTCCTCATCGGACTGCTCATCGGCGCCGCCCTCGCCGTGCCGTCGCTGGGCCGACTCGGCCTCGAAGAGGTGGTCGTCAGGGCCGCTGGGACCAGCGGCGTCATCCTGTTGTTCACCGGCGTCGCGGGGTCGCTCGGGCAGGTCATCGCGGAAACCAACATCGGGGACCTGGTGGCCGGCCTCTTCAGCGCCAACGCCGCCTATCCGCTGGTGCTGGCCTGGCTGGTCGCGGCAATGCTGCGCCTCGCCCAGGGTTCCGGGTCCGTGGCCGCCATCACCGCGGCGGCCCTGCTGGCGCCGGTCGTCGGGAGCCTGGGCCTCTCCCCGGTGCTGATCTGGCTGGCTGCCGCGTCCGGGGCCGCCTTCGGCGGGCACGTCACCGACAACACCTTCTGGATCTTCAAGACGCTGCTGGGCCTGTCCGTACGCGGCACCTTCCAGGTGTACACGGTCGCCCAGGCGCTGTTGTCCTTCGTCGGCCTGGGCGCGGTCCTCGTGCTCGGCATCTTCGCCTGACGGAAATCGAGCAAGAAATCGAGCAAGGGAGACATCCAGCATGAACACATCCACGAGCCCGGCCGTCTCCGGCACGGCCGGCGCGGTCGACCAGGCGGAACGGATCGAGCGGATCCGCCAGGCCGCCTACCGGGTCCGGCGCAACGCCCTGGACATGGGGGAGGTGCAGGGGCAGGGCTACATCGGGCAGGCGCTGGGCGTGGCCGACGTCCTCGCCGTGGTCTACACCGACCAGCTCCGGTACCGCCCGGAGGACCCGCACTGGCCCGACCGGGACCGCTTCCTGCTCTCGATCGGCCACTACGCCATCGCGCTGTACGCGGCGCTGGCCGAGGCCGGGACCATCCCGGCCGACGAGCTGGAGAGCTACGGCTCCGACGACTCGCGGCTGCCGATGTCGGCCATGGCCTCCTACACCCCGGGTGTGGAGATCTCGGGCGGCTCGCTGGGCCACGGGTTGGCCGTGGCCGCCGGGATGGCGCTCGGGTTGCGCCACCTCGGCAACGGGGCGCGGGTGTTCAACCTGCTCTCCGACGGCGAGCTGGACGAGGGGTCGACCTGGGAGGCGGCGCTGGCCTGCGCCCACCACGGCCTGGACAACCTCACGGCGATCGTCGACGTCAACGCGCTGCAGGCCGACGGCCCCACCGTCGGTGTGCTGCGCACCGAACCGGTCACCGACAAGTGGCAGGCCTTCGGCTGGCACGCCCTGCGCGTCGACGGCAACGACGTCGCCGCCCTCGTCGACGCCTTCGACGAACTGCGCGCGCACCGCGGCTCGCCGTCGGTGCTGATCTGCGACACCCGGATCGGGCGCGGCGTGCCGATGCTCGAGAGCCGGGAGAAGGCCCACTTCATGCGGGTGGAGGAGCACGAGTGGCAGCTCGCCCGCGACCAGCTGCAGGAGGGGACGACCCGATGACCAGCGCCGCGCCCAAGAAGAGGCTCACCACCTCGGCGATGATCGCCTCGTTCGCCGACCCCGGCCAGCGCACCGCCAGCGCGCCGTTCGGGCACGCACTCAACCGGCTGGCCGAGGAACGGCCCGAGATCGTCGGGCTGTCGGCCGACCTGGCCAAGTACACCGACATGCACGTGTTCCGCGACGCCCACCCGGACCGCTTCTTCCAGATGGGCATGGCCGAGCAGGCGCTGCTCGGGGCGGCGGCCGGGATGGCGGAGGTGGGGCTGGTGCCGTTCGCGTCCACCTACTCGGTGTTCGCCACCCGGCGGGCCTACGACTTCCTCTGCCTCGACATCGCCGAGCCGAACCTGAACGTCAACGTCGTCGGCGCCCTGCCCGGCCTCACCACCGGGTACGGGCCGAGCCACCAGGCCACCGAGGACCTCGCCATCCTCCGCGGCTGCCCGAACCTCACGATCGTCGACCCCTGCGACTCAGTCGACATCGAGCAGGCGGTGCCGGCGCTCGCGGCAGCATCCGGTCCCACCTACCTGCGGCTGCTGCGCGGAGCGGTGCCCACCGTGCTCGACGAGTACGACTACCGGTTCGAGCTCGGCAAGGCCGCCGAGCTGCGCACCGGCCGGGACGTCGTCCTCATCTCCACCGGGCTGATGACCATGCGGGCGCTGCAGGCCGCGGCCCGGCTCGAGGCCGACCACGTCGACGTCGCCGTGCTGCACGTCCCCACGATCAAACCGCTGGACACCGAGGCGATCCTGCGCGCGGCACGTACCGACCGGCTCGTGGTCACCCTGGAGAACCACACCCTGATCGGTGGGCTGAGCGAGTCGGTGGCCTCCACGCTGGCCTACGCCGGCGTCGGCAACCGGGTGGTCCCGATCGCGCTCCCCGACGAGTTCCTCGCCGCCGGCGCCCTACCCACCCTGCACGACCGCTACGGCCTGTCCACCGACGCCGTCGTCGCCAAGGTCAAGGCCGAGCTGGGCGGCGGCAAGCACGCCCCCTGGGCCGCCGACCCCGAACCGGCCACTGCCTGACCGACAGCTCTCCGCCCGACCACAGGGCGGCCGGCTGCCTGGCGGCGGTCACCTCGCTGACCGCCGCCGGGCGAGCCCAGGCCCTGCCGATCCTTCATCTCCACCGCGCTGCAGGGACTCAGACCTGCCGCTGCACCTTCCATCCCCTTCGCACACCCGGAGAAGACCCATGTCCGTGTCCGACAAGACCGCCGTCATCACCGGAGCCGGCTCCAAGCGCGGCATCGGCCGCGCCACCGCCCACACCCTGGCCGCCGCGGGCTGGAACGTAGCAATCCTCGACCTGGACGAGACCAGCGCCAAGGACGCCGCCCACGAGGTCGCCGAACGCAACGGCGTCCAGGCCGTCGGCGTCGGCTGCGACATCACCGACGAGACGTCCGTCCAGAACGCGCTCGCCGTCCTCGACGACTCCATGCCCCCCGTCGGTGCGCTGGTCAACAACGCCGGCATCACCTCGCCGACCCCGTTCCTCGAGGTCACCGGCGAGGAGTGGGACCGCTTGTTCGCCGTAAACGTCCGTGGCGCCTTCAACGTCACCCGACGCATCGCGCCCGGCATGGCCGAGCGTGGCTTCGGCCGCATCGTGTTCCTGTCGTCGGTCTCGGCGGAACGGGGCGGCGGGGTGTTCGGTGGTGTCGGCTACTCCGCGGCGAAGGCCGCCGAGCTCGGCTTCACCCGGGCACTGGCGCGCGAGCTGGGCCCCCGGGGATTGACGGTGAATGCCGTCGCCCCCGGGCTGATCGACACGGACATCACCGGCGGAGCGCTCGAGGGCGAGCGCAAGACCCAACTCCTCGCCGGGATCCCCGTGGGCCGCAACGGCAACGTCGCCGATGTCGCCGACCTCATCACCTACCTGTGTCGCGAGGAGTCCGGCTACATCACCGGAGCGACCTACGACGTCAATGGCGGCGCGCACATCCATTGACCGACTGGGCGTCCTGGCGCCGTCGCGGTCAGCCGCGGCCCGGACCGACTGCCCCAGCAGCGCTGGGGCAGTCGGTCCGGCCGCGCACACCGCCGGATGACGATCGACACCAACCCCGGCACGGGTCCCCGGTGTATGCGACGGTGGCCGCGCGTGCGCCGGGCGTCCCACGGACGACGGTGTTCCTACACGAGAGAGGACGCCGGGCGAGCCCGACATCGTGCAGGCTGTCGTGCCTGAGGAAGTCTGTCGGCCACGAGGACCCAGCCGGCGTCCGCCGGGCGCATCGCCGTCGAGGCTCACGCCGGATCCCGCTGCAACGCGGTGTCACCGAGTGAGGAGAGAACGTCATGTTCGACAAGGTGCTCGTGGCCAACCGGGGCGAGATCGCCATCCGGGCGTTCCGCGCCGCCTACGAGCTGGGTGCCGGCACGGTCGCCGTCTTCCCGTGGGAAGACCGCAACTCGGTCCACCGGCTCAAGGCCGATGAGAGCTATCAGATCGGCGAGGAGGGCCACCCGGTCCGCGCCTACCTCTCGGTGGAGGAGGTCGTCGGTGCCGCCCGCCGTGCCGGCGCCGATGCCGTCTACCCGGGCTACGGATTCCTGTCGGAGAACCCCGAGCTGGCCGAGGCCTGCGCCAACGAGGGCATCGCCTTCGTCGGCCCGACCGCCGAGGTGCTGGAGCTGACCGGCAACAAGGCCCGGGCCATCGCCGCCGCCCGGGACGCCGGCCTGCCGGTGCTCGCCTCCTCGGAGCCCGGCGACGACGTCGACGCGATGCTGGCGGCGGCCGAGTCGATCCCGTTCCCGCTCTTCGTCAAGGCCGTCGCCGGGGGCGGCGGCCGCGGGATGCGCCGCGTCGAGGACCCCACCGAGCTGCCCGGGGCACTCCAGGCAGCCATGCGCGAGGCGGAGTCCGCCTTCGGCGACCCCACCGTCTTCCTGGAGCAGGCGGTGATCGATCCTCGGCACATCGAGGTCCAAATCCTCGCCGATGGCGCGGGCAACGTCATCCACCTGTTCGAGCGGGACTGCTCGGTGCAGCGGCGGCACCAGAAGGTGGTGGAGCTGGCGCCGGCGCCGAACCTGGACCCGACTTTCCGCGAGCGGATCTGCGCCGACGCGGTCGCCTTCGCCCGCGCGATCGGCTACACCAACGCCGGCACCGTGGAGTTCCTCGTCGACGCCGAGGGCCGGCACGTCTTCATCGAGATGAACCCGCGCATCCAGGTGGAGCACACGGTCACCGAGGAGGTGACCGACGTCGACCTGGTGCAGAGCCAGCTGCGGATCGCGGCGGGGGAGACCCTGGCCGACCTGGGGCTGTCCCAGGAGAGCATCCAGCTGCGCGGAGCCGCGCTGCAGTGCCGGATCACCACCGAGGACCCGGCCAACGGCTTCCGTCCCGACACCGGGCGGATCACCGCCTACCGGTCACCCGGCGGGGCCGGCATCCGGCTGGACGGCGGGGCGTCGCTGGGCGCGGAGGTGGAGGCGCACTTCGACTCGCTGCTGGTGAAGCTGACCTGTCGCGGGCGGGACTTCGCCACCGCGGTGGCCCGGGCGCGGCGGGCGGTCGCCGAGTTCCGCATCCGCGGGGTGGCGACCAACATCCCGTTCCTGGCCGCGGTGCTCGACGACCCGGACTTCCGCGCCGGACGGGTGACGACGTCGTTCATCGAGGCACGCCCGCACCTGCTCACCGCCCGCTCGTCGGCCGACCGCGGCACCCGTCTGCTGACCTATCTGGCGGACGTGACGGTGAACAAGCCGCACGGCGAGCGCCCGCGTGTGGTCGACCCGCTGGAGAAGCTGCCCTCGGTCGATCTGCGGCAGCCTCCGCCCGAGGGATCGCGTCACCGGCTGAGGGAGCTCGGGCCAGAGGGGTTCGCCGCCGGTCTGCGCGAACAGGCGGCGCTGGCCGTCACCGACACCACGTTCCGCGACGCGCACCAGTCGCTGCTGGCCACCCGGGTGCGTACCAGGGACCTGCTCGGCGTCGCCGGCCACGTCGCCCGCACCACCCCAGAGCTGCTGTCGATCGAGGCCTGGGGTGGCGCCACCTACGACGTCGCGCTGCGATTCCTGCACGAGGACCCGTGGGACCGGCTGGCCGGCCTGCGGGAGTCGGTGCCCAACATCTGCCTGCAGATGCTGCTGCGCGGCCGCAACACCGTCGGCTACACGCCCTACCCGCAGGAGGTGACGACGGCCTTCGTCCAGGAGGCGGCGCGCACCGGCATCGACATCTTCCGGATTTTCGACGCCCTCAACGACGTCGACCAGATGCGCCCGGCGATCGACGCCGTCCGGGAGACCGGCACGGCGGTGGCGGAGGTGGCGCTCTGCTACACCGGCGACCTGGCCGACCCCGCCGAGGAGCTCTACACCCTGGACTACTACCTGCGGCTGGCCGAGCAGATCGTCGACGCCGGGGCGCACGTGCTGGCCATCAAGGACATGGCCGGCCTGCTCCGCCCGCCGGCGGCTGCCCGCTTGGTGACGGCGCTGCGGGAGCGCTTCGACCTGCCGGTGCACCTGCACACCCACGACACCGCCGGCGGCCAACTGGCCACGCTGCTCGCGGCCTGGTCTGCCGGGGTCGACGCCGTCGACGGGGCCATCGCGAGCATGGCCGGCACCACCAGCCAGCCACCGCTGTCGGCGATCGTCGCGGCCACCGACCACACCGAGCGGACCACCGGCCTCGACCTGGCCGCGGTCAACGACCTGGAGCCCTACTGGGAGGCCGTCCGCCGGTTGTACGCACCCTTCGAGTCCGGCCTCCCCTCACCGACCGGACGCGTCTACACCCACGAGATCCCCGGCGGCCAGCTGTCCAACCTGCGCCAGCAGGCCATTTCCCTCGGTCTCGGCCAGCGGTTCGAAGATGTCGAGGACGCCTACGCAGCCGCCGACCGGCTCCTCGGTCGCCTGGTCAAGGTGACCCCGTCGTCGAAGGTCGTCGGCGACCTGGCGCTCCAACTCGTCGGGTCCGGAGTTCCGGTCGAGGACTTCGCCGCTGAACCCGGCAAGTACGACCTGCCCGACTCGGTGATCGGGTTCCTGCGGGGCGAACTCGGCGACCCGCCCGGCGGCTGGCCCGAGCCGTTCCGCAGCCGGGCGCTGGAGGGGCGCCGGCCGGCCGAGCCGCCCGCGGAGCTGTCGGCCGACGACCTCGACGGGCTGGTCAAGGAGCCCCGGACGACGCTGAACCGGCTGCTGTTCCCGGCACCGACCCGCGAGTTCGCCGCACACCGCGAGCAGTTCGGCGACACCTCGGTCCTGCCGACGAAGGACTTCCTCTACGGCCTGCG
The DNA here is from genome assembly GCF_900188025.1 of Blastococcus mobilis. Classification (GTDB taxonomy): domain Bacteria; phylum Actinomycetota; class Actinomycetes; order Mycobacteriales; family Geodermatophilaceae; genus Blastococcus_B; species Blastococcus_B mobilis. Next base: position 116,943 of record NZ_FZNO01000014.1, read on the forward strand.
ACAGGGCGTCGAGCACGCCGTCGATCTCGAGCCCGGCGTCCGCCTGCTGATGGGCATCGAGGCCGTGGCCGAGCCCGACGAGCGCGGCATGCGCACCGTGATGTGCACCCTGAACGGTCAGCTCCGGCCGGTCTCGGTCCGTGACCGCTCCATCGACGCGCACGTCAAGGCCGCGGAGAAGGCCGATCGTGGCGACCCCGGCCAGGTGGCCGCGCCGTTCGCCGGCGTCGTCACGCTCCAGGTCGCCGAAGGAGACACCGTCGAGGCCGGGCAGAGCATCGCCTCCATCGAGGCGATGAAGATGGAGGCCGCCATCACCACTCCGGTCGGCGGCACGGTGTCCCGGGTCGCCATCGGTGCGGTGCAGCAGGTCGAGGGCGGAGACCTGTTGGTCACGGTCACCGCCGCGACGGCGTAGGCGTCAGCACCCGAACTGTCTCGCGGGGACCCGGCGCCACCGCGAGAGAGTCGGCGGCCGGCAGCTGGGGGCAGCGCCGGGCAGGCGTGCCCCCGCGCCTACCTGGACTTCGAGAGGGGCTCTGGTCAGCGAACGGCCAGATGCTGCCCGAGCTCATGGGAGGACGCCGCGGCGGCCGTCGGACGCCGCCGCAGGTCCGGCGACCGCTGCATCCGTCTCGTCGGGGAGGTCGGCGAGCTCGGTGAGGGTGGCGCGCGCGCCGCGTTCGCGCAAGCACGTCAGTGCCCGCCGGTAGGGCGTGACGAACCGCTCGTCGTCCACCAGGTCGCCGAAGATGTCCCGGTCGGACACGAACGCGAGGGGGTCCTCACCGAGCCGGCTGGCGTTGGCACGTAGCCGGCCGGCATGCCGGTCGACGAGGGGGATGGGACGACCGTGGTCGTCCCATCCCTCCGCGAACCGGGCCCAGCTGGCGACGACGGCCGCTGCGCGGTGCACCTCGCCACCGGAGGCGAGGCCGGCCCGAAGCACCGGCAGCACGTACTTGGGGATCAGTGCCGACGTCTGCACGCACAGCCGCGCGACCGTGTCGGCGACGGCGGCGCTGGCGAAGCGGTCGAGGAGTGTCCGCTTGTAGTTCTCGAGATCCACTTCCGGCACAGCTGCCAGTGTCGGTGCGACCTCGCGGTCCATGTAGTCCCGTAGGAACCCGATGAACAGCGGGTCCTGGCATGCTTCGTGCACGTGCTGGTAGCCGGCGAGACCGGCGAAGTAGGCCATCGCCTGGTGGCTGCCGTTGAGCAGCCGCAACTTCATCGCCTCGTAAGGAGTGACGTCGTCGACCAGTTGGACACCGGCCTCCTCCCACGGTGGACGGCCGGTGGGAAAGCGGTCCTCGACGACCCATTGGGCGAACGGCTCGCACATCACTGGCCATGCGTCCTCTATGCCGAAGTGGTCCCGCACCATCGCGACGTCGTCGGCAGTGGTGAACGGCGTGATCCGGTCCACCATGCCGTTGGGGAAGGACACCTCGCGTTCCACCCACGCACCGAGGTCCGCACCGCGCAGGGTGGCGAAGGCGGTGAACGCCCGCCGGGCGACGTCGCCGTTGCCTGGCAGGTTGTCGCAGGAGAGCACGGTGAAGGGCGGGAGTCCGCGCGTCCGACGGCGCGCGAGCGCTTCGGTGACCAGTCCGAAGGTGGTGCGGAAGACGGCATCGGGTCGTACGTCCGCTCGCACATCGGGCGTGTCGCCGTCGAAGACGCCGGTCACCGGGTCGGTGTTGTAGCCGCGCTCGGTGATCGTGAGGGAAACGATCCTGGTATCGGGGTGGGCCATCTTCTCGACCACGGCGTCCGGGTCGTCCGGAGCCAGGAGGTACTCGACGATGGAACCGATGATGCTGGGCTCCAGGGAGCCGTCGGGGTGTTTCACCACGAGGGTGTAGAGACCGTCCTGCGCGGCGAACGCATCGCGCACCCGGCGGTCCGCGGGGAGGACGCCGACTCCGCAGATTCCCCAGTCGTGGGCCAGACCGGCGTTCATGAGCCGGTCCAGGTACATCGCCTGGTGCGCCCGGTGGAAGCCGCCGACCCCGATGTGGACCATGCCGGTGCGAACGCGGCGGCGATCGTAGGTGGGAATGGCGACCGTTCCGGCGAGTGTCGGGAGGGTGTCGGCGTTCAGTGTCAACGCTGGACTCCTTCCCGCCTGACGGGGGAGATTCGACACCGATCTACTCTAACGTGAGGTTAGGGTTGTTGCCGTCGTGGGAGGCCGTCGTCCAGTCAGGCCGGGTCCGGGGAGCTCGCCCGGACCGGAGGACCGGCGGCCCGATCACGCCGGAGCGCCCATGGCGTAGGCGTACGGCCCGTGGCGCAGGGGTGCTCGGCATGGCCCCCGCTGTGGTCGGCACGTCACCCGGTCAACGGGAGCGCCCGCTCGTCCCGAACTCGCCCCCAGGGGTAGACCTTCAGATCCCGAGGGAGGACCCCTGCCACGGCTAGGGCCAGCGCCCCGCCGAGCGCGGCCGTCGCCACCGGCTCCCCGGTCGAGGAGGCATCAGTGAGCACGACTGCCGACATCAGGCCGACCAGGGCGAGCCCCCACCAGCGCCGGAAGTCGACACCCGCTGCGGACAGTGCCGCACCGACAAGCGCATGCGCGGTGACCAGCGAGGAATACCAACTCCCGGCACCCGAACTGAGCAGCTTCTTCAGCACCCGGGCCGTGAGGAAGTAGAAGCCGGCCCAGACTGCGGAGGACAGCACGATGGGGGTTCGCCCGAACAGGCGAAAGTATGCGAGGTTCTCGACGAATCCCCGGTTCAGGGCGGCAAGCGCATCGCCGATGGGACCGGCGGGTCGCACGCCCGCTCGCAGCGCCTCGGCTCGGGCGGTACTCAGTGCGTTCGCGGGAACGGGAGTCAGCAGACTCGCCCCTGCCACGGCAACTCCGGGTGCCAGAACCCCTCCCAGTAGCTGGAGCTCATGGTTCCGGCTGAGGTCGTGGTGGCGGCTGAGCAGGTGGACGGCCGCGGCCACCGTCGGAGCGAGGGCAGCGAGGAGGAACTCCTCGCTCGCTACTGCGACGGAGACGGCGCCGGCAATCAACACCGCGCTCGCCGGGAGCGGCAGGCGAAGCCAGGCCGACCGGGCAGTGGACAGGAGAGCGAGGGCGAGGACGCCGATGGCGTCGTACCGACCGACGTCGTGCAGCAGGAGGGAGCACGTGAGCGGAGAGGACATGAGCAGTCCAGTCGCCACCATGCGTGGCAGCGTGCCCGGTGCGCGCAGCGCGACGTCGACCGCCATGGGCACGATCGAGACCGCTGCCGCGCGCGACAGGGCGACCCCCATGCGCTCCATCTGGCGATACGTCGGGCGTCCGGCCGTGAGGCGCCGCAACACCTCACCTGGCAGGCCCCTGCGCACGAATCCGGAGCGATAACCCAGCCAGTAGTTCGGGGCCTTGTAGTCGGCCACCGGCCGGGCCATGCCGCCTCGGCCGGCCGGCGGCAGCAGTCTGACGACGGGTCGCGCGAGGCGCACCACCATGCCTGCGGCGCGCATGCACCCGCTGGCGACGCGCCGACCGGACGTCGCGGCCAGCCGGCGAACGGCGACCGGTCGTTCGCCGGCCCACGGAGGACGACCTGTCCCGCGGCACTGCCACGTGTGCTTGTCCCAGGCATGAAGGCGAGTCACGGGCGGTTCCTCTCTGGGTCACGGCAGTGACCGCGCCGCGGACGGCGCGGGCGCGCCTCTGGCCGGATCTGGGGCGGCCGCAGAGCAGGTGTGGCGCGGGTCCGCTCAAGCCGCTTGGGTCCGCGCGGCCTTGTCGGCGGGCAGGAAGACCTGGTCGGGGTTCTTCTCGACCACGTCACCGAGGACGTCGTCGATGCGTCGTAGGACGTCGTCATCCAGTCGGACGCCGGCCGCCTTGACGTTGTCCCGAACCTGCTCGGGGCGGCTGGCGCCGATGATCGCTGCAGCCACGTTGGTGTTCTGGAGCACCCAGGCGAGCGCGAGCTGGGCCATGGTGAGGCCGAGGTCATCGGCGATGGGGCGCAGCTGCTGCACGCGGGCGAGGACGTCGTCGGCGAGGAATCCCTCGACCTGGAAGCCCACGCCCGAGTGGCTCGCGCGGCTGTCGGCTGGGGGCTGCTCGCCGGGCCGGTACTTGCCGGTGAGCACGCCCTGGGCCAGGGGGGACCAGACGATCTGGGACAGCCCCTCCTTCTCGCAGGTGGGAACGACCTCGGCCTCGATGACCCGCCACAGCATCGAGTACTGCGGCTGGTTGCTGATCAGCTGCACGCCGAGCTCCCGGGCCAGGGCGGCCGCGGCGGCGATCTGGTCAGCCTGCCACTCCGAGACGCCGAGGTAGAGAACCTTGCCGGCTCGCACGAGGTCGGCGAAGGCGGTCATCGTCTCCTCCAGCGGCACCGTGGGGTCGTAGCGGTGCGCCTGGTAGAGGTCGATGTAGTCGGTGCCCAGCCGGCGCAGGGAGGCGTGGCAGCTCTCGACGATGTGCTTCCGGGACAGCCCCCGGTCGTTGGGGCCCGGCCCGGTCGGCCAGTACACCTTCGTCGCGATCTCCAGTCCCTCCCGGCGCTGGCTGGCCAGGGCGCGGCCGAGCACGGACTCGGCGGCCGTGCCGGCGTAGACGTCGGCGGTGTCGAAGGTGGTGATCCCGACATCGAGGGCCGCCTGCACGCAGGCCAGCGCGGCGTCCTCCTCGACCTGGCTGCCGTGGGTCAGCCAGTTGCCGAAGGCGATCTGCGAAACGTTCAGGCCCGACCGGCCCAGTCGACGGAACTCCACGCCGTCCGACCGTAGTGCCGGTGACGAGACCCGGCGCGTGGAGACGACCACCCGCGCCGGCGAACACCGGTCGGTTGCGAGCCGCGGTTGCCGTTGCGTCATCCCTCGCTCCCTGCCACGGTGCGCCAACGAGGGCGAAGGAGAGGTGGTTCATGGCGAGCGCGACCGGCGAGGTGACCGAGGACCCCGACCGCTCAGCAGTGGGGGAGGCGTCCCCCACATCCGGGTTCACGGCGTGGCCTCGCCGCCGGCTGTCCATCTGCCTCTACACCCCGTCGGCCGACCCCTCCGGCATGGGCGCCCACATGCTCGATCTGGCCGCGGAGTTCCGGTCGCAGGCCGACGTCTCCGTGCTCTGCTGGGGGACGCCCAGCGGACGACGGGTCCTCGAGCGCGCCGCTGCGCTGGGAGTCGCCACCTGTGCTCTTCCGCCTCCGCGCGACCCCGCGTTCGCGCACGCCATCGTCGAGTTCCTCACCGCCCACCCGGCGGATGTCTTCCACATCCACGTGGGCAGCGGCCGGGAGAACTTCGACGGCGCCCGGGCGGCCCGACGGGCCGGCGTGCCCGCTGTCGTTCAGACGCAGCACCAACCGTGGCTGCTGAACCCGCGCAAGAAGGCCGCGTTCTTCCGGGCCATCGCGCCGGTGGATCGGCTCATCGCCGTCTCCGAAGGCGTGCGGCTCACCCACGAGCGCATCGGCGTGCCTGCTGAGCGCCTGGTGACCGTGCCGAACGGCATCGTCCCCCGAGGACGGGGGCCGGGGCGGCTGGCCGCGCGCGCCGCGCTGGGCCTGGAGCCGGATCACCTCGTGGTGATGAACGTGGGTCGGCTCATGGTGCAGAAGGGCCAGTGCTACCTGGTGGCGGCGATGCCGGATCTCGCGGCCCGCTTCGCGCGCCTGGCAGTGGTCATCGTCGGCGGCGGCTACCTGGCCGACGACCTGGCGCGGCAGGCGGCCGACCTCGGCGTGGCCGCCTGCCTCCACCTGCCCGGCCACCGGACCGACGCCCGGATGCTCCTGGACGCAGCGGACGTGTTCGCCTTGCCGTCCCGGCAGGAGGGCATGCCCCTGGCCGCCCTCGAGGCGATGGACGCCGGCCTGCCGGTGGTGGCCACCGACGTCATCGGAACGGCGGAGGTCGTGATCTCCGGGGTGACCGGCACGCTGGTTTCGCCGGAGGACCCGCCCGCCCTCGCCGAGGCGGTCGCCGAACTGCTCGCCGACCCGGACCTGCGCCAGCGCTACGCCCGCGCCGGGAGGCATCGCTACGTCGCGCACTTCACGGCCCGGCGGATGGCGGAGGACACCCTGCGGGTCTACGAGGACGTCCTCGCGGGGGCCGCCCCGCCGGTCCACGGAAGCGTGCCGTCAGGCCGGGCGGTCCGCTGACCTCCTCCTCGACTCCGGCGTGTCCCTGTCCGCCAGCACGTTGCGCGCCGAGACCTGACAGCACCGCACGGGCCCGCCGTCGTCGGTGGTGACGACGGCCGGCCCGCGCGCTGCATGTCCGTTTGTCGGGCGGCGCCGCCTTGCGGACTCAGCGACTGGCGTCCAGGCGTTCGGCAAGGGTGGTGGCGAACCCCTCGGCCACGGCGAGCTCCTTCTTCAGCGCGGTGACCCGGGCGGTGGCCGCCTCGTGGAACATCCGCAGCCGGTCCACCAGCTGTTCCCGGTCACCGGTCGCTGCGTTGAGGTCGGCCAGCAGGGTGAGCAGCTCCTGCATCTCCTCGAGGCTGAACCCCAGCGGCTTCATCCGCTTGATCACCTCGAGGCGGGCCACCTCGTTCTCGCTGTAGAGCCGGAAGCCGCCCTCGGAGCGGGCAGTGGGGATGACCAGCCCGTTCTCCTCGTAGAACCGGATGGTCCGCAGGCTCAGACCCGTGCGCTCGGCGACCTGGCCGATCTGCATCAGCTCGCCGCGAGGTGTCCCGGTCACCCCTCCTTCATAGGCCACCGGGTGCCGCGCTGCCGACGCGCCGCGCATCAGTGGGCTCCGGCGAGCTGGCCGGTGTGCCGGTCGTACCGGTCGGCGGAGTGACCCTGCAGACCGACGATCTCGACCCTCTTGCCGCGGATGGCGTACTTGTGCGTGATGGCGTCGAGGGCAGCGACGGTGGAGGCGTCCCAGACGTGGGCGTTCGACAGGTCGATCACCACGTTCTCCGGGTCACCGGCGTAGTCGAACTGGGTGTAGAGGTCGTTGCTGGAGGCGAAGAACAGCGCGCCGTGCACCGAATACACCCGGGTGTCGCCGTCGGGGTCGGTGACGCTGGTGACCTCGGCCAGGTGCGCGACCCGGCGAGCGAACAGCACGCAGGCGGCGAGGACCCCGGCGCCGACGCCGATCGCGAGGTTGTGGGTGACCAGCGTGCCGGCGACAGTCGTGAGCATCACGATCGTCTCGCTCCTGGGCATCCGGTGGATGGTGCGCAGGCTGTGCCAGTCGAACGTGGCGATCGACACGAAGATCATCACTGCGACGAGCGCGGCCATCGGAATCACGGCGACGACATCGCCGAGGGCGACGACCAGGATCAGCAGGAAGACCCCGGACAGGAAGGTCGACAGCCGGGTCCGGGCGCCGGACTTCACGTTGATCATCGTCTGGCCGATCATGGCGCAGCCGCCCATGCCGCCGAAGAACCCGGAGGCGACGTTGGCCACGCCCTGGCCCCAGGATTCACGGGTCTTGTCGGAGTGGGTGTCGGTGATGTCGTCGACCAGCTTGGCGGTCATCAGCGACTCCATCAGCCCGACGAGGGCCACCCCCAGGGCGTAGGGCGCGATGATCCTCAGGGTCTCGAGGGTGAGCGGGATGTCGGGCAGGCCGAAAAACGGCAGGCTGTCGGGGAGATCCCCTTCACCGCCCACGTTCGGCACGGTGAACCCGGCGGCGACGGTCAGGCCGGTGAGCACGACGATCGACAGCAGCGGCGCCGGAACGGCGGTGGTCAGCCTCGGCAGCAAGAAGATGATCGCCAGGCCGGCGGCGACCAGCGGGTAGACCAGCCACGGCACGTCGACCAGCTGCGGCAGCTGCGCGGTGAAGATCATGATGGCCAGGGCGTTGACGAAGCCCACCATGACGCTGCGCGGGATGAACCGCATCAGCCGGGCGAAGCCGGACACGCCGAGCAGCACCTGGAACACGCCACCGAGGACGACCGCGGCCAGCAGGTACTCGAGGCCGTACTCGCGGGCGAGCGGGGCCACGACCAGGGCGATGGCCCCGGTGGCGGCGGTGATCATCGCCGGGCGGCCGCCGGTGAAGGCGATGACGACGGCCATCACGAAGGACGAGAAGAGGCCGACCCGAGGGTCCACCCCGGCGAGGATGGAGAAGCTGATCGCCTCGGGGATGAGCGCCAGGGCGACGACGAGGCCGGCGAGCACCTCGGTGCGGGCGACCTTCGGCGACAGCCAGGCGGGCCGGGACAGACGCGGGATGGGTAGGGCAGGGGGGGCTGAGGACATGGATCCGTCTCATTCGGTGCGCCGTGGCCGGCGCAGGCGGGCAGCACCGGAGGCGGTGCCGATTCAGGGGCGGGCGCGGCGGTGCACCCGGGAGGCGAGGCGTCGTCGGAGCGCGCGATGCTGGTTGGGACCTGTCGACCAAGGGCCATCGGTGCCGCAGACGGCGTTGCTCAGGTCAACGACAGTCTGCCGGAAACTCGTCCCTCACGTCAGGGTTGGTTGCTGAGCCGTTCGTCACTGCCAACGGATGAGGCCCTGGTCAGCGGTGTCCGTCGAGCGACACGAGCCGCACCCTCCGTGCGGCGAACGACTTCGTGAGTCGGTGCTAGTGCCGGGTCAGGCAACCTTCGCCCTCTTGATGGTTTCGGCTCGGCGGATGACCTTGCGGAGCCTGGGGTCGGTGACGTGCCGGTTCCGCCAGGCGATGTAGCGGCGGATCATGCTCGCCTGCTCGCGGTGGGACTCGTGGTCGGTGCCGTCGGGGGCGAAGTAGCGCAGTGCGGTGAACTGGGCCTCGATGCGGTTGAGCCACGAGCCGTAGAACGGGGTGTAGGCCAGCTCGACGTTGTTCGCCGCCGCCCACTCACCGACCCGCGAGTCGGTCCTGGTCGACAGGTGCGGACTGAAGTTGTCCAGCACGATCGCGATCCGCACCTCGGCTGGGTGCAGCGAGCGCAAGTAGCGGCAGAAGGCGAGGAACTCGGTGCGGCCCTTCCGGGCCTTGACGTGGCCGTAGAGCCGGTCGGTGGACAGGTCGTAGCCGGCGATCAGGTGCCGCACGCCGTGCGGACGGGTGTAGGTGGCCCGCCGGCGACGCCGCCGCGGCCGCTGCTGATCGCGGTGCCGGTCGCCACCGGTGCCCACTGCTTGCCGGGGTGGGGTTGGAGGTTCAGTGGGCCGAACTCGTCGCAGCAGATGACGACGGTCGGGTCACCGCGGCCGGGCCGGCGGCGTCCGTCGGCGATTGCGTAGAGCTCCAGCACCCGGTTCTTCTTGGCCTCGTAGTCGGGGTCGGTGCTGGTCTTCCAGGTCTTCACGGCTTGGAAAGGAGACGCCCTCCTCGCGCAGCAGCGTGCGCAGACCCTCATGGGAGATGTCCTCGACCACCCCCTCGGCGACCAGGAAGTCAGCCAGCTTCGACAGGCTCCACACCGAGAACGGCAACCCGTGATCGGCCGGGCGGCTCAGCGCGGACTTCTTGATCTCCTGGCGCTGGTCCACGGTGAACTTCGGTGGTCGCCCGCCGGCGTACTTCGGGCGCAGCGAGTCGAAGCCATCGGCGTTGAAGTTGTGGATCACGTCCCGCACCCGGTCTGCGCTGGTGAACGTCACCTCGGCGATCTGCGGCACGGCCATGCCCTGGGCCGACAGCAACACCATCTGAGCTCGTCGCCAGGTCACCACCGAACCGCTGCTGCGACGCACGACCCGCAGCAGCTTGTTGCCTCGTCGTTGCTGATCGGGCGGACCTGCACGCGATGCACCATCTCGCATCTCCCGCGGGGAAGACAGGATCAGACAAGACGACGGTGACACCCGCCACGCTCGGTGGGGACTCCTTCGTCCGCCCCGGGACGGGCGAAGGTTGGCAGCCGCGGCACTAGGGCGTGTCTCACCGATCTTGACCGGCGGGTTCGGTAGGCCTGGTGTGTGCGCGATCGTCACGATCTGACTGATGTGGAGTGGGCCCGGCTGG
>NZ_FZNO01000017.1 GCF_900188025.1 Blastococcus mobilis
TCGTCTGGATCAGATGACAAGAGCCGTGTGACGGGAGACTGTCACGCACGGTTCTGTGGGAGCCCGGGGGTGCAATTCCCCCGGGCTACCCGACTCAACATCTGGCGGCGCGATAACCCGGAGCCGGTTCCGGACTTGAGCCCTGTGGAGCGCGCCCGCGTGAAAGAAATGGAAGACGAGATCCGCCGGCTGCGGATGGAGAACGAGTTCCTGAAAAAAGCGGCGGCCTTCTTCGCGCGGACGCAGCCGTAGCCGAGCGCTGCGCTGTGATCGATGCGGAGAAGGCCAACTATCCGATCGCGTTCATGTGTCGGCTGCTGCGGGTGCCGCGGTCGAGCTTCTACGCCTGGGCCGGCCGGGTGGAGACCCCGACGCAGGCGCGCCGCCGCGCGCTGGCTGTCGAGGTGACCGCGGAGTTCGAGGCTTCCCGGCAGACCTCGGGGTGCCGGCGGATCACCGCCGCGCTCAACCGGCGGGGCATCGAGTGCTCGGTCGGGCTCGTCGCGGGCATGATGCGGGAGCTGGGCCTGGCCGCGGTCCAGCCGCGCGCCTACAAGCGCACAACGCTGCCCGGAACCGCGCCGCAGCCGGCACCGGACCTGATCGCTCGGGAGTTCACCGCGCCCGCGCCGGGACAGCGGCTGGTCTCCGACATCACCTACCTGCGCACCGGTGAAGGCTGGCTGTACCTGGCCACCGTGATCGACCTGGCCACCCGGATGGTCGTGGGCTGGCAGACCGCCGCGCACATGCGCACCGCCCTGGTCACCGACGCCCTGCAGATGGCCATCGACGCCGGCCACGTCACCGATGGTGCGATCTTTCATTCCGATCGCGGAACGCAATATACGTCCGCCGAGTTCGACGCCTTCACCATCAAGAACGGCATCCGTCGGAGCCTGGGGCGAACCGGCGTGTGCTGGGACAACGCCGCGGCTGAGTCATTCTTCGCCACCTTGAAGAACGAGATGTACTACCGACAGACATTTGCCACCCGGGCGCGGGCCCGCTTCGCTGTCGCCGAATACATCGAGGTCTTCCACAACCGCCGGCGGCTGCACTCCACCCTCGGCTACCGCACCCCGTTCGAAGCCCTCACCGACTACCGCACCGCGGCGACCGTCGCGGCGTGATCGACCGAGGACCTGTCCAAGATCCTTGACACAGCCCAGTAGACGTCCATCGTCATGCTGGCGCGCTTGTGTCCGAGCTGGTTGGCGACCTCGCGAGGTGAGGTGTTCGGGTCCGCGTCCATCCACGTCGCCGCCGTCTTTCGGAACGTGTGCCCCACCGCCCCGTCGAAGCCGGCCACGTCGAGAAGCTTGCGGACGTGCTTGGTCGTGTTCGACGTGTCGCGCAGCTTTCCCGTGGCCGAGCAGAACACGACGTCCCACTCGTTCGGCACCGCGTTGACCTCTCGGTCCAGGAGGCGGGAGACCAACCACGGCGGCTCTCCGTGCCTGACAGAACGGAGACGTGCGACGGTGGTGATCTTGATATCTCCGGGCCAGCCGGGTTGGGACGACGCCGTTCGCATGGCAATGAGAACCAACGCTGCCGTCCTGGGGGCGGCCTGTCATGCGGGCGACACAAGGAGGTACAGCATCGGACCGTGAGTGTCACCGACGTTCGAAGCCTCGAGCCCGTTCCCACTCGGTGACGGTCCGCGAGTACGCGGTCCACTCAGCGCGTGCGGCCGCGATGAGGGCGTCGACGACGCCGTCCCCGAGGCCCTTGCGTGCGATCTCACTGCGGTCGAGGAGATCGGCGGCCTCGGCCAGGGAGGTCGGCAACGTCGGCGCCTCCGGACCGGGCGCGCCCTGCACCGAGTCGGCCAGCGGCACGTCTGCCTCGATGCCGTGCCGGGCGGCGAGGAGCACGGCGGCCAGGGCCAAGTGGGGGTCGGCGTCGCCACCCGGGACGCGGTGCTCGATGCGCAGAGACGGGCCGGAACCGACCAGGCGCAGCGCGGCCAGCCGGTTGTCCCGTCCCCACGCCACCGAGGTGGGGGCGAAGGCGCCCGGGCTGAGCCGCTTGTAGGCGTTGACCGTGGGGGCGAACAGCAGGATCAGCTCCCGGAGACAGGCGAGCTGGCCGGCGAGGACCCGGCGTAGCAGCGGGGACTCCCCGTGTGCGCCGTCCCCGGCGAGGACGGGCGTGCCGTCGGGGCTGCGGAGGCTGACGTGCAGGTGACAGGAGTTCCCCTCGGCGGCGTCGTACTTGGGCATGAACGTCAGCGCCATGCCCTCCTGCGCGGCGATCTGCTTCGCGGCCGTCTTGTAGAACGCTGCCGCGTCGGCGGCGGCCAGGGCCTCGTCGTAGCGAAAGACGATCTCGTACTGGCCGGGGGCGCACTCCCCACGGGCCGACTCGAGGCGCAGCCCGGCGGCGACGGTCTCCCGGCGCAGCCGGCGGGTGAGCCCGTCCATGCGCTCGAGCCCGACCAGCGCATAATCGACGCCACTACGGGTGGCGGGGGTGAGCCGGGACCATCCCGCCGTCTCCGCGACCGCATAGGACTCGGTGAAGACCCGGAACTCCAGCTCCACCCCGGCCAGCGGGACCAGCCCGTGCGCGGCGAGCGCGTCGACCTGCGTCCGCAGCACCTGCCGCGGCGCGACCTGCACCGGGCTGCCGTCGGGATGGCGGGCGTCGGCGAGCACCAGGACGGTGCCGGGGTCCCAGGGCAGCGGCCGCAGCGTGGCCAGGTCCGGGGCGAGGACCATGTCGCCGTAGCCGGTGCCCTCCGGGTCGAGCTCGGCCGAGGGGGCGGTGACCTCCATGTCGACGTCCGTGGTCAGCAGGTAAGTGCAGGCACCGAACCCGTCGGTCACGGTGCTGTCCAGGAAGTGCCGCGCCGACAGCCGGGTGCCCTGCAGCCGGCCGGCGAGGTCGGGCAGCGCCAGGACGACCTCGTCGACCCGGCCGGCGTCGACGTCGGCGCGCAGCTGGTCGAGCGTGATCACGCCGGCACCTCCGCGGGAACGGCGGCCAGCGGGTTGGGCGCGAAGCCGTGCACGACGTCGGGGGCGGCGTCGCGGTCGGCGCGGTCGTGGAACCCGCCCCCGGTCAGGTGCTCCCGGTTGAGCGCGACCCGCTCGACCTCGGGCGCGAGCAGGCCCAGGTCGTCGAAGGCCTCGGCGAGGTCGGGGTGACCGGCTCGCCACCTGAGCAGGGTCTTCCGTACCAGCGCCCAGAAGGTCTCCTCCGGAACGCCGAGGTGGTCCTCGGCCACGCCGGCCAGGAAGCGGAAGTGCCCGGCGAGGACGGCGCTGGTGATGCTGTGCGCCATCTCCTCCGCCGGCCAGCGCACCAGCACCCCATCGGCCCGCTCGGACAGCCCCGGGTAGTCGCGGCCGGGCAGCAGCGTGACGTCCTCGGCGAAGTCCTTGACCAGCACCCGCACCGGAACGTCGCCGGTGTCGTAGACGACCACGGTGTTCTCCCCGTGCGGGCAGAAGGCCACGCCGTGGCGGGTGAGGCAGATCAGCAGCCCCGGCAGCAGCGCCTCGCACAGCCGGCCGAGCCAGTCCTGCGGGGACAGGCCGGAGCGGGCGACGAGCTCGGTGAGGACCGCCCGGCCGGTCGGGTCGACGTGCAGCAGGGCCGCGAGCGACCGCGCGCGTTCCCCCGGCCGCAGGTGCGCGGCGACCGGCTCGCGCCACACCGCGCCGAGCAGCTCCCGGTAGCGGTAGGGCACGTCGTCCACCTCGTCGAACAGGTCGTGGGAGACGACCACGCTGGCGACCTCGCCGAGCAGCCCCAGCCCGGTGGCCCGCAACTCGGGGTCCCCGGCCGGGAGGGTCGCCAGCCAGGCGCTGACGTCGGGGGCGGCCGCGGTCGCGCGGGTCCCGAGCCCCCGCCACACCAGGGTGTTGCGCATCAGCAGCGGCGTCTTGACGTCCCGGTGGCCGGGCGCCACCAGCGTGCGCACCGACTGGACCGGCCGGTAGTCCGTCGGGCCCTCGCCGAGCGGCACCAGCCGCCGGTCGGCCAGGTACCGGGCGAACAGGGTGCGCACGACCGTCTCGTCCTGGTACGGGTGCACGGGCAGCCAGACGTAGGCGGCCGGGTCGGGAACGCGGTCGGCGAGCGTGGCGGTGAACGCCTGCCGGGTGGCCGGGTCGAGCTCCTCGGCGAGCAGCCGCGCGTGGTCGAGCCCGGGCACCCCCTGGAAGCCGGCGACGGAGGGGTGCGCGGCGTACCACCGGAGCCGGACGGTGCCGCGGGACTCGGGTGCGTACCGGTCCAGGTCGGCGGCGTCGAACCCCAGCCGGCCCTTGTTGAGCACCAGCACCGGGTGGCCGGTCAGGTGCTGCTCCAGCTCGGCGTAGGGCAGGTCGGCCAGCGCCGCAGCGGGTCGGCCGTCGGCGAGCAGCCGCGCCTCGGCGGCGTGCGTCGCGGTCAGCTCGCGTACCACCTCGGCGGTCGTCGGACCGTCGAGGCCGAGCACCGGGCGGGCGTCGAGCAGGAAGCGCATCGGGTCCAGCGCCGGCCTGTCGCCCCGGACGACGCTGCCGGGGTCGACCCGCCAGGTGCCGAAACCGCCCCGGCGGGCGCGGAACCGGTGGACCGGCGCACCCGGGAGCTCCAGCCGCCAGCTCCCCGGTCCGTCGGGGACCGGGCTGAGCAGCTGTTCGTAGGACAGCTCGGCCAGCGCCTTGGCCACCAGGCGCCGGCCGGCGTCCTGCCAGGTCGGGTCGGCGATGTCAGCGGGCGGGTTCATCCAGGACCTCCGGGACGGGGACGAGTGCGGGTGCGGCGGGAGTGGGGGAGGGGACGGCGGGCGGAGGGGTGGCGTCCCGCAGCAGCGGAGACACCAGGGCGGCCGCCGCCATGAGGACCGCGGCGGCCGCCAGCGGTGCGGGCAGCGCGACCGCCGCGGTGGTGGTGGCGAGCAGCGGAGCGGCCAGCAGGGCGCCGGAGCGGGCGGTCTCCACGGCGGTGAAGCCGGGCCCGTCGGTGCCGACGGCGGCGAACACCCGCAGGTCCAGGGCGACCGCCAGCAGCCCGAGGCCCAGGCCGAAGACCACCCTGCCGGCGGTGAGCGCGGTCAGCCCGGCATGGCCGAGGGTGGCGCTGAGCGCCTGCAGCCCAAGCCCGCCGGCCGCCAGTGCCGCGCTGGCCGGCAGCAGCCGGCGGCCCCAGCGCCTGGCCAGCGGCCGGGCCGCCGGGAGGACGGCGAGCCCGGCCACGGCCGGCAGGAGGAACAGGACGGCGGCCGCGGTCAGCGAGCCGCCGCCGCGGAGCACGAGCTCGGTGAAGAAGGGGCGGGGGACGGCGGTGCCGAGGTCGACCAGGACGGCCAGCGCGGCCACGCCGAGCAGCGCCCCGGCCGGCAGCCGCCGCCGGACGCCGCCCTCCGCGGGTCCGGTGCCGGCCTCGTCGCCCGGAACGGGGACCGCGGACCGGTACCGGGCGACCACCCGCCACACGGCGACGGCGAGGACGAGGTCGGCGACCGCGAAGGCCGCCAGCCCGGCCCGGGGCTGCGGCAGGGCCACCACACCGGCGCCGACGAGCGTGGCCAGGACGGAGGCGGTGTGGAAGACCGCGGCGTACACGACGACCCCCGACAGCCGGTCGCCGTCCCGCCCGCGGTCGGCCACCGCCACCAGCGCCGGGTAGGCCAGCACCATGGAGCTGCCGGTGGCCACGACCCCGGCGGACAGGGCGGTGAACAGCGTGAGGGACGGCGCCAGCGCGAGCCCGAGGTCGAACACCGCCGAGCCGAGCAGCCCGGCCACGAGCAGGTGCGGCAGCGGCCAGCGGCGGGCCGCGAGCCCCCACAGCGGCAGGGCCGCCAGCCCGGCGACCCGGCAGACGGTGAGGTAGGTGCCGGTGGCGGCGAGCTCCTCCACGCCGAAGAGGGTGCGCAGCAGCAGCGGCCAGTACGGCGTCAGCGCCGTCTCGGCGACCAGTTGCAGTGCGACGACCAGCGCCAGGACGACCCGGGCCCTCACGGCGCGCCGAAGGTGGTGAACGCCCCCTGCTGCGGGACGTCGACCAGCGGTCGCCCCGTGACCGCGCCCAGGATGGTCGCGCTGCGCCAGGCGCCCAGCCCCAGGTCGGGTGCTCCGACCCCGTGAGTGTGGGTCTCGGCGTTCTGCACGTAGAGCCCGCCGGGGCAGCGCAGGGCCACCCGGTGGTCGGCGTCGACCCGGTACCGGCCCCGCCCGTCGAGGTCCAGCATGGGCAGCAGCGGGTCGAGCAGGGCCGGCCGTCGGGCGGCGTAGCCGGTCGCCAGCACCACGGCGTCGGTGGGCACGGAGAAGGTGCGGTCCTGCTGCACCTGACGGCAGTCGAGCACGTAGCCGTCCCCCTCGGCGCGGGCCGACTCCACGGCGACGGCCGGCTGCAGGACCGCGTCGGCCTGCCGGCCCCCCACGGTGCGCTCGTAGAGCAGGTCGTAGAGCTCGGCGATCGTGGCGGCGCTGATGCCCTTGTACAGCTGCCACTGCGCCGGCAGCAGCGTGTCCCGCGTCGGCTCGGGCAGCCCGTGGAAGTAGGCGGTGTAGTCCGGCGTGAAGTGCTCCAGGCCGAGCTTGGAGTACTCCATGGGCGCGAAGGCCGGCGTGCGGGTCAGCCAGCGCAGCTGCGCCCCGGTCTCCGGTTGGGCGCGCAGCAGGTCGAGGAAGACCTCCGCGCCGGACTGCCCGGACCCCACGACGGTCACCGAGCCGGCCTCGAGCAGGGATGGCCGGGCGTCGAGGTACTGGCCGGCGTGCACCACGCGCTTGCCCAGCAGGTTCGCGAACGGCGCCGGGACGACCGGCTCGGTGCCCACGCCGAGGACGACGGTGCGGGCGCGCAGGGTGCTGCGGCGGGACGTCGCGGTGTCGGTGACCGTGGCGACGAAGGCCTCGCCGTCCCACTCCACGGCGTCCACCCGCCGGCCGAACCGGCAGCTGGGCAGCGACTCGGCGACCCAGCGCAGGTAGTCGTCGTACTCCACGCGCGGCACCTGGAACCGTTCGGCGAGGTAGAAGCGGAACAGTCGGCCGTGGGCCCGGAGGTAGGCCAGGTAGGACCACGGGCTGGTCGGATCCACCAGGGTGACCAGGTCGGCGAGGAAGGGCACCTGCAGGGTCGCCCCCTCCAGGAGCAGCCCCGGGTGCCAGGACATGGCGGGCCGCTGGTCGAGGAAGACGGCGTCGAGGTCCTCGACCCCGTCGGCGAGGGCGGCCAGCGACAGGCCGAAGGGCCCCAGGCCGATCCCGAGCAGGTCGTGCGTGGTCACGGGGATCTCCTCGCTGGCGCTCGTCGTCCCCGTGCCCGGGGGTGCTGTGTCTCTGGGTGCCCTCGCGAGCTCGGTCACCTCTGCACCTCTCCCAGCGGGTTGGGGATCTGCACGTAGACGGACTGGGCGGCGACCGGGCCGTCGAGCTCGTCGCGGCCGTCGACGCCGGTGAGCAGGTTGGCCTTGACCGGCAGCCGGTCGGCCTCCAGCAGCAGCGCGGCGGCCGGGGACGGGAAGGGCCTGGCCAAGTGGTCGCGCAGCACGTCGGCGAGCACGCCGAGCAGGTCCGTCTCGTCGGCGAGCCCCGCGCCGGCGAGGGCGGCGGCGCAGCCGATCAGGTTGTTGACCCCCAGGTAGTAGACGACCCGGTCGGTGACCAGCGCGTCGTCGAACACCAGGCCGGTCTCCCCGGCGATCCCGGGCAGCAGGTCCTCCAGCTCCGGGGCCCGGGAGGCGGCGGCGTACCAGCCCTGGTTGTCCCGGTACCAGCCGCGGTCGGGCAGCCCGTCGCCGTCGAGCCCGACGAGCACGTTCTGCAGGTGCGCCTCCAGGCCGATGCCCCAGCGGCCGTGCAGCCACAGCAGGGGCGCGGCGACGGCGTCGAGCCACCGGCGGTACCAGAGCTCCGCCGCCCGCGGCACCGGCTGGCCGGTCCGGGCCGCGAGCGCGTGCACCAGGTCGGCGGCCGGCGGGCGGCCCCGGTCGGGGCGGGCGTCGAGGAGGGCGCCGGCGCAGGACACCCGGTCGGCCGCCCGGAACGGCTGCTCGCGGACCACGGTGTCCAGCCCGACCGGTCCATCGGGTCCGTCGACCCCCACCCAGGCCGGGTCGCGGATCAGCCCGAAGCCCGGGTGCGCCGCGGCCAGCGCGGCGCCGAGGCCGCCGTCCACCAGTTCGGCGGTGCGGACGCCGAGCCGCAGCTCACCGCGCAGGTTCTCCCGGCGGCTGTTGGTGACCCGCAGTCCGAGGCTGAGCTTGAGCATCACCGGCGCGTCCGGGCGGGCGACGGTGCGCAGCGAGGAGGTGGCCCACCACGGGGGCCCGGCCGGCCCCAGGTCGACCAGGTCCCCGCGTTCCAGCAGGGCCGCCGCGCCGGGCCGCGCCGCCAGCCGGGCCGCCTGCCACGGGTGCGCGGGGACCGGGAGGAACCCGGCCGGCACCTCGAGGTCGCCGGCCAGCTCGCGGAGCAGCGTGGGGACGTCGCCGGCGGCGCTGCCGGTCGCGACGACCTCCCGCCGTGCGGCGAACCAGTGCAGCGGGAACCGCCCGCGGGTCTCGGGTGCGTAGGTGGCGTCCTCGGCGTCGGGCAGTCCGTCGCGGCTCTTGGTCATCGGGTGCCAGGGGTGCCCGGCCAGCAGTCCCTGCTCGGCGGCCAGCCACGGCGGCAGGCCGGCCGGCGGCTCGGGGTCCGTGGCCCGCAGCAGCGCGTACCCCGCGGCCCGGTGGGCGGACTCGGTGATCCGGGTCCGGGCGTCCTGGCCGTGGCCGGCGGGCAGTCCGGTGCGGGCGGCGGCCTCGGCGGTGAGCCACCCGGCGACCGCGTCGACGTCGAGGGGGGCGCCGTCGGGCGTGGTGACCGCGCCCAGGTCGTGCCGTCCGCTGGGGGAGCGGCGGAGGACGTCCACCACGAGGGCCCGCCCGGTGGCCGGGAGGTCCACGCGGACCGGGCCGGGACCGGGCACCGGGGTGCCGGTCTCCCGCAGCCAGCAGCGCACCAGCACGTCGAGGGCGCCGGCCCGGGCCTGCTGGGCGGGGGAGATCAGGGTCGGGGCGGCGGTCACGCGGCGGCCTCCTCGGCGGAGCCGGCGGCGAGGACCAGGTCGAGCAGCGCGTCGACGCCGGCCGGGGTAGCCGCCGGGTTGAGCAGGGTGAGTTTGAGGTGCACCCGCCCGTCCAGCTCGGTCCGGCCCACGACCGCGCGCCCCTCGCGCAGCAGCCGGCGACGCAGGCCGCCGTTGACCGCGTCACCGCCGCGGTGGCGGAACACCACGGTGCTCAGCACCGGGGCCGCGGCGAGCTCCAGTCGGGGTTCGGCCTGCACCCGCGCCGCGGCGTACGCGGCCAGGTCGCAGCAGGCGTCGACCATCGCGCCGAGACCGGTCCGCCCGAGCGCCCGCAGCGTGACGGCGATCTTCAGGACGTCGGCGCGGCGCGTCGTGCGCAGTGACCGGCCGAGCAGGCTGGGGTACCCGGCCGCCTCGTCGTCCGCCGGGTTGAGGTAGGCCGCCCGCCGGGCCAGCGGGGCGAACGCGGCCGCGTCCCGGGTGAGCAGCACCCCCGCGGCGGCCGGCTGCCAGCCGAACTTGTGCAGGTCCAGGGAGACGCTGTCGGCCTGCTCGAGGCCGGCCAGCAGGTGCCGGCGGCGGCCGGAGAACAGCAGACCCCCGCCGTAGGCGGCGTCGACGTGCAGCCACCCGGCGTGGCGGCGGACCAGCGCGGCCACGGCCGGGAGCGGGTCGATCGTCCCCAGGTCGGTGGTGCCGGCCGTGGCGACCACGACGGGGCGCTCGCCTGCGGGTGCATCGCGCAGCAGCGCGGCCAGCGCGGCGAGGTCCAGGGCCCGGTCGGCCGCCGACGGCACCGCGACGACGGCCGGCAGCCCCAGCAGGTGTGCCGCCCGCTCCACGGAGAAGTGCGCGGCCGCACCGGCGTACAGCCGAACCGGTCCCGGGGCGGCGTCGCGGGCCAGCAGCAGGGCGGTGTAGGTCGACCCCGTCCCGCCGGTGGTCACCACCCCGCCGCCACCGGGCAGGCCGGCCAGCTCGGCGAGCGCGGCGACGACCCGATCCTCGAGCACCGTGGCGGCGGGCGCCTGGTCCCAGCTGTCCAGCGACTGGTTCAGCGCGCTGGCGGCCAGGTCGGCCGCGACCGCGACCGGCAGCGGCGGGCAGTGCAGGTGGGCCGCGCACCGGGGGTCGGCCGGGTCGGCGGCGCCCGCGGCGACGGTGCTCACCAGCCCGACGAGGGCGGCCCGCTCACCGATCCCGTCCTGCGGCAGGACGCCACCGGTCAGCGCCGCGTCGACGTCCGCGGTCACCTGCCGGGGGTCGCCGGCGGGGACCGGTCCACCCCGTGCCTCCCGTCCGGCGGCGAGCGCGTCGAGCGAGAGCGCCACCAGGTCGGCCAGGTCGTGCCGGCCGGAGCCGCGGAGCCCGTCGGGGGCCGGTCGACCGGGGACGACGGCGGTCATGCCCGGTGCTCCCGCTCGGCGGCGGTCAGGGCGGCGTCGAGGCGGTCGAGGACCGCGCCGGCCTCCTCGTCGGTCATCACCAGCGGCGGCAGCAGCCGGACGACGCTGTCGTGCCGCCCGCCCAGCTCGACGATCAGCCCGCGCCGCAGGCACTCCGCACGGACCGCCACGGCCAGCCCCGGAGCGGCCGGCCGGGCGCCGCAGGCGTCCGGCGCGCCGTCCGGCTCGACCAGCTCGATGCCGTTCATCAGCCCCCGGCCGCGCACCTCGCCGATCGAGGGGTGCGCGCTCGCCAGGGTCGTCAGCCCGGCCCGCAGGCGCCGGCCGAGTGCGTCGGCCCGCTCGGGCAGCCGCTCGGCGAGCACGTGCCGCAGCGTGGCGGCACCGGCCGCCATCGCCAGGGTGGTGCCGCGGAAGGTGCCGGTGTGCGCGCCGGGTGCCCAGGTGTCGAGGTGGTCGGCGTACACCACCACCGCCAGCGGGAGGCTCCCGCCGATCGCCTTGGACAGGACCATGACGTCCGGCTCGACCCCGGCGGCGTCGATCGCCCACATGGTCCCGGTGCGGCCCACGCCGGTCTGCACCTCGTCGACGACCAGCGGAATGCCCCGCTCGGCGGTGATCCGCCGCATCTCCCTCAGCCACGGCAGCGGGGCGGGGACGACGCCGCCCTCGCCCTGCACCGCCTCCAGGATCATCGCGGCGGGCGGCACGATGCCGCCGTTGGGGTCGTCGAGCAGCCGCTCGACGTAGCGCGCCGACACCTCCCCGGAGGAGTCCCCCAGCCCGAACGGGCAGCGGTAGGCGTGCGGGTAGGGCAGCCGGGCCGCCTCGGCGGCCACGCCGGTCATCGGCTCCTTGACCGCCACCCCGCCGGAGGCGGCCAGGGCGCCGGCGGTCATCCCGTGGTAGGCCCCGGTGAACGCCGCCACGCCGCTGCGGCCGGTGGCCGTGCGGGCGAGCTTGAGCGCGGCCTCGACGGCGTCGGTGCCGGCCGGCCCGCAGAAGTGCACCCTGGCGCGCCCGGCCAGCCCGGGCGGCAGCGCGGCGAAGAGCGCGTCGGTGAACTCGTCCTTCTCCGGGGTGGCGATGTCGAGGGCGTGCCAGGGCGCGCCCCGCTCGATGACCCGCTGCACCGCCTCGACGACGACCGGGTGGTTGTGGCCGAGCGCCAGCGTCCCGGCGCCCGACAGGCAGTCGAGGTAGCGGCGGCCGTCCGCGCCGGTCACCGTCATGCCCCGGGCGTGCACCGGCACGATGCGGAAGGTCCGGGCGTAGGTGCGGGCGGCGGACTCGCGGGCCGCCTGCCGGGCGAGCACGCCGACGGGGTCGGGGGGCGCGGTGCGGTCACGGGTGGTGCGGTCGACGGCGAGGCTCACGGGACGACCTCCAGGACGGGGGCGAGGACGGGCGGGGCAGGTGGGATGTCGGCTCCCGGAACGACGACGTCGCGGGTGGCCGGCGGGTGGCCGAGGAAGGACTGCAGGGCGAACTCCCAGCCGTAGGCGCCGGCCTGCGGGATGACCACCAGGTCGCCGGCCCGGACCCGGTTGACGACGACGTCGCGGACCAGGACGTCCTCAGGCGTGCACAGCTCCCCGACGACCGTCACGGGGACGTCGCGGAGCTCGGGACGCGGCAGGGCGGACGGCCAGTCCTCGACCGGGAGCACGGTGAGGGCGAAGGGGAAGTCCTCGGTGCCGGGCAGGGCGAAGCCACCGATGCCGCCGCGCACGAGGACGTACGCGGTCCCGTAGGAGTGCTTGACGTCGACGACCTCGGCGGCGTACCAGCCGCAGTCGGCGACCAGCCAGCGGCCGGGTTCCAGGGCGACCTCCACGCCGGCCGGGGGAGTGAGCCGGTGCAGCTCCTCGCCGAGGAGGTCGACGTCGAGCGGGTCCTCCCCGCCGTAGGCGACGCCCAGCCCACCACCGACGTCGACCCACCGCAGGTCCACCCCGTGCTGCCGCGCAGTCCGCGCCGCCCAGTCCAGGCACCAGCCGACATAGGCGGCGTGCGCCCGGGCGTCGCGGTTGCCGCAGACGGCGTGCACGTGGAAGCCGGCGACATCCAGGCCGGGCAGCGAGCGGGCGAGGGCGAGCACCTCGGGGACGTCGGGCTCGGGGACGCCGAAGGGAGCCGGGCGCCCGCCCATGGCCAGGGTGCCGCGCACCCCGACCGCGGCAGGGTTGACCCGCAGCCCGACCCGCACGGTCCGACCCCGGGCCTGGGCCACCGCGGACAGCCGGACCAGCTCGAGGGGGCTCTCGACGTGCACGACCTCGGTGCCGGCGTCGAGCAGGGCGTCCAGCAGGGCCGGGGCCTTGGCCGGTCCGGCGGCCAGCAGCCGGGGGGACCGGCCGGCGGCGAGCAGCGCGGCCCGGGCGGCGTCGGCCTCGGCGCGCGAGGCGACCTCGAAGCCGTCCACGCCGCCGGACCCGGCCAGCGCGGCGAGCACCGCCGGGAAGCCGTTGGCCTTCGCCGCGAAGAACAGCGACGCCCACGGTGGCAGGACCGCGCGGAGGGCGCGGGCGCGGGCTGCGGCGACCCGTGGGTCGTAGACGTAGCCGCTGACCGTCTCGGCGCGGGTCCGGGCGTGCAGCAGGTGGCGGATGGCGGGGGGGAGGGCGGTGGGCGGCAGGACGTGAGCGCAGTCGGTGCCGGCGGCCGAGGGAGGGGACAGCAACGGACCTCCAGGGAGCTAATTAGGTAAGGCTCACCTTAGTTGCTCCCCTCACTCGATGTGCAAGCGGGGTCACCGACGCGTCACGGCCGCCGGGTGCTGCCGCGTGCCCCCGGGTGGACGCCGGAGCCACCACCCGGGCATGGCGGCGTCACCCACCCCGGCGGACCGTGGCCGGCCGGGGCGGGTGGCGCCGCGGAAGTGCGGTCAGAGGCAGTGGGACCCGGCCAGGGTCGTCTCGACGTCCTCGAGGACGACCTCGGCGCCGAGCAGGCCGATGCCGAGCATCCACTCGTCGTCGTCGACCTCGAAGGCGCAGTCGGGGACCGCCTCGAGGAACTCCCAGACGGCGGTGACGCCACCCTTGGTGGTCGCGCCCGGGTCGCCGTAGGCGGTGGAGAAGACGACGTCGGCATCGGCCTGGCCGATCTCCTCCGCACTGACGTAGGCCATGGAGTACTCGTCGTAGGAAAGCTGCGGCAGGGCGAACCCGACGTCGGTCAGCACGCTTCCGGAGAACGTCTCGGGCCCGTAGATCCGCGTCTCCTCGGGCAGGAAGCGCACGATCGAGGCGGTCGCTCCCTCGGCGCCGACCGCCTCGCCGACCTGGTCGGCCCGCGCGTCGTACCCGGCCAGCGCTTCCGCGCCCTCCTCGGCCCGGTTCAGGGCGTCCGCGGTCGTCGTGAACATTGCCCGCCAGCCCTCCGTGTAGTCGGTGAGGACGGTGGGGGCGATCTGGCTGAGTTGCTCGTAGATCGCCTCGTGGCGGACGCTCGAGGACAGGATCAGGTCCGGCTGCAGCGCCGCGATCGCCTCGAGGTCGGGCTCCTCGATCGTCCCCACGACCTCGATGCCCTCGGTCCGGTCATCCAGGTACTCGGGGAAACCTGTGGCGACGTCGGACTGCACCGAGCCGACCGGAGTGATGTCCAGGGACAGCGCGGTGTCGAGGTGTGGGGTGTCGAGGGTGACGACCCGCTGGGGGTCGACCGGCACCTCCGTGGTCCCCAGGACGTGGTCGACCGACCGGGTCTCCACCGAACCGGACTCCTGTGCGGATGCCTCCTCGGTGTCGTCCGCGGAGGAGCCGCACGAACTGAGGGCCATCGCAGCGACGACGGCGGTGATGAGTGATCGCAGGCGCACGGGGCGCACTTCCTTTCAGCAGGCGGCAGGCGCGGACCGGCCGCATCGATCGAGCAGAACTCAGCCCCACGTCCGGCGGTCCAACGGGAGGCTGAGGACTGGAGACTGCTGAGTTGTATTAGGTAAGGCTTCCCTCAGTCAAATACCGGTAGATTCACGGCGAGCACCGAGCGGACCGGCAAGGCGGTACGCAGCCCGGCGAAGTCGACCCTGCTGGCGCACGCCGCCGGTCCGGTCGGGGTCGGCGCGTTCGCCGGACCGCTGGCCGTGGCCGGCGTCGCGGTACTCACCGGGGTGCTGTGGCCCGCGCTGGCTGTCCTCGCTGTCCCCGGAGTTGCCTCGGTCGCGCTGCTGCTGTGGCTGCGCCGACGGATCGGCGACCCGCTGCGCGAGGAGATCCGCGCGGCCGGCCCGCAGCCGCGCACGTCGCTGCTGCGGGCCGGCCGGGAGCTGCCGCGACCGTTCTGGCTGTTCGCCGCCTCGGCGGGGCTGGCCACCGCCGGGCTGGTCACGTTCGGGGTGATCTCCTCCCACCTCGTGACGGCCGGTCTCATCCCGACCGCGGCGGTGCCGGTCCTGTACGCCGCGGCGATGGCCGCCGAGGCGGTCGTTGCGCTCGTCGTTGGCTGGGGGCACGACCGGTGGGGCGGCAAGGTCCTCGTCGTCCTCCCCGTGCTGGTGGCCGCCGTGCCGGCGCCGGCGTTCTCCAGCGTGTGGACCGTCGCCGTGGCCGGCGTGCTGATCTGGAGCTTCGCGACCGGTCTGCAGGACTTCACCGTCAAGGCACTGGTCGCCCGCCTGGTCCCGGCCGGACGGCGGGCCACCGCCTTCGGCATGTTCGCCACGGTGCAGGGCGCGGCCGCGGTTGCCGGCAGCGCGCTGGCCGGCGCTCTGTCCACCCGTTCGGTGCCCGCGCTGGTTGCCGTCGTCGTCCTACTGCAACTGGCCGCCCTGGCCCTACTCCTCCGCACGCTGCGGACCCCGGCAGCTCGAGCGACCAGTCCGGTCTGAGCGGCCGAAGCCGCCGTTCACGGCACCTGCCCATCCGTCTGCACCTAGCCTGCGCGATGCATGTCGCGGGGCACGACGGCTGCAGACCACATGACCGGCCGTTTATCGGTTCCAACTGGCGCCCCCGGACGGCCAGTGAGAGCAGGGCCGTAGCGACAGCTGCCGCACCCCACCGGCGCCCAGCCGGGTGAAACAGGCGTGCCGCTCCAGCGAAGTCACCGTGTCGGCGACCGCGGCGGCGTGCGCGGCCTCGATCTGCTCGGCCACCTCCCGCGGCGCCAGCGCCCACAGCGCCGAGACCGACTTCACCGGCGAAACGTCGGGTCATAGCCCGCCACCGCGCTCGTCGCCGGACGCGACACCCGGGCCAGGAAGTCCGACAGCTCCCGGGCGTTGGCTGGTGGGCGGCCGTGCTCCTCGGCGAACATGGCCGCGGCCAGCTCGCCGCGGATCCGCGCCCGCTCTCCGACCGGACGCGGTGCGCCGGGCGGCTGGCCGCGGGCGGCGGTGACCGCGGCGAACTCGCGCGCACACCGCGCCCGGAACCCGTCGGCGGCTGGCGGGAAGACCGGAAACGGCTGACCCGGCGCTCCGGCCGCCCGCGCCCGCTCGGGGGCCCGCCCGGCGGCCAGTGCCTCCCGCTCCAGCCGGTCGGCGTCCGGATGGCGCCCGGCGCCGAACAGCGCCGTCATCTGCTCCTCACCGACCGGTCCCCGGCCGCCATCCCGTCCAGGCCGGCCAGGCCGCCACCGGCCCACCGGCCGGCCGACTCCCCCCGCTGGGCGTAGTAGTCACCCAACCCGGCACGGCCCCGGTCGGTGGCGTCGAACGCCGCCACCTGCCGCGTCAGCTACGTGTACGCGTCCCCCAACACCTGTTCGCTGCGCCCTGCGAGTTGACCTCGGGGGTGTCTGACAGGTCGGGAGAGCGAGACCTCTCACGTAGGCGCGCGCTTTCTGACCACCATCGGGCTGTGTTCGGCGTCGCTCGCGCGCACGCCAGCCATTGGTCCCGTAAGCGGCTTGACCAGTGCAGATGTACTCCGGCGGACCGCAGAGCACCCGCGGCCGATGGCTGGGTTATTTCGGCATCGGTCGCCCGGCTCGGGTGTCCCAAGCGGCCCACCTGGCGACGACCTCGAACTGGGCCTGCCTGTGTCATCGACGGCGGGGGAAGAGCAGGCTCAGTCCGAGCGGGGGGCGGAATGGTGTCCAGGCACCCTCGGCCATCCCCAGCCGGTCGGCCAGCAGCCACAGAACCGCCGGGTTGTAGGCAAGGCCGAGGTGGCTGCCGCGTACTTCCACGTTCTCCCGCCGAGAGCGGACCTCGTACCGACACGACGACCAGTGCACGATGCCGTCGGCCCGCGTGTAGACCGACGTCGCGGGCACGCGCAGGGAGCCGCGCTCGGCCCAGGGCCGGGGCAGCGCTGCCGCCCCGCGGAGAAGGCGGGTGCCGCCGTCGACGATCCCCGACGCTGTGCGGAGCCAGGGCGCCGATCGCACCACCGGCGTGCCGAGGGTGACGAGTCCGCGGACGCTGCCCGGCGCGGCTCTGGCCAGTTCCTGTGCGTAGAGCCCGCCGAGACTCCAGCCGACCAGGCTGACCCGCCGTCTGGAGGTTCGGTGCAACCGCTCAAGTTGCGCGCGCAACGTGTCGACGACGCGGCCCGTCGGGCCCCGGTTGATGCCCAGGCTCCAGCCGGACACGTTGTGGCCAAGGGCGCGGAGCGCGGTGCGGAGCACCATGGTGGCCGGGTCGCCGGTCATCAGCCCCGGCAGCACCAGCACCGGGTGGCCGTCACCGCGGCGGGCAGCCGCGAGCAACGGCCAGGCAGCCGCCAGGGCGGCGACGTCCAGACCCGCCCGCGGCGGCTCGGTGAGGAGCAAAGCTCGTGAGGGGTAGCGCTTGACGGCAGGCACCTGAACAGCATCCCTGGCGCGGAACGTTCCAACCCGGCAGGCCGTGCACAGCAGACCTCGACCACCTCGGTAAGGGGCCGGTCACGCGACCGCCTGCGCGGGCTCCAGGACCATGACCCGCCACAGACCGGTGCGGTGCAGCAGCTCCTCGGTGGAGCGGGCGGCGACGCGCAGCACCACGGCACCGCCGCGGGACCGGCAGATGCGGTGTGCCCACAGCAGGACGGCGACGACGGCGTCCGGCAGGCGCTGCACCCGGGAAGGCGCAGGCGTTCTCCCGGTCTAGGTCCTCACTGCTGGCCGCCGGCGGTGAACAGGACATGCGCGATGAAGAACTCCTTCCGAATCTGCCCGCTCAGAAGCAACTCGGCGACCACGTCCCGTCCTGCCATACCGCCACGGGCTCGGGGTTGCCGGAAGGGCTACCGACGGGCTACGGGGAGATCTTTGCCATGCAGCTACCTTGAGCGACTGTTGTCTTGTGCGGCGTAAGGCGCTTGAAGGGGCTCAGGCCTGACCGTGGAGGCGCCGCTCGAGGTTCGGCGAGGCGCCGGCCGAGAGCTGGGGACCGGCGCCACGGCTCGCGCCGGGCTGAGCGCTGGGACGTATGGCGGCGCCGGGCGAGTCCGGCTTCCGGCGCTCCGGTCCGGCATAACCGGCTGGGTGTACGAAGGTGCCGGCAGGGGCCGGTCGGCCGAGGTGGTAGCCCTGCCCGTAAGGAACGCTCAGTGCCTGCAGCGCCGCCAGCTCCTCGGCAGTCTCGATGCCTTCGGCGACGACGTGCGCGCCGATCTGGTCGGCGAAGGTGGTGAGCGCGGCGGCGAGCGCGGCGCGGACGGGATCCCGACCGACGTCGCAGACCAGGGACCGGTCCAGCTTGATCAGATCGGGTGCCAGGGCGAGGACGTGCCGCAGACTGGCGTAGCCGGCTCCGGCGTCGTCGACCGCGAGCCGCAATCCGGCCGAGCGGGCGGGGGCCAGGCGCCGTAGCAGGGCGTCGTAGTCCTCGACCGCCGTGTGTTCGGTGAGTTCCAGGACCAGCCGGTCGACCGGCGCGCTCTCGAGCCGGTCGAGGAACCGGTCCGTCATGACCGTGGCGGGGGAGACGTTGACCGACAGGAACCCGCCGGTGTCCGGGGCGTGCTCGAGGGCCCGCGACAGCGCGGTGAGCTCCAGGTCCAGCTCTAGGCCCACGGCGGCGGCGCCGAACCAGTAGTCCGGGCCGTGCCCGCTGCTGGGGAACCGGCTCAGGGCCTCCACGCCCACCAGGTGGGAGGAGCCGAGCTCCACGATCGGCTGGTAGACCGGCGACGGGTCCCCGGCGGCGTACATGGCATCGAGCAGGGCGCGGGTGTGGCGGCGGGCGTCGGCCTGGACCTCGTCGGCCTCGACGATCTCGGCGACGGCGGCCGCGATGACCCGCAGCACGCCGGCGTCTCGTTCGGTGAGGCGCTCGTCGGGGTCGCGGGCCAGCACGCACAGGCTGCCCCACAGCGCGCCGTTGCGTCGGTGCACCGGGACACCCACGTAGGCCCGCAGCCCCCACTCCACGACCCCGGGCAGCTCGGCCGTCAGCGGGTGGCCGGCGGAATCGGGAACGACACTGCCGATCCGTCCGCTGACCATGAGGTCGCAGTGGGTGCGGTCGCGACGCTGGACGAAGCGCGCGGTCACCGGCAGGTCGACGGTCTTGACGGTGTTGTGGATCAGCCACTCCCCGCCGCGGAACTCACCGAGGAGCGCCACGTCCATGCGCAGCTGCTCGCGGGCGAGCTCCAGCAGCGCGTCAATGCTGCCGTTGCGGGTCAGAGCTGTCGGGACGGCGTGCTCCCCGGTTCCCGGCTCCTCGTCGGCCTCTCCGGCCGACGGTCGAAGGGGGTGTGTGTCTCCTCGGGCATCCGTGGCGCTGCGGGCCGCTTTGATCGCCACCCGGGACGGCGCGGCGCCGTGCCTGGCCCCCTCGGCGTCCCGCCAGGTCTGCTCGATGGACGTGCCCGCGCGCCGGCTGGCGGCGCCCACCGCAGCGGTCACCCCTGCACTCGCCAGCGCCACGCGAACCCGCTCGACGAAGGCGCTCAGCGCCGCGCCGCCCATCCCCGGCAGGAGCACGGCGAACACGTGGTCGCCCACGCGGGCCAGCAGATCGCCGCCCTGGATCTGCAGGACCAGGGCATCGGCGGCGCGGGCGAGCAGCTGTTCGGCGACGTGACTGCCCTGGGCGGCGATGACGTCGTCCAGTCCCCGCACCTCCACGGAGACCACGCTGACCGGCGTTCCGTACCGGCCGGCGCGTACCTGCTCCGTCCGAACCGCGGCCTCCCATGCCGCTCGATCGCGGACCCCGGTCAGGGCGTCGGTCCCGGCATGCGGCGCGGTTCGCTCGGCGTCGCGGGCAGCCTCCGCCAGGCGGAGCTCGTGACGTAGCAGCGTGCCGATCAGGCCGGCGCAGATCTGCACACTCCGGACGTGCGTGGCCAGCTCCGGCCCCCGGGGCGCGCGTCCGACCGCGACGAGGCTGCCCAGCGGTCGGCCGCCGTCACCTGGAATCCGCACCGCCAGCAGGGCGCGGAAGGGCGCAGCCTCGGCGCCGGGGCCCGCGGTGGACGAAGCGTCCACGACCCCTGCAGGCAGCCGTGTGAGGTCGCCGCAGACGGTGGGGGTGTCCCGGTCCACGAGCTGCCACCAGGTACGGAGCCAGGCAAGGGCGGCGTCGGTCGTGACCGCGAGGTCCCCGACGGCGAACGTGGCGAGCGGGTCGGGCTCGTCGGAGTCGGAGCGGACCACCATCCACAGGTCCAGCCCGACTCGGTACTGCAGGTCCTGGAGCGCGGCCTGGACGGCGGACTCGAAGTCCGTCATCACCGGGGCGCCCGAGGACGCATCGCCAGTGGTCCCCCATGCGGTCATGACAAGGAGCATCGGCGGTGTGCTGCGATCCTGGAAATCGCCGCCTGAGGCAGTACCCCGCAAGAGGGAGGGGTGACCCCTCCTCGGCTCGCCGGTTCGCCGCGACATGCCCAGCCCGGGAGCGCCCGGTCCCGTCGGGACAGGGCGAGGGCCTGGGTGGTGAGTCCTGGCGAGCCACGGTCGGCGGGCTACCTCCTCGCCGGCGCGATCGGCGACCCGGGGCGCACGACCGCCCGCCCCCGGGTCAGCCGCGGATGCGGACCGGTCCGTCACGCAGCGTGGTCATGTTGCGCGGAATGTCCGGTCGGCGGCAGGCCGGTGGCCTGGATGCACGCGGATCGATGACCCACTGTGACGAAACCGTATTCCCTGAACCGCCGAAACCGCTAGATCTAGCGGTTCGGCTCCGATCGCTCAAGCACATGTTGTGTTCGGTCGATGTCCTTCGTGTCAGCGACAGGGGTTCCGCGGAGGGGCCCACGAGACCACGGCGGCCACGAGAGTCGGCCGGGCTCCCGAACGAGAAGGAATACTCACCATGCGCAAGATCACTGTTGCCGGCGTGCTCGCTGTCGGCGCGATCGCCCTCGCCGCCGGCTCGGCCTCGACGGCCAGCAACACCGTGCCGAGCAGCGTCGCCGGCTACGGCACCTCGACCGTCTCCGGCGCCACGGCCGAGAGCCTGGAGTACACGCTGAGCGCCGACGGCACCACGATCACCGACGCCGCCCTGGTCTTCACCGGCAACCTCACCGGCCAGACGGTCGAGGCCGGCTTCGGCAGCAACGCGCTGACGGCGTGCAGCGTCGGCACCTACGACTCGGTGAACAACGAGACCCCGGTGACCTGCGCCGGCTTCAGCCAGGCCACGAGCACCTCCTCCACGTTCAACGTCGCCGTCGTCTGATGACCGCGGGTGCTGCGGGCGGTCCAGGAGGAGCCCGCAGCGCCCGCCTTCGTCCTTCCATGCGCACCCGTCAACCCGCCGCCTGGCTGCTCGCCGCCGTCCTCACCGTGGCGGCGTGGGTGGTCCTGGCCCCGCCGTCCATCGGCGGCCAGACCAGCTACGTCGTCACGCGCGGGGAGAGCATGCGGCCTGACTTCCGCACCGGTGACCTGGCGCTGGTGCGGGAGGCTCCCCGCTACGCCGTCGGCGACGTGATCGCGTACCGCAGCCCGACCCTCGACGTCGTGGTCCTGCACCGGATCGTCGCCGCCGAGCCCGGCGGCTTCCGCACCCGGGGGGACAACAACGACTGGACCGATCCCGACCTCGTCCCGGCGGCCCAGGTGATCGGTCGGCTCTGGTTGCACGTCCCCCAGGTCGGCTCCGTGCTCACCGCCACCCGCTCGGCCGTCCCCGTGCTCCTCGCCGGCGCGGCCGCCACCGTCCTCATGGTCCCGGCCGGCCCGGCCCGCCGCAGACGACACCCCGCCAGAAAGGTCCCCTCGTGCACCGGGCTCCCCGCCGCTCCCGCCCATCCCCGCTCCTCGCCGCCGGCGCCGTGGCCCTCGTCGCCGGCACTGCGCTGCTCGCCCTCGGCTCCCGCGCCGTGGTCGACCCCGGGGCACCGGACGCCGGTGCCCTCACCCACCACGTCGACGTCAGCTACGCCGCCACCGCAGACCCGGCCGTGTACCAGGACGGGCAGCTGATCACCGGGGACCCCGTCTTCGTCCAGCTGAACCCCAGCGTTGATGTCCACGTGCGCTACGAGGTCTCCGGGGAAGGAGCCGGGAAGGCGGAGGGCGTCCTCGGCCTGAACGCGCGGCTGAGCGCCGGCAACGGCTGGCAGCGCGTCGTGCCGCTCGACCCCGGCCAGGACTTCCAAGGCGCCGGCGCCGGCCTGCGGGCCTCTCTCGACCTCGTCGCGCTCCGGGACGTGATCACCGCCGCCGAGCAGCGCACCGGCGTCGCCGAGGGCAGCTACCGGCTCGAACTGGAGCCCACCGTGGACGGTACCGTCGACGGGACGGCGATCGAGCTCACCTCGCCGGTTGCCTTCCGGCTCCAGGGCGGGCAGCTGGTGCTCGACGTCGCCGACCACCCCCGCGGGGAACCGGTCACCGGCACCTCCACGCAGGCGAGCCCTGGAGCCCCGCAGCAGACGCCGCGGCTGCAGCTGGCCGGCGCCAGCCTGGACGCCGGGACGGTCCAGCTCGCCGGATGGGGGTGTCTCGCGCTCGCCGCGGTACTGGGCGGCGTCGGCCTCCTCGGACGACGGGACCCCTGGTCCCGGCTGGGTCGGCCCGTGCTCACGGTGGCCTCCGGCGGCGTGCCCGACGGAACCGTCCGGACCGCCTCCCTCGACGAGCTGCTGGACCTCGCCCGGCGGTACGACCGGCCGGTGCTGCACGTGCCCGGGGCCGAGCAGTCGAACTACCTGGTGGAGGAGGCAGGCGTTTGGTACCTACACGTGACCTCACCCCAGCACTCGAAGCGAGTGCGGTGGTCGGACCGCCCGGGCGGGCTCCCCAGCTGGGTCGCAACCGCCCCAACCGCCTCGCAGGATTAGGACGGAGCTACACGGCCGCGCCGGGTCGCCCTGAGGGTGGGCCGAGGCCGGTGCCATCAGCGCTCAAGAGCAGCGATGAATTGCAACGGCGCTGGCCCGGGAGCCCATGACGGTACCCAGTGGTCCCTAGAGGCCTACCGCAGCTCCTAATCCGCGGGTTGTGGGTTCGATCCCCACGGGGCCCACCGGAACATCTACGCACTCCGGGCGTGTGTTGCTCGGGTGTTGGCGAACACGCCGTGCGCCGAGACCGTGCCGCGACATCATCGACGCCTTCATGGGCCGGCTCACGCTCGGCAGGCGTTGATCCTGTCGACATGTGGGGGCCACATCCGGCGGGTCACCGTGTCCGTTCGGCGCCCTTGCAACGATTCGGGAACGCGGGGAGGGCGAACCCGCGAGCAACCGAGGCTGCGGGGCCGGACCACGTACCTTTCTGCCATCCCCGCTGCCGGTTCCCGGCGGTGCGGCGTGGCCGACGCCCTTCCCCAGCGGCGGCCCCACACGGATGTGGAAACGGTGAGTGGCGTGCGTGGTCTGTCCAGCAGTGAGGTCGTCCTCGACGGCGCGGTCCGACAGGGCTGGTGGTTGGTCGTCGACGAGGCGGCCGGTCCCGGACGGATCGTGGCGGGGCCGTTCCCCGACCGCGCCGAGGCCGGCTGGGCCGTCGATGCGCTCGTGGACGGCGGGCCCGACGACGTCCGGTCGATCTACGGGACCGGGCGTGCCGACGGCGGCGTCGACCGCCGGCCGTCGCCGCACGACTGGGCCTGGCTGGCGCACCTGAGTGCGCAGCTCGATCGCCTCCCCGAGGGCTGGGACGCCGGACTTCCCGACGACGACCCGCTCGGCACCCTCGTGGTCGAGGTCGCCGCGGCGCTGGTGGAGGCGGGGTTGTCCGCGCACGACTCCACCGGGACCGACCAGGTCGGCGGTGTCTGCCTGAGTCCCGAGCCCTCACTGGGCGGCATTGTCGTCACGTGGCGTCAGCACGACCGGATGAGCGTCGAGCAGGTCCACGGCGCCGCGGCGGACGTCATGGTGCAGCAGGCGATGAGCCGTGCCCTGGCCGAGGTGCTCCAGGTTCGTGGCTTCGTGGTGGACGCCTTCGGTGGTGCCAGCGGCCACCTGGTCCGCCTGACGGCCTGACGCCGCCAGGGGCGGTCGACCGACCGACGCACTCTCGCTGGCGGGGCGTCGGAACCCTTGCGGCTGGTACCCCCCAGGGGTATACATACCGCTCGTCGATGTCCGACGAGGGGAGTGATCTCGATGGAGATGCACGAGCACCACGGCGTGGCCCCCGACAGCCCCGAGGGGAAGCGCGAGCTCAACCGGCTGGCGATGAGCGCGACCCTGCACTGCCTCACGGGCTGTGCCATCGGTGAGGTGCTGGGCATGGTCATCGGCACGGCGCTGGGCTGGTCCGACACGGCCACGATCGTCCTGGCCGTCGCGCTGGCCTTCTTCTTCGGCTACTTGCTGACGATCGTGCCGGTGCTGCGCTCGGGTCTGGCCCTGGGAGCGGCACTCGGCGTGGCCTTCGCGGCCGACACCCTGTCGATCACGGTCATGGAGATCGTCGACAACGCCATCATGCTGCTCATCCCGGGCGCGATGGAGGCGGGCGTGACCTCGTGGCTGTTCTGGGGATCCCTGGCCGTGGCCCTGGCCGTGGCCTTCGTCGTCACGGTTCCGGTCAACCGGCTGCTGATCAGGCGCGGCAAGGGGCACGCGGTCATGCACCAGTACCACCACTGAGGCCGACAGCCCCGAGGTCAGGCGGCCCCGCGCACGGTCGGACCGGCGTGGGCGGGCACCGGCGGCACCGGCGGCACCAGCAGGGTGCGCCGGTGCCGCAGCCGCGCCGGCAGGCGGCCGGCGCCCCTGGTCTGCGACGGCGCGGTGCCGACGCGACTCCTGGCGCTCGGCTCGTTCACGGTTCTCCTCGTGGTCGATGGAGAACGGAGCCTTGCGCAGGGGTGTGACAACTCCTCGGGTGTCGGTCGTCAGCCGTCGAGGAACTCCTCGATCACCGGAGCCAGCTCGTCGGGCTCGGTGATCAGCGCGATGTGCCCGCCGTGGTAGAGGTGCAGGCGGACGTCCGGGATCAGCCGTGCCATCACCCGGGCGTTGATCGCCGGGATGATCGGGTCGTCGTCCCCGGCGACCAGCAGTGTAGGCTGCCGGATCAGCTTGAGGAACGGCAGGCTGCTCCAGCCCGTGCTGGCGGCCAGCTGGTAGTAGTAGCCCCGCCTGGGGCCCAGGCGGCTCGCGGAGTGCAGGACGCGCGCGGCTCGCGCGGGATCGCTGCGCATCGTCCCGCCGTAGAGCTCACCGGCGATGCTGCGGACGTACTCGGGGTCGCGGTGCCGTCGCGGGGTCAACATGTGGGCCAGCACCCGCGGATTGGCCGGCACCATGAGGGAGCCGGTCCCGGTGGCGGCCAGGACCAGTCGACGGCACCGCCGCCGGTGCTGGACGGCGAAGTGCTGCGCGAGCCCGCCTCCCCAGGACAGCCCGAGGACGTCGACCGAGTCCTCGAACCCGAGCCGGTCGAGCATCCCGGCCACGACCGGGCTGAGCGTCGCCAGGACGTAGGGCACGACGGGACGGGGGGAGCCGCCCACGCCCGGCACGTCGAACCGGATGACGCTGCGCCGGCGGTCGAGCGCGTCGACGAACGGCTGCAGCACCTCGAGGCTGGCGCCGATCCCGTTCATCAGCAGCAGTGGCGGGACGGACTCGTCCGTTCCGGGCCGCACCGACACGCGCAGCGTCCGACCGGCCGCCGTCACGGTTCGTACGAACTCCCTGCTGCCCCGGGAGGGCGGGACCGCCCTACTTGTCGAAGACATAGGTGCCGGGGGCCTCGCCCAGCTCCTCGAGGTCCCCCGGGGTGGTGGGCGCCGGCACCTCGCCGCCGGACCGCTCGCCGACCCAGGTCATGAAGTCCGGCCACCAGGAACCCTTGACCGTCTCCGCCTGCTCCAGCCACTGCTGCGGGTCCGGCGGGGTGGCCTCGGCGACCTGGAAGGTGGACTTCGGGTTGCCCGGCGGGTTGACCAGCGAGGCGATGTGACCGTTCGTGGACAGGATGAACCGGTTGTCCCCGCCCAGCAGCTGGGTGGAGCGGTAGCAGGCCTGCCAGGGGCAGATGTGGTCGGCGACGCCTGCGGTGACGTAGGAGTCGACGGTCACGGCGGAGAGGTCCACCGGCGAGCCGAGCATCGTGGCCCTGCCGGGCTCGGTGAGCGCGTTCCCGACGGCGATCTCGATGAAGTCGCGGTGCAGAGCGGCGCTCATCCGCACGGTGTCGCCGTTCCAGAAGAGGATGTCGAAGTTCGGTGGTGGCTTGCCCTGCAGGTAGTTGTTGACCCAGTAGTTCCACACCAGGTCGTTGGGGCGCAGCCAGGCGAAGACCTCGGCCAGCTGGGCGCCGTCCAGGTAGCCCTTCTTGCGTGACTTCTCCGTCGCGGCCTTGACCGCCTCCTCGTCCATCAGCGCGGAGAGCGTTCCGGCTCGGGACCAGTCCAGGACGGTGACGGCGTAGCTGGCGGCGGTGACGCGGTCCTGCCGTCCGGTGGCGGCGAGGTGCGCCAGCACCATCGCGAGGATGATGCCGCCGGAGCAGAAGGACTGGAAGGCGACCCGCTCGCTGCCCGTGGCCCGCTCGACGGCGTCCATGGCGTCGAGGATGGCCTGCCCGTAGGTGTCCAGGCCCCACTCGGCGTGCCGCTCGTCGGGGTTGCGCCAGGACATCATGAAGACCTGCTGCCCGCTGCCCACGTAGTGCTCGGCGATGCTCCGGCCGGGCGCGAGGTCGGCGATGTAGAACTTGTTGATCGTCGGCGGCACCATGATCAGCGGTACCTCGCGGACGGTCTCCGTCGTCGGCGTGTACCGGATCAGCTCGAACACCGGCGTCCGGAAGACCACCTTCCCCGGAGTGGCGGCGAGGTCCTCCCCGACGGTGAACGCGTCCGGCTCGACCATCGACGGCACGCGCGGCGGGGTCGCCAGGTCGCGGACCAACCGCTTCACGCCCTGGACGGCGCTGCCGCCGCCGGTGTCGATCGCCGCCTTCAGCGACAGCGGGTTGACCACCGGGAGGTTGCTCGGGGCCAGCGCGTCGACGAGGTTCGTCGCGGTGAACCGGATCCGTTCGTCGTCCTGCCAGTCGAGGTCGGCGTCCTCGATGAGCTCCCATGCGGTACGCGCGGTGGCCAGGTGGGCCTGCATGACCCGGCGCAGCAGGGGGTTGCCGGTCCACGCCGGGTCGGCGAAACGCTTGTCCTTCTTGCCCGGCGCGAGCTCGGAGCTGCCGACGGTGATGCGTCCCAGCTCCCGGGCCAGCTCCCCGGTCCGCTTGACGACCGTGCCCGGCTGACGGGCCAGCGCGGCACCGAGGCGGAGGGCCGTCCCCGCGGGCGGGATGACCCGGCGCAGCGGTCCGCGGGCCGCATCCACGAGCACCATGTCCAGGCCGAGGGCGGCCTCGGTGGCCTCCTCCGGCGGATCGGCCGGACGGCCGGTCGCGGGCTTGGCGCCGCCGTCGGTCTTCGGGGCGGGCGGGTCCGTCTTCCCGGCGGGCGGGTCGGTCGCGGGCTGGGCCATCGACAGGTCTCCTTCGAGCTGCGCTGCTCAGGTGCGCGCGGGGACCGGACGAGCACCGTTCCCCCGGCGCGGATGTGACGTCCCTCACTGAACCACAGCTGCCGGAACACGGCAGTCCGGTCTCAGGGCGTCGGTGCGGTCGGATCGCGCTCGTGCCGGATTGCCATCAGCAGCGCCGGCCAGCCCAGGGCCAGCCCCGCGCCCAGCAGGGCGCCCGCCACGGTGTCGGACAGCCAGTGCGCCCTCAGGTACACCCGGGACAAGGCCATCACCGCGGTGAACACCACCGCACGCACCTCCCACCGCCAGCGGCTCGGCCCTGGACGGGCGAGCACCAGGACGAGCCCCACGGCGGTCACCGCCGTCGCGATCGCGTGCCCGGAGGGGAAGGACGCCGCCGTGGTCTCGATCAGGGCCCCCGGAGGACGGGGGCGGTCGGTGAGGGCTTTCACCGGCCCGATGAACAGCTCGCTGGTGACGACGGCGAGGGTGAAGGCGGCCGCCCGCAGCCAGTGCCGGCGCCAGGCCAGCAGCAGCAGGGCGGCGGCCCGCAGCGGCCAGTTGACCTCCGCGCTCCCGAGCCAGGACAGAGCGGTCGCCACGGCGGTGGCGGGCTCGTTGCGGACCGCCCCGGCGACCCGCCACACCGCGTCGTCCACCGCCTGCACCGCGGGTGCCGTCCAGGGGAGGACGACGAGCAGGCCCACCAGGACCGCGCCGGCCAGCAGTGCGCCGCTGACCAGCAGCCCCCGGCGGATGTCGACGAGCATCAGGCCGTCTCCGGCACCAACTCGGTCCGCGGCGCGGTGTTGGGCTCCCGGCGCCACGACCTGTTGCGCCGCCAGAACACGTAGGTGGCCAGCCCCAGCGGGATGGGGAGCACGTAGGTCAGTGCACGGAACGTGAGCACGCCGGCGGCGACCTGTGCACGGGCACCCCCCGCGGCGGACAGCCCCGTGATCAGGGCCAGTTCGATGACTCCCAGCCCGCCGGGGGTGAAGGGGATCGCGGTCAGCAGGCGGGCGAAGGCGAACACCGCGAGCGCCTCGATCCAGCCCACCTGATCGGAGCTCACCCCGACGAACCGCAGGGCCAGGAGCAGCACGACGAACAGCGAGACGTGGCTGACGAGGGTGGCCAGGGTGATCCAGTGCCAGCGGGCGCGCAGCAGCAGCACCGTGCGGTCGCGGAACTTGACCGTCGCCCGGTCCCAGCTCTGCACGGCAGGCCTGCCGAACGGGCGCAGCACGGCGGAGGCGACCCGGCCGGAGAACGTGCCGAGACGCGCGGCACCGTCCCGGCTGCGCAGCAGCAGCGCGAGCGCTCCGAGGACGGCGACGAGCCCGGCGACCCCGGCGACGCCGGCCAGCAGCCGTCCCGCGCTCGGCTGCCCGGCGAACGCCAGCAGGACCAGAGCGACGACCGGCAGGCCCAGCTTGGCGAAGTTGTTCCAGAGTCCGGAGACCAGCAGCGACACCGACGTCCGGGAGCGGGAGAAGCCCCACGAGGAGTTCATCCCGTAGGTCAGGCCGAGAGCGATCGCCGCACCGCCGACCACGGTGTTGGACACGGCTGTCGTCGTCTCGGTCGAGACGGTGGCCTGCCGGAAGGCAGTCCCGGCATCGTGCTGACCACGACGAACTGGTAGGTGGCCAGGTTCCACACGGCCGCCAGCAGCAGGACGCCGACCTCCGTCCAGCTCATGGCCTTCACCGAGGTCCACACGTCGGAGAGGCTGGTGAACTGCGGCAGGAACCAGAAGAAGACCGCCGCCACCAGCACCACCGACAGGAGTGGGCCGGCCAGACGCCGCCACCGGGGCCGGCGGGCACGCTCGGGCGAGGAGCCGGCCCCCACCCGCGCCGGCGCGGCGGTCACGGCCCGCCTCCGCCGTCCACGGGCGGATCCAGCTGGAGCAGCCCGTCACTCTCCTCGCGCACCAGCTCGCGGAGCTCGTCGCGGGAGACGGCGCCGAAGGCCTGGGTGGCGACCGCCAGCCCTTCGCTGCTGGCCCTGCCGCCGAGGTCGAAGGCCACGGTGATGCAGCCTCCGTCGAACAGGTAGAGCCGCCGCCCGACGAAGTCGGGGCTGACCTGGGAGACCAGCTCCAGCCGCGTCATCTCGGCCCGCTCGCTCCGGACCTTGGTCGCGCCCTCGATGCTGCAGGACTCGGTCAGCCGCACCTCGATGGCGTGGGTGGGGTCGTGGGTGGGACCCAGCCAGAAGCTGGCCGAGTCGTTGCGGGCGTCCAGGTCCCTGAACTTCCACCCCAACGGCATCGTCTTCAGACACGGCACCCACGACGCGGTCGGCACCGACTGCGCCATGAGGACGACCCCGTTGGCCGGGCTGCCGTCGTCGCCTTCCTTGCAGGCGACGAGGTCGCTGTTGACCGGCGCGGGCGTGGCCACCGCTCCGCAGCCGGCGAGCAGCACGGGGGCCAGGACGGCCGCGGTCACCGCCACCCGCCGGCGGCAGGGCCGCCTCACAGCGGGGACCGCAGGAGCAGTGGCACCGTCACCGAGGCCATGACGGCGAGAGCGAACAGGGTGACGATGGTGAGCCCGCACCGTCGCCAGGTCCAGCGCTGGATGCGTACCGGCGGCAGCCGGTAGGGAAGCAGCCGGAGGAAGTCCCCGTGCAGGTCACGGCCCTGCTGGCGGAGCATCCGGCGCAGCTGGGACGGCATGGTGAGGCCGCGGGTCGCCGCGAAGGCCTCGGCGATCTCCTCCTCGGAGAACTGCAGCCTGGCCCGCCGGTAGACCTGCTCGGCGTCCGTGCGCAGCGCCAGGACCAGCATCATGTTGGCCAGGTCGACCGCCTGGCGCCACGGGCTGGGACGTACCTCTGCGAATGCGGAGTCGATCAGGAACAGCGTGCCGTCGCGGACCAGCAGGTTGGCCGGCTTGATGTCGCGGTGCGCCATGCCGATGTCCCACATCCGCCGCACCACCGACAGGCCTGGTCGATGACGGAGTCGTCGATCTCGGCCTCACCGGCCTCCTTCGCGCGGACGATGAACTCGGTCACCAGCAGGTACTCGCGCTCGGGCGTGATCTCCACGATCCCGAGCGGGTGCGGCACGGGCAGCCCGGCGTCGGAGAACAGCCGCAGGATGTAGTCCTCGTACTGCACGAGCCGGCGCACGCTGTGGAACGGCTTCTCGTCCTCGAGCTGTCCGTAGAGCAGCGCGCGGCCGAGTTTGTACCAGCGGTCGGAGCGGACGTGCGTGGCCGCGTAGAGCTTCCCGAAGATGCAGCTCTCGCCGTCCCCGGCCGCCGGATCGGCCTTCACGGTGATCTTCAGCGGGGTGGAGCCGCCTGAGCCGGCGAGCCCGAAGGGCTTGACCTCCGTGGCCAGCACGCCCAGCTGGTCCTGCAGGGCGCGGATGATCGCCGCGCCGCGGTCACCGGACACATCGAGGTGCGCCGGCCGGGCGCGGCTGTAGCGGACCGGGTAGACGCTGTTGGGCGTCAGGAGCCGGAACGCCGCCAGAGGCGCGGCCACCCCCAGCACCACTCCGGCGAGGATGCCGGTGGGGTGGTCCTGAGCCAGGTACAGCCGCGAGGCAGCGGTGACGACCAGCAGGACACAGACGACCCACTTGCCGATGGTCCGCCACCGCCCGGGCGGTATCAGGGTGTAGACCGTGCCCACGAGGAACGTGGCGAGGACGGTCATGGGCAGGGACGGCATCGAGAAGCCCGACCAGTCTCCGATCACCTCCACCTCGTAGGGGCGGGGACGCTGGAGCATGGTCGCCAGCTGCGCGCCGATGTCGACCACGAGAAGGCCCAGCCCCGCCCAGATGAGCAGGTGTCGCCACCGTCGGAAGACGGCCAGCAGCGCCAGGTTGGCCAGCCACAGGACCTGGATGGCCTTCCCGGTGGCCAGCACCCCGGCCACCTCGGCGACCTGACGATGACGACGACCCACGCCGCCAGCACCACCGCGCTGAGGCACAGCCAGAACTTGCCGGAGGCGTTGAGTGCCCGGGGGAGCGGCGGCGGCTCCCCGGACGGACGCCGCCGGCTGCGGACGCGAGCGATCGCCGGGGGAGCGGGTCGCGCGACGTCGACCCCGCGGACCGGTCCGGGAAGCGCCTGCGGCAGCGACGCCATGCTCGCTGATGCTGCACCTGGAACGGCATCGGGACCATCCCCTTCCGCGCTCGACCGGCGCTACGGTGGCCCCCGCTCGCCCCGGCCCGGGAGGAGGGGGTCGTGCGCCCTCGACCAGCCCGGCTCCTCGCGGTGCTGCTGCTCGCGGTACTGACCGCCTGCGGATCCGAGACCTCCGCGCCGCCCGTCCCGACGGGAACCATCCGGTTCGCTTCCTACGACTTCCAGGAGAACCAGATCCTGGTCGAGATCTACGCCCAGGCGGCACGGAGGCGGGAGCTACCCGTATCGGTGCAGCACGGCATCGGTACCCGCGAGGTGGTCGCGCCCGCTCTGCAGCAGGGCGTCGTCGACGTGGTGGTGGACTACCTGGGCACGGCACTGCTCTTCGCGCGTCCCGAGTTCCCGGATCCCCCCGACAGACCCGAGGAGATGCACGCCGTCCTCGCGCGGACCCTGGGCGGGCGCGGCGTCTCCGTTCTCGACGAGGCCCGTGCCGAGGACCAGAACGGCTTCGCCGTGACGCAGGACTTCGCCACGCGAAACGGCGTCAACACGTTGTCCGACCTGGTGCCACTGGCGCCCGAGCTCGTCTTCGGTGGGCCGCCCGAGTGCCCGGAGCGCCCGTTGTGTCTGCTCGGCCTCCAGGACGTCTACGGCCTCGAGTTCGGCGAGGTGCTGCCCATGGCCACCCGGCGTGCCACGGTGGAGGCGCTGCAGTCGGGGGTGATCGACGTCGGCCTGCTGGAGACGACCGACGCCCGGCTCGACGTCGCTCCGGTCGTGCTCCTGGCCGACGACCGTGGACTGCAGCCGCACGAGAACGTCGTCCCGCTGGTCCGTACCGAGGTCGCCGAGCGATGGGGCGGTCGGCTGACCGATGCTCTCGACGAGACGAGCGCGCGGCTCACCACCGACGACCTGCGCCGGCTGAACCGGTGGGTCGAGATCGACGGCATGACGCCCGAGGACGCCGCCGCCCGCTGGTGGGACGGCGGCTGAACCGACTCCGACGATGCCCTCGGTCCGACTCCGCGCCTCGGTCCGCTCCTCGCTCGACCACAACGTCGCCTCCGCGGTCGCTCCGGTCCTCGCTCGCTGGCGCTCGCTGCGATGCTCACTCCCTGTCGGCTCCGGGCATCTCGCTGCGATGCTCCCGCGGCTGTCGTCAGACGATCGCGCCGCGGCCGGTGATGGCCCGCCCGACGATCAGGCTGTTCACCTCACGGGTGCCCTCGTAGGAGTAGATCGCCTCCGCGTCGGCGACGTACCGGCCGACGTTGTGGTCCAGCAGGATGCCGTTGCCGCCCATCAGCTCGCGGGCCCAGCCCACGGTTTCCCGCATCCGCACGGTGCTGAACGCCTTGGCCAGGGACGCCTGCTCGTCGGTCATCTGCCCGGCGTCCTGCAGCTGGGAGAGCCGCATGCACAAGGCCGCGGAGGAGGTGATGTTGCCGAGCATCCGCACCAGCAGGTCCTGCACGAGCTGGAAGCTGGCGATCGGCTTGCCGAACTGGGTGCGCTCGTTGGCGTAGCGGAGCGCGTGCTCGTAGGCCCCGCGCGAGCAGCCGACCGCCGACCACGCCACGCCGGCGCGCGTGGTCTTCAGCACCTTGGCGGTGTCCTTGAAGCTGTTGGCCTCCTGGAGCCGGTTCTCCTCCGGAACGCGCACGTCCTCGAGCGTGATGAGGGCGTTCTG
This sequence comes from Blastococcus mobilis, assembly GCF_900188025.1. Classification (GTDB taxonomy): domain Bacteria; phylum Actinomycetota; class Actinomycetes; order Mycobacteriales; family Geodermatophilaceae; genus Blastococcus_B; species Blastococcus_B mobilis. The sequence goes on from NZ_FZNO01000017.1 coordinate 33,053, forward strand.
CACGGCGCGCAGGGCGATCTTGTCCTCGAGGTCGACGGCGGAGAAACCGTCGGTCCCCTGCTCCACGACGAAGCCCAGCACGCGCTGGGTGTCGACGTCCTGGGCCCAGATGATCACCAGGTCGGCGAAGCTGCCGTTCCCGATCCACTTCTTCTGGCCGTTGAGGACCCAGGTGTCGCCGTCCCGGCGGGCCGTCGTCCGAAGGCCGCGGGCGACGTCGGAGCCGGATTCGGGCTCGGTGAGACCGAAGGCGCCGATGGTCTCCATCCGGGCCAGGGCCGGGAGCCACCGCTCCTTCTGCTCCTCGGAGGCGCACAGGTGCATCGACCCCATGACGAGGCCGCCGTGCACACCCATGAAGGTCGACACCGAGGGGTCGCCCCGGGACAGCTCCATCGAGATCATCCCGTCGAGCAGCGCGGACTTCCCCGGAGAGCCGTAGCCGGAGAACTGCGTGCCGGCGATGCCCAGCTTCGCCAGCCCCGGGATGACCTGCCGGGGGAACTCCGCCCGGGTCCAGTACTCGTTGATGATCGGCTGGACCTCGGTGTTCATGAAGTCGCGAACCCGGTGGAGCAGCGCCCGGTCCTCGTCGTCGAGGAGCGCCTCGAGGTCGTAGAAGTCCGACGTGACGGCCTTGGGATCGGCGTTCATGGGCACTGCCTCTCTGCAGCGGGGGGCGTCCGGCCCCTACCCCGTGACGCCGGTCACTCAACCGGACGAATGGCCGGACCGTCCGGTGGGCAGGAGTCGCGCCCGACCCAGACCTCGGAGGTGTCGCAGTGCCCCGATCCATCGCCCACCAGACCGTCGAGGAGCTGGGCGGGCCCGGCAGCGTCCTGGCCCGGCAGCGCGCGGACCACGTCGAGCTCGACCGCCTCCTGAACGAGCTCGACGGCAGCACCGGCACCGACCAGGAGGAGGTGCTCGGGCGCATCGACCGGCTGGTCTTCAGCCATGCCTTCGCCGAGGAGACCGTGCTCTGGCCGGTGCTGCGCCGGGTCCTCCCCGACGGCGATGCATTGACCCTGCAGGTGGAGAAGGAGCACCAGGAGGTCAACGAGCTGGTCAGTGCGCTCGAGGCCGATGGGCTCGACGACCCGCGCCGGCCGGCCCGGCTGGCCCGCCTGGTCGAGGTGCTCCGCGAGGACGTCCGGGACGAGGAGGACGTGCTCTTCCCGCGACTGCAGGAGGCGGTGACGGTCGAGGAGCTCCGGCGGCTGGGCCGGCGCTGGGAGCTGATGCGGCGGCTCTCGCCGACCCGTCCGCATCCCACGGTGTCCCGCCGTCCGCCGGGCAACGCCCTCTCCGGGCTGCCACTGACCGTGCTGGACCGCACCCGCGACCTGGTCGACGCCGGTGTCCGCCGCGCCCCGGAGCGGCTCGTGCCGGCGGGGAAGGCGGTCAGCCGGGGATTGGCCGGACTCGCCGCTCTCGTGGAGCGAGTGCCCCTGTCGAGAACCGGCGACCGGCCCCCGACGAGTCGATGACACGGCGACCCGCCGGGCCGCACCGCGGCCAGGGACCGTCCCCGGGTCTTGCTGAGCCCACCTGCGATCCCGCGTCGGGAGCCTTCGGCCCCGCGACGCGGGATCGCAGTACGGGTCCGTTCGTCAGGTCGTCTGCTTGTCCTTGGGCTCGCCGCGGGCGTCGAGCTGGATCTCCTTCTCGGCCCTCGGGACGCCCTCCTTCAGCTCCCTGGTCCGCTCGACCTCGGCGTCCAGCTCGATGCCGAACAGCAGCGCGAGGTTGATCAGCCAGAACCAGATCAGGAAGACCACCACGCCGGCCAGCGCGCCGTAGGTCTTGTTGTAGCTGCCGAAGTTGGCGACGTAGAGGGCGAACGCGCCGGAGGCGACGATCGCCACCACGATCGCCACACCGGCGCCGGGGCTCACCCACTTGAAGCCGCGCAGCTTCGCGTTCGGCGTCGAGTAGTAGAGGACGGCGATCATCAACGCCAGGACGACCAGCATCACCGGCCACTTGGCGACGTTCCAGATCGTCAGTGCGGTCTCGCCGATCCCGATGGCGCGCCCGATGGCGTCGACGACCGGCCCGCTGAGCACGAGCATCGAGACGATGAGGGTCGCGAAGAGGATGCCGATCAGGGTCACCAGCAGCTGCAGCGGCTTGAGCTTCCAGATCTTGCGGCCTTCCGGCGTCTCGTAGACGACGTTCGCGGCCCGGGTGAAGGCGCCGACGTAGCCCGAGGCCGACCAGACGGCGCCGGCGAGACCGAGGACGAGGCCGAGCCCGACCGGTGCGGTGTTGCCGGCGAGCTGCTCGATCACCGGGTTGAGGGTCCTGGCGGCCGACGCCGGCACGACCGCGGTGAGCGCGTCGGTGAGGGTCCGCGGGTCGGTCAGCAGGCCGACGATGGACAGCAGCGCGATCAGGGCCGGGAACAGCGCGAGGACGCCGTAGTACGTGAGCGAGGCGGCCCAGTCGGTGAGGTTGTCCTCGCTGAACTCCTTCACCGTGCGCTTGATCGTTCCGCCCGTGGTGGGCGTGGGATCCGCGCCGACGGGGGCGTAGTCGGCGCGGGTTCCGCTGATCTCGTCCGTCTCGGGCGCGGGGTCGCCCGCAGCGGCGGTGTCGGCCGCGCGGTTGCCCTGGAACTGCGTCTCCGCGGTGCGGTCGTTCGAGCCCCTGGCTCGATCCATGTGGTCCTCCGGTCAAGCGATGGGACGTCAGGCTCCCGGTTCCCCGGACGAACCCGTTCCATGCCGGACGCGCCCGTAACGGTTCAGCGGATGCCGGACACCGGCGACCACTCGCCGGCGCGGGCGGTCGCGCCCTCCACGTCGGTCAGCGGGTCGGGTCGGCGGCTCGTGCCTCCGCGCCGGTCGGCGAACAGGCCGACGACGGCCAGGACCACGACCGCCAGGGTCGCGACCGCCCCGATGAGCGCCACGTGCGTGAAGACGCTCGCCCGAGGGAACCCGGTCGCGGGATCGAGGCCGGCCGCGATCAGCGCCACCGCGACGGTGCTGCCGAGGGCCTGCCCGACCGACCGGGCGATGGAGTTCACCGCGTTCGCCACGCCGGTCTCCTCCGCACGCACGGTCTGCACGACCAGCGCCGGGAGGGCGGCGTAGGCGACGGTCACCGACAGCTGGGTGAGCAGCCCGGCCACCACGACCAGCCACGGCTGCCCACGGAGGAACGCCAGCAGGAGGAAGCCGCCGACCCCGAGTGCGGCGCCGGCCAGGAGCGTCGGGAGCGCACCCAGCCGGGTCACCACCCGGCCGGCGAGCGGGGCGATGAGGATCCCGGCGATGCCACCGGGCAGCAGGTAGATCACCGCTGCCTCCAGCATCGAGGCGCCGAAGCCGTACCCGGTGACCTCTCGGGGCGCCTGGACGTACTGCAGAACGGCGAGGAAGGAGGCGAACAACGCGACCCCGGTCATGAGCCCGGCGATGTTCGGAACGATGGTGCGACGGTCGGCGAGCATCGCGGGCCGCACGAGCGGTTGCGCCGTCCGGCGTTGCAGGAGGATCCAGGCGACGAGCACCAGCACCGAGCCGGCCAGGCAGCCCAGGGTCGCCGGCGAGCTCCAGCCCCACGCGTTGCCCTGCGAGACGGGCAGCAGGAGGAGGACGAGACCGGCGGCCAGCACGAGCGCCCCCCACCAGTCGACCCGGCCGGAGGCCGACGGGGCGCGGTGCGGCAGCAGCCGCGCCGTCAGGACCAGGGAGAGCACGGTGACCGCGAGACCGAGCCAGAACGGCCGCCGGTAGTCACCGTTCTCGCCGACCAGCAGGCCGGTGGCCACGAGCCCGGCCACACCGCCGACGGCCAGCGTGCTGCTCACCACCGACATGGCCACGCCGAGCCTCGCCTCGGGCAGCTCGCGGCGCAGCACGCTGATCGACAGGGGGAACAGGCCGTAGGAGGCGCCCTGCAGGACCCTGCCGAGCAGCAGCAGGGGCAGGGACGACGTGACGATGGACAGGAGGGTGCCGACGGCGACCGCGACCAGGATGCCGAGGATCACCGGCCGCTCTCCCCGCAGGTCGCCCAGGCGCCCCAGGACGGGGGTGAGCACCGCGGCCGCCAGGAGGTTGGCCGTCAGCACCCAGCCGGCGGCACCGGGGGAGACGCCGAGCTGGTCCTCGATGGTTCCCAGGACAGGGATTACGAGGCTCTGCAGGAGCGACAAGGTCGTGACGCCGAGGCCGAGGGCCAGGACCAGCACCCCGGCCGGGACAGCCGTGCCCGCGGCAGCTCCAGCGGGACGCACGGGCACGCCGTCGATCAGACCATGCGGCCGGATCGCCCAGGTCAGCCCGCACGGCGACCGATCCGTGTGAACCTGATCACACTCCGTCAGGTGAAGTAGGCGACATGACGATTGAGACCCCGGTTGTCGGGGGACAGAGTCCCCCGACGACGTGCTCCGCCTCTGTCCCGGCGGGGCACACGAACAGCTTGGGGGAGAACGAAGATGATGTTGTGGCCGGCCGTGACCCTGCTCGGGTTCCTGGTCCTGACGGCCCTGGTCATCGCGATGGGCACGCAGTCCACCGCTCGCTACGAGCGAGAGCGCGAGGAACGGAGCACCAACTCGCGGCACGCCGCGGCCGAGGCGGTGGGCGCAGTCCGCGCCTGAGCAAGGACCCCGCTGCCCCCCGCCGCTCGCAAGCTCGCCGCGGGGCCCTGCACCCGGCCCTGTCCGGGGGTCCTGTTTCAGAGCCAGGACGGCGGGGTGTCGAGGACCGTGCGGTCCAGCGACTCCAGCAGGTCGAAGCCGCGGTGCACCCGGGGCAGTTCCCAGCGCCAGAAGAACCGGGCCGCCTGGCGCTTGCCCTGGTGGAAGTCCGAGTCCGACGCGCCGGTGGCCAGCGCCTGCTCCAGCCACAACCATGCGACGACGAGGTGCCCCGCGGCCTCCAGGTAGACGTGCGAGTTGGCCAGCGTGACCTCGGGGTCGCCCGCACTCCAGAGCGTGGCGGTGACCGAGCCCAGCCGGGCGACCGCGGCGTCGAGGTCGGCGGCGAAGGCCGCCCATTCCGTGCCCGCGGCCCGGCTGATCGTGGCGGCGATCGTCTCACCGAGCAGTGCCAGCCCGGCGCCGCCCTGCATGACGACCTTGCGCCCGAGCAGGTCGAGGGACTGGATGCCCTGGGTGCCCTCGTGGATCGGGTTGAGCCGGTTGTCCCGGTAGAACTGCTCGACCGGGTAGTCGCGGGTGTAGCCGTAGCCGCCGTGGACCTGGATGGCGAGGTCGTCGGCCACGGGACCCCACTGCGAGGGCCACGCCTTCGCGATGGGGGTCAGCACGTCCAGCAGGAGGTGGGCGCGGGCGCGGTCGTCGGGGGAGTCCGCGGTCTGCTCCTCGTCCACCAGGCGCGCGCAGTACAGGCCCAGTGCCAGCCCGCCCTCGACGTAGCTCTTGGCGGTCAGCAGCATCCGCCGCACGTCGGCGTGCTCGATGATCGGGACCGGCGGCGACGAGGGGTCCTTCGCTCCGGCCGTCCGCCCCTGGGTGCGTGTGCGGGCGTACTCGAGCGCGTGCAGGTAACCGGTGTAGCCGAGCACGGTCGCACCCATGCCGACGCCGATCCGCGCCTCGTTCATCATGTGGAACATGTAGGTCAGGCCGCGGTGGGCCTCGCCGACCAGGTAGCCGACGGCGCCGGCCCGACCGCCGGGGGTGTGCACCCCCTCGCCGAAGTTCAGCAGGGTGTTCGTCGTCCCGCGGTAGCCCATCTTGTGGTTGAGCCCGGCGAGGACGACGTCGTTGCGCTCGCCGAGTGAGCCGTCCTCGTTCACCAGGAACTTCGGCACGATGAACAGCGAGATGCCCTTCACGCCGGGCGGCCCGCCGGGGATCTTGGCCAGCACCAGGTGGACGATGTTCTCGCTCAGCTCGTGGTCGCCACCGGAGATCCACATCTTGTTGCCGGTCAGCCGGTACGTGCCGTCGTCCTGTGGCTCCGCCCTCGTAGTGATGTCGGCCAGCGACGATCCGGCCTGGGGCTCCGACAGGGCCATCGTGCCGAACCAGCGACCCTCGAGCTCGGGCCGGACGTAGGTGTCGATCTGCTCCTGGCTGCCGTGGGCGAGCAGCAGCCGGGCGTTGCCCATGGTGAGGAACGGGTAGGCCGAGGTGCCAACGTTGGCCGCCTTGAACCAGGCGAACACCGCCTGTCCCACGGTGTGCGGCAGCTGCATGCCGCCGTACTCCTCGTCGAAGGACCCCGCCATCAGCCCGGCGTCGGTGAAGACCCGCAGTGCCCGCGCCACCTCCGGGATCATCTCGACCTTGCCGTCGACCATCCGGGGCTCGTTCTCGTCGGCCTTGCGGTTGTGCGGCGCGAAGTGGTCGGTGGCGATCTCCTCCGCGAGGTCCAGGACCGCGTCGAACGTCTGGCGGGAGTGCTCGGTGAACCGCGGGCGTTTGGTCAGCGACTCGACGTCCAGCCACTCGTGGAGCAGGAAGTCCAGGTCGCGACGGGACAGGATCAACGACGACGAGCGCACGACGCCTCCAGGGGAACGGACGGGTCCCCGGGCGCCTCGCCCGGTCTCGCCACAGTAGGGCGTGCACGGGCGCGAACGGGCTGCCCGCCGGAAACCGCCCTACGATTCCGGACGGTGCGGTCTCGCGGACGGGGCGCTGGAGGCCACCGAACACGGGAGGAGACCGCCGGTGGCGAACGTCCCGGGTCGCCCGCCGCCGGGGACCGACGCGCGATGGCGCACTCGGGTGACCGAGGCCTTGGCGTCGATCAGCGACGCGGTCTACTTCCTCGACGCCGACGACCGGTTCACCTGGGCAATGCCGCGGCGGAGCGGCTGCTCGCCCGTCCGGCGGCGGACCTGGTGGGCCGGACGGTGTGGGAGGTCTTCCCGGACGTGCGCGGCACCGACTTGGAGGCCGCGTACTGCAAGGCCCGGGCGACAGGGCTGGCCCAGGAGGTGGACCTCTTCTCCAGGCTGCTCGACCGGTGGTTCGGGGGAGCGGTGCACTCCGGCCGGGGCGACGAGCTGGTCGTCTTCTTCCGCGACGTGCACGAACGGCGCACCCTCGACGAGGAGCGGGCGGCGGAGTCCTCTCTCATCCGGGCGGTCCTCAACGCGCTACCGGCCCGCACGGCCATCCTCGAGGCCGACGGGACCATCCTCACCACCAATGCTTCCTGGAACGCGGACCCGGGGCCCGCGGGGCGCCTGTCCGCCGGCGAACGGTGCGTCAACTACCTCGAGGCCTGCCGGGCCGCAGCCGCGACCGGTGACCGGGATGCCCAGGCAGCGGTCAGCGGGCTGGAGGCGGTGTTCTCCGGGCGCGCGCCGTCCTTCTCCCTGGACTACGCCCGGGCCGTGCCCGGCGGACGGTCCCGGGGGGAGACCTGGTGGCACATGCAGGCCTTCCCCGTGGACGACCGGCGGCGGGTCGTGGTCACGCACACCGACATCACCGACCGGGTCACCGCAGAGCAGCGTGCGGCCTGGCAGGCCCGGCACGACCACCTGACCTCGTTGCCCAACCGGGTGGCGCTGCACGAGGCGATCACCGAGGCGCTGGCCGAGGACGACGGCGCCGGGCGGGTGACCGTGCTGTACATGGACGTCGACGGCTTCAAGCAGGTCAACGATTCCCTCGGCCACTCGACCGGTGACCTGTTGCTGCGTGAGCTGGCCTACCGGCTGGCGCACCGCACCCGCCCGACCGACGTCGTCGGCCGGCTGGGTGGGGACGAATTCGTGGTGGTCGCTCGCGACTGCGACGCCGAGGGTGGGGAGGCCCTGGCGCGGCGGTTCCACGGCGTCTTCGATGAACCGTTCGAGCTGGCGGGCACCCGGCTGCCGCTCACCGTCAGCATCGGCATCGCCACCTCGGATCCTGCCCACGCCGGTCCGGAGGACCTCCTCCGCGACGCCGACGCCGCGATGTACGCCGCGAAGGCCAGCGGGCCCCACCGGTACCTCGTCTTCACCCCGGCCCTGCGCACGGTGCTCGAGGATCGCTGGCAGATCGCCAGTCGGCTGCGTGAGGCGGCCGCGAACGGTGAGTTCGCGGTGCGCTGGCAGCCGGTGGTGGACCTGCGCAGCGGCGAGGTCACCGGGGCCGAGGCGTTGCTGCGGTGGAACCATCCGCAGCGGGGGCTGATCCCGCCGGAGGAGTTCATCCCCGTCGCGGAGGAGAACGGGCTGATCGTGCCGATCACCCGCTGGCTGCTGCAGGTCACCACCGCCCAGGCCACGGCCTGGGCGCGAGAGGGACTGGACCTGGCGATCGCGGTCAACATCAGCGCCGTGCACCTGGCGTCGGGCACGCTGGTCGACGACGTGCTGGGCGCGGTCGGCGACAACGGGCTCCGGACGACGGGACTGACGGTCGAGCTGACCGAGACCAGCATCGCCCGTGACCCGGAGCAGGCCGTGGAGCAGTTCTCGGTCCTGCGCAAGCACGGGATCCGCGTCGCCATCGACGACTTCGGGAGCGGCTACAGCTCCCTCTCGGCGGTGGCCTCGTTGCCCGTCGACGTCCTGAAGGTGGACCGCGCCCTGGTGGCGGGCGCGCCACCGAAGCGGCTGGCCGCCCCGGAGGCGATCCTCCGTGCGGTCTCCGCCCTCGGATCGGCCCTGGGTCTGCAGGTCCTCGCCGAGGGAGTGGAGACCGTCGAGCAGGTCGACCGCGCCCGCCGGGTCGGGTGCGCGTTCGCCCAGGGATATCAGCTCTCCCGGCCGCTGGCCGCCGAGCACCTGAGCGGGTTGCTGGAGGACAGTCGTCGACGGACCGGCCGGCAGCTGCTCCCCCCACCGAGCGCGCCGGCCTGACGGTCGTTCCTCCCGCGGGCGGGCGGGACATGCCGGAGGCCCCGACCCGCGGGTGCGGGGAGGGGCCTCCGGATCCGTGCGGGGTCAGGCGCGGGGGGTGGCGCCCCCGCTCCGCGTGCCGTCGGTGGTGCTGGGCGCAGCTGTCGGCGGCGCCGAGGTCGGCGCCGCGGCGACGATCGCGCCGGCCGCCTGCCGGCCCGCCATGTCCGCTGCGCTGCCGGGCTCACTCGTCGCCGTCCCGTCGGCCTCCTGTCGCGCCTGGATGCCGGACTTGGTGCTCAGCGCCAGCTGTGGCAGGAACAGGAACACGAAGAACCCGATCGCCACGACGCCCGCCGCGATGAGGAACACCAGGTCGATCGTGTCGGCGAAGCCGACCTTGAACGGCAGGGCCAGCTGGGCCGGCAGCTCCTGGATGAACGAGGTGTCGGACAGGTCGGGCGCCGCGCCGCCGAGCTGGTCGAACTGCGGGGCGAGGCCCGGATCGGCCCGCACGGTGTCCTGGACGGCGTTCCCGATGTCCTGCGGCAGGCGGGTGAACAGGATCGACAGGAACGCTGCCGTCCCGATCGTGCCGCCCATCTGCCGGAAGAAGGTCACCGACGAGGTGGCCACGCCCATTTCGCGGGGGGAGACGGCGTTCTGGACGGCGAGGATCACCGGCTGGAAGTTGAAGCCGAGGCCGAGGCCCAGCAGCACCATGAACGGCACCAGGGCCCAGACCGAGGTGTCGGCGCCGACGATGAACGACATCGAGGCCAGCGCGGTGACCATCAGCGCGATGCCGACCAGCGGGAAGACCTTGTACTTGCCGGTCTTCGAGATCGCGATGCCGGAGCCCATCGCGCCGACCATGATCCCGGCGACGAGCGGGATCATCTGGAGGCCGGCGACCGTGGCGCTCGAGCCCTTGACGATCTGCAGGTACTGGGGCAGCAGGAGCAGGCCGCCGAACATGCCGGCGCCCATGACGATGCTGCCGATGCCGCTGACGGTGAAGCTGCGGTTCCGGAACAGCCGCAGCGGCAGCAGTGCCTCGTCGCGGTACGCCCGCTCGGCGAGGATGAACAGCACGAAGCCGATGGCGCCGATGGCGTAGCAGGTCAGGGCGCGGCCGGAGTCCCAGCCCCAGATGCGGCCCTGCTCGGCGACGATCAGCAGCGGCACCAGGAACGTGATCAGCGCCAGGGCGCCCGGCCAGTCGATGCGGTGGTCCCGGCGCTCGTGCGGCAGGTGCAGCACTCGGGAGACGGCGACGAACGCCAGCGCGCCCAGCGGCACGTTGATCCAGAAGATCCACCGCCACCCGTCCAGACCCAGGATCGACTCCTGGCCGGCGAGGAACCCGCCGATGACCGGGCCGAGCACGCTCGACGTGCCGAAGACGGCCATGAAGTAGCCCTGGTACCGGGAGCGCTCCCGCGGCGGGACGATGTCGCCGATGATCGCCAGCGCCAGGGACATCAGGCCACCCGCGCCGATGCCCTGCAGCGCCCGGAACGCGGCCAGCTGGTACATGGTGTCGGCGATCCCGCAGAGCGCCGAGCCGAGGACGAAGACGGCGATGGCGAACAGGTAGAACGGTCGCCGGCCGTAGATGTCGGAGAGCTTTCCGTAGAGCGGGGTGGCGATTGTCGAGGTGATCAGGAAGGCCGTCGTCGCCCATGCCTGCAGGTCGTAGCCCTGCAGGTCGTCGGCGATGATCCGGATCGCCGTCGCGACGACGGTCTGGTCCAGCGCCGCCAGGAACATCGCCACCATGAGGCCGACGAGGATCGTGACGATCTGGCGGTGCGTGAAACCGCCGCTGGCGTCCGGCGCCGCGGCGGCCGCGCGGGCGTCCCGGCGGCCCGCCGCGCTGGTACGGGTGGACTGGCTCATCGGATCTCTCTCGCTGGGGGGACGAGGGCGGCGCCGGGGGTGGCGGGCGCCTCGGGGGTGCCGGGCAGGGTGGCTGCGATGTCGTCGAGCAGGCGGCCGAAGAGGGTGGTCAGCGTGGCGAGGTCGGCGTCGTCCCAGCCGGCGGTGACCCGCGCGAGGTGGGCCTCGCGCTCCCGCCGCAGGCTCTCCAGGACGGAGTGACCGGCGTCGGTGACCACCAGTCGGCTGGCGCGGCCGTCGGTCTCGTCCGCGACGCGGCGGACCAGCCCTTCCTCCACGAGGGCGGCGACATGCCGGCTGACCGTGGAGGGGTCGGCGTGCACCAGTTCGGCCAGTGCGCCCTGGCGCAGGGGGCCCAGCCGCACCAGGGGGTACAGCAGCACCAGCGCGGCGCGGTCGCGGGCGTCGGTCCGGGCCATCTGGGTCTTCACCGTCTGGATCAGGCGGATGAATTGCGGAAGCTGCTCCGACAGGGTGCGCACCTGGGCGAGCCGGTCGTTCGGCGTCTCGTTCATCGCCGCCGCACCTCCGGGGATCGGGAATGACTTGCACTGTACAACCGGTTGCACGAGGCAAGCAACAAGTTGCGCCCGACACGGGGTGTGATCCGGACGCCAGCCGACCGGTCCACGAACGGCGGAGTGCGATCCTGGAGTGCCCCCGACCGCCGAGAGAACGAGAGTTCGTCCGTGAGTGCCCCGACCGACGACCTGCGGGAACGGCTGTCGGCGCTCACGATCCTCGACGAGCACCGGCTGCGCCGTCGTCTGGACGGTCTGCGCCGCACGCGAGACGCGCAGGCCCGTGCGCGGCAGCGGGAGCGCATCGCTGCGGACGTCGCCGCCGCGGAGGAACGGATGGCTCGCCGCTCGGCCGCCGTGCCGGCGATCCGGTTCCCCGACGAGCTGCCGGTCAGTCAGCGACGGGACGACATCGCCGCCGCGCTGCGGGACCACCAGGTGGTGGTCGTCGCCGGCGAGACCGGCTCCGGCAAGACGACGCAGCTGCCCAAGATCGCCCTGGAGCTCGGTCGTGGGGTCCGCGGTCGCATCGGGCACACCCAGCCCCGCCGGATCGCCGCGCGCAGCGTGGCCGAGCGGATCGCCGAGGAGCTCGAGTCCCCGCTGGGCGAGGTCGTGGGCTTCAAGATGCGCTTCGCCGACCACGTCTCCGACAGCACCCTGGTCAAGCTCATGACCGACGGCGTGCTGCTGGCCGAGATCGCGCAGGACCGGCTGCTGCGGCAGTACGACACGATCATCCTCGACGAGGCACACGAGCGGAGCCTCAACATCGACTTCCTGCTGGGCTACCTCGCCCAGCTGCTGCCGAAGCGGCCGGACCTCAAGCTCGTGATCACGTCGGCGACCATCGACGTCGAACGGGTGGCGGCCCACTTCAGCGGCGCGCCGGTCGTCGAGGTCAGCGGGCGGACGTACCCGGTCGAGGTCCGCTACCGCCCGGTGGTGGACCCGGACGATCCGGATGCCGACCCGGACCGCGACCAGGTGAGCGCGATCGTCGACGCCGTCGACGAGCTCGTCGCCGAGGGCCCGGGCGACATCCTGGTCTTCCTGGCGGGGGAGCGGGAGATCCGGGACACCCAGGACGCCCTGGCCGAACGCGGCCTGCCCCGTACGGAGATCGTCCCGCTCTACTCGCGGCTCTCGGCGGCCGACCAGCACAAGGTCTTCGCGCCGCACACCGGACGGCGCGTCGTCCTGGCCACGAACGTCGCCGAGACATCCCTGACCGTTCCCGGCATCCGCTACGTGATCGATCCCGGGACCGCTCGGATCTCCCGGTACAGCCATCGCACGAAGGTGCAGCGGCTGCCCATCGAACCGGTCAGTCAGGCCTCGGCCCGTCAGCGATCGGGGCGCTGCGGCCGGCTGGGCCCGGGCATCGCCGTCCGGCTCTACACCGAGGCCGATTTCGAGGCCCGGCCGGAGTTCACCGACCCCGAGATCCTGCGCACCAACCTGGCGTCCGTGCTGCTGCAGATGGCGGCTCTCGACCTGGGTGACGTCGCCGACTTCCCGTTCGTCGACCCGCCGGACCGGCGGGCGGTCGCCGACGGTCTGGCGCTGCTCGAGGAGCTGCACGCCCTGGACCAGCACGGGAAGCTCACCGCCACCGGCCGCGCCCTGGCTGCGCTGCCGCTGGACCCGCGCATGGCCCGCATGGTGGTCGAGGCCGACAAGCTCGGCGTGCTGGACGAGGTGCTCGTCATCGCGGCCGGCCTGACGATCCAGGACCCCCGCGAGCGGCCGAGCGAGCACCAGCAGGCCGCCGACCAGTTGCACGCCCGGTTCGCCGACGAGAACTCCGACTTCCTCGCCCTGCTCAACCTGTGGCGCTATCTGGGCGAGCAGCAGGAGACGCTGAGCGGCAACCAGTTCCGTCGCACCGTCAAGCGCGAGTTCCTGCACTACCTGCGCATCCGGGAATGGCAGGACCTGCACGGCCAGCTCCGTGGCACCGCCCGCCGGCTGGGCATGACGGTCGGTGAGCCGGCGACCGAGCCCGACGAGCGCGGCATCCATGCGGCGCTGCTCGCGGGGCTGCTGTCCCACGTCGGCATGCAGATGGAGACCCCGAAGGGCCAGAGTGGCCACAATGGCCGCTCCGGGGCGGATCGGCGGGGGAGTCGCGAGTACCTGGGCACGCGCAACACCAGGTTCGTGATCGCGCCCGGCACCCCGCTGGCGAAGAAGCCGCCGCGCTGGGTCGTGGCCGCCGAGCTCGTCGAGACCAGCCGGCTCTTCGCCCGCACGGTCGCTCGCATCGACCCGGAGACGGTCGAGAAGCTCGCCGCGCACCTGGTCAAGCGGCAGTACTCCGAACCGCGCTGGGACGCCACGCGCGGTTCGGTGGTCGCCACCGAGCGCGTCACCCTCTACGGGCTGCCCCTGGTGGTCGGCCGGCGGGTGCAGTACGGCTCGATCGACCCGGTGGTCTCGCGGGAGCTCTTCATCCGGCACGCGCTCGTCGAGGGGGAGTGGACGACCCACCACCGCTTCTGGGCCGACAACCAGCGGGCCATCCAACAGGTCGCCGCGCTGGAGGAACGCGCCCGGCGGCGGGACATCCGCGTCGACGAGGAGACGCTGTTCGAGCTCTACGACGCGCGCATCCCCGCCGACGTCGTCTCCACCCGGCACTTCGACCGCTGGTGGAAGGCAGCCCGGCGGGACCGGCCGGACCTGCTGACGTTCACGGCGGAGATGCTCACCAACGCTGCCGCCGCGGGACAGGTGCGCGCCGAGGACTATCCCGACGAGGTGCACCTCTCGCAGGGGCTGACCCTGCCGCTGACCTACGCCTTCGCGCCGGGGGCGGCCGAGGACGGGGTCACCGTCGACGTCCCCCTCGCCGTTCTCGACGGGGTCGCGGCGCAGACGTCCGGGGAGTCGCTGGCCTTCACCGTGCCGGGGCTGCGCGAGGAGCTGGTGACCGCGTTGCTGCGGACGCTGCCCAAGCAGCTGCGCCGCGGCCTGGTGCCGATCCCGGACCGGGTGCGCGAGGTGCTGCCGAACATCGACCCCGGCGAGCCGTTGCTCCCGGCGCTGGAGCGTGAGCTGCGCCGGGCGACCGCGGTGACCATCCCGCCCGACGCCTGGGCCCCCGACCAGGTGCCCGACCACCTGCGGGCGACCTTCCGGGTGCTCGACGACCAGCGGCGGCCCCTGGCGACGGGCAAGGACCTGGCCGCGCTGCGTGCGCAGGTGGCGCCGAAGGCGCGGGCGAGCCTGGCGCGGGCCGCCTCGGACCTGGAGCGCACGGGTCTGACGTCGTGGGACATCGGCACCCTTCCGCGCACCGTCGATGTGCGGCGGGGGGCACACCTGGTCACGGCGTTCCCCGCCCTGGTCGACGAGGGCGCGACCGTCGGCGTCCGCGTCCTGCCCACCCAGGCGGAGGCCGAGCGGCTGAGCCGACGAGGCGCACGGCGGCTGCTGGTCCTCGTCGCCGGCTCACCGGTCAAGGCCGTGGTGAAGTCGCTGTCCCCCCGGTCACGGCTGGCGCTGCAGTTCAACCCCGACGGCGAGATCCCCGACCTCGTCGCCGACTGCGTCGACGCCGCAGCCGACGAGCTCATCGCGGCGGCCGGCGGGCCCCCGCGGGACGAGGCGGCGTTCACCGCCCTGGTGGCGACAGCGAAGGCGGAGCTGCACCGATTGACCGTCGACGCGGTGCAGAAGGTCGAGGACGTGCTCACCCAGGCCCGGGAGGTGGCGGTCGCGATCGGTGCCGCGCCGGCGCGCCGGGTGCCCGAGGCGGCCGTGGCCGACCTGCGTCGCCAGATGACCGGCCTGCTGCACCGCGGGTTCGTGGCCACGACCGGACGCCGCCGGCTGCCCGACGTCGTCCGCTACCTGCGGGCGATGGCCTACCGGCTGGAGAAGCTGCCGGCGAACGCGGCGCGCGACGAGCTCTGGATGCGCCAGGTCGCGGCGGTCACGGCGGAGTACGAGCAGCTGCGGGCCCAGGTGCCCGCTACCGGGGCCCCCGACGACCCGGTGATGCGCGTCCGCTGGATGATCGAGGAGCTGCGGGTGGGGCTGTTCGCCCAGGGGATCGGCACCCCCCGCCCGGTCTCCGAGCAGCGGGTCTACAAGGCGATCGACCAGCTCATCGCCTGACGGCGAACCGCCCCGACGCACCGGCCTGGCCGGCACTCAGGGCCACTGCTCGCTCAGTTCTGGGAGCGGCTCAGACGACGGCAGCGGGGGAGGCGGGCCGGCAGCTTCCGTCCCGTCGTGCTGCACCCCGCGCATGAAGAGGTCCCAGAGGAAGTACGCCGTCTCGCGCGGGCTGAGTTCGCCATTCACGTGAAACCACTTGTACGCCCAGTTAACCATTCCGAACAGGGCGAACGCCGTCAGCCTGGGGTCTACCGGACGCAATTCCCCAGCGGCGACGCCTGCGGTGATCGTGTCCTCGATAAGTCGCCGGTAGCGGATGCGGTTCTCCCGCATCTGGGCGCGCCGATCGGGCCCTAGTTCCCGATGGTGCTCGAAGAACATGCGCAGAGTTCCGGGCTTCTCCGCCAAGACCTCCATGTGGTCCACGACGGCCTCGAGCAGCACCTGACTAGGGCGCAGGCCCAACTCCATCCGCCGGATCTGGCGTTGGATCAACGGCTGGATGAAGCTCAGGTGGATTTCGAAGAGGATTTCTTCCTTGGACTTGAAGTAGTGGTAGAGCGACGGTTTGGCTAGGCCGGCGCGCTCCGCCAGCCGCTCCATCGAGGTCTGGTGATAACCCTCGGCTTCGAAGAGTGAAGCCGCGAGCACGATGAGCTCCTCCCGACGCCCTCCCTTGACGGGGGGGTTGTCGGTAGCGGTCCCGATCAGTGGGGACTCAGGCACAGTCACGATCTCCGCCGACCTTTCTCCGGGATGTGATGCAAAGGCGGATGCCTGCGTCTCTACGTGCCATGGTCCCGCCTGCACGCCCGACCGTCCAGTCGGGCCACCCCCGGGGTGAGCACCTGGATCAGTGCCCGAGCGCCCGACTGAGGCGTCGGACGAGCCATAGGTGCTCTCTATCTGGCCTGACTACCTGCTGTTATGGGCCTCATGCGCTCGATTGGAACCCTTGACATGTCTGTGATCCACCCGACAGAGTGCCCTCACCCGACCGGTCGGTCGGGCACGGCCAGCCGTCGAAGGAGTCGGACGTGCGCCTCAGGTCCAAGTTCGGGGTAACCCTGCTCGCTGCCGCTATGGCGGTCACCGCCTGCGGCGGAAGCGGCGGTGGGGACGAAGGGGGAGACAGCGCCGGGGACGCCGTGGCGGCGAACCCAGAAGCCGAGCTGATCTTCTTCGACGCCTCGGGCAACGAGACGTTGGATCCTGCGCACCCGCAGAACAACAGCAGCCTCTCCTACGAGTCGCTGCTGGCGATCTACGACCGGTTGATCCACCTGACCGACGAGGGTGAGCCGATCCCCGGCCTGGCCGAGGAGTGGGCGTACAACGACGACCTCACCCAGTTCACGATGACCCTGCGCGAGGGGGCCACGTTCCACGACGGGACGCCGGTCGATGCTGCGGCCGTGGTCGCCAACTTCGACCGGTCGAAGGGGTTGACCGAGCCCATCGGCGCCACCATGCAGAACACGCTGGACCTCATGGCCTCCTACGAGGCGACCGACGAGCGCACCGTCGTCATCCAGCTGTCCGAGCCCTCCGGCCAGATGGAGTACTGGCTGTCTGCCAACGGCGGCATGATGATCAGCCCCGAGGCGCTCACGCCCGGCGCCTACGGCGTCAACCTCGAGGCTATCGGCGCCGGCCCGTATGCGCTGGAGTCCTTCGAGTCCAACGTCGTCACCAAGATGGTCCGCTACGAGGACTACTGGGGCGGGACGGAAGGTCGACCGGCCAGGTTCGAGAACCACTACGTAACCGACGGGCAGGCGCGCCTCAACGCCGTCCGCTCCGGCGAGGCCAACCTCGCGATCCTCGACGCGAGTCAGATCCCTGAGGCGGAGGGCGCCGGCCTCGACGTCCAGATCAACCAGCAGCTGAGCCTCTGGAACATCTACACCAACCTGGCCGGACCGGACATCGGTGACCTGCGCGTGCGCCAGGCGATCATGCACGCGATCGACCGGCAGAGTCTGGTGGACGCCCTGACGTTCGGTAGTGGCGCGCCCGCCCAGCAGCTGTTCCCCGAGGGACACCCGGTCTGGATCGAGGAGCTCGACGAGGCCTACCCGTACGACCCCGACAAGGCCCGTGAGCTGCTGGCCGAAGCGGGAAAGTCGGGCGGCGTCGACATCGATTTCGTTCTGCTGAACAACACCGAGTACCGGCAGCTGGCCGAGGCACTCCAGCAGATGCTGGCCGAGGTCGACATCCGGCTGACCTTCGAGGTGGTCGACATCTCGCAGGCCGGCGTCTTCTACCGGGACCCCAACGACCTCCACGGCGAGGTCATGATGGCCCGCTGGGGTGGTCGCCCCGACCCGCTGCAGACCTTCCAGGAGGTCACCAGCTCGCAGGGGACGTACACCCCGGGCGGGGTCGCCAGCCCGCGGATCGACGAACTGGTGGAGCAGGCCTCGGCGCTCACGCCGGACAACCCGGAGCGGCTCGAGGTCATCCGCGAGCTCAACCGCGAGGTGATCGAGCAGGCCGCGACCTTCCCGATCATGATCCGGTCGAACGTGTTCGCCTACTCGCCGGGCTGCGTCCAGAACCTCACGCCGTACCTGCCGGCCGGTGACGACCGGATGAACGACGTGACGATCAGCCAGGACTGCGCTGCCTGATCCGTGCAACGCACCCCGGCGCGCGCGCCACCGAGTGGTGGGGCGGCGGCCCCTGGTCACCGCCCCACCAGCCGGCCACTCGAAATCCGTTCCCGGACCTCCTGAGGAGGACACGTGGGCTTCTTGCGCTTCGTTGCAAAACGGGTTCTCTACACGCTGCCGGTGCTCGCCATCGTCGCGCTGCTGACTTTCCTGATGCTGGAACTGACGCCCGGTGACCCAGCGGTGGTCGTCGCAGGCGCCGATGCCTCGCCCGAGGCCATCGCCGCCGCCCGGGAGTCCCTCGGCCTGGACCAGCCCCTGCCTCAGCGGTTCGCCGACTACGTCGGCAACGTGGTCACTGGAGACCTGGGGGAGTCTTTCACCAGCGGCGTGCCGGTGCTGGAGACGATCGTCTCGCGGTTGCCCGTCTCGATGTCCCTGACCCTGGGGGCTCTGGTCATCGGCCTGGTCATCGCCATCCCCGCCGGCATCTTTGCGGCGGTGAAGTCGGGCAGCTGGCTCGACCGGTTCACCATCTTCAACACCTCTGTGGGCATGGCCTCGCCGGAGTTCTTCGTCGGGCTCATCCTGATCCTGGTCTTCTCGCTGACGCTGGGCTGGTTCCCGGCGACGGGCTACGTGCCGTTCGCCGACGACCCCGTCGAGTGGGCGAACCGGCTGGTCCTCCCCGCGCTCACCCTCGGCGTCGGGGTCGCGGCCGAGGTCACCAGGCACGTCCGGGCCTCGATGCGGGACGTCCTCCAGCGGGACTACATCCAGACGGCCCGCGCGAAGGGCCTGTCGACGGCGTCGGTCATCGGCAAGCACGGCCTGAAGAACGCCGCGCTGCCGGTCGTGACCGTGCTGGGACTGCAGGTGCGCCGGCTGCTGGCCGGCACGGTCATCGTCGAACAGATCTTCGCGATGAACGGAATCGGCACGCTCGCCGTGCGTGCCGTCTTCCACCGCGATCTGCCCATGCTCCTGGGCATCGCGCTCGTGACGGCCGTGATCGTCCTGGTGGTCAACCTGCTCGTCGACCTCTCCTACGGCTACCTCGACCCGAAGGTGCGCGCAGCATGACCTCACGCCCCGAGCTGCAGGCCGAGGTCCTCCAGCCGACCGGAACCCTCCCGGACGAGGTGGAGGCGCCGGCGAACGCGAGCACCTTCCTCCGCCGGTTCCGGCGCAACAAGGTCGGCGTCATCGCCCTGGGCGTCCTGGTGTTCCTGATCCTCGTCGCGGTGTTCGCGCCGTGGATCTCGCCGCACGAGCCCAACCAGGGCGAACTGTCGCGAGCGCTGGAGGGCCCGAGCGGGGAGTACTGGTTCGGGACCGACGACCTGGGGCGCGACGTCCTGAGCCGGCTCATCCACGCCAGTCGGGTGTCGCTCCTCGCGGCCGCGCTGGCTACCGGCGTCGCGCTGCTGATCGGACTTCCGCTCGGCCTGATCAGCGGCTACTTCGGCGGCTGGATCGACAACGTGATCATGCGGTTCAACGACGCGTTGATGAGCTTCCCGGCCCTGATCCTCGCCGTCGTGATCGTAGGTCTGCTCGGCCCGAGCCTGACCAACGCGATGTTGGCGATCGGCATCGTCTATGCCCCACGGATCATGCGGGTGGTCCGCGGCAGCGCCCTCTCGGTGCGCGAGGAGGTCTACGTCCTCAGCGCCAAGGCGACCGGCTGCGGAGCGCCCCGGATCATCGGCCGGCACGTTCTGCCGAACATCCTGTCCCCGCTGGTCGTGCAGACGACGATCATGCTCGGTCTGGCGATCCTCTCCGAGGCGGGCCTGAGCTTCCTCGGGCTCGGTGTGCAGCCCCCCACGGCGAGCTGGGGCTCGATCCTCGGCCGCGCGTTCCCGTACATGAGCCGCACCCCGACGACGGTGATCGTCGCCGGCGTGACCATCTCGGTCGCAGTTCTCGCCTTCAACCTGCTCGGCGACGCCTTCCGCGACTCCCTCGGCCGCGAGCGGCGGGACCAGTGAGGACGGAGACCACTCCCGTGACCACCGCATCCAAGCAGGCCCCCCTGCTCCAGGTCGAGGACCTCACGGTCCAGTTCCCTACCCCCGACGGGCTGATCACGGTCGTCGACCGGGTCTCGTTCACCCTCGACGCCAACCGCGTGCTCTGCATCGTCGGTGAGTCGGGCTCCGGCAAGAGCGTCACCGCGCTGTCGCTGGTCGGTCTGGTGCAGTCCCGCGGCGGACGGATCTCCGCCGGGTCGGTCCGGTTCGCCGGCGAGGAGCTCGTCGGACGGGCAGAGAAGTCGCTCAACACCGTCCGCGGGCGCGACATCGGCTTCATCTTCCAGGAGCCCATGTCCAGCCTGAACCCGGCGTTCACCGTGGGGGACCAGATCGCCGAGGTGGTGCGCCGGCACCGCAAGGCCAGCCGCCGGCATGCCTGGGCCCGGGCCGTCGAGATGCTCGACCGCGTTGGCATCGCCTCGGCCGCCCAGCGGGCGAAGGACTATCCGCACCACTTCTCCGGCGGCATGCGCCAGCGGGTGATGATCGCCCTGGCCTTGGCGTGTGACCCGAAGCTGCTCATCGCCGACGAGCCCACCACGGCGCTGGACGTGACCATCCAGGCGCGGACCCTCGAACTGCTCAAGACCCTGCAGCGCGAGCAGGACATGGGGGTCCTGTTCATCACCCACGACCTGGGGGTGGTCGCGGACATCGCCGACGACGTCGTCGTCATGTACGCGTCGCAGGTCGTGGAGCAGGCGCCGGTGCGCGAGCTGTTCCGCCGCCCCCAGCACCCGTACACCGCCGGCCTGCTCGCGGCCATGCCGCAGTCGGCCCTGGAGAACAACACGCCGCTGGTCGGCATCCCCGGCGTCGTGCCACAGCCCCATCGACTGCCGTCCGGCTGCAGGTTCCACCCCCGATGCGCGCACGCCCAGCCTGGACGCTGCACGACCGACCCGATCCAGCTGCGGCTGCTCGACAGGGGCCTCGTGCGCTGTGTCCGGGCCGAGGAGCTCCGCGACCCGTCCGCCGCGCAGGCGGAGCCGGCACCGATC
Organism: Blastococcus mobilis; assembly: GCF_900188025.1. GTDB lineage: Bacteria > Actinomycetota > Actinomycetes > Mycobacteriales > Geodermatophilaceae > Blastococcus_B > Blastococcus_B mobilis. The sequence continues at coordinate 54,034 of NZ_FZNO01000017.1, forward strand.
GAGGGAGTGACAGCCCAGTGACGACGACATCCGAGTCACGCGTGCCCAAGCTCCGGGTCGAGGACCTCGAGGTCACCTTCGACGTGGGTCGCGGCCGGAAGCTCCACGCTGTCGACGGCGTCTCGTTCCACGTCGACGAGGGGGAGACCCTCGGCCTGGTGGGCGAGTCGGGCAGCGGCAAATCCACGACGGGCATGGCGGTGCTGCGGTTGGCCGAGCCCACCTCCGGGCGGGTCTACCTCGGTGACACCGAGGTGACCGGCCTGCGTTCCCGGCAGCTCCGCCCGCTGCGCAAGCGGATGCAGATCGTGTTCCAGGACCCGTACTCGTCCCTGGACCCGTCGATGACGATCGGGCAGCAGCTCGACGAGCCCCTGAAGGTGCACACGTCGCTGTCGAAAGCCGAGCGCCGCGCGCGCGTCGACGAGGCCCTGGACACGGTGAAGCTGAGCCGCCGCTACACCTCCCGGTACCCCAACGAGTTCTCCGGCGGTCAGCGGCAGCGCATCGCGATCGCGCGGGCGATGATACTGGACCCCGAGCTGGTCGTCTGCGACGAGCCGGTCAGCGCGCTCGACGTCTCCACGCAGAGTCAGATCGTCAACCTGCTCCTGGGCATCCAGGAGCAGTCGCGGACGTCGTTCCTGTTCATCGCCCACGACCTGGCGGTCGTCCGCCTGGTGAGCGCCCGCACCGCGGTCATGTACCTGGGGCAGCTGGTGGAGACCGGGCCGAGTGCCCGGGTCTACGACGCCCCGGCCCATCCGTACACCGCCGCGCTGAACTCGGCGATCCCGATTCCGGACCCCGACCGTCAGCGCACGCGGGACCGGATCGTCCTCGGCGGCGACCAGCCCAGTCCGCTGACGCCCCCCAGCGGGTGCCGGTTCCGCACCCGGTGCCCCTTTGCCATGGAGGTCTGCGCCGAGGAGGCGCCACCCCAGTACCCCATCGACGGCGGCGGCTACGCGGCATGCCACCTGCACACCCACGGCCCGCAGCTGCGCGGCGCGTCGGTGCTGCCGCTGATCCACGGCGACCACCTGACCACGCCCCTGGTGTCGCGATGACCGGCCACCCGGGCCTCACCCGCCCACGTACGCGAACGGCCGTCACCGACGCGGCCGCCGAACGAGAGGAAGGCGCATGACGCTCGAGGGACAGGTGGCCATCGTCACCGGAGGGGCCGGCGGGATCGGCTCCGCCATCGCCAAGGTGCTGGCCGAGGACGGCGCCCGGGTCGTGTGCGTCGACCGCAACCAGGAAGCACTCGACGAGCTCACCAGGCGCGCCCGTGAGTGGGGCGACGATGTCGCGGGGCGCATCGAGGGTGCGGTCGTGGACATCCGTGACTTCGAGGCCGTCGCCACCTGCGTCAAGTCGGTGATGAAGCAGCACGGCCGCATCGACGTCCTCGTGAACAACGCGGGCACGACCGGGCCGGCCCGCCCGATGTGGGAGACCCCGGTCGACTACTGGCACGACATGTTCCAGGTGCACGTTCACGGGACCTTCTACTTCATGCGCGAGGTCCTCCCGCACATGATCGAGCGGGGCTACGGCCGGGTCGTGAACATCGCCAGCGTCGCCGGCAAGGAGGGCAACCCGAACTCCTCGGCCTACTCCGCGGCCAAGGCCGCCGTGATCGGCCTGACCAAGTCGGGGGGCAAGGAGCTGGCCAAGACCGGCGTCCTGGTCAACGTCGTGACCCCCGGGGTCATCGAGACCCGGATCGTCGAGCAGGTCACGCCGTCCCATCACGAGTACCTGCTCTCCAAGATCCCGATGGGCCGGGCCGGCCAGCCCTCCGAGGTGGCCGAGCTCGTGCGCTTCGCGACGTCGCCGCGGGTCAGCTTCACGACCGGCTCGGTCTTCGACATCAGCGGCGGCCGGACCACCTACTGATGCCCGACCCACGGAAGCCCCGTCGTCGAGAGGTGGTCCCATGCGCGCGGTCCTGGTGAAGGAGTTCGGCGGGCCCGAGGTCCTGCGGGTCGGCACGGCCGACCTGCGGCCGATGGGGGAGGACGACGTCCACGTCCGGGTCGCCTACGCCGGCGTGAACTTCCTGGACCTGCACCACCGGTCCGGCGCCTACGAGCGGCCGCTCCCGTTCGTGCCCGGTCGGGAGGGCGCCGGGACGGTGCTCGCCTGCGGGGCCGCCGTGACCCACCTGTCGCCGGGGGACCGGGTCGCCTTCGCCATGCACGACGACGGCACCTACGGGGAGGAGGCGGTCCTCCCGGCGAGGAAGGTCGCCCGCGTCCCTGACGACGTCGACATGCGCACGGCCGCCGCCGTCATGCTCCAGGGCCTCACCGCCCTGTCCCTGGTGGCCGTCGAGGCACGGATCTCGCCCGGCCAGACCGTGCTCGTCCACTCCGCGGCGGGAGGTACCGGATCGCTGATCGTCCAGGTGGCCCGGCACGCCGGCGCCCGGGTCCTCGGGCTGGCTTCCACGGAGGAGAAGGTCGCCGCTGCGCTGCGGGCCGGGGCCTCCGCGGCCGGCACGTACCCGGAGGGCGGCTTCGCCCCGTGGGTGCGCGAGCAGACCGACGGCCGGGGGGTCGACGTGGTGTTCGACGCCGTCGGGGGACCGACCTTCGCCGGCGACCTGGACTCCCTCGCCGTCCGGGGCCGACTGATCGTGTACGGCCGGTCGGGCGGGCCTTTCCCACCGTTGGACCCTGCCCGGCTCGCGAACGGCTGTCTCAGCCTCACCTACTCGCGGCTGAGCTACTACACCGGCACGTTCGCGGACTTCCAGGAACGCGCCGCAGCACTGTTCGACCTCGTCTCCAGAGGCGCCGTGGCACCCCTCGAGCTGACCGTCATGCCGCTCGCCGAGGCTTCCGTCGCCCACGCCGCACTCGCCGCTCGGACGTCGCTGGGCAAGCACGTCCTCGACCTCGCAGAGGAATCTGCCACCCCATGAACTCCGCCTCCTACGAAGCGTTCATGCAGCCGCGCAGCGTCGCCATCATCGGAGCCTCCGACGACGGGCAGAAGACCGGCGGCCGGACCCTGCGCTACCTCGACAAGTACGGCTACGAGGGCGAGGTCCACCCGATCAACCCGCGCCGCCCCACGGTGCAGGGCAAGCAGGCCTACCCGGACCTCACCGCGGTGGGCCGCCCGGTCGACCTCGCCGTCATAGTCACCCCGGCCGAGCACTCGGTCGCCGCGCTCGAGTCGTGCGTGGCCGCAGAGGTGCCCGCCGTGATCATGATCTCCTCCGGCTTCGCGGAGCTGAACGCCGAGGGCGCGCAGCGCCAGCGGGAGCTCGAGGCCGTCCTGCGGGGGTCGTCCACCCGCGTGCTCGGCCCGAACTGCGTCGGCCTGGTCAGCGTCCGCTCCAGGCTGGCCGCCACGATCAACACGGGCATGGACCAGGACCGGTTCGACCTGCGCGACGGCGGGATCGCCTTCCTCACCCAGAGCGGCGCGATGGGCGCGTTCGTCTTCAACATGTCCCAGACCCGCCGGGTGGGCCTCGGTTCCCTGATCAGCACGGGCAACGAGATGGACATCAGCTTCCCCGAGATGATGCACGCCCTCCTGGACGACCCGAAGGTCACCGGCGTCGCCGGCTACATCGAGGGCATCCGGGACGGCGAGGCCTTCGCCGGTGCGCTGCGGCACGCCCAGGAGGTCGGCAAGCCCCTGGCGTTCCTCAAGGTGGGGCGCTCACCGCTGGGTGTCGAGGCGATCGCCTCGCACACCGGGGCCCTGGCGGGGACGGACGCGGTCTACACCGGTGTGTTCGAGCAGTACGGCGTCACCCGGATCTGGGGAGTCGAGGCGCTGGCCGACTGGGCCCAGATGGTCGACCTGGCGCGGCCGCCCGCCGGCAACCGGCTGTCGGTGACCACCACGTCGGGCGGCGGCGGGGTGCTCGTCGCCGACCACTGCACGGACCTGGGCATCAGCATGGCCACCTGGGAGGGGGAGTGGCAGCAGAAGCTGGCCGGCGCGCTGCCCGAGTACCTCTCCGCCCGGAACCCCATCGACATGGCCGGCACCGGGGGCAGCTCCGAGGCGCTGCGCGAGGTGCTTGCGCTCATGGGCGAGCACCCGGGCACGGACGTCGCCATGGTCCTCATCGGGAACCTGGACAAGGAGGAGGACCCGCTCATCGAGGTGCTCGACGAGGCCCACCGGTCCATGGACAAGCCGCTCGTCGTGGTCTGGGTCGGCGGCAGCGGCCGCCCTGTCGTGGAGCTGACCTCCCGCGGCGTCCCCGCGTACACCGATCCCGGGCGGGCGCTCCAGGCGCTGTCCGGGCTGATGGCGGCCCACCGGGCCGCCGGCCGGCCGCCGGCCGCCGCTCCGCCGGTCGACACGGGGCGCCGCGCGCAGGCCCGGGCCCTCCTGGCGGAGGCGCGGCAGGCGGGTCTCGGCGTGCTGGACGAGTTCCGGGCCAAGAAGCTGCTGGGCCTCTACGGCGTGCCGGTCGTGCAGGAAGCCGTCGCCCAGGACCCCGACCACGCCGCCGCGGAGGCGGCCTGGCTGGGCTTCCCGGTCGCGGTCAAGCTGCTCGCCGACGACGTCGCGCACAAGAGCGAGCTCGGCGGGGTGCTCCTGGGGCTCTCGTCCGCCGACGAGGTGAGCGTCGCCGCGAAGGACATGCTCGCCCGGCTGCCGCGCGAGGTGGCCGAGGGCGCCCGCCTGCTGGTGCAGCCGATGGTGGCCCCCGGCCTGGAGATGCTCCTCGGGATCAAGCGCGACGAGGCCTTCGGACCGGTGCTGGTCCTCGGGCTGGGTGGCACCTGGACGGAGGTGCTCGAGGACGTGCAGCTGCGCCTCCCGCCGGTCTCGCCCGAGGACGTGACCGACGCGCTGAGCCGGCTCCGCTCGGCCCGCCTCCTCGGCCCCTTCCGCGGAGCGCCGGCGCGCGACCAGGAAGCGGTCGTCGCAGCGGCCCAGGCCCTGGCCGAGCTCGCCCTGGAACTCGGCGACGAGATCGCCGAGCTCGACATCAACCCCCTGATCGTCGGTGCCCGGGGCGACGGGGCGTGCGCCGTCGACGCCGTCGTCATCCCGCGGGCCGCCGCCGTGCCGTCCGACCACTGAAGGAGCGCATCCATGACCACTGCGGCTCGACAGGAGACCAGGGCGCTGGCGGAGTGGCGCGCGGAGATCCGCGCCTGGCTCGAGGCCAACGTCCCGGAGGGCGGCCTGCCCGACCCGGAGTCCGGCGACATCCTCGACGCGCACCGCGCCTGGGAGCGCACGCTGTTCGAGGCGGGCTACGCGGCGCTGCACTGGCCCGTGGAGTACGGCGGCAAGGGGGCCGACCTCGACGCGAGGATCGTCTTCCAGGAGGAGTACGAGCGCGCCGGCGCGCCCCCGAGGATGAACCTGGGCGGGCTGATGCTCGCCGGCCCGACGATCATGAAGTACGGCACGCCGGAGCAGAAGGAGTTCTGGCTGCCGGCCATCCTCAGCTGCGAACACCTGTGGTGTCAGGGCTTCAGCGAGCCGGGCGCGGGCAGTGACCTGGCCAACCTCCGCACGTCCGCCGTGCTCGACGGGGACGAGCTGGTCATCAACGGTCAGAAGATCTGGACCTCCGGTGGCATGCACGCCGACTGGATGTTCGGCATGGTCCGCACGGGCGATCCGCAGTCGGGGCACCGAGGGATCACCTACGTGATGATCGACATGCGGACGCCCGGCATCGACGTCCGCCCGATCAAGCAGATCAACGGCCAGACCGGGTTCTCCGAGGTCTTCTTCACCGACGTGCGGGTCCCGGTGGCCAACGTCATGGGCGAGCTGAACGGTGGCTGGCAGGTCGCCATGGAGGCGCTCGGGCACGAGCGGGGCGCCGGACGTCGCACCTACGTCAAGTTCCTCAACGACCTCGCGCAGCTGCGCGAGTTCGTCACGTCGCTCGGGCAGGCCGACGACGTCGGCGTCCGCGAGGACCTCGGCCGGCTCCTCACGGCGGTCAGCGTGTACCGCCACCACGTGGGCCGCACGGTCGCCGACTCCATGCGGGGCCACGACGGGCCGGAGGCCAGCTACAACAAGCTGTATTGGTCCGAGATGACCGCGCAGATCCACGAGGTGGGGATGCGCGTGCTGGCCGCCCGCGCCGAGCTGCAGGACGACGAAAAGTCCCTGCCCGGCGCGAAGCAGTGGCAGGACAACTACTGGTTCTCCCGCGCCACCCGGATCTTCGCTGGGACCAACCAGATCCAGAAGAACATCATCTCCGAGCGCGTGCTCGGCCTCCCCAAGGAGCCGCGTCGATGACGTACGCCTTCACCGCCGAGCAGGAGGATCTGCGCCGGACCGCCCGCGACCTCTTCGGGCGCACCTGCACCCCCGGGGACGTCCGGGCCGCGTGGGAGCCGGACGCGGACCAGGACCGGTCCCGCTGGCGCAGGATGGCCGACCTCGGCTTCCTCGGCGCCAACGTGCCCACCGAGTTCGGGGGGTCGGGCCTCGGTGACGCCGAGCTGACCGTGCTCCTGGAGGAGGCGGGCTACGCCGCGCTCCCGGAGCCGCTGCTGGAGACGGCGGCGATCGTCGTCCCGATCCTGCGGGAGCACGGCTCGCCCGAGCAGCGCGAGACCTGGTTGCCCCGCATCGCATCGGGTGAGGTCCTGGCAACCGCCCAGCTGATGGACGCGCCCGCAGCGCCCTACGGGACGGTCGCCGACCTGGCGCTGCTCGAGCTCGACGACGGCCTCCACCTCGTGCCCGGCGACCGGCTCACCCGCGAACCGGCCCCCTCGATGGACGGCGCCCGGCACACCGCGGCGTTGCGGGGGGTCCCGGACGCCGGGACGCGACTGCCCGACGCCGCACGGGTCGACGCCCGATCGCGCGGCGCGGCCGCGGCAGCCGCCGTCCTCAACGGCGTGACCCGTCGGCTGCTGGACATGACGGTCGCCTACGCCAAGGAGCGGGAGCAGTTCGGCCGGCCGATCGGCTCCTTCCAGGCCGTCAAGCATCTCCTCGCGGAGGTCGCCCTCGAGGTGGAGACGGCGCGCCCGGCTGCCTGGTACGCCCTCACCGCGGTGGCCGAGGGGCACGCCGACGCCGGCCTGGCGAGCAGCGCGGCGAAGGCGGCGGCCAACGCAGCCGCCACGACGGCGAGCTACCACACGCTGCAGGTGCACGGCGGCATCGGCTTCACCTGGGAGCACGACTTGCACCTGTGGCTCAAGCGCGGCAAGGCGCTCGAGTTCGCGTACGGCTCCCTCCGCCACCACCACCGCGTTCTCGGCGACGCCGTCGTCACCTGCCCCGACCTCATGGCGACCTTCGGGCCGGCCCTGAGCGCCGCGTCCTGACCCGCCCCGCCCATACCCGAGCAAGGAGTTCCCATGATCGAGTCCACCGAGCAGATCGACGTCACGTACGAGGGCGACGTCGTCGTCGTCAGCATCAACCGCCCCGAGCGGCTCAACGCGATCGCGCCGGAGACCAGCGACCAGCTCCGGGAGACGCTCCTGAGGCTCGACGACGACGACGACTCCCGGGTCGCGATCCTGACCGGGGCGGGCCGCGGGTTCTGCGCCGGCGGCGACGTCAAGAGCATGACCGACCGGCACAAGCCGGGTGTGGCGCCGAAGAAGGTGTACTCGCAGGGGCGGCACCTGATGAACGCCTTCGTGTCGGTCGAGAAGCCGATCATCGCGATGGTCAACGGCCCGGCAGCCGGGCTCGGCGCCACGCTGGCGCTGTTCTGCGACATGGTCGTCATGGCCGACGAGGCGTCTATCGGCGACCGGCACGTCAACGTCGGCCTGGTCGCTGGTGACGGCGGGGCGGTGATGTGGCCGCTGCTCGTGGGCCCCCTGCTCGCCAAGGAGATGATGATCACCGGCCGGATGCTCAGCGGGCGGGAGGCCGCCGACATGGGGCTGGTCAACCGCTCCGTGCCCTTGGAGCAGCTCCGCAAGGAGACCATGGACCTCGCCCGCGAGATCGCCGCGCTGCCGCCCTACGCGGTCCGCGCGACCAAGACGTCGGTCAACCGCTACGTCGCGTGGATGACCAATCTCGTCCTCGAGCCGTCCCTGGCCTGGGAGAAGATCTCGATGATGAGCGAGGACCACCAGGAGGCCCTCGCCGCCCGCCGGGAGAAGCGCGCGGGCGTCTACACCGGCCAGTAGCCCGGCCGCCCGGGGCCGGCGCGGCGCTCCCGTTCGCCGCGCGGCGGGACCAGATCCATCCCCCTGTCACCACGTGCAAGGAGCAGTTGATGACGGCTGTCCACAGCGTCTCCGTCGCTCGCCCCGTCGACGGCGTCGCCCTGATCGAGATGGGCGAACCCGGGTCGCTCAACCTGTGGGATACCGACCTCGAGCTCGGGCTGCTCGATGCGCTCGACGAGCTCGGGGCCGACCCCGGCACGAGGGCGATCGGGCTGGTCAGCCGCGGACGGGCCTTCTGCGGTGGTGCCGACCTCTCCCGCGTGCGGGCGCTGCTGGCGGCTGACCGGCCGGCCGCGGAGGTGGCCGACGACGTTCTCGAGCGCCGGATCACGCGGGCGCTCGACACCCCCACGCCGGTCGTCGCCGGAATCCACGGGGCCTGCGTGGGGATCGGGCTGGCCCTCGCCCTCGCGTGCGACATCCGGGTGGCGGCGACCGACGCCCGCTTCCGGGCCGCGTTCCCCGAGCGCGGGCTCATCGCCGAGCACGGCACCTCGTGGCTTCTGCCGCGCATCGTGGGACTCGGTGACGCCCTCGACATGCTGCTCAGCAGCCGCACGGTGGATGCCGAGGAGGCCCACGCGATGCGGCTGGTCAGCCGGCTGGTGGAGCCGGACGACCTCCGGGCGGGGGTCCTCCAGGTGCTCACCCGCATCGCCGGGACCGTTTCCCCGCGGTCGGCGGCCGTCATCAAGGAACAGGTCTACGCCGACCAGGGCCGCCCGGTGGAGCCGGCGCTCCGCGCGGCGGCGAACGAGATGGCTGCCGCCTTCCGTGCGCCCGACGCCACCGAGGGCGTGCGCAGCTTCCTGGAGAAGCGGCCCGCGCAGTTCCCGCCGTACCCGCCGGCCACCGGGCCCGCACCCACCGTCGAGAAGGAGAACCGATCATGACCGAGGCAACGGACACCCGGCGGGTGGCCATCGTCACCGGAGGCTGCCAGGGGATCGGGCAGGGCATCGCCCTGCGCCTGGCCCAGGACGGCATGACCGTCGTGGCATGGGACCTCGAGGACGTCGTCCGCGCGAACAAGGGCCTCGAGGACCTCGCCGCCACCGGGAGCATCCACCTGATGGCCGTCGACGTCGGCTCCGCCGAGCAGGTCAGCGACGGCGTCGAACGGGTGGTCGCCGAGCACGGGTCGGTGGACGTCCTGGTCAACAACGCGGCCATCTCCCCCAAGGCCGACGGAGCCCGCGTCCCGCCGCACGAGACCAGCCTGGACGAGTGGGAGCGGGTGGTCCGGGTGAACCTGACGGGACCGTTCCTGGCCTGCCGCGCGGTCATCCCGCACATGCAGCGGCGGGGCTGGGGCCGCATCGTCAACATGTCGTCCAAGGCGGGCCGGTCCGGCGCCATGCTCGCGGGCCTGCCGTACGGGGTCACGAAGACCGGCATCAACGGACTGACCCGCACCCTCGCTCCGGCCGTGGCCCCGATGGGGATCACGATCAACTCCATCGCCCCGGGACGCATCCGGACGCCGATGGCCGCCGGCGTCTCCGACGAGGTGAACGCCCGGCTGATCGCCGCCACTCCGGTCGGACGGTTCGGCGAGCCGGAGGACATCGCCGCGCTCGTGTCCTACCTGTGCAGGGACGAGGCCGGTTTCCTGACCGGCGACACGATCGACATCAACGGTGGGGCCTACATGGCTCCCTGAGCGATTCGGCAGTCCCTCAGCTCACCGGGTCGACGACGGGTGGTTTTCGACGATGCAGGCGATCGTGTTCGAAGGTGCGGGCGGCAACGAGGTTCTCCGCGTGGTCGAGCGTGCGGTCCCGGAGCCCGGGCCGGGCGAGGTCCTCGTCCGGGTGCGGCGGGTGGGGCTCAATCCCGCCGACATCGCCCAGCGCGAGGGGCGCTACCCCCCGCCGGCCGGAGCGCCCACCGACATCGGCGGCATCGAGGTGGCCGGCACCGTGGAGCGCTGCGGCCCGGGGGTGGTGCGCTGGCGGACCGGTGACCGGGTGTTCGGCCTGGTCGACGGCGGGGGCTTCGCCGAGCGCGTCCTCGCTCTGGATCGGTGCCTGGCCCCGGTCCCGGACGAGATGGGAGACGACGAGGCGGCGGCCGCCCCGGAGGCCTTCATCACCGCGCACGACGCGCTGCGGACCGTGGGCAGGCTCCGACCAGGCGACCGGGTGCTCGTGAACGGGGCCAACGGCGCGGTCGGTGCGGCCGCGCTCCAGCTCGTGGCGGCGTTCGGCGGGTTCGCCGTGGGCACGAGCCGCTCGTCGGCGGGGCTGGAGTTCATCCGCTCGCTGGGTGCCGGCGCCGTTCCGCAGGACGACCTGCTGCACGGCGACCCCGAGCGACTCGGTCTCTTCGACCTGGTGATCGAACTCGTCGGCGGCGCGAACCTCGCCCGGTTGCCCCTCGTACTGGCGCCGCGGGGCCGGATCGTGATAGTGGGCGTCCCGGCCGGCGACGAGATGAGCCTGTCGGTCCGGTCGCTCATGCGGCTGCGGGCCTCGCTGACCGGCACCAACCTCCGGAACCGTCCTCCGGAGGAGAAGGCGCTGGCCGTCCAGGCCTTCGCCCACGAGGTGGTCCCGCTCCTCGCCGGGCGGCTGGTCGCCCACCTCGAGGCGTGCTTCCCGCACACCGAGGCCGCCGCGGCGTTCGACCACCTCGCCTCCTCGGGCAAGCGCGGGAAGGTCCTCCTCTCCTTCCCGGACGAGGGCTCCTCGGACGGCGACGGCGATGACTGAGCGCACCGTGCCCGAGCCCTGCGAGGTGGTGCCGGGGGTGTGGAGCGTGCCGCTACCGTTCCCCAACCCGCTCCGGTACACCTTGTCCTACGTGATCGAGGCCGACGCCGGCCTGGTGCTGGTCGACGCCGGCTGGGACTCCGACGAGTGCTGGGGTGCCCTCCAGGCCGGGCTGGCCACCGCCGGCGCCTCGCTCGCCGACCTGACCGGGGTGGCGATCACCCACATCCACCCCGACCACTACGGCCTGGCCGAGCGGCTGCGCCAACGGACGTCGGCCTGGATCGGCATGCATCCCCTCGAGGCGGATCGGATCCCGTGCACCGACGAGGAGATCGCGGCGGTGCTCGAGGACATGGTGAGCTGGCTGCACGCCCTCGGCGCCCCGCCGGACGAGGTGCAGGCGCTGCGTGACCACGGGCCCACGATCGCGGCGACGACGCCCCGGATCCGGCCGGACCGCCTCCTCCGGGACGGGCAGCAGGTGCCGGGCCGACCGACCATGACGGCCGTTCACACGCCGGGCCACACCGTCGGGCACCTGTGCTTCGTCGACGAAGCACGACGGATGGCCTTCACGGGAGACCACGTGCTGCCCCGCGTGACGCCGAACATCTCCCAGCGGCCGCAGCAGGGGGAGGACCCGCTCGGGCACTACCGCAGGTCGATCGCCAAGCTCCGGGGCTCCGGTGCGGTCCTCGGCCTGCCCGGTCACGAGTGGCCGATCGACGACCTGGACGCACGGATCGACGTCCTGTCCGAGCATCACCACGAGCGACTGGACCAGGTCGAGGCCGTCCTGCGCGCGGGTGCCTCGACGGTCTGGGAGGTCGCGACCACGATCTCCTGGTCCCGCCCATGGAGCGACCTGCGCGGTCTCCAGCGCCGGTCCGCACTGGGGGAGGCGCACAGCCACCTCGAGCGGCTGGTGCGCGAGGGCCGGGCGCACGTCCGGCCGGGCACTCCGGACCGGTGGTCGGCGGCCGAGCGCGTCCACGAGTCAGCGAGGTGAGCGCGTCCAGCGATCCAGAAACCCGCCACGGGCGTGCGGGGTCTCCGGGGCGAACCGTGCTCGGTTTCGCTCTGGTCACGGTGGCGACGTTCCTCATGGTCTCGGGGGTCGCCCTGCTCGCCCCTGGACTGCCGCTCCTGGGCGAGAGCCGGGGTCTCACGGTGGCGGAGTCGAGCTGGATCCTCAGCGCCTTCGCGCTCGGCCGGCTGCTCTTCTCCATCCCCGGCGGGCTGCTCGTCGATCGGCTCGGCTTCGCGCGCGCCGCGTCCGTCGGTTGCCTGCTGACGCTGGGCGGGGCGGTGACCGCCGGCCTGGGACCACCCCTGTGGGGACTGCTGGCCGCCCAGGCCGTCCAGGGCGCGGGGTCGGCCGTCCACAACACCGCCGTCCTGTCGTCGATCATCGCGGCGCTGCCCGACGGGCGGATGGCCCGATTCCTCTCGCTGCACCAGGGCGTCGTCCTCCTGGGCGTCTCGCTCTCCCCGGTGATGGGCGGCGTCGCCGTCACTGCGTGGGGGGTCAGCGGCCCCTTCTGGTTCTACGCCGGCACCACGGCCCTGTCGCTGGTGCTCTCGATCGTCGCCATCGTGGTGATGCCGGGGCTCGCCCGGCCACACGCGAGGGCCGCCCCGGTCGCGGGCGGTCGGCCGCTCGGCCGGCTGATGACCAACCGGTCGTTCGTCATCAGCCTGTGCGTGACCTTCGTGCTGTTCTGGATGGTCGCCGGGCTGCGCAACACCGCGGTTCCCGTCCTCGCCCAGGGGGAGCTCGGGTACACCGCGCTGCTCGTGGGCTTCCTCCTGGGCGCCGCCGCGGTGGCGAACGGCGTCTGCCTGTTCGTGGCCGGCCCCGCCGCCGACCGGTTCGGCCGACGGCCAGTCCTGCTCGCCGGCACCGCGGTGCTCTGCGCCGGCCTCGTGAGCCTGATCGTCGGCACCGTGCCGGCGACGTGGATCGGCGTGACCGCGCTCGGCATCGGGATGGGCCTGGCGGGCGCGGCGCTGCCGGCGATCCTGGCGGACGTTGCCGATCCCAGCATCCGGGGCGTCGCCGTCGGCATTCACCGGACCTCGTCCGGTTTGGGCCTGTTCGTCGGCCCGGTCACCGTGGGACTGCTCCTCCAGAGCATGACCACGGCGACCACGTTCGCCGTCGGCGCCGGGGCCCTCGCCCTCAGCGTCGTCGCCGTCCTCTTCGTTCGGGAGACGCTGGTCCGTCCGGCGCCCGGGACGACGTCCGCAGCCCCGACCGTCCCCCTCAACCCCCTCCCACGACACCAACGACAGGAAGTGACCTGATGCACGTCGGACAGCGCGTGGTCGATCTACTGGTGGAGGCCGGCATCCGTTCGGCCTTCGGAGTGCCGGGCGGGCAGACCTCGCCCCTCTACAACGGAATGGCCGTCCGACGGGACGCCATCCGGCACGTGCTGATGCGCGACGAGCGCAGTGCCGTCTTCGCCGCCGATGCCTACGCCCGCACCACCGGGCGGGCCGGAGCCTGCGACGCCACCGTCGGTCCGGGCGCGACCAACCTGGTCTCGGGCCTCGTCGAGGCCCGGAGCTCCTCGATCCCGCTGATCGCGATCGTCGCCGACATCCCGCGGGCGTGGGAGCACCGGCGACACCTGGGGTCGGCGTCCCAGGGGTTCGAGCAGCGGGCTTTCCTCGAGCCCTGCGTGAAGTGGTTCGGCCACGTCGGGGTTCCGGAAGCCATCGACGACGTCGTCGGCCAGGCCCTGCGGGTCGCGACGTCGAACCGGCCGGGCCCGGTGGTGGTGGAGATTCCCGACGACGTGTTCTCCGCCGACGCGGTCGAGGCACCGCTGCCGCCGGTGGATGCCCGCTACCCGAGGTTCCGCAGCGCACCTGATCCCGACGCCGTCCGCGACGCTGCCCACGTGATCGGGCGCAGCCGTCGTCCGATGCTGCTCCTGGGGGGCGGGGCGCAGATCGCCGGCGCGGGCACCGAGGCCAGGGCACTCGTGGAGCGGCTGCGGGTGCCGTTCTCGACCACGATCAGCGGCAAGGGCCTCATCGAGGAGACCCACCCCCTCGCCATGGGGATCTCCGGCTCCTTCGGCGTGCCGGTGGCCAACGACCTGCTCGCCGAGTCCGATTGCCTCATCGTGGTGGGGGCCAAGCTCGGACAGGCGGCGACCCTGGGCTGGGACCTGCCGGCCCCCGGGGCCGCCGTCGTCCACCTGGATGTCGACGCGGAGGAGATCGGGCGCAACTCCCCGGCCCTGGGCCTGCACGGGGACGCCGCGCTCGGTCTGCGGGCCCTGCTCGACGCGCTGTCGACGGCCGAGCTGTCCTTCGACTGGGACGTCGGCGACCTGACCCGGAGGGCCGCCGACTGGTGGGACGGCGAGCACGTCCTCGCCCGTCCGCGTGAGGGGGACGCCGTGAAGCCGCAGGACGTCGTCGGTCTGATCGGCGGGCGACTGGGCGAGGCCGACCTGGTCGTGACCGACGCGAGCCTGTCCTCCGGATGGATGGGCTCCGGCTGGCGGGTGGAGCAGCCGGGGCGGCGCATCCTGGCGCCGCGCGGGGTGGCCGGTCTGGGCTGGGGTCTGCCGGCCGCCGTTGGTGCCGCCTTCGGGCTGGCCGACGTCGGGAGCCAGGGCCGCGTCGTCTGCCTGGCCGGCGACGGCGGCTGGGGCTACTCCCTGACCGAGGTGGAGACCCTGGCCCGGTTCGAGATGCCGGTCGTGTCGGTGGTGCTCAACAACTCCGTGCTCGGCTGGAACAAGCACGTCGTGCAACGCCGGTACGCCGGCGACTACGTGTCCCAGGACTTCGGGGACGTCGACTACGCGGCGACGGCGCGGAGCCTCGGGGCGCACGCGGTCCGGGTCGATCGCATCGAGGACGTCGATGCCGCACTCGACGAGGCCTTCGCCGTCCAGGGCAAGCCGTCGGTCGTGGAGGTCGTGTCGTCGGAGTGGGAGACGCCGGTCATCAAACCGATGTCCGGGCAGTCGGCCCCGGCCCGCGCCTCCTACTGAGTGGCAGCCGGGCGCCGGGTTCCGGCGCCCGGCTGTCGGTCACTCGCCGGTGAGCAGTTCCACCCAGTTGCCGTCCGGGTCCTCGATCATCGCGATGGACACCCCGGGGCGCAGCTCCGTGGGAGGGACGACGACCGGGTGCCCGGCCGACTCGGCGGCGGCGACGACCTCGGGGAGGTTGCTCACGCTGATGGTCCAGTAGCGGTACCCGGTGCCGCCCCGGAGACCGCCAGGAGGCGCCTCGGCCGCCGGGGGCTTCCGCGGCGAGATGAGCTTGATGACGCTCGTGCCGCAGCCCAGCCGGTGCATGGTCCCGCCCGGCATGGGCGACTCGCCGAGATCCTTCAGGCCCAGGACGTCCCGGTAGAACGCGAGACAGGCGGCCGGGTCCTTTGTGACGACGCCGAGATCGATTGAATCCTTGGTCAGCTCAACAGTCATGTGGATCACACTATCGCCCTGTCCGACCGGACGGTCGGGACGATTGCGGCCGGAAGGCGCTGGCCGCCCCGGTGGTGCGGCCGTCGGCGTCGTTCTCCTCGCGGGATGCGGATGGTGCAGGCCATCGCCGACCGGTGGGGCGTCGAGGACCACCGCGGCGGGAAGCGGGTCTGGCTGGAGCTCCGTCCCCCGGCGTACTGATCTCCGCGTCGGGCGCCGTGGCTGGTTTGCCGGGGCGGGTGATCGGGGAGGGCGGGGGGAGATCCATCGGCGACAGAGAGGGAACCGCGTGATGAGCCAGCCCACCGGAGACGTGCACGCAGCCGGCGAGGGCCTCTCCGACGAGGAGATGGTCCAGACCGTTGCGGGCCAGACCGACAGCGCGTCGGAGAACGCCGACACGGCCGGCAAGGACTGGAACGGCGACCCGGGCGACGCCCCAGCGCCGACCGACGAGGCCTGAGCCACTCCGACGCCGTCCCGCCCGCCGCCTCGGGGACAGGACGGGACGGCGTCGTCGCTGACAGACTGCGCCGGTGAGCACGGAGACCGCCGCGACCGTCGGCCGGCCGGCGCGCACCCCGGCCGCTGCGCTACGGCCGGCGCGCACCGTCGCCAGGTGGGCGGTCCGGCACGGCCTGCCCGGCGTCCTCCTCGAGCGGGGCGCCCGCCAGGGCGACCTGGTCGGCCGGTTGCTGCGGGACCGGGCGGCCCGCGACGAGCCGTACGCCCTCTACGAGGAACTCCGCGCCCGGGGGCCGGTCTCTCCGGGCAGCATCGGCTTGGTGACGCCCTCGCACGCCGTCGCCTCGGGGATCCTCCGCTCGGACCGCTTCGGAGTCGGGTGGGACCGGTCGGCCGCGCCCCGGCTGATCCGGTGGGCGCTGCGCTTCGGCGACGAGCCGGACGCGACCGGCGTCGCCGAGCCGCCGTCGATGCTCGTCGTCGACCCTCCGGATCACACCCGCTTCCGCCGGCTGGTGAGCCGCGCCTTCACCCCCCGCGCGACCGCCGCGTTCGAGCCGGCGGTGCAGCGCACGGCCGACGCCCTGCTCGACGCCCTCGAATTGCGGGGCGGGCACGTCGACCTCATCGAGACCTACGCCGCCCAGCTGCCGGTCCTGGTCATCGCCGATCTGCTGGGCGTGCCCACCGAGCGGCGCGAGGACTTCCTGCGCTGGGGCGCGGCGGCCGCGGCGACTCTGGACCCCGGTCTGTCTTTCCGCCGGTACCTGACCGCGGAACGTGCGCTGCGGGCCATGCACGGCTTCCTGCGCGAGCACTTCGCGCGACTGCGTCGCGAGCCTGGCGACGACCTGGTCAGCCTGCTCGTCGGGTTGCCGGACGACGAGGCGCTGACCGAACGCGAGCTCCACGCCACCGTGATGCTGCTGCTCGGCGCCGGCTTCGAGACGACCGTGAACCTCCTCGGCAACGCCGTGGTGCTCCTCGACGCCCATCGCGATCAGTGGGACGCGCTGGTCGCCGACCCGTCGGGCTGGGACGGCGCGGTGGAGGAGGTGCTGCGCCACGACAGCCCGGTGCAGATCACCGGCCGGACCGCCAAGGAGGGCGTGACCCTGGCCGGCCGCGGTGTGCGGCCCGGTACGCGGGTCACCGTGCTGCTCGGCGCCGCGAACCGTGACCCCGACGTCTTCGCCGACCCCGCCCGGTTCGACATCGGCCGGGCCAATGCCCGCGAGCACCTGGCGTTCTCCGCCGGCATCCACTACTGCGTCGGCGCGGGCCTCGCCCGGCTGGAGGGCGTGATCGGGCTGCGGACGCTGGCCGAGCGGTTCCCCGTGCTACGGGTCAGCGGCCGGCCGGTGCGGCGCGATCTGCAGACGCTGCGCGGGTTCGAGCACCTGCCGGTGACGCTGCGCTGAGCAGGGCACTGCGCTCTGATCGAACCACGTGATCAGAAGCAGCGGCCCACGGCACCGCCGCAGGCCACATCCAGCCGTCGCCGACGTCCTGGAGGGGGCGAGCTCAGGCCGTCGGCTCCTTTTGTCCGGCCCACGCGCCACGGACATGCCGGATGTGCCGACGCATCAGGTCACCGGCAGCCTCCGATCGCCCCTCCAGGACGAGATCGACGATCTCCTCGTGCTCGCGGGCCGACTGGGCCAGCTCGCCTCGTTCGGCGAGCTGCTGAAGACCGTAGAGGCGGCTACGGGCGCGGAGGTTGGCCACGAGGTCGACGAGATGCCGGTTGCCGGTGAGGTCGAGCAACGCCAGATGGAACCTCCGGTCGGCTTCCACGTAGGCGATGAGGTCGCCCTTCTCGGCGAGTCGCTCGATCGCGCGCGCCAGCGGGCGTAGCGCCTCTGCCCGAGGACGCATCCGGTCGTCCATCGCCGAGGCGACGTCGACGACGGCGGGCACCTCGATGAGCGACCGCAGGTACGTGATCTCGTCCAGGTCCTGCTCGCTGAGCTCGGCGACCCGGAACCCCTTGTTCCGGACGGGCTCGACCAGCCCCTCGCCGGCGAGGTCCAGCATGGCTTCCCGGACCGGTGTCGCGGAGACGCCGAACTTCTGGGCGAGCGCGGGCGCGGAGTACACGACGCCGGGACGCATCTCACCGGTGACGAGGGCGGCGCGAAGTGCCACTGCGATCTCCTGCCGCAGGTTGCGCCGTTGGCCGAACTGCGGGAGCGACAGGCTGGCGGCGGCGGACTCCGCTGAGCCGTCCGTGCCGACGTCCGCGTCCAAGTCGGCCTCCTATCTCAACGTGAAGCCGAGACCGACGGGGTCATCGGGCTCGAGGACGAATACGTGTTCTCCGGTGCGGTACGCGGCGCCTTGGACCTCGGAGACGACCGCAGCGCGCGAGCCTACTGTGGCCGGTTCCACCACCCGCCCCACGAAACGGGTGCCGACGACGGACTCGTGCAGCAGGACGTCTGCGGGCCCCAGCGTTCCGTCGTCGGCGAGCAGAGCCAGCCGCGCCGAGGTGCCCGACCCGCACGGCGAACGGTCGACCTCCCCGTCGGCGAAGACGGTCACGTTGCGCTGCCTCACCCCACCGTCCTCTCGACCGAGATCCTCGTAGATGATGGTCCCGTAGATGCCGTCCAGCCGTGGATCCCCGGGATGCCGCGCCCAGTCGGTGCCCTGGAGTGCCCACTTGATCTGCCGCCCCGCGGCCAGCAGGTCGGCGTAGTGCGCGGGTCGGACCTCCAGGCCCAGTGCCGAGGCAGGGACCGAGGCGTAGATCGCGCCGCCGTAGCTGAGATCCACCCGCACCGTTCCCCCGGGGGTCTGCACCTCGACGTCCCGACCCAGGACGTAGGCGGGCACGTTGCGGAACGCGACGTGCTGCACCTGTCCGGCCGAGCACGTCACCCGGGCGGTCACCCGGCCGGACGGGACGTCGATCACCACGTCGGTGTCGCCGTCTGGTGACGCGTCCACCAGACCGCTCTGCACCGCCCAGGTGCCGAGCGCGATCGTGCCGTGGCCGCAGGCGGTCGAGTAGCCGTCCTTGTGCCAGAAGAGGACGCCGAAGTGGGCCCCGGGATCGTCGGGCGGCACGATGAAGCCGCCGTACATGTCCGCGTGTCCCCGGGGCTCGTTGACCAGGAGTCGCCGCACGACGTCGATCGCCGGATCGGCCTGGGCCGCGGCCCGCCGCTCCAGCACGGAGCCGCCCGGGATGGCCGGCAGGCCCTCGGTGACGATGCGGAACGGCTCGCCGGCCGTGTGGTAGTCCGACGTGGTGACCCGCGCGGGAAGCGCGTCCGCCCGGAGGGGTGTCGGTCGGCCGGTCATCATGCGCCCAGGTAGGCGTCGATGACCCGACTGTCGGCAGCGAGCTCCTTCGCCGGTCCCTCCAGGGTGATCTCGCCGTTCTCCACCACGTAGGCCCGATGCGCGATCCGCAGTGCCGCTCGGGCGTTCTGCTCCACGAGCAGGACCGAGGTGCCGGACTCGTTGATGCGCTGCACCAGATCCATGATCTGCGCGACGATCAGCGGGGCCAGGCCCATCGACGGTTCGTCGAGCATGAGCAGCCGGGGGCCGGCCACGAGGGCCCTTCCCACCGCGAGCATCTGCTGCTCGCCGCCGGAGAGAGTGCCGCCCTGTTGGGTCCGGCGTTCGGCGAGGCGGGGAAGGCGCTCGTACACCTCCTCGATGCGCTGGTCCACGACCTTCTCGTCCTTGACCAGGTATCCGCCCAGCTGGAGGTTCTCGTGGATGGTCAGGCGCGAGAAGATCCGCCGTCCCTCGGGCACGTGGACGACGCCCGCGCCCACGATCTCCCACGGCTTGGCCGTCGTGACGTCCGTGCCGAAGGCCTGGATGCGGCCGGATCTGGCCGGCACCACCCCGGACACCGACGCCAGGGTGGTCGTCTTGCCTGCCCCGTTGTTCCCCAGCAGGGCGACGATCTCCCCCTCGTCGACGTGGATGGACAACTCGCGCAGGGCGTGCACCCGGCCGTAGTACACGTCCAGGCCGTCGATCTGCAGAGCCCGGCCGGTCGAGGACTCAGTCATGGGGCACCTCCGTCTCGTCCGCGTGGCTCTCCTCGTCCTTGCCGAGGTAGGCCTCCAGCACGGCCGGGTTCCGGCGGACCTCCTCCGGAGTGCCGTCGGCGATCTGCTTGCCGAAATTGAGCACGACGATCCGCCGGGAGACCTGCATGACCAGCCCCATGTCGTGCTCGATCAGCACCAGCGCCGTGCCCAGGGCGCTGATCCTCCGCAGCAGGTCCAGCAGCTCCAGCTTCTCGCCGTGGTTCAGGCCGGCCGCCGGCTCGTCGAGGAGCAGCAACCTGGGGCCGAGTGCCAGGGCACGGGCGATCTCCACCCGGCGCTGCTCGCCGTAGGGCAGGTTGCGCGCAGGCCCACCCCGATCCCCGCGCAGGCCGACGAAGTCCAGCCAGTGGTTGGCCTCCTCGGTGGCCTGCCGCTCCGACCGGCGGAACCGGGGGGTGTGCAGCAGGGCATCGAAAGCGTTCTGCTTCATCCGCATGTGCATGCCCGCGCGCACGTTGTCCAGGACGGTGAGCTCGCCGAACAGCCGCAGGTTCTGGAACGTCCGCGAGACGCCACGGGCCGCGATCGCGGACGGCCGCGCCCCGGTGATGTCGTTCCCCTCGACCAGCACCTTCCCGCCCGTCGGCTTGTAGAAGCCGGTGATGCAGTTGAACGCACTGGTCTTGCCCGCACCGTTGGGTCCGATCACCGACAGGATGTCGCCGTCGTGGGCCGAGAACGAGAGCCCGTCGACGGCCTTGATCCCGCCGAAGTCCAGGTGCAGGTCCTGCACGTCCAGCAGTGGCCCCGCGGACAGGGTCCCCGGTGCGTCCGCTACGCCTGCCATGCGTCCTCCTTCTGAACTTCGGGACGTCGGGCCGGGGTTCGTTCCGACGCCTGTGACGGCCAGAGGCCCTGGGGCCGGAAGATCATCACCACGATGAGCAGCACCCCGAACACGAAGAACCGGTAGTCGGCGGCGTCGCGCAGGAGCTCCGGCAGCACGCTGACGAAGACCGCTCCGAGGACGACGCCCGGCGTCGAACCCATGCCGCCGAGGACGACAGCGAGCAGGATCAGCGCCGACCACAGGAAGGTGAAGCTCTGTGGCGAGATCGCCGACAGCTGGGCGCCGAACAGGATGCCGGCCAGCCCGCCCCAGACCGCCCCCGCGATGTACGCCGCCAGTTTCAGCTTGTAGGTGTGGATGCCCATCGCCTCGGCGGCGTCCTCGTCCTCCCGGATGAACCGCCAGGCCCGGCCCATGCGGCTGCGGCCGAGACGGGCAGCCCCGACGACGGCCAGCGCGACGATCACGACGACGGCGTAGTAGAAGGCGACCGGGCTGCTGAGGTCCAGCCCGAAGAGCTCGAGGCCGGGGATGCCGTAGATGCCCGACGGGCCCCCGGTGATGTCCAGGTTGTTGGCCGTGATCCGGATGATCTCCCCGAAGCCCAGGGTGACGATCGCCAGGTAGTCGCTGCGCAGCCGCAGGGTGGGTCCGCCGATGATGACGCCGGCGAGGACCGCGGCGGCCAGTACGACGGGCACGGTGGCCAGCAGGGACCAGCCGTAGGTGGTCGCCAGGACGCCGCTGACGTAGGCCCCGATGGCGAAGAACGCCGCGTAGCCCAGGTCGAGCAGTCCGCAGTAGCCCACGACGATGTTGAGCCCGACGGCGAGCATCACGAACAGTGCCGCGGACGTCAGTACCGACAGCGAGTAGTTCGAGGCGTCCACGAACGGGGCCAGCAGGGCCACCGCGAGCCCGATCCATCCCAGCCGGCGCTCACCGAGGAGTCGGTTGAGAACGCGGGCGCGCGGGGTGTCGGCGCTGGTCGGCGCCTTCTTCCGGTTCCAGGTCATCAGACACGCTCCGTCACGCGTTCGCCGAGCAGTCCGGTCGGGCGCAGGGTCAGGAAGAGGATCAGGAAGCTGAAGGCGAAGACGTCCCGCCACTCACCGCCCAGCCAGGCGGTGCCGAAGGCCTCGAGCATCCCCAGGACGAGGCCGCCGAGCATGGCGCCCTTGATGTTGCCGATGCCACCGATCACCGCGGCCGTGAACGCCTTCAGCCCGATGATGAAGCCCATCAGGAAGTCGATCTTCCCGTAGTACGCCCCGGCCATGACCCCGGCGGCCCCCGCGAGGGCCGAGCCGATGAAGAACGTCCGGGCGATGACGGCATTGACGTTGATGCCCATGTAGAGGGACGCCTTCGGGTCCTGGGCGATGGCCCGCATCGCTCGGCCCGTGCCGGTTCCCATGATCAGCCACTGCAGGCCGAGCATCAGCAGGACCGCGATCACCACGAGGGCGAGCTGCTGGACGGTGACGCGGGCGCCCAGGAGGTGGACCGTGGTGCCCTCGAGCCGGACCGGGTAGACCTCCGGGTTGGGTCCGGCGACCAGCCGCATGCCGTACTCGAGGGCGAAGGACGCCCCGACGGCGGTGATCAGGACCGAGAGCCGGGGTGCCGAGCGCAGCGGCCGGTAGGCCACCCGTTCCAGGATCAGCCCGGCCGTTCCGGTCGCCAGCATGGCGATCAGCAGGACGACGAGGAGTGCGAGGAAGCCGGCCGACGTGGCCAGCGCACCGGCCATGGTGAGCATCGCGAAGCCGGCGAAGGCTCCGAGCATGTAGATGTCGCCGTGGGCGAAGTTCAGCAGCTTGATGATGCCGTACACCATGCTGTAGCCCAGTGCGACCAGTGCGTAGAAGGAACCGACGAACAGCCCGTTCCAGATCAGTTGCGACATCGGTCCGCTCTCTCGAGGAAGAAGTGGCCGGCGCGCCCTGGAGGGCGCCGGCCACGTCGGCTTGTCAGTCCAGTGCGTCCTCGAGCGCGAACTTCCCGTCCTGGACCGACAGGATCAGGAAGCCGCCACTGCTGAGGGTGTGCTCCTCGGTGAACTTCAGCGGGCCCGAGAACAGCTCCAGGCCGTCGATGCCCTCCAGTGCGGCGATCACGTCCTCGGTGTCCGTCGAGCCGGCCTCGCGCACCGCCTCGGCCGCCACCCGGACAGCGTCGTAGGACTGCGTCGAGTAGGGGCCCGGCTCGGCGTCGAACTTCTCGCGGTAGTCCGCGATCCAGTCCTCGGCACCGGGGATGGTGTCGGGCGTCTGCGTCATGGTGGCGAAGACGCCCTCGGCGTTCTCCGGTCCGGCGATCTCGACCAGCTGCTGGTCGACCGAGCCGTCGGCCACCATGATCGGGCCGGTGTAACCCGCCTGACGCAGCTGACGGACGAGCAGCCCGCCTTCTTGGTAGTAGCCGGTCCAGTAGACGAAGTCCGGGTCGGACTGCACCACGGCGTTGACGTTCGCGCTGTAGTCGCTCTCTCCGGCCGTCACCGACTCGTGGAGGACGACCTCGGGTCCCGAACCCTCCTCCAGGAGTTCCGCGGTCCGCTCCGCGATGTCGGTGGAGTAGCTGGTGTTGTCGTCGACGAGGGCCACCCGGGTCGCGTTCTGCCCGGTCATGTACTCGACCGCGGCATCGGCCTGCTGCGTGCCGGTGCCGTTGATCAGGAACACGTTCGACAGCCCCTGCTCCACGAGCTCCGTGGAGTTCGCGGCCGGGATGATCATGGGGACGCCGGCCTTCTCGAAGATCGGCAGCGTCGGCAGCGTCGCGCCCGAGCAGTAGCCGCCGATGGAGATGTCGATGCCGTCGGTGACCAGCTTGTTGGCCGCCGCCGTGGCGGTGCGCGGATCGCATGCGCCGTCCTCGACGACGAGCTCCAGCTCGCGCCCGTCGATGCCGCCGTCGGCGTTGATCTCGTCGATGGCCAGCTGTGCGCCGTTCTGCATGTACGGGCCGATGGCGGCGCTGCTGCCGGACAGCGGCGTGATCATGCCCAGGACGATGGGCTCGTCCGAGCCGCCCCCTTCCTCGCCGGAGGAGAGCAGGCCGCCTCCGCAGCCGGTCAGGACGATCGAGGCGGCGAACACGCCGAGGTAGGCGGAACGGCTGCGGGGCCGACGGGACGGCAGTGTCATGAGCGGCTTCCCTCTCTCTGGAGCGACGGCTGAGGCACGGCGCTGGTCGGGGTGCGAGATGTAACGTGTGATGTATTACAGAACCAGACCCCGCGCGCTCTGGGAAGACTCGACCAGCACTCCACCCGGGCTGTCACCAAACTGAGATCTTCCGCACGTCGAGACGCAGTAATATGGTACATATTACTGCTCGACCCTCGAAGAGAAGGCCATCGCCATGACGTCGCATCCCTCCCCTGCCCCCTCCGCAGCCGAGCCCACCCAGCCCTGGCACGGCGTGCTGGTCGCCACCGCGCTGCCCTTCCGGGACGACCTCTCGGTGGACTTCGACGCCTACGGGGAGCACGTCCGCTGGCTCGCCGAGAACGGCGTCCAGGGCGTCACGCCGAACGGCTCGCTGGGGGAGTACCAGGTGCTCACGCCCGAGGAGCGCGCGCGCGTGGTGCAGGTCGCCGTCGATGCCTCACCGGAGGGCTTCGTCGTGATGCCGGGTGTCGGGGCCTACGGGGCGCTGGAGTCCCGTCGCTGGACGGAGCAGGCGGCCGAGGCCGGCGCGCAGGTCGTCATGGCGTTGCCACCCAACGCCTACCGCGCCGACGAGCGCGCCGTGGTGGAGCACTTCCGGGAGATCAACAAGGTCGGGCTCCCGGTCACGGCCTACAACAACCCCATCGACACGAAGGTCGACCTGACGCCGAAGCTCCTCGCGCGGCTGCACGACGAGGGCCTCATCGTCGCCGTCAAGGAGTTCAGCGGTGACGTGCGCCGGGCCTACGAGATGGCCGAACTGGCCCCCGGGCTGGAGGTCATGATCGGCACCGACGACGTCGTCCTCGAGGTCGGCCTCGCCGGCGCGAAGGGGTGGGTCGCCGGCTACACGAACGCCTTCCCGCAGGCCACGGTGCGGCTCTACGAGGCATCCGTCGCGCAGGACCTCGAGACGGCGGTGCCGCTCTACCGGCTGATGCACCCGCTGCTGCGCTGGGACTCCAAGACTGAGTTCGTCCAGGCGATCAAGCTCTCGATGGACATCGTGGGCCGCACGGGCGGGCCCTGCCGACCGCCGCGGCAGCCCCTCCTGCCGGAGCAGGAGAAGGCCGTCCGCGAGGCCACCGAGGCGGCCCTGGCTGCCGGGCTGTCCTGAGCCATGCGCGCCCGCCGACTGCTGCACGCCGTCGATTCGCACACCGAGGGCATGCCCACCCGGGTGATCACCGGCGGGGTGGGCACCCTGCCCGGCGCGACCATGATGGAGCGGCGCCGCTGGTTCCTGGAGAACAGCGATGAGCTGCGCACGCTCCTGATGTACGAGCCGCGAGGCCACGCGTCGATGTCCGGCGCGATCCTCCAGCCGCCGACGCGACCCGACGCCGACTGGGGTGTCCTCTACATCGAGGTCTCGGGCTGCCTGCCGATGTGTGGGCACGGCACCATCGGTGTCGCCACGGTCCTCGTCGAGACCGGCATGGTCCCGGTCACCGAGCCGACGACCACGATCCGCCTGGACACCCCCGCCGGGCTGGTCGTCGCCGAGGTCGAGGTGGAGGACGGCGCCGCGCGCTCGGTGACGCTGCGCAACGTGCCGTCCTACAGCCATGCGCTCGATGCCTCGGTCACGGTGCCGGGCCTCGGCGAGGTGCGCTACGACCTGGCGTACGGCGGCAACTTCTACGCGATGATCGAACTGGAGGAGCTCGGGCTGCCCTTCGACCGCGCGGAGAAGCAGCGCCTCCTCGACGCGGGGCTGGCGATCATGGCGGCGATCAACGAGCAGGCGGAGCCGGTGCACGTGACCGACCCGGCGATCTCCGGATGCCATCACGTGCAGCTGATCGCGCCCGGCTCCGACGGCCGCCATTCCCGGCACGCCATGGCCATCCATCCGGGATGGTTCGACCGCAGCCCCTGCGGCACCGGCACCAGCGCACGGATGGCCCAGTTGCACGCCCGCGGTCAGCTGGGGCTGCACACCGACTTCGTCAACGAGTCCTTCATCGGCACCCGGTTCATCGGTCGGCTGGTCGAGGAGACCACTCTCGCGAACGGTGTGACGGCGGTGGTGCCCACCATCAACGGGCGTGCCTGGGTGACCGGCACCGCGCAGTACGTGCTGGATCCCACCGATCCGTTCCCCGCCGGCTTCCTTCTCTGACCCGAGCTGTGACCCGAGGAGTTCTACCGTGATCCGCAGTTTCTCGCCCCAGGCGCCCGGCGACCTCGTCCTGGAGGTGCCTTCCACCACCCCTGGCGAGGTACGGAGCGCCGTGGGGGTGGCACGCGCCGCTCAGCGGGAGTGGGGCCGGGGGCCGGCGGCGGCACGGGCGAACGCGCTGGCCGGAGCCGCCGACGCGGTGGCCGGGGCCGCGGCCGAGCTCGCCGACCTGATGGTCCGCGAGGTCGGCAAGCCGCTCGCCGAGGCGCGGGGCGAGGTCGCGCGGGGGGTGGCCATCCTGCGCTACTACGCGCAGCAGGTGTTCGACCCGGTCGGCGCCGTGCA
This sequence comes from Blastococcus mobilis, assembly GCF_900188025.1. Taxonomy (GTDB): domain Bacteria; phylum Actinomycetota; class Actinomycetes; order Mycobacteriales; family Geodermatophilaceae; genus Blastococcus_B; species Blastococcus_B mobilis. The sequence continues at coordinate 80,368 of NZ_FZNO01000017.1, forward strand.
CGAGCCCTCGCTGAGCGGGCTGCTCTACAGCCGTCGCCGTCCACTGGGCGTCGCCGGACTCATCACGCCGTGGAACTTCCCGCTCGCCATCCCGCTGTGGAAGGCGGCGCCGGCGCTGGCCTTCGGCAACGCCGTCGTCCTCAAGCCTGCGCCGCAGGCGACCGCCGTGGCTGTCCGGCTGGCCGAACTGCTGGCCACGGCGGTTCCCGAGGGGCTGTTCACGGTCGTTCCCGGAGAGGGCGAGACCGGCCGGGCTCTCGTGGGCAGCGCCGACGTCGTCTCCTTCACCGGGTCCACCGGGGTCGGCCGCAGGGTGGCCGCCGCCGCCGTCGACCGGGGGGTGCCCGTGCAGGCGGAGATGGGCGGGCAGAACCCGGCGATCGTGCTGCCGGACGCCGACCTGGCCGCCACCGCCGGGCAGATCGCGGCCGCGGCCATGGGCTTCGCCGGCCAGAAGTGCACGGCCACCAAGCGCGTCGTCGTCGTCGGCGACCCGGCGCCGTTCCGCGACGCGCTGGTGGCTGCCGTCGAGGCGATGGTGGTGGGGGATCCCGCTGACGCGGCGACCGCGGTCGGGCCGCTCATCGAGGAGAACGCGCGGGACCGGGTGACGGATGCGGCCGGCGCGGCCGTCGCCGCCGGGGGCCGGCTCCTGACCGGCGGTCGGAGGCTCGATCGCGACGGCTGGTTCATCGGGCCGGCCGTGCTCGACCAGGTCCCGCTGGACCACCCGCTCTCCTGCGAGGAGGTGTTCGGGCCGATCACCACGCTGCACACCGCCGACACCCTGGACGAGGCCGTCCACGTGGCCAACCGGGTGGAGCAGGGACTGGCGGCCGGCGTCTACACCCGGGACCTCTCGGTTGCGCTGGCCGTCTCCGACGCCCTGGAAGCGGGGCTGGTGAAGGTCAACGCTCCCACCACCGGGGTGGACTTCTACCTGCCCTTCGGCGGAGAGAAGGCCTCCAGCGTGGGGATGCGCGAGCAGGGCAAGGCAGCGCAGGATTTCTACACGTCGCTGCACACGGTCACGCTGGCGCCCAGCCCGGGGCCACTGCCCTTCGGTGGCGACGGCGCCCGATGACGTCTGCGGCGCCCGACCTGACCGCCGAGGAGCAGGGCATGCTCGCCGGCGACCAGGGCCCGGCGGTCGCGCTGTGCATGCGGCTGATCGTGGGGGTGGCACGCGCCGGGGGCGCCGAACGTCTGGTCCCGATCGAGTCGGCCCACGGTGACGGCTGCCTCTACCACGGTGCGGCCGGTCTGGAGTTCACCGAACGACTGGTGGAGCTCGGCGGGCGGGTACGGGTCCGTACGACGCTCAACGTGGGGTCCCTGGACCTGCTGCACCCGGGAATGGTGCGCGCCGATCCCGAGCTGGCGGGCAACGGGCGGCGGCTGATGGACGCCCACGTGGCGTTGGGCTGCGAGCCCACCTGGTCGTGCGCGCCCTACCAGACCGGGCACCGGCCGGCACAGGGCAGCCACGTCGCCTGGGCCGAGTCCAACGCCATCGCGTTCGTGAACTCGGTGCTCGGCGCCCGCACCGACCGCTACGGAGACTTCCTGGACCTCGCCGCAGCGGTCACCGGCCGGGTGCCGTTCGCCGGGCTGCACCGCCGGGAGGCGCGCACGGCCGAGCTGGTCCTCGATCTCTCGGGCGTCTCCCCGGCCATGCTCGAGCACGACGCGGTGTGGCCGGCGATCGGCGCGCTGCTCGGGGACGTGGCGGGCACGCGGGTCGCGGCACTCACCGGACTGCCGGGGGACCTGGACGACGGCGGCCGGACCGAGGACCGGCTCAAGGCGCTGGGCGCCACGGCCGCGTCGGCGGGGGGCGTGGCGCTGTTCCACGTCGTCGGCGTCACCCCGGAAGCGCCGACCCTCGGCGCCGCCGTGCGGCCCGGTGCGCCGCTACTGCCGGTCAGCACCGCCGAGCTGCGTCAGGCCCGGGACCGGTTGACCACGGTGACCGCGGGCCGGCTGGACGCGGTGAGCCTCGGAACCCCGCACTTCTCCCTCGCCGAGTTCGCCCAGCTCGCAGCTGAACTGGAGGCGGGGCCGCCCTTCGCCGACTCCGTGGCCGTGTACGTCTCCACCAGCCGCGGTGTGCTGCAGCAGGCGCAGGCACTCGGCTACGCCGGGACGGTGCAGCGAGCGGGTGGCCGGATCGTCACCGACACGTGCACCTACGTCACTCCCGTCCTCGACCCGGGCGTGCGCACGGTGATGACCAACTCGGGGAAGTGGGCCTGGTACGCCCCGGCCAACCTCGGCATCGACACGGTGCTCGGCAGCCTCGCCGAGTGCGTCGCCTCCGCCCGGCTGGGAGAGGTGGTGCGCGATGAGCACGTCTGGGTCTGACTACTCCCCCGGTGTGCTGACCGGACGGTCTCTGCATCCGGGCCACGCCTCCGGTGCGGTGCTGCGACTGGACGCACCGCTGTCGTTCTGGGGTGGCGTGGACCACGACGGACGGGTCGTGGACCACCATCACCCCCAGCACGGGGCCAGCGTGACCGGGCGGGTCCTCGCGATGCCGTCGGGCCGGGGGTCCAGCTCCTCGGCCGCGGTCCTGGCCGAGCTGATCCGATCCGGCCGGGCCCCGGCCGCGCTGCTGCTCGCCGCGCGCGACGGCATCCTCGTGGTCGGCGCACTGGTCGCGTGGGAGATCTACGACATCTCGATGCCGATCGCGGAGCTCGCCCCTGACCAGCTGGCAGAGCTGCCCGACGGCGGGCACGCCGCCGTCGTCGCCGGGGAAGCGGCGGGCCCGGCCACCGTCACCGTGGAGGGACCTTGAGCACGACCATGCCGTACCTGGACGAGGCGACGGTGTTCCGGCTGGCCCCCTGGCCGGACGCCGTCGCCGCCATCGAGCGCGTCCTGCTGGACGGCCTCGATCCGGCCGACGCGCCCCCGCGGTCGTTCGCGGACGTGGCCCACGGCCAGCTGCTCCTCATGCCGGGCACGACGCCCACCGGCGTCGGGGTGAAGCTGGCCACCGTGGCGCCGGGCAATCCCGACCGCGGCCTGCCGCGGATCCAGGCGCTGTACGTCCTCTACGACCCGGCCACCCTCACCATCACGGCCCTGCTGGACGGCACCGCGCTGACCACCCTGCGCACGCCGGCGGTGTCCGCGGTGGCCGTCGATCACCTCGCCGACCCGGCGGCGCACCGGATGGTGGTGTTCGGCTCGGGCCCGCAGGCGTGGGGGCACGTGGCGGCGATCCGCGCCGTACGGCCCATCGACGAGGTAGTCGTCGTGGCGCGGCAGCGGGCCGGAGCGGAGCGGCTCGTGGGGCGGCTGACCACCGCCGGCCTGGTCGCACGCGTAGGAGCGGCTCAGGACGTGGCGAGGGCCGACGTCGTGGTCTGCGCGACGACCGCGCGGACGCCGCTCTTCGACGGAGGCATGCTTCCGTCCCACGCGTGTGTCGTGGCGGTGGGATCCCACGAACCGGAGGCCCGCGAACTGGACGCGGTGGCGCTGAGGCGTGCCGGCCGGGTGGTGGTGGAGGACGTCGCGGTCGCCTTGCGGGAGGCCGGCGACGTGATCCAGGCGGTGGCGTCAGGCGACGTGTCGCAGGCAGACCTGCTGGCTCTGCGAAACGTGGTCCGGATGTCGCCGGACGGCCGGGGCGCCGTCTTCAAGAGCGTCGGCATGGGGTGGCAGGACCTCGCCGTGGCCGAACTGGTCCACCGGCGGTGGCTGGAGCGCTCCGATGGCTGAGCCGGGGTCGGACGTGGTGGTGGTCGGCGCCGGCATCATCGGTGCCGCGTGTGCCTTCTTCGGTGCGCGTGCCGGCCTGTCGATCACCGTCCTGGACCGTGGCTCCGTCGGCGGAGGAACCACCAGCCGGTGCGAGGGCAACATCCTGGTCTCGGACAAGGGCCCCGGTCCCGAGCTCGACCTGGCACTGGCCTCGCGGTCGCTGTGGCTGGACCTGGCCGCCGAGCACGGAGCGGAGCGCTACGAGCTGGAGGAGAAGGGCGGACTGGTCGTCGCGACGAGCGAGGCCGGACTGTCCTCCCTCCGGAGCTTCGCCGCCGGCCAAGGGACCGGCGGGGTGATCGCCGAGCCGGTTGCCTCCGAACGCCTGCGCGACCACGAACCCAACCTCGCGGCCGGGCTGCCGGGCGGGGCGTTCTACCCGCAGGACATGCAGGTGCAGCCGGTCCTGGCGGCCGCGTCGCTGCTGGCCGCCGCCCGCGACCTCGGTGCGCGCGTCGTCACCGGGGAGGAGGTCACCGGCGCACTGCGGGGTGCCGACGGGCGGATCACGGCCGTGCGCACGGCTCGGACGACCTACCCGACCGCGGCCGTGGTCAACGCGGCGGGGACGTGGGGCGCGGTGGTCGGGGAGCGGCTCGGCGGCACGGTCCCGGTGCTGCCCCGTCGGGGCTTCATCCTCGTGACCGAGCCGCTGCCGCGGGTGGTCCGGCACAAGGTGTACTCGGCGGACTACGTCGACAACGTCGCCTCCGGCGACGCAGGGCTGGAGACCTCCGCCGTCGTCGAGGGAACCCGTGGCGGGACGGTGCTGATCGGAGCGAGCCGTGAACGGGTGGGTTTCGACGAGACCCTGTCCGTGGAGGTGCTGCGCCGTCTCGCGGCGCAAGCGGTCCGCCTGTTCCCCTTCCTGGCGCAGGTGCGGCTGATGCGTAGCTACCGCGGGTTCCGTCCGTACTGCCCCGACCACCTGCCGGTCATCGGGTCCGACCGGAGGGTGCCCGGTCTGCTCCATGCCTGCGGGCACGAGGGGGCCGGGATCGGCCTGGCGCCGGCGACGGGACGGCTGGTGGCCGACCTGCTGACCGGCGCCCCACCGCAGCTGGACCCCGCTGCCTTCGATCCGATGCGGTTCGTCCTGGAGGACGCGTGACCGAGCAGAGCTTCACCTTCGACGGGCGCCCCGTGGCCTTCCGGTCGGGTCAGAGCCTCGGGGCGGCGCTGACGGCGGCGGGAGTCCGCTCGTGGCGAACCACCAGGGCGGACGGCCGCCCGCGCGGGCTGTTCTGCGGGATCGGCGTCTGCTTCGACTGCCTGCTGGTGGTGGACGGGCGGCCGAACGAACGGGCCTGCCTCCAGCCGGCGGCAGCAGGCATGCAGGTCGAGAGCCAGGAGGGGACGGGCCATGGGCACCTCGAGGTCTGACCGGGTGCACGACGTCGTCGTCGTGGGTGCCGGTCCGGCCGGGCTGGCCGCCGCCGGGCGCGCCGCGGCGCTCGGTGCCGATGTCGCGCTGGTGGACGGCGCCGCGGTGCCCGGCGGCCAGTACTGGCGGCAGCCGGCCGACGACGCGCTGGCGGGATCGGTCGCCTCCCTGCACCACGGGCTCGCCAGGTATCGGCGGCTCGTCGAGCGGGTGCGCGGGATCGAGGCGGCCGGTGGCTGGTTCCCCCGGCACCAGGTGTGGACGGTGACTCGTGAGGAGGGCACGTTCGTCGTCCTCGCGATCACCGGGACCGGCGCCGAGGAACGCGAGGTGGGCATCCGCGGCCGCCGGCTGGTACTGGCGCCCGGCGCCTACGACCGCCAGGTGCCCTTCCCCGGATGGGACCTACCCGGGGTCATGACCGCCGGCGGGGTGCAGGCCCTCCTGAAGGGACACGCCGTGACGGCGGGCCGGCGCGTCGTCGTCGCCGGGACGGGTCCGTTCCTGCTCCCGGTGGCGGCCGGGCTGGCCGAGTCGGGCGCCACGGTCGCCGGTGTCCACGAGGCGGCGTCCCCGCTCGCCTGGGGCCGGCACATCGGCGCCGTCGTGCGCAACGTCGCCAAGCTCGGGGAGGGCGCCGGGTACGTCCGCACCCTGGCACGGCACCGGGTGCCGGTGCGCACGAGGAGCGTGGTGGTGGCCGCTCACGGGGAGCAGGTCCTCGAGCGCCTCACCGTCGCCCGACTCGCCGCTGACGGCAGCGTGCTGCCGGGCAGCCGGACCACCGTGGCAGCCGACGTCCTGGCGGTCGGGTGGGGCTTCACGCCGCAGCTGGAGCTCCCGATGGCCCTGGGCTGCGCCACCCGCGTCGACGTGGACGGTTCGCTGGTCTGCACGGTCGACGACCAGCAGCGCAGTTCCGTGGAGGGAGTCTTCGTCGCCGGGGAGGCGTGCGGGATCGGCGGAGCCGATCTCGCGGTGGTCGAGGGCGAGATCGCCGGCGCCGCGGCGGCCGGGACACCCCTGACCGACCGCCGCCTGCTGCGGCGCCGGCTCGCGCTGCGCCGCTTCGCCGCCGCCATGCACGCCGCGCACCCGGTGCCCACGGGCTGGATCGACCGGCTGACCGAGGACACGGTGGTCTGCCGGTGCGAGGAGGTGACCGTCGGCCGCTTGCGGTCGGCGCTCCCGCTCGGGGCGGACGACGCACGCTCGGCGAAGCTGCTCGCCCGCCCCGGGATGGGGTGGTGCCAGGGCCGCGTCTGCGGATACGCCGTCTCGTGCGTGATGTCCGCGTGGACGGGGGTGCCTCCCTCGCCCGTCTCCATCGCGGCACGCTCGGTCGCCAGCCCGCTGCGGCTGGGCACGGTCGCAGCGACGGAGGACCCGTCCAGTGCGGCGGAGAGCTGACTCCCGGTTCAGCCGGCCGCGGTGAGCATCCCGGCGCCGACGGTGGCGTTGGTGGCCTCGTCGATCAGGATGAAGCGGCCGGTGACGCGGTTGCGCGCGTAGTCGTCGACGAACAGCGGCTGGGTGGTCCGGATCCGGACCCGGCCGATGTCGTTGAGCCCGAGCTCGCCGGCGTCCGGGTCCCGGTGCAGCGTGTTCACGTCGAGCCGGTACTGCAGCTCCTTGACCATTCCGCGCACCGTGCGGGTCGTGTGCTTGACGGCGATGCGCTGACGGGGCCGGAGCGGCTCGTCGGTCATCCAGCAGACGAGTGCGTCGAGGTCCTGGGTGACCTGCGGGGCGTTGGCCGGGCGGCAGACGAGGTCGCCCCGGGAGACGTCGAGGTCGTCGGTCAGCCGGATGCTCACCGCCATGGGCGCGTACGCCTCCTCGACCGGGCCCCGCGGCCCGTCGATGCCGGCGATCGTCGTCGTCAGCCCGCTGGGTAGCACCTGGACCTCGTCGCCGGGCCGCAGCACGCCACTGGCGACCGTGCCCGCGTAGCCCCGGTAGTCGTGGTGGGCGTCCGACTGGGGCCGGACGACGTACTGGACGGGGAAGCGGGCGTCGACGAGGTTGCGGTCGCTGGCCACGTACACGTGCTCGAGGTGGTGCAGCAGCGAGGAGCCCTCGTACCAGGGGGTGTTCGCCGACCGGCTGACGACGTTGTCGCCGTGCAGGGCCGAGATCGGGACGACGGTGAGATCGGGGACGTTCAGCTTGACGGCGAAGGCGGTGAACTCGTCCCGGATGGCCTCGTAGGTCTCCTCCGACCAGCCGACCAGGTCCATCTTGTTGACCGCGACGACGAGGTGCGGCACCCGCAGCAGGGAGGCGAGGAAGGCGTGCCGGCGGCTCTGCTCGAGCATTCCCTTCCGGGCGTCGACCAGCACGACCGCGAGGTCCGCGGTCGAGGCGCCGGTGACCATGTTGCGCGTGTACTGCACGTGCCCGGGGGTGTCGGCGAGGATGAACGTGCGCCGCGGGGTGCTGAAGTACCGGTAGGCGACGTCGATGGTGATGCCCTGCTCGCGCTCGGCACGCAGGCCGTCGGTGAGCAGCGCGAGGTCGACGTAGTCGCCCTTGCTGGCCCGCTCCACCGCCTCGTACTGGTCCTCGAAGACGGCCTTGCTGTCGTAGAGCAGCCGGCCGATGAGCGTGCTCTTGCCGTCGTCCACGGAGCCCGCCGTGGCGATGCGCAGGATGTCCTTGCGCGCCACCGCGAGGTCGTGCGCCTGCTCGGCGACGGGCGAGTGGACGTCGATCGGCGGCTCGGGGTGGATGCCGGGCCGGGCGGCGCCCGCCGCGTGGGTCCCGGTCGTGCTCTCCGGAGCGACCATCAGAAGTACCCCTCCTTCTTCCGGTCCTCCATGGCGGCGTCGCTGACCTTGTCGTCGCCGCGGGTGGCGCCGCGCTCGGTCATGCGGGTCACCGCGATCTCGGCGATGACCTCCTCGACGGTGGCGGCCTGCGACAGCACGGCGGCGGTCAGGTTCGCGTCGCCCACGGTGCGGTAGCGGACGGTCTCGCGGCGCACCTGCTCACCGTCGCGCGGGCGGATGAACTCGTTGACCGCGTAGAGCATCCCCTGCCGCTCGACGACGTCGCGCTCCTGCGCGAGGTACAGCGGCGGGATCGCGATGTCCTCGCGGGAGATGTACTGCCAGATGTCGAGCTCGGTCCAGTTCGACAGCGGGAAGACGCGGATCGACTCGCCGAGGTGGATCCGGCCGTTGTAGAGGTCCCAGATCTCGGGGCGCTGGTTCTTCGGGTCCCACTGGCCGAACTCGTCGCGGAAGGAGAACACCCGCTCCTTGGCCCGCGCCTTGTCCTCGTCCCGGCGGGCACCGCCGAACAGCGCGGTGAAGCCGTGCTCCTCGACCGCGTCGAGCAGCACCGGGGTCTGGATCCGGTTGCGGGAGCCGTTGGGCTCCTCCTTCACCGTGCCGGCGGCGATCGCGTCGGGCACCGACGCGACGATCAGCTCGACGCCGAGCTCGGCGACCCGCTTGTCGCGAAACTCCAGCACGTCGGGGAAGTTCAGTCCGGTGTCCACGTGCATGACCGGGAAGGGGATGCGGGCCGGCGCGAACGCCTTGCGGGCCAGCTCCAGCATCACGATGGAGTCCTTGCCGCCCGAGAAGAGCAGCACGGGCCGTTCGAGTTCGGCGACGACCTCGCGGATGACGTGGATCGACTCCGCCTCCAGCGTCTCCAGCTGACTCAGCCGGTAGTCAGGGGTGATCACGAGGCTCCCTCGCCGGCGTTGGGAGGCGTCGTGCCCTGGGGTGCTCGGTTCGTGGATGAGCTCGCGAGCTCGCTCATTGCGCAGCGCTCCGGGGATCGACGGCAGGACTCGGCCATGACGACCAACTCCATCGGTCTGGTGTGGATTCCCGACCAGTGTCCGCTATGACGCAGACCGCACCGCGGCCAGGACCCGTGTGGCCAGTTCCGGGCGGCACACCACCAGGTCGGGCAGCCGCGGATCGGAGGCGTTGTAGACCAGCGGCGAGCCGTCCAGTCGGCAGGTGGTCAGCCCGGCCGCGCGGGCGACGGCGACGGGCGCGGCGGAGTCCCACTGGTACATGCCGCCGGCGTGCACGTAGGCGTCGACCTCGCCCCGGACCACCGCGACCGTCTTGTAGCCGGCCGAGCCCAGCGGCACCAGCTGCCCTCCGAGGGCCGCGGCGACCGTGTCGGCCTCAGCCGGCGGGCGGGTCCGGCTGACCGCGACCCGGACCGGTCCGTCACCGGTGGGCGGAAGGGCCGGCGCGGGGTCGGTCAGCAACACCTCGCCCAGCGCCGGCAGCGCCACGGCCGCGGCGGCGAGCTCGCCCGCGACCCAGAGTGCGACGTGCACCGCCCAGTCCTGCCGCCCCGGCTCGCCGTACTCGCGGGTGCCGTCGAGCGGGTCGACGATCCAGACCCGGTCGACCGCCAGCCGTCGCCGGTCGTCGACGGCCTCCTCGCTGAAGACGACGTCGTCCGGTCGCTCGGCCGCCAGGACCTCCAGGATCGCCTGCTGCGCCGCGGCGTCGCCGGCATCACCGAGCGGGCGCCCGGTGAGCTCCCCGCCACGCAGCCGCAGCAGGACGCCGGCGGCCGCGCGGGCGGCGCGCTCGGCGACCGTGACGTCCGCGGGCACCTCGTCAGTCCTGTTCGAGGGCGGTGGCGTCGCTGGGACGGCGGGGTGGGCTGTGCCTCCCGGAGGCGTCCGTGATCGCGCCGAAATAGGCCTCGAGCTTCTCCGTGCGGGGCATGACGAAGACCCCGCGCGCCTCGACGAGGCTCCGGTCCGGGGCCTCGGCCAGGGCGATGGTTCCGGTGATCACGGACTTGCGGCCGGTGTTCTCCGCGACCCGGGCGTGGAACACCAGCTTCGTCTCGAGGGGCAGCGGGCCGCGGTAGTCGAGCTCCAGATGGGCGGTCATGCCCCAGAGGCCCGCCGCCGCGGCGGCGGAGCCGAGCAGCTGGTCCATGAGCAGTGCGCTCATGCCGCCGTGCACGAAGCTGGGCGGCCCCTCGTAGGCCACGCCCAGGGTGGCCTCGCCGACGACGCCGTCCCCCTCGCGACGGACGACCAGGGGCGGGGCCAGCGCGCTGCCGGCGCCGGTCACGGGATTGAAGACCCGGCGGCCGGTCGTGAGGTCGTCGAGGGCGGGCAGCTGGGAGGCCGGCCGGCGGGCGACGGCGAGTCGCTCGGTCACCTGGCGGACCAGCTCGGCGGCGGCACGGACCTCGGCGGCGGGGACCGTCGTGGTCACCGAGACCTCGATCAGCTCGCGCAGCGCCCTCCCGAGGTCGGCCGCGGCGGCGAGCGGTTCGGCGTCGGGGATGGTCGCGCCGCCGTTCGGCGTCCCCGTGTCGTCGTTGGTCACGTCCGGATCGTGACAGGACGGCTAGACCGCCTCCTCGGCACCCCCGTCGGACGGGGCCCGTGGCGGGCCGGACCGGGGCAGCCGGACGGTGACCACCACCCCCTCGCCCGGCGCCGTGGCGAGCTCCACCGAGCCGCCGTGCGCGGCCACCAGCGAGGAGACGATGGCCAGGCCGAGCCCGGTGCCGCCGGCGCTCCGGGTGCGCGAGGCGTCCGCCCGGTAGAAGCGCTCGAACGCCCGCCCGGCGTCGGCCGGAGCCATGCCCGGGCCCTCGTCGGCCACCTTCAGGACGAGCACGTCCGGGTCGTCGGCCGCCTGGGCGACCGTCACGGTCACGCGGGCGTCCGGTGGAGTGTGGGTCAGCGCATTGGTGACCAGGTTGCCGACCACCTGGCGCAGCCTGCCCTCGTCCCCCGTCACGACGGGCACGTCGGCGAGCGACTCGTCCAGGTGCAGGGAGATCGGCCGCTCCGGCTGGACCGCCTTCGCGTCGTGCACGGCGTCGCCGGCGACGGCGGCGAGATCGACCGGCGAGAAGGTGAGCGGGCGCTGCTGGTCCATCCGGGCCAGCAGCAGGAGGTCCTCCACCAGCAGCCCCATGCGGGCACCCTCGGCCTCGATGCGCTCCATCAGCCGCCGCACGTCCTCCTCGGAGCGCACCGCGCCCTGGCGGTAGAGCTCGGCGAAGCCGCGGATGGAGGTCAGGGGAGTGCGCAGCTCGTGGCTGGCGTCGGCGACGAAGCGGCGCATCCGGTTCTCGGAGCCGCGGGCCTGCTCCTCGGAGGCCTGCTGGGCGCGGAAGGCGGTCTCGATGCGCGACAGCATCCCGTTGATGGCGAGGGAGAGACGCCCCACCTCGGTGCGTTCGTCGCCCACCGGGACTCGACGGGAGAGGTCGCCCCCGGCGATGGCCCGTGCGGTCTGCTCCACCTCGGTCAGCGGACGAAGACTGTTGCGGACCAGCACGTACCCGGCCGCGCCCAGCAGGGTCAGGACGATCAGCCCGACCACCAGCTCGATGGCCACCAACCGGTGGATGACCTTCTCGTCGCCCTCGAGGTCGACGGCGATCAGCCCGGTGTAGCCGCGGGGGAGCTCCACCGTGGCCATCCGCCAGCTCGTGGTCCGGTCCTGCGAGGCCACGGTGAATGCCCGCAGGTGGCCCTCGACCCCGTCCCGGTGGAGTCGGTCGCCGATCCGCGAGGTGTCCGGCATCCGTCCGATGTCCCTCGTCGGCCCCCAGATGACCGTTGCCTCCTCCGCACCGGGCGCGAGGCAGCCGAGGTAGTCGTTGGACGGCACGCCGCCGGTGCCGTCGTCGCACGGGCCCAGCAGCCGCCACGGGTCACCCGCGAGGTTCTGTGCCGCGACGCGGAGCTGGGCGTCCTGCTGCTCGATGAGGTAGGTGCGCAGCAGCGACGTCGCCGCCAGGCCGGTGGCCGCCAGACCCACGGCCACCAGGGCGACCAGCAGGGCGACGAGGGTGACCCGGAGCGGGACCCGTGATCCCCGGTGGACCGCGGTGCCGACCGGTGGGTCGACGGGAGGCCTCACGTCGTCACCGGTGCGCGACCGCGGGCCGCCGGCGCTCCTCGCGTCACGATCCGCGCGGCAGCCGGAGGGTGTAACCGACCCCGCGGATGGTGTGCAGCAGACGCGGCTCGGTGGTGTCCACCTTGCGGCGCAGGTAGGAGATGTAGGACTCGACGACGTTGGCCTCGCCGTTGAAGTCGTAGTTCCACACGTGGTCGAGGATCTGCGCCTTCGACAGGACGCGGCCGGCGTTGGCCATGAGGTACCGGAGCAGCTTGAACTCGGTGGGCGACAGGCTGATCACCGTGCCGGCCTTGATGACCTCGTGGCTCTCCTCGTCGAGCTCGATGTCGGCGAAGGTCAGCCGGGGTGCCTCCGCCGCCTGCTGCGCACCGGCGGTGCGCCGCAGGACCGCCCGGATGCGAGCGATCACCTCGTCCAGGCTGAAGGGCTTGGTGACGTAGTCGTCGCCACCCAGGGTCAACCCGGACACCTTGTCCTCCGCGGCGTCGCGGGCGGTGAGGAAGAGGACCGGCGTGTGCCGGCCGGACTGGCGCAGCCGGCGGACGACGCCGAAGCCGTCCAGCCCGGGCATCATGACGTCGAGGACCAGCAGGTCCGGCCGGAAGGACTCGGCCAGCGCGAGCGCCTGCTGCCCGTCGGCGGCGGTGGCGACCTCGAACCCGGCGTACCGCAGGCTCGCCGACAGCAGCTCGCGGATGTTGGGCTCGTCGTCCACGACGAGGAGCCGGGCCTCCGGAGTGCTGCGGGTGTTCGCGATACCGGCCACGGTTCCTCCGGTCGGGCGAGCGGGTGCCGTCGTCATATCCCGAGGATGGCGTCCCCCGCTTCGGTCGGTCTGGACGCTACCTGTGAACTCGCTGGGGCCGTCAGCCCGCGGGGGACATCGCGCGGCCGCGGCGCCAGTAGCCGATGGCGTGGTGCTGTGCCCGGCTGAGCCCCCAGCGGCCGCGGAGGTCCGCCCGGATGGCCCGGACGGCGCCGGACTCGGCCGCCACCCACGCGAAGACGTCGTCACCGTCGGGACGGTCGAGGGTCGCCACCGCATCGGCGAGCAGGGTGCTGTCGCCCGGGGCCGTGCCCCCACGGTGCAGCCAGCGGACGGTGACCCCGGCAGGCGCCGGTAGTGGCTGCTCCTCCTCGGGACCTGCGACCTCGACGAGCGCGACGCCGACGGTGGCCGGAGACGCCTCCGCCAGGATCCGGCTGATCGCCGGCAGTGCGGTCTCGTCGCCGGCCAGCAGCAGGTGCCCGGCGGGCCGCTCCCCGAGCATGCCGGCGCCCGCCACGGCCAGTGAGGCCCCCGGTACGGCCCCCGCGGCCCAGGTGGCCGCCGGACCGTCGCCGTGCAGCACGAAGTCGATCTCGACCAGTCCGGCGAGCGGGTCCTGCCGGCGGGCCGTGTAGCTGCGCAGGCTCACCCCGTGCGCGCCGTCCGGCCACACGATGCGGCCGTCCTTGGCGACCCGTGGCCAGCGCGGCGCCGCATCGCCTACCCGGGGGACCAGCAGGGAGATCGTCGGACCGGCGGCCGCGACGGCCGCCTCGGTGCCCGAGAGGGTCACCCGGCGGACCGAGGGAGTCACGTCCGCGACGGAGACGACGGTCAGGACGTCGACCGGGCGCAGGCCGTCCGAGGCGGGTCCGATGGTCACGAGAGTCCAGCCTAAACGGGCCGACCCGGCCGACTCCGGGGGAATGGAGTCGACCGGGCCGGCGATCGAGGACGGATTTCGATGGTCACGCTGCGTGGTCGCGAGGCGGCTCGGACCAGCGGCGATACGGATCGGTGCCCGTCGGGGTCCACGCTACGTGACGAACGGCCTCGTGCCACGGCTCCTACGAGTGAGGTCTGTTCCCGATCGGGTGAACCTGGGCCGGCGACGGGCGATGTGTGTGCGGTGGCACCGCCGGGCACGGCACGGGCAGCACGGTCCACGACAGGAGGACGGACATGGCCGAGGCATCGGACGACGAATTCTCGACGGGTGACCGGGTCACCTGGAAAAGCCATGGGAGCGAGGCGGGGGGCACGGTCGAACGGAAGATCACCTCGGACACCGAGGCTTCCGGGCGGACCGTCCGCGCCAGTGAGGACGAGCCGCAGTACGAGGTGCGCAGCGAGAAGAGCGGTCGCACCGCCGTGCACCGGCCCGAGGCGCTGCACGAGAAGTGACGAGCTCGGCCGCCCGTCCCTGACCGGGACTGCACCGATGGCCCGGCACCGGCCGGGCCCGACACCGAAGGAGACACAGTGACCGAGTCCGGAGACCAGTTCGCCGGAACGTCCGCGCGCAGCACGAAGCACAGCCCGCGGGTCGACGAGGAGCTCGAGCACGAGATCCAGGGCATGTTGAAGGCCGAGCGCGCGACGCGATCGGAGGAGTGGCGCGAGGTGGAGCCGGTTGCCGAAGGCGACCCGGACATCACCGCCGATCCGGCCGGGACGCTGGTGGGCGGAGTGCCGGTGGGCATGACCGAGGACGCCGTCGTCGCCCGCGCCGAGCTCGCCCGCTGGCTGACCCGGGAACCCTTCCCGGGGACGCGCGACGACCTCGTGGAGGCCGCACGCGACCACCGTGCCCCCGACGCGGTCGTCGCCGAACTCGAGCGGTTGCCCGAAGGGGAGACCTTCGAGCGGATCGGGGACGTGGCTCGGGCCCTCGGGTACCCGACCGAGACCTGAGGGAGGGCAGGCTCGGGCGGGCGTCGGCTCAGGTGCCGGCGCCCGCCCGCGCCTCGTCCTCCCGGGCGTCGTCCTCGGCGATCTCCTCCGCCCCGCGGCGACGGAAGAGCCGGGAGCCAGGGAAGCCCTTCACGAGCTGCCGCATGTCCTGGACGGTGTCCACCAGGTCGTGGACGTCGGTGCCGACGGTCCCGAGGGTCTGCAGCACCGGCAGGATGTCCTCGTCGAGGTGCGTCACCAGGCGCGGCAACCGATCGATCAGCGTGACCAGCGCCTCGACCTCGGAGGGATCGAAGGTCGCCGCCAGCCGCTGGATCGACGGGGCGAGCGCGGCGAGTGCCGGCTGGTAGTCCCCGAGCAGCGGCTCCATGCGTCCGACGAGTCCCTCGGTCTGCGTGACGATGCCGTCCGCACGGGACGTCGTCCTACCCACCAGCTCGATGGCCTCGTCGGCCTTGGCCTGGGTGCGGCTGACGCCTGTGATCGCTTCGTCGGCTTTGGCCTGGGTGCGGCTGACGCCTGTGATCGCTTCGTCGGCTTTGGCCTGGGTGCGGCTGACGCCTGTGATCGCTTCGTCGGCTTTGGCTTGGGTGCGGCTGACGCCTGTGATCGCTTCGTCGGCTTTGGCTTGGGTGCGGCTGACGCCTGTGATCGCTTCGTCGGCTTTGGCTTGGGTGCGGCTGACGCCTGTGATCGCTTCGTCGGCTTTGGCTTGGGTGCGGCTGACGCCTGTGATCGCTTCGTCGGCTTTGGCTTGGGTGCGGCTGACGCTCGCGATGGCCTCGTCGGCACGAGCGCGGGTGGCCTCCACGCGGGAGATCTCCTCGTCGACGCGGTCGACGACGGAGTCCACACGGTCGACGACGGAGTCCACACGGTCGAGCAGCCCCGACACCCGGCCGAGCAGTGCCTCCATGTGACCCACCGCGGCCCCCACCCGGGGCAGCAGGTCCAGCGCGTCGGCCACGCCGTCGCGCACACCCCCGACGGCGTGGAGGAGATCGGAGGGACCCGGCACCGAGGGCAGTCTCACCCGGGCCACGCTACGCAGCTGACCGACAGCGCACTATTCGGTTGTGCCGGTCCCGGCTGCTGGACGGTCCCGGTGCCGCGCGTCCGGCGCTGTCCCCGTCCCTCCCCCCCGTATCGTCGCCAGCAGGCATCGACGGGCAGGGACGACGACAAGAGGGTGTCGACACCGGTGGGGGAACAGCCGACGCGGGACGCGGATGGATCAGGCGTCCCCCGTGGCGTTCCCGAACGGACCCGCCGCGGCCGGGAGGCCGAGCAGGGTGCCGGTGCGCCGGTCACCGTCGAGCAGTTGCTCGCCCGCCAGGGCAGCGCCGTCGGCCGACGCCGGGCGGCCCGTCGCGTGGAGCACCCCGCACTCAGCGCGCCGGACGACGTGCCCCCCGCCGTCCGCAACGGGCTGCCCCCCGTGCCGGACGGTGGGGCGGCCGCGCGCCGCGCTGGGCTGCCCCCGGTGCCTGCCGCCGCGCAGTCCACGGCCCAGGCCGGGCTGCCCCCGGTCCCCGTGCCCGCCCGCCCGCCGGCGTCCTGGGAGCCCGACAGTCGCCCCTCCCGCCGGAGCGGTCCCGTCCCCCCGTTGCCGGGTCGCTTCCCACCCCCGGAACAGGCCGACCGCGACCGGCCCCGCCGACGCCGTCCAGCACCGGAACGCCCACCGGCCGGCCCCGGTCGGCGACGGCTGACCCGGGCCCTGCTGGCGCTCGGTGCGGTCGTGGGCGTGGTGCTGCTGTACCACCTGGGTCTCTACTTCTACGTGGACCAGAAGATCGACCGGATCGACGCCCTGGCCGTCGACGGGCCGGAGATCCTGGCGCCCGCGCTGCAGGCCGGTGACGAGACCTACCTGGTCGTCGGCAGCGGCGTGCCTGGGCAGACCGGCGCGGCGTCGATCGCCACGCTGCTGGCGTCGGTGTCGGCCGAGGGCGACCGCGCCGTGCTGGTCAGCTTCCCGCCCACGGCGCTGGTGGACACCCCCACGTGCCGCACCCCGGACGGCTCCCTGCGCAGCCCCGCCACGGAGGCATTCGCGACGTCGCTGCTCGAGGGCGGCCCCGCGTGCATGGTCCGGGCCGTCCAGCAGCTGTCCGGTCTGCGTATCGACCACTACCTGGGCGTCGACCTCGCCGGCCTGCCGGGGATGGTCGATGCACTCGGCGGCGTCCCGGTCTGTGTCGTCCCGTCGCAGGCGACGGCGGCCGCCGCAACACCCCTGCCCGCCGGTTTCTCCGAGCTCACCGGCGCGGCCGCGGCCGGGTACCTGCAGCCAGGGGACAGCGGTACGGACGTCACCGGGACCGCCGTCGCCGAGCGGGCGCAACGCCTGCTCACCTCCACGCTCCGGGCGGCCATGTCGACGAGCACGCTGGTCGATCCGCTGGCCCTGAACGGCTTCCTCAACCGGGCCGCCGAGGCCCTCACCGTCGACCAGCAGACGACGCTCGGCGACCTCCAGGGGCTGGCCGGCAGCCTCGGTGACCTGTCCGGCGACGCGGTGCAGCGAGCGAGCCTGCCGGTGGCGGAGGTGGGCTACGTGCCGGCCGGCACGGACCAGGCCTACGTGCTGCTCGACGGAGCAGGTACCCGCGAGTTGTTCGACGCCGTCATCGAGGGCACGGCGGTCCCCGAGGAGTTCACGATCGGCCCGGAGGAGTCGACCGCGCCGGCCGACGAGACGCCTGCCGAGGACGCTCCACCCGCTCCGGAGGTGGCACAGCCGGGTGTTCCCGGTGGAGGCACGGCGCTGACCGTGCCGCCGTCGTCGGTGGAGGTCGACGTGCTCAACGGGACCGGGACGGCGGGTCTGGCCCGCACCGTCGCAGATCTCATGCAGGAGCAGGGCTTCACGGTCGGCGCCGTGGGCAACGAGTCCGGAACGGTGAGCGAGAGCGTCGTCCGGTACGGCCCCGACGTCCTGGAGCAGGCCCGGACCGTGGCCGCCGCGGTGCCCGGTGCGGTGCTGCAGCCCAGCGACGCCATCGGCGACACGGTGCAGCTGGTCATCGGCCCCGGTTACTCGACGGTGGTGCCGGTGACGATCGGCGGGCCGGTGGTCGAGGACGTGCCGGCCGACACCATGGTGGCGCCGGAGGCGAGCGAGCCCACGCCGGTCAGCTGCTGAGCGGGGAAGGGACCCGCTCCGTTCATCCGCGCGTCGTCTGAAGGGCACGTGGCGGGGTAGGGGCGGGTCATGTCGATGATGCCGCCCCCGTTCAGTGCCGATCCGTCCGACGAGGGGATCCCCGCAGCCGATCCGGGAGCCGGCGCTCCGCCGCCGTCACAGGGCTTCGGCATCGGCGGCGAGGAGCCGGACGTGCTGCCCGGCGATGACCCGCAGCCGGACGAGGCCGGCGCGGCCGACCGCGCGGACACGGGTACGCCGTTCCGGACGCCCGACCCGCGAGAGATCGGGCCGGACACCCCGCGCTGAGCGGCTCAGCCGAAGCGGCCGGAGATGTAGTCCTCCGTCGCGCGCTCGTCGGGGTTGCTGAAGATCTTCTCGGTCGGGTTGAACTCGATGAGCCGGCCGGGCTGGCCGACCCCGTTGAGGTTGAAGAACCCGGTCTGCTCGCTCACCCGCGCCGCCTGCTGCATGTTGTGCGTGACGATCACGATCGTGTACTTGTCCTTGAGCTCGGTCATCAGGTCCTCGATCGCCAGCGTGGAGATCGGGTCCAGTGCCGAGCAGGGCTCGTCCATCAGCAGGACGTCGGGCTCGACCGCGATCGCGCGGGCGATGCACAGCCGCTGCTGCTGGCCGCCGGACAAGCCTGAGCCGGGCCGGTCGAGCCGGTCCTTGACCTCGTTCCAGAGGTTGGCGCCGCGCAGCGACCGCTCGACGAGGTCGTCGAGCTCGCTCTTCTTCATCTTCTTGTTGTTCAGCCGGAGGCCGGCCGCGACGTTGTCGTAGATCGACATCGTCGGGAACGGGTTGGGCCGCTGGAAGACCATGCCGATCTGCCGGCGGACGTCGACCGGGTCGACGTCGGCGCCGTAGAGGTCCTGGCCGTCCATGACGACCTTGCCCTCGACCCGGGCGCCCGGCAGCACCTCGTGCATCCGGTTGAGCGAGCGCAGGAAGGTGGACTTGCCGCACCCCGACGGGCCGATGAGCGCGGTGACGCTGCGCGGCTCGATGGAGACGGTGACGCCCTCCACCGCGCGGAAGTTGCCGTAGTAGATGTTCAGGTCCGAGACGTCGATGCGCTTGGCCACGACAGGTTCTCCAGGGTTCCCCGGTCAGCGACCGGTCTTGGGGGCGAAGAAGCGACTGATCAAGCGGGCGACGAGGTTCAGGCCCATGACCAGGATGATCAGGAGGAGCGCCGCTGTCCACGCGCGGTCGATCGCGAACTGGGGCGGGACGCCGGGCTGGGTGAGCTGGTAGTACGCGTACACCGGCAGCGTGGCCATGCGGCCGTCGAACGGGTCGAAGTTCGTCGCGTTGGTGATGCCGACGGTGACCAGCAAGGGTGCGGTCTCGCCGACCACGCGGGCGATCGCCAGCGTGATGCCGGTGCCGAGGCCGGCGATCGCGGTCGGGATCACGACCTTCACGATCGTGCGCCACTTCGGCACGCCGAGGGCGTACGAGGCCTCGCGCAACTCGTTCGGCACGAGTTTGAGGACCTCCTCGGCCGAGCGGACGACGACCGGGATCATCAGCACCGACAGGGCGACCGCGCCGACGATGCCGAGCCGGATGCCGGGACCGAGGAACGAGGCGAACAGCGCGTAGGCGAACAGGCCCGCGACGATCGACGGGATGCCGGTCATCACGTCCACCATGAAGGTGATCGACCGCTTCAGCCGTCCGGTGCCGTACTCGACGAGGTAGATCGCGGTCATCAGCCCGATCGGCACCGAGATGAGCGTGGTCAGGCCGGTGACGATCAGCGTGCCCATGAGCGCGTGGTAGGCGCCGCCGCCCTCGCCCACGACCCCGACGAGGGAGGAACTGAAGAATTCGCCGTCCAGGCGCTCGAGGCCCTGGCTGAGGACTTCGATGACGAGCGAGATCAGCGGCACCATCGCGATGCCGAAAGCGCTCACCACCAGGCAGGTGACCAGCCGGTCGATGGCCCGGCGGGAGCCTTCCACGCGGCGGGACGCCACGTACAGGGCGATCGTCCCCAGGACGACGGTGTAGATCACGAACGTCGCGGGGTTGAGCGAGGTGAGCAGCCCGAGCAGGACGGCGGCACCGGCACCGGCCGCGAAGCAGGCGTACGGAGCCCAGCGGGGGAGCCGTCCGGCGCGGGGGATGCCGGTGGGTGCCGGCGCGTCCGGCGGGGCAGCCGTCGTCTGGCTCATCAGTTGGCTCCGGAGAAGTCGGCGCGGCGGTTGACGATCCAGCGCGCCAGCGTGTTGACCAGCAGCGTGATCAGGAACAGGGCGAGGCCACTGGCGATGAGCGTGTTGACGTCGAGGCCGGAGGACTCGGGGAACTCCAGCGCGATGTTGGCCGCGATCGTGGACGGGTTGCCACTGCTGATCAGGTTGAACGTGATCCCGCCGGACACGGAGAGCACCAGGGCGATGGCCATCGTCTCGCCGAGGGCGCGGCCCAGGCCGAGCATCGCGCCGCCGATGACGCCGGAGCGTCCGTAGGGAAGGACCGCCATGCGGATCATCTCCCAGCGCGTGGCGCCGAGGGCGAGGGCCGCCTCCCGGTGCAGCGCCGGTGTCTGGCCGAACACCTCACGAGCGAGCGCGCTGATGATGGGGAGGATCATGATCGCGAGAACCAGCCCGGCGGTGAGCATCGTGCGGCCGGTGGTCGAGACGGGCCCCGCGAACAGCGGGATGAACCCGAGGTTCTCCTCCAGCCACTCGTAGAACGGCACCATCTGGGGCGCCAGCCACGCGATGCCCCAGAAGCCGTACACGATGCTCGGGATCGCGGCGAGCAGGTCGACGACGTAGCCCAGTGGCTGGGCGATGCGCCGCGGGGCGTAGAAGGTGATGAACAGGGCGATCGCGACGGCCAGCGGGGTGGCGACGAGCAGGGCGATGAGAGCCGACAGCAGCGTCCCGAAGATCAGCGGCGCGATGTAGGCGGCCAGGCCGCCCTCGCCCGGCACGTCCTCCGGGGACGCCGTGATCGCCGGGAGCGACTCGACGACGAGGAAGGCCCCGACGCCGGCCAGGACGATGAGGATCAGGATGCCCGCGATGCGGGCGCCGCCCGAGAAGACCCGGTCGCCGATGCGGCGGACGGGGCGCTGCACGGGCGGCTCCGTGGGGGCGCTGGTGGTCGTCACCGCTGCTCCATCTGCTGTGTGCGGAGAAGGGCTGCCGGGGCGTTCGTACGGTGCCGGCGCCCGTGCGACAGCCCGGGACGTCGCGGGACGTCCCGGGCTGCCGCGAGGGAGTGCGAGATCACCGGGCGGTCAGGCCGCTGCCGTGATCGCGTCGATGGCGGTCTGGGCCTGCTCGCGCAGACCCTCGGAGATCGGCGCCGAACCAGAGGCCTCGGCCGCGGCCTGCTGGCCCTCCTCGCTGACGACGTAGGACATGAAGTCCTTGACGAGGTCGGCGGTTTCCTGGTCCTCGTACTCGACGCAGCCGACGTGGTAGCTGATCAGCACGATCGGGTACTCACCCGAGCCGGTGGTGTCGCGGTTGAGGTCGACGGCGAAGCTGTACTCGGGCCGGTCCTCCACGCGGTCCGAGTTCTCGACCACGGCAGCCGCTGCCTCCGGAGAGGGAGCGACGAACTCCTCCCCGACACCGATGTTGGCGACGCCGAGGTCACCGGCCTGGCTCAGGTCGGCATACCCGATGGTGCCCTGACCACCGCTGACCGCGCTCACCACGCCGGAGGTGCCCTGCGCGGCCTCGCCACCGGCCACCGGCCAGTCACCGCTGACCTCGTGCGGCCACGCCTCGCCGGCCGCGGCCGACAGGTACTCGACGAAGTTCTCCGTGGTGCCGGACTCGTCGCTGCGGTTCACCGGGGTGATCGCCTGGTCGGGCAGCGTCGCGTCCGGGTTGTCCGCCGCGATCGCGGGGTCGTTCCAGTTGGTGATCTGCTGGTTGAAGATGCCGGCCAGCGTCTCGGGCGACAGGTTGAGCTCGTCGACGCCGTCGAGGTTGTAGATCACCGCGATCGGCGAGATGTAGTTCGGCAGCTCGAAGACACCCGAACTGCCGCAGCGCTCCTCGGCCTGCGCAAGCTCCTCGTCGTCGAGGTAGGCGTCGGTGCCGGCGAAGTCGGTGCCACCCGCCAGGAACTGCTCACGGCCACCGCCCGAGCCGACCGGGTCGTAGTTCACCGTGACGTCGGGCTGGACCGAGGAGTAGCCGGCGATGAATCCCTGCATCGCGGCCTGCATCGCGCTGGACCCGGCGCCGACGAGGGTGCCGCTCAGGCCGCCACTCTCACCGCCGCCCCCACCGGCGTTGTCCGCCTCGTTCGAGGCGCCGCACGCGCTGAGCGCGAGGGTGCCGGCGAGCGCCACGGACAGCGTGGTGGCGCGGCTCTTGGTGCTGAGCTTCAACACAATGCCTCTCGACAGTGCCCGGATCGCTTCCGGGCGTGGTTGGACCGACGAGAAGGAAGCTAGGCAGCGCGGGTGGCCGGTCCCCCGATGCTCGGTGAACGGATGGTGAACGCGTACTGAGGCCTTGCGCACACCGGGTGGGACAGGTCACATCGGGACGGTGAATGGCGGCGTGGCGCTCTTTCCATAACGGTCCGATAACGGTAAAGGACGGCGGGTCGGGCGGCCGCGCGACCGGCTGGACCGTTCTCCCCGGTGATGCGGTGTCGCGCCGTGACCGCCGGGTTCCGCCGACGCCAGGAGGCGGTTGCGACGTGCACCGGAACGGCGGGTGAAGGGTGCCGGTCCGCGGCAGGCCGCGCGCCGAGGAGGGCAGCGCGCGGTCGGCGCACCGGCGGTACGACGCGGCCGGCATCCGGCGGTCCCGGCCGGAACCGGTACCCGTGCCGAGGTCCGGCTCCGGCTGGGGCGTTCGTCGAAGTCCGTGCCGGCGAGGTTGCGACAGACGGTCGGGGCGGGCAGCTCTGCCGGCGTTGAGCGGGAGGAACTGCTCCACGGCGCCCGCAGGCGGCCAAGCAGGCCCGCTCCGCGAGCGAGTCGGTGGCCCGCGTCCTCGGAGAGGACGCCGATGCCGTCGCGGAGGCGATGGAGGCGGTCCAGGAGGCGCTGGGTGGGCACCAGGACTCCGTGCTCATCCGCGAGCGGTTGCGTGACCTGGCTTGCACACCACCAGCAGCGGTGCCGCGTTCCTGTACGGGCGCGCGCACGCGCTCGGGGAGGTGCGGGCACAGCAAGTGGAGCGGGCTCGTACGCCGCCTGGAGTGCCGGGGGGCGTGAGCCCCTGCACCGCTGGCTGCGCTGTACCTCGACGCGTTCGGTGTTGGAGTGCAGATCGCGTTCTGTGCGTCGGAGCTCCTCCGGGCGTTCACGTGCGGCGCGGACGCTCGGGCCTGCACCAGCCACCGAGCGCAGGAGGAGACATGACGGCACCGGCGAACACCAGCAAGCCCGTCTCGCAGGCGACGAACGCGAAGGGGCGCCGCGACGGCGAGTCCGGCGGGGGGCAGGACGAGCGCAGCGAGGCGGGGGCCGAGGGCTTCGCGGAGCTGGCCGAGACCAGGGAGGCCGCAGACGAGGATGCGCGGCGGCTCGCCGCCTCCGACGTGCTGGCCGAGGCGCGGGACGGCGGTCCCGTCGGCGACGAGCGCGTCCAGGAGCTCCGGCGGTCAGCCCGGGTGGAGTTGCTCACCGAGCTGCGTAGGCAGGAGCAGCAGCAGGCGCGCGAGCAGTTGGCGTGGGCGACCCGCCGCGGTGAGGACGCCGTCACGGGCATGGTCGAAGGGGTGGCGGTCGTCGTGCGGAATGTCGTGCCGGCTGCGCTGCTGCGTCCGGAGGAGGTCATCGAGACCACCTACGCCCTGGCCGATCAGGGCCTGCGGCTCACCCGTCGCCTGGCGCTGACGGTGGTCAGCAGCATCCGGAGCCTGACCGCCTGATGCTCTGACGGTCCAGCGGACCCTGACGACACGTGCGCCCCGGCTGCCCGTCCCCGACGAGCGGCCGGGGCGCTCCGCGTCAACGGGTCAGCGGCTCGGCGGCGATGGGGTCGTCGTCCAGGACGTCGGCGGCCGATCCGACGATCAGCGGATCGGGGACGCCGACGATCTCAGGGTCCTTGTCGGTGTAGTCCAGGCGGGACAGGACGTGTCGCATCGCCTCGAGTCGACCGCGCTTCTTGTCGTTGCTCTTGATCACCGTCCAGGGCGCGTCGGCGGTGTCCGTGTGCAGGAACATCGTCTCCTTCGCCTCGGTGTACTCGTCCCATTTGTCGAGGGACGCCAGGTCGGTGGGGGAGAGCTTCCACTGCCGGACGGGGTCGATCTGCCGCACGATGAACCGGCTGCGCTGCTCTCCGCGCGACACCGAGAACCAGAGCTTGATCAGGTGGATGTCGCTCTGCACCAGCATCTTCTCGAACAGGGGGGCCTGCCGGAGGAACCGTTCGTACTCCTCGGTGGTCGCGTAGCCCATCACCCTCTCGACGCCGGCCCGGTTGTACCAGGACCGGTCGAACAGCACGATCTCTCCGCCGGCGGGGAGGTGCTGGACGTAGCGCTGGAAGTACCACTGGGTCCGCTCGCGCTCCGAGGGCTTGTCCAGCGCCACCACCCGGGCGCCGCGCGGGTTGAGGTGCTGGGTGAACCGCTTGATGGTGCCGCCCTTGCCGGCTGCGTCACGACCCTCGAAGACGATCACGAGCTTCTGACCTGTCTCCTTGACCCAACCCTGCAGTTTCAGCAGCTCGATCTGCAGTCGCCTCTTGGCGACCTCGTATTCCCGGCGCTGCATCCGCTCCGGGTACGGATAGCCCTCCCGCCAGGTCTCCACCCGTTGCCCGTCCGGACCGAGCAGGTCCCGGTCGTCGTCCCAGTCCTCGTCGGAACTCTCGTCGGGCAGCGCCGCGAGCCGCCACTGGCGGAGGTCGATGCGTTCGCCCTGCTGCCCCTCGCAGGCACGGAAACGGGGAGGCTGGGTCACGCTGGCAGTCCTTTCCATCCAGTCTGCTGCGGGCTCGCCGGAGCCGAAGAACCGGTGCCGCTCGTCCGGCAGCCGCCTGCTCGGCACGAGCCCGGGAACCCCCGATGATCCTCCAGGGCAGTACGGCGGCTGGCGCGACCGTGGCGAGAACGCCCGTCTGTCCGGCAGCAGACCGGTCGGTGAACAGCTGCCGCACGGTGCCCTGTGGGCCGATTACGGGAAGGGCCGGCTGCCGAGTAGCTGACCGTGGAGATGCTCGTGGGAGGGGTACTGCTGCTGGTGGCCGTGCTGCTTGCCGTCGTGGCGGGGGCCGTGATGACCGTCGACGAGGGGGCCGCACCGGAATCTCGTGGTGACCGGTCCGGCGCCGAGGATGACAGGGCTGTGACAGTGCTGGTCGTGGCGTCGCTGGCCGTGGCCGCCGGAACGACGGGAGCCGCCCTGCTGAGCCCCAGCTGGCTCTGGCTCAGCGGGCTCGCGCCGTTCCTGGTTCCCGTCGTCGCGGTGCTACCGCCGCTTCTCGTGGGGGCGCACACGGCTCGTCGTCGAGCCCGGCGGCAACGGCGGACCAGGACATGACCGGGAGCCGCGCCGGCCGATCGAAGAATGCCCCTGACCCAGAAGAATAACTTTGCTGCCCACCGTTACGACGCCCGTACGTGGCTGCTCATGGCGGTCACGGCTCACGCCACCTCGTGCCGAGTCGTTCGGGTCCGCGCCGCAGCGAGACCGGACGCGATCTCCTCGGCCCACGCAGAGACTGCCGCCCAGTCGCGGTGGTCGCCCGCCGGCGCCGGCCTTCCAGTCAGGAGCCGGCGCTCGACGGCGGATAGCAGACGACCCTCCAGCCGGCCGGGAAAGAACCGGTGGTCGCGCGAGCCGATCGATGCACCCACCCGCCGGCCGTCATCGCCGTCGATCGATGTGTCGACGGCTTGGTCCGCCACCCCGCTGGAGAACAGCCACGTCGGCCGCCGACCGAGGGCCCCAGCGGTGGCCTCGGCGTATCTGACGGCCGGCGTCAGCCATCGACGGCCGTAGACGGGGCTGCCGAGGACGACCGCGTCGAAGGCGGCCGGGTCGGGGTGCTGCTGCACCGGCGCGAGATGCACCGACAGCGCGCACTGCCCGGCCGCGTCGGTCATGGGCAGCTGCCGGGCGAGGGCGGCGGCGATCTCTCTCGTGGCCCCGTGCCGGCTGGCGAAGACGACCAGGACGCGCGTGCCACCTCCATGCGCCCGGCCGGTGGACGCAGGGTGTTCAGGCACCCCTGGCGCGGTGGCGGTGCAGGACTGTCCCGTGGGGGTGAGGAGTGGGGCGGTCATCGTGCTCCCTGTGTCGATCGGGCCCTGCGCCGGACGGTAAGGAGCCGGAACGGCTCTCACGTGAACGCCGCTGGAACACCGTGCCGCACGCGGAGACGAGCGTTTCCCGGAGCTTCGTGCGACGGCCGACTGCCGGACTCTCGCGCTCCTTAGCGTCGGAGCGGTCCGTCCCAGACAAGACCCTCGCAAGGAGAGCGCTTCGTGACATCCTCCCTTGATCGCCGGAAGTTCCTGCAGCGCGGCGCCGTCGTCACGGCCGGCACCCTGCTGGCCGGCGGTACGCATGCCTTGACCGCGCACGGGGCCCTCGCCGCCCCCGGCCGCCGTGGTCAGCAGGTGCAGGCGCCGGACAACGGCGGTTACGGCCCGCTCCAGCCCACGTCCGACAAGACCACCGGCCTGCCCCTGCTGCATCTGCCCGCTGGCTTCGAGTACGCGTCGTTCGGGCACAACGCGGTGTACGCGACGCGGCTGAATGCCGAGCGGCAGCTCAACCTGCCCACCCACGGCAGCGACGGCCGGCCCACCCCGGGCCGCCACGACGGCATGGCCGCCTTCCCCACCTCCACCGACGGCATCGTCCGCCTCGTGCGCAACCACGAGCAGGGCTACTCACCCACCGATGTGCGGCAGGACCCCGACGAGATCCACGGCGCGTACAACCAGTACAACAGCACGGTCATCGGGGACCCCGAGGACGCCTACGACCCGCGGGCGGCCGGTGGCACCACCACGCTGACCTTCGACACGCGGTCGCTGCGGTTGCTCGACAGCTTCATCAGCCTGGGCGGCACGTCGGTCAACTGCGCGGGCGGGCCCACCCCGTGGGGCACGTGGCTCAGCTGCGAGGAGACGGTGAACGGCCCCGAGAACAACCCGTCGTTCACGCGGAAGCACGGGTACGTCTTCGAGGTGCCGGCCGACGGCGGACCGGTCGACGACCCCCAGCCGTACACCGCGATGGGCCGGTTCGTGCACGAGGCGGTGGCCGTCGACCCGGCCACCGGCATCGTCTACGAGACCGAGGACAGCGGGAACACCTCGGGCTTCTACCGCTTCATCCCGAACGAGCCGGGCAACCTCGGCGCCGGCGGGCAGCTGCAGATGCTCGCGGTGAAGACCCAGCCGCAGCTGAAGACCTACGAGGGCCACAGCGACCGGGTCGGCAACCCGATGCCGGTCGAGTGGGTCACCATCGACGACCCGGACCCCGAGGTCATCACCAGCGAGTCGGTCTTCAACCAGGGCTGGGCCAAGGGCGGCGCCGCCTTCGCCCGGCTGGAGGGCTGCTGGTACGACGGCGGCAGCATCTTCTTCAACGCGACCAGCGGCGGCGACGCCCGCTGCGGCCAGGTGTGGGAGTACCGGCCGCGGGGCCGCTCCGGCGGGCAGCTGATCCTGGTGTTCGAGTCGCCCTCGCCCGAGCTCCTCGACGCCCCCGACAACATCACCGTCAGCCCCCGGGGCGGCCTGGTGCTGTGCGAGGACGGCGGCGGCGACCAGTACGTCCGCGGCCTCAACGAGCGGGGCGAGATCTTCGACTTCGCGCGGAACAGCATCGTGGGCCCGGAGGCCAACAACGAGTTCGCCGGCGCCTGCTTCAGCCCCGACGGCGAGGTCATGTTCGTCAATATCCAGACCCCGGGGGTCAGCTTCGCGATCCGCGGCCCGTGGGAGAAGGGCGCGCTCTGACCCGAGCGACCCTCTGCCCAGGTGTCCCCGGTGCCACCCGGCGCCGGGGACACCCGCGGGACCACCGACGCCCGACCGCGATGGAGTGGCCGTGTTCAACTCGATCGGCTGGGGCGAGATCGTCGTGCTCGCACTGGCCGCACTGTTCATCTTCGGACCTGAGCGTCTGCCGGACCTGGCCCGCGAGTCCGCGTCCGGCCTGAAACGCCTGCGTGGGGCCATGACGGGCGTGCGGAGCACGCTCGACGAGAGCCTCGGGGAGGACCTCGGTCGGCTGAGCGATCTCGATCTCCGCCAGTACCAGCCCCGCGAGCTGGTGCGCCGGCACCTTCTGGGCGACGACGCCCCCGGTGGGCGACCCGTCCGCTGACCCCCGCCATCCGACCAACCCCTGACCACGGACCACGGACCACGAGGAGAACCTGATGAACCTGGGACCGCTCGAGATCGGCCTGATCGTGCTGGCCATCCTTCTGCTCTTCGGCTACAAGAAGTTGCCCGACGCTTCCCGCTCGCTCGGCCGCTCGCTCCGCATCTTCAAGGGCGAGATGAAGGGCATGAAGGACGACGACCGCCGCGAGGCCCAGGAGCCGGCCGCACTGCACGGTGAGGTCGTGGCGCCGCCGGTGGGCGCCCCCGAGAGCAGGCCCGAGGCGCGGACGGTGCTGCCCGACGCCGCCCGCTGACCCCGTCGTGGGAACCGTGAGGATCGGCCGCCTTCGTCGGCGACGGGAGATCCGCGACCCGCAGGGCAGCATGTCCCTCGTCGAGCACCTCACCGAGCTGCGCAACCGGGTCGGCGTCTCGCTGCTGTACGTGCTCGCCGGGACCGCACTGGCGTTCTGGTGGTACGACCACGGGCTCGGCGAATTCATCAGGGCGCCCTACTGCAGCCTCCCTGACGAGCTTCGCTACGGCGGAAGTGAAGGCGGCTGCGAGCTCCTGGTCACCGACGTGTTCGGTGGCGCCCTCATCCGTCTGAAGATCAGCGCGATCGTGGGCGTCGTCCTCTCGGCGCCGTTCTGGCTCTTTCAGCTGTGGCGCTTCCTCACCCCCGGACTGCGGCGAGCGGAGAAGCGTTACGGCGTCGCCTTCGTGGCCGGCTCGACTACCTTGTTCGCTCTCGGTGCCGCGCTGGCCTATGCCTCGCTCGCCACCGGGCTCCGCCTCCTGCTGGGCCTGGCCGGTGAGGGAGTCCTGATCGCCCTGACTGCGCAGGACTACATCGGCTTCGTCATCTCGCTGCTGTTGGCATTCGGGCTGTCCTTCGAGCTGCCTCTGATCGCCGTGGCGCTGAATCTCGTCGGCGTCCTCTCGCACGCCGCGCTCTCGGGTGCCCGTCGCTGGATCTTCTTCCTGACGGTGCTCTTCGCGGCGTTCGTCACCCCGACCCAGGATCCGTTCACGATGCTCGTGATGGCAGCACCGATGATCGTGCTGTTCGAGCTCGCCATCCAGATGGCCCGCGTCATCGACCGCCGGCGGGCCCAGCGGACGGCGATCGACTCGTTCCACGACGTGGACGACGACGAGCCCTCGCCGCTCGAGGTCGCACCGTCCCGGCTGGAGGACGAGGACCGCAGCACGGTTCCGAGGTGACGGCGGTACAGCTGCTAGCCCGGGGATTTCGTGCGCCCAGCAGAACAGGGGGTGACCTCGTGAGGTGACGAGGTGATCGTCGTGTTCGTGCTCGTCGTCGCTTGCCGGTGGAAGTCCGGTCCGGGTAGCTGCCAGGAGGCCCGGTAGCAGACTGGCGGCTCGGTCTGGAAACGGGCCGGGTCGGAGCCCAGTGTCGAAAGCCCTGCAAGGGGGAGCGACTGGACGGTCCGCAGCATCACGCGAAGTCTGCAGCGTCGTTAGAGGTCCTGCCCAGGAGGGTGGGAGCAGGGGGAGCCGAGCCGCTGAAATCACGGCGAAGGCCACGGACGCGGTGAAGATCCTGGATCGCAGCCGTCAGGAACCCTCCGGCGTATGGGGCGTGGAACGTTCAGATAGTGACGGCGGGAACTGGGGAGGCCCTCCCCGGCCCGGTGACCTGCGAGCTTGTCACCGGAGCGGCACGCCCTATAACCGGTTCACGCCGGGAAGTGGGTGGTGCGCCGGGTGGGCGTCGGAGGCGGCCGTAGTACCGATTGAGCCGAGCGGACAACACAACCGCCGGTGAGGGAAGGGCCGCCGCTTCGTCGAGGCGTTGTGCTCGTCAAGGAGGTGGCCCGGTGAGTGCCGTTTCGGCTAGACCCGCCGCGCAGGAGTCCACTTCGGACTCGGTCCGTGCCTTGCAGCACACGCTTTACCGGGCGGCCAAGGCCGATCCCGGGCGTCGGTTCCACGCGCTGGCAGACAAGGTCTATCGCAGAGACGTTCTGCAGCGGGCGTGGGTCCAGGTGCGCCGCAACAGCGGCGCGGCAGGTATCGACGGCAAGACCATCGCCGAGGTCGAGCAGTACGGGGTGTCCCGGTTGCTCGACGAGCTGGCCACCGACCTGAAGGAGGGCAGGTGGCGTCCGCAACCGGCGCGCCGGGTGTTCATTCCCAAGCCCGGCGGCCGAGAGCGGCGCCCGCTGTCGATCCCGACGGTGGGAGACCGGGTCGTGCAGGCAGCGGCGAAGATCGTGCTCGAGCCGATCTTCGAGGCCGACATGCTCGACTGCTCGTTCGGGTTCCGACCCAGGCGGGCAGCGCACGACGCCCTGCAGGTACTCATCGATGAGTCCTGGCGGGGCCGCCGGTGGGTGGTCGAGACGGACATCGCCAACTGCTTCGAGGCGATTCCGCACGAGAAGTTGATGCAGGCTGTTGCCGAACGCGTCTGTGACCAGGCCGTGGTGAAGCTGCTGCGCGTGATGCTGCGCGCGGGGGTCATGCACGACGGTGAGGTCCGGCGTCCGGTCACCGGCACGCCGCAGGGCGGGGTGCTCTCCCCGCTGCTGGCCAACGTCTACCTGCACCGGCTGGACCGGGCATGGGACGAGCGGCAGCACGGTGTGCTGGTCCGGTACGCCGATGACGTGGTGGTGATGTGCGTGTCACGCGCCCAGGCCGAGGCCGCGCTCGCGCGGCTGAGAGCCCTGCTGGCCGACCTCGGCCTGGAGCCGAAGGCGGCCAAGACCCGCATCGTGCAGCTGACCGTCGGCGGTGAGGGGCTGGACTTCCTCGGTTTCCACCACCGGCTGGTCGAAAGCGACGGGCGGCGCACCGGCAAGCACGTCACCTTCCTGGCCCGCTGGCCCACGAGCAAGGCCATGCAGCACGCCCGCGACCGGATTCGGGAACTCACCGACCGGTCCAAGCTGCTGCTACCCGTCGAAGTGATCGTGGCGAACGTCAACCGGTTCGTCCGCGGCTGGGCCGCGTACTTCCGATACGGCAACTCGTCCCGGCACTTCGACAAGATCAGGTGATACCTGCGGATGCGGCTGGCGCTGGTGATCAGCAAGCGCCATCGCCGCAGCCGAGCCTTCGGATGGTCGGTGATCGCCTACTCCTCGACCAACCAGCTCGGCCTGATCAACCTTGACGGAACCGTCGCCGCACCCAGACCCTTCCGGGCCTGGCGGGTGACACCGAATGCCGGCGGTGAACGACGTCGGTAAGCCGTGTGCGGGAGAACCGCACGCACGGTTTGACGGGCGGGAGCTGGAAACGGAGCAGCCCGGCCACGGACACGGCGAAGAACGACCCGGCGGGAAACCGCCCCGGTCATCGTGGCACCGAGTCCTACCGCCGGAAAGCTGCCACCGCGCCAGCTCCCGACCCTCCACGCCGCGTGATCGGTTGAGGCTGATCGGGAACGCGAAAGCTGCTCCTGACCTGCGAGGATCTGGGTTGTCTAGGTCCTGATCAACGCGGAGCCGGGAGCACCTTTCTGGTGAAGAAGACTACTGGGCTCTACCCGCCTCTGGTCGTCGACGGGCACGGCGCGAGCGTGGTGCCGAACGCCGGCGCGGTACTGCTGCTGCGTACCGCCGAGACGGTCGGTCTGACCTCGGCCCTGACCCAAGCGCTGGGGCCGTGGCAGCGGCCGTTGGCTCGGCATCGACCGGGCAAGGTGCTGCTGGACCTGGCCGTCGCCTTGGCGATCGGCGGGGACTGCCTGGCCGACATCGGCCAGTTGCGCGCCGCACCGGAGCTGTTCGGCCCGGTGGCGTCGGACCCGACGGTGTCCCGGCTGGTCGACACCCTCGCCGCGGACGCCCCGGCCGCGCTGGCGGCGATCGCCGCCGCCCGCGCCGCTGCCCGGGAGAAAGCCTGGCGGCTGGCCGGTCAACACGCCCCTGGGCACGGCGCGAACGCCTCGGCACCGCTGGTGATCGACGTCGACGCCACCCTGGTCACCGCGCACTCGGAGAAGGAAGCCGCGGCGCCGACGTTCAAGCGCGGGTTCGGACACCATCCGCTGTGGGCGTTCGTCGATCACGGGGCCGAGGGCACCGGTGAGCCGCTGGCGTTCCTGCTGCGCGCGGGCAACGCCGGATCCAACACCGTGGCCGACCACAAGGCGGTCATCCGGGCCGCGCTCGCGCAGCTGCCGGGCGGGCATTCCCGGGGCAAGAAGGTGCTGGTCCGCATCGACGGTGCCGGCGGCACCCACGAGCTGCTGGCCTGGCTGACCCGCCGCCGGCTGTCCTACTCGGTCGGGTTCTCCCTGCCCGGCGACCTGGCCTCGATCCAGCAGACGCTGGCCAACATCCCCGACACCGCGTGGGAGCCGGCCTACGACGCCGACGGCCAGCCCCGCGCGGGGGCGTTCGTCGCCGAGGCCACTGAGCTGTTCGACCTCTCGACCTGGCCGCCGGGCATGCGGTTGATCGTGCGCAAGGAGCGCCCACATCCGGGCGCGCAGCTGCGGATCACCGACGTCGACGGCATGCGGATCACCGCGTTCGTCACCAACACCACCCGGGGCCAGCTGGCCGACCTCGAGCTGCAGCACCGCCGCCGCGCCCGCGCCGAGGACCGCATCCGCTGCGCCAAGGACACCGGGCTTTCCAACCTGCCGCTGCACGACTTCGCGCAGAACCAGATCTGGTGCGCCGTGGTCGCCTGCCTGCGATCTGCTCACCTGGATGCAGACCCTCGCCCTGACCGGTCACCAAGCCCGCCGCTGGGAACCCAAACGGCTGCGCCTGCGGCTGTTCTCCATCCCGGCCCGGCACGCCCGCACCAGCCGCCGCCGGCTGCTGCACCTCGCCGCGACGGCCCCGTTCACCGAGCTCGCCCTCGACGCGCTCAACGCCCTGGCCCGGCGGATCAGCCCGCCACAGGCCGCCTCCGGCTGATCCGCCGGCCACCCGTCCCGACGACCCGCGGAACCGGCCGGCGAGTGGAACCGGCGCCCACCCGAGCGACCTCGGGCGAACCGTCACACCCACATGCCAACCTCACGCCCACGCGGGGCAAGAACCCCGACGACGAGCTAAATGATCATGCCTATGAAAGATCCGGGCTAGGCGTTATGCCACACTATTCACGCAACCCGGAGCTCGCTATTAACGGTAGTGGATGCCCCTCCTCGATCAAGTCGACCGCGAAGCCGGGATGGAGTTCGCCGTTGAAGCTTAGGTCATCTCACTCAACTGCAATTGGTAGCGACAAGCGTATTCACCAGGCCCACGGAATCGGACAACTGAAGATGAACTCGTTTGGGAGCCTCTGAACATGGATTGCCGCGAGGGAATTAGCGCTTCGATTGTCTTCGGAATAAAGGCCACATCGTCCCACAGATGCAGGATCTTATCGATGATCTTGTCGACGGCGTAGCCCACAGCCAACCCGATCAGCGCCCCAACCGGCCCGCCCACCGCGGCACCTACGGCACCTGCCAGCAACGCGGTCAGGCTCTGCTTCGCCTCCTCGGCCACCTTCGCCACTATCTTATTGATGATTTCCTGCATGCCATTGCCGTCGCGCTCTACGAGCAAGAGCGTTATGAATATATTGCGAGGAAAAGTCAGTCCGCCCCGCATGCTGTATCCGAGGATCGACTTCGGCGGTTTGAAATCCCTCACGTCGCCGTCGTCCCAACTCCCGCCGAGATCTACCGGTGAAACCTTGTTGGTGCGACCATCAGTGTCTAGAAGAGCGCCACCAATGCTGATCTCATCTGAGCCCTTCTCCGTGCCGAACAAGCCGTTGGTCTCGTCGATGCACGCGACCCTGATGAACTGCAAGCTGAGCTTGTCCCACGTTATCGCTCCGGCATCGCCATCCGGCCGGGCGCCCTTGGCAGCGGCAGCGAGTTTGTCGTTGAAGTCCGCCAACCTCTTGAGTTCATCCCCGCCGAACTTGACGGTCGGCGCCACCGCTGGCGTGGTGATGGCGCTGCGTATGTCCACGCCGAGGAGACGCTCGGCTCGCCTGGAGAATCTGGCCGACGTGAGAACCGCGTCGGCCTTCGACTCCGCTCGCGTCTTGGTGATCGCTGGAAACTGCTTGAACCGCTGGTCTAGCAGCTCCTCGACGGAGCCCCCGGGCCACTTCTGCGGTCGCTGAGGGTCATGGGCGGCAGCGACCTGGAGGGCAGCCGTTTCCCACTTCAAAACAATGGGCTGCATAGCCTTCGCCAATTCCTCCGGGATTGCTGACGTGTCGACGACACGGAAAGTTATGTCAGACATGGCGACTCTTCCCTTGGGAGGTGGCCTGGAAAGCGCGGGCCGGAAACAACGATCCTCTGGCGCGCTGCCCGCGCAAGGCCTTTCAGTGCGGCGGCCAAACAATCCCGCCGAGGGTGCTAGCGGTCCGTCGCAGTTAGACAGGAAGTGCCGGGATCCCTGTCACCAGCAGCGGCCTCATCAGGCCCATTCCCTTTGTTGGCCGAACCAACGCGCAAGACGTCATCATGTGGCTAGCCTGGATCTTTCATAGGCATGATCATTTAGCTCGTCGTCGGGGTTCTTGCCCCGCGTGGGCGTGAGGTTGGCATGTGGGTGTGACGGTTCGCCCGAGGTCGCTCCGGTGGGGCGCCGGTTCCACTCGCCGGCCGGTTCCGCGGGTCGTCGGGACGGGTGGCCGGCGGATCAGCCGGAGGTGGCCTGTGGCGGGCTGATCCGCCGGGCCAGGGCGTTGAGCGCGTCGAGGGCGAGCTCGGTGAACGGGGCCGTCGCGGCGAGGTGCAGCAGCCGGCGGCGGCTGGTGCGGGCGTGCCGGGCCGGGATGGGGAACAGCCGCAGGCGCAGCCGTTTGGGTTCCCAGCGGCGGGCTTGGTGACCGGTCAGGGCGAGGGTCTGCATCCAGGCGAGCAGATCGCAGGCGAGGGCGACCACGGCGCACCAGCTCTGGTTCTGCGCGAAGTCGTGCAGCGGCAGGTTGGAAAGCCCGGTGTCCTTGGCGCAGCGGATGCGGTCCTCGGCGCGGGCGCGGCGGCGGTGC
>NZ_FZNO01000037.1 GCF_900188025.1 Blastococcus mobilis
CGTGCGCTCCTGCGGGAAGCCTGGCGCCGCTACCGATGGGACACCCGACCGCGATCACCACGCGTCCGCTGACCTACTGGCGGGGGCTCTAAGTCACCGGCATTGCCCCCTTCCCCCACCCCTCGCACGCGCGGGGCGGGCCTCTGAAGGGGGCCTCAACGCTCCAGGTAGGCCAGCCGGGCCTCGGGTGTGGCGAGCAGGTAGAGCTCTGCGGCCACCAGGGCGAGCACCGGCAGTCCGATCAGCGGCTGCCCGGCCTCGAACGCGGTCGTGTAGGCCAGGGCGGCCAGCAGCAGCTGGAGAGCGATGACCGGCCCTCGGGCCCATCCCGCGACCCGCCAGAGGCCGATGGCTGCGGCACCGAGCACCGCAGCGCCGGCGGCCACGAGCACGACCTCCGCCACGGCTCGGGAGAGGCTGGCGGCGTCGCTGGTGAGCGTCAGGTAGAGCAGGACGACCGCCCCCAGAGCGATCGCGCCTGCCTCGATGCCGACGACGACGGCGGCCCACCGCAGCGACCGTGGGGCCTCGGTCCGCGGACGTGGTGGGCGCGGGGCCGACGGCTCGGCCGTGGCACCGAACAGCCGGTCCAGCACCCGGCGGGACGGCTGGCTCGACGCGCCGCTGGACTCGGTCACGCTGCCGAGATTACGCGGACGTCCCGCCGTGCCTGGCTCGCTCCAGGTCCCTTCCTCCCGCGGATCCGTGGGGTCCGTGGTTAGCCTGGCGTTCATGCGAGCGCTCGTGGTGGTCAACCCTGCGGCCACGACCACGAGCGCCACGATGCGCGATGTCCTGGTGGGTGCCCTCGCCGGCGAGCTGAAGCTGGACGTCGTCGAGACCGCGCACCGCGGGCATGCCCAGGAACTCGGCGCGCGGGCGGTCACCGAGGGCATGGACCTCGTGATCTCCGTGGGGGGCGACGGCACGGTGAACGAGGTCGTCAACGGGCTGCTCAGGAACGGTCCGGCGCCGAACCTGCCGATGCTCGCCGTCGTCCCGGGTGGATCGACCAACGTCTTCTCCCGCGCCCTCGGCCGTTCCCGCGACCCCCTCGAGGCGACGGCGGAGATCCTGGCCTCGCTGCGGGCCGGCCGGACCCGCATGGTCTCCCTCGGCACGGCCAGCGCCACGGGAACGAGCAGTGCGCCGGTGAGCGGCACCGCACCGGCGGCCGCTGCGGTGACGGCCGCTGCCGACGCCGTCGCGCACGACGAGTGGACCGCTCCGCGCTGGTTCGTCTTCGCCGCCGGACTGGGCTTCGACGCGGAGGTCATCGCCCGCGTGGAGGCCCGGCGCGCGGCCGGGCGGCGCTCGACCGGTGCCCTCTACGTCAAGGAGGCCACCGGTGCCTTCCTGCTCGGGCGGGAGCGGCGCCGCCCGGCCATGACCCTGCACGTCCCGGGGGAGCCGCCGCTGGAGGAGCTGTTCCTCTGCCTGATCTCCAACGTGAGCCCGTGGACCTACCTGGGCGCCCGCCCCGTGAATCCCTCGCCCGAGGCCTCGTTCGACACCGGCCTGGACGTGTTCGCGATGGGCCGGATGGGAGCGGTCCGGATGCTGCACACGGTGCGGCAGACCCTCGCCCGCGAGCCCGACGCGCGCGGCCGGGGCGTGCACCGATGGCACGACCTGGAGGAGCTGTCGTTGACCGCGGTCCGGCCGCAGGGCTGGCAGGTCGACGGCGACCACCTGGGCACCGCGACCGGGCTGCGCGTCCGACACGTGCCGGCCGCTCTCCGCGTCGTGGCCTGAGTTTCCCCACCACGCCCTGCGGGCTCCCTCAGGCACGTCGGAGATGCCGTTGTCAACGGTCGGGCGCGGCGTGTGGTTCCGCCGAGTGGCGGGCCTAGCACGCCCGTGGTGAGCTTGCTCACGCGGGGTCGCACGACGACCTGGATCTGCTTGACACGCGCGTTTCTCGTGAAAACATCGCAAGAGAACGCAACTTGCCGGTAACAAAGCAAGCAGTCGCTGAGCCAAAGCGCTGGGCAACCGGTGTCGGCCCTGCACCGCGGTCCGAGGCCGGCGACTGATCGACCAACGTAGACGACACCGAGGAGTACACCGCCATGGACTGGCGCCACCGCGCGCTCTGCCGGGACGAGGATCCGGAGCTGTTCTTCCCGATCGGGACGACCGGCCCGGCAGTCGTGCAGATCGAGCAGGCCAAGGCCGTGTGCCGCCGCTGCCCTGTGGTGGAGTCCTGCCTGGACTGGGCCCTGCGCTCGGGCCAGGACTCCGGCGTCTGGGGTGGGCTCTCCGAGGACGAGCGACGCGCACTGAAGCGCCGTCAGGCCCGTACTCGGGTGCACACCGCCTGAGCCGGAGCACCACCGCACCGGGGGTCCTCCCCCGCGGCGCCCCGCACGACCGCATCAACCGATCGCCTCGAGGCCGGTCCGGGATCTCCCGGGCCGGCCTCGTTGCTATGTCATCTGTCGTCCTACCGGACGACACCGCGATGACACCGTCGTCCTCCGGACGACACCGCGGCCAAGAGCCGTCCCCCAGCTCCGTGGAGCCGTTGAGTCGCGCCTGCGCGGACCCTCCGGGCCCACTCGGCGCGACACCTCCTCCGGGCTAGCGCCGCGGCAGGCCGGCGTCCGGCAGCGTGAGGACGGCCTCGGTACCCGCCTGGTCGGCGGCGGCTCCGGTGGGTGGACTGGTCATCAACAGAGTGCCGCCGAGCTCGCTCGTGACCAGCGTGCGGACGATCTGCAGCCCGAGCCCCTCGCTGCCCGCCGGGTCGAAACCCTCCGGAAGGCCCTGTCCGTTGTCGCGCACGCGTACGACGAGGTCCTCGCCGTCCCGCTCGGCGACCAGCTCGATGCTGCCGGGCTCACCGTCGGGGAAGGCGTGCTCGGCGGCGTTGTGCAACAGCTCCGTGACCGCCAAGACCAACGGAGTGGCGGCTGCGGCCGGCAGCTCCCCGAAGGTCCCGGTGCGCCGGGTGCGCGCGGCCGGCCCGATGGAGGTCAGGTCCCCCAACATCGGCAGGACCTTGTCGAGGACGTCGTCCACGTCGACGACGTCCTCGCGGCTACCGGCCAGCGTGTCGTGGACGACGGCGATCGAGGCGACCCGCCGGACCGACTCCTCGAGGGCCGCACGAGCGGCCGGCTCGGTCATCCGGCGCGCCTGCAACCGCAGCAGGGCCGCCACCGTCTGCAGATTGTTCTTCACCCGGTGGTGGATCTCCCGGATGGTGGCGTCCTTGGTGAGCAGCGCCCGGTCCCGCCGGCGGACGTCGGTGACGTCCCGGACCAGGACCAGCGCCCCGGCCTCGGCGCCGGGCGGCTGCAGCGGCAGGGCACGGACGAGCATCGTGGCGGTGGCACCCTCGACGTCCATGGGGTCGGGGAAGCGGCCGGCCACGGCGGCGGTGATGCCCGCGGCCACCGCCTCCCCGGCCACCCGGTCGGCTGCGGCGCCCCGGGTCAGCTCGGCCAGATCGGCGCCCACCACGTCACCGGGCACCCCGATGCGCCGGTAGGCCGACAGGGCGTTCGGACTGGCATACGTCGCGCGTCCGGAGCCGTCGAGGCGGACCAGGCCGTCGCCGACCCGCGGACTCATCTCGGCGTCCTGCAGCTTCTGCGGCGGAAAGGTCCCGGCCGACACCATGAGGCAGAGATCGGCCGCGATGTCGAGATAGGTGAGCTCCAGCGTGGACGGCGACCGGGTCACGGCCAGGTTGGTGTCCTTCGCCAGAACCGCCACCGGGATCCCGTCGTGCCGGACCGGGATGACCTCACGGCGCCGCGGCGCCGGACCCGACCAGTCGGGTTCCCCCTCGGTGACCGGTCGGCCCTCCTGGTGCGCCGTCACGAAGGGCTCGGCGACCGCACCGCTCACCTCGGATCCCACCAGGTCCTCGGGGCGGCTCGTGGGCGCGGTGAGTGGCCGGACCTGCGCCACGCACCACCAGGCGCCGGTGGACAGCGGCACCCAGAGGGTGAGGTCGGCGAAGGCCAGGTCGGCCAACAGCTGCCAGTCGGCGACCAGGCGCCGCGCATGGTCGACCTGCGAGGGGCTGGACGCGGCTCCCCGGGTCAGTCGCTCGGAAAGGCTGCTCATGGTGCCTCGACCCTATGACCCCGTCCCTGAGGCTCACCCCGAGCGTAGGAGGGGTGAGGAGGACGGGGTCCTGTCCCTAGGCTTCTGCCGTGGTCGAGTCCGCGAACGCCCCGGTCCTGCGCGTCGAACCGGCGCGGCCCGGTGACCACGCGGCCATCGCCGAGCTGACGGTGCGGGTGTACATCGACGGCGGACTCGCGTCGTCGGACTACGCCCCCGAGCTGGCTGACGTGGCGGGTCGTGCGTCGCGGTCCGAGCTGCTCGTCGTGCGAGACGAGGACCGCCGGGTGGTGGGCAGCGTCGCACTCGTCCTCGGTGGCGACTTCGGCGAGGTGACCACCTCTGACGAGGAGGCGGCCTTCCGCATGCTCGTGGTGGCCCCGGAGGCGCAGGGACGGGGCATCGGCGAGCTGCTCGTCTCCAGCTGCCTGGACCGTGCCCGGGCGGCAGGGAAGCGGCGGATGGTGCTCTCCACCGACCCGCGGATGACCTCGGCGCACCGGCTCTACGGTCGCCTCGGCTTCACCCGGCTGCCGGAGCGGGACTGGTCACCGGTCCCCGGCGTCGACCTGCTGGTGTACGCCCGCGAACTGTGACGCTCAGCCGTCGGAGACGGTGGCGATGAGGTCGCCCTCCTGGAGCACCTCGCCCTCGACCACGTGCAGCTCCTGCACGACGCCGGCGCGCTCGGTGAGCACCGGGATCTCCATCTTCATCGACTCCAGGATGACCAGTGTGTCGCCCGCGGCCACCGGCACACCTGGCTGCACGAGGACCTTCCAGACGCTGGAGACCATCTCCGCGTGGATCTCCTCGACCGCCACCGTGCCTCCTCCTGAGCCTGCACCGTTCTGGGAGGAGTCATCCAAGCACGCCCGTCAGGCGCTGGGGACGCGGCTCCCGGCGGCCAGTCGCACCAGCACCGCCGCGACGTCGCCGCGGTCGTGCGGCAGGCCCGTGTCCGTCGGCCCCGAGAGCACCGCGGACACCGCGGCCGCCGCCGATCGGATGTCGGGGCCGCCGGCGCTGACCGTCGCCAGCAGAGCGTCGTACCAACCGTCCAGCCGGTCACCGGGGTCGTACCCGCTGACCGCGACGACGTCGACACTGCCGGCCCCCTCCACCCGCGGACCGTCCGGCAGGCGACCGGTCACCCGCCCCGCCGTTCCCGGGGGCAGCGTGGAGCGCAGCTGGGCGGCGACTGCGGCCCGGGGGGCCTGGCCCTCGGGTGCCGGCCCGCCACCGTCCGCGCTCCGCAGAGCCAGCTCGACGGCGTCCACGCCGTACGCGCGCTCGAGGACTGCCATGTCGAGCGAGAAGCCGGCGGCGACCTCGGCGAGTTCGCCGTCGGGATCGATCCCGACCGTCACCAGCCCCCGCCAGCCGACGTCGGCCAACCGCCGGGCGGTCGGGGGAAGCTCCGGGGTGCCGTCGGCCGTCCAGTTCTCCGGGGTCCAGGAGACGCGGGCGATGCCCGCCGCCCGGTCTCGAGCGACGGGTGTCGGGAACTGCAGCCCGTCCTCGGTGACCCATGCCAGCAGCCCGCGCTCGCTGGCCGGCTCCACGCCGTCACCCCCGAGACGCTCCAGCACCTCCGCGTCGGGACCGACCCACGTCAGCCCTGCGGCGGTCACCGCGGCGGCCAGCCGCGCATTGCCGGCCAGCGCCGGCGTGACGGGGAGGACGGCGTGCACCCCACTGCGGCGGGCGGCCTCCACGATCCGGTCGACCGCCAGGTAGGACTCGGTCGCCGGGGCGGGGCCGAGGAGCACCGCGTCGTCGGCCAGCCGGACGTGCCGGGCGGTGCGCTCGGCCTCCGAGTGCACCGCCACGGCCTTGACGCCCAGTCGGGTGCACGCGGACACGACCGCACAGGCCGCCGGGCCGCGACCGGCCACGAGCACGCTCTCGATGTCCAGCTGTGTCACGGTGTCCCTCCTGCGCTCCCCCGCCTGGCACGTGACCGGACGGCCCCGTGAGAGGCTTCCGGGGTCAGCTTTGCGGTTCCGGCGACCCCGCGCACGATACGTGCACCGGCCACCCGGCCCGCGAGAACGAGGGTCTGCAGGCCCACCGGCACCGCGAGAGGAGGGCAGCGATGTCCAAGCGTGGACGCAAGCGTCGCTCCCGCAAGGGGAACAAGGCCAACCACGGCAAGCGGCCCAACGCCTGAGAAGACACGAGAGAGCCCCGTCCCGCTGGTGCGGGCGGGGCTCTCTCGCGTCGTCGGCTTCGCCTAGGCCGGGCTGTCCTCGGGCCGCTCGGTGGGCACCGCCTGCGCGTTGATCCGCTCGACGCTGACCTGCGTGCCGTCCTCCTCGAAGGAGACGCTCGTCAGCTGGATCTTGATGCGTTCACGCAGGCCGGAGGGTGGGGCGTCGCCGCCGCACCGACGTCTGACCAGCGCCTTGAACTCCTGCTCGATGCCGAACTGCCGCAGGCAGGGAGAGCAGTCCTCGAGGTGTTCGGCGATCAGGGCGCGCCGCTCGTCACCGGTCTCGTGATCGAGGAACTCGAAGACGTGGGAGAGGACGTCGTCGCACGAGTTGATGTCGATGGGCTCGCCGTGGCCCTGAGCAGCGTCCGGGACGTGGTCGCTCATGACTGGCTCGCCTCCTCACCGGCTCCGGCGCGGACGAAGCCGCGCTCGCGGGCGTAATCGGCCAACAGCTTCTGCAGCCCCCGACGACCACGGTGCAGTCGCGACATCACCGTGCCGATCGGAGTGCCCATGATCTCGGCGATCTCCTTGTACGCGAAGCCCTCCACGTCCGCGAGGTACACCGCGAGGCGGAAGTCCTCCGGCAGCTGCTGGAGGGCCTCCTTGATGTCGGCGTCCGGCAGGTGGTCCAGCGCCTCGATCTCGGCCGACCGCAGGCCGCTGGAGGTGTGCTCCTCGGCCGCGTACAGCTGCCAGTCCTGCACCTGCTCGGTGGGGTACTGCTGCGGCTGCCGCTGCTTCTTGCGGTAGCTGTTGATGTAGGTGTTGGTCAGGATCCGGTACAGCCACGCCTTGAGGTTGGTGCCCTCGGCGAACTGGTGGAAGGCCGAGTAGGCCTTCACGAACGTTTCCTGGACCAGGTCCTCGGCGTCGGCGGGGTTGCGGGTCATGCGCAGAGCCGCCGGGTAGAGCTGGTCGAGGTAGGGCAGGGCGTCACGCTCGAACCGGGCGTCCCGTTCGGCGCGGGTCTCGGCGACCTCGGCTCGGCTGCCGTCCGGCCGCGCCTCCGGCGTCTCCACCGGGCCCGTCACCTCGGGGGTCTGATCTGCGGTCTGCTCAGGCACCGACCGTCCTCTCTGGGGCCCCTGGATGCGGGGCGCCGCATCGGTCGATCGTAGCCGCGCGCCATCGGGACGGCCCGGGGGCCGCCGGTGCGCGGCCCGCGGGGGGGCGGGGGTGGAGACGGTGGTGCTCACGGTCGGTCCAACCGGACGGTGCGGGTGCCGATTCCCGCTCCCCGAACGTCGGTGGAGATGCTCGCTACGCTCCGGCGCCGTGGCGGCGACTCCCGCAGTGCGGATCCTCGAGCGGGCCGGGGTGGCCCACACCCTCCACCCCTACGACCCGGAGCATCCCTCCGACCAGGGGCACGGCGAGGCCGCAGTGGCCGCCCTCGGCGCAGATCCGCGCCAGGTGTTCAAGACGCTCGTGACCCGCGTGGACGGCGTGCTGACCGTCGCCGTCGTCCCGGTGGCCGGCACTCTCGACCTCAAGGCGCTGGCCGCAGCGGCCGGCGGCCGGAAGGCCGTCATGGCCGAGCCCGCGGACGCGGAACGGGCCACCGGCTACGTGCTGGGGGGAATCAGCCCCCTCGGCCAGAAGAAGGCGCTGCCGACGGTCGTGGACGATTCGGCACTCGGCTTCGCGACCGTCATGGTCAGCGCCGGCCGCCGCGGCCTGCAGGTGGAGCTGCCACCACCGGAGCTGGTGCGCCTCACTCGCGCCCGAACCGCTCCCATCGGCCGCTGAGGAAGGCCCCGGAAGGACCCCGACGAGTCGATCCGGATCAGCCGTAGGGCGTGAGCAGCTGGTCGACCGGCGCGAAGTCGTCGGTGAGCGCCTCGGCGTCCCCCACGAAGCGGTCCAGCTCGGCGCCCTGCGCCACCTGCCAGATCAGTTCCCGGTCGGTCAGCCGCTCGGCCAGCGCCTCCGCGGGGATGGGAGCCCGCGAGGCGACCGCGACGACGTTCCCGCCGTCCTCCCCGCGGAGCACCGGGATGCGCGCGAGCAGCGCGAC
The DNA here is from genome assembly GCF_900188025.1 of Blastococcus mobilis. Lineage (GTDB taxonomy): Bacteria > Actinomycetota > Actinomycetes > Mycobacteriales > Geodermatophilaceae > Blastococcus_B > Blastococcus_B mobilis. The sequence goes on from NZ_FZNO01000037.1 coordinate 8,319, forward strand.
GTGCGGGAACACCGCCCGGAGCGTCGCCAGCTCGGCCCGCACGAACGCCAGCGGCGGGTGGTCGATGAGGTTGATCGCGTAGACACCGTCGTCGGCCAGCGCCCGGTCGACGAGCTCCACCGCCTCCCGGGTCGTGAGCTGCCACGGCACCGACAGGCCCCCGAAGGCGTCGCCGACGACGAGGTCCCGCGCCCCCTCGGCCTCGTCGGCCAGGCCGACCCGGCCGTCGGTGACCCGCACCTGCAGCCGATCGGAGGTCTGCAGCTCCAGCCGCTCGCGGTCGATGGCGACGACCCCGGGGTCGACCTCGAGGACCAGGCTCTCGGTCCCGGGGCGCGCCTCCGCCAGGTAGCGCGGCAGGGTCAGCCCGCCTCCGCCGATGTGCAGCGCCGACAGCGGCTCCCCGTCGTCGCGCAGCACGTCGGTGACCGCGGCGATGGCCCGGACGTACTCGAACTCCAGATGCGTGGGGTCCTCGAGGTCGACGTAGGAGTGCCGGGCCGTGTCCAGGTAGAGGATGCGGCCGGAGTCCCGCGCGGGGTCGGCCTCCACGCGGGCGCAGTGATAGCCGGTCTCCGTCTCGCAGGGCGTGGGCGCGATCGCGGCCAGACCGCTCCCGACCAGGGCGAGGACGAGCAGTGCCCCCGGGATGCTCCCGGCGGTCCCCGCGGTCCGCCGGCGGAGGAACACCGCCGCGGCCGAGCCGGCCAGCACGGTGACCGCGCCGGTACCGACGAGGATGACGCTGCTCGGCAGCAGCGCGATGAGCACGAACCCGGTCACGAAGGTGGCGGCGATACCGCCCAGCGTGCCGATGCCCGACAGCCGGCCGACCACGGCGCCGGTCTCGTCGAGGCTGGCCAGCTGCAGCTTGACGACCATCGGCGGCACGGCCGACAGCAGCGCGGCCGGAACCACGACCGCCACCGCGGCCAGCAGCAGCACCGCCCCGGCGTCGGGCCCGCCGAGCAGTGATCCGGTGAACCGCACGAGCGGGAGCACCGCGATCACCAGCGCGCCACCGGCCGCCATCAGGGGCGCGATCAGCCGCCGGGGATCGGTGCGGTCGGCGACGAGCCCGCCGCTCCACGCGCCGAGGGCGATCGCCGCGAGGGCGTAGCCGATGACCGCGGTGCTCGTCTGCAGGGTGACGCCGACGTAGGGCGCGATCAGCCGCAGACCGACGATCTCCAGTACGAGCACCGCGCCGGAGCACAGGAACGTGATGGCCGCGGCGACCCACGTGGGCAGCGCAGCGCCCCCCGGCGGACGGTCTGTCGTCGGGGTGCTTCCCGCGGGGGCTGCCACCGTCAGAACAGGGCGGGCTGGTCGGCCGGTGCGCTGACCGACTCCGCGCGCGCCACGAGCTCGCGGCCGTTGTTGGCCACGTTGTTCACCGCGGTGCTCACCGGCCGCAGCTCCAGTGCCTCCACCAGCTCAGGCGGCGTCGGCTGGGCCACCTCCCGGACGTCGTCCTGCGCCGGGTCCAGCCAGGCGCTCCAGCGGTCCGGTGGGAGGACCAGCGGCATCCGCTCGTGGATCTCGGTGAGCTCCCCGACGGCGGGGGCGGTCACGATCGTGCAGGTGTAGAGCCGGTCGTCACCGCGGCCCCACACCTCCCAGAGCCCCGCGAAGGCGAGCACCGAACCGTCCAGAGGGGAGACGTAGTAGGGCTGCTTGCTCGGGGAGTCCAGCCGCTTCGCCCACTCGTACCAGCCGTCAGCCGGGACCAGGCACCGGCGGGTGGCGGCGGCCTTCCGGAAGGCCGGCTTCTCGGTCAGCGACTCGACCCGGGCGTTGAGCAGCCGGTTGCCCACCGACGCGTCCTTGGCCCACGACGGGACCAGCCCCCAGCGCACCGTCCGGAGTTCACGGTGCCCGCCACCGGTGGGCAGCCCCTCGTCGTCGCGCTCCTTCTTGTGCCGGACGACGTATACGTCCTTGGTGGGCGCGACGTTGTAGTCGGCGGAGAGAGGCGGCTGCCCCTCGGCGCGCACGGCCTCGAACTCGACCACGAGGTCCTCGGCACGTCGGCTGGCGGCATAGCGACCACACATGCGCGTCCTCCCGGGGTGGGCTGGTGGACCGAACTCTAGGTGCGGCCACCGACACCGGGCCGCCGCGCGTGCTCGCCCCGGTACCGGGTAGGCCTTGACGAACCGAATCGCCGAGAGACGAGGATCACTACGTGACCGCGACCCAGACCCCCCCGACCGAGCACCCCAAGACCGCGAGCGACGCCGGCGCCCGGCGCTACGCGACCGTCAATCCCTACACGGGAGAAACGGAGAAGGAGTTCCCGTTCCTCGAGAGCGGGGAGATCGACGGCGTCGTCGAGCGGGCGCACGCGGCCTTCCAGGAGTGGCGCCGCCGCCCGGTCGAGGAGCGCGCCGCGGTCGTCGCCCGCGCCGCCGAGCTCATGGACGAGCGCCGCGACGAGCTCGCCGGCCTGATCACCCGCGAGATGGGCAAGCGCCGCGACGAGGCCGTCGGCGAGCTCAAGCTGTGCTCGATGATCCTCAAGTACTACGCCGAGAAGGGACCGGGCTTCCTGGAGCCCAAGCCGATCGACGTGATGATGGGCAAGGGCGAGGCCGTCGTCGAGACCGAGCCGGTGGGCGTCCTGCTGGCGATCGAGCCCTGGAACTACCCCTTCTACCAGGTGGTCCGGGTGGCCGGCCCCAACCTGGTGCTCGGCAACACGATCCTGCTCAAGCACGCGGAGACCGTGCCGCAGTGCGCCCTCGCCATCGAGCAGCTCTTCACCGACGCCGGCGCCCCGGAGGGCGTGTTCACCAACGTCTTCCTGGCGATCCCGGACATCGAGAAGGTCATCGCCCACCGGTACGTCCAGGGCGTGACCCTGACCGGCAGCGAGCGGGCCGGCGCGAGCGTGGCCGAGATCGCCGGCCGCCACCTGAAGAAGTCGGTGCTCGAACTCGGCGGCAGCGACCCGTTCATCGTGCTCGACGCCGATGACCTCGGTGCGACCGTCAAGGCGGCCACCATGGGCCGGATGCAGAACACCGGCCAGGCGTGCACGGCGGCCAAGCGGCTGATCGTGACCGAGGAGCTCTACGACGACTTCGTCGCCGGCCTGCAGCAGGCCTTCTCGACGTTCACGCCCGGTGACCCGGCCGACCCGTCCACGACCTTGGCCCCGCTGTCCTCCGAGCGGGCGGCCCAGGACCTGCAGGCGCAGATCCAGGACGCGATCGACAAGGGCGCGACGGTGATCGCCGGCGGCAAGCGTCCCGACCTGCCCGGTGCCTTCGTGGAGGCGACGATCCTCACCGACGTGACCCCCGAGATGCGGGCGTACAAGGAGGAGCTGTTCGGTCCGGCCGCTGTCGTCTACAAGGTCAAGGACGAGGAGGAGGCGATCGAGCTGGCCAACAACAGCGACTTCGGGCTCGGCGCGGCCGTCTTCTCCGGCGACCTCGACCGGGCGCGGTCGGTGGCCGACCGGCTCGAGGCCGGCATGGTGTGGATCAACCAGCCCACCGCCTCCTCGCCCGAGCTGCCCTTCGGCGGCATCAAGCGCTCCGGCTACGGCCGCGAGCTCTCCGAGCTCGGCATGTTCGAGTTCGCCAACCGGCGGCTGGTCCGCACGGTCCCGGCCAAGAAGGCGACCAAGCCGGCAGGCGGCTGAGGCGGCTGACGGCGGTGCGGCGGAGCGAACCGGGCAGGATGTCCACGTGAGCGAGCTTGCGAGCTCACGCAGATGCCCAGCACGGCCTGTCACGAGGCCGACGAGCGCCAGCGAGGAGAACTCGTGACATCCGTCTGGTCGACGCCGCACCGCCCGGCACCCGTCGACGCCGTCGTCGCGCTGCCCGGGTCCAAGTCGATCACCGCCCGGGAACTGATCCTGGCGGCGATCGCCGACGGCCGCAGCAGGCTGGTGCGACCGCTCCGCGCCCGGGACACCGATCTCATGGCAGGCGGACTGCGGGCCCTGGGGGCACGGATCGACGAGGACGGCACGGACTGGGTGGTGACGCCGCAGCCCTTGCGCGGACCGGCCGAGGTCGACGCCGGGCTGGCCGGGACGGTCCTCCGGTTCCTGCCGCCGGTGGCTGCGCTGGCCACCGGACCGGTCCGGCTCGACGGCGACGCCCGGCTGCGGGAGCGGCCCAACGCCGGGCTCCTCGCCGCGCTCCGGGCACTGGGCGTGGACGTGGACCACGACGGCCGCGGGCGGGCGCCGTTCACCGTGCACGGCACCGGGCGGGTCCGCGGCGGCCCCGTCGAGGTCGACGCGAGCGAGTCCTCGCAGATCGTCTCGGGGCTGCTGCTGGCGGCGGCCCGGTTCGACGAGGGCCTCGACCTCTCCCTCACCGGCGGCGTCCCCTCCATGCCGCACGTGGACATGACGGTGACGACGCTGCGCGAGCGCGGCGTCGCGGTCACCGCCACCGACCGCGGCTGGCGCGTCTCCCCCGGCCCGATCGCCGCGCTCGACCGCGTGATCGAGCCCGACCTCTCCACCGCCGCCCCCTTCCTGGCGGCGGCGCTGGTCACCGGCGGACGGGTGACCGTCCGGGACTGGCCGGAGGTCACCACCCAGCCCGGTGCGCGACTGGACCGGTTGCTCGCCGACATGGGCGCGGAGGTGGCGCGGACGCCGGAGGGCCTCCAGGTCACCGGCACGGGCAGGATCCGGCCGCTGGTCGCCGACCTGGGTGAGGTGGGCGAGCTGACGCCGGTGCTCGCCGCGCTGTGCGCCCTGGCCGACGGCCCCTCCCGGCTGACCGGCATCGGGCACCTGCGCGGCCACGAGACCGACCGGCTCCAGGCCCTCGACGAGGTGCTGACGGCGGTCGGCGCGCGAGTCGAGCAACTGCCCGACGGCCTGGTCATCGAGCCGGGCGCCCGGCGGCCCGCGCTGCTGGACTCCTACGCCGACCACCGCATGGTCCACGCGGCCGCGGTCCTCGGGCTGGCGATCGAAGGCGTGCAGGCGGGCAACCCCGGCGCGGTGACGAAGACCCTGCCCGACTTCGTCGACCGCTGGGCGGCGCTGCTCGACGAGCCGGCCGGAGTCGTTCCCTGAGCCCCCGCAGCTGGGACGAGGACGACGTCCGGGTCCGGCCGAGCCGCCGGGGCTCGCGACCGCGCACCCGGCAGCGGCCGGCCCACGACGACGCCGTTCCCGGACTGGTCGTGGCCGTCGACCGCGGCCGCATGACGGTGCGGGTGGAGGGGCCGGACGGCGCCCTCGTGGACGTCACCTCGATGCGGGCCCGCGAGCTGGGCAAGCACGGCGTCGTGGTCGGTGACCGGGTGCGGCTGGTCGGGGACACGACCGGCCGCACCGACAGCCTCGCCCGCATCGTGACCATCGAGGAGCGGACGACGTCGCTGCGCCGGACCGCCGACGACACCGACCCCACCGAGCGGGTCGTGGTGGCCAACGCCGACCTGCTGGTCATCGTCACCTCCGTCACCGACCCGGAGCCCGCGCTGGGCTTCCTCGACCGGTGTCTGGTCGCCGCCTACGCCGGTGGCCTCGAGCCGCTGCTGTGCCTGACCAAGACCGATCTGGGCAGTCCCCAGCCCCTGCTGGACCGCTACGCCGGGCTCGGCCTGGACGCGGTGGCGATCTCGCGCAGGGCACCGCTCGAGCCGCTGATCGACCGGTTGTTCGACCGGATGAGCGTGTTCGTCGGCCAGTCCGGTGTCGGCAAGTCGACCCTCGTGAACCGCCTCGTCCCGGACGCGTTCCGGGCCACCGGCGACGTCAGCAAGGTCGGCAAGGGGCGACACACGTCGTCCTCGGCGGTCCTCTTCGACCTTCCGGGCGGTGGCACCGTCATCGACACCCCGGGGATCCGCTCGTTCGGTCTGGCCCACGTCACCGCCGACGACGTCCTCGCCGCCTTCGACGAGATCGCCGAGGCGGCCGTCGACTGCCCCCCGCTGTGCGGGCACACCGCGGCGGACCCCGAGTGCGCGCTCGACGCATGGGCCGCTGCCGGTCCCCCGGCGCGACAGCAGCAGCTGGCCGGCCTGCGCGTCCTGCTCGGCGCGGTCGGCCAGGTCGGCCCCGGCTACTGAAAGGACCCCCTGCCCCCCGCCGCTCGCAGGCTCGCAGCGGGACCCTGCAGGGGCCGGTTCAGACCTCGACGTAACCGCCGCTGCGCCAGTACACGCCGGCCTCCCGCGTCAGCAGTCCCTCGTCGACCAGGTAGCGGCGGAGGGCCGCCACGTCGGCGTGCCAGACCGCCAGCAGGGCGTTGACCTCGCGCTCGGGGTAGCGGACGCCGGGCTCGAACACCCGCACGAGGTGCTCCAGGACCACCCGCCGCTTGCTCTGCTGGGCCGGGATCGAGACCAGCCGGCCGCCCCGGACGAACGCCGACAGGACGGCGTCCTCGGCCGGGTCCGACGAGAGCGGCTCGGGTGCGGGCGCCGCCTCAGCGGCGGCGCGGGCCGCGGCGCCGAAGCGCTCGGTGTGCAGCGCGAGCACGTGGCCGTCGCGGTGCACCAGCCCGGCGCGGGCCAGCCGGCGCGCGGCCAGTGCCACGTCCTTGAGGGGCAGGCCCGAGGCGGCGGACACCTCCTCGATCGTTTCCGCACCCAGCGCCAGGGCGGCGACCACCTTGAGCCGGGCGGGGTCGGCCAGCAGCCCGGCGATCGTCGCGGCGTCCACCCGTCCGACGGTATCGGCGCATCGTCACCGCCGGGCGGGGGTAGGTGGACGGACATGGTGAGTCCGATCGACATCCAGAAGGCGTTGTCCGGGATGGACTATCCCGCCAGCAAGGACGACATCGTGCGGCACGCCGAGCAGCAGGGCGGCGACGACGAAGTGATCGAGGCCCTCAAGAACATCGAGGACCGCGAGTACGAGGGTCCCAGCGGGGTCAGTTCGGCGGTCTTCGACTGATCCCCGGCTAGGTTCGGTGTCCATGACATCCAGCCGGGGCTTTTCCGAGGACATGCGGCTGGCGCACGTGTTGGCCGATCAGGCCGACTCGATCAGCCTGGACCGCTTCAAAGCACAGGACCTGACGGTCGACACCAAGCCGGACCTGACGCCGGTGACCGACGCCGACCGAGCCGTCGAGGAGCACCTGCGGATCACCCTGAGCCGCGCGCGCACCCGCGACGCCGTCATGGGCGAGGAGTTCGGGACGGCGGGCCACGGGCGGCGTCGCTGGGTGCTCGACCCCATCGACGGGACGAAGAACTTCGTCCGGGGGGTCCCGGTGTGGGCCACCCTCATCGCGCTCCTGGACGGCGACGAGCCGGTGGTCGGCCTGGTGTCCGCGCCGGCGCTGAACAAGCGCTGGTGGGCGGCGAAGGACGTGGGCGCCTGGACCGGCCGGCGGCTGGAGACCGCCAGCCGGTGCCACGTCTCGGAGGTTGCCGATCTCGGCGACGCGAGCCTGTCCTACTCGAGCCTCTCCGGTTGGAAGGAGCGCGGCGTGCTCGACGGCTTCCTCGACCTCACCCGCTCGGTGTGGCGGACCCGCGCCTACGGCGACTTCTGGAGCTACTGCCTGCTGGCCGAGGGCGCGGTCGACATCGCCTGCGAACCGGAGGTGTCGGTCTGGGACCTTGCCGCGCTCGACGTCATCGTCCGGGAGGCCGGGGGCCGGTTCAGCGACCTGACGGGCGCACCGGGGCCGGCCGGCGGTCACGCGCTGGCCACCAACGGCAAGCTGCACGACGCTGCTCTGGCCCACGTGGGGCTGCCCGGCCCCGCCTGACCGCGGGGCCGGGCCTCGGACGATCGGTCAGGACCTCAGGCGGCGGGGCCGGCGCCCGTGCCGCCGCGACCACCCTGGAGACGGCGGCGGACGTCGTCGATCTTCGCCCGGGTCTTCGGGTCCTTGGCCAGCCCCTGGGCCTTCTCGGTGGCCGAACGGATCGCCCGCTTGCCCTGCGGGCTGTTGGCGAACTGGGCGACCTTGCTGAACAACGACGCCATCGGGGCCGTCCCCTCTCGTCGGGAGCCGCTAGCCGGCTCCGCTGTCCGGTCCAACGGCACGGGCTACCCGGTCGTTCCGGGCCCACCGCTGCGCGGCCCGCTCCAGGCCGCCCGCCGGCCGCGGCTCCACCAGCGGCCCGGCGTCCCGCTGCGGGTCGACGTCGAGCCCCACTCCTCGACCGGCCAGCAGCGCCGCGCCGACCGCCGATGCGCTGCGCAGACCCAGGGAGCGGACCGGCCGGGCGAGCACGTCGGCCAGCATCTGGACGAGGACGCCGGAACGCGCCGCGCCGCCGGTGAGCAGGACCGGCTCGCCGTCGGACACCTCGAGCAGTTCGAACGCCGCCCGGACGGCGAAGAACACGCCCTCGAGCGCCGCCCGGGCCAGGTCCGCGCGCGTGGTCCCGGCCGACAGCCCGGTCCAACCGCCACGGTCGGCAGGGCCCGCGACGCCGCCCCGTTCCCCCGTGAGGAACGGCCGGAACACCACTCCCCCGGCACCGGCCGGAACGGAGGAGGCCGCGTCGAGGAACTCCGTCCACGACAGTCCGAGCACGCGGCACGCCCACTCCCAGGCCGACCCCCCGTTCTGCAGGGCCGCCATCGCGTACCAGCCGCCCGTCGTGTCGGCGTAGGTGTGCACCACGGGCTCGGCCACCGGCCGGGGGCTCCGGCCGGGACGGAGGAGCTGGGCACCGGTGCCCAGGTTCACCTGCACCCCGCCGGTGGCGCCCGCGGCCAGCAGCGCCAGCGGGGTGTCCGCCCCGCCGACGACCACGGGAACCTCGCCGACCGGTAGGCGGGCGATCCCCCAGGCCTCGTCCGAAGGGCGGACCGCCGGCAGCAGCCGGGCGGGGATGCCCGCCGCCGCGACCGCGGCGGCGGACCAGTCGTCGGCGACGACGTCCCAGAGCAGGGTCGCCGAGGCGTCGCTGCGGTCGGTCACGACGGGGCCGTGGACGAGGGTCCCCCGCAATGCGTCCTTCGGCAGCAGCACCGCCGCCGCCCGCTCGACCACCTCCGGCTCGTGCCGGGCCAGCCAGCCGAGCAGCGGTCCGGTCATGCCGGGCACCAGCGGATTGGCGAGCGCGGCCCGGGCGTCCGGGGGCAGGGCCTCCCACCGCGCCAGCTCGCCGGATGCCCGCTGGTCGGGCCACAGCAGCGCCGGCCGCAGAGCGGCACCGGCCCCGTCGACGAGGACGGCGCCGTGCATCTGCCCGGAGAAGCTCAGTGCCCGGATGCGCGCGCCCGCCAGATCCGCGACGACGGCCGCGAGGGCGTCGTCGAAGGCCGACCGCCAGGTCCCGACCTCGATCTCGGCCAGCTCCGGCCCGGGCCGCGCGTAGGCGTAGCCGCGCTCGGCCTCCGCGACGACGGCGCCGTCGGGGCCCAGCGCGACCAGTTTCAGTCCGCTGGTGCCGAGGTCGGCGCCGAGCAGGACGTCGGTCATCCGCTCAGCCGCCGTGGGCGAAGCCGCCGCTGCGGCCGTTGCGGTCGGCGAGCAGACCGGCGAGCGTGGAGACCGCGATCTCCGCCGGCTCGCGGGAGCCGATGTCCAGCCCGATCGGCCGGTGGACCCGCGCGATCTCCTCGGACGGGACGCCGAGGGCGGTCAGCGCGGCGACGTGCGGTCCCTCGTGCCGCGGGTTGCCCATGACGCCGATCCACCGGCTGGGCCGGGCCAGGGCGTCGCGGAGCAGCTCGCCCAGCTCCGCCCGGTGGTGATCGGTCACGACGACATCGGCGGTCCCGCCGGCCAGCTCCCCGTCGAGTTCGGAGAACCCGCGCACGACGAGGTCGGCGGCGATGCCGGAGCTCGGCGAGGGGTCCGGCTCCACGAGAACGGTCCGGTAGCCGAGCTCGGTGGCCCAGCGCAGCAGCACCTCCGACACCGGCGAGCCGAAGACGGCCACGAGCAGGCGGTCGGCGCTCATCCCGCCCGCTCCGGGCTGTCGCCGTAGGCGTAGGAGGTGTTCGCGTACCGGCCGCCGACGGCGACCCCGGGCGGCGCGATGGCGTCCAGTCGGGTGAGGTCCTCCCCGGTGAGCTCGACCGCCGCCGCGCCCACGTTCTCCTCCAGGTAGGACCGCCGCTTGGTGCCGGGGATGGGGACGACGTCGTCGCCCTGGGCCATGACCCAGGCGAGGGCGAGCTGGCCCGGGGTCGCGCCCTTCTCGGCGGCCAGCTCGCGGACGGCGTCGACCAGCCGCAGGTTCGCCGCGAACGCCTCCCCGGTGAAGCGCGGGTGGCTGCGGCGCCAGTCGTCCTCGGCGAAGTCGGCCGGGCTGGTGATGGCCCCGGTGAGGAAGCCGCGGCCCAGCGGGCTGAACGGGACGATGCCGATGCCGTGCTCGCGGGCCACGCCGAGCACGGTGTCCTCCAGATCCCGGGTCCACAGCGACCACTCGCTCTGCAGCGCGGCGATCGGGTGCACGGCGACGGCCCGTCGGATGGAGGCCGCACTGGCCTCCGACAGGCCGAGGTACCGGACCTTGCCCTGCGCCACCAGCTCGGCCATCGCGCCGACGGTGTCCTCGATCGGCACGGTCGGGTCGACCCGGTGCTGGTAGTAGAGATCGATCACGTCGACGCCCAGTCGGCGCAGGCTGGCCTCCGCGCACGCCCGGACGTTCTCGGACCGCCCGTCGATCGTCATCCCGCCGTCCGGGCTGTGCGTGAGGGAGAACTTGGTGGCCAGTTGCACCTCGTCGCGCCGTCCGGAGATCGCCTCACCGACCAGTTCCTCGTTGTGTCCGTCGCCGTAGACGTCGGAGGTGTCGAGGAATGTCACGCCGAGGTCGAGCGCGCGGTGGATCGTGGCGATCGACTCCTGACGATCGGCCGCGCCGTACATCTGGCTCATCCCCATGCAGCCCAGACCGAGCGCGGAGACCGCCAGGCCGTCGCGTCCGAGGGTGCGGGTGGCGAGGTCGGAACTCATTCCCGCATCCTCGCCTGTGGCCTTCCCCACCGGCCACCCACGGCCTCTGGTGGAATGGGCCTGCAGGGCGCCGGTGGTCGGGGCCCGGCGAGGAGGTCCCGTGCAGTACGCCGAGTCCGTCGTGGACCTGGTCGGCAACACCCCGCTCGTCCGGCTCACCTCGGTGACCCGTGACCTGGGGCCCGACGCACCCCTGGTGCTCGCGAAGCTCGAGTACCTCAATCCCGGCGGATCCGTGAAGGACCGGATCGCCGTGCGCATGGTCGACGCCGCCGAGGCCAGCGGTGCGCTGAAGCCCGGCGGAACCATCGTGGAACCGACCAGCGGCAACACCGGCATCGGGCTGGCCCTCGTCGCCCAGCAGCGCGGGTACTCGTGCATCTTCGTCTGCCCCGACAAGGTCGGGCAGGAGAAGATCAACGTGCTGCGGGCCTACGGCGCGGAGGTGGTGGTCTGCCCCACCGCCGTCGACCCCGCCGACCCCCGCTCGTACTACTCGGTGTCGGATCGGCTGGCCCGTGAGGCTCCCGGCGGCTGGAAGCCCGACCAGTACTCCAACCCGGCGAACCCGCAGTCGCACTACGAGACGACCGGTCCGGAGATCTGGGCGCAGACCGAGGGCCGGATCACCACGTTCGTCACCGGCATGGGCACCGGCGGCACGATCAGCGGAATCGGCCGCTACCTCAAGGAGGCCTCGGGCGGGCGCGTCCGCGTCGTCGGGGCCGACCCCGAGGGCTCGGTCTACTCCGGGGGCACCGGCCGGCCGTACCTCGTCGAGGGCGTCGGCGAGGACTTCTGGCCCTCGACCTACGACCGGGAGATCGCCGACGACATCATCGCCGTCTCCGACGGGGACTCCTTCGCCATGACCCGCCGGCTGGCCCGCGAGGAGGGCCTGCTGGTCGGCGGCTCCTGCGGGATGGCGGTCGTCGCCGCCCTGCGCGCCGCCGAGAAGCTCACGAAGGACGACGTCATGGTCGTGCTGCTCCCCGACGGGGGCCGCGGCTACCTCAACAAGATCTTCAACGACGAGTGGATGGCCGACTACGGCTTCCTGGAGTCCACGTCCGGCGAGACCGTCGGCGAGCTGCTGCACACGAAGTCCGGCGATACGCCGACCCTCGTGCACACCCACCCGAACGAGACCGTCCGCGACGCGATCGACATCCTGCGCGAGTACGGCGTCAGCCAGCTGCCGGTCGTGCGGGCCGAGCCGCCGGTGACCGCCGGCGAGGTGGTCGGCTCGGTGGACGAGAAGACCCTGCTCGACGCCCTGTTCGCCGGGACGGCGAGCCTCGCCGACCGGGTGGAGAAGCACATGTCCCCACCCCTGCCGATCATCGGGTCCGGCGAGGCGGTGACCGCCGCGGTCACCGCGCTCGGGTCGGCCGACGCGCTGCTGGTGCACGTGGAGGGCAAGCCGGCCGGCGTGGTCACCCGGCAGGACGTGCTCGGTCACCTGGCGGGGCTGACGCAGACGGTCGAGTCATGACGCACCCCGGCGGTTTCAACACCCGCGCCATCCACGCCGGTCAGGAGCCCGACCCGGCCACCGGAGCGGTGATCGTCCCGGTGCACCTGACGACCACGTACAAGCAGGACGGCGTCGGCGGGCTGCGTGGCGGATACGAGTACAGCCGCAGCGCCAACCCCACGCGCACGGCCCTCCAGGAGGCCCTGGCCGCTCTCGAGCAAGGCACCAGCGGCATGGCGTTCGCCTCCGGCCTGGCCGCCGAGGACACCCTCCTGCGGACGGTCTGCGAACCCGGCTCGCACATCGTGCTGGGGGGCGATGCCTACGGGGGCACGTTCCGGCTGATCTCGCGGGTCGCCTCCCGCTGGGGCGTCGAGCACACGCCGGCCGATCTCAACGACCTCGACGCCCTGCGCGCGGTCATGCGGCCGACGACCCGGGTCATCTGGTGCGAGACGCCGACCAACCCGCTGCTCAACATCGCCGACATCGCCCGGCTCGCCGAGTTCGCCCACGAGCACGGTGCGCTGCTCGTCGTCGACAACACCTTCGCCTCGCCCTATCTGCAGCAGCCGCTGACCCTGGGCGCCGACGTCGTGGTGCACTCGACGACGAAGTACCTCGGCGGTCACTCCGACGTCGTGGGCGGCGCCCTGGTCACCGCGGACGCCCACCTCGCCGAGCAGCTGGCCTACCACCAGAACGCGATGGGAGCCGTCGCCGGACCGTTCGACGCCTGGCTGGTGCTGCGCGGCCTCAAGACCCTCGGCGTGCGCATGGACCGGCACCAGGCCAACGCGGCCCGTATCGCCGAGTTCCTCGTCGACCGTCCCGACGTGGCGGCAGTGCTCTACCCGGGGCTGCCCGACCACCCCGGCCACGAGATCGCCGCGCGCCAGATGTCGGGGTTCGGGGGGATGCTCTCCTTCCGCCTGACCGGCGGCGAGGAGCAGGCACTCAAGGTGTGCGAGCGGGCGCAGCTGTTCACCCTCGCCGAGTCCCTGGGCGGAGTGGAGTCGCTGATCGAGCACCCGGGCCGGATGACCCACGCCAGCGCGGCCGGCTCACCCCTGGAGGTGCCCGCCGACCTGGTGCGGCTCTCGGTGGGCATCGAGGACGTCGACGACCTCCTGGCCGACCTCGAGCAGGCGCTGGGCTGAAGAAGGACCCCGTCCCCCTCACCCCTCGCAGGCTCGGGGCGAGCCTCTGGACGGGGCCGCGGCCAGGACCGGCGCGAAGTGATCGCTGCATGGTCACCGGGCATCGAGCACCCGGGCTCGGCGCCCACACTCCGACAGCCCGAGTCGAGGGAGGATCGAGTCATGACCGCCACCGAGAGCACCCGTGACCTCGCTGCGCTCGAGCAGGAGCGCGCCCGCCTCCGGGAGACGTACCTCAAGCCCGCCGGCGAGCGGCCGGCCTCGAGCGCGCGCGGGCTGCACCACACGGCGCTGATCAGCAGCGACGTCGAGCGGACCGTGCGCTTCTACCAGGACGTGCTCGGCTTTCCGCTCACCGAGCTGATCGAGAACCGCGACTACCCCGGCTCGTCGCACTTCTTCTTCGACATCGGCAACGGCAACCTGCTGGCCTTCTTCGACTTCCCGGGGCTGGACGTCGGGCCCTACGCCGAGGTCCTGGGCGGCCTGCACCACATGGCGATCAGCGTGGATCCCGACCGCTGGGGGAAGCTCGTCGAGCGGCTCGCCGAGGCCGGCGTGGAGCACGAGGTGCACAGCGGGGTCTCGGTCTACTTCCGCGACCCTGACGGCGCCCGCATCGAGCTCATCGCCGACCCACTGGGTGAGATGTACGGCCACCACGTCCTCTGAACGAGGACCCCGTCCTCCCCGCCCCTCGCAAGCTCGGCGCGGGACCCGGGACGGGGCCGCCGTCAGCTGCCCGGCGCCGCGACGAGATCGGCGTAGTCGTCGTGCTTCTCGATCCAGCCGCGGACGAACGAGCACTGCGGCAGGACCGAGCCGCCCTTGGCCCGAACGTCGTCGAGGGCCGCGCGCACCAGGGTGCTGCCCAGGCCTTTCCGGTCCGAGTCCTGGTCGACCTCGGTGTGGGTGAACACGACGGTGTCCCCGCGTCGCTCGTAGTCGGCGTGGCCGAGCAGCTGCTCGCCGTCGCGGATCTCGTATCTGCTGGCTTCCGGGGCGTCCCGGACGGTGGGCTCCATTCCGGGCACCTACCCCAGGCGCGGCGGTTCCCATCACGGGACGGGGACAACGGCCGTGCGGACGGGCAGAGACGCGTCCGGACGTCGGGTCGCCCGTCCCCGGCGGCCGGCCGGTGGACGACGAGGGCGCCGTCGTCGGCGACCTCGAAGACCTCGGGTGCCAGCTCCTGGAATGCGCGCGCCGGCGACGAGCAGCTGGATGCGGAACGGGCGATCCGGTGCAGACACCCCGAACGGATGCGCGCAGGCAGAAGGGCCCGGCCACCGAGGTGGCCGGGCCCTTCGTCGTAGCGGGGACAGGATTCGAACCTGTGACCTCTGGGTTATGAGCCCAGCGAGCTACCGAGCTGCTCCACCCCGCGTCGGTAGATACGAGGGTACACGGCGCTGGGACCGCTCCCGCACCCACTCCGGACGGCACCCGGGGCACCCCGTCACACGGTTCCCAGGCGCGCGCCTTCCAATCTGTGCGTGCTCGTCCACTTACAGTCGGCTACGTGGTGGGGAACGGGGCGGCGCGCATGTTCGCCGGGCGGCCACAGCCGGTGGAGATCCACCACCGCGGCATCTGGTACTCCGGCGAGCTGATCGGCTGGCGGCACGAGAGCAACGGCCGGGTCGCGGCGCGCGTGCGCTGCCGGGTCGACGGACTGCGCCACTCCGCCTGGATGGACCTGGCCGACCTTCGCCTGCCTGACCCGAAGCGCCCCCCGCACAAGGAACCGTTCCCGGTCGCCGTCCGCCCAGCCGCCGATCCCCGGAAGGACGAGGACGACGCGACCCGGCCGCACGCCCTGCTCCCGGGGATGCACACCCGACCGGCGAAGCCCGGCCATGCGGTGCAGCCGCCGGCAGCGGCCCACCCGGCAGCCGAGCCGGTGGATGCCTCCGTGCCGCGCCCGGCCGTCCGCCCCAATCAGCGACTGCGCAAGCACGAGGCCTACCTCAGCGTCGTCTGACCGTCGCACGGAGGTGACCTGGATCCGGCCGCGGGAGGCGCCACCGGAAGCGGGCGCAGGCAGGTGAGCACGGGCTGAGAACCGGTCGGCCCGGCGTCGACCGGGCCCCCGAACGCGCGGAAGCCCGGCCCCTGAGGGGCCGGGCTTCCGTCGTCGTAGCGGGGGCAGGATTCGAACCTGCGACCTCTGGGTTATGAGCCCAGCGAGCTACCGAGCTGCTCCACCCCGCGTCGGCAGAAACCACTCTACCAGCCCGGCACGGAGGGGAGGGCGCGGGACCCGCGCCCTCCCCTCATCTCACCCGGGCGGCTGCGCCGCAGGGGCCGCCTGCTGCGCGCTCTGGTACGCGGTGACGGCGGCCTGCAGGTCGGCCAGCGCCTGACCCTGACCGGCGAAGTCGCCGTTGCGCTGCGCGGTCTCCAGGGCCCGCAGTGCCGCCTCGATGTCCGCCACCGCCTGGTCGAGCCCTGCACCACCGGGGGTGCCGCCACCGTCGGGTGGGGTGGTGGGCGTCGTCGGCTCGCTCGGCGCCGGCGTCGTGGTTCCGTCGGGGGTCGGGGCCTCCCCGCTGTCGACGGCCGACTCCCCTGCACCGGCGCCGAAGACCTGGTCCAGCGCCTCGGACAGGGTGTTGGCATAGCCCACCCGGTCCCCGTAGTTGACCAGCACCTTCTGCAGCAGCGGGAACGAGTTCTCCCCCGTGCCCTGGACGTAGAGCGGCTCGACGTAGAGCAGCCCGTCCTCCCCGATCGGCAAGGTCAGCAGGTTCCCGAACACCGCCCGGGACTCCTGGCTGTTGAACAAGGTGAGGTCCGGTCGCACCTGGTTGTTCGTGATGAACGACTGCTGCACCTGCTGCGGCCCGCGGAACGGCGTGTTCCCCGGCAGCCGCAGGACCTGGATCTCCCCGTAGGTGCCCGGGTCGCTGGACGCGGAGATGAACGAGGAGAGGTTCTCCCGGTTGAAGGCGTTCAGCGCGCTGGTCAGCTGGAAGGACGCCTCCTCATCCCCCGGGCGCTGGGCCAGGATGTAGTACGGCGGCTGAGCCTCGTCGGTGTCCTGCGTGGGGTCGTCCGGCACCTGCCACCGGTCGTTCTGGTTGAAGAAGTCGACCGGGTCGGACACGTGGTACCGGGTCAGGATGTCCCGCTGCAGCTTGAACAGGTCCTCCGGGTACCGGACGTGGGTCATCAGTTCGTCGGGAATGTCCTCGAAGTCCTGCACCGTGGTGGGGAACGCCTTCATGTAGGTCTGGAGGACGGGGTCCTCCCGGTCCCACTCGTACAGCGTCACGGTGCCGTCGTAGGCGTCGACCGTCGCCTTGACCGAGTTCCGGATGTAGTTGAACTGGTCGTTCGGCAGCGCCGTCGTGCCCGCTCCGGTGAGCGAGTCCTGCGCCGTCGTCCCCAGGTCGCGCGGCTCCGCGTAGGGATAGGCGTCAGAGGTGGTGTAGCCGTCGAGGATCCACTTCACCCGGCCGTCGATGACCGCGGGGTAGGGGTCGCCGTCGACCTCGAGGAAGGGTGCGGCCTTCTCGACGCGGTCGCGCGGATCGCGGACGTAGAGCACCTTCGACTCGTCGTTGACGGCGCCGGAGAGCAGGAAGTTCCGCTCCCGGTAGTGGATGGCGAAGGTCAGCTGCCGGAAGAAGCTGCCGATCTCGACGCCGCCCTCACCGTCGTAGGTGTTGTTGACCTGGCCCTCGTCCGAACCGTCCTCGGGACGGTCGAACTCGCGCGGCTCGGAGCCCTCGGGGGCGCCCACCACCGAGTAGACGTCCTGGCCGTTCTGCTGGATCAGCTCGCCGTAGTAGATCCGCGGCTGGTCGACCTTGATGTTGCCGACGGTGGGCAGGTCGCGGGTGGTGAAGTTCGGCTCGCCACCCTCCTGGCCGGCGACGACCTCGTTGGCGGGCGCGGCGACGAAACCGTTGCCGTGGGTGTAGACGGTGTGCCGGTTGATCCAGGTGTCCTGGTTCTCCGACAGCCCCGAGCTGTTGAGCTCGCGCACCGCCACGACGTAGTCGCGGGTCTCGCCGTCGATGGTGTAGCGGTCGATGTCGAGCTTCTCGGGGAAGCCGTACACGTTGCGGATCTGCTGGCGGGCGGTGAACGTCTCCGAGAGGACGTTCGGGTCCAGCAGCCGGGCGTTCGGGATGGTCTCCGTGTCGTTGCGCAGCTCGGCCTGCGCCGCCTCGGTGTCCACCTCGTCGCCGGTGGCGTCCTGCGCGTAGTCGACGTAGTCGACCTCGGACAGGTTGTAGGCGTCCAGCGTGGACTCGATGGCCCGGTCGATGTAGGGAGCCTCCCGCTGGTCGGCGCTGGGCCGCACCACGAACTGCTGGACGATCGCGGGGTAGGCGACGCCGATCACCAGGCTGGAGATCAGCAGCAGCACCAGCGCGGCGGCCGGCAGCAGGAAGTTGCGCACGAAGATGTTGGCGAAGAAGGCGAGGGCACAGACCGCCGCGACGAACACGAGGATCGTCTTGGGCACCAACAGGGCGTTGATGTCGGTGTAGCTGGCGCCGGTGAAGACCTCACCGCGGTCGGAGTAGACCAGCCCGTAGCGGTCCAGCCAGTAGGCCACCGCCTTGAGGGCCACGAACAGGCCGAGCAGCACCGACAGCTGAACCCGGGCCGCCGCCGTCAGCTTCTGTCCCGGCGTCTGCAGCCGCAGGCCGCCGAAGACGTAGTGCGTCAGCACCGACCCGATCAGAGCCAGCAGCACGATCGCGAAGCCGAACCCCAGCGCCAGCCGGTAGAACGGGTAGTCGAAGACGAAGAAGGACAGGTCGATCCCGAACTGGGGGTCGGTCCGCCCGAACTCGGTGCTGTTGCGGAAGGTCAGCCAGGTCTGCCAGCTGCCCTGGGCGGTGAAGCCGGCGAACAGGCCCAGGACGACGGCCACCGCCGTCAGCACCAGCCCGCGGCGCGGCTCCAGCGACTGCCGGTAGCGCTCGAGGTTCTGCTGCTCGAGCGACATCGGCCGGAAGGTGGGCCGGAAGCGGTAGGCGAGGTGGATCGACAGGGCGACCAGGCCACCGGTGGCCACGCCGGCGACGGCGAACAGCAGCGCCCGGGTCTGGAGCTCGGTCCAGAAGACCTCGGTGTAGGCCGTCTCGTCGAACCACAGGTAGTCGACGTAGACGTTGGTCAGCGTGCCGATGGCGGTGAACAACACCAGCAGCACGGCGACGGCGCCGAGGACCAGCTTCGCGCGACGCGACAGAGCCGGCACCGGCACGGGGGGCCGCATGGCCACGAGCGCTCTCCTTCAGTTGCATGCAGTTACGAGGCGACCGGTGACCCCGGGGTCACCGGCAGGAATTCGTGCGGGCTCCGGTCCCGCAGGAGGAACGCCGACATTGAGCACAACGCGCGAGGGACGACGGGGTTCCCGCGCGGCCGTGGTCAGCAGCCGGCCGGCGTGCGCCCGGCGTCGAGATCCGCGAGCGCCTGGAGGGCATCGTCGACCGTCGCGACCCGGGCCAGCGGGAAACCGGGGTCGGGCGCGGCCGCTGCCTCGGCACAGTTTCCGGCGGGAACCAGGAACAGCTCCGCGCCGATGTCCTGAGCGGCCACCATCTTCAGCGCGATCCCGCCGATCGGGCCGACCCGGCCGTCGGTGTCGATCGTGCCGGTGCCGGCGACCACCGCTCCGCCGGTCAGGTCGTCCTCCCCGACGAGATCGAGGATGCCGAGGGTCAGCATCAGTCCCGCCGAGGGCCCGCCGACGTCCTCCACCTGGATGTCGACGTCGAAGGGCGCCGAGGGCTGCTCGAGGACCATGATGCCCAGCAGCGAACCCTCGCGCTCCTGCGCCGGAGCGGTGGTGACGGTGACCGTGCCCGGCTCTCCGAGCCGCGTGTAGGACACCGTCACCGTGGAGCCGCCGGGGATCGACTCGAGGACGTCGTCGAGCGTCTCGCTGTCCGGCGTCGGGACGCCGTCGACCGCCTCGAGGGCGTCGCCCTCCTCCAGCGCCCCCTCCGACGGCGAATCCTCGGCCAGCCCCTGGACGACGACCTTCACGGGATAGCCGAGCCGGCCCAGCGCCACGGTCTGCGCCGCCTGCTCGGAGCTCAGGAACGCCTCGCGGTTGGCCCGCCGGGTGTCCTCCTCGGACCGGTCCGGGGGGTACACCGACTCCTCGGGGACGACGCTGACCTCGTCGTCGAACCAGCCGCGGACCGCATGGACCAGGCTCAGCCCGCCGCGGCTCACGCCGACGGTGGTGAGGCTGAGATTTCCCTCGACGTCGTCGCGTTCCCGGCCCTCGATGCTGATGATCGGCTCACCCTCGACGTCGCCGAGGGTGTTGAACGTCGGCCCGGGCACCTGCGCGACGTAGGGCACCGGCAGCGTCGTTCCGAGGACCCCGAACAGCACCAGGAGGACGACACCGGCGGTCAGGACGGCGATCCGGCGGGTCACGACGGGCGAGCCTATGCGGCGAACCTGGCCGATGCCGTCGGCGCGGGACCTGTGGCCCCGTCCAGAGGCTCGCCGCCAGCCCGCGAGCGGCTCGTTGCCCCGTCCAGAGGCTCGTCGCGGGCCTGCGAGCGGTGAGGAGGACGAGGTCCTTCTGGGGGTTCTCCCGGCGTCTACCGTGGACGCATGAGTGACGTGCCGTTCGGCTTCGGACTGCCCGACCGCGACCCCGAGCGCCGGGGAGAAGGGGGCAACCCCGCGGGTGATCCCTTCGGTCTGGGCGCCTTGTTCGGCGGCATCGCCGGTGGCGGCTCCCCCGAGGACCTGCTCGGCAAGATGCCGCTGTTCGCCGAGCTGCAGAAACTGATGAGCTGGTCGGGTGGCCCCGTCAACTGGGATCTCGCCCGCCAGGGCGCCATCAGCCAGCTCGCAGCCGGGCACCAGCCGTCGTCGGACGCCGAGCGGACCGCCGTTGCGGAGTCGCTACGGCTGGCCGACCTGTGGCTGGACCAGGTCACCGAGCTGCCGTCGGGCATCGAGCGCACCGCCGCCTGGTCCCGGGTCGAGTGGGTCGAGCAGACGCTCCCGGCATGGGGCGCCCTCATCGACCCGCTCGCCGAGAAGGTCGTTGCTGCGATGACCAGCGCACTGCCGCAGGAAGCGGCCATGTCGTTCGGCCCGGTCGCCGGGATCATGGGGCGGATGGGCGGGCTGATGTTCGGGGCCCAGGTCGGCCAGGCCCTCGGCAAGCTCGCCGACGAGGTGGTCACCAGCACCGACGTCGGCCTCCCGCTCGCGCCCGCTGGAACCGGGGTGCTGGTCCCCCAGAACGTCGCCGCCTTCGCGGCCGGGCTCGACCGTCCCGCCGACGAGATCCGGCTGTTCCTCGCCCTGCGGGAAGCCGCCTCGCAGCGGCTGTTCGCCCACGTCCCGTGGCTGCGCCAGCAGCTGCAGGACGCCGTGCACGCCTACGCCCGGGGGATCACGATCGACCGCGAGGCGATCGAACGCGGGATCACCGAGGCGATGTCGGGGATGGAAGGGGGCATCGACCCGAGCAACCCGGAGAGCATCCAGCAGCTGCTCGGCAGCGGCGTCCTCGAGCCGGAGGAGACGCCCGAGCAGCAGATGGCGCTCCGCCGGCTGGAGACCCTCCTCGCCCTGGTCGAGGGCTGGGTGGACACGGTCGTCGCCGAGGCGGCGAAGGACCGGCTGCCCGGTCACTCCGCCCTGGCCGAGACCATGCGTCGCCGCCGCGCCTCGGGCGGGCCCGCGGAGCAGACCTTCGCCACCCTCGTGGGGCTGGAGCTGCGCCCGCGGCGGCTGCGTGACGCCGCCACCGTGTGGGCAGCCATGGGCCAGAGCCATGGGAGCGCCGACCGGGACCGGCTGTGGTCCCACCCTGACCTGCTGCCGACGTCCGACGACCTGGACGAGCCGCTGGACTTCGTCGCACGCCAGGGCATGGACGACGAGCTGAGGGCGCTCACCGCCGACGACGCGGAACAGCCGGCGCAGCCGCAGACCCCCGAGGACGACGAGGGCCAGCAGCCGGGCTGACGGCCCCCTCCCGCGCACCGCCCCGAGCCGGCGAGAGGTGGGGGGAGTCAGGCCCCGTCCCGAGCTCACCCCGAGCGTGCGAGGGGTGAGGAGTCGGGCCCGTCCCGAGGCTCACCGCGAGCGTGCGAGGGGTGAGGAGGACGGGGTCCCTTTTCAGTCGACGAGATCGGCGACGGGCTCCTCGCCCGCCGGTGCGCCGATCGCCGCGGCCAGCTCCACGCCTTCGAGGAAGCCCCGGGCGCGCTCGGCCCGCGGGTACTGGGCGACGAGGGCCCAGAAGCGCTCGTCGTGACCGGGCTCGAGCAGGTGTACCAGTTCGTGGACGAGCACGTAGTCGACGACGTACTCGGGCATCGCCCGCAGTCGGCTGGACAACCGGATGCTGCGGTCGGCCGGGGTGCAGGAGCCCCACCGGCGGTTCTGGTTGTCCACCCATCGGACGCTGGCGGGCTCGGCCAGCCCGTCCAGATGGGCTGCCGACAGCGCCCGGGCGCGGGCCATCAGGTCGTCATCACCACCGAGCGAGCGGCGGCGCCGCTCCTCCCGCGTCTGCAGCTTGGCCACCATCTGCGCCACCCAGCGCCGCTCCTCCGCGGGGCTGAACGCGGCCGGGATCAGGACGACGGTGCGCCCCTTCTCCCGGTAGGCAGTCACCGTGCGGCGGCGTCGTGCGCTGCGGCGGACCTCGACCAGGCCGGCGTCGCCGGGTCCACCCGCCAGGTCACCGCGTCCCGGGACTCGGCCCGCGGCGCTCGCGTCGGCTCCCCGCCCCGAACGGGCCGCCGGCACCGCACGACCGACACCGCCGGCGGGCGATGAAGGTCCGGCCGGCTCGGGATACGCGTGAGCGTCAGGAGTCGTTCCGGGCACCCAGGCACCGTAAGCCACCGTGGTGACAGCGCGCCTCCGTGGAGGCACCGACTCGGGTACAGGTCGCACGGACGGTGGACACGGCCGCCGCTCCACCTGGTGACACGGTCGCGCCCGGTCATCCGTCCACAGTCGGATCCCGACGCACGCGCTGGTGGGCGAGGCCCTGACCCGTGCTGGGAGGTGGTTGTCCCCGCCCCCGTCCCCGGTCCACGCACAACGACACGCCGAGTGGTCCCCATGGCATCCACAACGTTGTCCACAGGCTGTGGGTGGAGTGGCATCGACCGACGCGGACAGGACCGCCGCCCGCGCCACCCCTCGTCCCCCGCCCGGGTAGCGTGCCTGCGCAACGCCGTCCGGCGCGTGCCGAGGCACCCCTAGTTCGAGGAGATCCCGTGGCGGAGAGCTACAACGGCTACTGCGTGAAGTGCAAGGAGAAGCGAGACTTCGACGGCGAGGTCAAGGTCAGCGAGTCCGGCCGCCGGATGGCGCAGGGCACCTGCCCGGTGTGCGGCACCAAGATGAACCGGATCCTCGGCAAGGCCTGAAGGACACCTCGACGGCGGCGTCCTCGGTGGGGGCGCCGCTCTTCGTCGTCCTGGGCCTGTGGACGGACGCTGCGGCCGTGGGCCCGCCGCTGCGACGCTGCCCCGGTGAGCGACACCGTCCACCCCCTGCTCCCGGCCGCCACTCCCCTGCTGCACGACGACGGAGGGGTACAGGTCGGCGGGACCGACGCCACCGACGGTCTGCTGCTGGCCGCAGGCGGCGCCGCCGCGGCCGCTCTGCTGCGCGGGCTCGACGGGCGACGGGCCCAGCGGACCGTCGTCGCCGAGGCCGCCCGCGAGGGACACGATCCCGACCACGTCACCCAGATCCTCGACGGGCTCCGGTCCGCGGGCATCCTCGTCGACCTCGACGCCGCCGATCTCCTCGCTTCCGACCCCGGACCGGCCGCGACCGCCCGCGCAGCGTCGGAGCTGCCCGCGGCACTGACCCGGCCCGGCGGCTGGCGGGCGCGACGGCAGGCCGTGGTCGTGGTCGAGGGGGCCACCCGGGTCGGCACTCCGCTGGCCGCCATGCTGGCCGCGAGCGGCGTCGGGCGGGTCAGCGTCCGGGACCCGGGCCTTACGGCCGCCGGGGATGCCGTCGTCGGGGGGCTGAGCGCGGCGGACGAGGGCAGGCCGCGATCCCTGGCGGCCGCGGACGCGGTGCGCCGGGCGAGCCCCCTCACCGACCTCCGGCCGCTGCCGTCGCACGCCGCCGACCTCGTCGTGCTCGCCCGGCCGTGGGCCGCCTCGGACCCGCTGGTCGCGGGGATCCACCGGTCGGGTGTCCCGCACCTGGTCGCGACCGTCCGGGGACAGACCGGCGTCGTCGGCCCGCTGGTCGTCCCGGGCGTGACCAGTTGCCTGCACTGCGCCGACCTCCATCGCCGGGACGCCGACTCGCGCTGGCCCCGCCTGGCGGCCCAGTTGACCGCGGTCGACCCCCCGCCCAGCGGCTCGACCATCACCTGCCTGCTGACCGCGGCGACGGCGGCACTGCAGGTGCTGGCCCACCTGGACGGCACTGCCGCGCCGGGCGCGCTCGAGGCGACGATCGAGCTTCGCCCACCGCACCTCGCACCGCGGGTGCGTCACTGGCCTGCGCATCCGGCATGCCCCTGCGGAGCGTCCGGTGAGCTACCCATCAGCGGTCCGCCGGTCCGCCGGACCGTCCGTGCGGGTGCCCCGGTCGCCACTCCTGTGAGCAGGACCGACCCCCGGCAGGGAACAATGGGTGGCTGATCGAGCTCGCGAGCTCACCGAGACGACACGGCGGCGCCGCAGGCGGCCCACCCGCCGGCGAGGAGGACGCGTGAGTGACGACGGACCGGTGATGCCCAGTGGCTCGGTCTCCCGGACCGCGCGACTGGCTTCGCTCCCCCTCGGGGCCGCCGGACGCGCCACCCTGGGCCTGGGCAAGCGGCTCTCCGGCCGGCCCGCCGACGCAGTCACCGCCGAGCTCCAGCAACGGACCGCCGAGCAGCTGTTCGCCGTCCTCGGTCAGCTCAAGGGCGGGGCGATGAAGCTCGGCCAGACGCTGTCGGTCTTCGAGGCCGCCGTGCCCGAGGAGATCGCGGCGCCCTACCGGGAGGCGCTGGTGAAGCTGCAGGAGGAGGCGCCGCCGATGCCGGTACGAACCGTGCACGCGGTCCTCTCGCAGCAGCTCGGCGGGACCTGGCGCCAGCGCTTCGCCGAGTTCGACGACCAGCCCGCCGCGGCGGCCAGCATCGGGCAGGTCCATCGCGCCACCTGGCGCGACGGCCGGGACGTCGCCGTCAAAATCCAGTACCCGGGCGCGGCGACGGCGCTGATGGCCGACCTCAATCAGCTGGCCCGGTTCGCACGGCTGTTCGCCGCCCTCTTTCCGGGCATGGACGTCAAGCCGCTGATCGCCGAGCTCAAGGCGCGGGTGGCCGAGGAACTGGACTACGGGCTGGAGGCTGACGCGCAGCGGGCCTTCGCCGCGGCCTACGCCGGCGACGAGCAGATCGTCGTCCCCCGGGTCGTGGCCAGCGCACCGAAGGTCATCGTCTCTGAGTGGCTCGAGGGCACGCCGCTCGCCCGGATCATCGCCACCGGCACTCGCGAGCAGCGCGACCGCGCCGGGCACCTGCTGGCGGTGCTGCACTTCTCGGGTCCCCAGCGGGCGGGGCTGCTGCACGCCGACCCGCACCCGGGCAATTTCCGGCTCCTCGATGACGGGCGGCTCGGGGTCATCGACTTCGGCGCGACCGCGCGGCTGCCCGACGGTCATCCGGAGCCGATCGGCCGGTTGCTGCGGTGGGCGCTGGCAGGCAAGGCCGACGAGGTGCTCGCCGACCTGCGGGCCGAGGGCTTCGTGCGGCCCAACATCGAGGTCGACGCCCAAGGGGTACTGGACTACCTCCGCCCACTCCTCGACCCGGTGGTGGAGCCGCGTTTCCACTTCACGCGCGCGTGGATGCAGGAGCAGGCGGCCCGGATCGCCGACCCCCGCACCGACGCGAACCGCCTCGGCCGGCAGCTGAACCTGCCGCCGGCGTACCTGCTCATCCACCGGGTGACGATCGGGTCGATCGGGGTGCTCTGCCAGCTCGACTCCGCCGGGGAGTACCGGAGCGTCATCGAGGAGTGGCTCCCGGGCTTCGTCGAGAAGTGAACGGTCGCGCCGAGTGGGGCCCGGAGGGCTCCGCGCAGGCGCGACCGAACGGCTCCGCGGACTCGGGGACGGCACCTGGCGCGGTGCGGTCCGGAGGACCGCAATGTCACAGCGAGGCCGGGCAGGGACGCACCGGGAGCGTCCCTGCCCGGCCTCGGCGGGGAAGGCGGAACCGACCGCGAGGGCCGATCCCGCCAGGTGATCACCGTCAGTAGACGGCGGCGCTGGCCCGGGCGGCGCGGCGCACCGCCTGCTCCGCGCGACGAGCCGCGCGGTGGGCCACGTAGAGCCGTCGAGCACGCGAGGCCGCAGCGGCCTCGGCCTGCATCTCGTCCATCCGGCTGCGGGCCAGCTCGTGTTCGAGCATGTACATGGCAGTTCCTTCAGAAGAAGTGCGGACCCTCACCGATGAATGGGCTCCGTCGATATGGATGTGGTCGGGTCTCACGCGGCTGCGACCTTGCGGGGACGTCCCCGCGGACGCTTCCGCGCGATCACGGCGCCGCGCTCGAAGATCTCGCCGCCCCAGACACCCCACGGCTCGCCGCGGTCCAGGGCGCCGGCCAGGCAGGCGTTCCGGATCGGGCAGTCGCGGCACAGGCTCTTGGCCTGCTCGAGCTGGGCCGGGCTCTCGGCGAACCACAGCTCCGGGTCCTCGACCCGGCACGGCAGGGGGCGCCGCACCGGCGCGGGGGCCAGTGGCGTGGGTCGTCTCGGCGGGAAGCCCCCGGTCCAGGGGAGCCCGGGTCGGCGGTGGGACGTCGGGCGGGCGATCGTCTGCTGCACTGCCGCTCCTCCTAGGCCCTGTTTGAAAGGTCGCGCAGCCAGATGTCGATGTCGCTGATCTGGACGGTGGCCTCGTAGCGGACGGCGAGCTTGTCGTAGCGGGTGG
>NZ_FZNO01000015.1 GCF_900188025.1 Blastococcus mobilis
CCAAAGGAATCCCAAACCAGAACCCGAAGGCCCCGGCACGGGGTAATACTTGGCACTGACTTTCGGCACGCTGTTGAGTTCTCAAAGAGCGGACGCACAGAAACCCGACCCTGACGGGCCTCGTCCCTGGCTGGATGTCCAACACTACGCCGGTCTCCAGTCCACCCGATCCCGGGCCCCTGGTCCGGCGAACCTCCCGGTCCGCGCGGCGCATGGAGAACAGTACACGACGTTTGGGGCCCTCTGCAGGGGGGTCCCGAGCCGGTCCCTCTCGGTCGCTCGAGGGGGCACGACGCCGGTGCCGGCCGGCCCCTTCCCGGCCTGGCCACGAGCCGCGTCGCCGGCCACCCACGGGACCGATGTGGCCCCGCTCGGCCAGGCCGAGAGGACAACGCGGAGTCGTCGCGGAGCTTCCGCGCCACCGCGGGGCCCGCATCGCCGGGCCACCGCGGGGCCCGCATCGCCGGGCCACCACGGGAACCGAGCTCAGGCGACGCCGGCGGGGCGGAACTGCACGCTGACCCGCGGCCCGACGGGCTTGACGGTCTTGGGGATGGAGTGCTCCCACGTGCGCTGGCAGGACCCGCCCATGACCACCAGGTCGCCGTGACCCAAGGGGAACCGGAGACTCTGCCCGCCGCCGGCCGGGCGGAGGAGGAGCGGCCGCGGCGAGCCGAAGGAGACGATCGCGACCATCGTGTCCGCGGACCGGCCGCGGCCGATCCGGTCGCCGTGCCAGGCGACGCTGTCCCGGCCGTCCCGGTACAGACACATACCGGCACTGACGAAGCGCTCGCCGAGCTCCGGGCCGTAGTAGCGGTTGAGTGCCTCGCGGGCGTCGGTCAGCAGGGGATGGGGCAACGTCTCGCTGCCCCCGTACCAACGGAGCAGTCGCGGCACGGCGACCTCGCGCTCGTACATCTGACGGCGGTCCTCCCGCCAGCCGATGTCACCGAGGAGAACGTCGAGAACGGCATCGGAACCGGAGACCCAGCCCGGCAGGTGGTCCACCCAGGCGCCGTGGCTCAGCTCGTGCCGGACCACCCGGCCGGCCAGCGTGCCGAGCGTGGCGTCGTCGGCCAGGTCCCACATCGAAGGTTGGCTCGGCCCCGTCCGGAGGCTCACCGCGGGCGTGCGAGCGGCGCGTGGCCCCGTCCGGAGACTCGCCTCGAGCGTGCGAGCGCTGAGAGGCACGGGGTCCTTCCGGGCGTCCTTCTCCATGCGGGCACGCTACTCCGGTTTCGCACATATGTGCGAAAAGCTGTGGACAGACCCGGCCCCGTCCCGGACGTCCGGCGGATGAGAGGGACGGGGTCCCTTCTTCAGGCGGTCAGTGCCAGGGCGAAGGGCAGCACGGCGGCGGCTCCCGCCCGCCGGAGCTCCCGGCCGGCCACCGTCATGGTCCACCGCGAGTCGGCGAGGTCGTCCACGAGCAGCACCGGCGCCGAGCCGGCCTCCGCCAGGCGGTCCCGCAGCTGTGGACCCACGACGATGCGATCCCATACCGCGGCAAGCCGGAAGGCGCTGTTACCTCCTGGCTGACCGGTCGGTCCGCCGTGCTGGAGGGACATCTCCCCCAGGTAGGGCAGTCGTCCGACACGGGCGAGCCCTTGCGCCAGGCCGGACACCAACTGCGGCCGGCGGCGGGACGGCATGGCGACGACGGCGCCGGGACGCTGCTTCCAGTCCCAGGCAGCCAGCACCCGGGCGCACGCCCTCAACAGCTCGTCGTCGGGAGGCACGTCGGAGACCGACCGCTTCACCGGCACGTCGAAGGCCGCGTCCGGGTCCTCCTCGATGCCCGGGGCCTCGAGGTCCAGGGTCACCGTCCCGCCCACGCCGTCGTCCCCGAGGAGTGTGCGGAGGCGCTGTCCCCAGCCAAGGTCGGTGAGCCGGGCGACGGCCCGGCCTGGCTCGATCCGATCGGCGGGCGAGATCTTGCCCTTCACGTCCACACCGAGCCGGTCTGCGCCCGTGGGCCACTGCGCCCTCGGCGCGAGCTCGACCCCCGGGCGGTCGAGCGCCGCCGAGGCCGCCTCGGCGGCGGCCTCGGGCACGTCGCTGGAGTACCAGGGCCCAGCGCAGACGTCGCAGCGTCCGCAGGGCGCCGCGGTCGGATCGTCGAGGGCCTCCTGCAGGAACGCCATGCGACACGAGGCCTCGTCGACCGGACGGGCGTAGGCGATCATCGACCGCTGCTCGGCCTCCCGCGTGCGCGTCACGCGGGCATACCGGTCGGCGTCGTAGACCCACGGCTGCCCGGTGGACCGCCAGCCGCCCTGCACCCGCTCCACCGCGCCGTCGACGGCGAGGACCTTGAGCAGCAGCTCCAGGCGGGACCGCCGGACGTCGGCCACGGTCTCCAGTCGCGCGACCGACCAGGCCTTGCCGTCGGCCATCGCGGTGAGCACCGCGGCCGCGTGGTCCTCACGCGGCATGGACGACGTCGCGAACCACTGCCAGATGGCGAGGTCCTCGGGACCGGGCAGGAGCAGCACGTCGGCATGCTCGACGGCACGGCCGGCGCGACCGACCTGCTGGTAGTAGCTGACCGGCGACGACGGTGCTCCGAGGTGGACGACGAAGCCGAGGTCGGGCTTGTCGAAGCCCATGCCCAGCGCCGAGGTGGCTACCAGCGCCTTCACCTCGTTGTTCCGCAGCGCCTCCTCGGCGTCCTTGCGGTCGGCGTCGTCGAGGCGCCCGGTGTAGGCGCGCACCTCGTGGCCGGCATCGCGCAGCAGGTTCGCCGTCTCCTCGGCGGCGGCGACGGTGAGCGTGTAGACGATGCCGCTGCCCGGCAGATCGCCGATGTGCGCCGCGAGCCAGGCCAGGCGAGCGCGGTCCGACGGCAGCCGGAGGACGCCCAGCCGCAGGGAGTCGCGGGAGAGCGGACCGCGGACGGTGGTCACCTCCACCCCGCCGGCGCCGAGCTGCTCCGCCACATCGGCGACCACCCGCTCGTTGGCCGTCGCGGTGGTCGCCAGCACCGGCGTCCCGGCCGGGAGCGTACCCAGCAGGTCGCGGATGCGGCGGTAGTCGGGGCGGAAGTCGTGCCCCCAGTCGGAGACGCAGTGCGCCTCGTCGACGACGACCAGGCCGCACCGGGCGACCAGCCCCGGCAGTTGCTCCTCGCGGAACCGCGGGTTGGTCAGGCGCTCGGGCGACACCAGGAGGACGTCGACGTCGTCAGCGGCCAGGCGGGCAGCGATGTCGTCCCACTCGGTCATGTTGGCGCTGGAGATCTCCACCGCCCGGATCCCGGCGCGGGAGGCAGCGGCGACCTGGTCGCGCATCAGCGCGAGCAGCGGGCTCACCAGCAGGGTCGGGCCCTGGCCGCGGCGCCGGAGGAGCGCCGTGGAGACGAAGTAGACGGCCGACTTGCCCCAGCCGGTGCGCTGGACGACGAGGGCCCGCTGAGCACGCTCCACCAGGGCCGAGACGGCCGCGTCCTGCCCCTCGCGGAAGACCGCGTCCGGACGCCCGGTCAGTTCGCGCAGGACGGCCAGTGCCTCCTCGGTGATCTCGGACGGCGGCGCAGCGGTGCTCATGCCGACGACAGTAGGCAGCACCCCCGACGAAAGTGGCCCGGAGGAAGGTCACAGCGCGGAACCTGTGGACGACGGGGAGAATCCGACAGCGATGAGACCACCGGACAATCACGTGCACACCAGGTGGTCCTGGGACACACCCGACTCCTCGACGATGCGCCAAGCCTGCGAACGGGCGGTGCGGCTCGGTCTGCCGTCGATCGCCTTCACCGAACACCTGGACTTCACCGTCTGGCACGAGGACGACGCGGCGACGTCGCAGGGCCTGGTCGACCGACACCCGGCCCACCAGCTGCCGATCGACGTCGAGGGGTACGCCGCCGAGCTGGAGGAGTGCCGCGACCGTTTCCCGGACCTGCGGATCCTGTCCGGCGTCGAGACCGGTGAGCCCCACCTCTTCGCCGCCAGCGTGACCGCGCATCTGCGCCGGACCCCGGTCGACCGCGTCCTCGGCTCCCTGCACTCACTGAGTCTCGACGGCCGGCTGGTCGGCGTCGGTCGCCTGCTCTACGCCGACCCGGCCGGGACCATGCGCCGCTACCTCGCCGAGGTGGTCACCATGATCGAGACCAGTGACGTCTTCCAGGTGCTCGCGCACGTCGACTTCCCGCGCCGGTACTGGCCGGGCGGCACCCACCGGTACGTGGAGAAGACGTACGAGGAGGAGTACCGGGCGGTCTTCCGGGCGCTGGCCGGCACGGGCCGCGCACTCGAGGTGAACACCAGCAGCCCACTGGCGTCGGTGGACCAGGTGCGCTGGTTCCACGAGGAGGGCGGCGAGGCGGTCAGCTTCGGCAGCGACGCCCACCAGCCCACCGCCGTCGGTCAGCACTTCGACGTCGCCGTCGACGTCGTGGAGGCGGCCGGGTTCCGGCCCGGGCGCGACCGGTTCGACTTCTGGCGCCGCTGAAGACTCCACGAGCAGGTACTTCACCGCTAAGGGATCTGCCGCTAGGGTTCACCAGGTGACTTCCCGCCGTGTGGTGATCGCCCTGGGTGGCAACGCCATGACCGGGCCCGACGGCTCCGCGACGCCCAGTGCGCAGCGGGACGCCATCCGCGAGGCCGCCGGGCACATCGCCGACGTCGTCGCGGCCGGGGTCGAGGTGGTCCTGACCCACGGCAACGGCCCGCAGGTGGGCAACCTGCTGGTGAAGAACGAGATGGCCGCGCACGTCGTGCCGCCGGTGCCGCTGGACTGGAACGTCGCGCAGACCCAGGCGACCATCGCCTTCACCGTCGCCGACGAGCTGGATGCGGCGCTGGCGGCCCGGGGCCTCGCCCAGCGAACCGCCGGCCTGGTCACCCGCACGCTCGTCGACGTCGACGACCCGGGCTTCCGCGAGCCGTCCAAGCCCGTCGGCCGCTTCCTCCCGCGCGAGGAGGCGGAACGGTTCGTCTCCCTCGGCCAGATCTGGGAGGACCGCGGCGAGCGCGGCTGGCGACGGGTGGTCGCCAGCCCCGAGCCGAGGTCCGTCGTCGACTCCCCCGCCATCCACGCCCTCGCGGCGGCCGGCTTCGTCGTCGTCTGCGCCGGGGGCGGTGGCATCCCGGTCACCGACGACGGCCGGGACGGCAAAGGGCTGCGTGGCGTCGAGGCCGTCATCGACAAGGACCTCACCGCCGCGATCCTGGCCAAGGAGCTCGACGCCGACACCCTCGTCATCGCGACCGACGTCCCGAATGTGATGATCGACTTCGGGACGCCGTCCCAGCGCCCCCTCGGCCGGGTGACCGTGGCCGAGCTGCGTGAGCACGCGGCCGCCGGGCAGTTCGCGCGCGGCAGCATGGGCCCCAAGGTCGAGGCCGCCCTCCGCTTCGTCGAAGGTGGCGGCTCGCGCGCCGTCATCACCTCTCTCGAGCACATCGCCGACGCCGTCAGTGGTGACGACGCCGGCACCGTAGTGACCGCCTGATCCGTCCCGCCACCGCGCAGCCACCCACCCCACCACCCCGAACAAGGAGAGCCAGTGCCCGCACCGATCGAGGTCCGCAAGGTCCCGCTGCACAACGTCAGTGACGCCTCCGAGCTGGCCAAGCTCATCGACGAGGGAGTCATGGAGGCCGACCGGGTCGTCGCCGTCATCGGCAAGACCGAGGGCAACGGCGGGATCAACGACTACACCCGGATCATCGCCGACCGCGCGTTCCGCGAGGTCCTGCTCGAGAAGGGCAGCCGGTCGAAGGAGGAGGTCGCCGAGATCCCGATCGTCTGGTCCGGCGGTACCGACGGCGTGATCAGCCCGCACGCCACCGTCTTCGCGACCCTGCCCGAGGACACCGTCGAGAAGACCGACGAGCCTCGCCTGACCGTGGGCTACGCGATGAGCGACGTCCTGCTGCCCGAGGACATCGGCCGCGTCGCCATGGTGGAGAAGGTGGCCGAGGGCGTGAAGCGCGCCATGGCGGCCGCCGGCATCACCGACCCGGCGGACGTCCACTACGTGCAGACCAAGACGCCGCTGCTGACGATCGACACGATCCGCGACGCCCGCGAGCGCGGCCAGACGACCATCCTGGAGGAGCCGCACGGCTCCATGGACATCTCGAACGGCACGACGGCGCTGGGCATCGCGGTCGCGCTGGGCGAGATCGAGATGCCGGCGCAGGAGCAGATCATGCGCGACCTGTCGCTGTACTCCTCGGTTGCCTCGTGCTCCTCGGGCGTCGAGTTGGACCGGGCGCAGATCGTCGTCGTCGGCAACGCGCGCGGGCACGGCGGTAACTACCGCGTCGGCCACTCGGTGATGAAGGACGCCCTCGACCAGGACGGCATCTGGAACGCGATCCGCGACGCCGGCCTCGAGCTGCCCGAGCGCCCGCACCACACCGACCTGGGCGACCGCCTGGTCAACGTCTTCCTCAAGTGCGAGGCCTCCCCGGACGGCAAGGTCCGCGGACGGCGCAACGCCATGCTCGACGACTCCGACGTCTCCTGGCACCGCCAGATCAAGGCGACCGTCGGTGGCGTGACGGCGTCGGTGACCGGCGACCCGGCCGTCTTCGTGTCCGTGGCCGCGGTGCACCAGGGCCCGTCGGGCGGCGGCCCCGTCGCCGCGATCGTCGAGGCGTAAGGCGCGCGAGCTCCACTTCGGGGAAGCAGGAGGTCCGGACGACGTTCCGGACCCCTGCTTCCCCGTCGTCGCAGGAACAGGCGCGCCGCAGATCCGCAGGCCAGCGCGCGGCGGCGCGCCTCACGGCAGGTTGCGGAACGACCCCTACGTTGGTCCAGAAGCCGCGGCCGGCAGCTCGACCACTCGGGCGTCCCCGGCAGTTCCCGGACATGCCCAGAGGAGTCGAGTCGTGCGCAGGTCAGTTCCGCGAGGCGTCGTCCCGGCGCCTGCCACCGCGGCAGCCGCCGTCGCGCCGCCTCGGACCGCACCCCGACCGCGACGCGTGGAGCGGGACGTCAGCCTGGAGGCCGCCGCCCAGCAGGCCGGGGTGCTCTCGCAGGCCAGCCGCGAGGTGTCCGACACCTCCCGCGAGGCCGCCGCGTCCCTGTCCGAACTGCGGGCCGCCATCGGCGAGATCTCCGCGAGCACCACCCGCGCGTCGGCCGTGGCCGAGGAAGCCGTCCGCGACGCCCAGGCCGTGGACGCGCGGATCGCGGCGCTGCAGGCGGCGAGCCAGTCGATCACCGATCTCGTCCAGCTGATCACCGCGATCAGCCAGCAGAGCCGGATCCTGGCCCTCAACGCCTTCGTCGAGGCCGCGCGCGCCGGTGAGGTGGGCCGCGGGTTCGCCGTCGTCGCCCAGGAGGTCAAGCAGCTCGCCGGCCGCACCGCCCAGGCCGCCGAGGACATCGGTGCGCAGGTGGCCGCCGTCCAGCAGGAGACCGGGCACGCCGTCGACGTCATCGCGCGCATCGGCGGCACCCTCGCCTCGATCGCCGAGGCCCAGGACTCGATCGCCGCCGCGGTCGAGCAGCAGCGGGTGGCCACCGACCGCGTCGTCGACAACGTCGACCGCGCGGCCAGCGGTTCGGCGCGCATCACCGACGCCGTCGCGCAGCTGGCAGAGAGCCAGCGGATCGCCTACGTGCGCCGGGCCCTGGGAGTGGCCCAGCAGCTGCTGGACGAGGCGGGCGGGGTGGAGCTCGGGACGGGTCGGCGGACGCTGACCGTGCGCGACCAGGCCACCAATCGGACCCATCCCGCGGACCTGCCCGACCTCCTGCTCGGGGGCGTCCCGCTGGAGCGCAACGAGCACCCGAGCCGGCGCTCCCCGCTCGTCGACGACGTGGTGACCCAGGTGGGCGGGAGCTGCACGCTGTTCCAGCGCCTGGACGACGAAGGCAGCATGGTGCGCGCCGCCACGACCGTCGTCACCCCTGCAGGCCGGCGCAACGTGGGCACCTACATCGCCCGGACCGACGCCGACGGCACCGCGAACCCGGTGCTCGCCGCGGTCCACGCGGGGCAGACCTACACGGGCGCGGCCACGGTCGCCGAGCGGCCGTACTTCACTGCCTACTCCGGGCTCACCTCCGCCACCGGCGAGCTGATCGGGATGCTCTACGTGGGGATCCCGCTGGACTCGATGCCCGGCTGACGGTCGGTCGGGGACCTCAGCCGTCGCAGCGGTACAGCAGGAAGGCGACGTCGTCGTCCGGAGCATCACCGAGGAGCTCCCGGGTGAGCTCTTCGGCCAGCCGGGCGGGCGCGAGGTGCCGACCCGCGGTGAGCGCGCCCACGGCCCGCGCCATCCCCACGTCGATCGCCTCGTGGCGCCGCTCGACGAGGCCGTCGGTGTAGAGCAGCAGGGTCGCCCCCGGTGTCAGGACGACGTCGGCCTCGGGCCGGTCCAGCTCCTGGACGACGGCGAGGGGCAGTGAGCCCGCCTCCTCGAGAAGGCGGGACCGGCCGTCCCCATCGACCACGATCGCCGGGACGTGGCCGGCACTGCTGTACCGGAGGGTCTTCGTCGCGGGGTCGATGACGGCGCAGAAGACGGTGCTGACCGAGGCCCCGGGAATCAGCGCGGCGAATCGGTCCAGCGCGGTGAGCACGTGGGCCGGGGACCGGCTTTCCAGCAGCAGCGCCCGACCGGCGCTGCGGAGCTGCCCCATCACGGCGGCCGCGGACAGCCCCGTCCCGACGACGTCGCCGACGACCACCCCGTACGAGCCGTCGGGCAGGACGACGACGTCGTACCAGTCGCCGCCGACCTCCAACGTGCCCGTCGCCGGTTCGTAGTGGACCGCGAAGCCCTGGGGCAGCGCGGTCGGTCCGAGCACGGCGCGCTGCAGGGTGACGGCCACCTCGGTGAGGAACTGCGTCCGCGCCTGGTCGAGCGCGGCCCGCTCGTCGGCGCGGCGCCGCTCCGTCTCGACGGCCCGCGCGTCGGCCACGGCGGCGGCCACCTGCCCTGCGGCCAGGGACAGGAAGGTGCGGTAGTCGGCGTCCAGCCGAAGGTGCGGGCTGGTGCCCAGCACCAGGGCACCGACCGGCGCGGTGTGGCCGGCGATGGCCAGCGGCAGCACGACGGCGGTGTGCACGTCGGACTCGCCCGCCGGGCTGGCCCCCGCAGTGGCGACCCCGGGTAGGAGCTCGGAGAGCCCCGTCACGAACTGAGCCTCCCCCGTGGCGATCGCCGTCCGCACGTGGTCGTGGACGACGTCGTCGAGCAGCCCGTCCCCGCTCGCGATGCCGTGCGTGGCCACTGACCGGCTCTGCCCCGAGTCGGTCAGGTAGACCGAGCCGAACGGGCAATCCGTGCGCGCGTCGGCGAGCACTCGGAGGGCTGCGGCGGCCGCCTCGGAGGCGCTGCCGTGCACCGAGCGCGGCAGGCTGCCCAGCTGCTGGAGGACGGCGAGGCGACGGGCCGCCAGCACCCGCTTAGTGGTCTCGACGACAGTGGTCAGCAGGCCTGCCACCCGGCCGCCGGGCTCGACGACGGGGCTGTAGGAGAAGGTGAAGTAGCACTCCTCCTCGAAGCCGTACCGCGTCATCGTCAGCGGGAGGTCCTCGAAGTAGGTCACCCCACCGGCGAAGACCTCGTCGATCATCCCCTTGATGTCGGCCCAGACGTCGGACCACACGTCCGCCACGCGCTCGCCCAGCGCCATGGGATGCCGGTTCCCGAGCGCGGGCCCGTAGGCGTCGTTGTAGATCATGACGAGTTCGGGGCCGCACATGAGCAGCATCCCGAACCGCGAGTTCAGAACTGTGCTGACGACGGTGCGCAGCGTCGGCGACCAGCTCTCCTGAGCGCCGAGCGGGGTGGACGACCAGTCGTGCTCGAGGACGAGGCGCTGCATCTCGGTCCGGGGGTTCCCGGCGATGAGCTCCGCCAGCCGCCCGTCCAGTGCGCACCCCCCGTCAACGCACGCAGCTTGGTCGCCCGGCGGCGCCGATCAGACGTGTCGGGCTCCATGATCCCACCCGGGCGCGTCGGCGGTGCAGCACCCCTACGACCAGCTCAGATCCGATTGCACTCAGTGATCGCCAGGTACCCCGGCGGAACGGCGTCGACGAGCCACACCCCGTTCGCGGACCGCGTGAACCGGGTGCCGTCGGCAGCGAGGCGGGCGGCGTCCACCCGGAGGACGACCGCCCGACCCCGCCGTCCTCCCACGGTGCGTGCGATCGCGACGTCGGGGCTGAGATGTACCGCGTGCCGGCGGCCGGGCCGTAGCCCCTCGGCGAGGATCGACGCGAGGAATCGGTCGACCGTGCCGTGGAACAGCTCCGCCGGAGGCGTCGCTGGTTCGTACCCGAGGTCGACGGCGACGCTGTGGCCCTGGCTGGCGCGGATGCGGGTGCCGGTCTCGTCGAAGGCGAACCGCTGCTTGTCGTTGCCGGCGACGACCGCCTCCAGCTCGGCGCGGGTCAGCCGCAGCCCGTGCGCCCCCAGCGCCGTGAGCAGCTCGTCGACGTCCACCCAGCCGGCGTCGTCCAGGGTGAGGCCGGCGCTGTCGGGCCGGTGCCGGAGGACGAAGGACAGCCGTTTGCTGATCCGGACGTGGTCCACGCCCTCAGCATGACCGGGTGGACGAGGTGACCGCGAGCGGCACCCGGGGGAGAGGCCGAGGTCAGCGGGAGTAGTACTCCACGACCAGCTGCTCCTCGCAGACGACCGGCACCTCGTCGCGGCCCGGCGTCCGCTCGACGCGGGCGACCAGGTCGGCCAGGCGCACCGCGAGGTAGGCGGGAGCGTCGGCGTGCGCGCCGGAGGCGGCGACGAGGAAGGGCTCCTTCTTCTTCGACTTCTCGGCGACCTCGATGAAGTCGCCGGGCGTCAACCGGTACGACGGGCGGTCGACCCGCTTGCCGTTGACCAGCACGTGCTGGTGGGTGACGAACTGGCGGGCCTGGTAGATCGTCCGCGCGAACCCGGCGCGCAGGACGGTGGCGTCCAGCCGCGACTCGAGGTCCTGGATCAGCGCCTCGCCGGTCTTGCCGCCCGAGCGCTTGGCCCGGTCGAACGCCGCCCGCAGCTGCGTCTCGCTGATGTCGTACTGCGCGCGCAGCCGCTGCTTCTCCTTGAGCCGGGTGGAGTAGTCACTGTCCTTGCGGCGCTTGCGCCCGTGCTCCCCTGGCGGATAGGGACGGCGCTCGAAGTACTGGACGCACTTGGGGGTGAGCGGGATGCCCAGCGCGCGGCTGAGGCGGACCTTGGGACGGGGCGTGTTCACGGAACCTCCGGAGTTTGGTTAGGCTCACCTTACAACGCATCCCTAGTCCCCAGAGGTGGTCCATGACGGCCGGTCCGACCCACTCGTCCGAGACCACCCGACGGCAGCCACCGGCGGCCGAGCGAGCCCGCACGGTCGCCGCGCGACCGACGTCCTCGCTCTGCCTGGCGGGTTCGGGCATCTGCCAGCTCTGGGGAGCGGCCACGACGGCCGACGGCGACGTCCTCGTCGTCGTCCCCATCGACGGGGCGGTGATGGACGCCCTCCGCAACTCGCCCCTCGGCGACGTCCCCGCACGGTTGATCGTCACCGACCGGACGCCCTTCCCCCTGCCCCATCCGGTGCGCGGGCTCCTGCAGCTGTCGGGCTGGATCGCGCCGGTCCCGGCGGACGACGTCCCACGGCTCGTGCTCGACTTCGCCGACGCCTACCCCTGCGAGAGCCTGTTCGACGTGGGCCTCACCGCCACGCTGGTGCGACTGGACCTCGCCGAGGTGGTGCTCGAGGACGCCGGCGGAACCACGGACATCGAGCCCGAGGACTACCTCGCCGCCCGTCCGGACGCGATCAGCGCCGCGGAGACCGAGCTCATGACCGCCGAGTGCGACGCGCTCGGCCGGCTCTGTCGTCGGGTGCAGCGGTGGGCCGGCCGCCAGGACGACGTCCGGCTGCTGGGCCTGGACCGGTTCGGCGTCCGCTTCCGGGTGCAGAGCCGGCAGGGCTGCTACGACCTGCGGGTGCCGTTCGCCTCGCCGTTGGAGAGCCCGGCCGGCTTCGCCGCGGCCGTCGGCCACCTGCTCACCTGCGGCCCCGCCTGATGGGGCCTACCGAGCCGGCTGTTCTCGGGCAGGTTCGGCGCCGGTAGCGGCCGGTGGGTCAGCGCTCGTCCGGCGCTCGGCCCGCGTGGTCGACCAGCTCCCCCGCGCTCGCCGGGCTCCCGCGCCTGCGGGCGCAGGATGCGCAGCAGAAGAAGACGCCGTCGGCCTCGACGCCGTGGCCGACGACCTTCACGCCGCAGTGCTCGCAGACCGGGGCGAGCGCGTGGATCGCGCACTCGAAGCTGTCGAACGTGTGCACCGCTCCGGCGGCGTGCACCTCGAAACTGAGCCGATAGTCGTTGCCGCAGACCTCGCAGCTGGCCATGGCGTCCCCTCCGCTCGGCGTCGCGACCGGACCGGCCACGTCGTGCGCGGACTACCCGGCGGCGCGGGCAGGTAACGGTGGCTGTGCCCTGCGGACCCGCCGGGCGCGCGGATCAGGGGATGCGGGCCTCCTCGGCGAGCGCGGCCAGCGCCTGTTCGAAGCACTCCTGCGGGGGCTGGACCAGCCCGGCACCGACCTGGCCGGTGCCCGCGATCCGCCCGGCCATGCCGGTGTTGATCTGCGGCAACCAGCCGGTGCGGGCGACCTTGAGGACGTCGATACCGGTCGGCGAGCCGCGGAAGCCCATGATCGGGATCGCCATGGCCGGGTTCTCCGCGAGCGTCACCTGGTACATCCGCTCGGTCGTGGCCAGTGCGTCGGGCACGGTGCCACCGACGAAGCGCACGATGGCCGGGGCGGCGGCCATCGAGAAGCCGCCGACGCCGTAGGTCTCCATGATCGCCGAGTCGCCGATGTCGGGGTTGGCGTCCTCGGGCCCGTAGTCGCCGAGGAACAGCCCGACCGGGGTGTTGGCGGGGCCGGTGAACCAGCGGTCGCCGGTGCCGGCCGTCTGGATGCCGAACTCGGTGCCGTTGCGCGACATCACGGTGACCATCGAGGAGCCCGGCACGCCGCGGGCGGCGTCCATCGCGAGCTTCGCCGTCGGCATGCCGAGGTTGAGGAAGAAGTGCTCGTTGCCGCCGATGAACTTCAGGACCGCCGCGATGTCGGACGACGCGGCCTTCGTGGCCACGATGGCCGGGGAGAGCTCCCGGAGGGTCATCAGGGAGCCGGCGCGGTTGCGGTTGTGCCCCTCGTCGCCCATCTGCAGCATCTGCGCGAGCACGGCCTTGACGTCGAGCGGGTCGTTGCCGGCGTCGATCGAGCCGCGCACGGCCTCCGACAGGATCGGCCCCAGGACGTCGCGCATCCACGCCAGCCGGGTCTGCACCTCGGCGTTGAAGGCGCCCATCCGCAGTACCTTGCCGAGGCCCTCGTTGAGGTTGCAGAACGCCTGCCCGCCGTGGACGGGGTCGCTCAGGCACCACATCCACATGGACGGCGAGGTCACCCCGGCCATCGGGCCGAC
This sequence comes from Blastococcus mobilis, assembly GCF_900188025.1. Classification (GTDB taxonomy): domain Bacteria; phylum Actinomycetota; class Actinomycetes; order Mycobacteriales; family Geodermatophilaceae; genus Blastococcus_B; species Blastococcus_B mobilis. The sequence continues at coordinate 13,418 of NZ_FZNO01000015.1, forward strand.
CGTCCGGTGGTGGTGGCAGGGATCGAGGGTGATCTCGCCGGCGGCCAGGATCCGCTCGGCGTCCTCCACGTCGTCGGCCCAGCCCTCGAAGAGGCACGCGCCGATCAGCGCGCCGCGCATGGGGCCGGACGCGGTCTCCCAGGTCAGCGGCGGACCGGAGTGCAGCAGCGTCCGGTCCTGCAGACCGATCACCTCGCGGGCCGGCCGGACGTCGACCAGCTGGGAGCCCGCGGCGAGGATCCGCTCGACGGCGACCCGGTTGGCCGAGTTCCGCCGCGGGTCGAGGGCGAGGGCGGCCAGGTCGGCCGGGTCACCGAAGCCCGGCGGCCGCCAGTCGACGTCGTGGACGTCGGTGCCTTGCGCGCGCAGGGCGTCGGAGAAGACGCCGACACCCGCGGCGACGATCGACGGAGGGCCGGAGAGCAGTCCACCCAGGGTCATGACATCTCCTCGCTGGCGCTCGTCGGGCCGATGACGGTCGCTCTGTCTATCGATGAGCTCGCAAGCTCGCTCATGCAACGGCTCCCAGCAGGTCGAGGGCGTACCGCGTGGCCGCGGCGTTGGAGGCGAAGACATGAGCGCCGGCGGCGGCCAGGGCGTCGGCCTGCCGCGACCAGCCCTGCGGGTCGGCCTCGGTGCCGACCAGGGCGATCACCACCGGCAGCGAGGTCGTCGCCCGCGCTGCGGTCAGCGCGGGGACGAGCGCCCCCGCCGGGTCCGGGTCGGCGCCGTGGCCGAGGACGACGTCGAGAAGCAGCACCGCCGGCTCCCCCGAGCGGGCCAGGGCGTCGATGGCCTCCAGCCGCAGCGTCGGGTCGATCATCGGGTGCGCGCGGCCCACGGTCAGGGCGTCGTCCCCGAAGTCGACGACGACGTGCCCCGGGGCCGACAGGTCCGTTCCGAGGTCGAGCTCGGGACGCAGCGGGATGTTCGAGCGGATGTCGCCGAGAACCGGCGAGGCGAGCAACATCGCCTCGTCGGCGAGCGTGCCGCCCGCGAACAGTCCCTTCAGAGCCGCGCCCGGGACCGCCGGGTCGGCAGGTCCCGGACGCGACGGCCAGGTGGGCACGTCGATGCCCATGTCACCGAGGAGCGCCTCGACGGCGGCGGTCAGATCCGGCGTCTCCGGCGAGAGGACGCCGAAGCGGACCGGCACCGACAGTTCGTGCGCGGCGGCCTGGACGGCCTCGGCGACCGACGGCGCGGGGGGCTTGGAGACCACCAGCACCCGCTCGGTGGCCGGGTCGGCGTCGAGGGCGGCGAGCGCGTCGAGGGTGGCCAGGCCGCCGACCTCCTCCTTGAGGTCGCGGCCGCCCACGCCCAGCACGTGCGAGACGCCGACGCCGGCCATGTCGAGCAGGCAGGAGACCTGCTGGGCGCCGGTGCCGGAGGCGGCGACCAGGCCGACCGGCCCCGGGCGGACGACGTTGGCGAAGCCCAGCGCGACACCGGAGACGATCGCGGTCCCGCAGTCGGGGCCCATCACCAGGACGCCGGCGTCGTGGGCGGCCCGCTTGAGCGCCACCTCGTGCTCGACGGGCACGCCGTCGGAGAAGACGAGGACGCTGCGGCCGGCGGCGATGGCGTCCGCGGCCTCCGCGACGGCGAACTGGCCGGGCACGCTGACGATCGCGAGGGCGGGGGTGTCGGGCCCGAGCTCGTCGAGGCCGGCGCCGATCGTGCGCTGCGGGACGGCGGTCGCGGTGCCGGTGGAGCGTTCGCGCTCGGCGAGGGCGGCGTCGACCGCGGCCAGCGCGGCGGCCAACGCGGCGTCGTCCTCGGCGCGGACGCCGATGAGCAGCTGCTCCGGCGAGATCTCGCCGTCCGGTGCCAGGCCCATGTTCGCCGCGAGCTCGAGGTTCAGCGGCGTGGCCATGGCCACCAGCACCGCGGTCACGCCGTCGCGGGCCGCCACGTCGCGGCTGACCTGCATGAGCCGGACGGAGTCGGCGTAGACGCCCGACCGCAGCACGACGGAGCTGACTCCGGCCGTGGCGGACGGGGCTGCTGGGGGCGCTGAGGCGGTCACTGTTCCTCCTCGCTGACGCTCGTCGGACAGCGACCGCTGCGGTGCTGCGCTTCCTTGGCGGGCTCGCCAGCTCGCCCGCTCCCAGCACCGTACCCACAGATGTCTCAGCGGTGAAGTATCTGCGTCTGAGATGCCATAACGATTTAGCACTGAGGTACTTCCGCCGTGCCGTGGTGCATGACACATTGGCGCCTCCCGGTGGTGGCAGGGCCCGTGACAGGGCCCGTTGACCGGCACCGATACGGGTGGGAAGTCACGTCGAGGAGGCACTCAGATGGCGTTCGGTTGGAAGCTCTACGGGGACGGGAAGACCCCGCCCCTGGGAGAGGCGGTAGCCCCGGACGAGCGGCTCTCGTGGCCGCGGACCGTCGGCATCGGCGCACAGCACGTCGTGGCCATGTTCGGTGCGACGTTCGTCTTCCCCCTGATCATGGGGCTGGACGCGAACCTCGCGATCATGATGAGCGGCATCGCGACGATCATCTTCCTGCTGATCGTCAAGGGTCGGGTGCCCAGCTACCTGGGCACCAGCGCCGCGTTCGTCGGCGGTGTCGCAGCGATCCGCACGAACGGCGGTGACTCCAGCGACGTCGTCGGCGCCCTGCTCGTGGCCGGTGTGGTCCTCGCCCTCGTGGGTCTGGTGATCCACTTCGCGGGGCTGTCGGTCATCAACAGGGTGCTGCCGCCCGCCGTCACCGGCGCGGTGGTCATGCTGATCGGCTTCAACCTGGCCCCCGTGGCGGCCGGCGTCTACTGGCCGCAGGACCAGTGGGTCGCGCTGGCCACGATGGCCTTCGTCATCGTCGCCTCGCTGGCGCTGCGCGGCTTCATCGCCCGCATCTCGATCCTGCTGGGCCTGATCTTCGGGTACCTCCTCTCCGTCTTGCTTGACGTCACGGCCGGCCCGATCACCTCGCCGGACGGCACGGGCGCCGTGAGCACCCGCGACCGGATCAACTTCGACGCCGTGGGTGACGCCGACTGGTTCGGTCTGCCGGACTTCACCGCCCCCAGCTTCTCGCTGAACTTCAGCCTGCTGGTCATCCCCGCCGTCATCGCGCTGGTGGCGGAGAACGTCGGGCACGTCAAGGCCGTGGCCGAGATGACCAAGCGCGACCTGGACCCGGTGATGGGCCGGGCCGTCTTCGCCGACGGGGTCGCGACCGCCGTCGCCACGTCGGTCGGCGGTTCGCCGACGACCACCTACGCCGAGAACATCGGCGTCATGGCCGCCACCCGCGTCTACTCCACCGCCGCGTACTACGTGGCCGCGCTCGTGGCGATCCTGCTCGGGCTGGTGCCGAAGTTCGGCGCGCTGATCAACATCGTCCCGGGCGGGGTGCTCGGCGGCATCACCGTCGTCCTCTACGGGATGATCGGCCTGCTCGGCGCGAAGATCTGGAAGGAGAACCGGGTCGACTTCGCCAACCCGATCAACCTCGTGCCGCTCGCGGCCGGGATCATCATCGGCGTCGGCGACGTCACGCTGCGGTTCTCCGACGACTTCTCGCTCAACGGCATCGCGCTCGGCTCGATCGTCGCCGTCCTGGCCTGGCACGCCGCACGGTCGCTGGCGCCGGCGGACATGAGGGCCGCGCTGCTGCGCGAGGGCACGCATCCGGCTGCCGCGTCGTCGCTCGGCCACCACGGTGCGCCGGACCCGTCGTCGGTCGACGAGGTCGGCCGCCCGGGCGTCCCGGGTTCGAACCGCTAGTCCCCCGAGCCGGCGCCGCCGGCTCGGCGCCGCCGGCTCACCCGACCGCACGCCGTCCCCGTCGCCGGGGGCGGCGTGCGGCGTCTCGGGGCACGGAACGGCGGGGCGCGGCCATCCGGCTCGGGGCAAAAGATTTAGCGCTGAGGTACTTTCGCCGCCCTGCAAGCGATGACAGAGTGACTGCACTTCCCCCACTCGTACGGAGGTGACTGCAGCCGGTGAAGCCCGCACCGTTCCGCTACGCCGACCCCGGCACGCTCGACGAGGCCCTCGCGGTCCTGTCGGCCGAGGGTGAGGGCGCCAAAGTGCTCGCCGGTGGCCAGTCGCTGCTCCCGCTGCTCTCCATGCGGCTCGCGGCGCCGACCACGCTGGTGGACATCAACCGGGTCCCCGGCCTGGACTCCGTCGAGGTCACCGGGAACGGCGTGACGGTCGGGGCGCTGGTGCGCCACACCGCACTGCTCGCGGACGACGCCGCCGCGCGGGTCCAGCCGCTGCTGGCCCGGGCGACGGCGAACGTCGCCCACCCGGCCATCCGCAACCGGGGCACCACCGTCGGCTCCATCGCGCACGCCGACCCCTCGGGTGAGATGACCTCGGTCCTCGCCCTCACCGACGGCGCCGTCACGGTCGCCACGCCCTCCGGTCCTCGAACCGTCGAGTGGCGGGATCTGTTCGTCGGCCCGCTGGAGACCTCTCTCCACGGTCCCGCCGTCGTCACCTCCGCCTTCTTCCCCGCGCTGCCCGACCGCTCGGGCACCGCCTTCGCCGAGGTCGCCCGCCGCAAGGGCGACTACGCCGTCTGCGGCGCCGGCGTCGTCGTCACGCTGGACGAGGACCGCCGCATCGCGCGCGTCCGCGCCTCCTACGTCTCGGTGGGCCTGACCCCCGAGGTGCACGACCTGACCGAGGCCGTCGCCGGCAAGCCCGTCGACAGCGCCGACTGGGCGGCCGCCGGCGCGCTCGCGCGGACCCTGGTCGACCCGGACACCGACATCCATGCGAGCGCCGACTACCGGCGGCTGCTGGTCGGCGTCCTCACCGAGCGCACGTTGGCCGAGGCTGCCGCCGAGGCCGCCGCGAAGGTGACGGGCGAGTGAGCAGCGCCGGCGGCTGGGAGCAGCTCTCGCTCGCGGGGGACAGCGACCGAGGTGCGGGACGAGCCCGGAACCGAGCAGTGAGCACGAGGGGAGCCGAATGAGCGTCGACACGGACCGGACGATCACGGTCACGGTGAACGGTGTTCCACGTGAAGCCACCGTGCCGGTGCGCCGGCTGTTGTCGGATGCGCTGCGGCACGACCTGGGTCTGACCGGCACGCACGTCGGCTGCGAGCACGGCGTCTGCGGGGCGTGCACGGTGCTGGTGGACGGCGACCCGGTCCGCTCCTGCCTGATGCTCGCCGTCCAGGTGGACGGGCACGCCGTCACCACCGTCGAGGGCCTCGCGCGGGACGACCACCGGGGCGGGCAGGTGCTGCACCCCGTGCAGGAGGCCTTCCGCGAGTGCCACGCCCTGCAGTGCGGCTTCTGCACGCCGGGGTTCCTCACGACGATCGCCGCCGGGCTGGAGAAGCGGGATCCGGCGGCGGAGCTCACCGACGAGGAGGTCGACGACATGGTCGGCGGCAACCTCTGCCGGTGCACGGGCTACGCCAACATCAAGAAGGCCGTCCACCACGCCGCCGCGGCAATGAAGGACGACGCCCGATGACGACCAAGCTCTTCGGTGAGCCGGTCCGCCGGCGCGAGGACGCGCGACTGATCATCGGCAAGGGCCGCTACCTCGACGACATCGGCTCGAACGCCCTGGCCGCGGCCTTCGTGCGGTCGCCGCACGCCCACGCGCGGATCACCGGCATCGACGTCGAGGCCGCGCTGGACGTCGAGGGCCTCGTCGCGATCTACACCTACGACGACCTCACCGGCCCGATGGCCGAGCCGCTGCCGGTGCTCATCCCGCATCCGCAGCTGACCCAGCCCCGCACCGGTCACGCCCTGGCCCGCGACGTCGTGCGGCACGTGGGCGAGGCGATCGTCATGGTGGTCGCCACCGACCGGTACGTCGCCGAGGACGCCGCCGAGCGGATCGTCGTCACGTACGAGGAGCTGCCAGTCGTCGTCGGCGTGGACGCCGCGCACGAGGCGAAGGCGGCGGTGCATCCGGACGTGCCCGACAACGTGGCCGCCCGGCACCGCCAGGAGACCGGGGACGTCGAGCCGGTGCTGGCCGCCTCGCCGCGCACGTTGAGCTTCACGCAGTACATCGAGCGCAGCGCCAGCATGCCCATGGAGGGCAGGGGCGTCCACGCGAAGTGGGACACCGACGACCGGTCGCTCCGCGTCTACACGAGCACCCAGGCCTCGACGTCGGTGCGCGCCGCGATCGCCGCGAAGCTGGACCTGTCGCTGGACAAGGTCGAGGTCATCGCGCCCGACGTCGGTGGCGGCTTCGGCGTGAAGATCGTGCACCCGTGGCCCGAGGAACTGCTGGTGCCCATGGCCGCGATCGCGCTGGGCGCCGAGGTGAAGTGGGCCGAGGACCGCCGGGAGCACTTCATCTCCTCGGCGCACGAGCGGCAGCAGCGCCAGGACATCACCGTGGGCTATGACGACGAGGGCCGGATCACCGCGCTCGACGTGCACGTCCTGCACGACAACGGCGCGTACACGCCCTACGGCATCATCGTGCCGATCATCACCGCGACCCAGCTGGTCGGGCCGTACGTGATCCCCGTGTACCGGGTGCAGGTGGACAGCGTCTACACCAACACCGTCATCGTGACGCCGTACCGCGGCGCCGGGCGGCCGCAGGCCTGCTACGCGATGGAACGGACGATGGACCGCATCGCCGACGAGCTCGGGCTCGACCGGGCCGTCGTCCGCGAGCGGAACCTGATCCAGCCCGACCAGTTCCCCTACGACCACCAGCTGACGTTCCAGGACGGCCGGCCGGTCATCTACGACTCCGGCGACTACCCGGGGCTCATGGTGAAGCTCAAGGAGCTGGTGGGCTGGGACGAGGCCGAGGCGCTGCGCTCGGAGGCCGCGGCCCGGGGGAAGCACCTTGGCATCGGGATGGCGCTGTACGTGGAGGGCACGGGCCCGGGGCCGTACGAGGGCGGGCACGTGCAGGTGCTCGGCAGCGGGAAGGTGCTGGTCTCGACCGGTCTGACCTCGCAGGGGCAGGGGCACGAGACGGCGTTCGCGCAGATCGTGGCCTCCGAGCTCGGGGTGCCCATCGAGGACATCGAGGTGACCACCGGCGACACCCGTCGCTTCGGGTACGCCGTGGGCACGTTCGCCTCACGCGCCGCGGTGATGAGCGGCAACGCGATCGCGCTGGCCGCCCGGGGCGTGCGGGAGAAGGCGCTGCGGATCGCGGCCGACGTGCTCGAGGTCGACGCCAGCGACCTGGAGATCGACGAAGGCCTGGTGCAGGTGAAGGGCACGCCGGGCGCGTCCATCCCGCTGCGCACGGTCGCCGTCCTGTCCAACCCGCTGCGCTATGCCTTCGACGAGGCGGCGAAGCAGGCCACGCAGTTCACGACGCACGACGACTCCAAGCCGCCCGTGGCGGAGGGCGATGCCCCGGGGCTGGAGCACCGCGACTACTACTCACCGCTCCGGTCGACCTTTGCGTCGGGCGCGCACGCGGCGATCGTGGAGATCGACCCGGCGACGTGGGAGATCGACATCGTGAAGTACGCGGTCGTGCACGACTGCGGCAACGTGGTGAACCCGATGATCGTCGAGGGCCAGGTGCACGGCGGCGTCGCGCAGGGGGTGGGCGGCGCCCTGTACGAGCGGATGGTCTACGACAAGGACGGCCAGCTGCAGAACGCCTCCTACATGGACTTCCTCATGCCCTACTCCAGCGAGGTGCCGGACGTGGTCATCGACCACCAGCAGACGCCGTCGCCGCTGAACCCGCTGGGCATCAAGGGCGCCGGCGAGGCCGGGGTCATCCCGGGGACGGCGGCGATCGCGTCGGCGATCGAGGACGCCGTGGGACGGCGGATCGCGGCGATGCCCATCTCCCCCACCGAGCTGTACGACCTGGTGCGATCCCCCGATTCGGAACGGACGGCCGCGTCCTCGCGCCGTGCCGAGAATGGAGTTCTGGCGTGAACCTCGACGGCTCTGCGGTGCTTTCGGCCGACCCCGACAAGGTGTGGGCGGTCATCACCGATCCGGCCGTGCTGGCGCGGACGATCCCGGGCTGCGAGTCACTCGAGCAGATCGGGGACGACGAGTACCGGATGAACGTGTCCGTGGGCGTCGGGGCGATCCGCGGGACCTACGCCGGCGAGGTGCGGCTGTCGGACCAGAACCGGCCGAAGTCCTACGTCATGCACGCGTCGGGTGCGGGTGCGCCGGGCCAGGTGCGGGCGACGGTGACCATCAACCTGGAGCCGTCCGACCAAGGGACGACGCTGACCTACTCGGCCGATGCCGTGGTCGGCGGGCCGGTTGCCGGTGTGGGCCAGCGGATGATCACCGGCGTCGCGAAGCGGATGGCCGGCCAGTTCTTCAAGGCGATCGACGATGAGCTGACCGGCGCCGTGGTGCCGATCGCCGCTGCGCCGTCTGCCGCTGCGGCCGCTCCCAGCGACGCCTCCCTGGTGGCCGGCGCCCAGCCGGCTGCCGCTGGTCGGACGTTCACCGGCAAGGCTGCCGTTGCTGCTCCGACCGGCGACGTCCAGACGCTCGCGCTCGGCGCCGTCGGGGGCGCGGTCCTCACCCTCATCGGCGTCCTCGTCGGCTACCGCCTGGGCCGCCGGAGCTAGACACCCGGTCTATCGGTTCGGCGCCAGTTCATCACCGAGTGATCGGCGGACCAGCGGCCGAGTTGATCGCTCTGCCGCCGCTCTTGAGCCCGCGGGTCCGCAGGTGACCCGCCCCGGTCAGGCGGCGGAATCGGCGCCCGTGACGTCCAGGGGGATGCCGGTCTCGCGCTCGGAGACCTGCCAGAGGACGTCGATCTGCTTCTGCAGGTCGAATCGGCGCAGGATCGGCCGCCGCACGGCCGGTCCGTTGGAGCCGAACCGCGGCGCGTACAGCTCTCCACCCCGGGCCCGCGGGTCGGTCGCTGCCCGTAGCTGGGGCCGACCACCCTCCAGCGGCGTCATCCCGGCCCGCCCGACCACGGCCTCGAAGAACGCCCCCACCCAGCCGGCGCCACCCTCGCGCACCGACCGCGCCTGCAGGTCGGTGTTCGACAGCCCCGGGTGCGCGATGAGGCTCTTCGCCGCCACACCAGCGCGAGAGAACTGCTGCTGCAGCCCCAGCCCGAAGTGGTAGTTGGCCATCTTCGCCTGCGCGTACGCCCCCCAGGCCCGGTACTTCCGACGCATGTGCGGGTCGGCCGGGTCCAGCGGCCGACCCATGAACCGCGCCGTGCTGGTCACCGTCACCACCCGCGCGGACGGCGCCCGCAGCAGCGCCGGCAACAGGTGCGCCGTGAACGCCCAGTGCCCCAGGTGGTCGACGCCGAGCTGCATCTCGAACCCGTCGACCGTCGTCCGCTGCGGCATCGCCATCACCCCGGCGTTGTTCACCAGAATGTCGACGCGCTCGTGCCCGCCGAGGATCTTCTGCGCGGCGGCCGCCACCACCGACAGGTCGCCGAGGTCCAGCGGCACCACCTCGAGCGACGCCGCCGGGTACCGCTCCCCGATCCGCGCCTCAGCGACCGCAGTCTTCGAAGCATCACGGGCAGCAAGGACGACGTGCGCGCCGGCGCCCGCCAGGGCGAGCGCCGTCTGGAACCCGAGACCACCGTTGGCGCCGGTCACCACCGCGGTGCGCCCGCTGAGGTCGGGGATGTCCTTCTCGGTCCATGCCACGCGCGGGTTCTCCTCGGTAGTGGTTCGGTCCGGGGCGACCATAGGCACCGGTCAGCTGCCCGCGCGTGCCTCCGCCCGAATGGCGACGGCAGCGAGCAGCTCCCACCGGATGGCCGAGCTGCCGGGGCCGACGACGAACCAGTACCGATCGAACCGTCGGCGGGTCGAGGGATCCGTCGCTGCGATGCGCGTCTCGCAACTCAGGTGAGTGCCCCCGACGGCCGGCGTGAGGCGGAACTCCATCCCGATCTTCACCCAACCGGGCTCCGCGAAGTCCCGCACACCGTCGGCGTCGAGCACCGGGGGCTGCTCACCACCAGTCAGCCGCCAGGCCTGGAGCACACCACCGAACACCACGGCAGTCGGTGGCTCCGAGGCCAGCACCGGGATCGGCACGACATCCAGGAACGTGCGGTCGAGCCCACCGCGCCAGCTACCGGTCAACATCACCGGCATCACACGGACGGCGCTCAGCACGAGGGACACCGGCAGCGATCTGAGCTTCAGCCGGTGCAGCTCCTCCCAGACGACGGGCCGTGGGGCGTCGATCACCCGCGACTGACGGGTGACGTGGTCGGCTGCCGGCACCACATCGTCGAGGTCCACGGGCGCTTCCTCCCTGGCCTCAGCCGAGCGCTGAGTAGACCGCTCGGACATAGGACTCGGCGCGATCGGAGCCGAGGAGGCCCGGCGCCATCTTGTTCATCATGTAGCTGATCGTCAGCCGGCGGTGGAGGTCCATCACGACCAGCGAGCCACCCCAGCCACCCCAGAAGACCGTGCGGCCCGAGGCCACGTACGGCACGACCGGCGAACCCAGGCAGTAGCCCATCCCCCAGCGGAACGCGTCCTCCAGCACCAGGTCCACGCCGTCGGCCTGGACCTCGAACACCAGCTCCACGGTCTTCGGCGACAGCAGTCGCACGCCGCCGGCCTCACCGCCCAGCGTCAGCACCCGCATCACGTCCAGCACTCCGCGGGCGTTGGAGTGCCCGTTCAGCGCCCCGAGGTCCGCGGAACGCCACTCGGGTGAGGCGGTCGCCTTCACCGACATCACCGGCGCGGTGAACGTCCGCACCGCGATGGACGTCGAATCGATGTCACCGGCCGGGTCGGCCCGCGGCGGGGCGACCAGCGACGCCACCCGGTCCCAGTCCCCCGAGCGGGCACCCACCTGGAAGTCCGCCCCCAGCGGCCCGGCGATCTCGTCGGCCACGAACCGCTGGAACGTCTTGTTGGTGATCCGCCGGATCACCTCGCCGACGAGGAACCCCTGGGTCGCCGCGTGGTAGCCCGCCGCCGTCCCCGGCTCCCACCACGGCCGCTGCGCCGCCAGCCGCTCGCACGCCGTCTCCCAGTCGTACATGTCGCGCACCGAGAACGGCTGCTCCCAGCCGGAGACGCCGGACGTGTGCGCCATCAGGTGCCGCACCTCGACGTCCTTCTTCCCCTTCGCCGAGAACTCCGGCCAGTAGTCGCCCACCGGCGCGTAGACGTCCAGCTCCCCTCGCTCGACGAGCATCAGCGCCGCCAGGTTCAGCACGCACTTCGTCGTCGACCAGACGTTGACGATCGTGTCCTGGGTCCATGGCGTCGTCCGTTCGGCGTCGCGGTGACCGCCCCAGATGTCGACGACGGTCTCGCCGTCCAGATCCACCGCGACGGAGGCACCGAGCTCCTCGCCGTCCAGCTGCTGCGCCAGCGCGTCCCGCACCCCCGCGAACCGCTCGTCGCAACAGCCGTGCACCTCGGCCATGAACCCTCCTCGTCGCGCCGCGACTCCGGTGTCGCGCCTCCGGATGAGACCACGGCCACAACTGAGCCGACAACGCTGGTCACGATGCGTGGCGGCACCTGGGTATGCCCGACGGCCGTCTCCGCGCCAGGGAAGACGCGGCCTCCACGATCAGCGTCGGGAGGTCCGCAGGTCAGGTCTGCCTGCTGGCGGGCCGGCGCGGGAAGTTCCTGGCTGCGCGCGCGATCCGCGTGTGACCGGTCACTATCCGATTGCCAGCGCGCTCACGCTGGGTAGCGGCTGCCCATGGCCAACTCGAGTACAACTGCGCATTCGCACCAGGGGGAGCCCCGTCGCGACCGTCGGGCAAACCCGACGGGTGCCTACGTGGCCACCGCCGGCGTCGTCGTCTTCCTGATCGCCACCTTCCTGGACTGGGTGTCCACGGAGGGTGAGTCGGTGACCGGAACCGGCTACGAGACCGACACCACCATCCCGCTCGTCGCCTTCCTCGGCGTCGGCCTGGCTGCAGGGCTGCTCTACGCGCTCAACCGCGCTCGCGGTCGCCAGCACCGTGGACTCTCGCTGACCACCATGGCTGCCGGCATCGCTGCAGCCGGCCTGGCACTGAGCTACATCCTCGACGCCCCCGGCGCCCTCGAGCGCGGCGGCGACTACTCCGCCGAGTTCGGCGCCTGGATCGGCCTCATCGGCGCCATCGTCTGGGCCGTGGGTGCATTCCTGCTGGCCAAGGAGCCCGAGGGCGACGACGACTGGCACGGCACCGAGCACGTCACCGCTGGGCACACCGCCCACTGACGCCGCCGCCAGGTACGCGCCGTACCTGAGCGTTGAACATCACGGGTGCCCGCCCGGAGCTCCGGCTCCGGACGGGCACCCGTTCGCATTCGGGCCCGCTGGAGAGCTGAGCGCGCTCGCGTCACCGGTCTCAGCGACGGTCGGGTATCCCCAGGTGACCGCGGTTACTGGAACGTTCAAGTACATGCCGGTGTTCTCCGGGCAGCCACGCGGAGTTGGCGTGGACAACCAGTCAGAGGAGACGCTCATGGCACGGATCAGTGTGTTCGGTGGGACCGGCTACGCCGGCAGCAGCATCGCCCGGGAGGCGGTCCGGCGCGGGCACCAGGTGACCTCCTACAGTCGTCGGCTCCCGGAGCGGCCGGTCGACGGTGTGGAGTACGTCGAGGGCTCCCTGCTCGACGAGACCACCCGGACCAAGGCGCTCGACGGGGCCGACGTCGTGGTGGTGGCGGCCGCGCCCCGGGGCGACATGGCCGAGCAGCTGCGCACCGGAGTCGCCGCCCTGGCCGCGGATGCAGGGGAGTCCGGCGTCCGCCTGGGCGTCATCGGTGGGGCGGGCTCGCTGCACGTCGCCGAGGGTGGTCCGCGGCTCGTCGACACCGACCAGTTCCCGGCGGATTTCCAGCCGGAGGCCCGGACGATGGCCGCTGTCCTCGACGACCTGCGCGCGACCCCCGACAGCCTGGACTGGTTCTACGTGAGCCCGGCCGCGATGTTCGGCGCCTTCAACCCGGGCGAGCCCCGCGGCACCTACCGGGTCGGGGGCGACGTGCTGCTCGCCGACGCCGAGGGCAACTCCGACATCAGCGGCGCCGACTTCGGAGCCGCCGTGGTCGACGAGATCGAGCAGCCGGCCCACCGGCGCGCCCGGTTCACCGTCGCCTACTGAGCCGCGCTCGTGCGCTCATCGTGGTGACGATCATCGCCACGATGAGCGCACGACGGCGCCGGTGTCAGTCGTACTCGGGGCCGACGGCGCCGGTCACGACCTCGCCCACGCGCTGGTAGCTGGGCATCACCGCCCCGGACGGCGTCGTCGCGTGGGTGCTCAGCCGCCAGGTCCGCGGGATGGCGCCGTCGCCGAACAGCCGCTTGCCCTCACCGAGCACCACCGGGAAGACGATCAGCCGCAGCTCGTCCACCAGGTCCTCGCGCAGCAGCGTCTGGATCAGTCCCGCCGAGCCGTGCACCTGCAGTTCCCCGCCGTCCTCGGCCTTGAGCTTCCGGACGGCGTCCCCGACGTCGCCCTGCAGGAGTTCCGCGGTCTCCCACTCCAGCGACGTCAGCGTGCGGGAGGCGACGTACTTCTTCTTGAAGTTGAGGCCCTGCGACACCGGGTCGTCACTGATCATCTGCGGCCACGCGCCGTAGAAGATCTGGTAAGTGGTGCGCCGAGCAGGAAGTCCTCGGCGCCGGCGAACCAGGCGTTGATCTGCTCGCCCATCGCCTCGTCGAAGAACGGCACCAGCCAGCCCTCGGGGGAGAACCCGCCCGACGGGTCCTCCCCCGGCCCGCCGGGTGCCTGCATGACCCCGTCGAGGGTCACGAACGTGGTGACGACGAGCGGACGCATGGCGACTCCTGGATGACTTCGGGCGGCTCCGGGTGAGCGCCCCTCACCCAGACGTCGAACAGGGGCGGCGCTCATCGACATCCGCGCAGAAATTCTTCCCAGGCGCCACGGGATCCCAGGGATCAGTAGACGTCCCCGGCCCTCCGGGCGCGCGCGGCACCGCGGTGCGGATGGGTCTTCTCCCCGTACATCGCCCGGTCGGCGCGGGTGATCAGCTCGTCGGCGGTGTCCCCTGGCCGGCCGACCGCGACCCCGACACTGACCCCGATCTCCAGCGGCCCACGCGGCCCTGGGAACGGCTCACGCGTTGCCTCCACGACCCGGTCGGCGAGCGTCTGCAGGTCGGCCCTCTCCCAGCCGGGGCAGAGGATCACGAACTCGTCGCCACCGAAGCGGGCCACGAGGTCTCCCGGCCCGGCCAGCTCGCTCATCCGCCGGGCCATCTCGGCCAGCAGCGCGTCCCCCACCGCATGGCCGTGCTCGTCGTTGACGTCCTTGAACCGGTCGAGGTCGCAGAACAGCAGCGCGCAACCGGGACCGTCCTCGAGCTGGGCCCGCAGTGCGTCGAACAGCGCACCTCGGTTGGCGATGCCGGTGAGCAGGTCGGTCTGCGCCCGCAGGTGCAACTGCGCCTCCCGCCGCCGTTCGTCGGTGACGTCGAGGCCGATGCAGCCGATGGCGTAGGGCCGACCGGCGCCGTCCACCATGACCGTGTTGCGCATCGCCACCCGGCGCCGTTCTCCCGCACCGGTCAGCCAGTCGCCCTCCTGGGGATGGGCGACACCGGTGGCCATGGCGCGGGCGACGGCGTCCTGGGACAGGGCGATGTGCTCCGGAACGACGAAGACCTCCCAGAAGTGCACTCCTGCCAGCTCCTCCTCGGTGCGCCCGGTGAAGCGCTGCAGGGCCGGGTTGGTGAACAGGAGCCGGCCGCTCCCGTCGACGATGCACAGGAGCGTGTCGCTGGCCTCGACGAAGTCGCGCAGCAGCTGATCGGGTAGCAGGTCCGTCCCTGGCTGCCCCGTCATCGCGACAACTCCCGCCGTCGGACCGGTGCACGTCGTCGTGTCCCCGGGGCGGGGACGGTGCGACTCGGCTGCCCGTTCCGCGCCTTCTCCACCGAGGATTCTCCGGTCAAGCAGGCAGGAGCCCGCAAGTGTTACCGCAGGTACGGGTCAACTACGACTGCCGGTGAGCGTCGGGTAGTCGATGTACCCGACCGGGCCGGAGGCGTAGAAGGTGGACGGATCCGGCGCGTTCTCGGGGTGCTCACCGGCCCAGCGCGCGACCAGGTCGGGGTTGGCGAGCACCGGACGCCCGACGGCCACGGCCTCGGCATGCGCGTCGTCGATCAGCTGCATGGCCTCCTCGCGGGTGGTCACCGTGCCGAAGCCACTGTTGGCGATGAGCGGACCAGCGAAGCGCCGGCGGAGGTCCTGCACGAACTCTCCGGCGGGTTCCACGTGGAGGACGCTCAGGTAGGCCAGGCCGAGCGGGCGCAGGCCGTCCACCAGGGCGCCGTAGGTGGCCCGCACGTCGGCCGGGTCGGTCTCCAGCGCGTCCTGGATGTTGTGCTCGGGCGAGATGCGGATGCCCACGCGGCCGGCGCCGATGGCCGAGGAGACGGCGGTGGCCACCTCGATCACGAAGCGGGCGCGGTTCTCCGGGCTGCCGCCGTACCGGTCCTCGCGCTGGTTGGACGCCGGCGACAGGAATTCGTGCAGCAGGTAGCCGTTGGCGCTGTGGACCTCCACGCCGTCCAGGCCCGCGGCGACCGCGCGCTCCGACGCCGCGACGAGGTCGGCCAGCGTGGCCTGCGCCTCCTGGGTGGTCAGCGCGTGCGGCACCGGGAAGGCCTCCTTGCGGCCGCCGCCGACGTGTACCTGGCCGCGGATCGCGATCGCGCTCGGCGCGACCACCCGGGTGCCGGTGAGTTCGGGGTGGGAGACGCGGCCGCCGTGCATGACCTGCATGACGATGCGCCCGCCACGCTCGTGCACCGCGTCGGCCACCCGGCGCCAGCCCGCGGCCTGCTCCTCGGTGACGATGCCGGGCTGTCCGGCGAAAGCCCGGGACTCCTCGTTCGGGAACGTGCCCTCGGTGATGATCAGACCGACCCCGGCCCGCTGCGCGTAGTGCTCGGCGACGATGTCCCCGGGGATGCCGGACCGCCCGGAGCGCATACGGGTCAGCGGCGCCATGACGACGCGGTTGGCGAGCTGGAGGTCACCGAGGCGGACAGGCGTGAACAGATCCATGCCGGGCGCAACCCTGTTGTCCACCGCAACGATTCCGGGCATGCGCCGGATGCGGCGATCGTCACGCTGCGTCCTGGGCGTTCAGTCGCCGGCAACGGCCCCGGCGCCCGACCGCCCGGGAGAGCTCCACCCCTGCCGGTGCAGTCGCTCGAACCCGTCCAGCATCAGGTCGAGGGCGAACTCGAACTCGAACTGGTCGTCACAACCGGTGCCTACCACCGACTGCCCGTCGTGGGCCCGGTACGTGGCGATGGTGACCACGTTCGGGAACAGCGCGGCCAACTGCTGCGCCATGGCGGCCAGCTCATCCGGGTCGCTGATGTGCCCGTCCTGATGCAACTCCTGGGTGAACCCGAAGACGCGGCTGCCCAGCGCGTGCATGACGTGGTGGGTGAGATCGACGGACATGCCGCCGCCGAGGAAGATCCCGATGGTCGCGTCCAGGTAGCCCATCACGACCGGCGTCGGGGCGGCCTGGGCCTCCATGGCGCGGCGGGCCCACGGATGCCGGAGCAGCGCCCCGCGAGCCGACAGGATCCGCTGCCGCACGGCGCTCTTCCAGTCCAGGCCCGGGTCCGGAGGGTCGATCTCGCCGAGGACGAGGTCGACCATGCCGTCCAGCAGCTGGTCCTTGTTGGCGACGTGCTTGTACAGCGCCATCGGGACGACCCCGAGTTCCTGGGCGAGCCCGCGCATGCTGACCGAGGCGAGGCCGGACTCGTCGGCGAGGGCGACGGCGGTGCGCAGCACACGCTCCCTGCTCAGAGGGGTCCGGCGGGCGGCTTCCGCTCGGTCGGTCATCCGATCACCTCTCCGCCCTTGACAGGTGTACACGGTACACCTACGGTCCCTCCAGAGGTGTACGCCGTACACCTACGGACGAAGGTGGACGGGATGAGCTCGACGAGAAGGACCGCGGTGGTCGCAGGGGTGTTCTTCGTGGTGGCGGCGGTCGCCGCGATCGCCGCGAAGCTGCTGTGGCAGCCGGTGCTGGGGAATCCGGACTACGTCCTCGGCACCGGCGCCGACACGGGTGTGCTGCTGGGCGGGTTGCTGGAGTTCGTCACCGCCGTCTCCGTCCTCGGCACCGGCGTCGCGCTGTATCCGGTGGTCAAGCGGCAGAACGAGGGCGTCGCCCTCGGCTACGCACTCGGTCGTGTGCTGGAGGGCGCCACGATCGTCGCCGGCCTGGCCACCGTCATGGCGGTCGTGGCGCTACGGCGGGGCAACACGGGCAGCACGGACGACGGCACCCTCGTCGCCGCCCAGGAGTCGCTCGTCGCCCTGCACGACGCGATGTTCCTGCTCGGGCCCGGCCTCATCATCGGCGTCAACACCCTGCTGCTGGCCTACCTGATGTACCGGTCGCGGCTCGTGCCCCGCTGGATCGCCGTCATCGGGCTCGTCGGCGGCCCGCTCGTCTTCGTCTCTTCCACCGCCGTCCTGTTCGGGGCCTACGAGCAGGTCTCTGCTTTCGCCGGGCTGGGCGCCTTCCCGGTGTTCGCCTGGGAGATGAGCCTGGCCGTCTACCTCATCGCCAAGGGGTTCAAGCCGTCTCCCGTCGACGGCCGAACCGCCCCCCCGCAGGCGGTCCTCTCCCCCGCATGAGCAACGCTCCGCCGGGGTTCCTCGCCCGACGCCGTGAGCAGGCGTGCGTCGGTCCGGTCGACGGTCCGCCGACCATGCACAGTGCCCATCGTCGGCCTCCCCGAACGCCCGACGGTCAGCAGACTGCTCACCGGGAGATCGGGGGTTTGTGCACCCCTGTGCGTTCATGGTCGGCTGACCGCGAGAAGTGCGGGGCTCGGCGGGCCGAGCGGGCCGATCTAGGCGACCGTCTCCCTGGCCACCGGTGAGAAGTCGAGCGGCAACACACCCTGCGCACCGCCGTCGCCCGCTACGAGGAACTGAGGTCCCGCGAGGTGCTGGCCGACAGCGCGGGTGGCGACTCCCCCGACGTCGCCGACGCCGAGCGCCTCCCGGCGTCCGACGTGCTGGAGCTCCTCGCACTGAGCGAGGTCATCGCACGGAAGGCGGGCTACGGCCAGCAGCTGGCCGTTCGGACAGCGCGGGCCGCCGGGGCCTCGTGGAGCGCCATCGCCCGCGCCCTGGGCACGAGCAAGCAGGCGGCCTGGGACGCCCACACCCGCTGGATCGAGGACCAGGGCGACCGACACCGGGGAACGGGACACGAGGGGCTCGACGAGGAGGAGGCCGAGCGGCTGCGGCGGCTGGCGGGATCACCCGACGACGGCCCCGACGCGTGAGCACGGACACTTCCGAAGGAGGTATCTCACCGCTAAGGTAACCGCATGAGCGAATGCCGGGTCCGTATCGGTATCGACACCGGCGGGACGTTCACCGACGTCGTGGCCGTGGACGAGCAGACCGGCCAGACCACCACCACCAAGACGCCGTCGACGCCTGCCGACCCGGCCGAGGGCTTCCTGAACGGCGTCCGCAAGGTCCTGGGCCTGATGGGCCTCTCCGGCGACGCGGTCACCGCGGTCAGCCACGGGACGACGGTCGCGACCAACCAGTTGCTCGAGGGCAAGCTCGACCGCATCGGGTTCATCACGACCGAGGGCTACGAGTCGGTGCTGGAGATCGCCCGGCAGTCGGTGCCCGACGGCTACGGCAACAGCTACTTCTGGGTGAAGCCGCCGCGAATCGTCCCGGCCGACCTGGTCCGCACCGTCCGCGGCCGACTGGACCACACCGGCGCCGAGGTCCGCCCCTTCGACGAGGACGACGCCCGCGCCGCCGCCCGCTTCTTCCGGGACGCCGGCATCACCACGATCGGCGTCTGCTTCCTGCACGCCTACGCGAACGACGCCCACGAGCGCCGGATGCTCGAAGTGATCCGCGAGGAGCACCCCGCAGCCGTGGTCAGCATCTCCAGCGAGGTGCTGCGCGAGTACCGCGAGTACGAGCGGTCGGTGACCACGCTGGTCGACGCGGCGGTCAAGCCCAAGGTCGGCGCCTACGTCACCAACATCCGCACCCGGCTGGACGAGATCGCCCCCGGCGTTCCCTTCTACGTGATGAAGAGCAACGGCGGCGTGCTGTCGGCCGCGGAGGTCGTGCACCAGCCGATCACCACGATGCTCTCCGGCCCGGCCGCGGGCGCCCTCGGTGCGGCGCTCATCGCGGGCACGGCGGGCTTCGACCGCGTGCTCACCTGCGACGGCGGCGGCACGTCCACCGACGTCACCGTCGTCATCGACGGTGAGCCGGCGCTCACCACGGAGGGCTCGGTCGGCGAGTACCCGAGCAAGATCCCGATGATCGACGTGGTCACCGTGGGCGCCGGCGGCGGCTCGATCGCCTGGCTCTCCCCCGAGGGCACGCTCAAGGTCGGCCCCCAGTCGGCCGGCGCCGACCCCGGCCCGATCTGCTACCCCAACGGCGGCGACCAGCCGACCGTCACCGATGCGCACGTCGTCCTGGGCCGGATCCCCCCGCACCTGCTGGGGGGCGAGATCCCGCTGTCGGTCGAGGCGGCGGTCGACGGCCTGGCCGACCTCGGGGCGAAGCTCGACATGGACCTGGAGCGCACCGCCACCGGCATCCTCGAGATCTCCGCGTGGAACCAGGCCAACGCGCTGCGGCAGGTGACCGTCGCCAAGGGCCTGGACGTGCGTGACTTCACGCTCACCACGTTCGGCGGCTCCGGCTCCCTGTTGGCCTGCCGGCTGATGGACATCCTGGGGCTCCCCCGCACCCTGGTGCCCCCGAACCCGGGCAACGTCAGCGCGTTCGGCCTGCTCACCGTCGACGTCCGCAACGACTACGTGCAGACCGTCGTCTCCAAGCACCTCGACCTCGACCTCGCACGGGTGCGGTCGGTGTTCACCGACCTCGAGGCCCAGGCGCAGAGCGCCCTGGACGGCGAGGGCTTCGGCCGCGACGAGCAGCGCATGCAGCGGACGGCCGACCTGCGCTACGTCGGCCAGGCGTTCGAGGTCCGCGTCCCGGTGCCCGACGGCGACCTGGACCGGGCCGCCGCCGAGGAGGTCGCCCAGGCCTTCCACGCCGCCCACCGCCAGCTCTACGGCTACGACTTCGCCGAGGACCCGCGGCAGGCCGTGGAGTGGGTGAACCTCCGGGTGAGCGGGATCGGGCCGATCCGCCGTCCTGACCTCGTGGAGCTTCCCCCCGCCGACGGCGGGACGGACCGGGCCGTCACGGGCTCCCGGCGCGTGTTCTTCGACGACTGGGTGGACACCCCGACGTACAACCGGCCCGACCTCGCGCCCGGCGACGTGGTCACCGGTCCCGCGATCATCGAGGAATTCGGCTCGACCGTCCCGGTGCACCCGGGGTTCGCGGCCACTGTCGACGCCTACGGAAACCTGCTGCTCACGAAGGAGTCGGGCCAGTGACGAACGCTCAGAACGTCTCCGACAAGGTTGCTGCCGACCCGGTCCTCGTGGAGATCGTCGCCGGCACGCTGGCCGCGATCGAGAAGGAGGTCGAGACCTCCATCGGCCGCACCTCGCGGTCGCCGATGATCCGCGACGCGCACGACTTCCGCGCCGGCATCCACGACCGGCAGCTGCGCAAGCTGACCGGCCGCTCGTACTCGGCCCTCGTGCACCCGGTGGTCCGCGACTACCCGATCGAGACGATGAACGTCGGGGACGTCTTCTTCCACAACGACGTCTACCTGTCCGAGGGCGGGATCGGCCACCTGCCCGACCTGTGCGTGACGGTGCCGGTGTTCGCTGCGAACGTCGAGACCGGGCAGCCGGAGGTCGTGGCCTTCATCCAGGCGTTCGGCCACCACGACGACATCGGCGGCGCCGTTCCCGGCTCGATGCCGAGCGCGGCGACCAGCGTGTACGAGGAGGGCCTGATGGTCCCCCCGATCAAGCTGTGGGACCGCGGCGTGCCCAACGAGAGCGCGCTGAAGATCATGACCCGCAACTCGCGGATGCCCGACTCGCTCGCCGCCGACCTCGACGCCGAGTGCTCCGCCTGCCTGGCCGGCGCCCGGCGGCTGGGCGAGCTCTTCGACCGGTACGGCGTCGCCGCCGTCGAGGCGTGCTTCGACGCCATCCTGGCCAGTTCCACCGAGGTCTACCGGCGGGAGATCCTCAGCCAGATCCCCGACGGCACCTACGTCTGGGAGGACTACGCCGAGCACGACGGCGTCGAGGAGCCACAGCTCCACCGCCAGCGGATCACCTTGATCATGGACTCCACGAAGGACGTCCCGCTGGTCATCGACTTCACCGGCACCGGCCCCCAGGCGAAGGGCCCGATCAACCACTGCGGCGACTACGCCGACGGCAACTTCCTCAAGAAGTGGCTGGCGCCGATCCTGCGCAACCTGGCCGAGACGCCCGAGCGGATGGCACAGCTCGACGTCAACGAGGGCGTCGTCCCGCTGATCGAGATGCGGTTCCCGGAGAAGGGCACGCTGCTCACGCCGATCTTCCCGGCGCCGACCAACGCGCGGACCTTCGTCATCCTGCGGCTGCTCGGCGTCCTCGCCGGCGTGCTGGCCAAGGCGACCGGCGGCCGGATGCCGGCCGACCAGGAGACGATCCGCTACACCGGCGTCTACGGCACCGACTTCGACGGGCAGCCCTACCTGATGCGCGAGGTGCTCGGCGGCGGCTCGGGCGGGCGGTACTACGCCGACGGCGAGGACACGATCCACGTCGTCCCCGACTCCCGGAACCTGCCCACGGAGTTCACCGAGGGCCGCTTCCCGCTGCGCATCGAGCGGCTGGGACTGGCCCTCGACTCCGGTGGTCCCGGGCGCTACCGCGGGGGCTGCGGCTACGAGAAGCACATCCGCGTGCTGCGCGACGCGCACTTCATGTCCATCGCCGACCGCTCGATCCTCGCCTGCTGGGGCGTCAAGGGCGGCAAGGCCGGCAAGCCCTTCCAGGTCACCGTGGACCCGGGCGGACCGGACGAGCACGACGTCGACGCCCTCGCCGACGCCGAGCCGCTGAAGGCGGGCACGGTGGTCCGCATCCGGACGACGGGCGGCGGCGGCTGGGGCGACCCGCTGGACCGGCCGGTCGACGAGGTACTGCGCGACATCGCGTGGCACAAGGTGTCGGTCAGGGGCGCCCGCGAGGACTACGGCGTGGTCGTGCTGGACGACGGCACGTGCGACGAGGCCGCCACCGAGGAGCTGCGCGCCTCGATGCGGGCCGCCCGCACCGGCGAGGAGCCGTTCTTCGACCGCGGCCCCGGCTACGCGACCCTGTCCGGCGGGGCGGCGTTCAACGAGTTCGACGTCCTCTGACCCGCGGCGAGATCTGCACAGTGGCCCTCCTCAGCGTGCTGAGGGGGGCCACTGTGCAGATCCGGCCCGGAGGTCAGGTGACGGGGTCGGTGCTGCCCGGCGTCGGCTTGACCTCGTCGCCGGTCACGCCGTCGTCCCCGCGCGGGCGGGCGGGGTCCTCGTCGGCGCCCTCGACGTCCTCGGGGACGAGCGGGGTCTCCTCGCTGACGTTCTGGCGGGCCTGGTCGCGGTCGGTGCCCGGTACCTCGGTCATGTCGACCTCCCTCTTCGGCAGGTCCCGGCCCTACCCGGCGCCGACGGCGTTCGACCCCCGCTACGCCACGGGCGAACCGGTCAGGCGCCGCGGAGGGTGCGCAGCGCGCCGGTGAGGCGCTGGAGCTCCTCGAGCATCGCCTTGGCGCCGATCTCCAGCTCGGTGTTGGGCACGAACTCGTCGTCCTCGTCGAGGAACTGGGCGAAGAAGGGGATGGAGACGGCCTCGACGGCCGGCACCACGCGCAGCGCGGCGAGGACCGGCTTGAGCGCGGTGGCCGCCCGGAGGCCGGCGGAGACGCCGCCGTAGGAGACGATGCCGGCGGCCTTGTCGGCCCACTCGGCGTGCAGGTAGTCCAGGGCGTTTTTCAGCGAGCCGGGCAGCGAGTGGTTGTACTCCGGCGTGACGAAGACGAAGGCGTCGGCGCGGGACACCGTCGCGCTCCAGTCCTTGGTGTGCTGCTGGGTGTACTGCTGCAGCCGCGGGTGGTTCGGCTCGTCGTAGACGGGCAGCCCGACCTCGGCCAGGTCCACGACCTCGACGGCGAAGCCGCCGTGCTGCTCGGCCTGGTGGGCGATCCAGCGGGCGACGGCGAGGCCCTTCCGGCCGGGACGGGTGCTGGCGGCGATCACCTGCAGGACGGGCTGCGACATCCGGGAACTCCCCTAGTTGGTTGAGACATCAACCGTAAGCACCGGATCGACCGCCCGAGTCCCGCGCCGCAGGTGAGAGCGCTCACCCCCGCGCGGCTCGGGCTCGGGCGCACAGCACCTCGGCGGGTGCGGGCGTCGGCGGGGAGGAACGCCTCGACGCTCAGCTCGGCGGCGGTGAGGTCGACGGCGGTCCCGAAGGTGGTCACCGTGCTCAGGAAGCCGAGCACCTCCTCGCCCACGGATGCGCAGCGGGACGGCGATGCCGTCGGGCGGGGTGCGGTCGGCGCCGCCGGACAGCGCGAGCAGCTCGCGGTGCAGCGCGGCCAGCCCCGGGTCGCCGCTCAGGTGCGCCTCCCGGCCGAGCCGGTGCAGCACGTGCCGCCGCCACTGCGGCAGGTTGAGGATCCGGGCCCCCGGACGCCGGGCTCAGGAGCGCCGGCGGTGCCACCAGCGCCGGACCACCCGCGGCGGCTCGGCCGGCGACGGGGCCGGGGCGGGCGGCGGCCGGTCGCGCAGCCAGCCCTCGACCAGCGCCTCGACGTCGGCCCGGCCCGGGACGGGCGCCCACCGGCTCTCCTGCGGCCGGCGCCAGAAGGCCTCCACCCGCGCGTTGTAGTCCTCGGCCAGCGCCCGGACCTCCGCCTCGGTGGACAGCCGCGCCGCCCGGTCGGGCAGCTCGTCGCGCTCGCGCCGCAGCGCCAGCCCCGGTGGCAGCATCGCCGCGGTGTCCACGCCCTCGCGCCGGGCCTTGGCCAGCGCCCAGTCGTAGGCGGTCTCCTCGCGGTCCAGGCCGGGCAGCGGCCGCCCGGCGCCGGGGAGCTCGGCGAAGTCACCGCGCTCCTGCGCCTGGGCGATCTGCCGCTCGATCCACGTCTCGAACGAGACCCCCGGTGGCTTCCTCTCGGTCATCGCGCCCATCGTCCCCGCCGGTGCGAGGCTTCCGCACGTGCGCACCATCAGCAGCCGCGAGGTCTACCGGAACGACTGGATCCACGTGCGTGAGGACGTCGTCGAGCTGACCGACGGTTCGGCCGGCCTGTACGGCGTGGTCGAGAAGGCCGACTTCGCGCTGGTGCTGCCCGAGCAGGACGGCGGCTTCTGGCTGGTCGAGCAGTACCGCTACCCGCTCGGCCGCCGCTCGTGGGAATTCCCCCAGGGCACGTGGCCGCACGGGGCCGGCGGCTCGCCCGAGGATCTCGCGCGGACCGAGCTGGCCGAGGAGACCGGCCTGCGCGCCGGTCGGCTGGAGCACCTGGGCCTGCTCGACATCGCGTCCGGGCTCATGACGCAGCGGTTCGACGTCTGGCTGGCGACCGATCTGCGCTCCGGACCCACCGCCCGCGAGATCACCGAAGCAGACATGCAGCAGGCCCTCGTCCCGGAGGCCGATCTCCGGCAGATGATCCGCGAGGGCCGCATCACCGACAGCCCTTCGCTGGCCGCCTACAGCCTGCTGCTGCTCGACCGGGCGTGATCCAGAACTCAGCAATCTTCTCTCACGTGAGGGTCGAGTAGCCCCCACAATGGGTGGCGACCCGCGTCCCCCCGGCCACCGCCGCCGGAGGACCGCCTGCCCAGCGCCGATCGCGCCACACCGGAAACGGGAGCATGTCCGTCCTGCCTGCGCTCCGCATCACCCGCCCCGCCTGGCTCTCGCCGAAGGTGGCTCGCACCGAGGCGCTGGCCGGCCTCGTCGTCGCCCTCGCGCTCATCCCCGAGGCGATCAGCTTCTCGATCCTGGCCGGGGTCGACCCGCGCGTCGGCCTCTTCGCCTCGTTCACGATGGCGGTGGTCATCGCCTTCACCGGCGGGCGGCCGGCGATGATCAGCGCAGCGACCGGCGCGATCGCCCTGGTCATCGCCCCCCTGGTCGCCGAGCACGGCCTCGAGTACCTGCTCGCCGCGGTGATCCTCGGCGGCGTCCTCCAGATCCTGCTCGCCGCGGCAGGGGTGGCCCGGCTGATGCGGTTCATCCCGCGCAGCGTCATGGTGGGCTTCGTCAACGCCCTGGCGATCCTGATCTTCAGCGCGCAGCTGCCGCAGCTGATCGGCGTCCCGTGGCTGGTCTACCCGATGGTGGCCGCCGGGCTGGCGATCATCTTCCTGCTCCCCCGCCCGACCACCGCCGTCCCGGCGCCCCTGGTCGCGATCATCGTGCTGACGACGCTGGCGGTGGCGGCCGGACTGGACCTGCCCGACGTCGGCGGCGAGGGCGAACTGCCCGACAGCCTGCCGTTCCTCGTCCTGCCCGACGTCCCGTTCACCGCCGAGACGCTGGGCATCATCGCCCCCTACGCCCTGGGCGTCGCGTTCGTCGGGCTCATGGAGTCGCTGATGACGGCGAAGCTGGTCGACGACATCACCGACACCCACTCCGACAAGACCCGGGAGTCCTGGGGGCAGGGCGTGGCCAACGTCGTCACCGGTTTCTTCGGCGGGATGGGCGGCTGCGCCATGATCGGCCAGACGATGATCAACGTGAAGTCCGGCGCCCGCACCCGGTTGTCGACCTTCCTCGCCGGCGTCTTCCTGCTGATCCTGGTCGTGGCGCTCGGCGACGTCGTGAGCGTCATCCCGATGGCCGCCCTGGTCGCCGTCATGATCTTCGTGTCCATCGCGACCTTCGACTGGCACAGCCTGCAGACGATCCACACCATGCCCAAGAGCGAGACCACCGTGATGCTCTCGACGGTGGCGGTCACGCTGGTCACCCACAACCTCGCGATCGGGGTCGGCGTCGGCGTCCTCGTCGCCTGCGTCCTCTTCGCGCAGCGCATCGCGCACCTCGTCGACGTCACCCGCATCCCCGACCACGAGGGCACCGTGCGCTACTCCGTCGACGGGGCGCTGTTCTTCGCGTCGAGCAACGACCTCTACACCCAGTTCGACTACGCCGGTGACCCGGAGCACGTGGTCATCGACCTCTCGAACGCCCACGTCTGGGACGCCTCCACGGTCGCGGCCCTGGACGCCATCACGCACAAGTACGCCACCCGCGGGAAGCACGTGGAGATCATCGGGCTGAACGAGCACTCCTCCGACCGGTTCGAGCGGCACACCGGTCAGCTCTCGGGCTCTCACTGATGCCCGGCACCGACCGGGCCGGCCTGCTGCAGATCGGGCAGGTCGCCGAGCGCACCGGCCTGAGTCTGCGCACCATCCGGTTCTACGAGGAGAACGGGCTCGTCCGGCCCACCACCCGGACCGGTGGCGGATTCCGCCTCTACAGCGAGGACGACGTCGCCCGCCTCGGAGTCATCAAGCGCATGAAGCCGCTCGGCTTCACGCTCGGGGAGATGCAGGAGCTGCTGACCCTCCTCGCGGATCTCGCAGCCGCCCCGGGCGATGCCGCCCTGACCGACCGGCTGCGGATGTTCCACGAGGCAGTCATCGCCCGCGTGACCGCTCTGCAGGAGCAGCTGGGCATCGCGCAGGGCTTCGCCGCCACGCTGGCCGGTCACCTGGGGCGACCGGCACGCTGAGCCCGGTCTCCTTCGGGTGACTGCACAGGCCTCCGACCTGCACGGACGGGTCCGACCCAGCAGGCTGTCCCGGTGCCGCTGTCCGTCCCGGGCCTGCCCGCCCTCCCACCCGAGCTCTCGGGTCCGGTGGCGGTGGAGCTGGCCAAGCCGGTGCGGACCATCCCCCCGCCGTCCGCACTGCCCGGCGGCTGCCTCTACGAGCCCAAGTGGGACGGCTACCGCCTGGTCGTCGTCCGCACCGGCAGCTCCACGCGGGTGTGGTCCAAGCAGGCCCGGGACCTGACCGATCGGTTCCCCGACGTCGTCGCCGCCGCGGTCGCCCAGGTGCCCGTCGGCACCGTGCTCGACGGCGAGGTCGTCGTCTGGAACGGCTCGCGGCTGGACTTCGGGATCCTGCAGCAGCGGATCGTCACCGCGCCCGGCCGCATCGCCGCCCTCGCCGCCGCGCACCCGGCCTCCTACGTCGCCTTCGACCTGCTGGCCGCAGGCGGCACCGACCTCCGCGCCTGGAAGCTCGCCCGCCGCCGGGCCGCGCTCGAGGACCTGGCCGCCCGGTGGGCACCGCCCCTGCAGCTGTCACCGGCGACCAGCGACCCGGTCGAGGCGCGGAGCTGGTTCGACGACTACCGCCCGGCCGGGATCGAGGGCCTCGTCGCCAAGGGCGCCGGCACCCGCTACGCGCCCGGGCGACGGGAATGGCTGAAGGTCAAGTCGTGGGAGACGACCGAGGTGCTCGCCGGCGGGGTCATCGGCCCGATCGGCCGGCCGAGCCAGCTCGTCGCCGGCCGCTACCGGGACGGCGAGCTCGTCGTCGTCGGCCGGACCAGCCCGCTCTCCCCCCGGCAGTCCGCCGAACTGGCCGCCGTCCTGACCCCAGCCACCGACGATCATCCGTGGCCCGAGCGCATCGGCACCGGCCGCTTCGGGGGCGGACGGCTGTCGGTGGCGCTCACCCGTGTGGAGCCCGCCGTCGTCGTGGAGGTCAGCGCGGACGCCGCGCTGCAGTCCGGGGTGTTCCGGCACCCCCTGCGCTTCGTGCGCGTCCGCCCCGATCTCGAGCCGGGGGACCTGCCGTCCGTCCCGTGAAATCCCTGCTCAGAGGCGCATCCCTCGCCCGGGTGACGGGATAAAGGATCGCCGCCCAGGTGCCGATGGGGGGGCGTGAGCGTCCCCGCCGTCCCGACCGCGCGTGCCGCCTGGTGGCACGCGGCGCTGGTCGTGCTCGTGGTCGCCACGATCGTCACCCTGGTTCCGCTGGGCCCGTGGCGCCCGGCTGCCGAGATCGTGCTGTTCGGGCTCGGCCTGGCCGGCGTCCGGACCGCACTCCACCGGCACCGGACGCCGCTCGTGCTCGCCTGGCGCGGGCTGGGACTGGGCCTGGTCTTCTTCGCGCTCAGCTGTGTGGCCGACTCCCTCGCCCTCGCCGGGATCCTCCCCGGGCCGATCGGAGCGGTGGAGTCCGGCCTCGACATCGCCGCCTACGCCGCGATGGCCGTCGGGGCGCTGGGCGTGGTCCGGGGCGGCCGGCGACGCCGCGACCGGGGTTCCTGGATCGACACTGCCACCCTGCTCCTCGCCGCCGCGCTGGCGCTCCTCGCCGTCCGCGGCGACGAGCACTCGCTCTCGGCCGACCTGGTGGAGGTGGGCATCGGCACCCCGGTGCTCACCGCCGTGCTGCTGATGGTCTGCGCCCCCCTGGCCATGTCCCGCGGGGCGCGCTCCGTCACCACGATGGCGCTGCTCGCCGCAGGCGTCCTCACCATCGTCGGCTACGGCGGACGCATCCTCGTCGGGGACCTGCGCGAGTCCCCCCTCCTCGACCCGTTGCCCCTTCTCGCCGTTGCGGCGCTCGTCCTCGCCGGGCGGCACCCCTCCGTCGCGGGGAGGGGGCGACGTCCGGCGTCCGAGAAGGACGCCACCGCGAGCCGGGTCCTGGGCCTCGGTGCGAGCCTGCTGATCAGCCCCGCCCTGCTGGTCCTGTGGAGCATCGGCCACGGCGGCATCGGCTACGTCCTGGGAGCGGGCAGCTCCCTCCTCACCGCGATAGCGCTCTGGCGGCTGATGACGCTGAACCGGGAGCAGGAGCGCACCCGCGCGGCGCTGGCCGCGAGCGAGGCGCGCCTCCAGCTGCTGCTCGACAACGCGGCCGACGTCATCGGGATCGTCGATTCCGACGGTTCCATCGCCTACATCAGCCCGGCCGTGGAGGCACTCCTCGGCCGCCCGCCCGCCGAGTACCTGGGCCGTAACGCCTTCGAGCTCGCCGATGCACGGGACCAGCCCCGGCTGCGGACGGCCGTCGCGGCCGCCGGCGACTCCGGTGGCCGCGGTGCCGGCTTCGTCGACACCGACATCCGCGTGCAGCACAGCTCCGGCGGTACCCGGTGGGTCGAGATGCGGATCAGCGGCCGCGTCGCTGCCGTCGGTATCGATGGCTGGGTGGTCAACATCCGGGAGGTCACCGACCGCAAGCTGTTCGAGGAGGAGCTCCGTCGTCAGGCGACCACCGACCCGCTGACCGGTCTGCTCAACCGAACGGCGTTCTCCGAGCGCCTGGCAGCCGCCACCGTGACGATCGACCCCGCCGCACCGCCGGCGGTGCTCTTCGTCGACGTCGACGACTTCAAGACCGTCAACGACACGCTCGGGCACGCGGCGGGCGACGAGCTGCTGGTCACCGTGGCCGCACGGCTGACCGCCGACGTGCGCTCCGACGACGTCGTGGCCCGCCTGGGCGGCGACGAGTTCGCCGTCCTCCTGACCGTCGCCCCCGGTGACCGGCTACGCGACGTCTCCGACCGGCTGCTCACCGCGCTGCGGGCCCCCGTGGAGCTGGCCGGCACCACGGTGTCGATCACCGCGAGCATCGGGGGCGCCCTGGGCGCGCCCGGGGACACGGCCGAGACGCTGCTGCACGGCGCCGACACCGCCATGTACAGCGCCAAGCGCTCCGGCAAGGACTCCCGCGCG
The DNA here is from genome assembly GCF_900188025.1 of Blastococcus mobilis. Classification (GTDB taxonomy): domain Bacteria; phylum Actinomycetota; class Actinomycetes; order Mycobacteriales; family Geodermatophilaceae; genus Blastococcus_B; species Blastococcus_B mobilis. The sequence goes on from NZ_FZNO01000015.1 coordinate 43,023, forward strand.
CTGCTCGACGCGCTGCCCCGCCAGCGCAGCAGCCAGGCGCTCGACGAGCCGGCGCACTGACCGGCCGGGTGCACCGACCGGCTAGGTGCCCGAGGGCTCCGGGGGCACCCGGCCACGGGCCACGAGCAGCCGCCGCAACAGATCCGCCAGCAGCTCCCGGTCCGCGGGCGACAGCCCGTGGAGCAGTTCCCGCTCGGTCTCCAGGTGATCGGGCAGCGCCGCGTCCAGGGCGGCCCGGCCCGCCTGCGTCAGCGTCACCACCACTGCTCGGCCGTCGGCCTCGCTGCGCTCGCGGCTGATCAGGCCCTTCTCCTCCAGCCGGTCCAGCCGCTGGGTGATCGCGCCCGAGGTCACCAGCGCCGTGCGCATGAGCGCCGTCGGCGTGAGCTGGTACGGCTCACCGGCCCGCCGGAGGGCGGCGAGGACGTCGAAGGACGGCGCGTCGAGGCCGTGCCTGGCGAAGGTCGCCCGCTGGGCCAGGAACACCTCGCGCTGGAGCTGCGTGATCCGGCCGATGATGCCCATTGGCGAGCAATCGAGGTCCGGCCGTTCCCGGGCCCACTGGTCCAGGATCCGGTCGACCGCGTCCTCCACGTCGCTCACCGTAGTTCCCGTGCTCCGCTCGGCAGCTCCAGCGCGTCGAGGTGGTCGGCGAAGGTGCGCGCGGGCCGGCCCAGGAGCGCCTCCAGCACGCGCGGGCTGCCGATGAAGCCGTGTGCCCGGTAGTGGTCGAACATCAGCCGGCGACAACGGCCGGCGTAGTCCTCCGGGGGTGGGACCGGTCCGTCCGGGACGGCGTCGACGGCCCGGACCTCGCGACCGAGCCGCGCCCCGAGGTGCTCGGCGATCTGCGGGGCCGTCAGGGGCTGAGGTCCGGCGGCCTCGAAGGTGCCGCCGTCCAGCCCTTCGTCGGTCAGGAGCACCGCCGCCGCGTCGGCGACGTCTCGAAGGTCCACCAGCGACTGGGCCCGCTCCAGTCCCCACGGACTGCGGAGGAGGCCGGTGGCGGCCACCTCGGTGAGTTGACCGTCGAAGTTGTCCGCGTAGGCGCACGGCTGGAGCACCCGCCAGCGCAGGCCGCTCCCGTCGAGGACCTCCTCCACCCGGTCCTTCGCCGCGTGATGCGGCATCGCGCGGGCCTGTGGCCGCAGCACCGAGTGGTAGACGACCCGTCCGACGCCGGCCCGGCCGGCCGCGGCGAGCAGCGCGCCGGCGCCCGTCGCCTCGCCGGGGTCGAAGTTCGGCCAGATCAGGTACAAGGCGTCGGCCCCGGCCAGGAGCGACTCGACCGCCGCCACGTCGGTCAGGTCAGCGGGAACGACGTCGGCGCCGAGGGCGGTGAGCTCCGGTCGGGGCCGGCCGCTGCCTACGACGGCGCGGACCCGTTCTCCCCGGGACCACAGCGCGCGGACGACGGCAGCGCCGGTGCGTCCACCCGCCGCCGTCACCACGATCACCGCAGTAGTTCAGCAGTGAGGCATCTGCCCGTCAAGCAGCGGCGGCCACGGACGTCGACGCAGCCGGGTGCTGAGCCGGACCCGCAGACCGGCGGGGCCGGGCAGCACGTCCACGTGGTCCCAGAGCTTGCGGGCCAGCCACAGGCCCATGCCCCCGCGGGAGAGATCGGGCCCGTGCGCCGGGGCGAAGCCGCTGAACGGGTCGCTGTAGGAGGTGCCGCGGTCGGAGATGACGCAGACGATGCGGTCACCGTCGCCCCAGACGCGTGCGGACACCGGCCGGACACCGTGCCGGAAGGCGTTGGCAGCGATCTCGCTGGCGGCCAGGTGCAGGTCCTCCTGCTGATCGCGCTCGGGCACCAGGGCCGCGAGAACCGCGCCGAGCTGGTGCCGCAGACCCGCCAGGGTGCGGGCGTCGTCCACGGCGAGAGCCGGCGTGTCGCTCTCGACCGCCTCCCAGGGCAGGGGCAGCGACGGCACGTAGACGCGCGGGTCCTGGAACGCCGCGTTGGTCCGCCGACCGGAGGCGTCGACGAGGACGGGGTGGGTGGCGACGGCGCTGTCGACGACGGGCGCGGGCAGCCGGCGGCGGTCATAGATGCAGACGGCCGACACCGGCGCGTCGCCGAGGAACCGGTTGTAGACCGACTCGAAGCGCTGGCCCTCGCGCCAGTCCGCCGGATCGTCGCCGAAGTCGACCTCGGTCAGCACGCGCAGCCGACCCGATCCGGAACCCACCGCGCGCTCCAGGAACCGGCCGCACATGGTGAAGGCATCGGGGACGCGGGACCCCAGCAGGCTCATGCGGGGGTCGGACTCCACCGAGCTCGCCTGCGCCCCGAGCTCACGGGTGAGCAGGGCGACCGTGTCGGGCGGGCAGCTGAGGGCGACGAGGTCACCGTCCCGCAGGCCGGCCTCCAAGTAGGGCAGGGCGACGGCGAGCAGCTCCGTCTCGCTGCCCACCACGGCAGCGCCATGGCCCTGGGTCACCGGATCCGCCCCGGCAGCGGCCCGCTGCGTCGGAAGTGCAGCCGACGAGGGGCACTCCGTCGCAGAACCGTCCACCAGCCCTCCGGGATGCGCGCCGTGACCGTTCGACCCCGGTCGAGTGAGCGTTCATTCTGAGACATGCGGGCACGCACCTCCGCACCGGGGCCGAGACGGCTCAGCCGGCGTGTCGCTCGCCCCGGCGACCGGCACAGGAGGCCGTGCCCAGCCAGGTGTGCGGAGCGCCCTGGTAGCACCAGCCCAGCCGCGGGCGTCGAGAGCTGACCCAGAGGGCCGGAACCCGCTTGTCCCCCGCCCGCGAGCCGGCCAGGGAGAAGCAGTTGCGGCTCCGCAGGATCCCCGGGTCGGACACGAGCACGGCCAGCCCCTCGACGACGGTGAGCGGGCTGCGGCCGGCGGCTGCGAGGCCCGGCAGCACGCGCGCGGGCGGAACGTCGAGGGTGTCTGCCCGGCGTCGACGTCCAGCAGCAGGTAGGGACCGGCCGGCACGCCGAGCTCCGGCAGCGGGCGGAAGCCGGCCAGGTCGTCGCCGGTCATGGTGGTGAAGCCGGCCCCGCCCACCGTGTGCACCGTCTCGAGGACGGGCACGACCGGCATCCCCGGGACGACGACGACGAACGGGAGCCGGTCGCCGTCACCGGGCACCGGGGGCAGCAGGTCACGCAGCGGCTCCACGCTGGCCCGGAAGCATTCCTCCGCCAGGTCCAGCGCATCGGGCAGGCCGGTCGCGACGAGCGCATCGATCTGGCGGTCGAACTCGAGCTCTGCCTCGGGCGGACAGGAGGCCACGGGCAGCGCGGACATCCGGCACCTCTCGGGCGGGCCGCGCCGAGCGTTTTCAGCGGGCCGGGTGACGATCGGCGGCCGCTCCGGCTCCCCCCGGCCGCCGGCCAGCCAGCCTATCCAGGTCTGCCCGCTCCGGCCCCCCGGCCGCCAGGACTTCTGCGTCGTCCACGGCGCCGCAGTCCAGGCCACGGAGGACGACCGTCGCCAGCGCGCGGGCCGTGGCGGGCTCGTCCAGGACGCCGCTGTCGGTCCGGTCCAGGTAGGCGGCCAGCCGGCCGGCGGCTGCGGGCAGCGCAGCCCGGAAGAAGGCGAACGTGGCGACGTACCGGGTGACCAGCTGTGCCGGGTGCAGGTCCCAGCCCTGGTAGAGGCCGCGCTCCAGGGCCCGCCGCACCAGGCCGGCGTGCAGCCGCCAGGCCACGTGGACCCGGTCCCGCGCACCGATCGGCAGCACGTTGGTCGAGCCGTCGACCGCGCGTACCCCGGTCCCGGCGACGGCGACCTGCATGAGCTGCTTGGCGAGGTCGGCCGCGGGATGGTCCGCGGACTGGTGCGCCGCGGCGATCCCGAGAGCGGCGCTGTAGTCGTAGGTGCCGTAGTGCAGGCCGGCCAGCCGGTTCCCTGCCGCGTGCACCATCCGGGCGAGCGTCGCCGTTCCGTCGGGGCCGAGGACCGCCTGCGGGGTCTCGATCTGCAGCTCGAGGGCGAGGGTCACGCCGTGCGCTGCCTCCAGCGCGTCGAGCACCGGCAGGAACGCGCGGACCTGCTCGACGTCGGTCACCTTGGGCAGCGTGACCACGACCCGGTGCGAGCTCTCTGTACCGAAAGCTGACAGGAACAGGTCCAGCGACCGGACGCCGCGGCGCCGGGTCGGCCCCTCGAGCGACTTGGCGCGGATGCCGACCGACGGTGGCGCGGCCCCGGTCCGCAGGTCGGCCCCCACGACCGCCGCGGCGTGCAGCACGTCGTCGTCCTCCGCGTCGGGACCCCGCCGGTAGCCGTCCTCCACGTCCACCCGCAGGTCCTCGACCGGCTCGGTGGCGAGCTTCGCCCGGACCCGCGGCAGCACCTGCTCGACGAGCGCCGGCTCCAGGCCCAGGTCGGGGAGGCCGTGCTCGTCCAGGGCCGCCAGCGCCGCCGCGCCCCACGTGCCGCTGAGCCCGGGGACGACGGCGTCGGCGGGCACGTAGCAGGTGTGCACCGGCTGCCGGTCCGGCCGCTCGCCCGGAAAGGCGGCGAGGCGGGCGTCGTCGACGGGCGCCAGCCGCCGATCGAGCTCCGCGTACACCTCCTCGCCGAGCATCAGGCCACGCCGCACGCGACGGCCGACCCGGCCACGGGCACGGGCACGGGCACGGGCACGACGGTCATCCGCGATCCTCCGGTCCGCTCGAGCGACGTCGAGTGCACATCCCTTGCGCAGGTGAGCGCACGAAACGCCCACGGCGCGCTCGGCTGTGCGGCATCCTCTCACCGTGGCCGCACTCGACGACTTCAACGACGAGCCCGCCGACCAGGCCGTCCAGGCCCTGCGCGCCTGCAACGCCGCCCCGCGCTTCGCCGCCGAGATCGTCGCCGGGAGGCCCTACCGCGACGTCGAGACCCTGGTCGGCCGGGCCGAGGAGGTCACCCGCGCGCTGCCCTGGACCGACGTCGCGATCGCCCTGGCCACCCATCCCCGCATCGGCGACCGCGTGGACGGCTCCTCCGCCGAGGCGGAATCCTCCCGCCGGGAGCAGAGCTCGATGGACGACGCCGACGCCACGACCCGCGCCGCCCTGCTCGAGGGGAACCGGGCCTACGAGCAGCGGTTCGACCACGTCTTCCTGATCCGCGCCTCGGGCCGCTCCCCGGAGGAGATGCTGGCCGAACTGCGGCGGCGGCTGGACAACGACGAGGAGGCCGAGCGGGCCGAGGTCACCGAACAGCTGGCCCAGATCACGGCGATCCGCGTGCGGGAGCTCCTGGCATGAGCGTCTCCACGCACGTGCTCGACTCGGTCGCCGGGCGGCCGGCGGCCGGGGTCGCCGTGCGCCTGTTCGCCGGGGAGCACCTGGTGGCCGAGGGCGTGACCGACCGGGACGGCCGGTGCCTGCTCACCGACGACGCGACCGGCGTGGGGACCCACCGGCTCGTCTTCGCCACGGGACGCTGGTTCGCCGAGCAGGCACGGGAGGCGTTCTACCCGGAGGTCGTGCTCACCTTCGCCGTCCAGGAGCCCGGCGAGCACCATCACGTGCCGCTGCTGCTGGCGCCGTTCGCCTACTCCACCTACCGCGGCAGCTGACCAGGTTCCACGTGCAACATCGCGACGACACCGGCCGGGGAGGCTGCTGACCATGGGGATCATGCTCGGCCCCAACCAGTACGGGAAAGCGGAGGTCCGCGTCGTCGCCGTGGACCGGACCTCCTCGCGCCACTCGCTGGTCGACCTCAATGTCAGCTCGGCCCTTCGCGGCGACTTCGCCGCCGCGCACACCGTCGGAGACAACAGCCACGTCCTGACCACCGATGCGCAGAAGAACACCGTGTTCGCCTTCGCGCGGGACGGCGTGGGCTCCCCCGAGGCGTTCGGACTGCGCCTGGCCCGGCACTTCGCCGGGGCCTACGACTGGATCACCGGCGCACGGGTCGCCGTGGAGTCCTACGGCTGGGAGCGGATCTCCGTGGGCGGTGTGGAGCACGACCACTCGTTCCGGAGGGCCGGGGGCGAGACCCGGACGGCGGTCGTGACCGTGGACGGCGACCGGGCCCATGTCGTCGCGGGGCTCACCGACCTCGTCGTCCTCAAGACCACCGGCTCGGAGTTCCGGGGCTTTCCGCGCGACCGGTACACGACCCTGGCCGAGACCCGGGACCGCATCCTGGCCACCGCCGTGACCGCGCGCTGGCGCTACACGACCACGGACCTGGACTTCGACGCGTGCTTCGCCGGCGTCCGGACGACGCTGCTGGAGACGTTCGCCGCGACGCACTCCCTGGCGCTGCAGCAGTCGCTCTACGCGATGGGCGAGGCGGTGCTGGAGCAGTTCTCCGACATCGCCGAGGTCCGGATGTCGATGCCGAACAGGCACCACTTCCTGCAGGATCTGTCGGCCTACGGGCTCGACAACACCCCCGACGGCCCCGGCCTCGTCGTCTACCACGCCGACGACCGGCCGTACGGGCTGATCGAGGGCACCGTCCTCCGCGACGACGCGGACCCGGCCGAGATCGCCTGGCAGGGCACGCCGGGGTTCTGCTGAGCTCAGCCCACCGGGGCTCGGCCCCGACGATGTGCGCTGAGTACCAGTTCTGAACGCTGAAACTGCAACTCAGCGCACTTCATCCGGCCGGATTCCTCGCGCAACGGTGCGGGCGTGCTTCTGAGCTCAGCCGGCCTCTAGGCCGATGCCGCCGAGCACCACCACGGCGTGGACCCGCAGGTCGGCGGCGTGCTCGTCGCGGGTGCGCTGCAGCGCGCCGTCGGTGCCGATCCCCCCGATCCCGCGGAACTCCCACCAGACGCGCCAGTCGGACGGCACGCGCACCGCCAACCCGGCCATCGCCGCGCGCACGGTGACGTCGATACCGGCCTGGGGTCGCGGGAGGCCGCTCAGGTCGAGTTCACCGCCGGCCATGGCGAGGTCGAGCCGGACCCGGGAGAGCTGGGGGTTCCTCGGGTGCAGCTCCAGCCCGGTGTGGGTGAACACCCGCCGGATGCTGGTGCTGCTCTCGTCGCCCACGTTCTTCTGCCACGCCGTCACCCGGCCGGCGAGGGCGACCAGTGCCTGGAACGTGAACCAGCCGACCAGCCAGGGGAGCATCCGCCGAGCGAGGGGTGGCATCGGCCGCGATCTGCGCATGGCCGGTCAGCCTGCCCGTCCGGGAGGCCGCCGCCCAGCGGTTCGGGCGCGCTGGGACCATCGGCGACCGTGAGCGACGAGCGCGAGACCCTGACCTACGAGGTGTTCGGCACGGCAAGCCGCGAGCTCGCCGAGCAAGTCAACGACGACGGCTACGAGCCGGACCTGATCCTGTCCATCGCCCGCGGCGGGCTCTTCCTCGCGGGAGCGCTGGGCTACGCGCTCGACGTGAAGAACCTCTTCGTGATGAACGTCGAGTTCTACACCGGCGTCGACGAGCGGCTCGACCTGCCCGTCGTGCTGCCCCCGACCCTCGACCGGGTGGACCTGACCGGCGCGAACGTGCTGGTGGCCGACGACGTGGCCGACACCGGCAAGACCCTCGAACTGGTCCGCGACTTCTGCTCCGGCTACGTGGCCGAGGTTCGGACGGCGGTCATCTACGAGAAGCCGCAGTCGGTGGTGAGGTGCGACTACGTCTGGCGGCGCACCGACCGGTGGATCGACTTCCCGTGGTCCACGCTCCCCCCGGTCGTCCGCCGCAGCGCCCGCCCCGGCCACTGACGTGCCGACCGCGCCCGCCGTCCGCCTCGAGCCCGTGACGGCCGAGAACGTCCGCGCAGTCTGCGACCTGCGGGTCGCCGCCGGACAGGAGTCCTTCGTCGCCCCGGACGCGGTGTCGCTGGCCGAGGCCTACGTGCACGAGCAGGCCTGGTGCCGAGCGGCGTACGCCGGCGACGACCTCGTCGGGTTCGTCATGCTCCACGACACCGCGCGCGACCAGGGCTACATGCTGTGGCGCCTCATGGTGGACGCGCGGTTCCAGGGCCGCGGCTACGGCCGGCAGGTGGTCGACCAGGTCCTCGCGTACGTCCGCACCCGGCCGGGCGCGACGCGGTTGTCCGTGGGAGCCCACCAGGGGGTGGGTGGCCCGGGCCCGTTCTACGAGTCCCTCGGTTTCGTCCCCACCGGCGAGGTGATCGGGGGCGAGGAGGTCGTGTACGCGCTCCCGCTCTGAGCTCGGCCGCCGACCAGGCCCCGGACAGGCGGCGGAAGGCTCTTCCGCCGCCGCCGTCCCTCAGGCCGCTCCGCCGGCGCGTCAGTACCGGACCTCGTGACCGAGCGGACGGTCGCTGGAGCGACCACGGCGGAAGTGCGGACCGTTCCGCTCTTCTCGGTTCGCGGCGTCAGCGTCGGGTGGAGACCGTGACGGTGAACTTCGGTGTCTGCTCGACGACCCGGGTGGGCCCGACCAGCCGCGACAGCGTCGGCTTGTAGCGGAGCGCGCTGTTGTAGACCGTCCACAGCTCGCCGCCCGGGCGGAGCACCCGGCCCGCGGCGTGGAACAGCCGGTCGGCGGCCGCGGTCACGACCGCGGCGCCGACGTGGAAGGGCGGGTTGCAGACGACGAGGTCGATGCTTCCGTCGGGCACGGAGTCGGCGGCGTCGTCCCGGACCACGCGGATCCGCTCGCCGAGCCCGTTGGCCTCCGCCGTCGCGACGGCCGAGGCGACCGCCGCCGCGGACTGGTCCACCGCCACGACCTCGAGGTCCGGCCGACTGCAGGCCAGCGCTGCCGCCAGCACACCGGTGCCGCACCCCAGGTCCAGCGCCGACCCGGCCGGGGCGGCAGCGTCGAGCGCGGTGAGCAGCGTGCGGGTCCCGACGTCGATCTTCGTGCCGGCGAATGCGGCGCCGTGGGCGCAGACGGTGAGTCCGAGGTCGGGGTGCTCCTGGCGTCGGGGGAACGAGGACGGCGACGGCCGGGGGCCCCGGGCCACCAGCACGCGAGACTTCTGCCGGGCCAGCGTCGCCGAGACCTCGGTGAAGGAGTCCCGGAGGACGTCGTTCATGGCGTGGGTCATGTGCTTGACCCGGCCACCGACCAGCACCGTGACGTCGGGCGCCGCCGACGCCGCCAGCACTTCGGCGATCTCGCGCAGAGCCTCCAGCGCCTTGGGCGCCTGGACCAGCACGAGGCGTGCGCCGGAGGCGAGCTCCGGTCCGAGCGGCAGCGCCCGGTAGGTGCCGGCCAGCCCCGACCGCTCGGCGTTGCGCACCAGCGCCCGCCCGCCCACCAGCAGGTCCTGCGCGACACGCACGTCGCGGGCGCCGTGCAGCGCCACCGCCCCGAGGGTCAGCGCGCCGTACGCGTCGTCGACGACGGCGACCTCCCCGGGTCCACACCCGGCGAGCAGGTCGGCGGCCTCGTCGAGCAGCAGCCGGTCGGTCGCATCGACCGCCACCAGCTCCGGCGCCTCGACGTCGGGAGCCCGCCGGAGCTGGGCGAAGAACTCACCTGGATCGGTCACAGGTATAGCTTCCAATGCGCCACCGGCCACCCTTCAGGGTCCCGCGCCGAGCGTGCGAGGCGTCGGGGTGGTGAGGTTCTGGCACGGCCTCGTCCCGGGGCCCGACGCGAGCGTGCGAGCGATGGGGAGGACGAGGTCCTTCCTCAGACCCCCGGCAGGCCGACGGGGCAGGAGACGCCGGTCGAGTGCACCGGGCAGTAGCCGCCCGGCACCTTGTAGAGGTACTGCTGGTGGTAGTCCTCGGCGTAGAAGAACTGGCCCAGCGGCGCGATCTCGGTGGTGATGTCGCCGTAGCCGGCCGCCTTCAGGCGCTGCTGGTAGGCGTCGCGGGTGGCGAGGGCGGCAGCTTCCTGCTCCGGGGACTGGACGTAGATCGCCGAGCGGTACTGGGTGCCGACGTCGTTGCCCTGCCGCATGCCCTGGGTCGGGTCGTGGTCCTCCCAGAAGACCTTGAGCAGCTGCTCGTAGGAGATCACCGCCGGGTCGAACACGACCAGGACGACCTCGGTGTGCCCGGTGCGCGCCGAGCAGACCTCCTCGTACGTCGGGTTGGGGGTGTACCCGCCGGCGTAGCCGGCCGCGGTGGAGTAGACGCCCGGCGTCTCCCAGAAGACCTTCTCCACGCCCCAGAAGCACCCGGCGCCGAAGACGGCGGTCTGCATGCCCTCGGGGAACGGCGGCTGGATGCGGTTGCCGTTCACGGCGTGGACCTCGGGCACGTGCGGGAGCGGGTCCGGGCGGCCGGGCAGTGCGTCGTCCGGCGTGACCGGCTGCGTCTTGGACCGGGAGAACAACATGCTCCGAGCGTAGGCCCGCGCCGCAACCCGATGGCACGCCATCCACCCGGCGCATGCAGGATCGGAAGATGCCCGTCTCCGCACGTGAATGGCAGCTGGCGGCCCGGCCGCACGGCGAGCCGACCCCCGAGGACTTCCGACTCGTCGAGGTCGAGCGACCCGACCCGGCCGACGGTGAGGTCGTCGTCCGGATGCTCGTGATGTCGGTCGACCCCTACATGCGCGGCCGGATGCGGGCCGCGAAGTCCTACGCCGCGCCCTGGGAGGTGGGCGAGACCATGCAGGGCGGCGCCGTCGGCCGGGTGGTCGCCTCCCGCTCGGCCGATGTCCCGGAAGGCGCGCTGGTGCTCACCGACGCCGGCTGGCGGAACGTCGCCGTCCTCGACGCCCAGCACGTCCGCGTGCTGCCGGAGCTGCCCGGCATCCCGCCGAGCTACCACCTCGGCGTCCTCGGGATGCCCGGGCTGACCGCGTGGGCCGGCCTCTTCCAGGTCGCGGCGTTCCGGGCCGGCGAGGACGTCTTCGTCTCGGGCGCGGCCGGCGCGGTGGGCAGCCTGGTCGGCCAGTTCGCCCGGCTGCGCGGCGCCGCGTCGGTCGTGGGCAGCGCGGGCAGCCCCGAGAAGGTCACCTGGCTGACCGACGAACTGGGCTTCACCGCGGCCTTCGACTACCACGCGGGACCGGTCGCGCAGCAGCTGGCGGCGGCGGCGCCCGACGGCATCGACGTCTACTTCGACAACGTGGGCGGTGAGCACCTGGAGGCCGCCATCGGCGCCCTGCGCGTGCACGGCCGGGCGGCGATCTGCGGCTCCATCTCCGCCTACAACGCGGTGAGCCCTCCCCCGGGCCCGCGGAACATGTCACTGCTGGTGGCCAGCAGGCTCACCCTGCGCGGGTTCCTCGTCGGCGACCACACCGACCTGCGGCCGGAGTTCCTCGAGACGGTCTCGGCCTGGCTGGCCTCGGGCGAGCTGGTCGTGCGCGAGACCGTGCGCGAGGGCCTGGACAACGCCGTGCCCGCCTTCCTCGACCTCCTCCGGGGCGGCAACACCGGGAAGATGATCGTGACGCTGTCCGACGACTGAGCGGTGGTGTGTGGGGCAGAGTGGCCCGCATGTGGCTCTTCCTCACCCGCCGGCTGCGCATGTGGCTGATCCTGACCGTCGTCGTCCCCCTCACCACCGGGCTGCTGCGCCGCATCGGCCGCCGGCTGGAACGCCGCAACGGCCCCACCTCGGTGAGCCGCGCGCTGCTGAAGGCCGGCGACCTCGGCGACCGCGCACGGGCCACACTCCGCGGCGGACGACGGCGTGACTGAACCGGGCCTCGAGGCGCGGGCTGCGCAGGGCGCGACCACCGCGGTGGCGCTGTTCTGCCACGGCGGGACCGTGGCCAGCGTCGAGCCGCCGCGTGAGCGCGCGCTCTCCCTGGTGCGGATGCGCGCGGTGGAGCAGTTCGTGTCCGCCGCCGCCGACGACCGGGGACTCACCACGTGCCTGCTCCGCTACCGGGTCGCGGGCTGGAACGGCGTGGCCGCGGACGCCCACGCCGACGTCCGCTGGGCCCTGGACCGCATCCGCGCCGAGTACGGCGACATGCCGGTCGTGCTCGTGGGCCACTCCATGGGCGGCCGAGCGGTGCTGCGGGCCGGCGGGGCGCCCCAGGTGAGCGCGGTCTGCGCGCTGGCGCCGTGGACGCCGGCCGGGGAGCCGGTCAGCCACCTGCGCGGCCGGACGGTGACGATCATGCACGGACGAGGCGACCGGTGGGTGCCGGCCGCGCTGTCGGCCGACTTCGCCGTCCGGGCGCAGGAAGCCGGCGCCCGTGTGGCCCGCTTCACCATCGCCGGCGGGCACAGCATGATCCGGCGCGCGCACGTCTGGCACAGCTTCGTGCGGGACGTCGTGCTCGCCGGTGCGGGGCTGGAGCCGATGCGGCCCGATGTCGCCGCGGCGCTGGAGCGGGCCGGGGCCGCGAGCCTGGCCGTCGACCTGTAGGCCTACCGGCGCGGTCGCCGGGTAGGCCCGGCGAGTGGAAGAACTGCTCGCCGACATCGTCGGCGTCCTGGTCACCGTGGTGGAGGCGTGCGGTGCCGCGATCGTCATCACCGGCGCCGTCTGGGCGTTCGCCCGGTTCCTCTGGGTGGGCCTGCGCCGGCGGACCACCGAGGCCTTCGTGCCCGTCCGCCTGACCCTCGGCAGGTTCCTGCTGCTGGGCCTGGAGTTCCAGCTGGCCAGCGACGTCCTCCGGACGGCCGTGGCACCCAGCTTCGAGGAGCTCGGTCTGCTCGCCGCGGTGGCGGCGATCCGGACGGCGCTGAACTACTTCCTCTCCAGGGAGATCGCCGACGAGCGACGCCAGGTCGCCGAGCAGGAGGAGACCGGGTCCGCGGTCGACGTCACCGCGGACGAGCACCGGCGGCGCAGCGCATGACCGCTGCGCTCGAGGAGATCGCGGGCCTGCTGGCCGTGTGCATCGGGACGGCGGCCCTCATCGCCGGCGCGCTGGCCCTCGCGGTGACCCACCGGCCGTCACTGGCCCTGTCGGTGTTTCTGGATCTCCTCCTGGCGGCCGGCCTCCTGCGCCTCGTCGGTGACCCCGGCTGGCAGGCCATCGTCACAGTGGCGTCGATCGTCGTCCTGAGGCGCCTGATCGGTGTCGGGCTGCGGGTCGGCGGCCGGGCCTGGTCGTCGTCCGGGGGCGGGTCCGGCACGCGTGTCGGACCGCTGCGTTCCTCGGCCGTCGCCCGCCTCGTGCGGCCGGCGTGGCGGTCCTGACGGCGTCGCCGTCGTGCTTGACGCCGTCGCCGTACCGGTAGGAGCGACGCAGCCGGCCCTCGAGGGTGCAGCCGGCCTTCTCTGCGACCCGGAGCCGGATCAGCTTCCCGCGGAGCCCGGTTCGGTCACCTGCCGGTTGAGCTTGGCTGCCACCGGCCCCGGAGTGACCGCCGACAGCCGGCCCATCGCCTTGCTGGCCAGCGAGCCGGCGAACACCGATGCCTCGCCCTTCATCAGACCGTCGAAGCCCTGTCGCGCCACCAGCGCGGGGTCGTCCTTCTGCTCCATGGCGCCCAGCCGGGTGTCAGTGGCATCGGCTCGATCGAAGAATTCGGTGTCGGTGGGTCCGGGGAGCAGCGCGGTGACGCTGACCCCGCGGTCGGACAGCTCCTCGCGGAGGGCGAGCGCGAGCGACTGGACGAACGCCTTCGACGCTCCGTACACCGCCTGGAAGGGCTGCGGCGCCTGGGAAGCGACCGACGAGGTGAACAGGATCCGGCCTGCGCCTCGGTCGGCCATGTCCTGTGCGACACGCTTGGCCAGGTGCATGGTGCCGATGCAGTTGAGCTCGACGAGCGCGATCTCCGCGTCCAGGCTGGTTTCCAGGAACGCGCCACCGACGCCGACCCCGGCGTTGAGGGCAGCGGCGTCGAGCGGGCGGCCGGCACCACGGACGGCGGCGACCAGGCGCTCGACGTCGTTCCTCTTCGTCAGATCGACGCTGACCGGTGCCACCGCCCCACCGATGGCGCGCAGCTCTTCGACGGCGTCGTCGAGCTCGACGTCCTCGGCAGCGACGATCAGGTCGAAGCCGTTCTCGGCGAACTGCCTGGCCAGCTCCCGCCCGATGCCACTGGACGCGCCGGTGACGAGAGCGAGCGGACGGGTCGCGGACTGGGACACGGAGGCCTCCTGGCGGATCGGGATCGGCCCTCTCCGTGCCCCTCCCGCCGGGGGCTCACGCGTCAGACGGGGACGGAGACCCCGACGCCGCCGCGGGTCTGCGCACCGTAGCGCTCGATCTCCCGCTCCAGATCCAGCGGGGCGGTCATCGCCGCACCCTCGGTGACCTCGGGGGTGATCAGGTCGGCCGGCAGCAGCCAGGAGACCTCGAACTCGATGCCGTCGGGGTCCCGGGCGTAGAGCGCCTTGGTGGTGGCGTGGTCGGAGGCGCCGACCAGGGCACCGGCCTGCAGCAGCGCGTCGCGGATCCGGGCGAGCTCGGCGAGCGTGTCCACCTCCCACGCCAGGTGGTACAGCCCGACCGTGCGGCGGCCCGCCTCCGACGCGCCGGCGCCGGCGCCGATCTGGAACAGGCCCAGGTCGTGGTCGTTCGTGGAGCCCTCCGCCTGCAGGAACACCGCCGCGCCGGGGATCTCGGTCTTCGCGCGGAAGCCGAGGACGTCCCGGTAGAAGGCGTGGCTGCGCTCGACGTCGCGGACGTAGAGGACGGCGTGGTTGAGGCGCTGAACAGGCATGACGGACTCCTGACGACGGGACGGCGGGTACGTCCTCGGCAAGTTGCTTGACGCTTCAAGTATTCCGTCCGCGCAGCCGGGTAGCGGGCTGACGTGCCCGGGGTGACCGAGGGCGTCGAGATCGTCGTCCCGACGAGGCTGCGCTTCCTGCTGTCGCCGCGGGACCGCCCCCGCGGGGCGCGGCGGATGGACTTCGACGCCGATGCCACGGTCGGTCACCTGATCCAGGCGGCCGGCGTGCCGCTCACGGAGGTGGGCCGGCTGCGCCTGGACGGCGCCGCGGTGCCGCCGTCCGCCCGGCCGTACCCCGGGAGCACGATCGAGGTCGACGAGGTGGAGCGCCCCCAGCCCCTGCCGCCGGGCGGCTTCCTCCTCGACGTCGGCCTGGGCGCCCTCGCCCGCCGGCTGCGCCTGCTCGGCCTGGACGTCGCCTGGTCCAACGACGCCGACGACCCCGATCTGGTCGTGCGCGCGACGACGGAGGACCGGGTGCTGCTCACCCAGGACCGCCGCCTGCTCATGCGCCGCGCGCTCCCCCGGGGTGCGCTCGTGCGGGGCAGTCACCCGGACGACCAGCTCGCCGACGTCCTCGACCGGTTCGCCCCCGAGCCGGCGCCCCTGACCCGGTGCACCGCGTGCGGCGGGTCGCTGGCACCGGTGGCCAAGGAGGAGGTCGCCCACCTCCTCGAGCCCGCGACCCGCCGCAGCTACGAGGAGTTCGTCCGGTGCGCCTCGTGCGCGCGGGTGTACTGGCACGGCGCCCACGCCGCCCGGATCGAGGCGATGATCAGGAGGGCGACGGGAAGGTGAGGCTCGGTTGGCCCCCGGGGGCCACAGGTCGGCCCGGGCGGTCCAGTGCGGACGGGCAGGACAGGAGCGCCAGCCCACGCTCCCTCGTCCCGTTCCGCCATCCCGCCCTTGCGAGGCCGCCGTGTACGTGTCGAAGACCGAGGCCGCCGTCCTGCCGACCACCCTGGCCACCGCTCGCCCCGCCCCGCTCCCGACCGCGCCGTCGGAGCCACGCCGCCGGATCTGGCCCCTGCTCGGCCCCGCGTTCGTGGCGGCCGTCGCCTACGTCGACCCCGGTAACTTCGCCACCAACTTCTCCGGCGGCGCCGCCTTCGGGTACACGCTGCTCTGGGTGATCGTCGCGGCGAATCTCATGGCGATGCTCATCCAGTCGCTGACCGCGAAGCTCGGGCTGGCCACCGGGCGCGACCTCGCGACGCTCTGCCGGGAGCGGCTGCCCCGGCCCGTCACCTGGGGGCTGTGGCTGCAGGCCGAGGCCGTGGCGATCGCCACCGACCTGGCCGAGATCGTCGGCGGCGCCGTCGCCCTGAACCTGCTCTTCGGCGTGCCCCTGCCGGTCGGCGGCGCGATCACCGCCGTCGTCGCCTTCGTCCTGCTGGCCGCCCAGTCCCGGGGACACCGGCCGTTCGAGCGGGTCATCACCGGCCTGCTGCTCGTCGTGGGCCTCGGCTTCGGTTACACCCTGATCGGCTCCGGTGTGGACCTGGGCGGGGTGGCCGGCGGGATGGTGCCGTCCTTCGACGGGGCGGAGAGCGTCGTCCTGGCCACCGGCATCCTCGGCGCGACGGTCATGCCGCACGTCATCTACGTGCACTCCGCGCTCACGCCGGGCCGTTACGGCGACGCCGTCACCGCCGGGCGCACGGAGCAGGGACGGCGCCGCCTCCTGCGGGCGCAGCGGCTGGACGTGCTGCTGGCCATGGGCCTGGCCGGACTGGTGAACGCCGCCATGCTGATCATCGCCGCGCAGCTGTTCACCGGCGGCAGCCAGGCGACCTCCCTCGAGGGCGTGCACGCGGGTCTCGGCGATCAGCTCGGCACCGGCGCGGCCATCGCCTTCGCCGTGGCGCTGCTGGCCTCGGGCTTCGCGTCGTCGTCGGTGGGCACGCACGCGGGGCAGGTCGTCATGGCCGGGTTCCTGCGCCGGCACATCCCCGTCCTGACCCGCCGGCTGATCACCCTCACCCCCGCGCTGGCCGTCCTCGTCCTCGGCGGTGACCCGACGACCGCGCTGGTGTGGTCCCAGGTCGTCCTCTCGTTCGGGATCCCCTTCGCCCTGGTGCCGCTGCTCTGGCTGACCAGCCGCCGGGACCTGATGGCCGGGTGGGCCAACCGGCCGTTCACCACGGCGGCGGGCGGGGTGGTCGCCGCGCTGATCATCGGCCTCAACGCACACCTGATCCTGGAGTTCGTCCTGGGCTAAGGTCAGCGGCACAACCGAACACACAGCAGGGGAGCGCTTCGGCGCTGAGAGTGCGGGCAACCGCAGACCCTCGAACCTGATCCGGGTCATGCCGGCGCAGGGAGTCTGGAGGACAACCATGGCCGGAGAGGCCGTCCGTACATCTGTTGCTGCGCCCGCACCGGAGCGCACGAACCGCTGGCGCACCGTCGACATCGTCGTCGCCGCCGTGCTGGGCGTCGCCTTCGGCGTCGTCTTCTGGGCCTGGAACCTCTTCGCGGAGGTGGCCGGCACCCCGCTGGACTTCTTCCCGCCGATCAAGGGCCTGCTCAACGGGGTCTTCCTGATGCCGGGCGTGGTCGCCGGCCTGCTCATCCGCAAGCCGGGGGCGGCGGTCTTCGCCTCGACGCTCGCGGCCGCCGTCAGCCTGCTGCTCGGCTCCCCCTACGGCGGGATCATCGTCGTCTACGGCCTGGTCCAGGGCCTCGGTGGGGAGCTGGGCTTCCTGCTCACCCGCTACCGGACCTTCGGCTGGGGCACCGCACTGCTGGCCGCGGCCACCGCCGGCCTGTCGACGTCGATCCTCGATCTGAGCCTCTACTACCCGGTGTCGGGCGAGTACCCCCTGTGGGCGTTCACGCTGCCCTACCTCGCCTTCACCGTGCTCAGCAGCGTGCTCCTGGCCGGCGTCGTGGGACTGCTGCTGGTCCGGGCCCTGGCGCGCACCGGCGCACTGAGCTCGTTCGCGGCGGGCCGCCGGCGCGTCTGACGTCCTTCGGTGACCACTCCGCGCGAGGCCTCCCCGCGGGCGACCGCCGCCGCCGGACCCGCGCGGCTGGTCGCCCGCGGGCTCGGTGTGCGGCACGCCTCGCGGCGGGCCTGGGCGCTCACCGACGTCGACCTCGTCGTCGAGCCCGGTGAGCGGGTGCTGGTCACCGGCGCCTCGGGGGCGGGGAAGTCCACGCTGCTCGCGGCGGTGGCCGGCATCCTCGAGGCCGAGGGGACGGAGGTCGTCGGCGAGTTGACCGTCGACGGCGCCGACCCCCGGGCCGCCCGGGGACGGCTCGGGATGCTCGCCCAGGACCCCGACAGCCAGCTGGTCATGACCCGCGCGGGCGACGACGTCGCCTTCGGCCTGGAGAACGCCGGCCTGCCGCCGGAGGTCATCTGGCCGCGAGTGGACGAGTCGCTGGCCGCGGTGGGCTTCCCGTACGGCCGCGACCACCCGACGCAGGCGCTGTCCGGCGGGGAGAAGCAGCGGCTGGTGCTCTCCGGCGCCCTGGCCCGCCGACCCGGCCTGCTGCTGCTCGACGAGCCCACCGCCCAGCTCGACGGCGCCGGCGCCGCCCTCGTCCGCGGTGCCGTCGAGCGAGCCACCGCCGACCGCCGGACGACGGTCCTCGTCGTCGACCACGACGCCGAACCGTGGCTGCCCCTGGTCGACCGGGTGGTGGAGGTGACGCCCGGCGGGCTCACCGAGCACGGGCCGGGCTGGCACCCGGTCGCCCGGACGACCGGCCTGCTCCTGCCCCCGGCGCCGGACGGACCGGTCCTGCTCACCGCCGAGGCGGCCGGCTTCACCTACCGGGGCACGACGACACCCGCCCTGCCACCGGTCGACGCCGTCGTCCGGGGCGGCCGGGCACTGGCCGTGACCGGTTCGAACGGCACGGGGAAGTCGACGCTCGCCCTCCTGCTGGCGGGACTGCGCGCCCCCACGACCGGTCGGGTGACGGCGGCAGCCGAGCTGGCAGCCGGCGTCCGGAAGGGGCGCGACGAGCCGCACCGCTGGGCGGCCCGCGACCTGGTCAGCCGCATCGGCACGGTGTTCCAGCATCCCGAGCAGCAGTTCCTCACCGGGCGACTGCGTGACGAGCTGGCACTGGGCCCGCTGCGCTCCGGCGAGCACGCTGACGCGGCGCGGGCCACTGCGGAGGAGCTGCTGGAACGGCTGGGCCTGTCGGCGTTCGCCGAGGCCAACCCGTTCACCCTGTCGGGCGGCCAGCAGCGCCGGCTCTCCGTGGCGACCGCGCTGGCCACCTCGCCGCGGGTCCTGGTGCTCGACGAGCCGACGTTCGGCCAGGACGCTGCCACCTGGCGTGAGCTGGTCACGCTGCTGGCCGAGCAGCGCGCCCGCGGCTGCGCCGTCGTAGCGGTGACCCACGACCGCGACGTGGTCGAGGTGCTGGCCGACGATCGGTTGAGCCTGTCCGAACGACGCACGAGCGAGGAGCGGAACGAGCGCGGAGTCGAACCATGGGCACGGTGAGGACGACGCACGAGCGAGCGTCGCAGCGAGCGCGGCGTCGAGCGACGAGCACCGGGACGGCGTCCCTGGCGCTGGGGCCGGTCACCGACGTCCGGCTGTCCCGCATCAACCCCGTCGCCCAGCTCATCGCCATCGCCATCGCCACCCTGGTGCTGCTCACCAGCCTGGACGTCGTCACCCCGGCGGTCGTCGTCGCCGCCGAGCTGTGCCTGCTGCCTGCGGCAGGCCTGACCCGGCCGGGCGACCTCCTCCGGCGCACCTGGCCGGTGCTGCTCGGCGCGACGTCGGTCGGAGTGGTCAACGTGCTGCTCTCCGACGAGGCCGGCGTTCTCACCGGCCTGGGACTGGCGCTCCGGGTGATCGGGCTGGCCCTGCCCGGGGTGCTGCTGGTCGCCTCCACGGATCCCGTCCGGCTGGCCGACGCGCTGACCATCCACTGGCGGGTCTCCACCCGGTTGGCCTACGGCGCGCTGGCCGCCCTCCGCCTGGCCCCGCTGCTGGTCGCGGAGTTCGAGGCCGCCCGGTTGGCCCGGCGCACCCGCGGGGTGGAGGCCGGCCGCAACCCGGTGGCGCGGGCCCGGTTGCTGGCCGGGGTGGGGTTCACCCTGCTGGTCGGGGCGGTGCGCCGCGGCTCGCGCCTGGCGACGGCGATGGACGCCCGCGGCTTCGACTCGGGCATCCCGCGCACCAACGCCCGCGGCTCCACACTGCACCCGCGCGACACCTGGTTCGTGGCAGCCACCACCGCCGTCTGCATCGTCGCCGTCACGCTCAGTGTGCTGACCGGTTCGTGGGACCCGGTCTTCGTCGGCTGACCCGCCGGCCCTAAGGAGCGGAGGCTCCCCGCAGCACGGCGTCGACAACAGCCTCACCCCGAGTGATACGTGTCGCATCAGGTTTGCGATCGCCCGCTGCTGCCGATATGAGGTTGTTGGCTCAGGACGAGGGCCCACGGACACAAGGGGATCAGCGCGTGACAGGGCAGGCGGCCGGGGTGATCTGGCCGTCGGCGTCACCGCCCCCGGCCGACCCGGCGCTCGCCTGGGAGCTGCAGGACATCGGTGAGCTGCCGCGGGTCCGGGCCGAGCTCCGCCGGCACGCCATCGCCCGCCCGGCGGATCACGTCCGGCCAGGCGGCGAAGCGGCCGCCGACCTACGTGATCAATTGATCCTCGCCCTGGACGAGATGGCCTCGAACGCGCTGCGTCATGGGGCTGGGCGGGTGCGGGCCGTGGTGCGGCTGACCCCCGCTGCCTACCTGATCGAGGTCTCCGACCAGGCCATCACCGCCCCGCCGTCACCGGCCGTCGAGCGGGACCCCAGTGAGGGTGGTCTCGGCCTCTACCTGATCGCGGAGATGTCGACCGCGCACGGCTGGTACGTCAATGCCGGGTACAAGCACGTCTGGGCGCTCCTGCCCCGCCGCTGAGCGGCACTGCCCACCGCTGCGCCTCACCGCCGGTCGATCACGTCCGGCACCCGTTCCGGCCCTGCCTCGGACGGCCGCGGCCGATCCTCCGGGTGCAGCCGGATCGCGACGAGGGCCACGTCGTCCTGCAGGCCCTCCGGCCGCAGCCGTTCGATGACCTGGTCACAGAGGACGGGGAGCGGCTCGCCGGCCAGCTCGGTCACCGCGGAACACAGCCGGGCGATGCCGTCGTCGAGGGCGAGGTCCCGCCCCTCGACCAGACCGTCGGTGTAGAGCAGCAGGGTCGCCCCACGCTGCACCGTCACCACCGAGTCCGTGCGCCGTGCCGACGGGTCGACCCCCAGCATGAGCTCGGCGCGCGGGGTGGTCAGCTCCTCGACACGGCCGTCCTCGTGCAGCAGGAGTGGTGGCGGGTGGCCGGCATTGGACCAGCGCAGCCGGGCGAGCCCGGCCGCCCGCTCCTCCGGGGTCTGCTCCACGCGGGCGATCGCCGCGGTCGCCATCGTGCCCATGCCGAGGCCCTGGATGGCGGCGTCGAGCTCGGTGAGGACGGCGGCCGGCCCCGGCCCGTCGCGGTAGGCGATGCCGCGCAGCATGCCCCGCAACTGACCCATGGCCGCCGCCGCCTCGGTGTCGTGGCCCACGACGTCACCGATCACCACCACCGTGGCGCCGGAGGGCTGCAGGAAGGCGTCGTACCAGTCACCGCCGACCTCGGCCACCTCCACGGCCGGCCGGTACCGCACCACGATCTCCGCGTGGTCCGGCTGCGGCGGAGCCGTCAGCAGGCTGCGCTGGAGGCCTTCGGCCAGCCGGCGTTGCTGCTCGTAGAGCCGGGAGTTGTCCAGGGCCAGGGCGATGCGGTCGGCGAGATCGCGGGCGGTGACGACGTCCTCCTCGTCGGCCCGTGCGCGGTCGGGCGAGCGGTAGATGCTCAGCGCCCCCAACGTCCGGCCCCGGGCAGACATCGGCAACGTGACCGCCGACTGCGGCGCCAGCTGCCAGAAGACGTCACTGACCTCCCCCGGCGGCAGCGTCCGGCCGACCACCGCTCCCACGTCGTCCACCGTGCGCACCTGCCCGGAGGCCATGGCCCGCAGGATGGGCGCGTCGGGCTGCAGGGCCGCCAGCCGTAGCTCGGCGTACCTCGCGGCGGGTCGGCGCATCCCCGGGTCGCGGTGCCAGCTGCCGACGTCGCGCATGCGGCCGTCCTCGTCGACGAGGCTCACGATGACCCAGTCCCCGAGCACGGGGACCACCGACTCGGCCACCCGCTGCAGGGCCGCCTCCTCGCCCTGCCCGCTCGTGAGGGTCTCCGACAGCGCGCTCGTGACCTCCGCGACGAGGGAGAGCCGCGCCGCACTGCGGCGGGACCGCTCATCGGCGACGCGCCGTTCGGTCACGTCCAGGAAGTAGATCGACAGACCGTCGGGGCTCGGTGAGGCCCGGACCTCGTACCAGCCGTCCAGCGGGGCCGGGTAGTACGCCTCGAAGACCCGCTCACGCCCCGAGGCCACGGCGCCCCGGTAGTGCTTCTCGAAGTCGTTGCCCACGGCGGCGGGGAACAGCTCCCAGATCGACCCGCCGAGCAACTCCTCGCGCGACCGGCGCAGGAGCTTCTCGGCCTCGTGGTTGACGTAGGAGAACCGCCAGTTCCGGTCGAGGGCGAAGAACGCGGCGTTCATCGCCTCCAGCACCCGGGCGACCCGCGCGTCCCCGTGCCGCTGGGAGGTCGTGTCGAAGCCGGCGCCTACCAGCCGGACCGCGACCCCGCGGTCGTCGCTCAGTGCGCGTCCGCGGCCCTGGACCCAGCGGGTCTCTCCGGTGGGGAGTACGACCCGGAACTCCGCGTCGTACTCCCCACAGGTGTCGACGGCCGTCCGGAGCGCGTCCAGCACCCGCTCGCGGTCGTCGGGATGGCACCGGGCGGTGAAGGCGTCGATCGTCTCGTCGAACGTCGCCCGGTCGTAGCCGAAGATCTCCACCAGCCGGTCGTCCCAGACCAGCCGGCCGGTGACCAGGTCCCAGTCGAAACTGCCGATCTCCGCCGCGTCGATGGCCAGCTCGAAGCGCAACCGGTGCGCCTCGAGCTCCCGACCGAGGGCGGACAGCTCGAGCTCGGTGGCGACGGAGTCGGCGAGCTGGCGCACGAGGGCGATCTCGCTGTCGGTCCACGGCCGCGGCTCCCGGGACCAGGCCATGAGCGCTCCGACGGGCGAGCCGTCGAAGACCACCAGCGGGACGCCGAGGAAGGCGCCGACACGACCGTCGACGATCGGCGGCAGCCCCGCGACGCCGGACTGCCGGCGGGCGTCGGGCACGGCCAGCGGCTCGGGCCCGTGGTCGAGCACGACCGCACACAGCGACTCGTCGAGGGGGACCTGCCGACCGAGGCTGCCCGAGGGCAGGCCGTCTCCGCCCACGACGGTCTCGACGTCGCCGAGCAGGGAGACCGAGGCGGCGTCGGCGTCGAGCAGCCGGACGACCAGTCCGGTCAGCCGCTGGAGGGCCCGCGAGCCGAGCGCGGTGGACTCCAGCCGCCGCACCGCCGCCAACCGCCCCTCGAGGGAGCCTGCGAGCGGCTCGGGGGCGGTCACGATCAGGTTCCTTCCGCAGGGGCGGACCAGGCGCACGCGGGCCCAGCATCCGGTACAGCATTCCGGCCCGGAATTCGCCGGCCAGCAGCGGGTCCTCCTGGCCGGGGCGGGCGCCTCCAAGACTTCGGAAGGCGCCCGCCCATCGGCGGGAGGGTGGCGGACGAGGAGCTCGTCCACCGGCACGAGGCCCACGGGCCAGGCGACGTCGTCCAGCATCGCGGACCGGGAGCGGGCCGGACCGTGGACCGGTCACCGCGAGCGTTCGCCCCCTGCGGGCGCGCCGGGCGCCGATGGCCAGGGCCGCACCGGTCAGAGACCCGGGGACGAGAACGTCGCTTCCGGGTACCGGGAGGACCTGTTGTTCGCCTCGCGGACGTCTCCGGTCGGCCGGGCCGGCGTCGCCGCACACGTCTGCGCCTCCCTGGAGGGTCCGCGCGCTGCACAGGGCAGTCGGCGGTGGGTCGAGGCGAGAACCGTCGTGCGTCGAAGTCGGTCGGCGGCCGGAGTGCACCGTCGGAGGTGAGCCAGGCGCGGCCGATGTCGGCCGGCAGGGGTCGGACGGGCTCGGGGACCGAGTCGTCGGTCGC
Organism: Blastococcus mobilis; assembly: GCF_900188025.1. Classification (GTDB taxonomy): domain Bacteria; phylum Actinomycetota; class Actinomycetes; order Mycobacteriales; family Geodermatophilaceae; genus Blastococcus_B; species Blastococcus_B mobilis. The sequence continues at coordinate 66,577 of NZ_FZNO01000015.1, forward strand.
GGTCACCCGGGGAAGAGGGCGACCGGTCTCGGCGTGCTCGGGCCGTGCGGAGGACGGCGTCCAGCGGCTGGCTGCCGTGGTCGCGCTCGGAGCATGCGGATGCGTCGATCAGGTCCTCACGGGAACGAGCTCCACGTGGAACCCGGGGACCTGGATCGTCGCGCCGGCGGGGGAGACCCCCTGACCGGGCAGGACAGCGGGTCTCCCCGCGTCCGGACCAGTCCGGTCGCCGCCGGCGACGTCCTGGACGGGGTCGGCCAGCCGGTGGCCCGTGAGCGTTCAGGCGGTCCGCCCGGTCTTACGCCGGGGACGGCCACTGCTCCGCGGGGGACCGGCGGCATTCCCCGCGCGCCGGCCGACGACGCCGGACCGCGGGGAACGAGCGCCACGGCGGGGGAAGACGCCGCGGGCTGGATCGTGGGGGTGCTGGGCATCTCGCGCAGCACGACGGGACGGTCGTGCTGCGGGCGCGGCTCGGGGAAGGCGGGGCCGCCCCAGGCGAGGTACTTCCCGCCGGGGCCGGACCCCCAGAGCGCGAGTCTGCGCACCATGGACCGGAGCCGCACCGACCGCCGGGCTGGGGACGGAGCCTGTGGAGCGGCCACCGGCGGCGTCACCCGCCAGGCCAGGTACTCGCCGTGCGATCCGCCGCCCCACAGCGCCGCGCGACGGAGCAGGCCGGAGAGGCCGCCGACCGTGGGGCGCTCGGGCTCAGGGACGACGAAGACCCGGGGCCCGGTGGTCACGCGGGCCATCGGCGCCGGCTGCACGGAGCGCAGCGGAACGGTGCGGACGGCGCCCGACCGCCCACCGGCCGGCCGGTGCCGGGAGGTCCGGCGGGGCAGCGGGCGACGTGCCGCCCCGGCGGCGTCCGCGCGGTCGAGGACGTCGATCAGCCCGGCCAGGCTGCGACCCTGACCGCCGGCGCCGGGGTCGACGGCCATGCGCGCTGCGTTCGCTCGCTCGCTCACGTCGCCTCCTCAAGTCATGTCCGCAGCCGGGGAAGGTGCCGCGGACAAGGAGAAAGATAGGGATCGCCGGACCGTTTCCGGGCCATTCCCGACAAGCTCTCGAAGGCGCGTGACCTAACCGTTGTGCAGCATTTCCGAACCGGATGGCGACCCTTTCTTCACGCCGTGAACTTGTCGACAAGCTGCGCTTTTCGAGCGTGAAATTGCGAGGGATGGCGACCGGTCATTCCCCGCGAGCGCCCGACGCGCCCGGCGCGTCGGGTGGTGCGGCGGGCTGACAGGATTCCCGGGTGCCCACCCCCCTGGCGATCGACACCGACCCCGGCATCGACGACGCGCTGGCGATCCTCCTGGCCCTGGCCAGCCCGGAGGTCGACCTGAAGCTGGTGACGACGGTGCACGGCAACGTCGACCTGGCCCGGACGACGGAGAACGCCCTGCGCGTCCTGCACCTCGCCGGCCGATCCGACGTGCCCGTGGCGGCCGGGGCGCACGACTCCCTCGTCCACCCACAGCCCGAACGGGCCGGGCACGTGCACGGCACGGCGGGGCTGGGCGGGGTCGAGCTGCCGCCCTCCCCGGCCGCGGTGGACCCGCGACCCGCCGTCGTGGCCCTCACCGAACTGCTGACGGCCTCACCGGAGCCGGTCACCATTGTCGCCATCGGACCGCTGACCAACATCGCCCTGCTGCTGCGGGTCCACCCTGCGGCCGCCGCCCGGATCGGCCGGCTGGTGATCATGGGGGGCTCGGCGGCGCGCGGCGGCAACGTCACGGCGGCGGCCGAGTTCAACGTGTGGGCCGACGCGGAGGCCGCGCAGGCGGTGCTGACCTCGACCCTCCCGACGGTCCTCGTCGGCCTCGACGTCACCCTGCCCACCGTGCTCGACGAGGACGGCATCGCACGGTTCGCCGCCGCGGGACCGATCGGCGCGCGGGCCGCCGCCATCCTCCAGCAGTACGTGGACCACGCCCGGACGGCCTACGGCACCACCGGCGTCGTCGTGCACGACGCGCTGGCCGTCACCGAGGCGATCCTGCCCGGCACCCTCGGCACGGTGCGGCGCGACGTCGTCGTCGACACCGGGCTCGGCTTCGGCCGCGGCCAGACGCTGGTGGACCGGCGCACCGTGTCCACCGCCCCGACCGCCGTCGAGGTGGCCGAGCACGTCGACAGCGCGGCCGCGGTGGAGTTCCTCGTCTCCCGGCTGGCCTCGCTGGACGCCCGGCCGGTCTAGCGCCCGCGGTTCTCCTGGGTCCCGTCGACGATTCCCTGGGCGATGTCGCGGAGCTTGCGGTTGTAGCGCTGGGAGGCCTCGCGCAGGACCTCGAAGGCCTGCTCGGCATCGACGTGCCGCTGCGCCATGAGCACACCCTTGGCCTGCTCGATCACCGCCCGCGAGTCCATCGCCAGCCGCATGTTGCGGGTCTGCTCACCCAGCCGCCAGTGCGCGTCGGCGTTGGCGACCGCCACGGCGATGGTCTCGGCCACCTCGAGCCCGGCCGCCAAGGATTCCGGCGGGGCGAAGGCGGCGGGCCGGCTGGAGTAGACGTTCAGTGCGCCGATGGTCGAGCCCTGGTAGGGCAGCGGGACCGACAGCGAGCCGCGCACCGGGGTGTTCGTGCGCACGTGGGACACGTACTCCGGCCAGCGCTGCTCGGTGTTCATGTCGTCGATGCGGAGGACCACGCCGCCCCGGCCGGCGTCCATGCACGGGCCGTGGCCCCGCTCGTACTGGAGCTCGTCGGCTGCCAGGGCCATCTCGCCGTCGTACGCGGCGGTGAAGGCCTTGTCGTCGCGCAGCAGGGTGATCGAGGTGGCCTCGGCGCCGGGGATGCCCCGGGAGGCCAGCGCAGTGATCTCCCCGAGGACCTCCTCGAGCGTGCGGTCGGCCAGTACGACGCGCGCGAGGTCCCGGAGCAGTTGCTGCATGGCGACAGTCTGCCCTGCTGGACGCCCATCTCCCGCCCCCCGTGCGTCAACGATCACCATCGGTCAGGATGGACCCGGCCGGGCAGGTGCGCGGCTCGCCTGCGAAGCGGACGCGAGGGGGAGGCGATGGCCAGCGACATGGCCCGCGACACGGCCGAGGAGCCGGCCGACGACGCGTGGCCCTGTGCCCCCGTTCCCTCCGTTCCCGGTGACGTCTGGCACTGGCAGCTGGAGGCGATGCACGTCGTCTCGCGGGTGCGCAGCGACCTCCGCGCCCGCATCGCCCATCCCTCCGTGTCCTCGGCGTCCACCGAGGACGCGCGGGACGGTCTCCTCCTGGTCTTCGAGGAGCTGGCCTCCAACGCCCTGCGCCATGGCGGCGGGGATGTCCGCGCCCTGGTGGTCGCGGGGCCCGGCGGCTGGCTGCTGGACCTGAGCGACGAGGCGCCCGACCGCCCCCCTGTTCCGGCCGTCGACCGCGATCCCGCCCTGGGCGGGATGGGCCTGCACCTGGTCGCCCAGCTGTCCACGAGCTTCGGTTACGAACGACGCCCCGGCCGCAAGCACGTCTGGGCGCGGCTGCCCTCCGGCCGCAGGGAGGAGCTCGAACGCCGACGCAGGCAGCTGCCCGAGCCCCGCTCGCCCGAGCTGCGGCGGGACTGAAGAAGGACCCCCTGCCCCCCACCGGCCCGCTCCCGGGTACCGCCCCGAGCCTGCGAGAGGTGGGGAAGAGCGGGTCCTTGAACTAACGGCGGGCGGCGTCCACCGCGGCCCGGAAGCGCGCTGCGTCCTCGCGGACCGCCGTCATCGGTGCCAGCAGCTCCTGCTCCGCGACCGCCTCGATCGCGGCCCGCAGCCGTCGCTCGGCCGCGCGGGCGCGCCGCCGCGCCCGCATGCGCACCAGTGGCCGGGACACCAGGGCCAGCAGCGCGCCGGCGAGCAGTCCCCCTCCCACGAGCAGGGTGGGCAGCGGCAGCCCCTCCACCCGGGGCAGCGGGACGACGCCGTCGAGCTGGAAGAAACCCAGGACCACCAGCGCCAGCAACCACAGCGCCCCGGCCAGCGCGACGAGGGCCAGCAGCCACTGCAGACCACCGACGCCGCGCTGCCAGAGGGGAACCCGGTCCGGCCCGAGGTGGGTGCCGGCGACAGCCCGGTCCAGCCGGTCGGCCAGTTCACCCTCCGAGACCTCCACCGTGCGCCGCAGGTCGTCCCGCCACGCCTGCGGCAGGCCCTCCCCCACGACGTCCCTGGCCCGCCGCACCGCCGTCGTCACCCCGGCCAGCTCGACCGCTCCCGCCGGCGCGAGCGAGGTGCGGGCCCGCTCGTCGCCCAGGTGCAGCCGGTCGAGCGGGTCCGGCCGGAACTTCCGGATCCACCGCACGAGGGGCCAGCCGGTGCGGGCGGCACCGGCCCGCAACGTCGAGCGCTCCACGGCGGAGGTGACGGTGGGGACCCCGGCGGCCGCGGCCAGCGCGTTCCCGAGGTCCTCGACCAGCTCCGCGCGTTCCCGGCGGCCGGGCGCTGGCCCGTCGTCGACCGCGTGCTGCCCGAGTGCCGCGGCCGCGGCACGCACGTCGGCGGTGAGCCGGTCGGTGGCCGCGCGCCGGGCCGCCACCCGGTGGGCGAGTTCGCCGCGCAGCTCGGCGACACCGATCCCGGTCCGGCCGGAGACGGCAAGCAGCGGGACCGCGGCGAGCCCCTCCCGGTCGAGCAGTGCACGCAGATCGGTCAGGCACTCCTTCGCCGCGACCGGCTCCAGCCGGTCGATCTGGTTGAGCACGACGAGCAGCACGCCGGCGTGCCCGGCCAACGGCTCCAGGTAGCGGTCGTGGACGGCGGCGTCGGCGTACTTCTCCGGGTCCAGGACCCACACCAGGACGTCGACCAGGCCGACCAGACGGTCGACCTCGAGACGGTGCTCGAGCCGGACGCTGTCGTGGTCGGGCAGATCGAGCAGGACGAGCCCGTCCAGAGCCGGCTCGGGCGCGTGCCGGTACCGGCGAGGAACCTCCAGCCAGTCCAGCAGCCCGTCGGCGCTCTGCTCGCCCCAGGTGGTGGCGTGAGCGACGCCGGTGGTGGGTCGGCGGACGCCGGGAGTGCTGACCTCGCTGCCGGAGAGAGCGTTGAACAGGGTGGACTTGCCACTGCCGGTGGCACCGGCGAGGGCCACGACGGTCGCGTCGCCCAGCGCAGCGCGGGCGCCGGCCTTGGCCAGCAGGGAACGGGCCTTCGACACCTCCGGGACCTCGAGCCGCCCCTCGGCCACCTCGACGGCCTCGCGCAACGCGGCCAACCGGTCGGCCAAGGGCGTCTCCCGGCGGCTCATGCGACTGCCCTGCGGGCTGCAGCCAGCTCGCGCACGGCCGCGCGGAGCGCCTCGGCGGCGTCGGGAGTGGGCGCGGCGGCGTCCACCCGCTGGTCGAAACGATCCTGCTCGTACCGCAGCAAGGCATCGGCCCGGCGCTGCAGGTCCTCCCGGGCCCGGGCCGCCAGCGACCGCACGGCTGCGTCGCCGAACACGGCCTCGAGCACCCGCTGGCCGACGGCGGTCGTTCCGCCGGCCACGGCGATCTCCCCTCCGGTCAGCCCACCGGTGTGGGCGAAGACGGCCACCATGACCACCGCCCCGGCTCCGTTGACCCCCCACGAGAGGAGCCGGGCCGTCGACCGCTTGTCCGCGCCCTGGTCCCGGACGAGGTCCAGCACCGTCCCCTGCCAGTCACGCACCTGGGCGGCCGCGGCCTCCGGGAAGTCGGGGGACACCTGCTCGAGCTCCCGCTCGTCACCGGCCAGGAGCTGGGCGCCCGCCGGCAGGGAGCGCCAGGCGGTCACCGTGCGCTCGGCGGCACGGTCGGCCTCGGCGCGCAGCAGCCGCTCCACACTGTTCTCCAACGCGTCCTGCAGGTCGTCCACCGGCGTAGGGCGGCCGGTGACGGCGCTGACCACCCGGTCACGCAACCGGCTGACCTGGCCCTGCAGCGCTCGCATCCACTCGCCGGTGCCGACGAACTCCTGCCACCGGGCCAGGACCTCACCGCGCAACAGCGTCCCGCTCCGGACGCCGTCGTCGATGCCCTCGTAGGCGGCGGTGTAGGCGGCGGCCGCCGCGGCGCGGAGGGCGTCCGCCACGACGATCTGCTCGTCCACGGCGGACGCGACGCCGGCCACGCGCTCCTCGAGGCTGGCCAGCGCGCCGGTCAGCGTCTGACGGACTACGGCGGCGCGAGCCTCCTGATCGGCGGCGAGATCGTGCAGCCACGTCCGCAGCGGGGCCACCTGGGCCTCGGGCAGCATCCCGTCCGCCAGCGCCCGCTCCTCGACGACGAAGAGCCGCGCGCCCTCCAGCCGGGCGCGTTGCAGCATCCCCCGCAGGTCGGCGGACACCTCGTCCGCGGCCTCGGGGGGCACCCGGTCCAGGACCACGGCGAGCGCGGTCCCGCGTTCCTGGGCCGTACGGAGCAGGTCCCAGGGCACCGCATCGGCATAGCGGGCAGCCGTCGTGACGAAGATCCAGAGGTCGGCCGCCGCCAGCAGCTGACCGGCCAGTTCCCGGTTGGACTCGACCACGGAGTCGACGTCGGGGGCGTCCAGGAGGGCCAGCCCCGCGGGGACGTCGTCCCGGGCGACCAGCTGCACGGTTCCCGGACCGCCAGCGCCGCCCGTGACGCGGGCCAGCCCGGGCAGGACCCGGTCGCCGGAGAACGCGCCCACGTCCGCACGCGCGCAGACCAGCACCGGGGCACGCGTGGTGGGCCGCAGGACGCCGGCGGTCGTCACCGGAGCGCCGATCAGGCTGTTGACCAGCGTCGACTTGCCCGCGCCGGTCGAGCCGCCGACGACGGTCAGCAGCGGGGCGTCGAGATCACCGAGCCGGGGGAGCAGGTAGTCGTCGATCTGGTCGCGGACGGCGCGGGCCGCCCGCGCGGCGGCATCGCGCTCCGGCGTGGCCAGCCCGAGCGGCGTCGTCGCCAGCTGGTTCCGGAGCGCCGCAAGGGCGTCGGGCAGCCGGATGGGCGGGGCGCTCACACGTCCTCCTCGCCGATGCTGGCCGGTCGTGCGACCGGGGTGCTGAGCTTCCTCGTGACCTCGCACGCTCGGTCACTCCACTCTCTGCCCCGAGAGAGGCCGGACTACCCCCGCAGACCGGGAGGGGAGTCGTCGGCCCTCCGGGCGCGCTCCTCACGCAGCGCCTGGAAGACCCGCCGGCGCACGCGGTCCTGCTCCTTCTCCGGGATGTCGACGAAGCTGATGGAGATGATCCAGCGGGCGCCCCGGGCCTGGGTGCGCACCACCTCGGCCCTGGTCCTGACGGCGGCGTCCTCGAGGTGGATCGTCAGGGTCAGCTTCGCCCCTGCCTCGGGCGGCGCGCCCAGCCCCTCGAACTCGGCGCGCAGCCCGGCCTCGCTCAGGTCGAGGGTCGTGCCCTTGAGTCTGATCGACCCGTGCTGGCCCTCTACCGGGACGGCGATCCGCCCACGGACGGCCTTGCGCCGCTGGCTGGTCTCGGCCGGGCCGGTCATCCGCATGCGCCAGCGGACGACGGCGCCCTGCTCGACCTCGGTGACGTCGGCGGGGACTACCCGCTGGGTGTCCTCGGCCCTCCAGAAGACCTCGACGGGGTCTCCGACCCGGACCACGACCTGCTCGACGAACTCCCCCGTCGACGGCCGGACGGCGATGAAGCCGTCGTGGACGACCTCGACCCGGGAGCTGACGGAGATTCCGCGACCGGTCAGCGTCACCTCTGCCTCGGTCTGCTCCACCGGGTGGTCGACACCGGGCACGCTCGTCATGGGTCCTCTCCGATGGATACCGCGCGGAGCACGGGCCCGTGGGACCCGGATCGCCACCCCGCGGTGGGGCACGGTGACCCCCGGCCGGGGGTCGGCCACGCTGCCGGTCCCCGACTCGCCGCACGACGCGCGCATCGTGCGTCACGGCAGGTCATCGGCCGCGGACGGACGGTCTGCAAGCGCAGTCCCCTGCATGTCACCCGGAAGGAGCAGGTCGCCGCCGACCACAGGGAGGCAGACGGGCACGACGTGGAGACGGCGAGGTCGCGGCCGGGGCGCCGACCACGTTCGCCCGGTGGCGTCGTTCCTGTGTGGACGGCGTCCTAGCGATCGCGCCGGGCGTTGAAGCTGGTGACGAAGTCCCGCAGGCTGCGCGTGGGCCGCAGCCAGGCGCCGTCCGGCGGGAGGGCGTCCAGGCGCACCCGGTCCAGCGGCTCCACGAACGCCCCGGGAACGTCCTCGATGTCGATGAACCGGAGCAGTTCGGAACTGATCGCGTACCCCGCGACCTCGCTGAAGGCGACCACGACGACCTCGGTGCCTTCGCGCACCAGCTGTTCCAGCGGCTCGGCGAAGTTCCGCCCGTCCCCCGAGAACACGACCAGCCGGCGCAGCCGGTGGCTGTGCGCCCGCACGGCGATGTGGTCGAGCATGTCCTGGTCGATGTCGTCGTCGGGCTGCGACTTGGGGCGTGCGAACACCGAGTACCCGAAGCCGCGCAGCGCCTCGACCCAGCGCTGGAGCGTGCCGGGCACCGGAGGGATGTTGGCGAAGACGCAGGCCTCGACCTCGGGCGCTCCCTGCGCTGCCGGATCGCCCGCGCCCTCGACGAACCAGGCCGCGATGGCGTCGAAGCGGGGGCGGGACGCCGCGGTGGGCCGGGCACCGATGACCGTGGACAGGGTCATGTCGATGTTCGGCGCATCCCAGATGAGGAGGTCCAGCGCCGGCCGTTGCCGCCCCTCGACGGTGGCTGCGGCGGGCAGCGTGGTGGCCGCCGCGGTCACCGGTCCCTCCTCGGTCAAGGTGGCGAGTTCGGCGTCGAGGCTGTCGGGCACGGGAGCAGTCTGCCGCGTCGGGCGGTCGCCGGCGTGCTGCGGTGCCTGCGGAGGCACGCCCGCCGGGCGTGGCGGGCCGGCCGGCGCCGTCGCCCGGCGGCCGCCGCGGCGGCCGATCATCCGGCCTGCGGGACTGCGCAGCCGGCCATGGCGAGCGCACAGACATCGCCGCCGGCGGCCCGGATCCCCCGGACCCAGCCAGGGATCGCCTCGGCCGGCATGGGCTGGCCGAGGAGCCAGCCCTGGGCCAGGTCGCAGCCGGCCGCCCGCACCATCCGGAGGTGCTCGGGGGTCTCGACCCCCTCCGCCACGGAGCTGATCCCGAGGGTCCGGGTCAGCCCGACGATGGCGGTGAGCACCGCACCGGTCTCACCGGCGACCGCGCGCTCGGCCGCAGTCAGCAGCGAGCGGTCGATCTTCAGCGTGCCGATCGGCAAGGAGAACAGCTGCGCCAGGGACGACCAGCCGGTGCCGAAGTCGTCGATGGCGACCCGCACGCCGAAGCTGCGCAGCACGGTCAGCTGGTCCTCGGCGCGGGTGGGATCTTCGGCGACGCTGGTCTCGGTGAGTTCGAGGACCAGCTGGTCGGCCGGCAGTCCGGAGTCGCGCAGGGCCACCCGTACGTCCCGGACCAGGGTCTCGGCGGAGAAGTGCCGGGCGCTCACGTTCACCGACATGCGCAACGGAAGGCCGTCGGCGGCCCACTCGGCGGCCTTGCGGGTCGTCTCCCGGAGCAGCCACCGGGTGATCGGGATGACCTGCCCCGTCTCCTCGGCCACCGACAGAAAGGTGTCGGGAGGCAGCAACCCGCGCTCGGGGTGCTGCCACCGGACGAGCGCCTCCACGCCGTCGACCTCGCCGGTGTCGAGGCGGATCACCGGCTGGTAATGGACGACGAGCTGGTCGATCGCGTCACCGCGCAGGCGGGTCGCGACCTCCAGCCGCCAGCGGGCGGCCTCGCGCAGCCCGGGGGAGAACAGGTGGACCCGGTCACGGCCGGAGCTCTTGGCGGCGAACATCGCGGCGTCGGCGTCGCTCAGCAGCTGGTGCGGATCGCGGACGTCGGACCGGGACACGGCGACGCCGATGCTCGCCGACAGCGGCACGGATATCCCGGACGCCGTGAACGGAAGGGCCAACGTGGTCTGCAGGCGGAACGCCAGCGCGGCGGCTTCCGCCTGGTCGCACTCCCGGGCGAGGACGACGAACTGGTCGGCACCGAGCCGGCCCACGGCGTCCCCGGGACGAACCTGCTCGGTGAGCCGCTCCCCCACCTGGCGCAGCACGCGGTCACCGATCTGGTGGCCGAGCGAGTCGTTGACGGTCTTGAACCCGTCGAGGTCCAGGACCAGCAGTGCGGTGCCGGGCGCATCCGGGGCACCCACGGCCAGCGCGTTGGCGATCATGTCCAGCAGGGTCGCCCGGTTCGGCAGTCCGGTCAGGTCGTCGTGGCCGGCACGCCAGGCCAGCGCCTGCTCACCGCGGACCCGCTCGGTGACGTCCGTGTGGGTCACCACGACGCGGCGCGAGGCGGGAACGCGGGCCGCCTGCAGGTGGAACCACGTCACGAACGACCCCAGCCGAGTCGAGTACTGGTAATCGAACGAGCCGGGGGGACCGTCCACGGGCTCGGCCTGCAGCCGGCTGAAAGCCGCTGCGATCGCGGCGGCGTCGGCCGGCCGGAGCCCCCATGAGATGGCGTCGATGTATCCGTCGCCGACCCTGCCGGGCTGGATGCCGCTGCTGCGCAGCAGTTCGCCGTCCGAGTCCCAGGCACGGTTGGTGACCAGGATCCGGCCACCCTCGTCCACCAGCACCGTGGCCGATCGGAGCGCGGCGAGCACGGCGGTGAGTTCCCCCAGCTCGGTCTGCCGCCGCTCCTGGGTGCGGTACGAGGCATCGATGTCCCGGAAGAACACGGCCAGTCCGTCGGCGTGCGGGAAGACGCGCACCTCGTACCAGCGGTCCTGTGGCTCGTGGTAGTACGCGAACTGGCGAGGCTGCCGGTCGGTGTGCACCTCCCGCAGATGGGTCTCCGCGACCGTCCCCCGGGACGTGGGGAAGTTCTCGAGCGCGTGCCGACCGATGAGCTCGTCGGCGCGGCGCTCGAGGAGTGCTTCGGCTGCGGCGTTGACGTACGTCACGCGACCGTCGCGATCGAGCCGGTAGACGGCGTCGGGGACGCCGGCCAGCAGGTCGGGATGACCTGTCCGGGACCCGTCGTCGTCGTGCTGCACGCTGCCCGCTCTCGTCCACTGGTCGCCGGTCCGCGCGAGGCGGACAATTACGGTACGGCACCGTCCGACATCGCCGTCGGTGTCCGTGGGTGACACGAGAGTAGCCACCCCGAGGGGTGATCAGACAGTCACGATCGACGCGCGTTCGACGATCGCCCCGACAGCCGCGGTGGCCGGGAGCATCCCGAGCACGCCACCACCGTGACCGCCCAGGCGGGATGCGCAGAAGGCGTCGGCGACCGCGGCGGGTGCGTGCCGCAGGAGCAGCGAGCCCTGGAGGCAGAGAGCCAGCTGACCGGCGATCCGCCGCGCCCGGAAGGGCAGCTGGTCGGGGTCGCCGAGCTCGTCGTGCAGCCGCTTCACCGCGTCGTCGAACCGATGGTCCAGACCCCGCGCGAGCTCGATCTCGGCGCTCACTGCAGCGAGCGTGTCCGACGAGCGGCCCATGGCCCGCAGCACGTCCAGCGCTATGACGTTCCCCGAGCCCTCCCAGATGGAGTTCAGCGGCGACTGCCGGTAGAGGCGCGGCAGCCCCGACTCCTCGACGTAGCCGTTGCCGCCCAGCACCTCCATCGCCTCCGCGACGACCCCCGGCGTCCGCTTGCACACCCAGTACTTCGCCGCCGCGCCGGCCAGCCGCAGGAACGCCGACTCCCCCGCGTCGACGGCCGCGGCCAGCCGGACGACCAGAGCGGTCGCCGCCTCGCTCTCCACGGCGAGGTCCGCCAGGACGTTCTGCATGAGCGGCTGGTCGACCAGCATCGCCCCGAACGCCCGCCGGTGACGGGCGTGGTGGATCGCCTGGGTCAAGGCGGCGCGCACCGTGGCGGCCGAGCCGAGGACGCAGTCCAGCCTGGTCATGTTGACCATCTCGATGATCGCCGGAACGCCCCTGCCCGGCTCCCCCACCAGCCAGGCCGCCGTGTCCTCGAACTCCACCTCGGTGGAGGCGTTGGACCGGTCGCCGAGCTTGTCCTTGAGGCGCTGCAGGCGGAAGACGTTGCGACTGCCGTCCGGCAGCACCCGCGGGACGGCGAAGCAGGAGACGCCCTCCTCGAGCTGGGCCAGCACGAGGAACAGGTCGCTCATCGGCGCCGAGGTGAACCACTTGTGCCCGGTGAGCCGGTAGGAGCCGTCGTCCTGCGGAACGGCACGCGTGGTGTTGGCCCGGACGTCGGAGCCGCCCTGCTTCTCCGTCATGCCCATGCCCGCGATCAGCCCCCGCTTGCCGGTCGGCTCGGCGAGCCCGAACTGGTAGGCGGTCGCGGTGAGCCCCGGTTCGAAGCGTGCGGCGAGCTCGGGGCTGCGGCGCAGCGCCGGGACGGCGGCATAGGTCATCGTCGTCGGGCAGCCGTGCCCCATCTCGACCTGTGTCCAGCCGAAGTAGCCGACCGCCCGGCGCACGTGGGCGTGCCGGTCACCGGCCTGTGCGGCCGCCCACGGGGCGCCGGCCAGGCCGTTCTCCACCGCCGTGCGCATCAGGTCGTGCCAGTAGGGGTGGAACTCGACCTCGTCGACGCGGTGGCCGTATCGGTCGTGGGTGCGCAGCTTCGGCGGGTTCTCGTTCGCCAGCCGGCCCCACTCCTGCGCCTGCTCGCTGCCGGCCAGCCGGCCGAGACCGGCCAGGGACTCCAGTGTCCGCGCGCCGGCGTGCCGGATGCAGGCCTCGGCGAGGGCAGCATCGCCCGCGATGGGGTCGTGGCCGATCAGGGGCGGAACCTGGTTGGTCACCTCGTGCGTCCTGCTCATGGAGGGCACCGTACGAGATCTCCGCACCTCCGGGCGCGCACGGCCGAATGCCCGCCCGGGTGCCGTGCGGCGCCCGGGCGGGCATTCGGGAGCTCACCGGTCAGTTACCCCGGCGATCGGGATCAGTTCTGCGAGATGGACTGGTCAGTCGAGTTGCTGTTCGTCGCGGACGACACCGCGACGTTGTTGTTCGACTGCTTGTTGGACTGGTCACCGGAGCTGAGGATCGCCACGTTCGCAGCGGCGTTCACCGGGGCGACCTGGTTGGCCGTCGCCGACGAGGTGGCCGTCTGCTCGGTCGCGTTGGACTGCTCGGCCTCCTGCTCGCCACTGCTGGAACCACCCGAACCGGCCACCGCCTGCTGCTGGTCGACGGTCTGGGTGGTCCCGTTCTCGTTGGACGCCTCGGACGCCGCAACGTTGTTGTTCGACTGCTCGTTGGACTGGTCACCGGAGCTGAGGATCGCCACGTTCGCAGCGGCGTTCACCGGGGCGACCTGGTTGGCCGTCGCCGACGAGGTGGCCGTCTGCTCGGTCGCGTTGGACTGCTCGGCCTCCTGCTGGCCACTGCTGGAACCACCGGAACCGGCCACCGCCTGCTGCTGGTCGACGGTCTGGGTGGTCTCGTTCTCGTTGGACGCCTCGGACGCCGCAACGTTGTTGTTCGACTGCTCGTTGGACTGGTCACCGGAGCTGAGGATCGCCACGTTCGCAGCGGCGTTCACCGGGGCGACCTGGTTGGCCGTCGCCGACGAGGTGGCCGTCTGCTCGGTCGCGTTGGACTGCTCGGCCTCCTGCTGGCCACTGGTCCGACCGTGGTGGCCGCCGTCCTGGCTGCCGTAGTGGTCGTGGTGCTTCCCGTAGTCGTCGTGCTTCTTGCAGTAGTCCCCCTTCTTCTTGTCGTGCTTCTTGGGCGGGGTCACCTTCTGGTGCTGTTCTGCCGACTGCTGGGTGGCGTTGTAGTTGCCTGCCCAGGAGAAGGCGAGGTTGTTGTTCGACTGCTCGTTGGACTGGTCCCCACCGGAGCCCAGGCTCAGGAACGAGAAGTTGGCGCCGAGGTTCGCCGGGAAGAGCTGCCTGGCCGTCGCGGTCGACGTGGCGTCCTGCGTCGTCCGGTTGTCCTGGGTCGCCGTCTGGTTCCCGGCGCTCCCGGGCTTGTACGTGCTGTGGTCGCCGCCGGCGAGGGCGGTGCCGGTGATGCAGGCGCTGATGGCCAGTCCCATGACGGAGGTGGCCAGGGCGCGTGAGCTCGTGCGTGACATGAGTTGTTCTCCCTGTGCTGCAGCAGGCCGATCGGCCTGGACTGCGTGACGTGATGGACAGCGGGCCGCCTGGGCCGGCTGCGGGTGGACGGTTCGTGTGCTCCCATGTGCCGTGCCGAGGGCGTGAGCACGCCGTGCAGCGGGCTCGCCTCGGGGCAGCGGGGCTAGGCCGGACCGACCAGGACAGGGAAGTACAGGCGCGGCGTCATCGACGACGCTCGATCGGCGAGCGTGCGCAGGAGAAGCGGAACGACGAGGGCCAGCAGGGCCGCGAGGACGGCCACTCCGAGGCCCGCCGACCCGCTGCTGCCGTTCATGCTGGATGCGGGGCCGGACGCGCCGGAGACAGAGGGGGAAGCAGCCGGCATCGTCGAGTCCGGCCAGGCAAGCGCGGTGCTCGCGGGACTCGACGCTGACCCGTACTGAAGAGTCCCGACAGCGATGTCGGCGGGCAGGCTGCGAGCGATGGGTCCGACCCGCTCGGCCAGAGCGGCGACGGAGCCGGCGCCCACGACGTTCACGGTGGCGGCGACGACGGCCGGGTCCGTGACCAGCACGGGGCCGACGCCCGCAACCGAGCTCGCCAGCGGCTCACCGGCGACCAGCTGAGTGTTCCGCACCGGAGCGGCGCCGGCCGCCGGCGTGGCCTCGGAGGCGGCACTCGGCGCACCGGCGGGGGTGGCACTCGGCCCACCGGAAGTGCCGGCACTCGGCCCACCGGCGGTCGTGGCACTCGGCGCACCGGCGCCGGCAAGCACACCCGGGTCGGCGGTCGCCGGAAGGGCGGTCTCAGGCACCGTGACCCCGGGGGCCGCCGGGGCGTCGACGAGGACGCTGGAGAAAGTCGGAAGGGGAACGACCGTCCCGGGAACCGGGGCGACGGCAGTGGCAGGAGTCGGAACGACGGGCGCGACGACGGCGGGGAACGGGCCTTCGACGACGCCGGTCACCACACCGCTGGCGGTGCCGGTGACCGTGCTCGCGGCGGAGGCGACCTGCTGGGTGGTGTTGACCACCGACGCCGTCTGCGACGCCGCCGCACTGGCGGTCTGCGCCACCGTCTGGATGGTGCTGCTGCTCGTGCCGGCGACCGCGCTCACCGAGTCGGCGGTGCCGGTGACGGTGCTCGCGGCGGAGGCGACCTGCTGGGTGGTGTTGACCACCGACGCCGTCTGCGACGCCGCCGCACCGGCGGTCTGCGCCACCGTCTGGATGGTGCTGCTGCTCGTGCCGGCGACCGCGCTCACCGAGTCGGCGGTGCCGGTGACGGTGCTCGCGGCGGAGGCGACCTGCTGGGTGGTGTTGACCACCGACGCCGTCTGCGACGCCGCCGCGCCGGCGGTCTGCGCCACCGTCTGGGTGGTGCTGTTGTCCGTGCCGGCGACCGCGCTCGTCCGTGCGGGGGACCCGTCCGCGGGGCTGCCCGTCGCGAGGGGCGCCGCCGTCGTCGTCGCCGAGGTGTCGGCGGCGGGAACCGGCCGAGCCTCGGCCACGGCGGTCGCGTCCTGCCGGGTGTCGTTCTCGACGGCGGCCGCCTGCGAGGCGGGAGCCGACGGGGCGGCCTGCTGCTCGACCGACTGCACGGTGCTGTTGCTGTTGCCCGCGACCGCCGAGGCACTCGACGTCGCCGTCGGGGCGCTGCTTCCGCCGCCCGGAGGCGCCGGCGCGTCGAGGACCTGTGTGGCGCGGGGCGCCGGGGGGTCGGGGGCCGCGGCCGCGATCTGCGCGAACGCGAAGAGGAGGGCGGAGAACCCCACCGTCAGGCCGGCGCACACGGCGATCCGCACCAGCCCGAGCGCCACGGCCCAGCCGAGTGCAGGGCTACCCCCGTCCAGAGCCAGGGAGTCCACGGGACGGCAGGCTGCTGCCTGTCCCAGACGCCTCTGGCTGAGCGACATGGGTCGATGGTGGACAAGACACCAAGGTTCCGATACCGGTGCCGCCCTATTTTCGACGTCCGCTCGGAGAGTTGTCACGGTGTGTGCAAGAACACATTCGGGCGTCGCCCCCCGGGCGGTCAGGCGGGAGGACCGCCCACGAGCGAGGCTCGCAGCAGATGCATGGCCATGGTCACGGAGCGTTCCCGGACGGCGGTTCGTGAGCCGGGCAGTCGCAGGGCCCGCAGCTGCCTGCCGTCCGGACCGGCCACGCAGAGGTGCACCGTCCCCACCGGCTTGTCGGGCGTGCCACCGCCGGGCCCGGCGACCCCGGTGATCCCCACCCCGATGTCGGCACCGAACCGCGCCCGGGCGCCGTCGGCCAGCGCGACGGCCACCTCCGGGCTGACGGCGCCCTGCTCGGCCAGGACAGTGGGCGGGACGTCGAGCAGCTGCTCCTTCGCCGCGTTGGCGTACGCGACCACGCCCCCGAGCACCCACGCCGACGATCCCGGGCGCTCGGTCAGCCGCGCCGCCAGCAGGCCTCCGGTGCAGGACTCCGCCGTGGCGACGGTCAGGCCCCGGTCGGCGAAGCCGCCGGCGACCAGGTCGTCCAGCGTCGGCCCGGTGGAGAACAGCGTGTCGGCGTACTCCTCGGCGAGCAGCGCGGACAGCCGGTCCTGGGCCGCCTGCGCCGAGGGCGGGAAACGCGTGACGATCTCGAGCTCGCCGTCCCGCAGGCAGGTGGTGATCTCGAGGCCGGCCAGCTCGTCGTCGTGCTCCCGCAGCGTGGCGGCCAGCTGCGCCTCGAGCGTGCCCCACAGCCGCACGGTCTGCTGCCTGACCTCCGCGGCGCCGGCCAGCGCCGCCTGCGTGAGGGGAGCGGCCACTGCCGATGGCCACATGCCCTGCAGCTCCGAGGGCGGACCGGGCAGCACGAGCACGGCCGGTCCGTCGCGCCCTTCCGCGGGCGGTACGACGAGCCCGGGCGCCGTGCCGATCGGCTCCAGCACCGTCGCGCCCTCGGGCACGCGGGCCTGCTTGCGGACGCCGGCCGCGAGCGCCGCGGGGTCGGCCCGCCACCCGCGGCGGGCCGTCAGCCGGTCCACGATCGTGGCGATCCGCTGTTCCAGCGCGGGGTCGACCGCCGACGGCCGGCCCTGGCAGTCGCCCACGGTCTGGGCGGTGAGATCGTCGGCCGTCGGACCGAGGCCGCCCGACGTGATCACCAGGGAGACGTCCGTGCCGGCGAGGAAGGCCAGCGCTCCCTGCAGGTCCTCCGGCCGGTCCCCCACGACGACGACGTGGCCGACGTCGACGCCCAAGAGCCGGAGCTGCTCGGCCAGCCAGGGGCCGTTCCGGTCGGTGACCCGGCCGGTGAGCACCTCCGTCCCGGTCACGATGATGCCGGCGCGGGCGCTCATGACTCCTCCTCGCTGGCGCTCGTCGGCCCCGTTCGCGGCGCTGCTCCGTCCGCGCGCGAGCTGGCACGCTCGCCCACGGACCGACCCTAGGGCGACCATCCCCGGGGCGCCTCGCGGGCCCGTCGGGTGGGCGCCGATACGGTGCGGGGCGGAGCGGTCCGATCGGCGGACCACCGGAGCGCGCCAGGAGGAGCCGTGAGTTCGTCCGACCCCCAGCCGCCCGTGCAGCCCGGCGGTCCCACGTCGCCGAGCACGCAGGAGATCCCGGTGGTGCAGCCGTCCACCGGGTCCACGGCAGTCCAGCAGTTGCCCCCGCACCCGAACGCGACGACCCACCCACCCGTCCAGCCGGTGGACGCGCCCGTGCCGACCGGCCCGGTCGACTTCGTCCCGGGGCTGCCCGGCCTGGGCGCGCCGCCGCCTCCGCCGCCTCCGCCGGCTGCGCCGCCCGCGGCGGCGCCCGTGCCGGCTCCCACTCCGATCGCGTCCGCGCAGGACTCCGGTGCGTCCACTGCGACTGCCACCCGGACGTGGCCGGAGACCCTCGAGTCCGGTTCCGCCAACGATCGCCCGGGAAAGCTGCGGACCCGCCGTCCGTGGGATCGGGCAGCCCTGCTCGGCCTCGGGCTGGTGGCCCTCTCCGTGCTGCTGCTCCAGGTCGGCCTGACCCTCGACGTCGGCGGGGAGTCCTACTGGTCGGCGGTCCCGCTGTGGTCGGCGTTCGTCACCGCCTGCGGACTGCTGTCCCTGGTGGCCGTCGCCGCATGCCATCTGGCCGGTGACCGGGTGCGCCCGGGTTCTGCCTGGCGGGTGGCCGCCGGGGGCCTGGTCGGCCTGGCCGTCTTCTGGCTGCTGGTCGTCCTCCCCGTCGCCGACACCGACCGTGGGTTCGTGCTCACCGCGGCGCTCGCCGTCCTCGGTGCGGCGCTCTGGGTGGGACCGCACCGCAAGGGCTGACCGGGCGGGCCGGCGCCGCCACTCGCACCTGGTCCACGTCGGGACTCAGCCCTGGCCGCGCCCGTTCGCCTTGCCGCGCCCGTTGCCGCCCGCGTTGCCCTTCCCCTTCCCGTTGCCGTTCGACGGCTGCTGGTCGTCCGCGACCGCGTCGTTCCCGGCGGCCGGAACGGTCACCACCTCTCCTGACACCGCCGGCACGGAGCCGCCCGACGGTGCGGCAGGGGTCTCCGGGACCGGGACCGGAACCGGAACCGGGGCCGGAACCGGGGCCGGGGGCGGCGCCACCGCGAAGGAGACCGTGACCCGGGTCCCCCGCGGCACGGAGCCCGCGGGACTGACCGCCGTGACCAGGCCGGGGGCCTGCGCTGCCGTCTCCTGCGGTACGCGCTCCACACCGAGCCCCATGGCCCCCAGGGCGGCCTCCACGTCCCCCACGGGCCGGCCGACGAAGTCGTCCGCGGCCAGCACGACCGACGACGGCCGGGTCTGCGCGGCGGCTGGCGGCGAGGGCATCGGGGAGTCGAGCAGCTGGGTGCCGGCCACCGCGATGCCGGCACCGGCCAGCAGCGCGGCGACCGGCGCCAGGAGCCGGGTTCCCCGACGACGTGCCGGCACCACGCGCGCAGCCCCGGCGACGGCCGCGGCGAACTGCCGGGTTCCTCCGTCGCTCGGGGGCGGGGTCAGCATGCGACCGGCCAGCACGTCGGCCACGGCGTCCCGGAAGGCGGCTCCGTCGGGAAAGCGGGCTGCGGGGTCCTTCAGCAGGGCACGGGCGATCAGCCGCCGGACGTTCTCGGGGACGTCGTCCGGCAGCGGATCCGGGGCGTCGCGGAGCTGACGGAGCGCGATCTGGACCGAGTTGTCGCCGTCGAACGCCCGTCGGCCGGCGAGGCATTCGTAGCCGATCATCCCCAGCGCGTAGACGTCACTGGCGGGGCCCGCCTTGGTGCCGGCGGCCTGCTCGGGGGAGAGATAGTGGGCCGTACCGACGACCTGCCCGGTCTGGGTGAGCGGCACGCTGGAGGCCGACCAGGCGATGCCGAAGTCGGTGATCTTCACGACGCCGTCGGTGCCGACGAGGATGTTGGCCGGCTTCACGTCCCGGTGCACGACCCCTGCCGCGTGCGCGGCCGCCAGCGCCGTGGCGGTCTGCTGCAGGACGTCCAGCGTCCGGTCGACACCGAGCCGCCGCTCGCGGGCCAGCAGGTCGGACAGGGACTCGCCTTCCACGAGCTCCATCACCAGGTAGGCCAGGTGCTCGGGACCGGCCTCGCCGGCGGCCACCTCGCCGTAGTCGTGGAGCGCGGCGATGTTGCGGTGGGCCAGGACGGCGGTGTGCCGCGCCTCCGCCCGGAACCGGGCGAGGAAGGTGGTATCGCCGGTGAACTCACTGCGCAGCACCTTCACCGCGACGGGCCGGTCCAGCAGCGTGTCGCGGGCCCGCCAGACCTGACCCATCCCGCCGGTGGCCAGCAGGGAGACGAGCTCGTAGCGGTCACCGACGGCGCCGCGCCCCGATCCCCCCATCCCGTGCCCTTCCGCCGCCTCCGGTGCCGGACCTCCCAGCGTGGCACCCGGGAGCGGGCGGCACACGTCCGAGGACGGGGTCGTCACTCGACCGAGGCCGTCGTCGGGCTCGTCGCCGTCGGCTGGGTGGTCGGGGGCGTGCTGCTCGGAGCGCTGGTCGACGGCGACGTCGTCGCTTCCGACGTCGTCGTCTCGGGAGCGGTCGTCGTGGCCGCCGGCAGCGTGGTGACCGGGGCCGGGGTGCTCGTCGACGTCGGGGACGACGGAGCCGGGGCGCTGCTGACCGGCTGGTCCTCCTGCACGACCGTGCTACCGCCGCCGCCGCCACCGCCCGCCGCGCCGGTGACGGCCGGTCGGCTGCGCGCCGCGCCGGTGGAGGGGACACCGGTCGCATAGGTGACGACCACGGTCTCGCCCGGCGTGAGCGGCCTGCCGTCGGGCTCGACGCCGGTGACGTGGTCGGGGACGACGTCGTCGCGGACCTCGCTGCGCGGTTCGACGTGCAGCCCGAGCCGGGTCAGCCGCGCGACGACCTCGTCGACCGGCCGGCCGACGTACTGCTCGGCGTCCAGGACGATGCTGCCGCTGTCGCGTTGCTCGGCCGCCACGGCCGGGGAGCCGCCCGAAGCGTCGGAGAGAGCCTGCAGGAGGGCGATCGCGATGCCCGCGCCGGCCAGGAGTCCGAGCAGCGGGAGGAGGACCATGGCGATCCGCCCCCGCCGGCGGGTGACCGGGGGGCTGGCGACCGCCCCGGTCAGCAGGGTCTCCGGCCCGGCGGCCCGGGGCGTGGGGACGACACTGGCCGCGGCGGCCCCCGTCGTCACGGGCGCCTCGGGCACCGGACGGCCGGCCTGGACGTCGTCGATGGCGGCGACGACCGCCGCTCCGTCAGGGAAGCGGCGGCCGGCATCCTTGGCCAGGGCGCGGCCGATCAGCGCGCGCACCTCCGCCGGCAGATGCTCGGGCAGCGGCTCGGGGTCCTCACGGACCTGCTTGAGGGCGATGGTCACGGGGTTGTCGCCCTCGAAGGCCGGCTGCCCGGCGAGGCACTCGTAACCGATCAGTCCCAGCGCGTAGACGTCGCTGGCCGGGGTGGCCGGGCGCCCCTCGGCCTGCTCGGGCGAGAGGTACTGGGGCGTGCCGATGACCTGGCCGGTCCGGGTCAGGGCCACGCTGCGGGCCGACCAGGCGATTCCGAAGTCGGTGATCTTCACACTGCCGTCGGGACGGACCAGGATGTTCCCGGGCTTGACGTCGCGGTGGACCATCCCGGCGCGGTGCGCCTCGCCGAGGCCGAAGGCGGTCTGCCGGACCAGCGACAGCGTCGTCTCGGTGCCGAGCGCGCCCTCCCGGGCCAGCAGGCGGGAGAGGGGCTCCCCCTCGACCAGCTCCATCACGAGGTAGGCCAACGTCTCCCCCGTGCCGTCCGCCGCGACGTCCTCGCCGTAGTCGAAGACCGCGGCGATGTTGGGGTGGCTGAGGGACGCCGCGTGCTGGGCCTCGGCCCGGAAGCGGGCGACGAACGTCGGGTCGCCGGTGTACTCGCTCCGGAGAACCTTGACGGCCACCGGCCGGTGCAGGGCGATGTCCAGGCCTTGCCAGACCTGCCCCATGCCGCCGGCGGCGATGAGCTGGTGGAGTTCGTAGCGGTCGCCCAGGCACCGTCGTCCTGGTTCGACCACGGAGGTCACTCCTCGCCTGTCCGGCCCTGCTGCGTGAAGGCCGCCATGTTGCCGCCCGTCGGGGTCACGCTGATCGTTCCCCCGGCCCTCCGTGTCCATTTCGGGCGCGGGCTACACATGGTCGCCGCACGTGGCGGGCGCACCGGCCAGTCCCCGCGTGCGGCACTGGTCGCATGCGGGACCGGTCAGCGCGTCCGCCGCGCTGTGTTCCCACCCCGCCACAGCGGTGTCGGCGGCGGGAACCCCTCTTGTCGAACGGAAAAGGCCAGCCTTACCTTAACCACGGTTCCACGTGGAACGGTGGGCGACTCCTGCCACATGCGCACCGCTGCTCGGCGTCATGACAGGGTGACGGCGAGGAACGACCGACAGAAGAGGCGGGACGACGATGTCCGACACCGTGACCAGGGCCGACGACGGCGGCGTGGCCACCCTGACCCTCCAGCGACCCGGACTGTCGCACGCGCTGCGGACCGAACTGCTGGCCGCGGTCCAGGAGGTCGCCGCCGACGAGTCCGTGCGGGCGGTGCTGCTGACCGGTTCGGGCCGGGCCTTCTGCGTGGGGCAGGACCTGGCGGAGCACATCGAGTCACTGCGCGGGAACGCCGCGACCTCCCTCTCGGTCGTCGAGGACGAGTACAACCCGCTCATCCTGGCGCTCTCGGCGCTGCGCGTGCCGATCGTCGTCGGCATCAACGGGGCGTGCGCCGGTGCGGGCCTCGGGATCGCGCTGGCGGGCGATCTGCGGGTGGCGGCCGCCGGGTCGAAGTTCACCACCGCGTTCACCGGAGTCGGGCTGTCCAGCGATTCCGCGCTCGCCTGGCGGCTGGTGCACTGCGTCGGGGGGTCCCGGGCGACCCAGTTGCTGCTGACTCCCGATCCGATCACCGCCGAGACCGCGGAGCAGTGGGGGCTGGTGCACCGGGTCGTTGCCCCCGAGCAGGTGCTGCCGGAGGCGCAGGCCCTGGCGGCACGGTTGGCGAGCGGTCCGACCGCGGCCTACCGGGCGATGAAGACGGTGCTGGCGACCGCGGCCACCGACTCGCTGGAGGAGACGCTGGCGCTGGAGGCGCGGCTGCAGACCCGGCTCGGGCAGACCGCCGACCACCGCGAGGCGGTCGAGGCGTTCCTGGGGAAGCGCGCGCCGGAGTTCACCGGCCGCTGACCGGGCCCCGCTGCCCCCACCGGCACGGTGAGGCTGGAACGGCCCCCTGCAGGGACCCGCCGCGAGCCCGCGAGCGGTGGGGAGCAGGGGGTCCTTCACCTGCCGTCGGGGCGAACTCCTGCCCGGCGACAGGGCGTCAGTGTGGCCCCGCTGCAGGGGCCCGCCGCCGGCCCCGTTCCGAGGCTCGCCCCGAGCATGCGAGGGGTGAGGAGAACGGGGTCCTTCTCCGGCGGGGGGCAGCGGGGTCCTTCAACAGCGGGTCAGCAGGACACACACCGGGCAGACGTCGCGGGCGGCCACCGGCCACGCCTGCTCCGTCGACACACGGGCCAGCGAGCCGCAGAGGCTGAGCTCGCAAGCGCCGTCGACCTCGGCCGGCGGACGGTGCACCTCGACGGCGTGCCACAGCGCGGCGGTGGGCCCGTGCGCGCGGCTGCGAGCGGCGGCGTACAGGGTCGTCTGCAGCATCATGCGGTGGAGGTCGGCAGCAGACGGGGCCAGGGTTACGGCGCGGAGCGGTCTGCTCCCCCCGAGGGGGGAGGCAGCATGCTCCCCCGGGCGCCGGGCAGGATGCGACTCATGGAGCTGACCAAGCACGGCCACGCGTGCGTCGTCCTCGGCGACGAGGAGCGCCGCCTCGTCATCGACCCCGGCGCGTTCACCGATGCTGCGGCGCTCGAGGGCGCCGCCGCGGTCCTGATCACCCATGAGCACCCGGACCACTTCGACCCGCAGCGGTTGCGCGCGGCCCTGGACGCCGATCCCGCGCTCGAGGTGTGGACCAACAAGTCGGTCGCGGCGAAGCTGGAGGGCCTGGGCGGTCGCGTGCACGTGGTGGGCCACGGGGACGCCGTCACGGTGGCCGGCCTGGAGGTGCACGTCCACGGGGAGCTGCATGCCGAGATCCACCCCGACATCCCCCGGATCGCCAACATCGGGTTCCTGGTGGGCGGCCGGGTCTTCCATCCCGGTGACGCGCTGACCGTCCCGGAGGAGCCGGTCGCGACGCTGCTCGTGCCGCTCCACGCTCCCTGGTCGCGGACCGCGGACCTGATCGACTACGTGCGGGCCGTGCAGGCGGATCAGGCGTTCGCCGTGCACGACGGATTGCTCAACGACACCGGCCTCGGCGTCGTCAGCGGGCTGCTGGGCGAGCGGGGTCCTGGGACGCCGACCCCCGTACGCCGGCTGGCCCCGGGGGACTCGGCCGAACTCTGAGGTCCGGCCGGGTCCCCCGGAGGTGGATCAGCGGACGGCGCCGCGCGAGCGACCGCCCGAGACGCCCTCGGCAACGCCGATCAGCAGCACCGCTGCGACGACGGCGACGATGAAGCCGATGACGTTCAGCTCCCAGATGTTGCCGGTGCCGAGCAGGCTGGCGACGACGCCACCGATGAGGGCGCCCACGACGCCCAGCAGCAGGGTGGCGACGATGCTCAGCCGCTGCTTTCCAGGCTTGATGAGCCGGGCGAGCGCGCCGATGATGAGGCCGACCACGATGAGGCCGAGGATCTGCACAGCGTTCTCCTTCGTTCGACCGGCGGGCTCTCCCGGCGGAATGCCGGGTGCACCGCCGGTGCACGATGGGACTCCCTACCCGCCGCGACGGTCGCTGATGCACCGTTCCCTCGATCGGGGGTGGTCAGGCGCGTCCGGTGACCCGCTCGACGTGGGCCGGCACCTTGGCCAGTTCGGCATCCACGGTCCGCTGCACCAGGCGCCGTAGCGCCCCCTGCTGCAGCCGCCGGATGACGCGACTGCCGCCGGTCGGCTCGTGGGTGATCGTGATGCTCACGCGCGTGCCGCCGTCGCCGGCGCGGGCGAGCTCGATGCGCGTCGTCCAGGTCTCCGGCGTGAGCCGGAGCCGGGTGGCGACCAGCCGGGGCGGGTCCCACTCGACGATCTCCCCCTGGGGAGCCCCGGCCGCGGGGGTGCCGTCGAGCCGGCCGGGGGCACAGACGAACGTCGTCCCGACGCCGGGGGCGCCCGGGCCTTCCCCCAGGACGTAGGAGACGTCGCAGACCGAGCAGTAGGGCTCGAGGACGGCGAGGGCGCGCCACACCTGGGCGCGGGTCTGCGGGACGTCGCAGGAGCCGGTCGCGGTGGTGGTGGCCATCAGCGGCCGCTCACAGACACCTCGAACTCGACCTGGCTCACGTCCGGCCGCAGGCGGGAGTAGCTGTGCACGAGGGGGTGGCCGGAGCTGTCGCGGACCGTCGTCCGCACGACGAGGAGCGGGGAACCGGCGACGACCCGGAGGAGGTCTGCCTCACCGGGGCCGGCGGTGCCGACGTCGACGACGATGCGAGCGTGGGCGAGGTCGGCCCCGTACTCCCGCCGCAGGAACTCGTAGAGGGACCCCTGGCTGAAGTCCTCGTCCGCTGCCCGCGGGTAGAGCGTGGCGGGCAGGAAACTGTGCGCGACGTGGTTGGGCTCGCCGTCGACACTGCGCAGCCGTTCGAGCTCGACGACGTCGGCGGTCCCGTCGAGGGACAGCTCGACCGCCACCGACGCCGGGACCGGGACCACCCGCTGGGTAAGCACCTTCGTGCCCACCTGGGCACCCTGCTCGCTCATCACCGAGCTGAACCCGGCGATCCGGTGCACGAAGCTCTCGCGGTACTCGTGGCGGATGGCCGGGCGGGTGACGTAGGTGCCGCGGCCCTGCTCGCGCACGAGGTGCCCGTCGGCGACCAGCCCGTCCACCGCCCGGCGCAGCGTGATCCGGCTGACCCCGTACTCGGCGCAGAGCACCGGCTCCGGCGGCAACAAGGTCATCTCGGGCAGGGAGGCCACCCGCCGCCTGAGGTGCTCTCGGACCGAGAGGTACTTCGGTCCGGTGACGGGGCTGACCACGCCGTAAAGGTACGGGACTTCCAGACGTCTGGTCGTCATGTCGTATGGGACGTCACATCACTGTCCATCCCATGGGACGCCGTCGCGGCGCGTCGCGAGACATCAAGACGTCATGACGTATGGTCGGGGCTCGACCATCGAGGGAGAGCCCGTTGCGCATCGGTGTCCTCACCGGCGGGGGCGACTGCCCCGGCCTCAACGCCGTCATCCGCGCCGTCGTCCGAACCGCGGCCAACCACTACGACAGCGAGGTGCTCGGCTTCCGCGACGGCTGGCGGGGGCTGCTGGAGGACCGCACCACCCCGCTCGACATCGCCGCCGTCGACGGCCTGCTGACCCGCGGGGGCACGACGCTCGGCTCGGCCCGGGTCGCTCCCCAGCTGCTCGACGCCGGCGTCGCGCAGATGAAGGGCGTGCTGGCGGAGCACGGGGTCGACGTGCTCATCCCGATCGGCGGGGAGGGGACGCTCACCGCCGCGCACCTGCTCTCGCAGGCCGGCGTCCCCGTCGTCGGCATCCCCAAGACCATCGACAACGACATCGACGAGACCGACCTGACGTTCGGCTTCGACACCGCCGTCAGCATCGCCACCGAGATGATCGACCGGCTGCACACCACCGCCGAGTCCCACCAGCGGGTGCTGCTCGTCGAGGTCATGGGCCGGCACGCCGGCTGGATCGCGCTGCACGCCGGCCTCGCGTCGGGGGCGCACCTGACCCTCGTGCCCGAGGAACCCTTCGACATCGAGCAGGTCTGCCGCCTGGTCACCGAGCGCTTCGCGCGCGGCGACTCCCACGTCATCGGCGTGGTCGCCGAAGGAGCGACGCCCCTGCCGGGCACCATGGGCCTGCGCGACGGCGGCGTGGACGAGTACGGGCACCGCCGGTTCACCGGCGTCGCGCAGCAGCTCGGCGCCGAGCTGGAACGGCGGACGGGCAAGGAGGTCCGCACGACCGTCCTCGGCCACGTCCAGCGTGGGGGCACCCCCACCTCGTTCGACCGCGTGCTGGCCACCCGGTTCGGACTGCACGCCACCGTGGCCGCCCACGAGGGGCACCACGGCCAGATGGTCGCGCTGCGGGGCACCGAGATCGATCTCGTCCCCATGGAGAAGGCCGTGGCCCGCTTGAAGACGGTCACCCCGTCGCGGCTGGCCGAGACCGCGGCCTTCACGGGCTGAACGGGGACCTGGCGTCATCGGGGGTCAGGCAGCATCGTGGACGACGTGGATCGGGACGCTGCGCCGTGACCAGGCAGAACGTCCGATTTCGGATCGGTGACAGCCGGAGCGTTGACTGGGCAGGGGGCGTGCGGGCAGCGCAAGATCGGCCGGTGAGCGAATCCGGGGACTGGCGCAGCCGTCGGTGGCAGGCCACCCATCAGAAGATCTACGACGCCGCGATGCGGCTGTTCCACGACCACGGGTTCGAGCAGGCGAGCGTCGCCCAGATCGCGGCCGCGGCGGGGGTGTCGGTGCCGACGTTCTACGCGCACTACCCGTCCAAGGAACACCTCGTCATGCAGCTGCCGACGGCCGAGGACATGAGAGCACTCGTCGCGGCCTTGCCGACGGGGCTGCCGCTACGAGACTGCGTGAGGCACGCCTCGACGATCTGGTTCTCCACGTGGAGCCCGGAATTCCGGGCCGCACAGCTCGTCCGGTGGAAGCTCATCGCCGGCAACCCGAGCCTGCGCACGCGCGCCGCCGAGTTCGAGCGCGTCACCGCAGGCCTGCTCACGGACGCTCTGCGTGCGGAACGGGGCCGGACCCTGTCGCCGGCGGACAGCGTCGTCATCACCGCCTACATGGCCGCCTTCACGTCGGGCGTGCTCGCCTGGGCGGACAGCAGCGGCGAGCGCAAGCTCGAGGAGCTGATCGACGAGGCGTTCAACGCGCTCCAGCAGCCCTGATCCCGCCGTCCCGGAGCTCACTGCTCAGGCGCGTGGAGAGCGCAACTCCACCACGGTGACCTCGGGCCGGGCCCCGATCCGCATCGGCGGCCCCCAGTATCCGGCGCCCGAGGTGACGTACAGCTGGGTGTCCCCCTGCCGGGACAGGCCCTCGACCGCCGGCTGGTCGAGCCGGATCGCGTGGTCGAAGGGCCACAGCTGCCCGCCATGGGTGTGCCCGGACAACTGCAGGTCCACCCCCGCCCGTCGCGCCTGCTCGACCATCACCGGCTGATGAGCCAGCAGGACGACGGGCGTCGCGTCGTCCCGGCCGTCGAGCGCGGCGTCCAGGTCGGCGGCGTGGCCGGGCACACCCGAGGACGCCGCCGTCCGGTCGTCGATGCCGGCCAGGTCGAAGGTCGCCGTCCCCCGGCGGATGGCCACCCGCTCGTTGCGCAGCACGTCGATGCCCAACGTGGGCAGGTGCTGCAGCCACGCCTCGGTGTCGACGAAGTACTCGTGGTTGCCGGTCACGAAGAAGACACCCTGCTCGCTCACCAGCTCGGCGAGGGGTGCCGCCTCCTCGCGGAGCTCGGACACGTCGCCGTCGACCAGGTCGCCGACGATCGCGACGACGTCCGGCCGCTGCGCGTTGACCAGCTCCACCAGCCGCTCGAACCGCCGTCCGCCGTAGGTGGCCGACAGGTGCGCGTCCGAGAAGGTGACGATGCGCAGCCCGTCCAGGGCCGGGTCGAGTCCGGCAAGAGTGACCGGCACGCGGCGGACGACGGGCGGCGAGTTGGCGAAGTACGCCCCGGTGCCCCCCGTGGCAAGAGCCACCGTGCCCGCGGTGACGGCCAGGCTCCGGGCGAGGAACAGCCGGCGTGAGGGGGCGGTGACATCGCGGTCCTGCCGGACCGCACCGCGATCAGGTGCCGTTCCCTCGTCACGTGGAGCCGTTGCGTCGTCCCTGCGCGGAGCCCTCCGGGCCCCACTCGGGACGACCACCCCATTGGACTCAGCACCACGACCCCCCGCCCCACTCGGGACGACCACCCCATTGGGCTCAGCACCACGACCCCCCGCCCCACTCGGGACGACCACCCCATTGGGCTCAGCACCACGACCCCCCGCCCCACTCGGGACGACCTCGCGGTCCGTGCGTCGCAGGACCTCGTTCCTGACGAACCGCACCGGTTCGAGGGCCAGCAGGGCGAGGAAGGCGTAGAAGGCGACGCCGAGCCAGCTGTAGGCCACCCAGTCGAGGGGCGCGGCCGCGTCCAGGGGGAGGGTGCGCCGCAGGGTCAGCGCCAGCGCGGGCAGCAGCGCCAGCACCAGGGTCAGCACCGTCAGCCGACGCCGCAGCTTTCCGGGGCGGGTGGTGCTGCGGACCAGCCGGAACCACAGGTAGCCGTGCAGCAGCAGCATCGCCGTCAGCACCACGGTGCCGAAGCCGAGCAGAAGGATCACCGACACCGGCGCGCCCGCCACTCCGCATCGACCACGGACTCACTGTCCCAGGCGGGGGCGACGGGGCTCAGGACCCCCGCTGACGCGCCGCGCGCTTCAGCACCCGGCGCACCGTCGGCTCGAGCTTCCAGAACTCCCGCACCGCCCGCTCGGCTCGAGCCTGCTCCAGAGCGTGCAGCCGGCCGAAGGTGAACGCGTTCTCCCCCTGCGCGAAGGCCACGACGCCGAACCGCCGGCACAGTTCCCGGGTGACGACGGTGTCCTGCACGTCCCCCAGCACCTGCTGGATCTGCTTGGCCGCGTCGACCACGTCCGCCGCGCCGTCCAGGTCGGAGGTGGCGATCTCGGTGGCGTAGCGGACCCGCTTCGCCGCCTTCCGTACCGCGTGGAGCGCCTCCGGACGGTCCTCCTCGGCTGCGCGCCGCGCACTCCTGACATGCCGGCGAAGCCGGCGGACCGACCGGCGGACGGCGTCCCGGAGGACCGGCTCGACCGGACCGGTGGCCTGTTCGGTGAACGGCGGTGCGGTTACCAGGTCGTGCACGGCGTCCAGCAACCTCAGGTAGCGCGGCTCGGAGACGGTCTGGAGCGCGCGGTCCAGCCCGGCCTGCTCCTCCCGCAGCCGGCTCTGCTGCAGCCGGGCCGCCACCGGGCCCAGGACCAGCTCCTCCGGCTCGGCGGCCACCAGTTCGGACAGGTGGGCGAGGGCTACCTCGTCGTCCCGTACCTCGGCCAACTGCGCGCCCAGCCACGCCAGTTCCTCCCGCAGCGACCCGGTGGCCTCCTTGTCCAGCACCGCGCGGAAGGCGGCCAGCGTGCTGCGGAGCCGGCGCGCGGCGACACGGACCTGGTGGACGGCGTCGGGCTGCTCCGTGCGCAGCAGCACGTCGGCCGCTTCGAGCCTCGCGAGCTGCTCGCGCAGCGCGGCGACGACGAACTCCCCCGC
Organism: Blastococcus mobilis; assembly: GCF_900188025.1. Classification (GTDB taxonomy): domain Bacteria; phylum Actinomycetota; class Actinomycetes; order Mycobacteriales; family Geodermatophilaceae; genus Blastococcus_B; species Blastococcus_B mobilis. The sequence goes on from NZ_FZNO01000015.1 coordinate 96,378, forward strand.
GGACGGCCCCGTGTCGCCGCCCTTCCGCTTCACCGGAGGCGCGACGTCACCGTTCAGCCGGTCGGCGAGCACCCGGCCGACCTTCGACGGGGACACCGACGGGCGGGCACCGGCCGCGACGAGCCGCTCCCCCACGGCCGTGGCCAGCGCGGCCCCGTCCTCGGGGCCGCCGTCCCCCAGCTCCACCTCCACCTCGCGCCAGACGTGCACCTCGGCCGGCCGGCCGGCCTCCACGGCCAGGGCGGTCGCGGTGACCGTGTCGTCGGCCACCTCCGCCAGCAGCCGTCCGTCGTCGTCCCGCAGCGCGGTGACCACCCGCCGGGTGCGCAGGGTGGCCACGGGTCCCGTGGGGGCGCCCCGCAGGATGCCGGCGACCGGGGCCATGAGTGCCTGCGGGGGCTTCTTCACCGCCCGGCCCAGCGGCGCGTGCAGCTCGCGGCGGGCCGCCCCGGCGGGGAGCTTGAGATGCCAGCCGGCATCGGGCCCGCCGGTGCGGCGGCGCAGCGTCACGCGGGCGCGCAGCAGCCGCAGATCCGCCGCGTCGTGGTAGACCGCCTCGAGCGCGTGCTCCACCGGCGGGTCGACGGTCGCGACGCCGTCCAGCCCGTCCAGCGCCGGCAGCTCGAAGTCCCCGCCGACGTCGTACTTCGTCTCGATCTCGAGGTGCCCGCTGGTCACACCGGTCCTCCCTCCGCGGACGGCCGCACGCCGCGGCCCCGATCCGAACCTAGGCGGGCCCATGTTCAGGGGCGACCGCTGCTGGGCACGCCAGACCTGAGCGCGCTCCCCGGGGAGCGCGGAGGGGAGCAGACCCATGCTGAACGAGCGAGATGTCTCCGCGGCCATCGGGAGTCCCGCCTACGACGCGAGCGGCGCGAAGATCGGCACGGTCGAGCACTTCTACGTCGACGACCGCACGGGGGCGCCGTCCTGGGTGGCGGTCACCACGGGGCTGTTCGGTACCCGGCAGTCCGTCGTACCGGCCGTGGACGCGACCTTCGCCGACGGTGGGCTCCGCCTCCCGGTCACCGTCGATGCGGTGAAGAGCGCGCCGCAGCTCACCGGTGACCATCTGTCTCCCGACGACGAGGCCGAGCTGCGCCGCCACTACGCCACGGGCACGGACGCCGTCACGGGCACGGGCACGGTGACACCACCAGGACCTGCAGACGCCGGGGCAGGCTCTCCGTCCGACGCCGCCCCGACGGTGCAGATCCCGGCAGAGCCGCCACGGCCCACGGCGGAGCCGCCACGGCACCCGGCGGCCGACGACCACGGCGGGATGACCCGCAGCGAGGAACAGCTCGTGGTCGGCACCGAGCGGGTGGCCGCGAAGCGAGCGCGCCTGGTCAAGTACGTGGTCACCGAAGAGGTGCAGATCACCGTGCCGATCCGGCGCGAGGAGATCCGCGTCGAGGAGGTCGCCATCGACGCCCCCGACGACGGCCCGGACGAGTCGCTGCTCACCGACCAGCCGGCCGGAACCGCGGCGACATCGGGTCTGCCGGGCGAGATCATCCTGCACACCGAGCGGCCGGTGGTGACCGTCGAGGTCGTGCCGACCGAACGCGTCCGTCTGCGCACCGAGCTGGTGCACGGGCAGGAGACGGTGACCGAGCAGGTCCAGCGCGAGCAGATCGTCGTCGACGAGCACCCGGCGCGCCACACCGGCTGAGTTCAGCCCACGCGGTCGGTGCCCGCAGCCCGGAGCAGGTCCTCGGCCGTCGGATCGATCAGCACCCGCCCGTCGGAGGCGACGACGACGGGACGCGCCTCCTGCAGCGCATCGATCTCGGCGAGCATCGACCGCGCCGTCGCGTCCTCCGCCGGGTCCAGCCACCGGTGGGCGATGCGGTGCGCGGTGAGCGTCTCCAGGAGCTCGGTGCTCGCCGGCCACCGGGGATCGCCCACCACCCGCAGACCGGACGCCCGCCCGATGAGCATGGCTCGCCGCAGCAGGAACGCCCGCATGATCACGTCGGCCAGCTCCCGGTCGGCCGCTATCACCTGCCGCAACCGCTGCACGGTGAGCGTGACCACCGCTCCGGGCGTGGCCGCGATCACCGACCGGACGGCACGCTGACCGGCGAGCATGTTCAGCCCGCCGAGGAACCGGCCCGGGCCCACCACGGAGACCACGCGCGGCTGCTCACCGTCGCCCGGCTCCGCGTCTTCGACCACCGCGACGGTGCCTTCCAGCACGACGACGAAGTCCCACTCGCTGGATCCGCCCTGGACCAGCACCTCACCGGCCGTCGTCGTCCGGCGACGCCCTGCCCGGCGGAGGACGGCGAGCTGCCGGGCGTCCAGGCGTGGCGATGCCCCGGTCGGGTCCGGGGTCTCGGCCAGGCCCCCGACCGCCGGCAGCCGTACCCAGGGGGACATCGCGACGGGCGACCGACCGCCTGGTTCCCGAGCCGGAGCAGCGGCGCGCTCCGTCGGCGTGCCGCGGGGATCGGTGCGCAGCAGGGCCGCCGCCAGCTCGTCCGTGCCCGCCCAACCCGCGTGCCTGACCCCGTTGACGAAGAACGTGGGAGTGGCCTCGACACCGCTGGCCTCGGCCCCGGCCACGTCATCGCGCACCCGCTGGCCGTAGGTGCCGTCACCGAGCTCGCGCGCGAACCGCTCGAGGTCCAGCCCGAGACCGGCGGCGTGGTCGAGCAGGCCCGGGGCGTCGAGCTCGTCCTGGTGGGCGAACAACCGGTCGTGCATCTCCCAGAACCGCCCCTGCGCTCCGGCCGCCTCGGTCGCCTCCGCGGCGAGCTGGGCGTGCGGGTGCACCTCGACGAGTGGCAGGTGCCGGAAGACGTAGCGCAGGTCGTCGCCGAACCGGCCGCGCAACTCGCTGACGACACCGGTGGCCCGACCGCAGAAGGGGCACTCCATGTCGCCGTACTCGACGAGCGTCAGCGGGGCGTCGACCGGCCCGCGGATGTGGTCGACCGCCGGGTCCACCGGGGGGTCGAGCGCGTCCGGCCGCTCCGGTGCGCCCCCTCCCCGGCCCAGCAGCCGGAAGAAGAGCGCGCCCAGCGCGGCCGAGACGACCGCGGCGGCCAGGATGCCGACCGTGGCCTCCTCCCGCAGCTCCGCGTCGTCGAAGGCCAGGTCGGTGACGAAGAGCGAGACCGTGAAACCCAGCCCCGTCAGGGCGGCGCCGCTCCACACGCTGCCCAGGCTGACGCCGGGCGGGAGGACGCCGAGCCGCAGCCGGACGGCGAGCGTCGCGGCGAGCCCGACCCCGAGCAGCTTGCCGACCGCCAGGCCGACGAAGACGCCGATGGTCACCCGGGAGGTGAGCGCCCGCTCCAGCAGTGCGCCGTCGATCCGCACGCCGGCGTTGGCCAGCGCGAAGACCGGGACGACGAGGTAGCTGCTCCACGGGACGAGGACCGCGCCGATCCGCTCGTTGGGGGAGACCGCGCGCTCCACCGAGAGCTTCGCCTCGCGCGCGACGCCCGGCTCCGGCGACTGCCGGAACGCCCGGGCCAGGGAACCGGCGCGCTCGATTTCGGCCCGGCGTGGGGGATAGGCGCTGACCAGCAACCCCAGGACCACCCCGCCGATGGTGGCGTGCACCCCGGACTCGTACATGGCCACCCACATCACCGCGCCCACGGCGAAGTAGGCGGGCCCCCGCCACACCTGCATGCGGGACAGCCCGATGAAAGCGAGCACGCACGCCCCCGCGATCCCGAGCGCGACGAGATCGATCTCGTCGGAGTAGAAGATCGCGATCGCGCTCAGCGCCCCGATGTCGTCGACCACCGACAGCGACAGCAGGAAGACGCGCAGCTGGATGGGGCAGTGCTGGCCGAACAGGGCCAGCGCGCCGAGCACGAAGGCGGTGTCGGTGGCCATCGGGATGCCCCAGCCCACCGCGCCCTCGCCACCGGCGTTGATCGCCAGGTAGATCAGCGCCGGGAGGACGAGGCCGGCCACCGCGGCGAGCGCCGGAATCCTCAGCCGGCTGCGCTGCACGAGCTCGCCCATCGAGAGCTCGCGGCGGACCTCCATGCCGATCAGGAAGAAGAAGAAGACCATCAGGCCGTCGTTGACCCAGTGCTGCAGGTCCATGGCGATCTGGGCGTCGCCGAACCGCAGCGCCACCTCGGTGTGCCACAGCCGGTCGTAGGAGCTCCCCCAGGGGGAGTTGGCCCAGGCCAGTGCCAGCAGGGTGGCCGCGACCATCAGGCCCGCGCCGGCGACGCCGGAACGGATGAGCCTCCGGACGGGAGCGGAGAGCTGCGCCGCGAGGTGGGCCGACCCGGTCCGGCTCGAGCCGGCGAGAGTCGTCACCACGAGAACGGTAGGACGCCGACGCGTCCCCCGGGAACCCCTGTCAGGCGCGACGGTCGGCCAGGAACCGGAGCCGGTCGCGGGTGGCCGCCACCTCGGTCGGGTCCACGTCGGCCACGACCAGCGTCTCCACCCCGGCGGCGGTGGCGAGCAGCTCCCCCATGGGGCTGACGATCCGGCTGTCGCCGGCGTGCTCGGTGCCGTCCCCCGCCGTCCCCACCCGGTTGCAGCCGACCACGAAGGCCTGGTTCTCGATGGCGCGGGCCTGCAGCAGTGCCTGCCAGTGCAGCCGCCGCGGGCTCGGCCAGTTCGCCGGGACCAGGTAGACGTCGGTGTCCGGAGCCGCCTTCCAGAAGACGTCGGCGAAGCGCAGGTCGTAGCAGATGAAGGGGGTGATCCGGAGGTCACCGACCTCGACGGTCACCGGCTTCTCCCCCGCCCGGAACCGCTCGTGCTCGCCGGCATGGGTGAACGGGTGCAGCTTCCGGTAGCGGTGGACGGCGCCGTCGGGCCCGGCGAGGACGAAGGAGTTGTAGGGCAGCTCCTCCCCGGCGGCGATCTCCGGGCAGGTGCCGGCCACCCACACGCCGTGCTCGGCCGCCTGGTCGGCGAGGAACCGCGCCGACGGCCCACCCTCGGGCTCCCCGATTCCCGGCGTCATCGAGAAACCGGTGCTGAAGGTCTCGGTGAGCAGCACCAGCTCGGCCCCCGCGCCCACCGCGCGGGCGACCAGCGGCGCCAGCCGCCCGAAGTTGGCGTCGCGGTCCTCCCAGACGATGTCGTGCTGCACCGCGGCGATCCTCATCCCAACCTCCTGAGCCGTTCGACTGCTTCTCCCAGCACCTCGTCGCTCTTGCAGAACGCGAACCGGACGAGATGCCGACCCAGGTGGGCATGGGCCGGGTCGTAGAACACCACGGTGGGGACGGCGACGACACCGGCGCGCGCGGGCAGCGCCCGGCAGAACGTCAGGCCGTCGCCGTCGGGCTGCACCGGGCGGACGTCGACGGTCGCGAAGTAGGTGGCCTCCGGGCTGATCACCGGCAGGCCGGCCTCGGCGAGCCCGCGGACCAGCACGTCGCGGCGGTACTGCAGGTCCTGGGCCACGGCGGTGAAGTACGCATCGGGCAGTGCCAGCCCCGCGGCGACGGCGGGCTGCAGCGGACCGCCGTTGACGTAGGTGAGGAACTGCTTGGCGGTGCGGACGGCGGACACCAGCGGGGCCGGCCCGCAGATCCACCCGATCTTCCAGCCGGTGACGTTGAAGGTCTTCCCGGCGCTGCCGACCACCAGCGTCCGCTCCCGCATCCCGGGGAGGGCTGCCATCGAGACGTGGTGGGCCCCGTCGAACACGAGGTGCTCGTAGACCTCGTCGGTGAGGACGAGCAGCTCGTGGGAGATGGCCAGAGCGGCGAGCGTGGCCAGCTCCTCGCGGGTGAAGACCTTCCCGGTGGGGTTGTGCGGGGTGTTGAGCAGCAGCAGCTTCGTCCGCGGGGTGGCCGCCGCCCGCAGTTCCTCCGGGTCGAAGGTCCACCGCCCCTCCCCCGAGGGCGGCGGGCGCAGCGTGACCGGGCGGACGACTCCCCCGGCCATCGCGACGGCTGCGGCGTAGCTGTCGTACATCGGCTCGAAGACCACGACCTCGTCGCCGGGGTCCAGCAGCGCCAGCAGCGCGGCCGTGAGGGCCTCGGTGGCACCCGCCGTCACCAGGACCTCGTCGGCCGGGTCGTAGGCCAGGCCGGTGAAGCGCCCGTGGTGCTCGGCGACCGCGGCACGCAGCTCCGGGATGCCGGGTCCGGGCGGGTACTGGTCGGCGGCGGTGCCGATGGCGGCTCGGGCGACGTCGAGCACCTCGGGTGGGCCGGGGTAGTCGGGGAACCCCTGACCGAGGTTGACCGAGCCCGTGGCGACGGCCAGCGCGCTCATCTCGGCGAAGACCGTCGTCCCGAAGCCCTGCAGCCGGGCCGAGAGGTACGGGACGCGGGTCATGCCGGGCCCGCCAGCGCAAAACGCACGGTTCGCGTGCCGACGTCGGCCTGCTCGAGCCGGACCCGGACCCGCGTGCCCGGCCGCAGCCCCTCGCCGGTGCAGCGGCCCCGGACGGCGAGGTCGTCGAGGACCACCGTGCCGCGGCCGTCCTCGGCGTCGGCCACGACCGCGGGGAAGGTCTCGCCCTCGCGGCCGCGCAGCACCCAGGCCTCGGTCGCCTCGACGACGGCGCGCTCGACGTCCCGGGTGCGCCGGTCGGATGCGGCCATGAGGGCCGGGAGCTCGGGCAGCGCGGCGCGCAACTCGGGGGACGGCTGTCGCCCGGCAGCCAGGGCCAGGCACACCTCGGTGCCGAAGCGGTCGACCAGGCGCCGCAGCGGGGCGGTGACGTGCGCGTACGGCGCCCCGACGCCGCCGTGGCCGGGCTGGTCGGGGAGTGCGCCCTCGAAAGCGGTGTAGGCGGCGCCGCGCAGGAGGGTGACCGCCTCCTCCAGGAACGCCGCGTGCCCCGGACGCCCGGGGTCGAGGCCGGCGATGACCGCGCGGGGCGACACGTCGGCGGGCCAGTCCACCCCGAGCGCGGGCGCCAGCAGGCGCAGCCGGGCGACGTCCTCCGGCCGGGCCGGGGGCAGCGTCCGCAGCACGCCGACCCCGCCGTCGAGCATCAGCGCGGCCGCGCACCGCCCCGTGAGCAGCGAAATCTCCGCGTTCCAGCCCTCCACCGGCAGGTCGCCGCGGAACACGAGGGCCCAGCCGTCCGGCGTGGCCCGCACCTCCTGGTCCGGGGTGCCGAGCTCGAGGGCGCCGCGCTCGGCGGCCCGTTCTTGGAGCAGCGTGCCGATCGTGGGCAGCAGGGCAAGCGGATCGGGAAGCGTGCCGGCGTCGGCCTGCGCCTGCACGGAGGCGTAGTCCAGCTGGGCGCGGCTGCGGACCCGGGCCCGGCGGAGGTCCACACGGACCGGCTCACCGTCCGCGTCGAGGTCGATCGTCCACAGCGCGGCCGCTCGGAGCTGGTCGGGCAGCAGGCTCGCGGCCCCCTCGCTGAGTACCGTCGGGTGCAGCGGGATCCGCCGGTCGGGGTTGTACAGGGTCTGGCCGCGCCGGCGGGCCTCGGCGTCCAGCGGGCCGCCCGGATCCACCGCGGCGCCGACGTCGGCGATGGCGTAGCTGATCCGGTACCCGTACCCCCGGGCGGCCAGGTGAACGGCCTGGTCGAGGTCCCGGCTGCCGACCGGGTCGACCGTCACCAGGGGGACGTCGGTGGCGTCGAGCTCGGGCAGGCGCGGTTGCGCGGCACGACGCTCGGCCTCAGCGACCACCTCGGCCGGGAACTCCTCCGGGACGTCGAACTCCGCGCGGATGGCCGCGAAGTCCGGCCCCTCCGGCGCCGCGGCCGGCCAGCGGGGCACGCGGATCGGAGGGCTGCCCATGCCGTCAGCCTGGCAGAGCCGGGCGGTCAGCGCGGTTCCACGTGGAACGACGACTCCCACCTCATCCGATCCGGACGTCCTCCATGCCCTCGACGGCGACCACGTCGCCGCGGCGCAGCTGGCGGCCGCGGCGCTCCTCCGGCTCTCCGTTGACGAGGACGACGCCGGAGAAGAGCACGTCCTTCACCTGGGCGCCGGTCGGGACGGCGTCGACCAGCTTGAGCAGTTGGCCCAGTCGGATGCTGTCCTCGCCGGGGCGGATCGTGATGGTGCGCACGCCGACCAGTGTCGCCTCAGGCCGGTTCCAGGACCTCACCGGTGCGCGCGGTGCCCGGCCGCTGTACCAGCGCTGCGACGGCGAGGTCGCCGCCGCGCTCGCGGTGGATCGTCTTCAGCACCGAGGTGTCGCGGGCGATACCGCCGGGCTGGGGACGGGTGACCATGACGCAGCGGGGGATCGGGGCGCCCACCCGGAGCACCACCTCGCCGATCCGCACCCGGGAGCCGATGAGCCCGACCTCGCCGGCGCCCTCCAGGACGACGTTGGACCGGAACCGCCGCCGGTCCCAGTTCCCGAGCGTGTCCGTGGTGACCAGCGAGACGCGGCCGTCGGCGTTGTCGTGGAAGGCGCCGGGCGCCCCCTGCCAGTCGTGCCACCGTCCGGTCGACCCGGCACCCTCGGCCAGGTCGTCGTCCGGGCTCTCGTAGCGGCGACGGCTCGGCGCACTGCCCGCGTCCCGGAGCGTCACCCGGCGGCCGAGCCAGGCCGAGATCGCGGTGTCCTCGGTGGTGACCGTGCCGTCGGGCAGGACCACCTCGACCCCGCCGTCCGCTCGGAGCCGGGCCGCGGCGAAGAGCAGCTCGGGCACCCGGCGGGCGGTCAGCCCGAAGCCGGTGTCGAGGTCGAACAGCGCCCACTGCCGGTCCCCGGCGATGCCCTCCGGCCCGAACTCGGCGACCGCCAGCCGCTCGCCCTGCAGCGACTTGACCGGATAGCGCCAGAACTCGAGAACCCGCATCAGGCCGCCGTCCAGGACAGCGTCCAGGTCCCCGACCAGTCGGCGCCGGGCTGGAGGACCAGCAGATCGACACCGTCGGCGAGCGCGTTCGGCGGGCAGGTCATGGGCTCGACCGCCAGGCTGCGCCGTCGCCGCCCCTCCGGTAGGACGTCACCGCTGAAGACCTGCAGCCACGGCCAGGACTCGTCCACGGCGAGCTCCAGCTCCCCCGCCGTCCCGCGGAGGCCGACCCGGGCCCAGCCGTCGTCGTCACGCACCAGATCGGAGAAGGCGTCGTCGAGGGCGCGGTCGCCGATCCGGCCGATGGCACCGTCGAACGGACCGCGCTCTCCGGTGGGCAGCCCGTTGTCGAGGTCCAGGACGGTGCGGACGGGCAGGTTCAGGTCGGCGTCGCCGATGCCGCCGTCCCGGGTCGCCCCCACCGACAGGTAGGGGTGCATGCCGACCCCGAACGGCGCGGGGTCCGGGCCGGGGTTGCGCACCCGCACGGTGACGGCGAGCCGGTCGCCACCCAGCCGGTAGTCCACGGCGCCCGCGATGCGGAACGGGTAGCCGGGGTGCGGCTCGACGACCGTCGCAACCGTGACCGTGTCGGCCGAGGCATCGATCGCCGTCCAGGGCTGCCAGGCGACGAGGCCGTGGATGGCGTGCGGCTCCTCGGGTGAGCCGACCTCGAGCTGGAGCTCGCGGCCCTTCCAGGTCCACCGACCGTCGCGGATCCGGTTCGGCCAGGGCAGCAGCACCGCGCCGGGCCAGCCCTCCACGACCGTGCCCGCCGGGTAGCCGGCCAGCACCTCCCACCCCGCGACGGTCAACGACCGCATCCCCCCGCCGCGCAGATCGACGGCCAGGCGGGCCGCGCCGGCGGAGAGCACGACCTCGGTCGGCTCGGTGGACGGCCAGGAGTGCTGCGCCATGGATCCCTCCGGGATGGGGTGGACGCCCAGCTCACCACAGACCCGTCAGCCGCCGAGCGGGTCCTGGCCCGCCGGCAGCCGGGAGATGCGCACGAGCCCCGCCGCGAACCGCGCCAGGTCACCGGACGCGACCAGGCCGGCGAGCTGTGCGGTGTCGTCGGGGAGGCCGATGCGCCGGGCGCCGGCCCGTGCCCGGTCGTCGAGGTGGGGGCGGACCCAGGGCCAGACCGCCTGCACCTCGCGCAAAAAGACCGCCGCCCCGGTCGCGCCGATGCCCTTCACCTCCTGCACGAGGTGCGACGCGCGGTCGGTGTCCGCCCCTGCCGCCGTCGCCAGCCCGCGCAGGTCACCGCCGTACCGGTCCAGGACCAGCGTCGCCATCTCGCGCAGCTGCGTCGCCGTCCGCTCGTCGTAGCGGCGGTAGCCGCCGCGGCCCAGGGCGGCGATCACGCTGCCCCGCCCGGCGTCGCGCAGGCGCTGCGGCACCGTCCACCCCGCCGAGAACAGTTCCGCGGCGGTGGCGACGGCGACACCGGCACCGATCCGTGCCGACAGCAGCTGGGCGAGGACGAGCAACTGGAACAGCGGCACCGGCTCATCGGCGAGCCGGATGCCCGCCTCCTCGGCGAAGGTGGTGCCGTACCGGGCCAGGACGGCGGCGGCGACGTCGTCGGTCATCAGCCCGTCCTACCCTGCGACGACGGACCGGCCCCGGAGGAGCCGGTCCGCCCGAGCGTCAGGGGTGGTAGGTCACCTGCTCGGCCATCGCCAGATCACCGTCCGCGCACCTATCGGAGCGCTTCCGGGCGCCCACGACCGCATGCCGGCGCATCCGGATCAGGCGGGGACCTGCCGGCTGGACGTCGCGTCGTCCCAGGGCACCGGCTCCACCGTCACACCGTGATCCCGTGCAGCAGCAGGGCGGCCAGCTCCCGGTAGGCCGTGGCGTCGTCGAGCCCCGTGGCGCGTGCGGTCTCGCCCCGGCCGATGCGCAACATCAGCGTGGTGACGGTATCGGCGACCAGCGCCGGATGGACCTCGCGGAAGCGCCCCTGGGCCACTCCGTCCGCGATCAGCTCCCGGACCCGGTCGGCGGCCAGCGCGGTGTTCCGTTCGTAGGTCTCGCGGCCGGGCCCGAAGGCGTCCAGGTCGCGGTGGAACGCTGCCCCGGCCGGGGCCAGCGCCCGGGCGACGGCGCTCAGGTAGGCGGTGACCCGCCGCGCCGGGTCGGACTCGGTGACCGTCTGCGCCTCGACCGCCGTCGTCGCCTTCCGGAAGAAGTGCCTGATGACCCGGTGGGCGAGCTGCTCCTTGGACCCGGCCAGCGCGTAGAGCGTGCTCTTGGAGCAGTGCAGCCGGACGGCGAGGTCCTCGAGGGTGAAGCCGACGAATCCCTCGGCGAGGAAGAGCTCCTCGAGCTGGTCGAGCAGTTCCGCCTGACGCCTCGTCAGCGCCCCGTCATCGGCAACGGTCACGCGTCCTCCTCCCGGCGGGTGGTCGTGGATCTGGACGATGAACAGTACTGCGGTACGGTTCGCAGTACCGTCTGCGACGAGGGAGCACCGTGCCGGTCGACCGCGAACTGCCCACCCCCGAGGCCGCCGATCTGCTGGCGCTCACCCGCGAGCTGGCCGACGCCGAACTGGCGCCGAAGGCCGCCCAGTACGAGCGCGAAGAGCGGTTCCCGCGCGAGGTCTTCCGGCTGCTCGGCGACGCCGGGCTGCTGGGGCTGCCCTTCGGCGAGGACGTCGGCGGCGGTGGACAGCCCTACGAGGTCTACCTGCAGGTGGTGGAGGAGCTGGCCGCCCGGTGGGCCAGCGTCGCGCTCGGCGTCAGCGTGCACACGCTCTCCTGCTTTCCCATCGACCGGTTCGGCACCGAGGCTCAGCGGCGTGAGGTGCTGCCGGACATGGTGGGCGGACAGCTGCTCGGCGCCTACTGCCTCTCGGAGGCCCACGCCGGCTCCGACCCCGCCGCCATGCGCGCGAGCGCGAAGGCGACCGACGGCGGCTGGCTGGCCAACGGCGAGAAGGCCTGGGTCACCCACGGCGGGCACGCCGACTTCTACTCGACCTTCCTGCGCACGCCCGACGACGGTTCCCGGGCCATCTCGTGCTTCCACCTGACCCCCGACCTGGCCGGCTTCGGCGCGGCCAGGCCCGAGGAGAAGATGGGCCTCACCGGCTCCACCACGGCGGCCATCCGCCTCGACGACGTCCCCGTGCCCGCCGAGCGGCTGGTCGGCGAGCGCGGTCGTGGGCTGTCGATCGCCCTCGCCGCCCTCGACTCCGGCCGGCTCGGGGTCAGCGCCGTCGCCGTCGGCCTCGCCCAGTCCGCCCTCGACCTCGCCGTCCGGTACGCCGGTGAGCGGGAGGCGTTCGGCCGGCCGATCGTCGAGCACCAGGGCGTGGCCTTCCTGCTGGCCGACATGGCGGCCGCGGTGGAGTCCGCCCGCGCCATGTACCTGGTCGCGGCCCGGCGGAAGGACGCCGGCAAGCCGTACTCCCGGCAGGCCAGCATCGCCAAGCTCGTAGCCACCGACGCCGCCATGAAGGTCACCACCGACGCCGTCCAGGTGCTCGGCGGCGCCGGCTACACCCGGGACCACCCGGCGGAGCGCTACATGCGCGAGGCGAAGGTCATGCAGATCTTCGAGGGCACCAACCAGATCCAGCGGATGGTGATCGGCAAGGCGCTGGCCCGGGAGGCGGCGCCGGCGGCCGGCTGAGCACCGGACGGGCGGCCTACGCCGACGTCCGCACGGCGCGGCGGACGGCCTCGATCACGGCCGTCACCGCCGCGGCCACGAGGATGCCGGCCAGGCCCACCACCAGCGGGATGAGCAGCACAGCGGATGCGACGGCGGTCAGCGTGCTGGCCGCGGCCACGGCGCAGCCGCAGGCGTAGGCCCACACCGGCGCGCGGTCGAGGACCAGCACCAGCACTCCGGCGGCACCCAGGGCTGCGCCGCCGACGGTGGCAGCGGAGGAGTACGGGCCCCACACGCCCGCCGCGATGCTCAGCGGCGCCTGCGCGACCAGCAGCGCAGCGCCGAGCCGCCCCAGGTCACGGTGCACCAGACCACGCCGGGACGGCGGGGTCGTCAGGGACACGTGGACGGCCCCCGCGCAGAAGACCACCACCGCGAAGGCGACCAGGATCGAGAAGGCGGCGCCGACGTACTCGTCGCCGACCACCCGCACCGCCTCCGGAGGGCCGGTGTTGGCGGCGTCGTACCGCGCCTGGAGGCGGTCCTGCAGCATGCGGACCACGGGCACGGCGACGAGGAATCCGACGGTCAGGGTGACTAGCGAAGCGAGGACGGCGGCGACGCACAGCCGGCCCCGGTGTCCCATCCGGTCAGTCTCGCGGGCCGGGACGCACGGGGCGATGTCGTCCGTACCCGGGTGCATCCTGAGCCGTGGCCTCCTTCGCGGACGTGGAATCCGAGGAGCCCGGGTTCGCCGCACGAGTGCGCGCGGCGTTCGACGCGCACGGGCACTCCTTCCTCGCCACGCTGCGCGCCGACGGCTCCCCTCGGATCAGCGGGATCGAGATGCACTTCGTCCTCGGCGAGCCCTGGCTGGCGGGCATGCCGAACTCGGTCAAGTTCACCGACCTGCGCCGGGACCCCCGCTTCGCACTGCACAGCGGCAGCGACGAACCCGCCGACTTCAGCGCCGACGCCAAGGTGTCCGGCCACGCCACGGAGGTCACCGATCCGGACGAGCGCAGCCGGTACGCCGCCGCGGCCGGGGCTCCCACGGAGCGCACGGACTTCGAGCTGTTCCGGGTCGACCTGGACCAGGTGGTGCTCGTCGCCCTCGACGACGAGAAGACGGCGCTCGTCATCTCCTCCTGGCAGCCGAGCCGGGGGCTGACCCGGACCAGCCGGACCTGACCGCCACCACCGCGGGTTCCACGTGGAACGGACTTCACCGGTGGTGGACCGGAGCGTCCCCGCGGACCAGACTGAGAGCTCCCTCACCCGGAGAGCCGCAATGCCCGATCCTCACCTGCGCGCGGCCGACGCCGACCGCGCCGCCGTCGCCGCCGTCCTCGGCGAGCACATGTCCGCCGGGCGACTGACTCTGGACGAGTACGACGAGCGGTTGGCGCGGGCCTACGCGGCCAAGACCTACGGCGAGCTGGAGCAGCTCACCGCGGACCTGCCGGCCGCCGTCCCGGCAGCCCGCCCGGCCCCGCAGCCGGCCGCACCGCATGCCACCAGTCATCCGGCGACGGTCGCGGCGCACGGCGGCGGGGGCGGGGACCCGCACTCCTGGCGGGCGTGGGCGACCACGTCACTGATCGTGCTCGTCATCTGGGCCGCGACCTCCCTGGCCACCTGGGAGTTCCTGTACTTCTGGCCGGTCTGGGTCATCGGCCCCTGGGGCGCGGTCCTGCTCGCCCGGACGCTCACCGGCCCTCGCCACGGGGCGGACGTCCGGGAAGAGCCCCGCCGCCTCGAGTGACCGGCCCCCCGGAACAGCGAACCCCGCCCCCGGCGGACCGGTGGACGGGGTGCTGATCGAACTGGTGGGCAAGGGGGGAGTTGAACCCCCACGTCCTTTCGGACACACGGACCTGAACCGTGCGCGTCTGCCATTCCGCCACTTGCCCTGGCGAGCGACGACATTAGCAGCCGGACGCCGTAGCCCCGGCGGGGGGTGGATCGTTGCCCGATCGACGCCGATGCTCGTGCGGGGCGTCGCGGCTCACTGCCGGGGCGGGGGCACGTGACCCGGCTACGATCATCAGAGGGACAGCGGACGACCGACCGAGCGTGAAGGAGCGACTGTGGGTGTGCTGCAGCGCTTCGAGCGACGCCTCGAGGGCATGGTCGGGCTCGCCTTCGCCCGCATCTTCAAGGGCAAGGTGCACCCGGCGGAGATCGCGAAGGCCCTCCAGCGCGAGGCCGACGAGCAACGGTCGGTCATGGGCGAGGGCCGCGTGCTCGCCCCGAACGTCTACGTCGTGAGCCTCGGGCGCACCGACTTCGACCACCTCGGGCAGTGGTCGGACCAGCTGGCCGAGGAGCTCGCCGACATGGTCGCCGAGCACATCGACGACGAGGGCTACACGGTCTTCGACAAGGTCACCGTCCGGCTCGAGCAGGACAGCGACCTCCCGACGGGGATCTTCGAGGTCAGCTCCCAGGTCGCCGACCCGGCCCGCCCGCCGGCCCGCGACGACCTCGCCGTGGGCGCTCCGCCCCGGGGCGGACCGATGGCCGGTCACCCGCCGCTGCCCCCGCTCCCGCCCCTTCCACCGCTGCGCGGCCGGGTCGCCACCGACACCGGCAAGCAGGGTCCCTCCTTCGTCGGTCGCGCGGGCAACCGGCCCGGCGTCACCCATGTCCTGGTCGTCGACGGGCCGGGCACCCGGCACGAGCTCTCCACCGGCCGGAACGTGATCGGCCGCGGCACCGAGGCCGACATCCGGCTGCCCGACACCGGGGTCAGCCGCAAGCACGTGGACGTGGTGCTCGACGGCGGCACCGCGACCGTGGAGGACCTCGGCTCCACCAACGGCACGCTGGTCAACGGCCGCCGGGTCACTCGCCAGGCGCTCGCCGACGGAGACGTCATCCGGATCGGGCACTCGGTGCTGGTCTACCGGCAGGACGGCCAGTGATCGCCGGCGAGGCGGTGCAGTGAGCGAAATAGTCCTTCAGGTCTTTCGCTTCGGCTTCCTGCTGCTGCTGTGGCTGTTCATCTTCGCGGCCTTCCGCGTGGTACGGGCCGACCTCTTCGGCGGCCGTGCCGGACGGGTCGCGTCGGTGCCGCCGCGCGCCGCGGCCGTCACCGGCAAGAAGCGCGGGAAACGGGGACCGCGCAGCCTGGTGGTCACCGCCGGCCCGCTGACCGGCACGAAGATCACCCTGAGCGACCAGCCGATCCTGATCGGCCGGGCCGATGACTCGACGCTCGTCCTCACCGACGACTTCGCCAGCTCCCGCCACGCGCGCCTGACCAACCGCGGCGGTCAGTGGTACGTGGAGGACCTCGGCTCCACCAACGGCACCTACCTCGACCAGCAGCGCGTGCAGGGTCCGCTCCTGGTGGGTCCCGGTCAGCCGATCCGCATCGGGCAGACTGCCCTGGAGCTGCGTACGTGAGCACACGTGCCGGCTCCCCCCTGAGGACAGCAACCGGGCGCATGCGCCCCCCGAGCGCCAGCGAGGTGGACGCGTGAGCCTCGTTCTGCGATATGCGGCGCGCTCGGACCGCGGGCTGATCCGCGGCAACAACCAGGACTCCGTCTACGCCGGACCGCGGCTGCTCGCCGTCGCCGACGGCATGGGCGGCCATGCCGCGGGTGACGTCGCCAGCAAGGTGGTCATCGCGGCGCTGGAGCACCTGGACGACGACACCCCGTCCGGCGACATGCTCCAGTCGCTGCGCCAGGCCGTCTTCGAGGGCAGCGAGCACCTGCGCGAGGTCATCCGCGAGTCACCCCAGCTCGAGGGCATGGGGACGACGCTGACGGCGATCCTGTTCGCCGGTGGCCGGCTGGCCCTGTGTCACGTCGGGGACTCGCGCGCCTACCTGATGCGCGACGGCCAGCTCTCCCAGATCACCCACGACGACACGTTCGTCCAGACGCTGATCGACGACGGCCGGATCACCGCCGAGGAAGCCAACAGCCACCCGCAGCGGTCCCTGCTGCTGCGCGCCCTCAACGGGCAGGACGTCGAGCCCGACCTCTCGATGCGCGAGGCCCGGGACGGGGACCGGTACCTGCTGTGCTCCGACGGGCTGTCGGGCGTCGTCAGCGAGGAGACCCTCGCCGAGGCTCTCAAGGACCCCGACCCGGAGTCGACCGCCGACCGGTTGATCGAGCTCGCGCTGCGCGGCGGCGGACCGGACAACATCACCGTGATCGTGGCCGACGTCGTGGAGGACACCGGCGGTCGCGGCCGGCTCGACCCGGTCATCGACGGCGCGGCCGGGGACAACGTCGGCCAGCGGGAGGTCGACGCCCGCTCGGCGGCCGGCCGCGCGGCTCTCGCCGATCCGCAGCCGCCCCCCGCTCCACCGCCCACACCGCCGACGGGCGGCGGCCCCTCCGCCCGCCGCCGCCCGCTTCGACTCCTCCTGGTGGCGGTGGCAGCGCTCGTCGTGGTCGTGGCGGGAGCGGTCGGTACGTACATGTGGGCCCTCGGCCACTGGTTCGTCGGCGTGGACGGCGACGGGGAGGACGAGCAGGTGGCCGTCTTCCGGGGTCTGGACGTCTCGATCGTCGGCTTCGACTTCTACGAGCTCGACCGGGCGACGAACATGGCGCTGACCGATCTCACGCCGGCAGCCCGCAGCCGGGTCCGTGGCGGCATCACGGCCGACGACGCGAGTGACGCCGACCGGATCCTCGCTGCGCTCCGCCAGCAGCAACTGCCCCCGTGCCGGACGACCGCACCCCAGCCGTCCCCGACGGCATCCCCTGCTCCCGCACCCGACGGCACGGCCTCCCCGGAGACCACGGCCGCCCCGGAGTCCCCCGCCCCTGACGGCACCAGCTCCGCACCCAGCACGTCGGCCCGGACGACGGCGTCGTCCAGGCCGGGGGCGGACTGCCGGGAGGAGGACTGATGTCCGGCCCCGCCACCGATCCTCGCGCCCCCGCCGCCGGCACCACCCCGCCGAAGCGGCGCGGCATCGAGGCCGCGCTGCTGGGCTTCGCCGTGCTGATCACCGTCGTGGCGCAGTGCATCGTCGACCTCACCATCACCGGAGCCCTGCGGGCCGAGATGGCCGGGTTCAGTGCCTGGATCACCGCTCTCTGGGTGGTCGCCCACCTGGTCATCCGGAAGTGGGCGCCCTACGCCGACCCGCTGCTGCTGCCCGCGGTCGCACTGCTGGTGGGCCTGGGGCTCGCGGTCATCCACCGGTTGGACCTCGCCGCCGAGCAGGTGGAGAGCACGGTGACGCGCGAGGACGCCCCGGTCCAGCTCATCTGGGCCACCCTGGGCGTCGCCCTGTTCGTGGCGGTCCTGGTGACCGTCCGGGACCACCGCACCCTCTCGCGCTACGCCTACACCCTCGCGCTCGCCGGGCTGGCGCTCCTCGCCCTCCCGGCCCTGCTCCCCGCCTCGCTGTCGGAGGTCAACGGGGCCAAGATCTGGATTCGGGTGGCCGGCTTCTCCATCCAGCCCGGCGAGTTCGCCAAGATCTGCCTGGTCATCTTCTTCGCCGCCTACCTGGTCGACAAGCGCGACGTGCTGGCGCTGGCCAGCCGCCGGGTGGCCGGCATCGAACTGCCGCGCGGCCGCGACCTCGGACCGGTGCTCGTGGCCTGGGTGCTGTCGATCCTCGTGCTCGTCTTCGAGCGCGACCTGGGCAGCTCGCTGCTGCTGTTCGGGATCTTCGTGGTGATGCTCTACATCGCCACCGAGCGCTCCAGCTGGCTGCTCATCGGCGTCGCGCTGTTCGCCGGCGGCGCCCTCATCGCCTACCAGATCTTCGGTCACGTCCGTGCCCGCGTGGACACCTGGCTGAACCCCTTCGCCTACCAGGACGGCGCCGGCTACCAGCTGGTGCAGTCGCTGTTCGGGCTGGGCACCGGCGGACTGTTCGGCGCCGGCCTGGGCGGCGGCCGTCCCGATCAGGTACCGGTCGCCAAGAGCGACTTCATCGCCTCGGCGGTGGGCGAGGAGCTCGGGCTCTTCGGCCTGGTCGCCGTGATCATCGTCTACCTGATCCTCGTCGAGCGGGGGTTGCGGACCTCCCTGGTCGTGCGGGACGCCTTCGGCAAACTGCTGGCCGCGGGCCTGGCCTTCGCCGTCGCGTGGCAGGTGTTCGTCGTCCTCGGGGGCGTCACGGGGCTGCTGCCCCTCACCGGGCTGACCACCCCCTTCCTGGCCTACGGCGGCTCGTCGCTGGTGGCCAACTTCGTGCTGGTCGCCCTGCTGGTCCGGATCAGCGACGCCGCGCGCCGGCCGGCCACGCCGCAGGCGGGCCCTCCGCAGCGTCTCGGTGACGCACCCACCGAGGTGGTGCAGCAGTGAACGCCCCCCTGCGACGCGTGGCGATCAGCGTCCTGGTGCTGTTCACGCTGCTGATCGTCAACGTCAACTACATCCAGGTCGTCCGCTCCGACGAGCTGCGCAACAACACCTCCAACACCCGGGTGCTGGCCGCGCAGTACGACCGGGAGCGCGGCGCGATCGTCGTGGACGGCACCGCGGTCGCCGAATCGGTGCCCACCGACGGCCGCCTGAAGTACCTGCGCCAGTACCCCCAGGGGGAGTTGTACGCGGCGGTCACCGGGTACCACTCGCTGATCTACAACAACTCGCGGATCGAGCACACCGAGAACGACCTGCTCTCCGGCTCCGACGGGCGGCTGGCCCTGCGGCGCCTGGCCGACCTGTTCACCGGGCGCGACCCGGCCGGCGGCGACGTCGTCCTCACCCTGGACCCCGCCGTCCAGGAGGCGGCGATGGCCGGCCTCGAGGGCGTCACCGGCGCGGTCGTGGCCCTGGACCCCTCCAGCGGCGCGATCCTCGGCATGGCCAGCACTCCCAGCTACGACCCCACCCGGCTGTCCAGCCACGACCCGGCCGCCATCCGTGAGTACTGGGAGCAGCTCGAGGCCGCCGACCCCGACCCCCGGCTGAACCGGGCGATCGACGACAACTACCCGCCCGGTTCGCTGTTCAAGGTGATCGTCTCCGCGGCCGCGCTCCAGAACGGGCTCACCCCCGAGACGGTGGTGCCGGCACCCAAGGAGTTCCCGCTCCCCAACAGCACCCGCGTCATCCCCAACTACAACGGGTCCAGCTGCAGCCCCAGCGGGGAACAGCCCCTGATCGACGCACTCACGATCTCGTGCAACACGGCCTTCGCCCAGCTGGGGATCGACCTCGGCGAGGACCGGATCCGTGAGATGGCGGAGGCGTTCGGGCTCGACGGCGAGACGTTCGAGATCCCGCTCCTCGTGCAGGCCAGCGGGATCGGCGAGGTCGAGGACGATGCCGCGCTCGCCCAGACCGCGATCGGCCAGCGGGACGTGCGCATGACCCCCCTGCAGGCAGCGCTGGTCGCCGCCACGGTGGCCAACGACGGCGTCCAGATGAAGCCCTACCTCATCGACCAGGTGCAGGCCCCCGACCTCACGGTCATCGACTCCACCAGCCCCGAGGAGTGGCGGGAGCCCATCTCCGCGGACATCGCCGACCAGCTGACCGAGATGATGGTCAGCGTCGTGGCGAACGGCTCCGGCCGTGCCGCGCGGATCCAGGGCGTCGAGGTCGCGGGCAAGACCGGGACCGCGCAGGTCAGCCAGGACGTCGCCGACCACAACTGGTTCATGGGCTTCGCTCCCGCCGACGACCCGAAGATCGCCGTCGCCGTCTTCGTGGCCAACGGGGGCGGCACCGGTGGCGACGTCTCGGCACCCATCGCCGGCGACGTGATGCAGGCCTATCTGGACGGGCTGGGGGACTGATGCCGCTGTCCATCGGGAGCCTGCTCGCCGGCCGCTACGAGATCACCGCACCGATCGCCGTCGGCGGCATGGGCGAGGTCTGGAAGGCCCGCGACCGCGTTCTCGACCGGATCGTGGCAGCCAAGGTGCTCAAGAGCGAGCTCACCGGCGACCCGAGCTTCCTGGCCCGCTTCCGCAACGAGGCCCGGCACACCGCCGCCCTGACCCACCCGAACATCGCCTCGGTCTACGACTACGGCGAGACCGTCGACGACACCGGCACCCAGCAGCTGGCGTTCCTCGTGATGGAGTTCGTCGAAGGCCAGCCGCTCGTCACGATCCTCCACGAGGAGGGCGCCCTCCCCGTCGACTGGACCTTGCACGTGCTGAGCCAGTCCGCCGACGGGCTCTCGGCCGCGCACCGCGCGGGGGTGGTCCACCGCGACATCAAGCCGGGCAACCTGATGGTCCGTCCCGACGGCGTGGTGAAGCTGACCGACTTCGGCATCGCCCAGGCCCGGGACGCCACCCCGCTCACCCGCACCGGCATGGTCGTCGGCACCGCGCAGTACCTGTCCCCCGAGCAGGCGCAGGGCATGGAGGTCACCGCCGCATCCGACGTCTACTCCCTCGGGGTCGTCGCCTACGAGTGCCTGACCGGTGCGCGCCCGTTCGACGGGGCGTCACAGGTGGCCATCGCACTGGCCCACATCAACCGCCCGCCGCCACCGCTGCCGGCCCAGGTCCCGCCCGCCGTCCGGCTGCTGGTGGAGCGGGCCCTCGCCAAGGACCCCGCCGACCGGTTCCCCGACGGGGGCGCCTTCGCCGAGGCGATCCGCCGGGTCGCCGCGGGCGGCACGCTGGCCCCGGCTGCCGGCCCGGCCACCACGCCCACGAAGATCGTCGCCGGCGGCGCCCTGGCCGACTCCCGGACGCAGGTCATGGCCGCCACCGGCCCCACCGCGGTGGCCGCCGGGCCGGCAACCGGTTCGGGCCGCCCGATGCCACCGCTGCAGGCGCCTCCGGAGAACCACGACGACTGGTACCCCGAGGACCAGCCGGTCGACGGCCGGCGCGGTAGCCGCCGGAAATGGGCCTGGCTGGGTGCTGCTCTCGCGCTCGTTCTGCTGCTGACCGGTGGCGCCTGGCTCCTGCTCGCCTCCGGCAACCGCGGTCCGGACGACGCGGCCACCCCCGGCACGTCGGCGTCCATCTCGACCGGACCGAGTGCGTTCGTCGTCGATCCGGCGGAATACATCGGGAAGCCCGCCGACGAGGTGGCGGCGGCGCTGCGGGAACAGAACCTCGAGGTCGACCGGGAAGCTGCCGACGACGACCAGGTGGCGAGCACCGGCATGGCGCTGGACGCCGGCGACGTGGCTGCGCTCGCGCCGACCGGTCCGGTGCCCTCCGGCGCCCGCATCACCCTCTACGTGGCCGAGGAGGCCTACACGCCCGACGACGGCGAGGAGGACGAGGCCCCTCCCCCGTCCCGGACATCCGCAGCACCCACCTCCACGACGCCGACCAGCTCGGCACCGACGGAGCCCTCGGCGTCGCCCACCACCACCACCGCCCCGACCACGTCGACCGCCACGACGAGTCCCACCCTCGGCGGCACGAGCGAGGCCTCGTCGTCGACGCCGACGCCGGAAACGACGTCGGAACCGGCGGTGAGTCCCGAGGCCGCCGGGGAAGACGCGACTCAGTGACGGCACGGCCCTGCGTCTCCCGGGAAACGCGGCCTCCAGCGGATAGGCTCGCGCCCGGCTACCCGCCCGCGGGCCACCCCGACGTGAGGGGCTCCCGCTCGGTCGCCGAGGCCCTCGCCCGGACGACGCAACGCTCCGCCCGAGAGGACCTCCGATGACCACGCCGCAGGTGCTCGGCGAGCGCTACGAGATCGGTGGCGTCCTGGGCAGGGGCGGCATGGCGGAGGTCCACCGGGGGCGCGACCTCCGCCTGGGCCGCGAGGTCGCCGTCAAGGTGCTGCGCAGCGACCTGGCCCGCGATCCCTCGTTCCAGGTGCGGTTCCGCCGGGAGGCGCAGGCCTCGGCGTCGCTGAACCACCCGGCGATCGTCGCGGTCTACGACACCGGCGAGGATCGCACCACGACCGGCGCGACGCCCTACATCGTCATGGAGTACGTCGAGGGCGAGACGCTGCGCGACGTCATCCGCCGTGAGGGCTGGCTCTCCCCCGAGCGCGCGATGAGCCTGTCGGCCGACATCTGCGGCGCGCTGGACTTCAGCCACCGCAACGGGATCGTCCACCGCGACGTCAAGCCCGGGAACGTGATGATCACGCCACAGGGCACCGTGAAGGTGATGGACTTCGGAATCGCCCGGGCGGTCTCCGACTCCGCCGCGACGATGACCTCCACCGCGGCCGTCATCGGCACGGCGCAGTACCTGTCGCCGGAGCAGGCCCGGGGCGAGAGCGTGGACGCCCGCTCCGACGTGTACTCGCTCGGCTGCATGCTCTACGAGCTGGTCACCGGCGCGCCGCCGTTCACGGGGGACTCCCCGGTGGCCGTGGCCTACCAGCACGTCCGCGAGGACCCGAAGCTGCCGTCGTCGATCAACCCGGCCATCCCGGCGGAACTCGACGCCATCCTGCTCAAGGCGATGAGCAAGAACCCGGCCAACCGGTACCAGTCCGCGGCGGAGATGCGCAACGACCTGCTCCGGGCCCTGGCCGGGCAGCGCGTCGAGGCGACACCGGTCATGGGCGATGCGGAGAAGACCACGATCCTGGCCGCGGCGCGCGGCGGCTACGGCGAGGACGGCCGCTGGGACGACGAGGACGAGCAGGCACGCAAGCGCAAGCGCCGCAATATCGCGATCGCCGCGGTTCTGGCGGTGTTGCTGCTGGGCGGCGTCATCGCCGCCGCCATCGCGCTGAACGGTGGCGAGCCGGAACCCCCGGCCGTGCAGCAGGTCCAGGTGCCACCAGTGGTGAACCAGACCGAGGCCGCCGCCCGGCAGGCGATCACGGACGCGAACCTCGTCGTGGGTCAGGTGAGCCAGCGGACCACCACCGACGAGACCCAGCAGGGCAGGGTCCTGGAAAGCTCCCCCGCCGGTGGCGCGCAGGTCGACGAAGGCACCGAGGTGAACCTGGTCGTCGGGGTCGCGCCGGACACCGTCGCCGTGCCCAACGTGGTCGGGCTGGACGAGCAACGCGCACGGGCCACTCTGCAGCAGGCCGGCTTCACCAACGTCACCATCGACCGGGTCGACTCCGCCGAGCCGGAGGGTCAGGTCATCGACGTCGATCCGGCGGAGTCCACCTCGATCGCACCGGACACGACGATCACGCTGACCGTCTCCGACGGCGACACCGCCGTTCCCGACGTCCGCGGTCTGACGCAGGCGGCGGCCCTGGAGGCGCTCCGAGCGGCGGGCTTCACCACCATCACGTCACAGAACGTGGAGAGCGACGAGGTCGCCGAGGGCCAGGCTGTCGGTACCGAGCCGGGGGCCACCACCCAGGCCGCAGCGGACGACGAGATCATCCTGCTGATCGCCGTGCCCACCCCACCGGTGGAGACGACGCCGACGGAGCCCACCACCCCCACGACGACGCCGCCGCCGACGCCGACGCCGACGCCGACGGAGGCCTCACCGGGCGGCTGACAGAGGGCCACCCTTCGGGGTGGCCGTTCAGACCGTCGCGACGGCCAGGCGGCGCACGGCCGCCGCGGCGGCCTCGACGACCGCCGGGTCCGGCGCGAGGCCGCACGACTCCAGCCAGGTGGCCAGCATGCGGTGGCCGCCCTCGGTGAGCACCGACTCCGGGTGGAACTGCACGCCCTCGATAGGCAGCTCGCGGTGCCGCAGCGCCATGACGACGCCCGACGGCGTCGCGCCGGTGACCTCGAGCTCGGCGGGCACGGTGGACGGGTCGACCGCCAGGGAGTGGTACCGGGTCGCCGTGAACGGCGAGGGAAGACCGGCCAGCACGCCCTCTCCGTCGTGCACGACGTCGCTGGTCTTGCCGTGCAGCAGTTCCGGGGCGCGGACGACCTCGGCGCCGAAGGCCTCGGCGATGGCCTGGTGGCCCAGGCACACCCCGAACACCGGCGTCCCGGCCTCGGCCGCGGCGCGCACCATGGGCACCGTCACGCCGGCACCGGCCGGCGTCCCCGGTCCCGGTGACAGCAGGACACCGGCGACGTCGAGATCGGTGAGCTCGTCGACATCGACGGCGTCGTTGCGCCGCACGATGCAGCGCACGCCCAGCTGGCCCAGGTACTGGACGAGGTTGTAGACGAAGCTGTCGAAGTTGTCGACGACGAGGACGGGACGGCCGGCAGCGGTCACCACGCTCGATCTCCCTCCGACGACGAACGACCGGGCGAGCGGTGGCCCGCCGGGAACACCCGGCCGCGCCCGTCAACCGGCGGAGGCGTACTCCAGGTCCAGGGGCCCATCGTAGGCGGGCAGGTCGACCGAGGGTCGCTCGCGCACCGTGAAGGTCAGCCCGTAGGCCTCCACCGCCTGCTGGAAGACCGCCACCTGGGGTGAGCCGGCCAGCTGCGCGCGCACCGCGGAGGCGTCGGCGATCGCCGCGACGACGAACGGGGGGGAGTACGTCCGGCCCTGCAGGAGCAGGGTGTTGCCCACGCAGCGCACGGCGCTGGTCGCGATGAGCCGCTCGTCCATGATGGCGACCCCGTCGGCGGCGGCGGCCCACACAGCGTTCACGACGGCCTGCACGTCGGACTGGTGGATGACCAGGTCGTCAGGGCTGGCGTTCACCGGCAGGCTGCCGTCCGGACGGGCGGGGGCGTCGTCCAGGGTGATCACCACTCCCGGTCCGGTGAGCGGCACGAGCCCCGCGGAGAGCTCGCCCGCCTTTCCGGCGCCCTGGGCGGCCGCGACGTCGCCGTCGCGGGAGGCGGCCTGCTCGGTCAGCCGCTCGGTCTGCCGCTGGAGGTCACCGAGCTGGTCGGCCTGGTCGGCGATCACGGTGTTGCGCTGGTCGATCAGCTCGGAGAGCTCGGTGATCTCGCCGGCCCGCAGATCGCTGCCCTGCGCCGTCCGGCCCGACGTGGCGAACAGCAGGCCGGCCAGGAGCGCCACCACGGGCACCAGGGCACCCCAGGCCGAGAGCCGGTGTCCACGGAGGATCGGGCCACGGAGCAGAGAGCGGCTCACCGACACCTCCTCGGGACGACGACGTCGGAACGACGGCATGTGGCGGAGCTCCGTCGTCCCCCGGCAGCTTAGGCTGGAGACGGTTCCGGCCGGGGTGACAACCCGGCCCACGGGAGGGAGTTCGCACGTGCCCAAGTCGAAGGTACGCAAGAAGTCGGCCTACACGCCGCCTGAGGGCGTGCTGCAGTCCCGGTCGTCGCAGGCGCGCGTCGCGCAGCCGAGCCCCCGCTGGTACGCGCCGGTGATGGTCGGGCTGATGCTCATCGGCCTGCTGTGGATCGTCGTCTACTACGTCGCGGGCGACCGCATCCCGTTCATGGTCTCGCTGTCGGCGTGGAACTTCGCGATCGGTTTCGGTGCCATGGTCGCCGGGCTGGTCATGTCGATGCGCTGGCGCTGATCGAGGACCCTCCTGCCGCCCACCCCTTGCACTCTCGCGTGGGCGCCTGCAGGAGGGCTGCCTCATACCGGAGGCCCTCGTCCCCATCCGGGGGCGGGGGCCTCTGTCGTCGGTGTCGTGGACGCTGTGCACAGACGAACACTCCGTCCACAGGTCGACATGGCGCTCCACCCCCAGGGTTGTCCACCGAGTGTGGAGAGACGGAACGGACCCGAACGGCTCTGACCTGCGAAGACACTTCCGATGGGACGGATGTGACGGGAGCACCACGGGAGTAACTACACCTGTGTGAGTCTGTCCCCAGCTGTGTATTCGGCTGTGGATGTGTCGACATGGCCCCACCCGGGAGGCGGCGACCTCGCCCTGCGTTCACCCGTGTGACCTGCGGCTATTCGCGCGCCGGTGACCGAGCGGAACCATGTCGCGACCCAGTGGTCGGTACCGGTCCGTCCCCATCCGGCGGCGGTGTCCACAGGCAACCGGGACGACGACAGCCCCCGGCCGGGAGAGGCCGGGGGCTGTGGCATCGCGGTGCTCCGGACCGCACCGCCGCGGGGTGCCGTCCGCGGGACGTGGGGGCCGCGTCGTCCTGCCTGCGCGGAGCCTTTCGGGCCCGGCAGGACAGTCTGGTCAGCTGTCGATCAGTTCCAGCACGGTCGCGTTGGCCATGCCGCCGCCCTCGCACATCGTCTGCAGGCCGTAGCGGATCCCCTGCGCCTGCATCTGGTGGATGAGCGTGGTCATGATGCGGGCACCGGAGCCGCCCAGCGGGTGGCCCAGGGCGATCGCTCCGCCCCGAGGGTTGAGCCGGGCCGGGTCCGCCCCGATGTCGGCCAGCCACGCCATGGGCACCGGCGCGAACGCCTCGTTGACCTCGTAGATCCCGATGTCGTCGATCGTGAGCCCGGAGCGGGCCAGCACCTTCTGCGTCGCGGGGATCGGCGCCGTCAGCATGATCACCGGATCGTCGCCGGCCATCACCGTGGTGTGGATCCGCACCAGCGGCGTCAGGCCCAGCTCGCGGGCCTTCTGGCTGGTGGTGACCAGGAGGGCGGCGGCGCCGTCGGAGATCTGGCTGGCGTTGCCCGCGCTGATGACGCCGTCCTCCTTGAACGGGGTCTTCAGCCCGGCCAGCTTCTCCAGGGTGCCGCCGGGCCGGATGCCCTCGTCGGCGGCGACGACGGTTCCGTCCGGGAGGGTGACCGGCGTGATCTCCTCCTCGAACGCGCCGTCGGCCTGGGCCTTGACCGCCTTCTCGTGCGAGGCGAGGGAGAACTCGTCCAGCTGCGTGCGGGAGAAGCCCCAGCGCTCGGCGATCATCTCGGCCCCGACGCCCTGGTTGGGGAAGACCCCGTCGTAGCGCTCGAGGAAGCGCGGGCCCAGGGGCCGCCCCGCGCCGGCCGCCTCGCTGCTGGCCGAGCCCATCGGGACCCGGCTCATCGACTCGACGCCGCCGGCGACGACGACGTCGGCCTGGCCGCTGATCACGGTGGCCGCGGCGAAGGCCACCGCCTGCTGGGAGGAACCGCACTGCCGGTCGATGGTCGTGCCGGGCACAGTCTCGGGCCAGCCCGCCGCGAGGGGCGCGTTCCGGCCGATGTTGAACGTCTGCTCCCCGACCTGGCTCACGCAGCCCCAGAACACGTCCTCGACGACGGCGGGGTCGATGCCGGAGCGCTCGGCCAGTGCGGTCAGGACATGGGCGGAGAGATCGACGGCGTGCACGCCGGACAGCCCTCCCCCGCGCTTGCCCACCGGGGTGCGCACGGCGGCACAGATGACGGCATCACGCATGGACGGACTCCCTCGTCGACGACGGTTCCGGCGCGGCCGTCCGGCCACTCCCGTAGGCGATGGTAGGGCGGGCCCCGGGCTGGCACGCTGGGGCAGTGCAGTGGTCCCCCCGAGCAGATGAGACGGCCGTGCTGGTGGTCCTGGGTCTCGGCCTGGCGCTGGCTGTCCTGTTCCTGGACGCGGCCGGCCGGGTGCTCGTCGGGTCGGGGGCGGCGCTGCTGCTCGCCCTCGCCGCGCGCGATGTCCTGGCGCGGCCCCGGCTGGCGGCGGGCCCCGACGGGGTCGACGTCCGGAAGCTCGTCGGCGGCGCCCATCTACCGTGGTCGCGGTTGCGTGTGCGAGTGCGCGAGACCCGCCGTCTCGGCGTACGGGGGCGGACGCTGGAACTGGACACCTCGCCCGGCCCGGACGACGACGGCGTGCTGATCGTCCTGGGCCGCCGGGACCTCGGCGTGGATCCGGGCGAGGTGGCTCGCGCCCTGCTGGCGCTGGATCCGACCGCCCGTTAGAGGTTCAGCACGGCCATCGTCGGGACGGTCAGGGAGACGACCAGCAGGACGACGGCGAACGCCGCGAGCCCTGCGATCTGCAGCGGCCTCCGGCGACGGGTGAGCACCAGGATCCCTGCGGTGAGAGCCCCGGCGACCAGGCCGCCGAGGTGGCCCAGGAGCGAGACGCCGGGCAGGAAGCTGATGACCACGTTGATCGCCAGCAGGGTCAGCAGCCCCCGGAGGTCCTGCCGCTGGGCGAGCATGAGCACGCCCAGGCCCCCCAGCAGGCCGTAGATGGCGGCGGAGGCGCCTGCCACGGCCACCCGCGGGTCACCGAGCAGCTGGATGGCCACCGCACCGCCGAGGGCGGACAGCAGGTAGAGCGAGAGGTACCGCCAGCGGCCGAGCTGACGCTCCATCTCCGACCCGAAGAGCAGGAGGGCGAGCATGTTCATCGCGAGGTGCACCGGCCCGATGTGCAGGAACGCGGCGGTGAACACGCGCCACCACTCGCCGAAGAGGTTCACGCCGTAGGGCCACTGGGACAGCGCGTCGAAGACCGGGGACCGCCAGTTGTCCAGGGCGGGGTGGCCGGCGGCGGCGGCCGAGACCGCCGTGACGAGGAACATCGCGACATTGGCCGCGATGAGAGTGAGGGTGACCGCACCCCACCGGCGCCCCGCCGCCTGCAGCCCGCTGCCGCGCCGGACGGCACGGATCGATGCCTGCCCCTCCCGGACGCACTCGGGGCACTGGAACCCCACCGAGGCGGGGATCATGCACTCGGGACAGATCGGTCGGCCGCACCGCGTGCAGGAGATGCCGGTCGGCCGGTCCGGGTGCCGGTAGCAGGTGGTGGTGGGGGGCGCCGGCTGGTGCTCGGTCAGCTGCGCTGCACCTCGACGGATTCGATGACGACGTCCTCGACCGGACGGTCACCGCGGCCCGTGGCGACCTTGGCGATGCGGTCGACGACGTCGCGGCTGCTCTGGTCGGCCACCTCGCCGAAGATCGTGTGCTTCCGGTTCAGGTGCGGCGTGTTGGTGACGGTGATGAAGAACTGCGAGCCGTTGGTGCCGGGGCCGGCGTTGGCCATGGCGAGGAGGTACGGCTTGGAGAAGCTCAGGTCGGGGTGGAACTCGTCGCCGAACTGGTAGCCGGGACCGCCGATGCCCTGACCGAGCGGGTCCCCGCCCTGGATCATGAACCCGTCGATGATCCGGTGGAAGATCGTGCCGTCGTAGAGCCTGTCGGTGGTCTTCTCGCGGGTGGCCGGGTGGGTCCACTCGCGGCGCCCCTCGGCGAGGTCGGCGAAGTTCGCGACCGTCTTCGGCGCGTGGTCGGGGAAGAGGTCGACGGTGATGTCGCCGTGGTTGGTGTGCAGCACCGCGCGGCGGGCGGGAGTCGATTCAGTCACGGGTCCACTCTGCCACCGTTCCGTGGGGCACGACCGACCCGCCCTCTGCCTGCGGGTTCCAGGCGGCCCGATGGCTACCGGAGCCTCGTGGGCCCGCGATCGGTGTGGTGGAGACGAGGGGAATCGAACCCCTAACCCCCGCCTTGCAAAATCGACCGAGGGGTGGTTTGGCGCAGTGGGCTGTGACTGAAAAACCCACTTGACCAGCACTTTTACCGATGGTCGCTCGCGGCTGTCGTTGGCCGATTTTGGCCGTTTTGCGGACCATCTGCGGACTGTGAGGTTTTCTCACCAGGTTCAGCGGGCTGAATTGCATCGCCGCTGGTCGGAGCGCGGGTTCCAGATGTAGGCGCGGGCTCTCGGGGTCAACTCGTCTCGCCAAAGCCGATCTCCTCTTCCCCGGGAGCCCGCTATGTCTCATCGTGCCAGCCTGGACGTGTCCGCACCGGTCCTGAAGGCGGTGAC
>NZ_FZNO01000067.1 GCF_900188025.1 Blastococcus mobilis
TTCGTTCAGATGCGGCAGCAGCACCTCGAACCTGGTGGCGAGCTGGCCGCGGACCTCGTCGTCGACGCGCATAGCAGATCGTCGACGCCGGATCCAAACGGCGATCGGCTGACCGGACGTGATTGCTGCCGGGAACGAGCGAGCTTTTTGCTCCGTCTCACTCCCCTGCTCGCGCCGGCCGGTGAGGAGACCCGAGCCCGAGGTCCCAGTGCTCGGCGACCGCACGCAGTCCCTCCAGGTCCAGGACGACGATCCCGCCGCGGTGAAGCCTGATCAGCCCGGCCTCCCGCAGCTCACCTAGGAGCTTCGTCGCTGTCTCGCGGGTGGTGCCCACGAGCTCGGCCAATTGCTCGTGCGTGAGCCGGATGTGAAAGCCCCGCGGCGCGAAGAGACCGGACTCCGGGGCCGCAGTGGCCAGCCGGCAGAGGACGGCGGCCACCCGCTGGGGCGCGGTCTTCAGGACGGTGTCGGCGAGCCGTTGCTCGACCTCGGCGAGGCGTCGGCCCAGCCCGGTGATGATGCGGGTCGCGATGCGGGTGTCGGACAGCAGCATCGTGCGGACGTCGTGTTCGCTCATCAGGCACAGCACGCTCGGCTCCAGAGCCTCCGCGAACCCCTCCCCCATGCGCTGGCCGATCAGCTCCATCTCGCCGAACAGCGCTCCGGGGCCCAGCACAGCCAGCGTCAGGCGCCTGCCCTCGGGCGAGAGCCGGTAGATGCGGACCGATCCG
Organism: Blastococcus mobilis; assembly: GCF_900188025.1. Classification (GTDB taxonomy): domain Bacteria; phylum Actinomycetota; class Actinomycetes; order Mycobacteriales; family Geodermatophilaceae; genus Blastococcus_B; species Blastococcus_B mobilis. Next base: position 732 of record NZ_FZNO01000067.1, read on the forward strand.
GCCTTGACGATGAACAGCACGTTGTGTGGCTCGTGGGGCGACCAGAGCAGGGTTCCCGCCGCGGCTGTCCGCATGGGAGCGCGTGCAGCAAGATCAGCCATCTCCTGCTGGCTGAGGTCCTGGAAGATCTCGACCTCGGATAGGCAGAAGACCGGCGTCCTGGGGGATGGCGCGGCCGCTCCGCCGGCCCGGGCCGTCACAATGCTGCTCGCCCCTTCCGCCACCGTTCCGTCCTCGGCGGCCTGGCTCGCGGACCGCCCGTAGGGCTCACTGTGGCACGCACCGGATGTCCGAAGTGTGTGCTGGCACACAGATCGGCACGGCCCCCGTCCCTAGCGTCCAGTTTCAGTGGGTGACCGACGCCCGCCGGGACAGCGGAAGGACGACGATGCGCACGACGACTGCTGCAACGACGGCCGGGCTTGGGCGGGCAGCCCTCCTCCAGCGAGTGACCGCCGGGGTGGTTGGCGGCCTCGCCGGGGGTCTGGTCTTCGGCGTCATGATGCAACTCATGGACATGATGGGGATGGTCGCCCAGCTGGTGGGGAGCAGCTCGGTGGCAGTCGGGTGGGTGGTCCACCTGGCCATATCCGCCTTCTTCGGCGCGGCGTTCACCGTGGCCCTCGCCGGCCTTATCCATGGCCTCAGCAGGGCACTGCCCCTCGGCGCCGTGTACGGCGTGGTCCTGTGGGTGATCGGCCCGCTGCTGCTGATGCCCGCCTTCCTCGGGATGCCGCTCTTCGTCATTAACGACACGACCCTCCTAAGTCTGGTCGGCCACGTGGCCTTCGGGCTGGTGCTGGGTCTCGTGGCGGCTGCGATGCTGCGCCGCCGCCCGGCCTGAGGGCCGACGTGCCGGCGGGGAGCGACGGCGGGCACCGGCAAGGCCCCGCGTCCGCCGAGGCACCGCTGCTGCGGGTCTACGTCAGCGCCGTCTGCTCGAGCTGCCTGCGGGCTCGGGAGTTGGTCGCTCACCTCCGCCGGCTGCGCCCGGCAGCCGCGGTCGAGCTGATCGATGTCGATCGTGCGGCTCCCGGGGCCCGCCCGGCCGGCTTGGTGGGAACGCCGACTTACATGCTCGGCGGACGGGTCCGCTGGCTGGGCAACCCCCCGGCCGAGGAACTGCTCGCGGCCTGGGACGAGGAGTCCGATCACGGCCTGGAGGGACAACCGATCAAGGCCCGTAAGGGGCCGGCCTGACGGCGTCCAACCGTCGCCGCCGGCTCAGTTCGGCGACGGCCCTGGCGGTGGTCGTGCTCAGCGCTTTTTCGCCTGACACCGGTCCCGCCGGCACCGCTCCTCCTGCCGCAGAGAGCGTGCCTGATCCCTGCCCTGCGGCCGCCCGTGGCAACGCACCGGAGCTGGGGGGTCAGACGCTCGACGGGCAGCCGTTCTCCTCGAGCCGGCTGGCCGGTCGCCCAGCGGTGCTGTGGTTCTGGGCGCCGTGGTGCACCGTCTGCCGGGCGGAGGCCCCGGACGTCGCGGAGGTGGCCGCCGAGTACGCGGGGTGGGTGGAGGTGATCGGTGTGGCCGGGCTTGGGGATCGCACCTCGATGCAGGACTTCGTGGCGGACACCGGGACCGGTTGCCTTGTTCATCTCGTCGACGAGGACGGTGAGCTGTGGAGCCGCTTCGGCATCGTGTCGCAGCCGGCGTTCGTGTTCGTCGACCGCTCCGGAGGCATCCAGACGTTCGCCGGATCCCTAGACTAGTAGTGCTTCGTTAGGTGGGCGCTCGGGGATGGGTGTGGATTTGCTGTCCGGAGACGATGCAGGTGCCGGTCCAGGTCGCGAGCAGGGCCTGCAGAGCGTGCAGGACCGCGTAGAGGCTCAGGCCGGCGCAGCCGCTTTTGGGTCGTGGCGCAGCAGAGTGATGAACAGCTGAGCGGCGGTGACGAGGGTGACGTGCCGGTGCCAGCCGGCGAAGGTGCGGCCCTCGAAGTGATCCAGGCCCAGGCCAGTCTTGCACTCGCGGTAGTCGTGCTCGATCCGCCAGCGGATCTTGGCCAGCCGGACCAGCTCGGCCAGCTCGGTGTCCTCGGGCAGGGTCGACAGCCAGTAGTCGGTGGGCTCGGCGGCCTCCGGCGGCCATTCGGCCAGCAGCCAGACCGCCGGCAGCGTGCCGTCCTGGGCCCGCCGGGCGGCCTGGTGGTGCCCCGCCGGGCGGACCCGCAGGGCAACAAAGTAGGAGGTCATCGGCCCGCGGGAGCCCTCTCGCCAGGTCAGCTGCACGGCGGCGTCCCGACCGGCGGCCAGCACGTGCTCGCGCAGGCCGACCGGCTTGCCTCGGTAGCGCGGTCGGGGTCGTCGTCCGCGGCCGGAGTAGGGCTTGAGCGTGGGGCGGGCGTCGCCGGCGTGCGCGCTCAGGTCGTTCTGGCACCTGGACCACGTAGGCCCAGCCGCGGGCGGTGATCCCGTCGCGGAACTCGGGGCCACCGTCATCGACCTGGCCACCCGGATGGTCGCGGGGTGGCAGACCGCCGCGCACATGCGCACCGCTCTGGTCACCGACGCGCTGCAGATGGCGATCGACGCCGGTCACGTCAGCGATGACGCGATCTTCCATTCCGACCGCGGAACCCAAGGCGGATTCAACTGGTCGTCGCAACACCTTGATCGTGGAGGTGTCGATGGGCAGGCCAGCGCGCTGGATGAAGGAGTTGACGGGCAGGTCGCCGATGAAGTCGCCGGGTGCGCCTTCGCTGCGGCGGGATGTGGAGCGGCTGTTCTGGCGGGAGATC
>NZ_FZNO01000013.1 GCF_900188025.1 Blastococcus mobilis
GGCCGTCAGCGCCTTCTGCGCCTCGACCGGATAGCGGGATTCGGCGTCCACCTCGGCGGCGTAGGGGGCGATCTCCCGTTCGGCGATCTCCCGGATCGCGGCCCGGATCGCGTCGTGCTCCTCGGTGAGGGCGTACAGCCCGGCGTTGTTACCCACGGGTAGAGCGTAAGCCTGGGGCACTAGTCGTTCGAAGTGAGACGCTCCTGCAGAGTGAGGTCACGAGCGACGACCTGGTCGGCCAGATCGGCCTGGAACCGGCCCACTGCATCCCGCAGCCCGGCGTCGGAGGCGGCCAGGATGCGGACGGCGAGCAGGCCGGCGTTGCGCCCCCCGCCGATGCCCACGGTGGCCACCGGGACGCCGGCCGGCATCTGCACGATCGACAGCAGGCTGTCCAGACCGTCGAGCCGGTCCAGCGGTCGCGGCACGCCGATGACCGGCAACGGGGTCGCGGCGGCGACCATCCCGGGGAGGTGGGCCGCTCCCCCGGCCCCGGCGATGACCACTCTCAACCCACGGCCGGCTGCGCTCTCCGCGTAGTCGAGCATGCGACGCGGCGTCCGGTGGGCGGAGACGACATGTGCCTCGTACGGGACGCCGAACTCCTCGAGGGCGAGGGCGGCGGGCTCCATCATCGGCCAGTCCGAGTCGCTGCCCATCACGATGCCCACCACGGGGCCCGCGAACGCGTCGCTCATGCCGCTCCTCAGTGCTCCTGCTCGAAGGCGAAGGCATCGTCGACGATGCCGTCGGCCAGGTAGCGGGCGGCGGCGACGGCCCTCGCCCGGACCTCCTCGAGGTCGTTCCCGAGCGCCGTCACGTGGCCCAGCTTTCGGCCGGGCCGCAGCCCCTTCCCGTACCAGTGCAGCTTCACGTCAGGCCAGTGCGCCATGAGGTGGTGCACCCGCTCGTCGAGCGGGGGGCCGGCCCAGTCGTCGGCGGCAGCGGCGCCGCCGAGCACGTTCGCCATGACCGCGACGGGGGCCGTCATCGCCGTGGAGCCGAGCGGGTAGTCGAGGACGGCGCGCAGGTGCTGCTCGAACTGGCTGGTCCGGGCGCCCTCGATGGTCCAGTGGCCGGAGTTGTGCGGCCGCATCGCGAGCTCGTTGACCAGCACGCCGTCGGCGGTCTGGAACAGCTCGACGGCGAGCATGCCGACGACGCCGAGCCGGTCGGCGATGCGGACGGCGAGTTCCTGGGCCGCCGTGGCCAGTTCATCGGAGAGGTCCGGCGCCGGAGCCAGAACCTCGGCGCACACGCCGTCGCGCTGCACCGTCTCCACCACCGGCCAGACCGCGATCTGACCGAACGGCGACCGGGCCACCTGCGCGCTGAGCTCGCGCATCATGGGCACCCGCTCCTCGGCCAGCAGAGTGCCGTGTCTCTCGAGGAAGGCCGCTACGTCGTCCGGGCCGTCGACGACGAACACGCCCTTGCCGTCGTAGCCGCCCCGGGGCGTCTTGAGGATCACCGGCCACCCGACGTCGTCGACGAACGCGGTGACGTCGTGGACGGTGCGCACCTCGGCCCAGGCCGGCTGGGGCTCCCCCGCCTCCTGCAGTGCTCGCCGCAGCACCAGCTTGTCCTGGGCATGGACGAGCGCGTCCGGGCCGGGCGCGACCCGGTGGCCGGCCGCCTCGAGTGCGTGCAGGTGCTCGGTGGGCACGTGCTCGTGGTCGAAGGTGACGACGGTGGCACCGTCGGCCAGCTGCTGCAGGTCGGCGAGGTTGCGGTGGTCACCGAGCCGGACGTCGGCGGTGACGAGGGCCGCGGACTCATCGGACGACGCGGCGAGGACCCGAAGGGACTGCCCGAGCGCCACCGCCGCCTGATGGGTCATGCGCGCCAGCTGCCCCCCGCCGACCATGGCGACGACCGGGAGGCCGGTCCGCGGGTCGAGTCCGGAAGGCATGGTGGCCTGAGGCTAGCCGGGCCACTCTCGGGCCGTGCAGCGAGGTCGGACGACGGCGCCGGGTTCGTACACTCCGAGCGTGGTCCCAGGCGCTCGACTCCGTTCCCGCCTGAGTGCCGGCGCCACCCTGCTCCTGCGCGAGCTGAGCGCCTTCGGCGTCGTCGGCGCGGCGTGCCTCGTGCTCGACCTGACGCTCTTCCAGGTGCTGTACACCTCCGTCGGACTCGGCGCGGTCACCTCCAAGGTGCTCGCCTCGGCGGTGGCGACGACGGCTGCCTTCGTCGGGCACCGTTACTGGTCGTTCTCCCGGCGGGTTCGTTCGGGGCTCCCCCGGGAGTACGTGCTGTTCTTCGGAGTCAACGGCCTCACGCTGATGCTGAGCATGCTCATGATCGCTGCGGTGCGGTATCCGCTGGGCCAGGAATCCGCGTTCGCCCTGCAGTTGACCAACGTGGCCGCCATCGCCCTCGGGACGGCACTCCGATTCGTCCTGTACCGCCGATGGGTCTTCCTGGCCCCGGCAGCACCCACGTTCCCGCGCCCCGCGCTCGCTCCGGACGCGCTCGGTTCCCCGGCGCGCCGGGTCCCCTGAGCCGGGTCAGGAGGCCAGGCGGGATCCCTCGCGGCCGCTGACGACCTCCAGGCGGGTCGGGATGCGGGTGCGCAGTTCCTCGACGTGGCTGATGACGCCGACCGTCCGGCCGCCGCGCCGAAGCTCGTCCAGGACCGTCATCACCGCGTCGAGCGCCTGCGGGTCGAGGCTGCCGAAACCCTCGTCCACGAACAGCGTGTCCAGCTGGACACCGCCGCTCTCCGCGGTGACGACGTCCGCCAGCCCGAGGGCCAGGGCGAGTGAGGCCATGAAGCTCTCGCCGCCGGACAGCGTCTTGGTGGGCCTGCGCACGCCGGTGTACTCGTCGAACACGTCGAGACCGAGCCCGCCGCGGGCACCGTGCCGTCCCTGGGCGTCGCTGTGCAGGAACGTGTAGCGGCCGCCGGACATCTCCAGCAGCCGCCGGCTCGCCACCTCGGCGACCTGCTCGAGACGCGCGGCCAGGACGAAGGACTGCAACCGCATCCGCAGAGCGTTCGAGCCGCGGCCGGTCACCAGGTCGGCGAGCGCCGTCACCTGATCGGCCCAGGCATGCAACTCGGCCAACTCCATCTCCGCCGCGATGACGTCGCCGGCCAGGGACTCCAGCGCGCCGGAGCAGCGGCGGGCCCGCTCGAGCTCGGCGACCGCCTCCTCGCGCCGGCGGGTGATCGCGGCGCAGCGCTCCTCGACGGCGCCGACGTCAGGGCGGGGCCCCAGTTCGGCGAGCTCGCGTTCCGCCAGCCGGGCACGGACGACGCTCAGCCGGTGGTCGTGCCCGTCCAGCTCCCGGTCGAGCGCGTCCAGCCGGCCCTCGCCGAGCAGCGCGTCCCCGGCGACGAGCACGTCGTCGAAACCCGCCGTGACGGCACGCTCCTCCGCGATCCGCAGCGCGTCGCTGGCGGCTTCGCGGGCGCGCGCGTCCGCGGCGACGGCGTCGACCAGCACCTCGCAGCGGTCCGCTGCGGCGGTCAACCGGGCGACCCGGGCAACGAGGTCGGCGTCCTCCCCGCGTGCCGCATCCAGTCGCTGCTCCAGCTCGGCCAGTGCGTCGGCCAGGGAAGCACGCTCGGCGCCGCGCGCACCCAGCTCCTCACGGTCGGCGGCGAGGCGCGCCGCCGAGGACTCCCGCTCGGTCAACAGCTCCGCCAGCAGGTCCTGGGCCCGGTCGAGCGTCGCTGCCAGGTCTGCGGTGTCCCGTGCGGCCCTCCGGAGCTCCTCGAGCGCGGCCGCCTGGTCGGCGGCGGTCCCGTCTCCGGCGCGCGCCCGGAGGCCGACGAGCTCCCGTTCCTGGCGGTCGAGCTCGGCCGTGGCAGCGCTCAGCGATGCCTCCGCGGCCTCCGCGGCGGCGTGCGCGACCTGCTCGTCCGCTGCGGTCACGACCGGCCCGGCGTGCGCGGCGGGCCGTGGGTGCTCGGTGGCCCCGCAGACCGGGCAGTCCGCGCCGTCGGTCAGCTGGGTCGCGAGCTCGGCGGCCATGCCCTCGAGCCGCCGCGCCCGCAGGTCCAACCAGTGCTCCCTGGCGTCGGACCAGGCCTCGCGGCGCGTCTGCACGAGCTCGCGACTGCCGGCGAGCCGAGCCTCCAGCCGGTCGGCCGCCCCTGCCGCGTCGAGCGCGGCCGCCGCCGTGGCGACGGCGCTCTCCAGCCCGGGCAGCCGCACGGCCGCGGCGCGCGCGAGGGTCACCCGGTCCTCCTGCTCGGCCAGCCGCGCGGGCCAGGTCTCCTCCGCCCGGCCGGCCTCGTCACAGCGGGCGGCGAGCTCTGTGATCCGGCGGTCGAGTCCGGCGATGCGGCGGGTGAGCTCCCGGACGCGCTCGGTCTCGGGCAGTAGCGCCCGTGCGGCGGCAGCGCCGTCGCGCAGCTCGCGGACGACGTCGGCACTGGCGTCCCGGCCGTCGGCGACCGGGTCCCACTCCGCCCGCGCCCGTTCGACCGCCACAGTGGTCCGTTCGGCCTCCCCCGCGGCCCGCGCGGCCGACTCGAGGCAGTCCCGCAGCGGCTCGGCCCGGCGACCGGCGTTCCGCTCGGCGCGCAGCCCGGCCAGCTCCAGCTCGCGCGCGGTCAGTGCCTCGAGTTCGGCGAGGGCGCGGTCCCGGCGGTCGTGCCGTTCGGCCAGGGCGCGGGCCGAGGCGAGCTCGGCGTCGACCAGCCCTGCCTCGGCGGCTGCCTCCTCGGCCCGCGCGGTCGCCTCGGCCAGTCGGTTCCTCGCCGTCGCCCGCACCGTGTCCACCCAGGGACCGACCGCACCACCGCCCCCTCCCCCGACCAGCTCGGGGGCCAGCTCTTCCGGGACGTCGATGTCGGCCACCTGGGCGACCCGCGCCAGCAGCGTGCTGACCCGGGCCTTCTGGACGGCGACCCGCTCACGGGCGGTCGCCCGTTCGTCGGCGAGCCAGTCCTCGGCGGAGGCGAAGCGCCCGACGTCGAACAGGGTGCGCAGCAGCTCGCCGCGGTGCTCGGGTTCCGCCCGCAGGAAGCGGGCGAAGTCGCCCTGCGGCAGGAGCACCACCTGACAGAACTGGTGCACGTCGAGGCCGAGTCGCATACGCAGGTGCTCGGACCCCTCGTCGATGCGGGTGCTGACTGGTTCCCAGCCGCCGTCGGTGAGCCGCTGGACGAGGAGCCGGGCCTGCTCGGTGGTGACGCCCTCGCCACGCTTCTTCGGTCGCTGCTGCTCGGGACGGCGGACGACGAGCAGTCGCTCACCGCCCAGGGTCAGCTCGCAGGAGACCTCGGTCCGCACCGAGGCGGCGGCGTGATCGCTGCGCAGCCGCTTCTCCTCGCCGCGGGCCCCCGGAACCGTTCCGTAGAGCGCGAACACCACGGCGTCGAGTAGCGTCGTCTTCCCCGCACCGGTGGGGCCCCACAGGAGGAACAGGCCGTCCCGGCCCACCTCGTCGTAGTCGACCTCCGCGGTGCCGGCGAACGGGCCGAACGCCGTGAGGGACAGCCGGTGCAGCCTCACCTGCGCACCTCCGCGCGGTCGGCGGCGCCCAGCGCCCGGGCCAGCAGTTCCCGCTCCGTCGCGCTCGGGGCCACTCCGCGCACGTGCCCGACGAACTCGGCGGCCACGTCGAGATCGCTGCGGCCGCGGAGCCGTTCCTGGTAACTGCGGCCGCCGGCGACCGCCCCCGCCCCCGCCCACTCGAGGTGGACGCAGTGCGGGAACCGGCTCTGCAACCGGCGCATGGGGTCGACCGGCCGGATCGCGTCGGTCAACCGGGCGGAGACGAAGTGCTCCTCGACCGGGCCGTGCACCGGGTCCGCCAGCAGCTGGTCCAGGGTGCCGGTGAGGACGGTCAGCTCCCGCGGCGTCGGCAGGGGGACGGGGCGCACCTCGGCCAGGCCGTGTGCGTCCAGGTCGACCAGCCAGGCCTGCTTCTGCTGCCCCGCCTCGCCGAAGGAGTACGCGAGTGGCGAGCCGCTGTACCGCATGCGCGGCGTGAGCGTCTGGGGGCGGTGAAGGTGCCCCAGCGCCACGTAGTCGACGCCGTCGAACACCGTCGCCGGCACGAGGTCCACCCCACCCACGCAGATGTCGCGCTCGCTGTCGCTTGCCACGCCGCCGCCCACGAACGCGTGGGCCAGGACCACCGAGCGGGCGCCCGGCCGCAGGAAGAGGTCGGACCGGACGCGGTCCATCGCCGCCCCCACGACCGCCTCGTGACTGCGCCCGCCGCTGATCCCGAGCTCGTGCCGCGCCACCTCCGGCTCCAGGAACGGCAGCCCGTAGACGGCGACCTCCCCGTGTTCGTCGGACAGCAGGACCGGCTCGTCGAGCCGACCGGTCGAGGCGCGCACGTGCAGACCTGCTGCCGAGAGCAGCCCGGAGAACGTGCCCAGCCGGCGGGCGGAGTCATGGTTGCCGGGGGTCATGACGACGGCGGCCCCGGCCTGGAGCAGCCGGCCGACAACCCGGTCCAGGACGGCCGTGGCGTCGGCGGAGGGGACGGCGCGGTCGTAGACGTCACCGGCTACGAGGACCACGTCGACCGACTCCGCCGCGACCACCCGCGCCAGCCCGGTGAGCACCGCCTCCTGCTCGGCGAGCAGCTCGGTGCCGTGCAGCGTCCGGCCGATGTGCCAGTCGGAGGTGTGCAGCAGGCGCATGGGCGGAAGGTAGGTGGCGCTACCGACAGAACCGGCTCAGGCGCGCCGTGACGGACCGGTCCCACAGCACTAAGGGGTCAGAGGTAGTGCTGGGGAGCCGTGCGGCCGCCGTAGTACTCCTCGTGATGGCTCACGCTCTCCTGGGCCCTGCGGTCGGCGTCCTCCTCGATCATGACGTTCAGGAGCTGCTGGACGCCGTCGCTGTCGGGGATCTGCCGGAGGACGGTGGCCCCGCTGTCGCCGGCCGACTCGATCGTCAGCGTGCCCGAGCGGACGATCCGCTCCCAGAGCGTCTGCCGGAAGGAGACGTCGGTGATGCGGGACAGCCCGACGTCCCGGCCGCGGCGGGTGAGGATCCCCTCGCGGAACAGCAGCCGGTGCGTCGTGACGACGTAGTGCGTCGTCCGCCAGCGCAGCAAGGGCACCACGACGAGGGTCAGGAGCAGGACGAGGGCCACGGCCAGGACGAGCATCCGCAGGATGCCTTGCTGTCGGCCGGCCGGGATCATCGCTGTGCCGAACGAGGCTGCGCCGACGATCAGCAGGAGCCGCACGACCGGCCAGAAGAGGGTCAGCCAGTGCGGGTGCAGGTGCCGGACGATGTCTTCGTCCTCGGCGAGCAGCTTGTCCGGGTACGGCACCGGTCCAGGATGACTCAGCCGCTGCCCCGCGTCGTCGCGCCTCAGGCCACCGCGTGTCGCGCAGCAGCGGCGTCCGCCGCACCTGCCGCTACCGGCACCCGACCGTGGAGCACCACGCCTGCCACACCGGCCCGGCGCTGCGCCGCCTGCGGTCGAGAGCGACTCGACCAGCAGTCGGTGGGGGTCCACCTCCGCCGGGGCCTGCCGATGGGGAATCGGTCGCCGGACCGGCCGAGATCCCCCTGTCGTAATTGCTTTATGTCATCATCCCCTTACAGGGCGTGCCGGAACCTGCCAGAGCCAGGTCCCGCCGTCGAGCGTCCGCCCACGAGGCGAGCGCCCGCCCCTGCTGTGAGCGGCCCGCGGGCCGCACGAATTCTCTGCGAGGTCGCGTGTCCACCACTCGCCGCCGCCGCCCCCTTCTGGCGGTGACCCTGCTGGCACTCGTGGCCGCCGCCGTGGGCGCGGTCCTGCTCCTCCGTCCGGACGACTCCGCTGAGTCCTCCGCTCAGTCCTCCGCCCCGTCGGCGACCACGTCCGCGGCACCGGGGCAGGCGGTCGGGCAAGGGGCCCCCACCACCGAGGCCTACACGCTCCAGCCCGAGCCGACCTTCGTGGCCACCGACGAGCCGCGGCGGCCCACGGGTGGAAGCGTCGACGTGGTCCTGACCTACGCCGGCTTCGACCCGGCCACCGGAACGGTCCAGGCCAACGGCTTCGCCGCCGGAGTCATCGAGGACGGCGGCACCTGCACGCTGACGCTGACCCGGGACTCGGTCGAAGTCACCGCCACGGGCACCGGGACAGCGGATGCGACGACGACGTCCTGCGGGCTGCTCGAGGCCGCCCCGGGTCTCGCCTCAGGTACGTGGGAGGCCCGGCTCAGCTACTCGTCGGAGGGCTCGTCGGGCGAGTCGGACTCGCTGGAGGTGTCCGTCCCGTGAGCCGCCTCGTGACCTGGGCGCGCCGCGCCCTCCCGATCGCGCTGGCCGTGTGCACCGTGGCGGCACTCCTCAGCACGTCGTCGGACACCACCACCCCTGCGACGCCCGAGCTGGAGTTGGCGGCCGATACCAGCCAGTTCGACGCCGGCAACATCATCAGCGACGCCATGTTCTTCGACGCCGGGGCCATGACGCCGGAGCAGATCTCGGCCTTCATCAACGCGAAGGGCGCCAAGTGCGTGCCGGCGCCCGACGGGACGCCCTGCCTGAAGGACTACCGGCAGGACACCTTCACCCGCGTCGCCGACGGCATCTGCGACGGGACGTACCACGGAGCGGGCGCCGAGTGGGCGGCGCAGATCATCTGGAAGGTCGCTCAGGCGTGCAGCATCAGCCCGCGCGTCCTTCTCGTCCTGCTGCAGAAGGAGCAGGCGCTGGTCACGGCGTCGGGCTCGAGGCTCACTCCCCGGCGGTACGAGATCGCGGCCGGCATGGGGTGCCCCGACAACGCGGCGTGCGACTCCCAGTACTACGGCTTCTACAACCAGGTCTACGCCGCTGCGCGCCAGTACCAGCGCTACGCGACCTACCCGACCCGGTACGCCTACCGCGCCGGTGCGAACAACACGATCCAGTGGGACGTCGAGACGTCGTGCGGGACCTCCGTGGTCCACATCCGGAACCAGGCAACGGCGGGGCTGTACAACTACACGCCCTACCGGCCCAATGCGGCGTCGCTCGCCGCCGGCTACGGCACCGGGAACTCGTGCTCGTCGTACGGCAACCGCAACTTCTGGCTGTACTTCACCGACTGGTTCGGCTCGACCCAGTCCCCGGGCGGGGACGCGATCCTGTCGGCCTACGCAGCACGCGGCGGCGCCGGCGGCGCGCTGGGCCCCAGCACGAGCTGGGTCCGCTGTGGTCTGGTGTTCGGCGGCTGCCTGCAGAACTATCAGAACGGAAGCATCTACTGGAGTCCCGGCTCCGGGGCGTACGCGATCACCAACGGCCCGCTGGCCGACGGGTGGGGAGCCCTCCGCTGGGAGCAGAGCCTGCTGGGCTACCCCACCGGTGACCAGCGCTGCGGCCTGAAGGACGACGGCTGCGTGCAGTCCTTTCAAGGCGGAGACATGTACTGGAGTCCGGGCTCCGGCGCTCAGTGGCTGGGCGGCCCCATCGGGGCCACCTGGGCCGCACAGCGGTGGGAACAGGGCCCGCTCGGCTACCCCACGGCCGACCAGCGCTGCGGCCTGGAGGACGGCGGCTGCCTCCAGCAGTTCCAGGGCGGCACCATCTACACCACGCCCGCCACCGGAACCCGCACCCTCCTCAACGGCCCGATCGCCGACGCCTGGGGCGCCCAGAGATGGGAACAGGGCCCGCTCGGCTACCCCACGGCCGACCAGCGCTGCGGCCTGAAGGACGGCGGCTGCCTCCAGCAGTTCCAGGGCGGCACCATCTACACCGCGCCCGCCACCGGGACCCGCACCGTCCTCAGCGGCCCGATCGCCGACGCCTGGGGCGCCCAGAAGTGGGAGCAGGGCCTGCTCGGCTACCCCGCCACGGATCAGCGCTGCGGACTGAGGGACGGCGGCTGCAGTCAGACGTTCCAGGGCGGCTCCATCTCCTGGAGCCCCGCCACCGGAGCACACGCCGTCGCCGGCGCGGTCCAGACCACCTGGACCGCGCAGGGTGCGGAGTCCGGTCCCCTCGGCTACCCCCGGGGGCCGCAGGTCTGCGGCCTGAAGGACGGCGGCTGCCTCCAGCAGTTCCAGGGCGGCACCATCTACACCGCGCCCGCCACCGGGACCCGCACCGTCCTCAGCGGCCCGATCGCCGACGCCTGGGGCGCCCAGAAGTGGGAACGGGGCCTGCTCGGCTACCCCGCCACGGATCAGCGCTGCGGACTGAGGGACGGCGGCTGCAGTCAGACGTTCCTGGGCGGCTCCATCTCCTGGAGCCCCGCCACCGGAGCACACGCCGTCGCCGGCGCGGTCCAGACCACCTGGACCGCGCAGGGTGCGGAGTCCGGTCCCCTCGGCTACCCCCGGGGGCCGCAAGTCTGCGGACTGGTCAGGGGCGGCTGCCTGCAACAGTTCCAGGGCGGCACCATGTACACGACCACCACCGGGACCCGCACCCTCCTCAACGGTCCCATCGCCAACGCCTGGGCGGCACAGAAGTGGGAGCAGGGTTCGCTGGGCTACCCCACCTCGGATGCCTACGCGGTCGCCCAGGGCACAGCTCAGGACTTCGAGGGTGGTCGGCTGATCCTGGACCGGTCCACCGGCCAGGTCTCACGGGGCTGATCGGCCCCCGCCGGTAGGCATCGGCGCGCCGTATCGCGGCGTCGCGCGAGCCACGTGAAGCCGGGCGGTTCCACCGAGGGACGGCCCGGTCAGCCGGCGCGAGTTCGAGGCGGGACTTCAGCCCAGGCGCGGATCGAGGAGAGGGCCCGGCGCTGCCGTGGGTGCGGGCGCGGGCAGTGGTTCCCCGGCCGTACCAGCGGCTGCTTCCTCCGGCTGCGTCGCCACGGGTTCCTGTGGTCGCGGCGCGGCTCCAGCGCTTGCTGCACGCCACCCCCTTTCCGAGGCCGCGGATCCCGCCCTGCCACGACGTCCGTGCCGGGTCGACGGACATCCACGGAACCTCTCCCCAGGCGCCGGCGCCAGGCTGCGTGCGGCGGGGCGGGCCGCGGCGACGAGCCGGAAGACTCGATCACCGCCGGCCATCCCGCCGGAGCGGCCCCTGGAGTCGCCACGCCTGGCCATGCGTCGCCGTAACCTCGCCCGCGGAACTGTCGCTCCCTGCGCCTGCTGCGCCCTCAGCAACTCCGGATGCGGAGCTCGCGCTCGGCATCCATGCCGGTCCGGCGCCTTGCGTCATCGGCATTGACGGCGCGTCGGCCCTCCGGTCGCCCAGGGAGAGGAGGGCCCGCCACCGGAGGGGGCGAGTGCCCGACGCGGGTGACGGAACTCGCTCAGCGGCTCGCCGTGGCCCGGCCGGACACCGCCGCGCTCGGGACGAGGCGCTCGGTCGCGGCCTCGCGCGCCCCCGGAATGATTATGCGCGGCTTCGCCGACCCGCCTGCGGCTCGTAGCCCGTTGTCCCGGGCCGCCACCCGCCGGGCGAACCGTCGGGGCGGGCCGACCATGAGCCGCTGGCACGGCTTCTCGACCCCGTGGTGGAGGAGCGCGCTGAGGCCGAAGGCCACCAGGATGCCCAGGGGCATGAGCAGGACGAGCTCCGGAGTGAGGTGGAACCGCGTCGCCGGATCCTGCCAGGCGACGGTGAGCGCCATTTCCAGCACGGCGAAGTGGACGAGGTAGAGGCAGTAGGAGATCCGCCCCCCGTAGACCAGAGCCGGGCGGGCGAGCCAGCGAGCGGTCCCCCGGTCGCTGACGGCGAGTGCCGCGATGAGGGCAGGAAAGGCGAGGACGGCCACGCCGTGGAAGTCGACCCCGGGGTCCCCGCCGGCTCGCCAGGACGCCCACACAGACACGAGGACGACGACCAGCGGCGTCACCCAGGTCAGTCGAGCCGCCCATGTCTGGAGCGCGGGGGTGGTGCGCATGTCGCGCAGAGCCAAGGCCAGCAGCATCCCGGCCGTGAAGGCGCAGGCAATGCGTAGCAACCAGTTCTGCGACCAGTCGAGGGGGCCGGTCCGGTAGGAGATGACCACGAGAGGTGTGATCGCCAAGTGTGCGAGCAAGAAGTTCATGGCCGGGTGGAGCCGGCGCAAGGGGCGGAGCAGCACAGCCAGGAGCGGGAAGGCGAGGTAGGCAAGCCACTCCGCGCTGATCGACCAGCCGGGGATGAGGTAGCTCGCCCCGAGAAGGTTGTCCTCTCCCCACATCTGCGTCATGGACAGCTGACGCACCATCGTCAAGACGTCGGCATCGGGATGAGGACCCAGGACGTCGGCATCCCAACCGACCGACCTGAGGGTCCAGATCCAGCCCCCCATGATGACCGTCAGAACGGCCCAGGCCGGCCACACACGGGCGATCCGGTTCCAGACGAAGCGCGCCACGACCGCCGGCGTCGGGCGGCCACCGACCTCGTCCAGATATCGGAGGGCGATGACGAAGCCGCTGAGGATGAAGAACAGCTCGACCCCGATCCAGCCGGCGTCCACGAGCGGCTCGGCGAGCGGTAGATGGTCGAGATAGGGCGTCAGCAACGAACGGAAGTGGAAGAGCACGACCCAGGTGGCGGCCACGGCACGCAGGCCGGTCAGCGCACGGATCTCGCCGCGACCGCGCTTCGTGGGGGATGCCGGCGGGATGCTCTGCGCCGTTGTTGTCACCACTGAACCCCTCGGTCGGCTCGTGAGCCCGGACCGGTTCGTCCCGCTCGCCGACTACGCTAATCGCCTATATCCATCACAAGGAGTAACACAACCCCAAAACGCGGACCTCTGATTGGCAGATCCTGACTGCGCGCCACTCCACTCACAGGCGTCTCGAACCATCGGCGGGACGGCCGAAGTGAACTCGGCCGCCGCCGGCTCTCTCGTCCGCTTCCTCGCCTGCCGGCGGTGGTACGTGGCCAGGGACGCGATCAGCCGGTTCAGCCGGCCTACCTGGAGCCCTCGGTCGGCCCGGGCACGCAGCTCGGCCAGCTCCATCTCCCGCCGTGGTGACGTCGCCGGCCAGGGACTCCAGCGCGCCGGAGCAACGGCGGGCCCGCTCGAGCTCGGCCACCGCCTCCTCGCGCCAGCCGGTGATCGCGCGCCAGTGATGCGCGAGAGCCCGAGGTCTCGGCCGCGGCGGACCAGGATTCCCTCGCGGAACAGCACCCGGTGGATCGTGATCACGTGGTGCGTCGTCCGCCATCTGAGCAGCGGCACCACAACGAGGGTCAGGAGCAGGACGAGGACCACAGCAAGGACGAGCATCCGGAGGATGCCCTGCTGCCGGCCGGCCGGGATCATCGCCGTGCCGAACGAGACGGCACCGACGATCAGCACCAGCCGGACGACCGGCCACAAGAGGGTCAGCCAGTGCGAGCGCAGGTGCCGGACGACCTCTTCGTCCTCGACGAGCAACTTGTCCGGGTAGGGCCCTTCTCCAGGATGACGCAGCGGGCCACGGATGTCCTGAGCCCGAGCCGCGCGCGTGTCGCGCCTCCGTCCGGCTGCCCGCGCCGGGGATCCACTGGGCCCGGAGGTGTTCACGGGACTGGTGGGGCACTGGGCCCTCGAACAGCGAGGTGGATCGTTGTGCTGACGTACCGTGGCCGGGCCTGCCGCATCACGAGTACAGAGTGGATCCCCCTTGACGTTCCAAACCGTCGTCGTTCCAGTCGTCAGCCTGCTGGTGCTCGTCCTTCCCGGGCTCGTCGTCGGACTTCTGGCGGCCCTACGACCCGGGGTCGCACTGGCCACCGCACCGCTGATCACGTACGGGATCACGACCGCGGCCGCGACGGCGGCGTCGTTCGTGCCGTTCCACTGGAACGCACTCACCCTGATGATCGTCACCGCGCTCGTGGCGCTGGCGATCCTGCTGGTCCGTGTGCTGACCGGCCGGGGGTCCGGCTGGCGGAGGAGTGTGCGCGTCGAGCGCCCCGCCCGCCTGTCGTGGCGTGACTGGGTCGTCGTCGGCGGGGTCGTCTCCGGTGGCTCGCTGTCCGCCGGCGTGCTGCTCTCCGGCTTCGGCCGCTTGGCTGCGCCGAACCAGGACTGGGACTACGTCTTCCACGCCAACGCGGTGCGGTTCCTTACCGACAGCGGCGACCTGGCTCCGACAGCTCTGCGCGTGATCAACGACTGGGAGTCCGTCGACTTCTACTACCCGCACACCTTGCACGCCCTCGCCGCGACGGTCGCGCAGCTGACCGGAGCCACCCCCTTCGAGGCGCTGAACGCTCAGGCCATGCTGGTGTGCCTCATCGCGGGCGCCGGGCTGGCGATGCTGCTGCGCCGCCTCGGCGCCCCGCTCGCCGTCACGGCGAGCACCCCCCTGCTCCTGGCCGGCTTCGCTAGTTTCCCGTACGACCTCCTGTGGCGCGGGCCGCTGCTGCCTTACGCCGCGGGCGTGGCGGTGAGCCCGGCCTTCGTGATCATCCTGGACGTCGTGCTCCAGCGTCGCTCCCCCGCGCTGGTCGTCCTCGCCGGGCTCGGCGCCGCCGGCCTCCTCGGACTGCACCCGAGTACGGCGTTGTCCGCCGGCCTGGTGGTCCTGGTGTACCTCGGGTTCCGTTGGGCGGCGCCGACGCGCACGCCGGGACGAGACGTGCTTCTGCTCGTGGCAGCTGGCGCGCTGGCGGTGGTGGCTGCCTTCCCCGCCGCCAAGGGCGCGGTGCTGAAGACGACCGGGGGCTGGGTACAGGACTGGCCGGCGATCGAGCGGCCCGGCCAGGCCGTCGGGGACCTGTTCCTCCTCAACCACGGCTCCGCCACCCCCCAGTACTGGCTGGCCGGGCTGATGATCGTCGGAGCGCTCACCCTGTACCGGGCGCGGTACCTGTGGTGGTGGGTCGGGTCTTCTGTCATCGCCGTCGCGCTGTTCGTGCTGGCGGCCTCCTCCGACTCGAAATTCGTCACCGATCTCACCGCGCCCTGGTGGAACGACCGCTACCGTTTCGCGGCGCTCGCCGTTCTGGGCTTCGCGCCGCTTGCGGCGCACGGGCTGCTGTCCCTGGCCACCCTCGCGGCGACGGCCGTGCGCCGGGTGCTCGGGGGGCGGGCATACCGCCTGTCCTCTCGGGCGGTCACCGGCGCCATGGTTGCAGCCGGGCTGGTCGTCCTGGCGTTGATCTCCCAGGGGCTGTACGCGCCCAGCAACCAGGCACGCATCGCGGGGGCCTACCAGGACGACCGGACTCTCGACCACCACGAGGTCGCCGCGATGGAGTGGCTCGCGGAGCACTCGAGCGGTGGCGCGGTCATGAACGACTCCAACGACGGGTCGGCCTACCTGTCCGCTGTCGCGGGCCTGCGCCCGGTCTTCGGGCACATCGTGAACCCCGGCGCGGTCTGGCTCCTGGGCGACACGCAGCAGCTCCTGTTCGAGCGGTTCAACTGCCTCGACTCCGATCCGGCGGTCCGCCAGGCGATCGAGGAGCTCGACATCCGGTACGTCTTCCTGGGCAGCGGCTTCGTCCGGCAGGACTTCCACCGAGCCCCCGGACTGGTCGGCGTCGGGAGAGCAGCGTCGTTGCAGCTCGTGCATCAGACCACCGGGGTTCGCATCTACGAGGTGGACCTGACCGAGACGCCGGTCGAGCCGGTCCCCGCGTGCGACCGGTCGGAGTCCGACGGAGACATGACCGGCTGAGGTCGCGGTGGCCACTACTCCCGCGTCCCTCAGTGGCCGGCGGAGCGCCGAACGTGCCGGACGTCGCCGGAGGCCAGCTCCACCTGCCCCCCAGGCGTGGCCACCACGAGCCGGCCGTCCCAGTCGACCGCCGTCGCCGTGCCCTCCAGCGTCGAGCCGTCCGGCAGGCTGACGACGACGTCGGTGTCCACGGTCGAGGACCAGGCGAGGTAGTCCCGGGCCAGCCCGGACGAGATCGGGTCGCCGAGGGCCGCCGTCCACTGCAGGTAACGCCGCTCCACGGCGCGCAGGAAAGCCAGGAGCACCGGTGCCCGATCCACCGTCGCGGCGGTAAGCCGGGACAGGGAGGTGCCGGTGTCGGGCAACTCGGCCGCCGTCGTCGACACGTTGAGCCCCACGCCCACGACGACCGCCGTCCCACTGCTCTCGGCCAGGATCCCGGCCAGCTTCCGGCCGTCCAGGGCCAGTAGGTCGTTGGGCCACTTCAGCGACGCTCGGACGCCCGTCACCTGGCCGACCGCCTCGGCCAGCGCCACTCCCGTCAGGAGGGGCAGCCACCCCCGGCGGGCGGCGGGCACGTCGGGGCGCAGCAGGAAGGAGACGGTCAGCCCGGCGCGCGGCGGGGAGGTCCAGACGCGGTCCAACCGGCCGCGGCCGGCGACCTGGTGCTCAGCCACGAGCACTGCACCCTCGGGTTCGTCGGCCGCGGCGGCGGCCACCAGCGCAGCGTTCGTGGACCCGATCTCGGGCACCACCTCCAGCGAGCGCCAGAGGCCGCTGTCCCGGGTCAGGGCTGTGGAGAGCGCCGGCCCGTCGAGGGCCGGGCGCTCCAGGTCGGACCATCGGGACGAGGGCGCGTCGGACACTCCCTCACGCTACGGCCGCGGCCGGCGACGGATCGGACGGGCAGTCGCCGAAGACCGGATGGGCACGAACGGCGCGTCGGTTCTGTCCGGCGAGGGACCTGCGCGCCCTGTGCGTCAACCTCCTCCGGCCCCTGGGAATCACGAGCCCCGGTCGCCCCGTGCGCCGCGGTCGGGACGATCGGCCGGGGTAATCTGGCCGCGACAACGGCGGCGACCCTCCGGTCGATGCGGGTCTCCCGACCTCCGCCCGGCATGACCTCTCGGTAACCGAATGCGCCGCGGGCGACGACACCCCCGAGGTGTCAGGTACGACTGACACGCCCACCGGGCACGTCAAGCCGGGGCAGCCGGTCATGGACGGCGTGAACGACGGCTCGATCCCGCCTCTTCCCGGGCGTGCCGCTGGCGGACACGAGCACGCCGGCCCGTCCGTACGCGCCTACAGGAACGAGCTGCTGATGGGTTCCGACCACATGGTCGACGAGAAGGCCCGGCTGATCGACGCTCCCGGGAGCGTCCGCCCGTACAGCGGCGAAGGCCCGTCCGGCCCGCGGACGCTTCATCGGCTCGGCGTCGCTCTGCTCGCCGGGGTGCTCGCCGTAGTCGTGGTCGCCCTGGCAACAGGCCTGATGACGGGAAGGCCGGTGGGCGTCACCGACAACGGGGACGGTGTCCGGCTGTTCTGCGGCGCGGGGCTCGTGCCCGCCACGCCGACGGGTCAGGCGAACTGGGCCGGCGGGGTGGTTCTCGACTTCGTCGCCGGCGGCGTCCCCTGCCCGGATCCGGCCCCCTCGTCGGCACTCGCGCTGCTCGACGCCGCCGTCGGGGGTGCCGCCGGCCCCTGGGCACTCACGGAGCTGGGTTGGCTCTACGCGCTCGCCGTGGCGGGGGTCACCGTGCTCGGCGCGTGGGCCGCCACCGCGGGCGGCCTACTCCGGGCCGCCGTACTCGTGCCCCCACTGGTTCCGCTCGGCGACGCGGACTTCTCCCGGTTCTTCCTCTCCACCTACGGGGAGCCGGCCGGGATGCTGGGGACCTACGCCCTCTGCGTCGGCACGGCCGCCGTCGCGGTGACCTGCCCCCGGCACCGCGCCGCCCGGGGGATGGCGCTGCTGCTGGTCGCGGCCGGCGGCCTCCTGGCAGCCACCGCCAAGACGGCGTACGCGCCGGTTCTGGCGGTCGCGGTGCTGGTCTGCGTGCTGACCTCGATCGCCGTACCCGGCCGCCCCCGGCGGTGGGCACACCTCGCCGGTCCGGCACTGGCGGCGGTTCTCCTCGCCGCCTCCGTGGCCCCGCTCGCATCGGCGCAGGCGTGGCAGGCCCGGCACTACGCGTGGGTGAACACGCACAACCTCGTTTTCACCCTGGTGCTCCCCGAGGTCGGCCCCGAAGCCGCCACCGCGGTCGGGCTTCCCGCTGAGGCGAACTCGCACGCCGGCCGCGCGTACTACCCCGACGGTCCCGCGGGCGTCCCGGGTGCGGAAGTGATCGCGGCAGACCCGGAAGGGGTTCGGAACGCGGCCTGGAGGACGCTCGTCAGGCACCCCGACGCACTGCTGCAGTCGCTGGGCATCGCCCTGCAGTCCACCGCCGACCGCGAGCTCGACTACCTGGCGGGCGAGCCCTGGACGCCGGCCACGCGCCCCTCGCGGGTGGTCGCTCCCGTGGGCGCCCAGGCGGCCACCGCCGAGTCCCTGCACCGGTGGCTGGACGAGATGAGCCGGCCATGGTGGCCATCCCTGCTGGCCGCGGCCGGGATGGCCCTCGGCGGGGCGTCATTCCGGATACGCTCACCTCTTGCGCGCGGTCTGGGACGGCTGAGCGGGCTGGCGGCGGTCACGGCCGTCGGTCTGGCCCTGGTCGCGGTGCTCGGTGACGGCTTCTTCGAGATCGCCAAGCACACGTGGCTGTCCGCGTACCTGCTGGACGTGGCGCTCTGGGCCGCGGCTGGCACCCTGGCCGTCGCCGTCATGCTGCCCCTGCGACGCGCCACCGCTCGGGGCACCTCCCGCACCGTGCGGTAGGACGCAAGCCGTGGCGCCCAGGGAGCCGGGAATCCGGGACGCCGATCAGCGGTCCCGGGAGCCGCCGCCGATCCTGTCAGATGGGCAGGCGCCGGAAGATGGCGCGCGGGGTGTGCCGCAGGCCGCTCATGACCCACCGCATCACGCCCGGCACCCACACGGTGTGGCGGCCCTTGCGCACGCCGTTGACGATGGCGTCGGCGACGGCCTCCGGTGTGGTGGCCAGGGGCGCGTCCGCCAGGCCCTCGGTCATCTTGGAGCGGACGAAGCCGGGGCGCACCACCAGCACCGACACCCCGCTGCCCACGAGGGAGTCGGCCAGACCGCTGTAGAAGGCGTCGAGCCCCGCCTTGCTCGAGCCGTACACGAAGTTCGACGCGCGGGGCCGCTCCCCCGCGACCGAGGAGAGCGCCACGATGACGCCGTGCCCCTGTGCGCGCATGCGGCCGGCCAGCTCGGTGCCGACCACGGCGGGCGCGACGTAGTTGACGTGCGCCAGCCGGCCCACGGCGTCGGCGTCGCTGCGCAGGAGTTCGGGGTCCCCGAGCTGCCCGAAGGCGACGACGGCGACGTCGATGTCGCCGCCGGCTGCCGCCTGGGCGACCATCTTCGCCGGGGAACCGGGGTCGTCGGCGTCGAAGTCGACGACCTCGACGCGCGCGCCCGCGGCGGCGAGCTCCTCGGCGACCGCCGCGCGGCGCGGGGTGTCCCTGGCCGCGACGACGACGCGCAGCGGCCGCTCGGCGAGGTAGCGACGAGCCGTCGCGACCGCGATGTCGGACGTGCCCCCCACGAGCAGCAGCGAGCCGACCGAACCGAGAGCGTCGATCACAGTGAGAGCCTCCTGGCCAGGTCCGAGGTGAAGACGCCGTCGGGGTCGACCCGCGCCCGGACGGCGCGGAACTTCTCGAGCTCGGGGTACATCCGCTCGAACACCTCCGGACGCACGCGGGAGTCCTTGGCGAGGTAGACCTTGCCGCCGGCGTCGACGACCAGGTCGTCGAGCTCGTCCAGCAGCCGGGCCAGCCCGCCGACCACGGGGATGTCCAGAGCCAGCGTCCAGCCGGGCGCCGGGAACGAGAGCATGCCCGGGTTGCCCTCGCCGAACCGCTTGAGCACGGCGAGGAACGAGGCGTGGCCGGAGTTGCTGATCCGGACCATCGCCTCGCGCAGCGCATCCTCCTGGCCGAAGGGAACGACGAATTGGTACTGGACGAAGCCGCGAGGGCCGTAGATCCGGTTCCACTCCCCCACGCTGTCGAGGGGGTGGAAGAACGTGCCGATGCCCTGCAGCTGGTCCCGCTTCTTCTTCGGCGACTTGCGGTACCAGACCTCGTTGAAGGCGGCGACCGTGGCCAGGTTGAGCAACCCGGGCGGGAAGACGTTCGGCGCGGAGAGCTTCACCGAGCCGTGGTAACGCAGCGGATCGGCCTGCTGGCGGGCCGGCAGCTCGTCGCGGCGGGCGAAGCGCCCGCGGGTGAGCACCGAACGCCCCATGCGGGCGGCCTTCGCCACGCAGTCGATCCAGGCCACCGAGTAGTCGTACAGGTGGTCGCTCTCGGAGAGCAGGGCCATGAGCGAGTCCAGGTCCGGCGTCCGGTCGGTGTCGACCAGGATGCGTGCGGACTCGATGGGCTTCATGCGCACGCAGGCACGCAGGATGACCCCCGTGAGGCCCATGCCCCCGGCGGTCGCCCAGAAGAGGTCCGGGTCCTGATCGGGCCCGACGCGGCGCACCTCGCCGTCCGCGGTCAGCAGGTCCAGCCAGGAGACGTGCTGGGAGAAGGTCCCGGCGATGTGGTGGTTCTTGCCGTGGATGTCGGCGGCGATCGCCCCGCCGACGGTCACGTACCGGGTGCCCGGGGTGACGGGGACGAACCAGCCCTGCGGCACGAAGAGGTTCATCAGCCGGTCCAGCGAGGTACCGGCCTCCACCACGATCTCGCCGGTGGCCGGATCGGTGTCCAGCACACGGTCGGCCGTGGTCATGTCGAGCACCTGGCCGCCGGCGTTCTGCGCAGCGTCGTTGTAGCTGCGGGCGAGGCCACGGGCGACCAGGCCCCGCGGTGGGCGGGAACGCAGAACCGCGCGGGCCTCCTCCTCACCGTGGACCGGGATCAGCGTCGCCGGGGTGGGCGCGGTACGGCCCCACCCGGTGAGCGGAACGCGCGGTGCGCCGGCGAGAGCAGCCGTCTCAGGCACTGAAGACCCCCACTCCCACGGTGGCGGCCCAGACGATGCCGAGGCCGAGCAGGACACGGTCGCGCAACACGATCTCCTCCGGGGCGCCCGCGGCGCCCTTGTCGACATCTACGGCGTACCGGAGGATCGCCAGGACGAAGGGCGCGATCGACAGGGTCGACCAGGGGATGCCCTTCTGCGTCTCCCCCATCTCGAAGGCCCACAGGCTGTAGGCGGTGCAGGCCACACCCGCCGAAAGACTCCAGACGAAGCGCAGGTAGCTCGCCGAGTACTCCTGCAGGGTCTTGCGCGTGTCGGCCGCCTCACCCACGAGCACCAGCTCCGAGTAGCGCTTGCCCGCCACCATGAACAACGACCCGAACGCGGCGACGAGCAGGAACCACTGGGAGAGAACCAGCCCGGCCGCGACGCCGCCCGCGATGCCGCGCAGCAGGAAACCCGAGGCCACGACGGCCAGATCGATCACCGGCTGGTTCTTCAGCAGGACGCAGTAGGCCAGCTGGATGACGACGTAGCTGGCCAGCACCCACGCCAACTCGGGCCGGGTGAGGGAGGCAGCAGCGGCCAGGGCCACGGTCAGCAGCACGACGGCGAGCCCCACGGCCAGCGGCCGCGACACGATCCCCGCGGCGATCGGGCGGAACCGCTTGCGTGGATGCCGACGGTCCTCCTCGATGTCGATCGAGTCGTTCACCAGGTAGACGGCCGACGCCGACAGGCAGAAGAGCGCGAAGGCCACGGCCGTCGGCCCTATGACGTCGGGGTCCAGGATGGCACCGGCGGCCAGCGGGGCCGCGAGCACGAGGACGTTCTTGACCCACTGGCGGGGTCGGACGGCGCGCACGAGGCCCCAGGCCAACGATCCGCGGAATCCCGCGGGACGAGCCGGCAGCGTTCCTGCGGGGCGCTCCTCCAGGGCACCGACCGCGGACGGCGGGGGTGACGCCTCGTGCAGTCCGGTGGTGGGGCGTGCGCCATCGGACACGGTCAGGCCTCCCTGGAAGCGGACATCCGGCGGACGAGGGCGGCTGTTCCGGCGCCCAGGGCGGCGCCCGAGATGACGTCCGACGGGTAGTGGACACCCAGCAGCACCCGCGAGACGAGCATGAGCCCGGTGACACCCACCATCGCCGGGCGGCCGACGATGGGACCGAACCCGACCGCCGCCGCGGCGGTCGAGCAGCTGTGCGCACTGGGGAACGAGAGTCGGCTGGGCGTCGCGACGAGCGCGGGCACGTCCTCCAGCGCCGGGCGGACGCGGCGGACGACCCGCTTGACGCCCACTCCCGCGGCGTGCGCGGTGACGACACCGACGGTCGCCGTCACCCAGTCCTCGCGGCGCCGGCCGGATGCCCAGCCCACGGCACCGAGCGCGATCCACCCGAGCGCGTGCTCACCGAAGCGCGAGAGCCCACGGGCCAGCCCGACCGCCGGTGTGCCACCCAGCGCCCGCCGCGTCGACCGGAGCACAGCATGGTCCACGCGCGCCAACGGAACTCTGAACGCCGTCATCATCGGAGCTCGACTGTAGCCGGGACCGAGCGCTCGGACAGCGCGCGAGTGGGAGACCCGTCACGCGGTACCACTTCCGCCACGTGCCGCGCACCGGCTACGACCCTCGCAGACCCGGCGCGGTCGAGGGCACGGCGACGCTCCCCTACGCTACGGCCCGTGAGCGCCGCCGAGCTGGAGAGCGCCGGGGAGCACGTCCCCGGCGACATCGACATCCACACGACCGCCGGGAAGCTGGCCGACTTCGAGCGCCGGGTGCAGGAGGCCACGCACGCTGGGTCCCAGCGCGCCGTGGAGAAGCAGCACGCGGCGGGCAAGATGACCGCCCGCGAGCGGATCGAGGCGTTGCTCGACCCGGGGTCCTTCACGGAGTTCGACGAGTTCGCCCGGCACCGGTCGACCAACTTCGGCATGGGCGACAAGCGGCCCTTCGGTGACGGCGTCGTCACCGGCTACGGCACGGTCGACGGCCGGCCGGTCGCGATCTTCTCCCAGGACGTCACGGTCTTCGGCGGCAGCCTCGGCGAGGTCTACGGCGAGAAGATCGTCAAGATCCTCGACTTCGCCGTGAAGAACGGCTGCCCGATGATCGGCATCAACGAGGGCGGCGGCGCGCGCATCCAGGAGGGCGTGGTCTCCCTCGGTCTCTACGGCGAGATCTTCCGACGCAACGTGCACGCCTCCGGCGTCATCCCGCAGATCTCCCTCGTGATGGGCCCGGCGGCCGGCGGCCACGTCTACTCCCCCGCCCTGACCGACTTCATCGTGATGGTCGACAAGACCAGCCAGATGTTCATCACCGGGCCGGACGTCGTGAAGACCGTGACTGGTGAGGACGTCACCCTGGAGGAACTCGGCGGCGCCCGCACGCACAACACCAAGTCCGGCGTCGCCCACTACCTGGCCCAGGACGAGAACGACGCCCTCGACTACGTCAAGGCGCTCCTGTCCTACCTGCCCAGCAACAACCTCGACCCGCTGCCGGCGATCGAGATGGCCCCGGTCGAGACCGTGCTCCCCGATGCCCTCACCGACGAGGACCTCGAGCTCGACACCTTCATCCCGGACTCGGCCAACACCCCCTACGACATGCACACCGTCATCGAGCACGTCCTCGACGACGGCGAGTTCCTCGAGGTGCAGCCGCTGTTCGCGCCCAACATCGTCATCGGGTTCGGCCGGGTCGAAGGCCGTCCCGTCGGCATCGTGGCCAACCAGCCGACCCAGTTCGCCGGCACGCTCGACATCGACGCCAGCGAGAAGGCGGCGCGATTCGTGCGCACCTGCGACGCCTTCAACATCCCGGTGCTCACCTTCGTCGACGTCCCCGGGTTCCTCCCCGGGACGTCCCAGGAGTGGGAAGGCATCATCCGGCGCGGCGCGAAGCTGATCTACGCCTACGCCGAGGCCACCGTCCCCAAGGTCACGGTGATCACCCGGAAGGCCTACGGCGGCGCCTACGACGTCATGGGCTCCAAGCACCTGGGCGCCGACGTCAACCTGGCCTGGCCAAGTGCGCAGATCGCCGTCGTGGGCGCGCAGGGCGCCGTCGGGATCCTCTACCGCAAGGAGCTCGCCGCGGCCGAGGACCCCGAGACCCGCCGGGCCGAGCTGATCGCCGAGTACGAGGACACCCTCGCCAACCCCTACATCGCCGCCGACCGGGGCTACGTCGACGCAGTCATCCCGCCGTCGCACACCCGCGTGCAGGTGACCAAGGCGCTGCGCGTGCTGGCCAGCAAGCGGCAGACCCTGCCGCCCAAGAAGCACGGGAACATCCCGCTGTGACGACGACATCAACATCGTCGTCCTCCGGACGACACCGCGGCCAGGAGCCGTCCCCCGGCCGCGATGAGCCCCGTCGTCACGCCTACGCGGACCCCTCCGGGGCCCACTCGGCGCGACCAGACCGCGATGAGACGCCGCCTCTGCTTCGAGTGGTCCGCGGGGAGCCGTCCGCGGAGGAACTGGCCGCGCTGACCGTCGTGGTGGCCACGCTGTCCCAGCCGCGGGCGCGCCGCCGTCCGACGCCGGTAGGGGCCTGGGCGTCGTACTCCGACGCCCATCGCCGGCCACTGCAGGTGGGACACGGCGGCTGGCGCGCCGCGGGACGGTTCGCATGAGCAGCGATCGCAAGCTCGTGCTCGCCTCGGCCTCCCCCGCCCGCCTCTCGCTGCTGCGCCAGGCCGGGCTCGCGCCCGAAGTCGTGGTCAGCCAGGTCGACGAGTCGACCGTCCGCGCACCGCGGGTGGCCGAGCAGGTCGCCCTCCTCGCCGCGGCCAAGGCCACGGCGGTGGCCAAGCGGGAGACCGACGCACTGGTCATCGGCGCCGATTCGCTCCTGGAGTTCCACGGCAGGCCGCTCGGCAAGCCGGCGGACGCCGCGGAGGCCCGCGACCGCTGGCGGCGGATGGCCGGCCGGTCCGGCATCCTGCACACGGGCCAGGCGCTCTTCGACGTCCGCGACGGCGCCGTCGTCAGCCGCGACATCGCCGTCGCCTCGACGGTGGTGTACTTCGCGACGCCGACGCCGCAGGAGATCGAGGCCTACCTGGCCACCGGTGAGCCGCTCGCGGTGGCCGGCGCCTTCACGCTGGACGGTCTGGGTGCGCCGTTCGTCCGCCGCGTCGAGGGGGATCCCGCCGCGGTGGTCGGGCTGTCCCTGACCGTCCTGCGCACCCAGCTGGCCAAGCGCGGCCTGTCCATCACCGACCTCTGGCGCCGCTGACCCCGTCCGCGTGACCTGGCCCGCGCCGGTCCCGCCCCGCGAACTACAGTTCGACCGTTACTCGAGAGGGAGTGCCCCGGTGCAGAAGGTCCTGATCGCCAATCGCGGTGAGATCGCGGTCCGCGTCGCACGTGCGTGCAAGGACGAGGGTCTGACCAGCGTCGCCGTCTACGCCGACCCCGACCGGGACGCGCTGCACGTCCGCGTCGCCGACGAGGCCTTCGCCCTGGGCGGCACGACGCCGGGCGACTCCTACCTGGTCATCGACAAGATCCTGGACGCCGCCAAGCGGTCCGGCGCGGACGCCATCCACCCCGGCTACGGCTTCCTGTCGGAGAACGCGGACTTCGCCCAGGCCGTCATCGACGCCGGGCTGACCTGGATCGGCCCCTCACCGCAGTCGATCATCGACCTCGGCGACAAGGTCGCCGCCCGGCACATCGCCACCAAGGCCGGCGCCCCCCTCGTGCCCGGCACCAAGGACCCGGTCAGCGGTGCCGACGAGATCGTCTCCTTCGCCGAGGAGCACGGCCTGCCCGTGGCGATCAAGGCGGCGTTCGGCGGTGGTGGCCGTGGCCTCAAGGTCGCCCGCACCCTCGAGGAGATCCCCGAGCTGTTCGACTCCGCCGTCCGCGAGGCCGTCTCGGCCTTCGGCCGCGGGGAGTGCTTCGTCGAGCGGTTCCTGGACAAGCCGCGACACGTCGAGGCCCAGGTGCTCGCGGACACCCACGGCAACGTCGTCGTCGTCGGCACCCGCGACTGCTCGCTGCAGCGGCGCAACCAGAAGCTCGTCGAGGAGGCCCCTGCGCCGTTCCTCACCGACGAGCAGCGCGAGCGCATCCACTCCTCGGCCAAGGCGATCTGCAGGGAGGCCGGCTACCACGGTGCCGGCACGGTCGAGTACCTCGTCGGCCTGGACGGGTCGATCTCCTTCCTCGAGGTCAACACCCGCCTCCAGGTGGAGCACCCCGTCAGCGAGGAGACCAGCGGCATCGATTTGGTGCGTCAGCAGTTCCGCATCGCCGCTGGCCTGCCGCTGGAGATCACCGAGGACCCGACCCCGCGCGGGCACAGCATCGAGTTCCGGATCAACGCAGAGGACGCCGGCCGCAACTTCATGCCGGCCCCCGGCCCGGTGGAGCGGCTGGAGATCCCGCAGGGCCCGGGCGTGCGCTGGGACTCCGGCGTCGAGACCGGCGGCGAGGTCGTCGGCGCGTTCGACTCGATGCTGGCCAAGCTGATCGTCACCGGTGCCACCCGCGAGGAGGCGCTGCAGCGCGCCCGCCGCGCCCTGGACGAGCTGATCGTCGAGGGCATGCCCACGGTCGTCCCCTTCCACCGGGCCGTGATCCGCGACGAGGCCTTCACCACTGAGCCGTTCACGGTGCACACGCGCTGGATCGAGACCGAGTGGGACAACCAGGTCGCCCCCTACGACGCCGCCCCGGCCGAGCAGGAGGAGGAGACGCCCCGTCAGACCGTCGTCGTCGAGGTTGGGGGACGGCGGCTCGAGGTCTCCCTCCCCGCCGGGCTCGCCGCCGGTGGCGGCGCCGCTCCGGGAGCTCCGTCCAAGCCGCGCAAGCGGGGCTCCGGCCACGGCGGATCCGGTGCGTCGGGTGACTCACTCACCTCGCCGATGCAGGGCACGATCGTCAAGGTCGCGGTCGAGGACGGCGCCACCGTGAACGCCGGCGACCTCGTCGTCGTCCTCGAGGCGATGAAGATGGAGCAGCCCATCACCGCCCACAAGGCCGGGCGGATCTCCGGCCTCTCCGCAGAGGTCGGGGCCGCCGTGACCAGCGGCGCGGTCATCTGCGCCATCGCCGACGCGGACTGACCCGGTGCCGCTCAGCGGCTGCCCGGCACGGCTACCGCTCAGTCGCGGGTGACCTGTCCGCTGCCGTCATCGAGGGTGAGCGTCCCGCCCTGGAAGTCCTGGGCAGTTCCGCCGGTGACCGGGTAGGGACCGGAGGTCGGGTAGCCCAGCGGGCCCCGTTCCCATCGCTGCGCACCCCACGCCGCAGCGATCGGCCCGGAGACAGCATGGGTCCCGGTCACAGCGGTGCTGTAGATGGTGCCGCCCTGGAACCTCTGCAGGCAGCCGTCTGCGACCAGGCCGCACGACCGCGCCGTCGTGGGATAACCGAGGAAGCCGCTCGCTGAACCCTGCGCGGCCCACACGTCGGCGATGGGTCCTGCGAGCACGGACTGCGCCCCGGTGCTCGGACTCCAGAGCACCGATCCGGCTCGGAAGTCCTGCCGGCACCCGCCGACGGCGACATCGCAACGCTGGTCGGTGGCCGGGAACCCCAGCGGTCCGGCCTCCCACCGTTGTGCGGCCCAGTGGTTGGCGATCGGCCCCGGAACGACGGTGGCGGTGCCGGTGTTCGTGCCATAGACCGTGCCGCCCTGGAACCGCTGCAGGCAGCCGCCGTCCTTCAGTCCGCAGACCTGACCGCCGATGGGATATCCCAGAGGGCCGGATTCCGCTCCCTGGTTCCCCCAGTGCGTGGCGACCGGGCCGGCGACGGCACGTGCCCCCGTCGCCGCCGTGTAGTAGACGGTCCCGCCCTGGAAGCTCTGCAGGCACCCGCCTCCGGCCAGCCCGCACCGCTGGTCACCCGTCGGATAACCGAGGGGCCCCTGCTCCCACCGCTGCGCCCCCCAGGCGTCGCCGATGGGGCCGAGGATCGCATGCGCCCCGGTGGCCGTGGTGGCGTAGATTGTGCCGCCCTGGAACCGCTGCAGGCACCCGCCGCCGACCAGGCCGCAGACCTGCGCCGACGTGGGGTAGCCCAGCGGCCCCTGCTCCCAGCGTTGCCGGGCGAAGGCACCGGCCACCGCCCCGGTCACCACCCGGGCGCCGGTCGCCGCCGTGTAGTAGACGGTTCCGCCCTGGAAGCTCTGCAGGCACCCGCCTCCGGCCAGCCCGCACCGCTGGTCACCCATCGGATAACCGAGGGGCCCCTGCTCCCACCGCTGCGCCCCCCAGGCGTCGCCGATGGGGCCGAGGATCACATGCGCCCCGGTGGCCGTGGTGGCGTAGATCGTGCCGCCCTGGAACCGCTGCAGGCACCCGCCGCCGACCAGGCCGCAGACCTGCGCCGACGTGGGGTAGCCCAGCGGCCCCTGCTCCCAGCGTTGCCGGGCGAAGGCACCGGCCACCGCCCCATGCACCGCACGCGCCCCGGTCGCCGCCGTGTGGTAAACGGCCCCGCCGAGGAAACTCTGCAGGCAGCCACCGCCGGCCAGCCCGCAGCGCTGGTCACCGGTCGGAGGGCCGAGCGGTCCGGCGTCCGACCCTTCGGCGGCCCACGCGGCGGCGAACGCACCGGAGACGACATGACCGACCGTCCCGGAACCGGCGTAGATCGTGCCGCCCTGGAACCGCTGCAGGCACCCACCGCCGACCAGGCCACAGACCTGCGCCGACGAGGGGTAACCCAGCGGCCCCTGCTCCCAGCGCTGGGCGCCCCACGTTCTCTCCACCGGCCCGGTGACGACGGCGTGGGCACCCGTGGTGGTGGTCCTGTACACCGTCCCGCCCTGGAACTGCTGCAGGCATCCGCCGTTGACCAGCCCGCAGGTCTGATTGCCGGTGGGGTAGCCGAGCACTCCTGACTCCGCGCCCTGTGCGGCCCAGGTCTCGCCAACGGGGCCGGCTACGGCGCGAGCCCCGGTGGCCGAGCTCCACAGGACGGTCCCGCCCTCGAAGCTCTGCCGGCAGCCACCGCCGGTCAGACCGCAGATCTCGTCCGCCGTCGGGTACCCGAGTGACCCCCGTTCCCAGGCCTGGGCAGCCCACGCACTCATGATCCGAGCGGACACCCCGTGCACTCCGGAGGCTGCGGACCAGTACAGCCACCCTCCGTCGAACCGCTGGCTACAGCCACCACGGACGAGATCGCACCGCATCGCCGCAGAAGGCGGTCCCGGCCAGCCCGACCGGCCTCCGGCCGATGCCCATGCGTCGCGGAACGGACCCTGGACGACGATGGCGCCTCGAGTCTCCTCCCAGACGACCGTTCCGCCCTCGAACGGCTGGTCGCACCCGTCGGCGTCGCAGACGGCCGGTGCCGTGGGATAGCCCAGCAGGCCGGCCTGGGCGCCGTTGCGACGGTGGAACTCCCCGATCTGACCCGACGTCCCGAACGTGCCTGCCCCCGGAGACCAGTAGATTGCCCCGCCCTGGAACTGCTGGGCACATCCACCGTCGGCCAGACCACACGCGGTGTCCGTGGAGGGGAACCCCCAGACCCCGGAGAACCCATTGCCCGCGAGCCAGAACGGGAGGATCTCCCCGCGGACCAGGTGCGCGCCCGTCGAGTGGGTCCAGTAGATGCCGCCGTTCTCGTAGGCGCGCTCGCAGTAGCGCGTCACGTGCGCGGTGCCGCACACCTCCGCCGCAGTCGGCGCACCCATGGGGCCGGCGTCGCCCCCGGCCGCCTCGTGGGCGAGCGTGACCGCGCTCACCGGTTCCACCCGCACTGTCGCCGCCTCCACCGTGACGGCTTGCACCGTCACCCGGTAGGCGCCCCCGGTCACGTAGTCGTCGATGCGCACGGTTGCCCCCACCTGGAGCGCGACGTGGAAGTCGCTCTCCCAGGCCGACGGGGAGGACGGCGTGCCGTCGAGGAGTAGGGACGTGTCGTTCCCCTCGGTGTCCTGCCGGAGGAGCACACCGGACTGCAGGCCGACCCAGTTGTCCTGCGTCCCCAGGTACTGGTCCCGGCCGCTGGACGGGCGGTACTCCAACCAGTACGTCCTCCCGTCGGAGTTCCGCATCGCGATGCCCCGGACGCCGGTCCGCCCGGACACGGGGGCGAGGGTGACGGTCTCGGTCGAGCCGGTGAGCTCGAAGGACCGCGAGCTCACCGGCATGAACCGAGCCGCCTGGACGACGGTGAGAGACCCCAGCTGGTCCCAGGAGGCTCCCATGACGTCGTAGTAGTCGCGGTACGCCTCGACCGAACACCCACTGTTGTAGCCGCTGCCCGAGCACAGCAGACCAGAGGAGTGCCCGAGACCGAAGTTGTGCCCCAGCTCGTGCGCCAGGACCGACGTCTCGGTGTCCCGCACGTAGGAGAAACCGCCGGTGGAGGGGGAGGAGCCGACCTCGGCGAGCCCGTACGAGCACGCCGGAAGGCCGGTGTTCGGTACGTAGAGCAGGAGGTGCTTGCCCGAACCCCTCGTGAAACCGACCTTCGCGGCCACCTCGTCCCACAACTCGTACGGGTCGGAGCAACCCGCGGTGGCGGTGATCCAGTCGCGCGAGGTCGTGACGCCCAACCGGATCGCCCCGTCGGTCTCCCGCTCCCAGAAGTCGGCGACCGGCCCGTTCACCGCTGCGACGACGTCCGTGAGACTGGCGGAGTCCCTCGCACCACCCGCGGGAACCACCATCGCCACCGTCACGGAGTTGGTGAACGGCGGAGTCGCCGGCGAGGTCAGCGGCGGAGCGGCAGGCGCGGGGGCGAGCACCTCGGCGTCGAGTACCTCGCGCGCCCGCTCGTACCCCTCGGCCGACGCCGCATCCGTGACGGTGCGTCCCACGGTCAGTTCGACGGTGGCGCCTACCTCGAGGTCCTGGACGTCATCGGTGTCGAGCCGGACCACGTCCCCGGCAGATGTCCGGAGATAGCTCAGCGGCCCGTCACCCGCGTGCTCGGCGGCCGTTCGTGGATCCTCGTACTCCGGCCACACCTGTTGGAACGTGCCGCTGACGGTGTCGCCTGTCGTCACGTCCTCGTCGGCGGAGGCCGGGGTGGCCCAGCCCGGGACCGGGAGAACGACGGCCGCCGACAGGCACACGGCGACCAGCCGCGCCCCGCGCGGTCGACGGGAAGTTCTCACAGGAGGCTCCAGAGGCAGTGGGATCGGGGTCATCTCACCCGCAGCAGCGCGGATCGCCCGAGGACTCTCCGTGCGCAGCGCAGTTGCATCAGCACGCAGCGATGCGGCGCCGACGACGCAACCGGCCGGCGAGGAGCACCAGGGCGAACGCCAGGGCGGACCCGGCCACCGGCACCAGGAGGCCGCGCCCCGCCGCCGTGTCCGCAGACGAGTGGAGTGCCACGGGGGCGCGCTGCCCCAGACCGGCGTGGTCCGGCACCCGCAGGGCAGCGCTCTCCCCGACGGTCGCGACCGGCGCCTCGGCGGCCGGCGGGCCCGTACCGGGGAGCACGGTCGCCCTCGGGGCCCGGGGGGTGGGGGACGCCGGCGTGACGGCGGTGGCCGGCCGCGTCGGCGTGATGCTCACGACGGCACCTTCCGGCGACACGCCCTGCACCACGACGGAGAAGTCACCGCCCGACACCGGGACGGCTGTTCCCACCGGCAGGGTGGCGCGGTAGTCGCCATCCCAGCCGCCGGCGGCGGACGGCGTCGCGTCAAGCAGGACGGACGTGTCCGGCAGGCCACCCGCGCGGCGCAGCAGCACACCGGACTCCAGGCCGAAGCGGTTGGCGGGGTCGGCCAGCCAGCCGTCACGGCGGGTAGCCGTTCGGTACTCCAGCCAGTAGTCGACGCCCTCGGCGTCCGTGAGCCGGATGGCACGTGTCCCGTCGCGCCCGGCGAGCGGCGCCAGGGTGACGGTGGCCGCGCTCCCCGAGACGGGGATCGACTGCTGCTGGGCCACCGGGAGCGCATCGAGCAGGGCGGCCTGCGGAGCGTTGAGGGAGCCCAGCTGCGACCACGAGACGCCCATCACGTCGTAGTAGTCGCGGTAGCCCACCGTGCGGCAGGAGCCGCCTTCCACGGTCGCGTCGCACTGCTCGCCCGAGGAGTGCCCGAGTCCGAAGTTGTGGCCGAACTCGTGGGCGATCACGGAGGTCGCGGTGTCCCGGACGTACATCCGGCCGCCGCTGGAGGGTGCGCTGCCTACCTCGGCGAGCGCGTAGCCACAGTCCGAGGAACGGCTGACGTAGAGCAGGAGGTGCTTGCCGGGGCCCGGCACGAACCCCACCCGTGCCGCGACCTCGTCCCAGAGCAGACCCGGCTTCTCGCAGTTCACGGGGGCCGCGGCCCAGCCGTGGGCGGCGGTGACGCCCAGGGAGATGGCGCCGTCGGTCTGCTCCGACCAGAACGGCGCGACGCGGTCGTTCACCGCCGCGACGACCTGCTCGAGCGAAGTGCCGTCGCCCTTCGGGTCCGAGCCGGCGGGGGCGACCATCGCCACGGTCACCTCGTTGGTGAACCGGGCCGACGCCGGGGCCGGCGTGACCACCGGCGGAGCGAGGACCGTGGTGTCCACGACGGGCGAGGCCTCCGCTCCCCCGTCCTCGGAGTGGTCCGGGGTGGGTCCCTCGACGGTGACCGCGACGGTCGAGCCGGCCGGCACCCCCTCGACGCCCCCGGTGTCGATCAGGACCGGGTCGCCCTGCGCGGGCTGGACCCAGCTCATCGGCCCCTCATGGGCGTGGCCGGCGGCGATCTCCCCGGGAGCGGCCTCGGCCCAGGCCTGCACCAGCCTGCCGACGACCGTCGTCCCGGCCGGCTCCTCGGCCGCGGCGACGGCACCGGGCAGGACCGCCGGGGCGACGATCCCGGAGAGGACCGCGGCGGCCACGGAGAACGAGCGCAGCAGCCGCCGGCGAGCAGCAGGGGCGGGGGCGGACCGGGCAGCAGACATCCACCCTGACATCGGCGGTGCCCACGCCCGTCGGCACCGAACTGCCGGTGTTGAGCGGAGCGCTCGTCACATCCGGCTCAGTTGCCGCTGCTCCCCCGCCCGTTCCGCGCGGGATCGTTCTCAGGCGAGGTGGTCGGCCCCCATCAGGCGGCGACCGGCCTCGGTGATCGAGCCCGACAGCGACGGGTAGATGGCGAACGTCTGCGCCAGGTCGGCCACCGTCAGCCCCTTGGTGACGGCGAGCGCGATGGGGAGGACGAGCTCCGAGGCACCGGGGGCGACGACGACCCCACCCATGATCACGCCCGTCGAGCGCCGGGCGAACAGCTTGACGAAGCCGTCGTGCAGGTCACCCATCTTGGCGCGGGCGTTCGTCGCCAGCGGCAGCCGCACCACGTCGACGTCGGTCGCGTCCGGCAGGCTCTTCTCCTGCACCCCGACGGTGGCGATCTCCGGATGGGTGAAGACGTTGGCGGCAACGGTCTTCAGCTTGATCGGGGCGACGGCCTCACCGAGGGCGTGCCACATGGCGATCCGCCCCTGCATGGCGGCTACCGACGCCAACTGGAAGACGCCGGTCACGTCACCGGCGGCGTAGATGCCGGGCACCGACGTCCGGGAGACCCGGTCGACGACGACGTGCCCGGAGCCGGTGACCTCCACCCCGCACTGCTCGAGGTTCACGCCGGCGGTGTTCGGGACGGTGCCGACCGTCATGAGCGCGTGCGATCCCTCGACGGTGCGCCCGTCGGTCAGCTCGACCAGGACGCCCTTCTCGGTGCGCTTCACCGAGGCTGCGCGGCCCCGCTCGGCGATCTTCCCGCCGCGGGACTGGAAGACCTTCTCCACCACGGCGGCGGCGTCGGCGTCCTCGCCGGGCAGCACCTGGTCGCGGGAGGAGACCAACGTGACGGGCACGCCGGCCTCCAGGTAACCGGAGGCGAACTCCGCACCCGTCACGCCGGAGCCCACGACCACGAGGTGCTCGGGCATCTCCTCGAGGTCGTAGACGTCGCGCCAATCGAGGATGCGCTCGCCGTCGGGCTCGGCCCCGGGCAGCACCCGGGGGTCGGCGCCGGTGGCGATGAGGACGACATCGCCCTCCAACTCCTCCGCGACGTTCCCTTCGACGTCGACGACCTGCACGCGGTGCGCGGCCAGCCCCCGGAGCTCGTCGGAGAGGCGCCCCTGCCCGGCGACGATGCGCACGCCCTCGGCGGTCAGGCGCGCGTGGATGTCGGCCGACTGCGCCATGGCCAGGCCCTTGACCCGGCTGTTCACCGACGCCAGCTCCAGGTTCACGGTCGCGAGCTCGGCTCCTCGGAGGCCGAGGACGCCGGAGTCGCGCACCGACGTCATGGTGCCGGCGGCAGCGATGAGGGTCTTGGACGGCACGCAGTCGGTGAGCACACTGGCGCCCCCGATGCCGTCCCGCTCGATGACGGTGACCTCGGCACCGAGCTGCGCGGCGACCAGCGCGGCCTCGTAGCCGGCCGGTCCGCCGCCGATGATGACGATGCGGGTCATGAATCCTTCCCCGGTGCTGATCGGACGGTCGGAGCCCATTCTCCCCGGTGCGGACGCGCGACGTGTGACCGCCGTCCTTCGGCCTGCCAAGTTCGGTCGTTAGTCTCGGCGCAATGGGCCTCTACGCCGCCTACGGGTCGAACATGGATCCCGCACAGATGGTGCGCCGCTGTCCGTCGTCCCCGCACACCGGCACCGGGTGGGTTCGCGGCTGGCGGCTCACCTTCGGCGCCGAGGAGTACGGCTGGGACGGTGCGCTGGCCACCCTGGTGCCCGACGACGACTCCGGTCCCGGCGTGTTCGTCGCGCTCTACGACCTCACCGAGGCCGACGAGCGCGCGCTGGACGCCTGGGAAGGCGCCGACCAGGGGCTCTACCAGCGGGTGCACCTCCGCGTGCACACGCTCACCGGCGACGAGGTCGCCTACGTCTACGTCCTCGACGCCTTCGAGGGCGGGCTGCCTTCCGCCCGGCACCTGGGCGGGATCGCTGACGCCGCCGAGGCGGCAGGTGCGCCCACCGACTACGTCACCGCCCTGCGCTCCCGCGAGTGCCGCTCGACCTCCTGAGGCTCTGCGGTCATGAAACCGGCGTGGCGACACGCCGTCGTCCCATGGTGTGCCGCCCCCGCGACTTCATGATCGCCGCCGAAGTCAGGGGGTGACGGCGGGCGCGTCCTCCGGGGCGGCGAGGAAGGTCTGCAGGATCTGCTGGGCGGCCAGAGCCGGCGTCAGGTCCCCCGACAGGACCGCCTTCTCCAGGTTCGGCACCGCTGAGCGCACCGCGGGGTGGGAGCGCAGCTGGTGCTCCAGCGAGTCACGGACGAGTTGCCAGGTCCAGCGGACCTGCTGGGTGCGTCGCCGATCGTCGAACTCCCCCGAGGCCTTCATCCGGTCCTGGTGCTCGACCAGCTTCGCCCAGACCTCGGCCAGCCCCTCACCGGTCAGCCCGGCGCAGGTCATGACGGGCACGTCCCAGCCACCCTCGGTGTGCCCGCGGAGCATCCGGATCGCTCCGGCGAGTTCGCGGGCAGCCTTGCGGGCGTCCGCGGCGGCCGGGCCGTCGGCCTTGTTGAC
The DNA here is from genome assembly GCF_900188025.1 of Blastococcus mobilis. GTDB lineage: Bacteria > Actinomycetota > Actinomycetes > Mycobacteriales > Geodermatophilaceae > Blastococcus_B > Blastococcus_B mobilis. Next base: position 35,050 of record NZ_FZNO01000013.1, read on the forward strand.
GGCGATGACGTCGGCGATCTCGAGGATGCCGCGCTTGATGCCCTGCAGCTGGTCGCCGGTGCGGGCGAGCGTCAGGAAGAGGAAGGAATCGACCATCTCGGCGACGGTGATCTCCGACTGCCCGACGCCGACGGTCTCGACCAGCACGACGTCGTAGCCGGCCGCCTCCACGACGACGATCGACTCGTGGGTGGCCTGCGCGACCCCACCCAGCGTGCCCGAGGTGGGCGACGGCCGGATGAAGGCGTTCGGCTCGACCGCCAGCCGCGACATCCGGGTCTTGTCGCCGAGGATCGACCCACCCGAGCGGGCCGACGACGGGTCGACGGCGAGCACCGCGACCTTCGAGCCGGCGCTGGTGAGGTCCACCCCGAGCTGGTCGATGAAGGTCGACTTGCCGACCCCGGGGACGCCGCTGATGCCGATCCGGCGGGCTCCCCCGGCGTGCGGCAGCAGCTCCACCAATAGCTCCTGTGCCCGCTCCCGGTGGTCACCGCGCCGGGACTCCACCAGCGTGATGGCGCGCGCCATCACGCGCCGGTCGCCGGCCAGCACCCCCTCGACGAGCGCGGGTACGTCGATCGGTCGGCTCACGCCCCGCCCCGGACGGCGACAGTCGCCACTTCGGCCGTCATGCGTGACCGAGGCGGGACGAGAGCGCCCGCAGGAGGTCCTGGGCGGCCTCGGCGATGACCGTGCCGGGCAGGAACACCGCCGCGGCACCCATCTCCTCGAGCGTGGGCACGTCGTCGGGCGGGATGACCCCGCCGACGACGATCATCACGTCGTCGGCGCCGAGCTCGACGAGAGCGTCCTTGAGCGCGGGCACCAGCGTGAGGTGGCCGGCGGCCAGCGACGAGACGCCGACGACGTGCACGTCGGCCTCGACCGCCTGCCGGGCGACCTCCTCCGGCGTCTGGAACAGCGGGCCCACGTCGACGTCGAAACCGAGGTCGGCGAACGCGGTGGCGATGACCTTCTGGCCGCGGTCGTGACCGTCCTGGCCCATCTTCGCGACGAGGATCCGGGGCCGGCGGCCCTCGGCCTCCTCGAACGCCTCGGCCATGCGGCGGGTCTCCTCCATCGGCCCCGATGCTCCTGCCTCGTCGCGGTAGACACCGGAGATCGTGCGCACCTGCCCGGAGTGGCGCCCGTAGACCTTCTCCAGCGCGTCGGAGATCTCGCCCACGGTCGCCTTGGCGCGGGCGGCGTCGACGGACAGCTTGAGCAGGTTCGAGTCCAGCGACGAGTCCCGCCGTCCCTCCGCCGCCGCTCGTGCGGCGTCGGTGAGTCGCCGCAGCGCGTCCTGCACCGCGCCGCCGTCGCGCTCGGCGCGCAACTGCTCCAGTTTGGCCTTCTGCTGGGCCAGCACGTCGGCGTTGTCGACGCGCAGCACCTCGATCGCCTCGTCGGCGTCGACCCGGTACTTGTTGACGCCGATCACCGGCTGCCGGCCGGAGTCGATGCGCGCCTGGGTGCGGGCGGCCGCCTCCTCGATGCGCAGCTTCGGGATGCCGTCGTCGATGGCCTGCGCCATGCCGCCGTGCTCGGCGACCTCCTGGATGTGCGCCCACGCGCGGCGGGCCAGGTCGTAGGTGAGCCTCTCCACGTATGCGGAGCCGCCCCACGGGTCGATGACCCGCGTCGTCCCCGACTCCTGCTGCAGCAGCAGCTGGGTGTTGCGGGCGATCCGGGCGGAGAAGTCGGTGGGCAGCGCCAGCGCCTCGTCGAGGGCGTTGGTGTGCAGCGACTGGGTGTGCCCCTGGGTGGCGGCCATCGCCTCCAGGCAGGTGCGGACCACGTTGTTGTAGACGTCCTGCGCGGTCAGCGACCAGCCCGAGGTCTGCGAGTGGGTGCGCAGCGCCAGCGACTTCGCGCTCTGCGCCCCGGCCTCCTTCACCAGCTTCGCCCACAGCAGGCGGCCGGCCCGGAGCTTGGCCACCTCCATGAAGAAGTTCATGCCGATGGCCCAGAAGAAGGAAAGCCGCGGCGCGAACCCGTCCACGTCGATGCCGGCATCCCGGCCGGCCTTCAGGTACTCGACCCCGTCGGCGAGGGTGTACGCCAGTTCCAGATCGGCCGTCGCCCCGGCCTCCTGGATGTGGTAGCCGGAGATCGAGATCGAGTTGTACCGCGGCATCTGCTGCGAGGTGAACGCGAAGATGTCGCTGATGATCTGCATCGAGGGCTTGGGCGGATAGATGTAGGTGTTGCGCACCATGAACTCTTTGAGGATGTCGTTCTGGATGGTCCCGGTCAGCCGGTCCGGGGTCACCCCCTGCTCCTCGGCGGCGACGATGTAGAGCGCCAGCACCGGCAGCACGGCGCCGTTCATCGTCATCGAGACGCTCATCCGGTCCAGCGGGATGCCGTCGAACAGCTGCCGCATGTCGAGGATCGAGTCGATCGCGACCCCGGCCATGCCGACGTCGCCGACCACGCGCGGGTGGTCGGAGTCGTAGCCCCGGTGGGTGGGCAGGTCGAATGCGACCGACAGGCCCTTCTGTCCGGCAGCGAGGTTGCGCCGGTAGAACGCGTTGGACTCCGTCGCGGTCGAGAACCCGGCGTACTGCCGGACCGTCCACGGCTGAGTCGTGTACATCGTCGGGTAGGGGCCGCGCAGGAAGGGCGCGATACCGGGATAGGTGTCGAGGAAGTCCAACCCGGACAGGTCGGCCGGGGTGAACAGCGGCGGGACGGCGATGCCCTCAGGCGTCTCCCAGGTCGCCTCCTCGACCCCGCGGCCGGTCGTCTCCTTGAATGCCTTGGCCCAGTCGTCGGCTGACGTCCTGGCCGCCGGGCGGCCGAGCTCGACGGAACCGAAGTCGGGGATCGCGCTCATGCCTGACCTCCCTGGGGGCCATCGTGGTCACCGTGGCCGAACAGCTCGTGGACGGTGCGCAGCACGCTGAGGGCGTCGCACCCGGCGAAGACATACCCGTCGACGCCGTCGACGGCGAGGCCGGGCTTCCCGGCCAGCCAGATCTGGGTGGCGCCGGCCTCCCGCAGCTCCCCGGCCAGCGCGGCCGCGGACTCGGCGTAGTCCTTGTCCGTCCCGCAGATGCAGGCGACCGTCGTCCCGGCCCCGGCGAAGCCGTCCAGCCCGTCACCGGACGGGGTGTCCAGCCCGCCGGCCTGGAACAGGTTGCCGGCGAAGGTGGCCCGGGCCGTGTGCCGGGCGATCGGGCCGATCGTGGCGAGGTAGACCGCCGGCCGCTGCCCCGGTCCGGACTGCACAGCGGCGTCGGCACGGTCCCGCAGTTCCTCGAAGTCCTGCGCGGCCCGCACCCGGGGCAGTCCTCCGGAGGGCCGAGCAGCACGGGACGGTTCCCGCGCCGGCAGCTTCTCGGCCAGGTTCGGGAACTCGCTGACGCCGGTGATCGGGTCCTTCCGGGTGGCGATCCGCCGCGTCCGGGCCTCCCAGGCGGCGGCGATGCGGTCGCGCACCAGCCCTGAGTCCAGTGCCGCCACCAGACCGCCGGACCGCTCGATCTCGGTGAACCAGTCCCACGCGGCCTGGGCCAGCTGGTCGGTCAGCGACTCGACGTACCAGGAGCCTCCGGCCGGATCGAGGACGCGAGCGAGATGCCCCTCCTCCACCAGCAGGTTCTGCGTGTTGCGGGCGATCCGCCGGGAGAAGGAATCCGGCAGGCCGAGCGCGGCGTCGAACGGCTGCACCGTGACGACGTCGGCGCCACCCACGCCCGCGGCGAAGCAGGCCACCGTGGTGCGCAGCATGTTGACCCAGGGGTCGCGCTTCGTCGTCATCACCGAGGAGGTGACGGCGTGCTGGCGCTGGGCGCGGGCGCCGGGCGAGGCACCGCTGACCTCGCCGACGCGGTCCCAGAGCCGGCGGGCGGCGCGCAGCCCCGCGATGGTCGTGAACTGGTCGGCGCTGGCGCTGTAGCGGAACTCCAGCTGCGCAAAGGCCTCGTCCAGCGGGAGACCCTGCCCCCCGTCGGCGGAGCCGGTCAGCGCCCGCAGATAGGCGACCCCGGCCGCCAGCGAGCAGCCGATCTCCTCCACCACCGATGCCCCGGCGTCGGCGAACACCGTGGCGTCGACGACGACCGTCCGCAGACCGGGGTGGTCAGCGGCCCGCCGGGCGACGTCGGCGAGGCCGGTGAGGTCCTGCGGCTCCCCCGTCGCCGCCTGCAGACCCAGCGGGTCCAGGCCCAGCGAGCCACCGGGGGCCAGGTCACGGCCCTCGGCGAGGGCGAGGAACGCCTCGGCGGCCGGCAGCCCACCGGACACCGTCACCGGCGCCAGGTCCAGGAAGACGTCGGAGAGCACCTCGGCGAGCGAGTCGACCGGCACCGCGCCCTCGCCGACCTCGAGCCACAACGAGGTGACGCCGTTCTCCAGGTCGGCGGCGATCGCCTCCTTGGTGACGGCGACGTCGGGGTGGGCGTGCCGCTGGCGGACGTCCCAGCCCCCCGGCACACCGCTCTCCGGATGGGCGCCGGCGCGGGAGCCTCGCACGAACGGCGCGAGGCCGGGGACGCCGACCGCCGTGGGCAGGTCGGCGGCGTCCTCGGCGGTGTAGAGGGGGGCGACCCGCACGCCGGTGGCCACGGTCCGGCTCAGCGCGTCCTCGACCGGGTCGGGCAGCTCCTCCCGGCCGGACTTGCGGAGGACGCCGGCGACGAGGGCGCGCCACTGGTCGCGCGTCACCGGGTCGAACTCGGCGGCCAGCGCGAGGTCGCTGGGGACCTCGTGCTCGGCCGGCACTTCCGCATCGGCCCGCGCCGGTGCGTCAGCCTGCTGGTCGGTGGAACTCATCGTCGGGTTCCCGCCTCTCGTCAACGGCTCGTCGGGCAGAAGTGTCGCCGGGCGCCGGGCGCCGGGTGCGCGCGGGTGGCGGCGTACCGATGGGACGCGGCCCCGCGTCGGCCTCCAGGGCGTGCAGCGCGGTGCGGGCCAGCAGGCGGACGCCGACGCCGATCGCGTGCTCGTCGACGTCGAACGTGCCCCGGTGCAGGTCGAGGGGGGCGCCGCCGCCGTGGGTGCCCAGCCGGGCCAGCGCGATGGGCATGAGGTCGGCGAACCAGCCGAAGTCCTCCCCGCCCATGCTCTGCGGCGAGAGCACGATGTGGTCGGTGCCCACGGTGTCGATGGCCGCCGAGCGCAGCAGCGCCACCGAGCGCGGGTCGTTGATCACCGGTGGCACGCCGCGGATGTAGTCGACGTCCACTTCGGCCCCGGTCGTCGCGGCGACCCGCTCCACCAGGGAGCGCAGCAGCTCCTCGGCACCGGTCCACGCCTCCCGGTCGAGCACGCGCAAGGTGCCCCGCAGCTGGCCCCGCTGCGGAATGGCGTTGGCCGCGATCCCGGCGTTGACCGAGCCCCAAACCAGCGACATGCCCGCGCGCGGGTCCACCTGCCGGGAGAGCAGCGCCGGGAGGTCGGTGATCAGCCGCCCGAGCGCGTCCACCAGGTCGACGGTGAGCTGCGGGCGGGCGGTGTGCCCGCCGGGTCCGGTGAGCGTGACGTCCATGCGGTCGCACGCGGCGGTGATCGCGCCGGTGCGCAGGCCGATCTTGCCGGCCGGGATGGACGGGTCGCAGTGCAGCGCGAACGCCCGCGACGCCCCGTCCAGGACGCCGGAGGCCACCACCTCGGTGGCACCCCCGGGAACCGTCTCCTCCGCGGGCTGGAAGACGCAGCGGACGGTGCCGGGCAGGCCGTCCATCGATGCCAGAGCGATCGCCACACCGAGGACGACGGTGGTGTGCACGTCGTGACCGCAGGCGTGGCAGAGCCCGTCGCGGGTGGAGGCGTAGGGCACGTCCTTGAGGTCGGCCAACGGCAGGGCATCGATGTCGGCCCGCAGGACGACGATCGGTCCCCCACCCACCCCGCCGGAGCCGACGTCCACGACCAGCCCGGTACCCGTCGGCAGCCGGCGCGGCGTGAGGCCGTGGTGGCGCAGCCGCTGCTCGAGGAACGAGGTGGTCTCGAACTCCGCGTAGCCCAGTTCGGGATGGGCGTGCAGGTGTCGTCGCGTGGCGACGAGCTGAGGGTGGTTGGCGGTCACCCACTCGTCGACGGCCGCTCCGAGCTTCTCCACGACCGGCGTCATGCCGCGTGCCCTCCGGCGCACTCGGCGGGGCCGGGCACCGGTCCGGCCGGGCCCGAGGAGGGCTCGGGGTGGGTGGGGAGGCCATCGCGCAACTCGGCGAGCAGGCTGTCCACGACCGCCCTGAGATCCCCACCGGAGGCGGCGGCCACCGCCCGCTGCCGTTGGTAGGAGGCGCCGACGGCGAGGACCCGCTCGACGTCGAGGAGCTCCGCCTCGCAGCCGAGCCGCTTCGCCGTCGGGGTGAGGTCCTCGACGAGGTCCAGGATCGCCTGCCGCACGGGGCGGACGGTGCCCTTCTCGTCGACGACGATGTCGGCGTCGAGGCCGTAGCGGGCCGCGCGCCACTTGTTCTCCCGCAGCACCCAGCCCAGTGGTGTCGGCAGGGTGTAGCCGCGGTCGAGCTGGGTGTCGAACTGCTCGACCAGGCACTGGGACATCGCGGCGACCGCCCCGATCTCGTCGAGGGTGGGCAGCCCGTCGCAGATGCGCAGCTCGACGGTCCCGAAGCCCGGGTGCGGTCGGATGTCCCACCACACCTCACGGACGCTCTCGATGGCGTTGGTCGAGATCAGCGTCTCCATGTAGGACTCGAACTCCTCCCAGCCGGCGAGCTGGTACGGCAGCCCCGCCGTCGGCATGCCCTCGAAGACCTTCGTCCGGGACGACGCCAGCCCGGTGTCGCAGCCGACCCAGAACGGCGAGGACGACGAGAGGGCCAGGAAGTGCGGGACGTACTGGCACAGCGCGTTGACGATCGGCATGACCTTCTCCGGCGACCGGACACCGACGTGCACGTGGACACCGAAGATCTGCAGCCGCCGGGCCAGCCACTGCATGCGCTCGACGAGCTGGAGGTAGCGCTCCTTGGGGGAGATGAGCTGGGTCTGCCAGTCGGTGAACGGGTGCGTGCCGGCGCACAGCAGTCCCAGCCCGCGGCGCTCGGCGGCGGCGCTCACCTCGGCCAGCGTGCCCCCGAGGTCGGACTTGGCCTCCTCGACCGTGGTGCAGACCCCGGTGATGATCTCGATCGTCGACTGCAGCAGCTCGTGCTTGGCCTTCGGGTGCTCCGCAGCGCCGTCGAGCGAGATCTCCTCGAGGATCTCGTTCGCACCGGCCGTCAGCTCCCGGGTCTCCCGGTCGATGAGCTGCAGCTCCCACTCGACGCCCAGGCTGGCACGCTCGGAGGAGCGGAACGGGATCTGCACGTCGGAAGTCTAGGATCGAACACCGCCTGGCACCCCTCGACGGAGCAAGATCACTCCCCCGGCGGATCAGGACCTCCGGTCCACCGCCAGCCGGGCGTAGAGGACGAGGTCGCTCGGCTGCCCGCGGAAGCGGAAGCGCTGCCGGATCGTCCCCTCGGCGAGGAAGCCGGCGCTCTCCGCCACCCGGCGCGAGCCGGTGTTGGCCGGGTCGACCAGCAGCTCGACCCGGTGGACGCCGACGGCGTCGAGGGCCCAGTCGCTGAGGACGCGGAGCGCCTCGCCGGTGAGTCCCCGGCCGCGCTGCCCGGGAGCGGTCCAGTAGCCGGCTTCCCCCACGCCGTCGCGCGGCGGCGAGAGGCCCATGCTGCCGACCAGCGGCCCGCCGTCGAGCAGCTCGACGGCGAACAGCGCGCCGCCGTCGGTCCAGGTCCGCGGCGCCACCGCGCCGACGAACTCCCGTGCGTGCTCGGCCGCGTAGGGCACCGGCACCTGCGTCCACCGCTGGATCTCCGGGTCCTGGCAGGCGGCGAACACAGCGTCGGCGTCGTCGGTCCGCCACGGCCGCAGGCACACCCGCCGGCCGGTGAGCGTCGGCTGGGTACCGCGTCCGCTCGCCGTCATGCCCCGATCCTCGCCGCCGTGGGCGACGGTCGCACTGTTGCTCTCGGTCGCTGCGTTAGCGTCCGTGCGTGAACCAGGCTCCCGGAACCGATCCCACATCCCTCGCCGCCATGGCGGCCAAGGACCTCACCGCCGCACTGGGCGGGCCGCACGACGTGGCGGTGGTCATGGGGTCCGGCTGGGCACCGGCCGCCGACGCGTTCGGTCCCGCCGCCGCCTCGGTCGCGATCGGCGACCTCCCCGGGTTCGCCGCCCCCACCGCCGTGGGGCACGGTGGTGAGGTCCGCTCCGTGCGGGTGGGCGACCGCGGCGTGCTGCTCTTCCTCGGCCGGACCCATTTCTACGAGGGCCGGGGCGTCGACCCGGTCGTGCACGGGATCCGCACCGCGGCCGCCGCGGGCGTGAAGACCGTCGTCCTCACCAATGCCGCCGGCGGGCTCGCCCCGGACCACCGGGTCGGCCAGGCCGTGATCATCAGCGACCACCTGAACCTGACCGCGCGGTCCCCGCTGGTGGGGGCTGACTTCGTCGACCTCACCGATCTCTACTCGCAGCGACTGCGGTCCCTGGCCCGCGAGCTGGACCCCACGCTCACGGAGGGCGTGTACGCCGCGCTCCCCGGCCCGCACTACGAGACCCCGGCCGAGATCCGGATGCTGCGGACGCTCGGTGCGGACCTCGTCGGCATGTCGACGGCGCTGGAGGCGATCGCCGCACGGGCGGCGGGCATGGAGATCTTCGGGCTCTCGATGGTCACCAACGCCGCGGCGGGCATCACCGGCGAGAAGCTGGACCACGAGGAGGTCCTCGCCGCGGGCAAGGCCGCCGCGGGTCGGCTCGGGCAGTTCCTCGTCGACTTCATCGGGCGCCTTGCATGAGCGGTCCCGTCCTGGTCACCGGCGCCGCCGGCCGGATCGGCACCGTGCTGCGCGGCGGACTGCCCGAGCGCGGCTGGGCGGTGCGCTGCCTCGACGTCGTCCCGGTGGCCGACGAGCGTCCCGGCGAGGAGCAGGTCGTCGCCGACGTCACCGACCTCGCCGCGATGGTCGACGCGGCGGACGGCGTCGCGGCCGTGGTCCACCTGGCCGGCGTCGTCGGGGAGTCGACCTGGCCGGCCATCAGCCACGCGAACATCGACGGCACCTACGCAACACTCGAGGCGGCCCGAAGGGCCGGCGTCCCGCGCGTGGTCCTGGCCAGCAGCAACCACGCCAGCGGATACACACCACGACCGGCCGAGGGGCTGCTCCGGGAGCAGGACGCCCCGCCGCGGCCGGACACCTACTACGGCGTCGCCAAGGTGACGATGGAGGCGCTCGGCTCGCTCTACCACGACCGGTACGGCCTGGACGTCGTCTGCCTGCGCATCGGCAGCGCGTTCCCGGAGCCGACGACGGTCCGCCACCTGTGCACCTGGCTCTCCCCCGCCGACACCGTCTCCCTCGTGGACGCCGCCCTGAAGGCACCGGCACCCGGTTTCTCCGTCGTGTGGGGTGTCTCGGCCAACACCCGCAACTGGTGGGACCTCACCGCCGCCCGTGCGCTGGGCTACGAGCCACAGGACGACGCCGAGGTCTACGCCGAGGCGCTGCTCGAGGTGCACGGCGAGCCCGACCCCACCGATCCCGTGCACAGCCGCGTCGGCGGCGAGTACACGACCGCAGCCTTCGACACGGAGAACTTCCCGGCATGACCGACGACCTGCTCGCCACCGCCCGCGCCTGGGCCGACGCCGACCCGCACGACGGTGACCGCGCCGAGATCGAGGCGCTGATCGAGGCGGGGAACCGGGAGGAGCTCGCCCGCCGGTTCGCCGGGCCACTGACCTTCGGGACGGCCGGCCTGCGCGGCCCGCTGCGCGCCGGCCCGGCCGGGATGAACGCCGCCGTCGTCACCCGCGCCGCCGCGGGGCTGGCCCGCCATCTCGCCGACTCCGGGCACGCGGGCGCCGGCGTGGTGATCGGCTTCGACGCCCGCCGGCGGTCCGACGAGTTCGCGCACATCTCGGCCGCGGTGCTGGCCGCCGCCGGGTTCGCCGTCCAGGTGCTGCCGAAGGCGCTGCCGACGCCCGTGCTCTCCTTCGCCGTCCGGCACCTGGGGTGCGCAGCCGGCGTGATGGTGACCGCCAGCCACAACCCCCCCGACGACAACGGCTACAAGGTCTACCTCGGGGACGGCGCGCAGCTGGTGCCGCCGGCCGACCGGCTGATCGAGTCCGCGATCGCCGCGACCGGGCCGGCGCGTGAGGTGCCGCTGTCCGACGACTGGCTGACCCTCGGGGACGACGTCCAGGCCGACTACGTGGCCGCGGTGACCGAGGCACTCGAGCCGTCGCGGGTGCCGTCTCGTGGCGACCTGACCGTCGCCTACACCGCGCTGCACGGGGTGGGTGCCGAGACGACGCGGGCGGTGTTCGCCGCCGCCGGGCTGGCCGAGCCGGTCGGCGTGCCCGAGCAGGACGCCCCCGACCCCACCTTCCGGACCGTCGCCTTTCCCAACCCGGAGGAGCCGGGCGCGACCGACCTGCTCAAGGCGCTGGCCGCACGGATCGGTGCCGATGTCGCGATCGCCGAGGACCCGGACGCCGACCGCTGCGCCGTGGTCTGCGGCGGCCGGCAGCTGACCGGCGACGAGGTGGGCGCCCTGCTGGCCGACTGGCTGCTGCGCCGCGGTGTCCGCGGGACGTACGCGTCGTCGCTGGTCAGCGGCTCGCTGATGCACGTGATCGCGCAGTCAGCCGGGCAGCCGACGGCGGAGACCCCCACCGGCTTCAAGTGGATCATCCGGGCCGGCTCGGACGGCGCACTGCTGGTGTTCGGTTACGAGGAGGCGCTGGGCTATGCGGTGGCGCCGTCCGTGGTCCGGGACAAGGACGGGATCTCGGCGTCGCTCGCCGTCGCCCTGCTGGCCGCCGAACTGAAGGCCGACGGCCGCACGCTGCTGGACCGGCTGGACGAGCTGGCGAACGAGCACGGGCTCTTCGTGACCGGGCAGCTGTCGGTGCGGGTCGAGGACCTGTCGCTGATCTCGGACGCGATGACCCGGCTCCGTTCCGCTCCCCCGGCCACGCTGCTCGGCCGGGAGGTGGCCTTCGCCGACCTGGCGCTGGAGGACCCGCCCGTGGATGCCGTGCGGCTGCTCGGCGACGGCGTCCGGGTGATCGTGCGCCCGAGTGGCACGGAACCGAAGCTCAAGGCCTACCTGGAGACCGTGGTGCCGGTGCACGAGGACGCCGGCCTCATCGCAGCCCGTGGCCGCGGCGAGGACGAGCTCGACCAGCTCCGCGCGGAGATGTCAGCGGCCCTGGGGCTGTAGTCAGACCCGGCACCCGGCCGCGAGGCGGTCAGGGAGCGTTGATCAGACCCAGCTGCTCCGGGAGCCACATCGACAGCTCCGGGACGAACGTCACGATGAACAGGGACGCCGTGAGCGCGTAGAACATCGGCATCAGCCGGCCGATCACCGGTTCGACCTTCACACCGGCGACCCGGGCCGCGACGAACAGGTTGTTGCCCACCGGCGGCGAGATGTTGCCCAGGCACATGTTGAACACCATCATCGCGCCGAAGTGGATCGGGCTGACCCCCAGACCGGTCACGATCGGCAGGAAGATCGGCGTGAAGATGAGGATGGCCGGGGTCGGGTCCATCACCGTCCCGGCGATCAGCAGGACCACCATGATCATCAGCAGCACGAGGACCTTGTTGTCCGTGAGGCCGAGCATGGCGTCGCTGACCAGGGTGGGGATCCGGGCGAACGACATCACCCAGGCCAGGATCCCGGAGACCCCGATCAGCAGCATGACGATCGCGGTCGTCTTGGCCGCCTCGAGGATGACCCCCGGAAGCGCCCCCACCTTCAGCGTCCGGGTGGCGAACCCGGCGACGAGTGCGTACACCACCGCGATGACCGCGGACTCCGTCGCGGTGAAGGCGCCGACGAGGATGCCCCCGACGACGACCACCATCATGAAGAGGGCCGGTACCGCCCGCCACAGCACGAGCAGCCCCTGCCGCAGGGTGGGTCGCTCCGTGGCCCGCAGCTCCGGACGCTTGCGCGCATAGAGCGCGACCATCAGCACGCAGATCCCCGACCAGAGCAGCCCAGGGCCGATACCGGCCATGAAGAGCGCGGCGACGGAGGTGCCGGACACCAGCGAGTAGATGATGAACGTGTTGCTGGGCGGGATGAGCATGCCGGTCGGCGAGGCGGCGGCGTTCACCGCGGCCGAGAAGGCGGGGTCGTACCCCTCTTCCTTCATCCGGGGAGCGAGCACCGACCCGACCGCGGCGGCGGAGGCGACCGAGGCACCCGAGACGGCACCGAACAGCGTGTTGGCCACGACCGTGGTCTGGGCCAGGGAGGCGGGGAGCCGGCCGGCCACCACCAGGGCGAAGTCGATGAGTCTCCTCGCCAACCCGCCCGCATTCATCAGCCCCCCGGCCAGGACGAAGAACGGGATGGCGAGCAGAGCGAAGGAGTTGCTGCCGGAGAAGAGGCGCTGCGCCGAGGTCAGCGCGGCGCCGTCCCACCCGAGGAGCACCATGGTGGCCACCGCAGACGGGAGCCCCATCGCCACGGCGATGGGGACCCCGAGGGCGATCAGCAGGACCATGCCGCCCACGAGAACGAGGGCGACCAGTGTTGCGGTGTCCATGACTTCTCTCAGACGTCGGCGGCGACGACGTCGCCCTCGGGGACCGGCCCGGTGGTGCCGCGCAGCAGCCCGCGCAGGTGGCAGAGCGAGTAGAAGGTGATCAGCACCCCTGCGAGCGGGAGCACCAGATACATCTGCCCCACCGACACCGGGATCGCGGAGAGCCCCTGGTTCCAGGAGTTCTCGGCGACCCGGTAGCCCCCGAGGACGAGCACGTAGAGCGCGAAGAAGATCACGAGGAGCTCGACCAGCACCGCGACGACCTTCTGCACCCGCACCGGGAAACGAGCCATGAGGATCTCGACGGCGATGTGCCCGCGCTCGGAGAACACCAGCGACGCGGACAGCAGCGCCAGGATCACGAACAGGTAGCGCGCCGTCTCCTCGGTCCAGGCCGCCGGCGTCTGCAGGACCTGGCGCGACAGCACCTGCCAGCAGACCACGACCAGCAGCACCACGAACAGGCCGATGGACACCGCGGCGAGGACCTTGTCGACCCTCGCCCTGATCGCCTCCATGGGAGAGGTCAGTTCCCGCGTGCGGCGTCGTAGAGGGCGCGCTGCGAGTCGGTCGTCAGGAACTCGTCGACGAGGGGCTCGAGCACCGCGTTGAACGCGTCGGTGTCCACCTCGGAGAAGGTCGCCCCGGCCGCCTCGGCGTCGGCGATCGCCTGCTCCGTGGCCTCCGTCCACAGCTGGGTGTGCTCCTCGTGGGCGGCGGTCCACTCCTCGTCGAAGGCGGCCCGGTCCTCCTCGGACATCTCCGACAGCACGCCGGTGTTGATGATGAGGTAGTCCAGCCCGACGAGGTGGTTCGTGCGGGAGTAGAAGGGCGCCACCTCGTGGTGCTTCTGGGTGAAGTAGGAGACCTCGTTGTTCTCCGCCCCGTCGATGACGCCCGACTGCAGCGCCGTGTAGACCTCACCGAAGGCCAGCGGGGTCGGGGAACCGCCCATGGCCTCCATCATCGACAGGTGCAGGTCGCTCTCCTGGACCCGCATCTTCTTGCCCGCCAGGTCCTCCGGCGTCTCCACCGGACCGTCCGTGGTGTAGACGCTGCGGGTGCCCTGGGTGAATCCGCCGACGACGGTGATGTTCTCCGAGCTCTCCAGCGAGGAGTACAGGTCCCCGACCACGTCCGGGTCGTTGACGACGCTCATCTGCTGCTCCACCGAGTCGAAGACCGTGGGCAGGTTGAAGACGACGAAGTCCTCGTCGAGGTTCTCGAGCTGGGTCCCGGAGACGATGGCCATGTCCACGGCGCCGGAACTCACCAGCTGCAGCGCCTCCGCCTGAGCGCCCAGCGTCTCGTTGGCGAAGACCTCGATCGACCAGCGGTCGTCGGTCGCCTCGCTCAGGCGCTGCCCGAAGGAGTCCAGGGCCAGGTACGACGGGTGCTGCTCGGTCTGGTTGAGCGCAAGGCGCAGCGCGCGACCCTCGCCCCCCTCCGAACCAGAGCCCGAGCCGCCGGAGGCCTCCGCACCCTCGCCGCCACCGCAGGCCGCGAGGAAGAGGGCGGCTGCGCTCAGCACTCCCGCGAGAGACGTCGTCGTCGTGCGCATGGCACATCCTGTTCTGTAGTCGAGCGATCCGAGTGGGCGTCGCTGCCTGCTCAACGGCCCGTGGGAGTCGGGGCCGCGCCCATCTAGCCAGGCAGCGTAATCGCGTGGCAACTGGTTGCCATGTGTTGCCCAGCATGATGGCTACCGCTTGCCGCACGTTCACCCGGGTCCCTACGGTGACCCCGGCCGGCAGCGTCGGAGGAGGGCCGCGTGATGCTCGAGCACCAGGAAGAGGCGCCGGTCCCGGGCAAGGTGACCATCTACGACGTGGCCCGGCGGGCCGGGGTCGCGCCGTCCACCGTCTCACGGGCGTTCTCCCGGCCCGGGCGCGTCAACGCGGCCACGGCCGAACGGATCCGGCGCGTCGCCGAGGAGCTCGGCTATCGGGTGAATCCGCTGGCCCGGGCGCTGTCGACGGCCCGCACCGGCATGATCGCGCTCGTCGTCCCCGACATCGCCAACCCGTTCTACGCGGAGGTGATCCTCGGGGCCCAGGCCACGGCCACCCGCGCGGGGTTCACGATCCTGCTCGCCGACACCCAGGAGTCCGGCCGGATCGAGCGGGCCGCGCTGGAGCGGGCCATGCCCACCGTCGACGGCATCCTGCTGGCGGGCTCCCGGATGTCGGACTCGGCGATCCGCATGGTGTCCAAGCAGAAGCCGGTGGTGGTCCTCAACCGCGCCGTCGTGGACGTGCCCTGCGTGGTGCCCGACAACGCCCGTGGGATCCGCGGGGCCGCCGAGCACCTGGCCGAGTTGGGCCACCAGCACATCACCTACGTCGCCGGCCCCGAGGCGTCCTGGGCCGACGGCATGCGGTGGCGGTCACTGCGCGAGGTCGCGCTGGAGCTGCACCTGCGGGTGGGCCGCATCGGGCCTTTCACCCCGGATGTGCAGGGTGGCGTGCGCGCGGCCGAGGAGATGGGGACCTCGCCGACGTCAGCGGTGATCGCCTACAACGACCAACTCGCCATCGGCCTCATCCGCGGCCTGGCGGCCAGGGGCGTCCGGGTGCCGCAGGACGTCAGCGTGGTCGGCTTCGACAACATCTTCGCCGCCGACCTCATCACCCCGGGACTGACGACCGTCGCCGCTCCCCTGCACACCGAGGGTGCGACGGCGACCAAGCACCTGCTCGCGATGATCAGTGGCACCGCGAGCCGCCGCTCGGAGCCGGGCGCCCAACGCGTCCCGGAGCAGGCCGGCCAGGCGGTCGTCCTGCCGGTGCGCCTGGTGGTGCGGGGCTCGACCGCTCAGCGCAGCCGGAAGAGGACCTCACCGGCGTCCGGGACGACGAGGGTCTCGCCGTCCGCGGCGAAGGCGGCCACGTCGACCTCCGCCGGGTCGAGGTAGTCCAGGTTCGCCGCCCGGACGACGTCCTCGGGGATGCCGGTGGCCAGCGTCACCCGTACCCGGAACTGCTCGCCGTGCTCGGCGTCGTAGGTGCCCGCCCCCCGTAGGTGGGTGGAGTGCGCCAGCACGCCCCAGTGCACGTGCTTGAAGCGGTCCCACTGCGCCACGAAGTAGTCACGGCAGTGGTAGCCGATCTCGTAGATCTCCGGGTGCACGACGGAGATCTCGGTGATGTGCGGGGCGTACACGATGACCTCCCCGCCGTCCGCGACGACCGGCTCCAGCTTGTAGAAGCCCTTGGCGGCGGTCCAGATGTCGTCGTACTTCGTCGGCATGACCGACAGCACCCGGCGCACGGGCGCGTCCAGATAGCGCACGTGGGTCTCCGCGGAGACGCTCGCAGCCGCAGCCCACGCCGACCGCGGATCGCCGAAGGCCGCTGCGTGCAGGGCGCCGGTACCGGACTGGGCGACGACGCACAGCGCCAGGGTCTCGGACGGGATCAGGGCGGCCGCCTCGTCGATCAGTGCGCGCACCGGGGTGATGCCCGTCGTGCCGATGATCTCGGCGCTGCTGATCAGGGCGCCGAGCCAGTGGGAGAGGTCGATGACCTCCTGCCCGGCGACGCCGGGGAAGAAGTACTTGTTGCCCCCGGAGAAGCCCACGACCTCGTGGGGGAAGACCGGCCCGACGACGAGCGCGACGTCGTGCTCGACCACCGCGCGGTTCAGGCGGACGTCCACGCCCTCGTGCAGCCGGCCTTCCGAGAGCTCGGCCACCCGCTCGGCGGGGATGGTGCCGAGGGAGACGAACGTCTGCGGGTCCCACCAGGCGTGGTTGAGCACCGTCATGCCGGGATAGCGCGCGGCCGGCTCGCCGACGGGGTGGCCGAGGTGCCGCCCCAGCTGAGCCTCGGTCATGGCGGCGTGGGTACCCAGCGCGACCAGTGCGGTCAGCCGGCTCACCCGGCCGGCGAGCGCCCCGTGCACCGCGGTGAGGAGCAGCGGCAGCGGGCAGCTGCGCGTGGCGTCCGGGATGATCACGCAGACGCTGCGGCCGTCGAGGTCCTGTGCCGCCAGCTGTTCCTGCACGAAGTCGGCAACCTGCTCGTCGGTGAGGACCTCCTGGGGTCCGCCGACGGTCGCCGCCTGCCGCGCGAGATCCGCGACGGGGTCGAGAGTCCGGGTCATGTCCGCACCATGCGCCCTCGTCCGGGAATCGGACAAGGCGCCCCCGGCAACACATGGCAACGGACCGGCCCGGGAGATCCCGGACCGGCCCGTGCGTGTGCGGTGGATCAGTAGGTCAGGCCGTGCCCGAAGGAGAACAGCTCACCGTCGGTCGTCTCCCGGTAGCCCGGGAGATCGCTCAGCTGCTCCTCCACGGCGCGCCGGGTGCCGGCCAGGGCGAACGGCATCCTGCCCTGGGGCGCGAACTTCCCGGACAGGACGTCGAGCAGGGCCCGGTCGCTCATGCCGAACCCGGCGACGATCGCACCGGCATCCCGCAGGCCGCTCGCCTCGTCCAGCACGAACGGCTGCCGGAAGTAGACGTGGAGGACGACCTTGCTCGGGTCGCCGATCTCCGCCATCACCTGCTTGATGGTGTCCAGCGACGGGGTGACCTGCCAGGACTGCGACTGCGCCATGCCGGTGAAGTCCAGGATGCTCGACTCCCAGGGGAGGGAGCCCCCGAACCGCAGGCCGTTGTCGGTGCAGGTGGCGGCGCCGTAGGAGACGCAGGCGTCGGCCTCCCCGTACGGGCTCTCGCCGTCGAGACCCGCCATGCCCGGCACGACGATCGGGTTGATGTGGTCGGGGTTCAGACCCGTCGCTGGGCTGTTGCTGGCGTACGAGCCGGTGTTGATGTTCTTCGCCGTCACCGAGATCAGCGCGTAGTCGTGACCGGCCGCGCTCGGCCGGGTGGCGACGTTGCCGTCGGTCACCTCGTAGCCGTAGCCCTCCACCGTCGCCTTGGTGAAGTCCCCCAGGACGTAGACCTTGGCGCCGTCCTCGAGCGGCAGCACCGCGTCCCCGTCCTCGGTCTCCTGGTTCTGCAACAGGACCGCGGACTTGCGCTGCAGATCCAGCCCGACCTCGCGGTGCTCCGCGCTCCCGACGACGGTCTCGGCCTTCGCCTCGTCGACGTAGGGATCCTCGAACAACCCCATCTGGAACATCGGCGTGAGCAGGCGCTCGGCGGCCAGCGTCACGCGCTGCTCGGACACCAGGCCGCTCTCGACGAGGTCGATGATCGTCTGCGCGTCGTTGAAGCCGGAGAGGGTGTCGGTCCCGCCGTTGATCGCTGCCGCGACGCGCTCGGGAACCGACTTCGTCTCCAACCCCCAGGCGCGGTCATTGATGATGCCGGTGTCGGAGTTGACGTAACCCTGGAAGCCGAGCTCGTCGCGGAGGAGGTCGTTGACGATCTGCTCCGAGAAGGCCATGCCCGTCTGGTCGTACGTGACACCGTCGTGGGTGACGCCCATCGGGATGCCGTAGTACGGCATGATCGCCGAGACGCCGGCGTCGATGGCGGCCTCGAAGGGCTCCAGGTGGTAGCCGAAGCCACCGCCCGGGTAGACCTGCGTCTTCCCGAACGCGTAGTGCGGGTCCAGGCCCAGCTCCTGCGGCCCACCGCCCGGGAAGTGCTTCATGGTGAGGGCCACCGACGTGTCGGGGCTCAGCGAGACCCCGGACCTGTCGACCGGCCCTTGCAGCGTCTCCACCAGGCTCCGCATGATCTCGGAGGCGAGGTCGGCGTCCTCCGTGAACGTCTCGTGCGTGCGGTACCAGCGCGGCTCGGTCGACAGGTCGGCCATGTAGCCGTACATGCCGCGCAGCCCGATCGACTCCCACTCCTCGCCCATGACCTCGGCGAAGTCCTCGACCACCGACATGTCCCCGGTCGTGGGCGCCTCCCCGGTCCGCAGGGACTCCTCCCCCAGCGCGGCGGCGGCGATGCCGGCCTCCTTCGGGAAGGCGGTGAAGGCCCCGGCGGACTCGTTGATGCCGGCGCGGGCGTCCGGGTCGATGTGGTTGCGCGCGTTGGACTTGTATAGGACCGGGATGCCCAGGCGCGTCTTCTCGCTGAGCTCCTGGACCCGGTTCATGTACCGCGCCGCCTCCGCGGGCGTGACGCTCGTGCTCGCGGCGAAGCCGCCCCCGCCCGGTGCGGCGCACACCGCCTTGTCCTCGCCGGTCACGACGTTGCGGAAGATGAAGCGGTGCATGTTCTCGTCGTTGACGAACCTGGTGGCATTCGGGCCCAGCGTGCCGCGCTCCTTGACGGCCGGATCGTCGGCGGCCGGACCGCACTCGGCGTTCAGCGTGTCGATGAGCATCAGGCCGGCCTTCTCGGCCAGGGTCATCTGGCCGACCAGGTCGGCCACCCGCTCGTCCACCGGACGACGCCAGTCCTCGTAGGGGTCGAGCCTGCCGTTGCCGTTGAGGTCGCGGAACTGCCGCTGGCCCACCGTGAGGAGGGGCTTCACGCGCGACTCGACACTCGGGGCGTTCTTGCCGCCCGCGTTCGAGTGCCCCGGCGGATGACCGCTGGAGGAGCCGGGCGCGGCGGCGGCGCCGGCGGGCACGACCATGGACAGAGGGACAGCCAGCGCCAGCAGGACAGCGCCCCGCCGGAGGGCCGATCCGGGCCTTCGAGTCACCCGAGTTCTCCTTCGAACGTCGATGGATGCCGTCGAGGACCGGTGTCCGGCCCTGAATGGCTCGTCCAGCGCCCCTCGCCACCCGTCGAGAGCGTCGTGGAGATGTGACCCTGCTCCCAGCTTCCGTCAGGCTCAACGCATTGCCAGGAGTTGTCTCCGCACGGGGGCGTCCGGTCGGCGCGGGAGCGGCGGGAGGCAACTGCTGGCAAGCGTTTGCCAAACCACGCCTGGCCTCATGACCATGAACACATGCCGCCGACTCATACCCTGGCTCCGCACCCCGACCGTCTGCTCCCCTCGGAGCCCGCGGTGCGCGCCATCGCCCGGCGGCTGTACGACGCGGTGCGACACCTGCCGATCGTGTCCCCGCACGGCCACGTCGCCCCCCGCACGTTGGTCGACGACGTCCCGTTCACCGACCCGGCAGCTCTGCTGGTGACGCCCGACCACTACGTGACGCGGTTGCTGCACGCGTCCGGCGTGTCCCTGGCCGACCTCGGCGTCGGCCGCGGCGTCCTGACGGAGGTGGAGTCGAGGGCGGTCTGGCGCCGGCTGTGTGAGAACTGGCACGTCTTCCGCGGCACGCCGGTGCGGTACTGGCTGGAGTCGGAGCTCGCGGAGATCTTCGACGTCGGGCTCCGACCGTCCGCGGAGTCGGCGGACGCGATCTACGACCAGATCGCGGAGCGACTGGACAAGGACGCCTACCGCCCCCGAGCGCTCTTCGAGCGGTTCGGCATCGAGGTGCTGGCCACGACCGACGACCCCTGCGACGACCTCGCCCCGCACGCCGCTCTCACCGCCGACCCGACGTTCCCCGGACGGGTCGTGCCCACCTTCCGCCCCGACCGCTACCTGGAGGCGGCGCAGCCAGGCTGGGCATCCGCTGTCGCCCGGCTCGGCGAGGCCGCCGGGATCGAGACGGGCACCTACGCCGGCTGGGTCGCGGCCATGGAGGCCCGCCGGTCGCACTTCGTCGCACACGGGGCCACCTCGGCCGACCACAGCCACGAAGACGTGGGAACGCAGCCGCTCGAGGACGGCGAGGCGGAGCGCATCTACGCCGCGGCGCTGGCCGGAGAGGTGACGGCGGCAGCAGGTGCGGCACTGCGCCGTCACATGTTGCTGGAGATGGCCCGCATGTCCTGCGACGACGGCCTGGTGATGACGCTGCACTCGGGCGTCCGGCGCAACCACCACCGACCCACGTCGGACGTCTTTGGTCCGGACACCGGCCACGACATCCCGCTGCGCGGCGAGTTCACCGATCCGTTGCGCCCGCTGTTGGAGCGGTTCGGCACCCATCCGAACCTGCACCTGGTCCTCTTCACGCTCGACGAGTCGGTCTTCTCGCGCGAGCTGGCACCGCTGGCCGGGTTCTATCCGTCGGTCTACGTGGGTGCGCCGTGGTGGTTCCTCGACGCGCCGGAGGCCGTGCGACGGTTCCGGTCCGCGGTCACCGAGACCGCCGGCTTCTCGCGCACGTCCGGGTTCATCGACGACACCCGGGCGTTCTGCTCGATCCCGGCCCGCCACGACATGGCGCGGCGCCTGGACAGCGGGTACCTGGCGCACCTGGTGGCCGAGCACCGCCTGGACGAGGACGAGGCGCTCGAGGCTGCCGTCGACCTGGTGAGCCGTCGCCCGCGCGAGGTGTTCAAGCTGTGAGCACCCCGCTGCGCCGCAGCACCGAGCCCCCGCCGGTGCGGGCACTGCATCTCGGCCTCGGCAGCTTCTTCCGCGCCCACCAGGCCTGGTACACCCACCGGGCGGACGACGACTGGGGCATCGCCGCGTTCACCGGTCGTCGTGCCGACCTGGCCCGGACCCTCGAGGCACAGGACGGGCTGTACACCCTGATCACCAGGGCGGCCGACGGCGACGAGTTCGACGTGATGCGGTCCGTGGCGCGCGCCCACGCGGCGGCCGACCACGACGCCTGGCTGGGCTACTGGGCCTCCCCCGCTGTCCGCGTCGTCACCGTGACCGTCACCGAGGCCGGCTACCTGCGCGACGGCGCCGGCCGACTCGACACGGCCCGGCCCGAGGTGGCCGCGGAGATCGCTGCACTGCGCGCCGACGCCCGAGCCGCCGTCACATCCGCTCCTGCCCGGCTCGTGGCGGGACTGCTCGCCCGCCGCCGGGCCGATGCCGGCCCGCTGACGATCGTGCCGTGCGACAACCTGCCGCAGAACGGCGCCGCGCTGAGGGCCGTGTTGGGGGACGCTGCCGACGCAGTCGATCCCTCGCTGACCGACTGGCTGGACGAGCAGGTCTCCGTGGCCACCACCATGGTCGACCGCATCACGCCGGAGCCCACCGACGTGGACCGCCGGGCGGTCCGCACAGCGACCGGGGTCGACGACCGCTGCCCGGTGGCCACGGAGCCGTTCAGCGAATGGGTGCTCGCCGGTGGTTTCCCGGGCGGCCGCCCCGCGTGGGAGACGGCCGGTGCGGTCCTCGCCCCCGACGTCACGCCGTTCGAGGACCGCAAGCTGTGGCTGCTCAACGGCGCCCATTCGCTGCTCGCCTACGCCGGCTCGCTCCGCGGCCGCACGACCGTCGCCGAGGCCGTCGCCGACCCGCTCTGCCGATCCTGGGTGGAGCAGTGGTGGGACACCTGCGCTCCCCATCTCGACCTGCCGGACGACGACGTCGCGCGGTACCGCGCCGCGTTGCTGGAGCGGTTCGCCCATCCCCGGATCGCACACTCCCTCGCGCAGATCGCCGCAGACGGCTCGCAGAAGCTCCCGGCCCGGATCGTGCCCGTGCTGCTGCGGGAACGTGCCGACGGACGGCTGCCCGAGGCCGCCGTCCGTGTGCTCGCGGCGTGGTTCCTCCACCTTGGTGGAGCCGGCGCGCCGGTCAAGGACGTACGGGAGCCGGAACTGCGTCCGCTGCTCGACGGGGCACTGTCCGATGCGGCGCCACGGGTCCTGGCGGCGCTGCACCCCGCACTGGGCGACGACACCGACCTGGTCGCCGCCGTCTCGTCCTGCGTCGTCGAGCTCGGCTCGCAGTGACCGCCGCGCCTCCTGCGGCGGTGGTCGTCGGGCTGGACGTCGGCACCACGGCGGCCAAGGCGGTGGCCTTCGGTGTGGGCGGGCCATGGCGGGTGGCGGCGGTGCGTGAGTACCCGTTGCTGCAGCCGGTGCCGGGGCACGCCGTCCAGGAGCCGGACGTCGTCGTCGCCGCGGCGATGGAGGCGTTGGCGGCCTGCGTCGCGCAGACGCAGGGCGCGCGGGTGCTCGCCGTCTCGCTCAGCGCGGCCATGCACGGGCTCATCGGCCTGGACCGGGCGGGATCACCGGTGACCTCGCTGGTCACCTGGGCGGACGCGCGGGCGGAGGGCGAGGCGCGCTCGCTGCACACCTCGCGCCTGGCAGCCGAAGTGCACCGCATCAGCGGCACGCCGGCGCACCCCATGTCACCGCTGGCCAAGCTGCTGTGGTTCGCCCGTCACGAGCCGGACACGAGCGCCGCCGTCCGGTGGTGGGCCGGCCTGAAGGACTACCTCCTCCTGCGTCTCACCGGCACACTCGCGACCGAGCTGTCGTCCGCCTCCGCCACCGGCCTCCTGGACCTGGCCACGGGGGACTGGCATCCCGGCATCGTCGAGTTCGCCGGCATCCGCCGCTCGCAACTGCCGGACGTGCTACCGACGACCGCCGTCCTCGGCCTGACCGATGAGGTCGCCAGAACGATGGGCTTGCCGCTGGGGACGCCGGTCGTCACCGGGGCAGCCGACGGCCCGCTCGGCAACCTCGGGACGGGGGCGATGGCGGTCGGCACGGTCGGCCTCTCCCTCGGCACGAGCGGTGCCGTGCGCACCGTCGTGCCGCGGCCCGCTCCCGATCCCGAGACCGGGCTCTTCTGCTACGCGCTGACCGCTGACCACTGGGTGGTCGGCGGGGCGGTGAGCAACGGGGCTTCGGTCGTGCGTTGGGCCGGCACCACGCTGGACGCACGACCCTGGTCGGACGAGGCGCTGCTGGCGCTGGCCGGGGACGTGCCGGCCGGCAGCGACGGACTGGTGATGCTGCCCTTCCTGCTACCGGAGCGCGTGCCGCTGTGGAGCCCCCACCTGAGCGGCGCCTATCTGGGCCTGCGCCGGGAGCACTCCCGTGGTCACCTCGTCCGCGCCGCCGTCGAGGGCGTGTGCCTGCAGTTGGCCGGCATCGTCGACCGGCTGGACCGGTTGGCACCCGTGACCTGCATCCGCGCGACCGGCGGCGCGCTCGGCGCCCCGCTGTGGCGCACGACCCTCGCCGCGGTGCTGAACCGCCCGATGGTCGTCGGGAGCGCCGCGGAGGGCTCGGCGCTCGGCGCCGCAGCACTGGGCCTCTACGCCCTCGGTCAGGCGGACCGGCTCGAGGACGCAGGGGACCTGCTGATCGATCCTCTGGGCGAGCAGCCGATCGAGCCGGCCGACCCGGGGGTCGTCGCCACGTACGCCGAGATGCGGCACCGGATTCCGGTGCTCGTCGAGGCGCTCGCCGGCGCCTGGCCGTCGAGGGGATAGTCCCGCGGACCGGCTGCGCGGAGATGTCGGCGTCCGGGGACCGTAGCGGTCCCCGGACGCACATCGGGGTGTTGTCCGTGCCGGACTCCGCCAGCACGCACAACACCCCGGGAGCCGGGGACGAGGTCACATGGCCAGCGTCGGGACCAGGCGGAGGGCGTCCTCGTAGAGGCCGGCATCGACCTGGACCTCGTACTCGTCGGCCTCCAGGCCGCTGACGCTGGAGAAGTCACGCACCCCGCGGGTGGCCCAGTGCGCGATGAAGCCGGCGACCGCACCGAAGGCGGCGCCGAGCAGGACGGTGGTCAGGACGACGCCGATCCAGGCAGGTCCGACGGCGAAGAGGCCGAACAGCAGGCCGACGAAGAGGCCGAACCACGCACCGCTGCCCGCGCCGTAGAGAGCAGCGCGCCCCTTGGTCATCCTCCCGGTCACCGTCTCGACGGTGCGGATCCCGTTGCCGACGATCCGCATCCGCTCCACGGGGAACTTGGCGTCCGCGAGCCGGTCGACGAGGTGCTGCGCCCCCGCGTAGCTCGGGAAGCGGGCGAGGGTGAGCAGGCGCCTCTGGGCGGTGGGGGTGGCGGGCGTGCTGGGGGTGGCGGCGCTCGTGGCGGATTCAGCGGTGGTCATGGCGACTCCTTCCACAGATGTACTCAGCCAACCCGGTTGGTTGGTCTACTCTAACTAACGTGACCGGGACCGGGGATGTTCCCCACGTCGGGGAGAGCCTTCAGATCGCGCTCAACCGGATCCTTCGATGGGCAAGCCGCCCGGCGGTGAGCACGGCGCTCGCCGGCCCGTCCGCCGTCGGCCTCTCCCCCACCGACCTGTGGCTGCTCGACGGCATCACCCGGCACGGTCCGCTGCGCGCCAGTGACATCGCCGCGTGGCAGGGGGTCGACAAATCCACGATGACCGCGCAGCTGCGCCGCCTCTCGGCCCGTGGCCTCGTCGCCCGCGAGACCGACCCGGCCGACGGACGCGCGGCCCTGGTGCGGGCCACAGAGGAAGGGTGGCGGCTCCACGCCGCTGTCACCAGCAACGGTGCGAAGGTCCTCGACGCACTGCTCGCCGAGTGGGACCCCGCCGACCGGCAGGAGCTCGCCCGCCTGCTCACCCGTCTGGCCGACAGCACGGGGCGGCCGCTGCAGCGCCGATGACTTCGGCGGCCCTGGTCGGTCATCCTGACGGGGCGGCCCGTCCCGACGTGGAGAGGAGCACGCGAGGCGGCAGGTCGTCGTGCACACGTCGGTGTCGCTTGACGGCTTCTTCGAGGGGCCCGGACCGGGAGCTCGACCGCACCTGGTCGACGACGAACTGCACGGCCACGACAACGAGTAACTGGCATCGATGAGCGCGTTCCTCAAGGGCCGGACCACCTACGAGCTGATGGCCGAGTTCAGGCCCACGACCGACCGGGACGCCGACAGCACCGGGCCGACGAAGGAGTTCACTCGAACTCGCCGGGTCACTCCGGCGGCTCGACTCGATCCACGAGTACCGGCTCTACATCCACCCGGTCCTGCTCGGCCGCGGGCAGCCGCTCTTCGGCCCCGCGGACACCCAGCGGGAACTCCGGCTGGTCGAGACCCGCACGTTCGGCAACGGCGTCGTCCTGCTCCGCCACGAGCGCCCCGCGGACGGCCACGTCATACCTGGCGACATCGACGGTGGCGGACCTGGAGGCGAACCATCGCGATCCTGATCGACCGGGACGCTCCGGCGCGATCGATCCGTCCTCCGTCAGGCCCCCATGACCTCTGCTTAGGGTGGGCGGGCCTTAGTCGTCACCTGGAGGTCGTCCGTGGTCCCTGTCGAGGGGCGAAGGGGAGGTCGACGGGACCTCCTGCAGCAGATCCTCCGGTTCGCCGCCGTAGGTGTCGTCGGCGCGGCCGTGGATCTCAGCACGTACTTGCTGGCGCTCCATCTGGGGCTCGCGTTCTACGCAGCACGGGCGCTCAGCTTCATCTGCGGCACGGGCACGGCATACGTCCTCAACCGCAGGTGGGCCTTCCGTGTGGAGGGCAGCGCCCGCCGGGCGGCGGGTTTCGTGCTGCTCTACGGCACGACGTTCCTCGTGATCATGGGGGTGAACACCGTCGCCCTCGCCGTACTCCCTCACCACTGGTGGACGGTGACGTTGGCCTGGGCACTGTCGCAGGGGTTCGGGACCCTCTGCAATTTTGTGATGCTGCGCCTGGTCGTCTTCCGTACGTGACCGCCGGCCGAGTGCCGGGCCAGAGCTCAGCCGGCGACCCGCTCCCGGCAGCCGGAATCCAGGGCCCGCACGGCCGTCGCCAACACGGCGACGACGTCCCGCCCGAAGGCGACGTCGCACGGGTGCACGCCACCGGTCAGGGCCGCAGCGGTGAGCTCGTCGACGGCCGTGCCGAACGCCTCGACCGGCGACCCGGTGTCGGGCAGGAGGACGAGCCGGCCGGCGTCCCCGTGCACGAAGAACTCGATGCCCTCCGACATCGGCGCCACCGTGTGCGACAGAGTCACCGTGGACGCGACCCCGGACTCGTGCGTGAGCACCAGGTGCACCGTGTCGCGGAGCCCGGCGCCGGCCTGCACGGAGACGACCGGGCCGAGCGCGGGCACCAGCACGGACAGCGCGTGCGGGCCGATGTCCCAGAGCGCGCCGCGTTCCTGTCGCCAGGGAGAGGCGGCGAACGGCGTCCCGGCCAGCGACGACAGCCACGACCCGGCACCCCCGGCCAGCTGGGTCCGCGCCGACTGGGCCAGCCAGGTCGACGTCGCCGCCTGGAACCGGAAGGTGAAGAACACGACCGATGCGACGCCGGCGTTCCGGACGGTGGCCAGCACGCGGTCGGCGGCAGCGACGTCGAAGGCGATCGGCTTCTCCAGCAGGAGGTGCTTGCCCGCCGCGGCGGCCCGCTCGGCCAAGGGCGCCTGCACGTGGGGTGGCAGCGCGATCGCCACGGCGTCCACCAGGTCCAGCAGCTCGCCGACGTCAGCGAAGCCCGGGACGTCGAACTCCGCGCCGACCGCCTTCGCCTTCGCGACGTTCCGCCCCCAGACCCCGACGAGCTCGGCGGAGGGGTGCGCCGCCAGCGCGGACGCGTGGACGTCCTTCGCCCAGGTGCCCGTGCCCAGGACGCCGAAGCGCATGGTCAGACGGCGCCGAACTGGCGGTCGCCGGCGTCGCCCAGCCCGGGGACGATGTAGGCCTTGTCGTTGAGTCCCTCGTCGACGCTAGCGGTGAAGACCCGCAGCGGCAGCCCGCTCTCCTCCAGCCGCTCGATGCCCTCCGGGGCGGCCAGCGCGCAGAGCACGGTGATCGACGTGGCGCCGCGGGCGGTGAGCAGCCCGCAGCAGTGCACCAGGGAGCCGCCGGTGGCCAGCATCGGGTCGAGCACGAACACCTGGCGGTCGACCAGCGACTCCGGCAGCGAGGCCATGTACGCCTCCGGCTGGAAGGTCTCCTCGTTGCGGGCCAGGCCGACGAAGCCCATCTGCGACTCGGGCAGCATGCCGTGGGCGGTGTCGGCCATCCCGAGACCCGCGCGCAGCACGGGCACGATCAGCGGCGGGGCGGCCAGCCGGTACCCTGTGGTGTCGGTGACCGGGGTCCGGATCGGCTCCTCGGCGATCGCCAGGTCGCGGGTGGCCTCGTAGACCAGCATCTGGGTGAGCTCGCGGAGGGCGGCCCGGAACATGGCGTTGTCCGTCCGTTCGTCACGCATCCTGGTCAGACGGGCGCGGGCCAACGGGTGGTCGACGACGGTGAGCTGCACGCGCGACACCGTATCGGCCCGCCGTCGTCGCCTGACCGGGAGCGACCTCGGATCACGGTCGACGCTGCTCAGATCAGGAGTGGAGGGGCGAAGGATCTCGGTGTCGTCCGGGCGGTAGGTGCGCCATCGAGAACGCCACAGGCGCCCTCGCACACCGGCCTCCGCCGCCTCCCTCCGTCGTCCTGCTCGTGTCGGGTGAGGCGGGACGGGGTCACTGGCGGGGCGGGGGACAATGATCGGCATGACCCACGTGCTCGACCCCGACGCGCTGCCCGATGACGCGCGCGCGTTGATGGCGCCGCTGCCGCCGTACGACGACGTCACGCGCTCCGACTCGGCCTTCCGGGCCTTCCTCCACGGCCTCCCGGGCGTCGACCAGGTCGGCGCCGAGGCCCGCGTCGCGATGCTCGGCACCCGGTCCATCAAGACCACGGCCAAGGCCTGGGCGATCGACACGGCGATCTCGATGGTCGACCTCACCACCCTCGAGGGCGCCGACACGCCTGGCAAGGTCCGCTCCCTGGCCGCCAAGGCCCGCCGTCCCGACCCCGGCGACCCGACCTGCCCGCAGGTCGCTGCCGTCTGCGTCTACGGCGACCTCGCCGGCGTGGCCCGCGAGGCGCTGGGCGACAGCGGCATCCACGTGGCCGCCGTGGCCACCGCCTTCCCCAGTGGGCGGGCCAGCCGCGCGGTCAAGATCGCCGACGTGAAGGACGCCGTGGCCAACGGCGCCGACGAGATCGACATGGTCATCGACCGCGGCGCGTTCCTCGCCGGCCGTTACCTCGACGTCTACGAGGAGATCGTCGCCGTCAAGGAGGCGTGTGCGCGTCCAGGGGGGCGAGCCCCCGCGCACCTCAAGGTCATCCTGGAGACCGGCGAGCTGGTCACCCTCGACAACGTCCGCCGCGCCTCGTGGATCGCGATGCTCGCCGGCGGCGACTTCATCAAGACCTCCACCGGCAAGGTCTCCCCGGCGGCGACCCTGCCGGTCTCGCTCGTGATGCTCGAGGCGGTCCGCGACTTCCGCGCCGCCACCGGCCGCCAGATCGGCTTCAAGCCCGCCGGCGGCATCCGGACGACCAAGGACGCGATCAAGCACCTGGTGCTGATCAACGAGACCGTCGGCCCGGACTGGCTGGACCCCGACTGGTTCCGCTTCGGCGCCTCCAGCCTGCTCAACGACCTCCTCCTGCAGCGCCAGAAGCTGCGCACCGGCCACTACTCCGGCCCCGACTACGTGACGGTGGACTGACTCCCCCATGACCAGCCTGTTCGAGTACGCCCCGGCACCCGAGTCGCGGTCGATCGTCGACATCGCGCCGTCCTACGGCCTGTTCATCGACGGTGAGTTCGTCGACGGCACCGGGGAGTCCTTCAAGAGCGTCAACCCGGCAACCGAGGAGGTCCTCACCGAGGTCTCCGCAGGCAGCGGGGCCGACGTCGACCGCGCCGTGGCCGCCGCTCGTCGGGCGTTCACCCGCGTCTGGGGCCCGATGCGCCCGGCCGACCGCGGCAAGTACCTCTTCCGCATCGCCCGGCTGCTGCAGGAGCGGGCCCGCGAGTTCGCCGTCCTGGAGTCGCTGGACAACGGCAAGCCGATCCGGGAGTCCCGCGACGTGGACGTCCCCCTGGCCGCAGCGCACTTCTTCTACCACGCGGGCTGGGCCGACAAGCTCGACCACGCGGGCCTCGGCCCGGGCCCACGACCGCTCGGCGTAGCCGGTCAGGTCATCCCGTGGAACTTCCCGCTGCTGATGCTGGCGTGGAAGGTCGCCCCGGCGCTGGCCACCGGCAACACCGTCGTCCTCAAGCCCGCCGAGACCACCCCGCTCACCGCCCTGCTGTTCGCCGAGGTCTGCCAGCAGGCCGACCTCCCGCCGGGCGTGGTGAACATCGTGACCGGCGCCGGTGACACCGGCCGGGCCGTCGTCGAGCACGGCGACGTCGACAAGGTGGCGTTCACCGGCTCCACGGAGGTCGGCAAGTCGATCGCCCGGGCCGTCGCCGGCACCCGCAAGTCGCTGACGTTGGAACTCGGCGGCAAGGCGGCCAACATCGTCTTCGACGACGCCCCCATCGACCAGGCCGTCGAGGGCATCGTCCAGGGCATCTTCTTCAACCAGGGGCACGTCTGCTGCGCGGGCTCCCGGCTCCTGGTGCAGGAGTCGGTGCACGACGAGGCCATCGCGTCGCTCCAACGCCGGATCGGCACCCTCCGTGTGGGCGATCCGCTGGACAAGAACACCGACATCGGCGCCATCAACTCCGCCGAGCAGCTGGCCCGCATCCGCGAGCTGTCCGACGTCGGCGAGGCAGAGGGCGCGCAGCGCTGGCAGCCCGCCTGCGACCTGCCCGACCGCGGGTTCTGGTACCCGCCGACGGTCTTCACCGACGTCTCCCCCGCGCACCGGATCGCCCGCGAGGAGGTCTTCGGGCCCGTGCTGAGCGTCCTCACCTTCCGCACCCCTGACGAAGCCGTCGCGAAGGCGAACAACAGCACCTACGGACTGTCGGCCGGCATCTGGACGGAGAAGGGGTCGCGGATCCTCAAGATCGCGAACCAGCTGCGGGCCGGCGTCGTCTGGGCCAACACGTTCAACAAGTTCGACCCGACGTCGCCCTTCGGCGGCTACAAGCAGTCCGGCTACGGCCGCGAGGGCGGCCGGCACGGGCTGACGGGATACCTGAAGGGTGCGACCCACTCATGAACGAGCGTGCGAGTTCAGGCAGGAACACAGCAGTCCCGCGAACGCGGACGACGAGCGCCAGCGAGGAGGCCAAGTGAGTGACCGTCTGGCCGTTCGCAAGACCTACAAGCTCTACGTCAACGGCGCCTTCCCCCGCTCGGAGTCCGGCCGCACGTACGAGGTCACGGACACGCGGGGGCACTTCCTCGCCAACGCCGCCCGGGCCTCGCGCAAGGACGCCCGGGACGCCGTCGTCGCCGCCCGCGCCGCCTTCCCGAAGTGGTCGGCCATGACCGCCTACAACCGCGGCCAGGTGCTCTACCGGGTGGCCGAGGTGATGGAGGGCCGTCACGCCCAGTTCTGCGAGGAGGTGGCCGCCGGCGAGGGCCTGTCGACGTCGAAGGCACGCGCCGCCGTCGACGCCGCCATCGACCGCTGGGTCTGGTACGCCGGCTGGACCGACAAGCTGGCCGCCGTCCTGGGCGGGGCCAACCCCGTCGCCGGCCCCTACTTCGACTTCTCGATGCCCGAGCCGACCGGCGTCGTCGCCGTCCTGGCCCCGCAGCAGTCCTCGCTGCTCGGCCTGGTCAGCGTGCTCGCCCCGGTGCTCGCCGGTGGCAACACCGCCGTCGTCGTCACCTCCCGGGAACGCCCGCTGCCGGCGGTCACGCTGGCCGAGGTGCTCGCGACCAGCGACGTCCCGGGGGGCACGGTGAACCTGCTGACCGGTGACGCCGAGGAGCTGGGCACGTGGCTCGCCGAGCACGCCGACGTGGACGCCATCGACCTCACCGGCGCCCCCGCCGGCCGGGCCATGGAGTTCGAGCGCGAGGCGGCCGGCACGGTCAAGCGCGTGGTGCGCCCGACTGCTGCGGAGCCGGACTGGACGGCGGACCCGGGCCTGTCCCGGATGACGCCGTTCCTCGAGACCAAGACCGTCTGGCATCCGATAGGCGTGTGAGGCCCCGTCCCGGGTCCCATCCTGAGCCTGCGAGGGGTCGGGACGGCTCCGGCCAGGGCACCGCCGCGAGCCTGCGAGTGGTGGGGTGGCCGGGGTCCTTCTGGAGGTCCTTCTCCTGGCATCCGATCGGGCTGTGAACGGCCTCGTCCCGCGACCGGCCCCCTGCAGACGCCGGCCCCTGCAGGGCCCGCCGCGAGCTTGCGAGTGGCGGGGGGCAGGGGGTCCTTTCCCCGAAGGGGCGAAGGACGGGTGTCCGTCATCTGGCAGGGTGTCACCGTGGCCAGGCCCAGCATCGTCCCGATCGCACTCACCCTCGACGACCGCACCGGCTACACGCTGTGGGCGCCTCCGTGGGAGGAGGACGGCGAGGAGTGGCAGGCGTTCCTCGGGACCACCGAGGACGACGCCGAAGCCGGGAGCACGGCGAAGGTCCATCTCTTCCCGACCCCCGCGGCGCTCGCGGTGTTCTGCCGCACCAGCACCGACCACGACCTCGCCGACCACCCGGTCTGGCCGGTCGTGGTCGGGCTGGGCGCCGAGGACCTGACGCCCGACGACGACCACCGCTTCGACCTCGACGGCGTCTACGACATCGCGGCGGAGGACCCCGACCGCTGGGCGGTCGAGGAGCTCGCCGCCACCATCGACATCGTCACCCGCCTCGCCGAGTGCCTCGACACCAGCGGCGTCGACGAGGACGACGAGGACGACGACGGGAGCCAGTTCGAGGCGGTCGCCGAGCTGGCCGCGAAGCCCGAGATCGGCTCCCTCGGCCTCGGTGTGGACGCCTTCGTCGGCCGCTCCGGCGAGGACGCCTGGCTCGGCGTGGGTAGCGTGC
The DNA here is from genome assembly GCF_900188025.1 of Blastococcus mobilis. Lineage (GTDB taxonomy): Bacteria > Actinomycetota > Actinomycetes > Mycobacteriales > Geodermatophilaceae > Blastococcus_B > Blastococcus_B mobilis. The sequence goes on from NZ_FZNO01000013.1 coordinate 66,971, forward strand.
TCGACGACCTCTGGGAGGACGTCGTCGAGGAGCTCAACGAGCACTTCGACTGGACCGGTGCCGGCTCGGCCACCCTCGAGGACTACCCCCCGGCCTCGGAGACAGAGGACGCCGACGCCGACGACCTCCCCGACGGCCCGACCGATCACGAGGTCCCCGTGGGCGACGACGAGCCGGCCGGCTCCACCGCCGCACCGGTGCGCACGATCGCCCGCGGCGGCCGGATCAGCGCGTCACCGGACGAGGTCGCGGCCGCCGGCGCTTTCTGGGAGTCGGTGGGCATCCTGCCCGTCGAGATCGTCGTCCCCGGGGGCGCCGGGGTGACCCTGCGCTGCTACGTAGAGGACGTCGCCCGCTTCCTCGGCCGCGACGGCGAGGTCTTCCTCTTCGCCACCCCGGCCGACCTGGCGCGTTTCTGCCGGGGCACCGAGAACCACGACCTGATGGAGATCGCGTCGTGGCCCGAGGTGGCCGACACCGACGTCCCGCCCCTGCCGGCCGACCAGGACCGCTACGACCTCACGGAGCTGTCGGAGGTGCTCTCCGAGGTGGCCGACGGCGCCGCCGGTCTGGTGGACCACCGGGCCTTCGCCCAGCCCGTGGAGGGCGTGCGCGACCTCACCGAGTACGCCGGGCTGGTCCGCGTGACGGAGCTGCTCGCACCGACGTCGGCACTGGGCCGTGCGGTGGCCCGCGGAGAGACCGACCCGCAGGCACCGCTCCGCCAGGAGGACGCCGCCACGCTTCGCGGGCAGTGGGACGAGGTCGTCACCCAGGTCAGCGGAGCGCTGGTCTTCCGCGACTGACCCGCAAAGCGGCCGGCCCCGGGAGAACCGGGACCGGCCGCGCTCGTCATACGGCCCCGTCCCCCTCGCCGCGAACGTGTGGACGGCGAGGGGGACGGGGTCCTTGTTCAGTTGCCGTAGCGCGACGGGCGGCTGGGCCGTCCGCCGGACCGCGGACCGCGGTCGCCGTACGAGCGCTCACCGGACGACGACCGCTCGCCGTACGAGCGCTCCCCGCCCGACCGCTCGCCGGCCGGTCGGGGCCGGTCGCCGAAGGACCGACGCGGGCCACCGCGGTGACCGCCCGTGGGACGGTCGCCGTCGCGGCGCGGACGCCCACCGGGGCCACCGCCGCCACGACGCATGTCGCGCTGGGTGCGCTCCTTGGGCTCCACCGGGACGCCCTTGGCGACCAGGTCCAGGATCGCGGCGTCGCCCGGACGGATCCGGTCGACGGCCGGGTCGACCTTCGCCGTGCGGAACCGGCGCTTGGCCTGGCCCACCTGGTCGGGCAGCAGGAGTGAGACGACGACACCGGCGGCGCCGGCGCGGGCGGTGCGGCCCGACCGGTGCAGGTAGGTCTTGGCGTCCGTCGGCGGGTCGTAGTGCAGGACCAGCGAGACGTCGTCCACGTGGATGCCACGGGCGGCGACGTCGGTGGCCACCAGGACCGGCGAGCGCGCGTCGGTGAACTCCTCCAGCGCCCGCTTGCGGGCGGACTGGGGCAGACCACCGTGGATGGCCTCGGCCTTGATCCCGGCGGCCTTCAGGTTCTCGGCCAGCCGATCCACGCCCAGCTGGGTGCGGGCGAAGACGATCGTCCGTCCGGGGCGGCCGGCGAGCTCGGTCGCCACGTGCAGCTTGTCACGGAACGCGAGGCTGAAGGCCAGGTGCTCAGCCGGCGGGGCGTCGTCGCCGGCGCGCTTGACCTCGTGCCGCGCCGGGTCCTTGAGGTAGCGGCGGACCAGCGCGTCGACCTCACCGTCCAGCGTGGCCGAGAACAGCAGCCGCTGGGCGTCACGGGCGGTCTGGTCGAGCAGCTCCTTGACGACCGGGAGGAAGCCCAGGTCGGCCATGAAGTCGGCCTCGTCCAGCACGGTGACGACGACCTCCGCGAGGGTGGCCTCGCCCTGGCTGATCAGGTCCTGCAGCCGGCCCGGGGTCGCGATGATGACGTCGACCCCGCGACGCAGCTGCTGGATCTGGCGGTACATGGGCGCGCCGCCGTAGACGGTCGCCAGCTGGACGCCGATGGCCTGACCGAGGGGCGCCAGGTTGTCGTGCACCTGCTGGGCGAGCTCACGGGTCGGCACGAGGACCAGACCGCGCGGAGCCCGGCGGCCGTTGCGGACCTCGGCGCCGATGCGGGCGAGCAGCGGCAGGCCGAAGGCCAGCGTCTTGCCCGATCCGGTGGCCGCCTTCCCGAGCACGTCGCGCCCGGCGAGCGCGTCCGGGAGGGCCGAGGTCTGGATGGCGAACGGGTGGCGGATGCCGCGCCGCTCGAGGGCGGTCACGAGCTGCTGGGGCAGGCCCAGCTGACCGAACGTCGGGCCGGCGGGCTCCGCCGGGGTCGCGACGGTGGTGTTCTCCGTGGTGTTCTGAACAGCGTTCTCGCTCGTGTTCGACTCGAACGAGACAGGGTGGACCAAAGTCATGCGGGGTGGGGCTCCGATACTGCTCGGAGCGCGTCCCGTGAAAGAGGAGGAGCGCCGTCAGGTACCGGCGTCCTCACTTGGCGATCGTCTGCGCCCAAGGATGGAACGCGGGATCTGCACGGATGCGCTCATGCCCAGACGTTCCGTCCGGGAGGATGACCGGCCTTGTGCCGGTGCACCTACCGTAGCAGCGCGGATGCGCGGGTGATTCCCGACATGGGGGTGGCTGCGGTCACCCTCCGTCAGGCCCGGAGAGCCGCGTACCCCGGCTGGACGACGCCCTCGAGCAGCCGCTTCTTCTCCGCGTCGTCGATGAAGGCGCCCGCCAGCGCCCGTTCGGTGACCGTCTGGACGTCCTCCCAGCACCACCCGAACGTGGCTGCGACGTCGGCGATCTCACTGCTGGCCGAGACCCCGCTCATCAGGCGGTTGTCGGTGTTCAGCGTGACGGCGAAGCCGAGCCGGTGCAGCCGGTCCACCGGGTGGTCGGCCAGGGACGGGTAGGCGCCGGTCTGCACGTTGGACGACGGCGCGACCTCCAGCGGCACCTGCTCCTCACGCACCCGCTCGGCCAGCGGCCCCAGGGTCCCGTCGGCCGCCACCTCGTCGGCGATCCGGACCCCGTGGCCCAGCCGCTCGGCGTGCGCGCCGTCCAGGGCGGCACGGATGCTGTCGGTGCCGGCCGCCTCCCCGGCGTGGATGGTGCGGTGGGCGTGGGCGCCGTCGAGGACGCCGATGGCCGAGGGAATCCGGTCCGGCGGGAAGCCGATCTCGGGACCGGCGAGATCGAAGCCGACGACGCCGGCATGCCGGTAGCGGACGACGAGGCCGGCGACCTCGTCCCAGCGGTCGGCCTGCCGCATGGCGCAGAGCAGGGCGCCCACCCTGATCGGGGTGCCGGCCTCGGTGGCCTCCCGGCTGCCCAGGGCGAAGCCGTCCACCATCGCCTCGACGACGGCCTCGATCGGCAGCCCCTGGGCCGTCGACAACTCGGGGGCGAAGCGCACCTCGGCGTAGACCACGCCGTCGGCAGCCAGGTCCAGCGCGCACTCCCGGGCGACCCGGTGGATGGCCTCGGGCTGCTGCATGACGCCGACCGTGTGCGCGAAGGTCTCCAGGTACTGCACCAGCGAGCCGGAGTCGGCCGCCCGCCGGAACCAGGCGGCCAGGCCCTCCGGGTCGGAGGCGGGCAGATTCCGGTAGCCGTGCTCGTCGGCCAGCTCGAGCACCGTCTGCGGGCGCAGGCCGCCGTCCAGGTGGTCATGCAGGAGGACCTTGGGAGCCCGGGCGATCGTCTCGGCAGTCAGTGGGGCAGGCACTAGCGCAAGTTACCTGTCGGGCCGAGTGGCCCCCGGAGGGGTTCGCGCAGGCGCGACGCAACGGCTACTCAGCGCCGCTGGGGGACGGCCGTTGGCCGCGGTGTCGTCCGGTAGGACGACGATGTCATCGCTCGCGGTCCTGCCAGCGGAAGGTGGCCACGCAGAGCAGCAGCCCGGCGATGCACCAGACGCCCAGGACCAGCGCCGTCCGGCCCAGCTCCCAGCTCCCGGCCGGCTCGGAGGCGGCCATCACGTCGGGCAGGAAGACCGAGCGCAGCCCCTGCGCCATCCACTTGAGCGGGAAGAAGGCCGCGACCGTCTGCATCCAGGTCGGGATCTCGCTGAACTGGAAGAACACCCCGGAGATGAACTGCAGCAGCAGGGCGAAAGGGGTCACCGTCGCCGACGCCGACCGGCCGTTCTTGGCCAGGCTCGACAGGGCGATCCCGAGCAGCGTGCAGGCGGCCGCCCCCAGCACCGCAACCCAGGCGAACGTCAGCCAGTCGGTGCCCGACGGCAGCTCGATGCCGTAGAAGACGACGCCGATGAGCAGCAGGACGACGATGATCGCCAGCGTGACGGCGAGGACCTGCACCACCTTGCCGACGAAGTAGGCGCTGCGGGGCATCGGGGTGCCGGCGAGGCTCTTCAGCGTCCCGTCCGAGCGCTCGGTCGCGATGCTGATCGCCATGTTCTGCAGGCTCGCACCGAGGATGCCGGCCGCGATGATCCCGGCCATGAAGTACTGGGTGAACGTGACGCCGTTGCCCAGGTCGTAGTCCAGCACCGCCCCGAAAACGACGAGCAGCAGGACCGGCAGCATCAGCGTGAAGACCACGGACTCGCGCTGCCGGAAGAACTCCTTGAGCTCCACCGAGGCGCGCGAGCGGTAGACGCTCGGCAGGGAGGGCAGCGGCCGCGCGGTCACCGGGGACGTCGTGGTCATCGGGCCTCACCGATCATCTGCAGGTAGACGTCCTCGAGGGTGGGTCGCGCCACCGTCAGGTCGGGGATCTCGCCGGGGAAGCGCGTGGCGAGCTCGTGCAGGAGGGCGGTGGGCGTCGCCGTGGCCTCCGTGCGGCGGGCGCCGTCCTCGGTCCAGCTGACGACGGCGGGGGCCGTCTCCCGGCCACCGAGCAGGGACGGGACCGCGACCTCCACCAGCCGCCCGCGCGTGATCACCCCGACCCGGTCGGCGAGCGCCTCGGCCTCGTCCAGGTAGTGCGTGGTGAGCAGCATCGTCGTGCCCAGCTCCCGCAGGGAACGGATCAGCGACCAGAACTGCCGCCGGGCCTCGGGGTCGAAGCCGGTGGTCGGCTCGTCGAGGAACAGCAGGGTGGGCCGGCCGACGATGCCGAGGGCGACGTCGAGCCGGCGCCGCTGACCGCCGGAGAGCGCCTTGCCCCGGACGCCCGACTTCTCGGTCAGACCGACGAGCTCGAGCACCTCGTCGGGATCCCGCGGGTCGGCGTAGTAGGAGGCCTGGGCGGTCAGCAGCTCCCGCACGGTCAGCTGGCTGTCGCCGGCGCCGGACTGCAGCACGATGCCGAGCTGCGCCTTCCAGGAGCGGGCGCCGTCGGCGGGGTCCTCCCCCAGCACCCGGACCTCGCCGGCGTCCCGCGAGCGGTAGCCCTCGCAGATCTCGACGGTCGTCGTCTTGCCGGCACCGTTCGGTCCGAGCAGGGCGAAGATCTCGCCGCGGCGGATGTCGAGGTCCAGCCCGTCGACGGCGACGAAGTCGCCGTACCGCTTGACCAGGCCACGGATGGAGATCGCCGCGGCGCGGTCCACCGGCTCCCTCCCGGGTCCCGCCGCGAGCTTGCGAGAGGTGGGGAGGAGGGAGTCCTTCTGCACGAGGAGACAGTGTCCCCCTTCGGCCTGGAGATCCCGCGGCCAGGTGGCCGCGGGAGCTCCCACGTCATGCTGTGATGCGGTCCAGGATCAGCGGCAGCGATTGCTCGCCGGTGTCGATGCCGATGGCGCCCTCCAGCGCCTCCAGTGCCCGGGGGATCCGGGTCGCCTCGTCGGTCTGCAGCTCGAGCAGCGGCTGCCCGGCGGTCACGTGCTCCCCCACCCCGGCGGTCCAGACGACGCCGGCCGCGGCCGACACCGGGTCCTCCTTGCGGGCCCGACCGGCGCCGAGACGCCAGGCTGCGACACCGAGGGAGAACGCGTCCAGTCGGGTGAGCGTGCCGGTCGCCGGCGCGGTCACCACGTGGGTCTCGGCCGGCTTCGGCAGCGCCGCGTCGGGGTCACCGTCCTGCGCGGCGATCATCGCCCGCCAGACGTCCATCGCCCGGCCGTCGGCCAGCGCATCGGCGGGGTCGACGTCGTCCCGGCCGACGCCGGCGAGCATCTCCCGGGCCAGTGCGAGGGTGAGCTCCACGACGTCGGCCGGACCACCACCGGCCAGGACCTCGACCGACTCGGCCACCTCGACGGCGTTGCCCGCGGCGCGGCCCAGCGGACGGTCCATCGCCGTCACCAGGGCCACCGTGCGGACCCCGGCCGCCTCACCCAGTCCGACCATCGTGCGGGCCAGCGTGCGGGCGTCGTCGGGGTCGCGCATGAACGCCCCCGAGCCGGTCTTCACGTCCAGTACCAGCGCGTCGGCGCCCTCGGCGATCTTCTTGCTCATGATCGAGCTGGCGATCAGCGGGATCGACTCCACGGTGCCGGTGACGTCGCGGAGCGCGTAGAGCTTCTTGTCCGCCGGCGCCAGGTCGTGACCGGCCGCGCAGATGACCGCGCCGACCTCGCGCAGCTGGCGCAGGTAGGCGTCCTCGTGGACGTCGGCCCGCCAGCCGGGGATGGCCTCCAGCTTGTCCAGCGTGCCGCCGGTGTGCCCGAGGCCCCGGCCCGACAGCTGCGGCACCGCCACACCGCAGGCGGCCACCAGGGGCGCCAGGGGCAGCGTGATCTTGTCGCCCACCCCACCGGTGGAGTGCTTGTCCGCGGTGGGCCGGCCCAGCGACGAGAGGTCCTTGCGCTCGCCGGAGTCGATCATCGCCTGCGTCCAGACGGCCAGCTCGTCCGGGGACATGCCCCGGAAGAACACCGCCATGAGCAGCGCGCTCATCTGCTCGTCGGGAACGGTCCCGTCGGTGTACGCGCCGATGATCCAGCGGATCTGCTCGGGCGACAGCTGCCCGCCGTCCCGCTTGGTGCGGAGGACGTCGATCGCGTCCATCAGGCGTTCCGCTCGGCGGCTGCCACCAGGTCCTCGGGACCGAAGGCGTCCGGCAGGACCTCCCGCATCGGCACGATGCCGAGGGAGACCGTCTCGATGAGCATGTCGGCCCCACCGTGCTCCCAGAGGAGCTGCCGGCAACGGCCGCACGGCATGAGCGGCTGTCCGTCGCCACCGACGCAGGCGACGGCGACCAGCCGGCCGCCCCCGGAGCGGGCGAGGTCGCTGACCAGGCCGCACTCCGCGCACAAGCCCAGGCCGTACGAGGCGTTCTCGACGTTGCAACCGGTCACGATCCGGCCGTCGTCGACCAGCCCGGCCACGCCCACGGGGAACCTCGAGTACGGCGCGTAGGCGTGCGTCATGGCTTCCCTGGCGGCCGCCCGGAGGGCGTCCCAGTCCGGCGTCACTAGTGCTCTCCTCGTCGGAAGACCACGCCGTCGGCCTTGGGCATCCGTAGTCGTTGGGAGGCCAGCGACAGGACCAGCAGCGTGATCAGGTGGGGGGTGAAGGACACGATGCCCTGCGGCAGCACGTCGATGGTCAGGAAGCCCACCAGGGCCGCGACCGCGAACACCGCCGCGACGACGGCGCGCACCAGCTCGCGCTGCACCGCCTGGTAGACGGCCACGGCGGCGAGCAGGACGGCGATCAGCAGCAGCAGGGCCACGACCGCCGGCTTGCTGCGCAGCTGGAGGGCGTCGGCGAAGCCGAAGAGCCCGGCGCCCGCGGCGAGGCCGCCCGGCCGCCAGTTGCCGAAGATGAGGGCCGCCAGACCGATGAAGCCTCGGCCACCGGTCTGGCCCTCCTTGTAGATGTCGGCGAAGACGACGAGGACCACCCCGCCGAGGCCGGCAAGGCCGCCGGAGATCAGCACGGCGACGTACTTCAGCCGGTTGACCGGGATGCCCAGGGAGTCCGCGGCCCAGGGGTTCTCCCCGCAGGAGCGCAGCCGGAGGCCGAACGCCGTCCGCCACAGCATGAGGTAGGACGCCGGGATCAGCAGCACGGCGAGCAGGGTGAGCACCCCGACGCCGCTGGTCAGCCCGCGGAGCACCCCGGCCAGGTCGCTGACGAGGAACCAGTGCCGGGACTCCAGGTCGCCGAGCAGATCCGGCCCCGAGGACAGCACCGGCAGGGACAGCGAGGGCGGGTCGCTGGACATCGGTGGTGACTGCGTCGGCCCCCCGCCGGTGCCCTCGACGTAGAGCAGCTCGGAGAGGAAGCGCACCACGCCGCCGGCCAGGATGTTGATGGCGACACCGGAGACGACGTGGTCGACGCCGAAGGTCACCGTCGCGATGGCGTGCAGCAGGCCACCGACGACCCCGAACGCCACCCCGCCGACCACGGCGGCGGTCCAGCCCCACTGGTATCCGGCCCAGCCGGCTCCCCAGGTGCCCAGGATCATCATGCCCTCGAGGCCGATGTTGACCACACCCGCGCGCTCGGAGAACAGGCCGCCGAGTGCGGCGAGACCGATGGGCACCGCGAGCAGCAGGGCCGTCGAGAAGATCGCGGACGAGGTCAGCTCGTTCTCGCCGGAGATCACCCGGACGAGGGAGAACAGGACGAGCAGGCCGACCACGAACCAGGTGATCCTCCGGGCGCGCCCGCCCCCGGTCAGCAGGTCGGTGATCGGGCCGCGGCTGGGCCTCGTCCCAGGGGCCGTGACCACGCTGCTCATCGCTGGACCTCCTGGCGCACGCCGGTCCGGTCGCCGGTGGTGTCCGGAGGCCCGTCATCCGAGGGTGGGGGGTTCCCCCGACCCGTCGCGCCCGCGCTGCCGCCTCCAGGTGCCACCGGGCGCGCTCCGGCGCGCTCGGCCGAACGGAGGGTCAGCCGACGGGCCACCTCGTTGGCGATGACGACGGCGAGCACGATCGTGCCTTGGATGATCGTCACCACCGAGGAGGGGATGTCGGCGAACTGCAGCGGCAGAGCCGCGCGGTCGAGGAAGGCGAACAGCAGCGCCGCCAGGGCGATGCCGACCGGACTGTTGCGGCCCAGCAGCGCCACCGCGATGCCGAGGAAGCCCAGCCCACCGGTGAACTGGGTGCCGTAGACGTGGGTGCTCCCGAGGAGGTCCGGCATGCCGATCAACCCGGCCACGGCCCCGGACAGCAGCATCGTCTTGAGAACCATCCTGCGGGCGTCGACCCCGCTGGCCGACGCAGCCGACGGGGACAGTCCGCTGGCCCGCAGGTCGAACCCGAAGCGCGTGCGCTTGAGCAGGACGGCCACCGCGATCCCGACGACCACGGCCACGAGCAGGAACCCGTAGAGCTGGCTGCGCGGCTCCGCCAGACCCAGCCCGGTGAGCAGTCCGTTGAGGCCGGGGAACCAGCCGGACTCCGGGATCGGCGTCGTCGTGACGATGGAGGCGCCCTCCTCGCTGCCCCGGAGCGGCCCGGTGAGCAGGTACGACGCCAGCCCGAGGGCGATGAAGTTCAGCATGATCGAGCTGATGACCTCGCTGACCCCGCGGGTCACCTTGAGCACTCCGACGATGCCGGCCCACACCGCGCCGACGACCACCGCCACGGCCACGATCACGAGGACGTGCAGCGGGCCGGGCAGCGCGACAGCGCCTCCGACGGCCGCGGCGAGGATGGCGGCGAGGCGGTACTGGCCCTCCACGCCGATGTTGAACAGGCCCATCCGGAAGGCGATGGACACCGCGAGCCCGGCGAGGAACAGCGGGACCGCCCGGTTGAGGATCACCACGATCGACTGCGTCTGCTGCGACGGGGTGTCGCCGAGGTCGAGCATCACCTCGAGAGCCGTCAGCGGGTTCTCCCCGATCAGGGCGATCACGCCCGCGGAGATGACCAGGGCGACGACGATGGCGAGCACCGGCCCCAGGAGCGCGAGCCCCGTGCGGCGCAGGATCGGGCTCATGCCGCACCCACGGTGTGCGCGCCGGTCATGTAGCCGCCGAGTTCCTCGGGGGTGACGCGTCGGGGATCGACGGTGGCCACCAACCCGCCGCGCAGCATGACGTGCAGGGTGTCGGAGAGGCCGATCAGCTCGTCGAGGTCCGCGGAGACGAGCACGATGCCCATCCCCTCGGCGCGGGCGTCCTTGAGCAGCTCCCAGATGACCGCCTGGGCGCCGACGTCGACGCCTCGGGTCGGGTGCGCGGCGATCAGCAGCCGGGGGCCGGCGCTCATCTCGCGGCCGACGATCAGCTTCTGCTGGTTGCCGCCGGAGAGGGCGACGGCGAGGGTGTCCGGACCCGGGGCGCGGACGTCGTACTGCCGCATGATCCGCTCGGTGTCGGTCCGGGCGCCGCGCCGGTCGATGAACCAGCCCTTGGCCGCCGGTGGCCGCGTCTGGTGGCCGAGGACGCGGTTCTCCCAGAGCGGCGCGTCCAGCAGCATGCCCTGCCGGTGACGGTCCTCGGGGATGAAGCCGATGCCGGCCTCCCGCCGGGCACGCGTGGTCGCGCAGGTGATGTCCTCGTCCCCCAGGGTGATCCGGCCCGCAGCGAGGGGCCGCAGCCCCATGATGGCGTCGACGAGCTCGGCCTGGCCGTTGCCCTCGACGCCGGCGATCCCGACGACCTCGCCCTCGCGGACGGTGAGGTCGACGTCGTTCACGAGCGGGCGACCGACCGGATCGGCCACCGTCACGTCCGTGAGCTGGAGGACGACGGCGTCGCGGACGGTGGACGTACGCGTCTCCGGCGTGGGCAGCTCCGAGCCCACCATCATCTCGGCCAGTTGCTTGACCGACGTCGTCCGGGGATCGGCCTGGCCCACCGTGGTGCCCCGGCGGATCACGGTGATGGAGTCGGCCACCCGGCGCACCTCGTCGAGCTTGTGCGAGATGAAGATGACGGTCAGCCCCTCCCGCTTGAGCTCGTTGAGGTTGCCGAACAGCTCGTCGACCTCCTGGGGCACCAGGACGGCGGTCGGCTCGTCCAGGATGAGCGTCGTCGCGCCGCGGTAGAGGACCTTGGCGATCTCGACCCGCTGGCGGTCGCCCACGCCGAGGTCCTCGACGAGGACGTCGGGCTCCAGGCCCAGGGCGTACTTGTCCGAGAGCTCGCCGATCCGGCGGCGGGCGCCGGCGCGGTCCAGCCGGCCGCCCTTCGTCGGCTCGCTGCCGAGGATGATGTTCTCGAGGACGGTGAAGTTGTCGGCCAGCATGAAGTGCTGGTGGACCATCCCGATGCCGGCCGCGATGGCGTCTGCCGGACTGCGGAAGTGGACCTCGCGCCCGTCGAGCAGGATCTGCCCCTCGTCGGGACGGTGCATCCCGTACAGCGTCTTCATGAGGGTCGACTTGCCGGCTCCGTTCTCGCCGACGATGGCGTGCACCTCACCGCGGCGCACCCGCAGTTCGATGTCACGGTTGGCGACGACGCCGGGGAACCGCTTGGTGATGCCGCGCAGCTCGACTGCCGGCGGCGCAACGCCTGCGGCGCTCGCACCGGCGGACGAGCCCTGGCCCGGTCCGCCGGCCGATGGGGCTGATGTCGCCATGGTGGCCTCTCCCTTGCTGCGCCCCGGCGGGTGTGCGGGGTGCGTCCACTCTGTCCGACCGGCGGCCCGGGATCGACCGTCCCGCCGGTTCATCGTCCGCCCTGTCTCCGACCGGCGCGCCGCATGATCTCGCACGACGGCCGGGCTGCTGACGACCGGGGCGCTCCGGGGGCCGACGGCCGCGGCGGCGGGCCCGGGCGTGGATGCCCGGACCCGCCGCCGCGGGGAAGGTGCTCTCAGTCGGCTCCCGTCACAGGGACGTCGGAACCTCGATCTCGCCGTCGACGATCTGCTGCCGGTACTGGTCGAGGTCGCCCTTGATGTCGGTGATGAACCCACCCGAGTCGGACAGGCCGACGCCCTCGGTCGACAGGTCGTTGAGCACGTCGGTCGCCCCCTCGACGTTGCCGTCGACGTAGTCGCTGATGAACGCCTGCACGGCGTTGTCGACCCGCTTGAGCATCGAGGTCATGATCACGGCCTGCAGGGCCGGGTCCTCGACCGTCTGGTACTGGTCGGAGTCGACACCGATCGCGCGGCCGCCGGAGGCAGCAGCGGCCTGGAAGACACCCGTGCCCGAGCCGCCGGCCGCGTGGTAGACGATGTCCGCGCCGGCGTCGAACATGCTCTGCGCGACGATCTGGCCCTTCGCCGGGTCGCTGAACCCGGAGAAGTCACCCGCCGGGGAGATGTACTGGCTGTTGATGACGATGTCGGGCTTGGCCGCGCGTGCCCCGGCCTCGAAGCCGGCCTGGAACTTCTCGATCAGCGGGCTCTCGACGCCCCCGACGAAGCCGACCTGGCCGGTCTCGCTCTTGAGGGCAGCGGCCACACCGGCGAGGAAGGAACCCTCCTCCTCGGCGAAGACGAGACCGGTGACGTTGTCACCCTTGGCGCCGTCGGCGTTCGAACCGTCGACCTGGGCGAAGACGGTGTCCGGGAACTGCGGGGCCACCTCACCCAGGACCTCGTCGTAGGCGAAGCCGACGGCGATGACCGGGTTGTAGCCCTGCTCGGCCAGGTTGGAGAGCAGCTCGGCGCGGTTGGAGCCGTCCTCGTTGGGGCTGACCTCCTGCACCTCGCCACCGAACTCGTCGATGGCGGCCTCGGCCCCGGCGTAGGCCGAGTCGTTGAAGGACTTGTCGCCACGCCCGGCCTCGTCGTACGCGAGGCCGATCTTGAGGTCCCCGCTGGCGCCGCCGTTCCCGGTGGCGGTGTCGCCGCCCTCCTCGTCGCTGGCACAGGCCGCGAGGGCCAGGCTGCCGGCCAGCAGCAGTGCCGCGGCCTTCGTCATCCGCGCTCGGCGCAAGACGATCTCCTCTCTGGGGGGACGCACCGGTCGTGTCGGGGGGCGTCCCGGTGGGTTTCTTCGATCCTGCGGCGCCCGCCCGTCATAGGTGGAACGCGAGAACACAAGACGAGGGCACGCTAACCGCGCACCCCGCCGCCGCCCCAAGCCGGGGACGGACTGAGATCACATCGTTGCCAACCGCACGGCCGGGGCACCAACGCGCACGCCTCTCCGATGCCTGACCGCATACGGTGCCTGCCCATGGAGCGACGCCGGTACGGCCCGCGGTGGCCGGCGGCTGCCCTGCTCGCGGCGTTCATCGCCCTCCCCGGGGCCACCCCGGCCCAGGCCGAGGACGCGCGGCCGACGATCGACCCGACCGCCCCGACGCCCACCGCACCCTATGCCGGCCGCCCACCCCAGGGCTCGGCCCCTGACGGCCGGACGGTGGGCGGTGAGGAGCTCGACACCCGCGGCCTCGTCGTCGCCGACGACGCCCCGGCGCTGCCCGAGGGCGTGGCCGCGAACGGCTGGCTCGTCGCCGACGCCGGCACCGGCGACGTCCTGGCCGCCCGGGATCCCCACGGCCGCTACTACCCGGCCAGCACCCTGAAGACCCTGACCCTGCTGACGCTGGCCCCGCTGCTGGACCCGGCCACCGTGGTCGAGGGGACGGTCGAGGACGAGAACATCGAGGGCAGCCGGGTCGGTCTGGTGCAGGGCGGCCGGTACCCGGTGTCCTTGCTGTTGCAGGCGCTGATCCTGCAGTCGGGCAACGACGCGGCCCAGGCACTCGCCCGGACGGCGGGCGGCGTGGGGGTCACCGTGGCTGCGATGAACGAGACCGCCGAGGCCCTCGGCGCCTACGACACCGTGGCGGGGACGCCGTCCGGTCTCGACGTCGCGGGCCAGTCGTCCTCGCCCTACGACCTCGCGCTCATCTTCCGTGCGCTGCTGGCCGCCCCGGCCACCGCCGCGGTGCTGACCAGCCCTGTCGCCGACATCCCCGCGGTCGAGGGGCGCTCCCCCGGCTTCCAGATCCAGAACCAGAATCCGCTGGCCGGCACCCCGGGCAACCTGGGGGGCAAGACCGGCTTCACCGACGCCGCCCGCCACACCTTCGTCACCGCTGCCGAGCGGAACGGCCGCCGGCTGGTGGTCAGCGTGATGGACACCGAGAACGTCCCGCTGCGGGCGGCGGACCAGGCGGCGCTCCTGCTCGACTGGGGCTTCACCGTCCCGGCCGGCATGAAGGGCGTCGGCCGGCTGATCGAGCCAGGCGATGCGGCCGCCCACGCGACCCCGGCTCCCGCGCCGACCCCGCGGCGGAGTGAGCCGTCCCTCGAGCGGGACGCCCCGGACGGGACCGAGGTCGCCGAGGTCGCCGCAGGTCGCCCGTCATCGCCGTGGGTGCCCGTGGCGCTCGGCGTGGGCGCGCTGACGATCGTCGCCGCGACGGTCGTGGGTCGCCGCCGCGCCGTCCGGGTGGTCCCGGTGCCCGTCCGGGTGGTGCCGGTGCTCAGCCCCCCACCGGACCGTCCCGCCGGGGAGGGCTCACCGCCTCGATCCGCCGGAGCGTCGTCGTCCACGCGGCGGTGAAGAAGGCGAACCGGAACACGATGTTGATCCACACCAGGATGCCGACCGCTCCCCCGAAGGCCGACGCGGTCACGCTGCCGGAGATCCACGACAGGTAGAGGCTGCCGATCATCTTCAGCGCCTCGAACCCGGCCGCGCCGAACAACGCCCCGGGCAGCAGGAGGCGCAACGGATGCGACGTCGAGGGCACGACCCGCAGCAACCACAGGAAGACGACGACGTCGGTGCACAACGCCAGGACGATCCCGAGGACCGTGGTGATCAGGTGCATCCCGGGGACGTCCCCGAGCCCCAGCAGGTCCAGCAGCCAGGCGCTCGCGCGGGTCGTGACGCCGGTCAGTCCGAGGCTGAGCAGGCCGACGGCCCCCAGCAGGATCAGCGCCAAGAGGTCCTGGACGTTGTCCCGGAGGAACTCCGGCTCGTCGGCACGCCCCTTCCAGATCCGTTCCATGCCGATGCGCAGCTTGTCCATGGTGCGCAGGCCGGCGTACAGGAAACCGACCACACCGATGATCCCGACGAACCCGGCAGAGCCGACCGCTCCGCGCAGCTCGGCCACGATCTGCCTCCCGGTCGAACCGGGGAAGGCGTCGCGTATGGCGGCGTAGAGCTCCTGCTGCAGGAGCGTGTTGCCCGCCAGGACCAGCCCGACCACCGAGGCGACCACCAGCAGGACGGGGAACAGGCCCAAGAATGCGAAGTACGTGACGCCGGCGGCCATGAGGTCGCCCTGCGTGCGCTGGTAGCGGCCCCCTGCACGGGCGAGGTGGTCGAACCAGGAGAGCCGGCGGCGCAGGGCCGCGATGACCCCCTCGGCCCACGCGTGGGCGCGGTTCCAGACCGGCTCCCGGTCAGCGGCCGGGCGTGGCTTCTCGGGGGCGACGGAACTCACGACCCGAGTCTCGGTCCTGTCCGGCCTCCGCGCGCTACGGCCCCCCCCGTCCAGGGCACCGCTCCGAGCCTGCAGAAGGACCCCGTCCCTCTCACCCCTCGCACGCTCCTGGCGAGCCTCCGGGCGGGGCCGGGGGCCGTCAGCCGGTGAGCGGGTACTCGCGAGCGACCGCCCACGCCCCACCCGTGGTCTGCTCGAACTCGGTGAAGGCCGTGACCCGGAACTCGGCCGACAGGTCGGACAGCCCGCTGTAGGCCAGCTCGAGCATGTCCTCGGGAACGTCGTGGGCAACGGTGACGTGCGGGTGGTACGGGAAGGACAGCGATCGCGCGAGCGGGCCGCGGCGGACGTCGTTGGAGAGCAGCTCGCAGTTGCCGATCCCCCGGGCGACGGCGATGAAGACGACGTCGGACACCGGCTTGAAGGTGCCCGTCCCGGAGAGGTGCATGTCGAACGGCGGATGACAGCGGGCCACCTCGGCGAGGTGCGCGGTGATCAGCGCCCGGTCGGCGACGGCGACCTCGGTGGGCGGGAGCAGCGTGACGTGCGGGGGCACCAGGGCGGCCTGTGGGTCGCCCACCTTGGACCGCCAGTCCACCAGCAGCTGGGCCCACGGCTCGGGGATGGGGACGACGATGCCGAGGACGGTGGTGTCCGGCGGCGACGGACGTCGCGTCACGAAGGTGTCGTCGTTCACCGCCGGGCCCCTGCCGCCGGTGCGAGGAAGCCGGTCCGCTCGTAGACGTCGGCCACGGTGGGACCGGCGACCTCGCGGGCACGCTCCGCCCCGACGGCGAGGATCCGCTCCAGCTCGGCCGGGTCGTCCAGCAGCTCCTGCGTGCGCGCCCGCACGGGGGCGACGAAGTCGGTGACGACCTCCGCCAGCTCCTTCTTCAGGTCGCCGTAGCCACGGCCGGCGAAGTGCTCCTCCAGCTCGGCGACGGTGCGGCCCGAGAGCGCGCTGTGGATGGTCAGCAGGTTGGTGACGCCGGGCTTGTTCGCCGCGTCCGCGACGACCTCGCGACCGGTGTCGGTGACCGCCGAGCGGATCTTCTTCGCCGTCACCTTCGGGTCGTCGAGCAGGAACACGCAACCGGCCGGGGGCAGGCTCTTGCTCATCTTCTTGTCCGGCGACTGCAGGTCCATGACCCGCGCGCCGGCCTCGGGGACGAACCCGGCGGGGACCGTGAACGTCTGCCCGAAACGGTTGTTGAACCGGGTGGCGACGTCGCGGGTGAGCTCCAGGTGCTGGCGCTGGTCGTCACCCACCGGGACCTGGTCGGCCTGGTAGACCAGGATGTCGGCCGCCATGAGCACGGGGTAGGTGAACAGGCCGACCGAGGAGCCGTCGGTTCCCTCCCGCTGGCTCTTGTCCTTGAACTGCGTCATCCGGCTCGCCTCGCCGAACCGCGCGATGCACTCCAGCACCCAGGACAGCTGCAGGTGCTCCGGCACGTGGCTCTGGACGAACAGCGTGCTGCGCTCCGGGTCGACGCCGAGAGCCAGCAGCTGGGCCGCCGACGTCAGGGTGTTGCGCCGCAGCTCCTCGGGGTCCCAGTCCATCGTGATGGCGTGCAGGTCGACGACGCAGTAGAAGGCCTCCGCCGAGTCCTGCAGCTTCACCCACTGGCGTAGGGCGCCGAGGTAGTTGCCGAGGTGGAAGGAACCCGCCGTCGGCTGGATGCCTGAGAGGACCCGGGGAAGACGCACGTCGGCCATCAAACCAGCCGGCCGGCCCCCACGTTCTGACCTCCCCCGTTCCGATGACTCAGCGGACGGTCGTCGCGCTCCGCACGTCGTCCAGCGCGGCGAGGAAGACGTCGTCCTCCTCCGGGGTGCCGACGGTGACCCGGACGCCCTCCCCGGCGAAGGGCCGGGTGATGACGGCGCGGGCCTCGAGCGCCGCGGCCAGACCTGCCGCCTCCTCCCCCACGGGCAGCCACACGAAGTTGGCCTGGCTGTCCGCGACGTCGAAGCCGCGGTCGCGCAGGGCCGCGGTGAGCCGGTCCCGCTCGGCCACGACGGCGGCGCAGCGGGCGCGCACCACCTCTTCGCTGGCCAGCGCCGCGACCGCGGCCGCCTGCGCGAGCATCGACACGCTGAACGGCACGTGGGTCCTGCGCACCGCCTCGGCCACGGCGGGGTCCTCGGCGACCAGGTAGCCGACCCGCAGCCCCGCGAGCCCCCAGGCCTTCGAGAAGGTGCGCAGCACGGCGACGTTGGGCCGGCCGCGCATCAACTCGATCCCGTCCGGGACGGCGGGGTCGGTCACGAACTCGCGGTAGGCCTCGTCGAGGACGACGAGGGTCTGCTGCGGGACGGCGTCCAGGAACTGCTCGAGCTCCGCCCGCCGGACCGCCGTCCCCGTGGGGTTGTTCGGGTTGCACACGAACACCAGACGGGTGCTGTCGTCGAGGGCGGCACACAGCCCCTGGAGGTCGTGGGTGTCGGCCGGCCCCCCGGGGCGGCCGGCGACCAGGGGCACCTGGATGGCCCGGGCCCCGGCGACCTGCGCGAGCAGCGGGTACATCTCGAAGGAGCGCCAGGCGAAGGCGATGCTAGTCCCCGGGTCGTTGTAGGCCTGGGCCAGTTCCTGGCACAGCGTGACCGCACCGCAGCCGGTGGCCACCTGCGCCGGGTCGACCCCGTAGCGGTCGGCCAGCGCCTGCGTGAGGACGACGGCGCCGTTGTCGGGGTAGCGGTTGGTCTGCCCCGCCGCGGCCGTGACTGCCTCCACGACCGCGGGCAGGGGCGGGAAGGCGACCTCGTTGCTGGCCAGCTTCACCGCGCGGGCGACGCCGATCTCACGGGCCAGGTCGGCCGGGTTGCGACCGGGCCGGTAGGCCGGCAGGGCCTGGACGACGGGGCGTGGACTCACCACGGAATGACTACCTCCCACCGGCGCCCCTCATAGGGTGACGCCATGCGTGTACTCGTCGCCGGTGGAGCCGGCTACATCGGCAGCGTAGTGACGGCGGCCCTGCTGGCCGACGGCCACGACGTGACGGTGCTCGACGACCTGTCCACCGGCCACGAGGACGCCGTCCCCTCGGGGGCGACGCTGGCAGCGGTGTCCCTGCACGATTCGGCGCCCGTGCTGGCCGATGTCCGGCCCGAGGCGGTGCTGCACTTCGCGGCCCGGAGCCTCGTCGGCGTCTCGCAGCAGCAGCCCGAGGACTACTGGCACACCAACGTGGGCGGCTCCCTGGCGCTGCTGGAGGCGATGCGCGCGGCCGACTGCCGCCGCATCGTCTTCTCCTCCACCGCGGCGACCTACGGCGAGCCGGAGTCCGTACCGATCCGCGAGGACGCCCCCACCCGGCCGACCAACACCTACGGGGCCAGCAAGCTCGCCGTCGACCACATGCTGACCTCCTACGCGGTCGCCCACGGCTTCGCGGCGGTCAGCCTGCGGTACTTCAACGTCGCCGGCGCGGCCTACGGCCTGGGCGAGCGGCATGCCACGGAGACCCATCTCATCCCGCTGGCGCTGCAGGTCGCGGCGGGGCAGCGGGAGTCGCTCACCGTGTACGGCCAGGACTACCCGACCCCCGACGGCACCTGCATCCGCGACTACGTGCACGTCGAAGACCTCGCCGACGCGCACCTGCTGGCGTTGCCTGCCCCGGCGCCGGGCGAGCACCGGATCTACAACCTGGGCAACGGCACGGGCTTCTCGGTGCAGGAGGTCGTCGACGCCGTCCGCGAGGTCACCGGGCACGCCGTCCCCGTCGTCGTCGGGGACCGCCGGCCGGGCGACCCGGCGCAGCTGGTGGCCTCCAGCGACCGCATCCGGGACGACCTGGGCTGGAAGCCGAAGCACACCGACCTCGCCGGCATCGTCCGCGACGCGTGGGACGTGGCGCAGTAAGAGGACCCCTCTGCCCCCCACCGCCCGCACACTCGCGGCGGGCCCCTGCAGAGGGGCCTCAGCCGGCGGACTCCCCCGCGGTCGTCTCGTCGTCGGCGGGGACCGGCGGGGGGCTCACCAGGATCCGCGCGATGCGTCGGCCGTCGAGCTCCACCACCGACAGGCTGCGGCCCTCGACCTCGACGGTGTCGCCGATCTCGGGCAGCCGGCCGAGCTCGGCGAGGACGTAGCCGGCAGCGGTCTCGTAGGGCCCGTCGGGCAACTGGAGGCCGGTGGCCTCGGTGAAGTCATCGAGGTTGAGCAGGCCGTCGACCTCCCGGGGGCCGCCGGGCGGCTGCTTGCCGTCGGGAGCGACCTCCTCGTCGTACTCGTCGTAGATCTCACCGATGACCTCCTCGATGAGGTCCTCGAGCGTGACGATCCCGTCGGTGCCGCCGTACTCGTCGACGACGATCGCGAGGTGGTGGTTCTCCCGCCGCATCTCGCTGAGGGCCGTCAGCACGCCGGCGGTGCCCGGCAGCCGCTTCACCTCGCGGGCCAGGTCGCCGACGGTCGCGGCCCGGCCGGCCGGATGGTTGGGCAGGAACAGGTCACGGACGTGCACGAACCCGACGATGTCGTCCTGGTCGCGGCCGGCCACGGGGAAACGTGACCAGTTGGAGTCGGCCACCTGCTTGGCCGCGCGGCTGGCCGTCATCGAGCCCTCGAGGAAGGCGACCTCGGTGCGGGGCGTCATGACCTCGCGGACCTCGCGCTCGCCGGCGCGGAACACCTCGTCGATCAGCCGGCGCTCGTCGCTGCTGAGCGACTCGTGCGCGGCCACCAGGTCGCGGAGCTCTTCCTGACTGATCGACTCCCCGCTCTGCTTGGGATCACCGCCGAAGAGCCGGACCAGCACGTCGGTGGACTTCGACAGCAGCCAGATGATCGGGCGGAAGAGCGTGGCGATCGCGTTGAGCGGCGAGGCCACGACCAGCGAGAAGCCCTCGGCGCGCTGGAGCGCGAGGCGTTTCGGCGTCAGCTCCCCGACCACCAGCGACAGGTAGCTGATCGCGATCGTGACGAGGACGAGGGCCAGGGTGTCGGAGATCCCCTCGGACACACCGCGGGCCACGAGCCACCGAGCGAACGGCGCGGAGAGGGCGCTGGCACCGAAGGCGGCGGAGAAGAAGCCGGCCAAGGTGACGCCGACCTGCACCGCTGCGAGGAACCGGTTCGGGTCGCTGAGCAGGCGCTGGACGGCCTGCCCGCGCCGGCCGCTCTCGGCCAGCCCGCGGACCTGCGATTCGCGGAGCGAGACCAGGGCGATCTCGGCACCGGAGAAGGCTCCGCCGATCAGGACGAAGACCACGACCATGACGATGCTGGGCCAGACGTCGCTCACCGGCGGCGTGCTCCTCGGGTGCTCGGATGGGGCGGACGTGGGGGCGGGCAGTTCCATGGTGCCTGGTCGTCCCATGGTGCCTGGTCGTCGATCTCGCGTCCGCCGCGCGGGTCCACGGAACGACCCGCCGGAGTGTCGCCCGGCGCGTCGGGTGGCGTCGATCTCGGCAACTCACGGTCACTTTGCGGGCACGGTTAGTCTTCCTCCGGTAACAATTCGTGATCATCAGCCGAGAGGTCTTCTGTGCACCACCTTCCCGCCGGTCCTTCGCTCGTCACCCGCGTCACCGGCGCACTGACCCGCTCGATCCGACTCCTCGGCCGCCCTGTCCGGCGCCGCAGCGGGCGCCTCGCACTGGGTGCCCTCGCCGGCGCGATCCTCACTGCTCTGGTCCTGGCTTCACCCGGCGCCGGCACCGCAGGGACGGCCTCGGCCTCGCTCGATCCGTCGTCCTCGTCGTGGTTCACCTTCTCCTCCTCCGCCGGCTCGTCCTCTCCCCGCCCGTCCACCACTCGGGAAGCGCAGGGGCGCAGCGGCGCGGACGGCCGGGCGGGGTCGTCCTCCACCCGCGTGACGTCGAGGATCCATGTCGCCGGGCCGAGGACCGATGCCCCGGACCGGAAGCCCGAGCGGAGGGGCGCCCCTGCCGACGTCGTCGTGACCACCCCCGGCGCTCCGTCTGCGGCACCGGCGGAGGCGCCGCCGGTCCAGACCCCGCCGGTCCAGACCCCGCCGGCCCAGGAGTCACCGGTCCAGACCCCGCCGGCCCAGGCCCCGCCCGTCCAGGCCCCGCCGGTCGCCGAGGCCCCGGCCGCGCCGAAGCCGCCGTCGGCCCCCGCCGTCGTCCCGGTGATGCCCGCGCCGAGCCCCGCCCCCAGGACGACCGCACCGACGGCACCGACGCCGCCCGCGGCCTCGCCCCAGACGGCCCAGCCCGCGGGCGCCTCCGAAGCGGAGGCGCAGGTTCTCACCCTCGTCAACGCCGAGCGGGCCGCCGCAGGCTGCAGGGCGCTGGTCGCCGACCCGGCCCTGGCCGCCGTGGCCCGCGCGCACAGCCAGGACATGCGGGACCGTGGGTTCTTCAGCCACACCAACCCCGATGACCTGAGCCCGTTCCAGCGGGCCGAGCGGGCCGGCATCAGTGCCCGGGCGGAGAACATCGCTCGCGGACAGGAGGACGCCGCCGCCGTCATGGATGCCTGGATGAACAGCTCCGGGCACCGGGCGAACATCCTGAACTGCGGACTGACCCGGCTGGGCGTCGGCGTTGCCGAAGGCAGCGGCGGCCCCTGGTGGACCCAGCTCTTCGCCTGAGCCCTGCGCGACCTGCTGAAATCAACACACGCTGAGCGCCCTGACGGCCCGCTCGTCAGGGCGCTCAGCGTGTCTTCAGAACTGCGCAACTGCTCGGGCGTGAGCCTGCGCGACCACGGAGGACCCGCGGAAGACGCGGCCACGGAGCGCGGGTGGACGGCGTGCTGTTCGGGCCACGGCAGCAACCCGGCAGCGTGATGACGGCGCTTCGAGGGTTGTCCACAGGACGAGAACACGTCAGCGGCCCCCTCGAAGAGATCGAGAGGGCCACTGACGTGTGTCGATGGCCGGTCGGCCATCACGAATTCCTACCTCAGGCCATGGCCTTCTGGAGGTTGGTGTCGATGGCCGCCAGGAAGTCCTGGGTGGTCAGCCACGGCTGGTCCTTGGAGATCAGCAGCGCGAGGTCCTTGGTCATCTGACCGCCCTCGACGGTGTCGATGCAGACCTTCTCCAGCGTCTCCGCGAAGCGGGTCACCTCGGGGGTGTTGTCCAGCTTGCCGCGGTGGGCCAGGCCCCGGGTCCAGGCGAAGATCGACGCGATCGGGTTGGTCGACGTCTCCTTGCCCTGCTGGTGCTGGCGGAAGTGACGGGTCACCGTGCCGTGGGCTGCCTCGGCCTCGACGGTGCGGCCATCGGGGCTCATCAGCACCGAGGTCATGAGGCCGAGCGAGCCGAAGCCCTGGGCCACGGTGTCGGACTGCACGTCACCGTCGTAGTTCTTGCAGGCCCAGACGTAGCCGCCCTCCCACTTGAGGGACGCGGCCACCATGTCGTCGATCAGCCGGTGCTCGTAGGTGATGCCGGCGGCCTCGAACTTGTCCTTGAACTCGGCCTGGAAGACCTCCTCGAACAGGTCCTTGAAGCGGCCGTCGTAGGCCTTGAGGATCGTGTTCTTGGTCGACAGGTAGACCGGGTACTCGCGGTTGAGCCCGTAGTTCATGGAGGCCCGGGCGAAGTCACGGATCGAGTCGTCGAGGTTGTACATCGCCATCGCGACGCCACCGCCGGGCGACTGGAAGACCTCGTGCTGGATCGGCTCGCCGCCGTCCTTGGGCTGGAAGGTGATGGTCAGCGTGCCCTCGCCGGGGAACCTGAAGTCCGTGGCGCGGTACTGGTCACCGAACGCGTGACGGCCGACGACGATCGGCTTGGTCCAGCCCGGCACCAGCCGCGGCACGTTCTGCATGATGATCGGCTCGCGGAAGATCACGCCGCCGAGGATGTTGCGGATCGTCCCGTTCGGGGAGCGCCACATCTTCTTCAGGCCGAACTCCTCGACCCGCGCCTCGTCGGGGGTGATGGTGGCGCACTTGACGCCGACGCCGTGCTTCTTGATGGCGTTGGCCGAGTCGACGGTGATCTGGTCGTCGGTCGCGTCGCGCGACTCGATGCCCAGGTCGTAGTACTCCAGGTTGACGTCGAGGTACGGGAGGATCAGCTGGTCCTTGATGAACTGCCAGATGATCCGGGTCATCTCGTCGCCGTCGAGTTCGACGACGGTGCCCTCGACCTTGATCTTTGCCACGTGCGAGTCCCTCTCTACAGCTCTGACCGAGATGGTCAGAGGTCGGCTACATCAGCCTGCTTGGCGCGCACGGCCTCGGCCGCTTCACGCAGGCCGCCCAGCTCGCTCTCGGACAGGTCGCCCTCGACGACCTTCCGCACACCCTCGCGGCCGATCTCGGCCTCGACGCCCAGGTAGACGCCGTTGATCCCGTACTCCCCGTCGACCCAGGCGCACACCGGCATGACCGCGCCCGAATCCTCCATGACCGCGCGGGCCATCCGAGCGGCGGCTGCCGACGGCGCGTAGTACGCCGAGCCGGTCTTGAGCAGCGCCACGACCTCGGCGCCACCGTTGCGGGTGCGGTCGACCAGGTGCTCGATGCGGTCGGCGGCCATCACCTCGGACAGCGGCTTGCCGTCGACGGTGCACCGGGACGGGACCGGGACCATCGTGTCGCCGTGCGAGCCCAACGTCAGGGTCCGCACCGAGGACACCGGGACGCCGAGCTCCTCGGCCACGTTGTTGCTGAAGCGCGCGGTGTCGAGCATGCCGGCCTGCCCCATCACCCGGTTCTTCGGGAACTGGGTGGCCAGCTGCGCCAGCGCCGTCATCTCGTCCAGCGGGTTGGAGACGACGATGATCACCGCCTCGGGCGAGGTCCGGGCGATGTTCTCCGCGACCTGCCGCACGATCTTCGCGTTGGTCTCGATGAGGTCCATCCGGCTCATGCCGGGCTTGCGCGGGAGACCCGCGGTGATGACGACGACGTCCGATCCCTCGGTGCCCTCGTAGGACCCTCCGCCCACGCCGACGACCTTGGTCTCGAAGCCCTCGATGGGCCGCGACTGGTTCATGTCCAGCGCGAGGCCCTCGGGCTTGCCCTCGACGATGTCGGTGAGCACGACGGTCTCGAGGATGTCGTACTCGGCGAGCCGGAGTGCAGTGGTCGAGCCGTAGAAACCGGCACCGACGACGGTGACCTTGCCCTTCCGCGACTTCTCTGCCATGGCCAGGAACCTATCGCTGAGTCGGGGAAACCGCCCGCGCGGGTCACGCGGCCGGGATCGTCAACGCGGTCACGGCGAGGACGAGACCCGCCACGGCCAGCAGGACGACGTCCGTGGGCCGGCTGCGGACGGCGAGGAAGCCGACCCGCCGCACCGGCAGCAGCAGCCGCAGCAGGCCGGCGATGATCAGGCTGAGGCCGATGACGACCAGTCCGCGGCGCCAGTGGTCGAAGGTGACCAGCAGCAGCCCCGTGCCGACCATGACCAGCACCGCCAGCAGCGGTAGCTGCCGGAGAAGGCCGGCCAGGACGGGACGGCGGACGTAGAGCGGCGACCGGGACACGCTCACGCGGAGAGCGCCTCCAGCGCCGCGGCTCGCTCGGCGGCCAGGACCACGTTCTGCAGGAGCATGGCCCGGGTCATGGGTCCCACCCCGCCGGGGTTCGGGGCCACGTGACCGGCCACCCCGGCCACGTCGAGGGCGACGTCCCCCGCGATCTTCCCGTCCACCCGGCTCACGCCGACGTCCAGGACGGCGGCGCCCGGCTTGACCATGTCGGCGGTGATCAGGCCAGGGACGCCGGCGGCGGCCACGACGATGTCGGCGGACCGGACGTGCGCGGCGACGTCCCGCGTGCCGGTGTGGCACAGCGTCACGGTCGCGTTCTCGGTGCGCCGGGTCAGGAGCAGGCCGAGCGGCCGGCCCACCGTGATGCCGCGGCCGATCACGACCACCTCAGCGCCGGCGATCGGGACCTCGTAGCGGCGGAGCAGCTCCACGATGCCGACCGGCGTGCACGGCAGCGGACCCGGCACGTTGAGCACCAGGCGACCGAGGTTGACCGGATGCAGACCGTCGGCGTCCTTGTCCGGGTCCATCGCCTCGAGGACCGTGCTCTCCTCGATGCCCGTGGGCAGCGGCAGCTGGACGATGTAGCCCGTGCAGCCGGGATCGGCGTTGAGTTCCTCGACGACGGCGAGCACGTCGGCCTCGGTGGCGGTCGCCGGCAGCTCGCGCTGGATGCTCGCGATCCCGACCTGGGCGCAGTCGGAGTGCTTGGCGTTGACGTACCACCGGCTGCCGGGGTCGTCACCGACCAGCAGGGTGCCCAGGCCCGGACGGTGACCGGCGGCGGTCAGGGCCGCCACCCGGTCGGTGAGCTCGCCGCGGATCGCCGCGGCCGTCGCCTTGCCGTCGAGGGTCGTCGCGGGCATGTCGGACAGTCTGCCCGAGGGGCCCCACGGGCGGGTGCGCGGTCCTAGGCTCCCGGCAGTGGGGTCCGCCCGCCCACCCCTGTCCCTCGCCTGCCGACCGCCGGAGGTACGCACATGACCGAGCGCGAACCCGTCCGACCCGGCACGCCCCCGGGCCCGCCCCAGGGCGCGACCGCCTACCCCGCGTCCACGGAGTCCTCCGCCGGTCACACGGCGCCGCGGTACTCCGGCCGCCCGGTGGCGTTCCGCGGCCCGGAGAGCCTGGGTGGCCTGCTGCTGATCCTCGCCGGGGTCGCGGGCGGGATCAGCCTGCTGCTGGACTGGCTGGCCGACGCCGAGACGACCGGCCTGGACCTCGTGCAGGACGGGCTGGCCGACGTCGGGGGCGCCTTCTCCAACGGGCTCTGGCAGCCACTGGCGATCGTCCTGGGCGGCGGTGTCCTGTTCGTGCTGGGGCTGCTCATGTGGCTGCCGATGCGCACTCATCGCTTCTTCGGCGTCCTGGCCCTGGTGGTGAGCCTTGCCGCGACGGCGGGCGTGCTGGTCCCGCTCATCGACGAGGGCTGGAACCTCGACGTCTTCGGGCCCGGGTTCTGGTGCGGGATCGCCGTCGCCGCCCTCGGCCTGCTCGGCAGCCTCAAGGCGCTGCTCACCGGCCCGAAGTACGCCGGTTAGCCCGCCACGAGAGCGCCGTGGGCGCGCGCGAACCGCACGGCGTGCACGAGGTCCAGCCGGACCCCGGTGACGTCGAAGGCCCGCCAGTTGACCTCCTCCATCGACGCGCCGCGCAGGTCGGCGCCGCGGAGCTTGGTCGACTGCAGCCGCGCCCGGTCCAGGTCGGCACCGGTGAGGTCGCACTCCCGCAGGTCGGCGTCGGTGAAGTCGGCCTCCCGGAACCGCTGACCGGAGAGATCGAGTCCCGAGAGGTCCGCACCACGCAGCGACGCGTAGCTCCAGTCGCACTCGGTCGAGGTCATCGGCCGCAGCTGCGCGCCGGGGAACTGCGAGCCGGTGAGCTTGCAGCCCTCCCAGGTCGCGCCGAAGAGCCTCGCCCGGTCGAACCGGCACGAGAGGAACGCCGTCCCCAGGTGCCGCGACCCGCCCATCCGCACCCCCGTGAGGACGCACTGGTCGAACACGCAGCGCCGGGTGACCAGCTCCTCCAGCCCGGCGTCGTCGAACCGGCAGAGGGTGAAGGTGACCCCGTCCAGCTCCGCGCCCCACCAGTCGACCCGGGCGAAGTCCTCGCCCTCGACCTCCGCACCCGCCTCGGGCGGCCCGACGTGCGGCCGTGGCCCCGTCCCGGTCGGCCCCGTCCGGAGGCTCAATGGGCGAAGTGACGGGTGCCGGTGAGGTACAGCGGCACACCGGCCGCGGCCGCGGCGGCGACGACCTCCTCGTCCCGGACGGAGCCACCCGGCTGGACGACGGCGCGCACCCCGCCGTCCAGGAGGACCTGCAGCCCATCGGCGAACGGGAAGAAGGCATCGGAGGCCGCGACCGATCCCGCCGCCCGCTCCCCCGCACGCGTCACGGCCAGCCGGGCGGAGTCCACCCGGTTGACCTGCCCCATGCCGACGCCGACGGTCGCCCGGTCGTGCGCGAGCAGGATCGCGTTGCTCTTGACCGCGCGGACCGCTCGCCAGGCGAAGACCAGGTCGTCCAGGCCGGCGGCGTCCAGCGGCTCGCCGGTCGCGAGCGTCCAGGTCGTGGGGTCGTCCCCCGGGGCGTCGAGCCGGTCCTTGACCTGCAGCAGCAGGCCGCCGCTGATCGGCCGCATCTCGGTGCCGGGCGCCGGCAGGTGCGGCAGCCGGAGCAGCCGGATGTTCTTCTTGCCGGTCAGCACCCGCACCGCGTCGTCGGTGAACGACGGCGCGACGACCACCTCGGTGAACACCTCCGCGACCTGCTCGGCCATCGTCAGGTCGATCTCCCGGTTGGCCGCGATCACGCCGCCGAAGGCCGAGAGGGGGTCGCAGGCGTGGGCCTTGCGGTGCGCCGAGGCGATGTCGGTGCCGACGGCGATGCCGCACGGGTTGGCGTGCTTGATGATGGCGACGCAGGGATCGTCGTGGTCGTGCGCGGCCCGCCAGGCGGCGTCGGTGTCGACGTAGTTGTTGTAGGACATCTCCTTGCCGTGCAGCTGCTCGGCGTGCGCCAGGCCGGGCTGCCAGCTGCGGTAGAGCGCGGCGCTCTGGTGCGGGTTCTCGCCGTAGCGCAGGACGTCGGCGCGCTCCCAGCTCGCGCCGACCCAGGCGGGGAAGCCGCTCTCGTCGTCCGGCGCCAGGACGTTGCCCATCCACGAGGCGACGGCGATGTCGTAGCCCGCGGTGTGCCGGAACGCGGCGGCGGCCAGGGTCCGCCGCTCGGCCAGGGTGAAGCCGCCCGCGGCCACCGCGGCCAGGACGTCGCCGTAGCGGGCGGGGTCGACGACGACGGCGACCGACGGGTGGTTCTTGGCCGCGGCCCGCACCATGGCCGGCCCACCGATGTCGATCTGCTCGACGCACTCGTCCGGCGTCGCGCCCGAGGTCACCGTCTCGGTGAACGGGTACAGGTTCACCACGACCAGGTCGAACGGGGTGACGCCCAGATCGTCGAGCTGCGCCACGTGCTCGGGCTTGCGCCGGTCGGCCAGGATTCCCGCGTGGACGGCGGGGTGCAGCGTCTTGACCCGCCCGTCCAGGCACTCCGGGAAGCCGGTGACCTGCTCGACCGGCGTGACCGGGATGCCGGCGTCGGCGATGCGGCGGGCGGTCGCACCGGTGCTCACCAGCTCCACTCCGGCGGCGGCCAGGCCGGCGGCCAGCTCCTCCACGCCGGTCTTGTCGTAGACCCCCAGCAGGGCGCGGCGAATCGGGGTGCGGTCACTCATCAGGGGTTCTTCCTCGTCGCTTGCCGTGACATCGAACCGGGCGCGCTGAGGCGCGCCACCGTCTCCACCAGGAGCTCGCGCTCCACTTCCTTGATCCGCTCGTGCAGGCGCGTCTCGTCGTCGTCGGGCCGGACGGCGACCTCACGCTGGGCGATGATCGGGCCGGTGTCGAGGCCGGCATCGATCAGGTGCACCGTCGCGCCGGTCACCGTCGCTCCCGCCGCCAACGCATCACGGACCGCGTGTGCGCCGGGAAAGGCCGGCAGCAGGGCCGGGTGGGTGTTCACCAGCCGTCCGCCGAAGGCCGCCAGGACCGCGGGGCCGACCAGCTTCATGAAGCCGGCGGACACGACGAGATCCGGCTCGTACCCGGCGAGGGCCTCGGCCAGCGCGCGGTCCCAGGCGGACCGGTCGGGGTGGTCGGCGAGGGCGCAGGTGAAGGTCGGAATGCCCCGGCGGCGGGCGTGCTCCAGGCCGTCGGCGGTCCGGTCGCTGCCGACGACGACCACCTCGGCCGGGTAGCCGGGGTCCTCCGTCGCGGCGAGCAGCGCCGCGCACAGCGAGCCGGTCCCCGACAGCAGCACGGCGACCCGGGCCCGCGGGGTGAGGACGGGTGCGGGCACGTCTCCGACCCTATAAGGACCCCCTGAAGGCCCCCGTCCCCCCGGCCCCCTCGCAGGGGCCCGCAGCGAGCCTGCGAGCTGTGGGGGGCGAGGGGGTCCTCTTTCAGCCGAGGGCGCGCCAGCGGCTGACGGCCGCGGCCACGGCTGCGGCGATCCCGCTCTGGAGCGCGATCGCGACCCCGGTGGCCAGCGGCGGGGCGCCCACCTGGGCCATGGCGCCGTCGCCGAGCGAGCCCCCGGCCAGCCACACCAGCACGCCGCCGGCGACGCCGAGGAGCACCCCGGTGCCGATGCCGGCGAGACCCGCGGTCAGCGAGCCGCCGTCGGCGTCCCCGAACCAGCGACCCACCGTCATCCCGGCGACCAGCCCGGCAAGGACCGGGATCACCTGTGAGACGAATGCGATCAGGGGCACCGCCTGCGTGTCCGGCAGCGCCGCCAGCAGCGGCAGCGCCGGGACCGCGTCGAGGGTGACCCCGTGCACCGAGACCAGCGTTCCCGAGCCGACGTGGAATCCGGGGCCGGCGGCCAGCCCGAGCACCGCGGCGGCCGCGTTGGGCAACAGGAGCAGGGCCAGCCCCGCGAGGCCGACCGCACCGGCGCCCGCGCCGCCCAGGGACCCGGACAGCGCGGCGTAGCCGCGGGCGTCGGCGACCACGGCGACCGCCACGACCGCGGTGCACAGCCCCAGAGCGGTCAGCAGCCCGGCCAGCACGCCACGCAGCACGGCGCGGGCGGGGCCGCGGTCGAGCGCGTCGTCGAACAGGCCGGACTCGCGGCCCACTCCCCAGCAGCCGGCGACCGTGGCCAGGACCGCGGCGCCGACCGTTGTCCGGAGCAGTCCGACGCGGGCCTCTGGGGCGTCGAGCAGGAGCGCCAGCAGCACCGTGACGAGAACGTGGACTCCGGCGACGACGCCGGAGATGCGTATCGCGTCCGCGCGGGCGACCGGCGTGCGGAGCCGGACGATCCCACGACCTGCCTGGGCCAGCCCCCAGCAGAGACCGAGGGTGAGCAGCAGCGGGGCGAGCACGAGGGGGCCCGAGGCGATCCGCAGCTCGCCGCCTTGGGCGAGCAGCCACAGGCGCCCGGCCAGCACCACCGAGTCCCCGACGGAACGACCGCCGACCGGGTCGAGCGTCTGGACGACGACGAGCGCGAGAGCCAGACCGGCCAGGCCGACCGCGCTGACCGCCACGGAGGCAGCCCCGGCGAGACCGACGAGCGGGAGTGCGCCCGCGCGGGTCCGCCCGGGCAATCGGGCGAGCAGGGAGACCACCCCCCCACTGTCGCAAGAGCGCCCCGCCGGGCGCGGCCGCACGCGCCGGGGCCGCCCGGGATATCCGCCGTCCGCGGGCGGTCGGTCAGGCGGTCGACCGCTCGCCGGAACCCGGCGTGCTCGACCCCTCACCCGATGCGGTCGAGCCACCCGACGGCGGCACGGTTCCGGGCCCGAGAGGCGGCGGGGAGTGCTGTTGCTGCTGTTGTGACGGCTGGCCGTGCGGCTGCGCCGGGGGCCCGTATCCGCCCGGCCCGTACGGACCAGACCCGTACGCACCCGGCCCGTAGGCACCCGACCCGTAGGCACCCGACCCGTGGGCACCCGACCCGTGGGCACCCCATGGGTGGCCGCCCTGCCCGTAGGACTGCTGGGGATACCCCTGATGCTGGCCGGAGGCAGTGGCCGGCTGAGCAGCCCCGTGCGCGGCATCGGCCGGTCCACCAGGCGGCGCCGGCCGGTGGTGCAACTCCGGCACCAGTGCGAGCCCGGCGAACGCCAGGATCGTGGTCGCCGTCAGAAAACCCAGCAGCGCCCAGACGGAGAAATCACCGTCGAAGCTCTCGATCCAGGCGAGCAGGGTGAGCAGCCAGGCGAGCGCCGCCAGACCGACGGTGACCCACGAGTGCGGGAAGCCGAGCTTCAGGTCGACGAAGGCCGGAAGGACCGCCCACGTCGTGGCCAGGAAGAACAGCACGAATGCCGACGTCACGGTCCCCGAGTCGAAACCGCTGAGGCTGAACCCGAAGAAGTCGTCCCCGAAGGTGAACCAGGGGAAGAACGCCAGGAGGAAGAAGAGCAATGTGCCGACGGCGATGACGTAGTCGGCGAGCCTCAGCCGCGTGAGGTCGACGGAGACCTCGGGGCGGGGACGCTGCCCGTACCGGCCCTGGCCGGGCGGGCCGTAACCGGGCTGGTACCCCGGCGGAGGGCCGTACCCGAGCGGAGCGCCGTACCCGGGCGGAGGGCCGTACCCGGGCGGAGGGCCGTACCCCGGCGGAGGGCCGTACCCCGGCGGAGGGCCGTACCCGGGCGGAGGGCCGTATCCGGGCGGAGGGCCGTACCCCGGGGCCGGGTGCTGGCCATGGGCGGGCGGCGAGCCGTGTCCCGGGGGCGGCGCGTACCCCGGCGGGGGCTGCTGCCCGGGCTGCCCGTACCCCGACGGCGGACCCTCCGGAGGCTGCTGATGCCCGTGCTCCGGCTGCCGGCCCGGAGGCGGCTCGGGAGGCTGGCTGGCCGTCATCGCAGGGCTCTCCTTGCAGAGCGTCGGGGTGTGCCAGCCGATCGTCATCGCCCGGAGCACCCCGCCGCAACCGCGACAGGCGCCTCGTCGCCGGTCCGTGATGATCGGTCGGAGTGCGGAGACACCGCTGCCCGGCGACCTCACAGGAGATCACCGGGCAGCGGGGTGAAGGTGCTGGCCCCCTCCGGGGCGGCCCGCCCAGAGGCTCGCCGCGAGCGTGCGAGCGGTGAGGAGGGCGGGGTCCTTCTACGAGGGGTGGCGAGGAGGGGGCCTTCGTTCAGCTGCTGACGATCTCCCGCATGAGGCGCGCGGTCTCCGACGGGGTCTTGCCCACCCGCACGCCGGCGGCCTCGAGGGCCTCCTGCTTGGCCTGCGCGGTGCCCGCGGAGCCGGAGACGATCGCGCCGGCGTGGCCCATCGTCTTGCCCTCGGGCGCGGTGAAGCCGGCGACGTAGCCGACGACGGGCTTGGTGACGTTGGCCTTGATGAAGTCGGCGGCCCGCTCCTCGGCGTCGCCACCGATCTCACCGATCATCACGATGGCCTCGGTCTCCGGGTCGTTCTGGAAGGCCTGGAGGCAGTCGATGTGCGTGGTGCCGATGACCGGGTCCCCACCGATGCCGACGGCGGTGGAGAAACCGATGTCCCGGAGCTCGTACATCATCTGGTAGGTCAGGGTGCCGGACTTGCTGACCAGCCCGATCTTCCCGGCCTGGGTGATGTTGGCCGGGATGATGCCCGCGTTGGAGCGCCCGGGGCTGATGAGGCCAGGGCAGTTGGGGCCGATGATCCGGGTCGAGCTGCCCTGGGCATGCGCCCAGAAGTAGGTCGAGTCGTGCACCGGAATGCCCTCGGTGATGACGACGGCGAGCCCGATCTGGGCGTCGACGGCCTCGATGACGGCGGCCTTGGCGTACGGCGGCGGCACGAAGATGACGCTGACGTCGGCGCCGGTCTCCTTCATCGCCTCGGCGACGCCACCGAAGACGGGGACGCTGGTGCCGTCGAAGTCGACGCTCTCACCGGCCTTGCGCGGGTTCACGCCGCCGACGATGGCGGTGCCGGAGGCGAGCATGCGCTGGGTGTGCTTGCGCCCCTCGGACCCGGTCATGCCCTGGACGATGACCTTGCTGTTCTCGTTGAGGAAGATCGACATCTCTCTTGGTCCTGTCTCGGAAGAAGGACCCCGTCCTCCTCACCCCTCGCACGCTCGGGGGGAGCCTGTGGACGAGGCTGCGGGGCGATTAGGCGGCGGCGAGTTCGGCGGCCCGGCGTGCGGCGCCGTCCATCGTGTCGACCACGGTCACCAGGGGGTGGTTGGCCTCGGCCAGGATCCGCCGGCCCTCCTCGACGTTGTTGCCGTCGAGCCGGACGACCAGCGGCTTGGTCGCCTCGTCGCCCAGGATCCCCAGGGCGCTGACGATGCCGTTCGCCACGGCGTCGCAGGCGGTGATCCCGCCGAAGACGTTGACGAAGACGCTCTTCACGGCCGGGTCGCCCAGGATGATGTGCAGCCCGTTGGCCATGACCTCGGCCGAGGCGCCACCGCCGATGTCGAGGAAGTTGGCCGGCTTGACGCCGCCGAACTCCTCACCGGCGTAGGCGACGACGTCCAGGGTGCTCATGACCAGGCCGGCACCGTTGCCGATGATCCCGACCTCGCCGTCGAGCTTCACGTAGTTGAGGTCCTTCTCCTTGGCCGCGGCCTCGAGCGGGTCGGCGGAGGCGGCGTCCTCGAGCGCGGCGTGCTCGGGCTGCCGGAAGGAGGCGTTCTCGTCGAGGGTCACCTTCGCGTCGAGCGCGAGCACGGTGCCGTCCGGGGCCTTGGCCAGCGGGTTGACCTCGACCAGGGTGGCGTCCTCCTTCGAGAAGACGTCCCACAGCTGGACGGCGATCGCGATGACCTGGTCGCGCACCTCGCCGGGGAACCCGGCCGCGTCGACGATCTCGGCGGCCTTGGCCTCGTCGACACCCTTGCTCGCGTCGACCGGGATGCGGGCCAGCGCCTCGGGCCGCTCGACCGCGAGCTGCTCGATGTCCATGCCGCCCTCCTTCGAGGCCATCGCCAGGAAGGTGCGGTTGGACCGGTCGAGCAGGTAGGAGAAGTAGTACTCCTCGGCGATGTCGCTGGCCTGGGCCACCATCACCTTCTGGGTGATGTGCCCCTTGATGTCCAGCCCCAGGATGTCCTGGGCGCGCGCCTTGGCCTCGTCGGCGTCGTCGGCGAGCTTGACGCCACCGGCCTTGCCGCGGCCGCCGGTCTTCACCTGCGCCTTGACGACGACGGGCGCGGCGATCTCGCGCGCGATCGCCTCCGCCTGCTCGGGGGTCTCGGCGACGCCACCCGGGAGCACGGGAACGCCGTGCGAGGCCAACAGATCACGGGCCTGGTACTCGAAAAGATCCACGAACAGGCACCGTAGCCCGCCCGTAACCACGTCGCCCCCTCGGGCGTTGAAGGGAACGGGAAGGCGTGGGGCGCATCACACGGTGCGTCACCCTTTCGCAGCACTCCGGAGCCTCGTTCCGGAGTGCTGCCACACGCCGGCCCCGCACGACCCCGATCACCGCCGACGAGGAGCCCCGCGTGCGCCGAGCCACGACCGTCCTGGTCACGACGATGCTGACCGCCGGAGGTATGGCCGCGCTGGCCCCACCCGCCGCGGCCACCGAGATCGTTCCGCGCGACCTGACGATCACCGTGACCGGTCTCGGTCCGGAGAACCGCACCTGCACGATCGACGCGGACCTGTACGTGCCGGCGGGCGTGTCCCGCCGGCACCCCGCGCCCGCCCTGCTGGCCACCAACGGTTTCGGGGGGACCAAGGACGACCAGGCCGCCCTCGCGCAGGGCTTCGGTGAACACGGCTACGTCACCCTCTCCTACACCGGTATCGGGTTCGTCGACGGCGACCCCTGCCCGATCACCCTCGACGACCGGGAGCACGACGGGGCCGCGGCGAGCCAGCTGATCCGCTTCCTCGGCGGCGACCGGTCGATCGTCGCCGTCGACGACGCCACGGGCCGGCGGGTCGTCGTCGACCAGGTGATCCGCGAGGACCGCGCGACCGGCACGAAGCACGACCCGGCCGTCGGCATGACGGGCGGCTCCTACGGCGGTCAGATCCAGTTCGCGGCCGCGGCGGTGGAGCATGCCGCGGGCACCGACCGGCTCGACGCGATCATCCCCCTGATCACCTGGAACGACCTGGCCTACTCCCTCGCCCCGGAGAACAGCGACCTGCCCGGTGGGACGGCCCGCAGCGGCTCGGTGAGCTCGGGCCAGACCGGCGTCTTCAAGTACCAGTGGGCCGCGCTCTTCAGCGGGCTCGGCGTGGCCAACGGTGCGGCGGACGTCCCCTCACCGGAGGACCGGGCCGCATGGGAGACCTTCGTGCTCGACGGTTGCGCGAACTTCGACCGCCCGGTGTGCACCGCGCTGCTCGAGGTCGGCCTCCAGGGCCACCCGAGCCAGGCGACCATCGACTTCCTCCGGTCCAACTCCGTGGCCTCCTACATGGCCGACATCCGCGTCCCGACGCTCATCGGGCAGGGCCAGGCGGACACCCTCTTCAACCTGCAGGAATCGGTCGCCACCTACACCTCGCTCAAGGCTCAGGGGACGCCGGTGTCACTGGTCTGGCAGTCCTGGGGACACAGCAACTCGACGCCGGCGAAGGGTGAGCTGGACCTGCGCCACCCCGCGGAGTCCCACCAGGGGCGCCAGGCGCTGGCCTGGTTCGAGCACTACGTCCGCGGCAAGGGCCCGGCGCCCGAGTCGACCTTCTCCTACTACCGGGACTGGGTCTTCGAGGCCACGGGGGACATCGAGCAGGCCTACAGCTCGGCGCCGGCCTTCCCCGTGGGCACCGAGCAGACGCTGCTGCTCTCCAGCGAGGACGCCTCGGGCGGCGCGCTGGTCACCGATCCCGGCGCCGTCGCGGCGGGGACCAGCACCTACGCCAGCACGGCACCGGTCGGGCCGAACTACACCGAGACCGCTGCGCTCGACCAGTCGCAGCCGGTCTTCGACCCGCCCGGCAGCGCGATCCAGTTCGCGACGGGACCACTGGCCGCACCGGTCGACGTCGTGGGGTCCCCCCGGCTGACGGTGACCCTGGACTCCAGCGCCGAACTCACCGAGGCGCTCGGGCCCGACGGGCAGCTCGTGGCGTTCGCGAAGCTCTACGACATCGGCCCGGACGGAGCGCCCGTCGAGCTGCCGCACCGGCTGGTCTCCCCCGTGCGGATCGGCGACGTCAGCCGGCCGGTCACGATCGAGCTGCCGGGGATCGTGCACCGCTTCGAGGCTGGACATCGGCTCGCCGTCGTGCTCGCGGGCGGCGACATGGCCTACCGCGGGACCGACCTGCGGCAGGCCGTGAGCCTGACCACCGGCGAGGGGATCGTCCAGCAGCTTACCCTGCCCGTGGTCGGCTGAGTCGGCCCTCCTGCAGGGTCCCGCCGCGAGCTCGCGAGCGGTGGGGGGCAGGAGGGTCCTCTTTCAGGCGCCCGCGGCCGCGCCGACGTGCTGCTGCACCCAGTCCACGATCTCGGTCGTGGTCGCCCCCGGCGTGAAGATGCGGCCCACACCAAGCCGCTCGAGCTCCGGGATGTCCTCCTCGGGGATGATCCCGCCCCCGAAGACGACGACGTCGTCGATCCCGCGCTCGTCCATGAGCTCGGCGAGCCGCGCGAACAGCGTCATGTGCGCCCCGGAGAGCACCGACAGCCCCACGGCGTCGGCATCCTCCTGGATGACGGTCTCGACGATCTGCTCCGGCGTCTGGTGCAGGCCGGTGTAGACGACCTCCATGCCGGCGTCGCGCAGGGCCCGCGCGACGATCTTGGCGCCGCGGTCGTGCCCGTCGAGGCCCGGCTTGGCGATGACCACCCGGATGCGTTCGTCCACGACGCGCAGCTTAAGCAGAACGGGGCAGCCCAGGCACCGACCTCGCCCGACCGGGTCACGCGCGGCGCAGCCGCCAGGCCAGGATCGTGAGCAGGGCGTACCCCACCCCGGTGGCCAGCAGGCCGGCACCGGGCAGGGTCCACTCGAGCTCGTCGGAGGCGGCGGCGTCCCGCACCGCCGTCAGGGCGGTGGCCAACACGGCCACGGTCACGGCGAGCAGCCCGCCGACGGCGGCCAGCCGCGGCCGGAGGGAAGGGGCGATCACCGAGCAGAGCACGATGGCGCCGGCGAGCAGCAGCCCGCCCATCAGCGCGAGCCCGGGCCGTTCCAGGAGCGCCTGCGGGCCCTCCTGCGTCACGACCATCTCCAGTCCGGTCGCGGGATCGGTGACCAGCTGATCGGGCACGTCGACCGCGGGCAGCGCCAGCGACAGCACGGTGGTGACGCCCAGCAGGATCGCGGCGCCGGCCAGTCCCGACCGCAGCGGGTCCAGCCTGCCGCCGTCCTCCATGACGGTCCGCCCCCACGCCGCGATGGCGACGGCTCCGGCGAGGACCGTGAGACCGAGCGCGATCACGCCGAGGACCCACCCAGGACCGGCCTCGATACCGCTGGTCAGCACACGTTCCCCGGCGAGGATCTCGACGCCCGGGCGGGCCGTGGAGGTGCGGCCGCGGTAGATCTCGATCATCAGGTGACCGAGCGCCAGTGTCCCGGCCACCCCCGCGTAGGCGAGGCCGAACTTCGGGACGACGCCGCGGAGGAGCACGCCGCCGACGACCAGGTGGATCGCGGGCACGAGCAGGGCGACCAAGGCGCTGCCGAAGCCGTCGGCCGACCGCAGCTCCTGCCCGCCGACGACGAGGTAGACCGGGAAGGCTGCAGCCGCTCCGGCGAGCGCGGCCAGCACGAGCAGGGCGCCGGCCACGCGCGCAATCGCAGGGACGGCGCCCACGACGAGGCCCTCCCCCGGGGACGGCGCCGGTGCGGGCCGCGCGGTGCGGCGTATCGACGGCGCCGGCCGGGTCGCGGCCGCCCGACGAGCCGTCGGTGTCACACGGCCGCTGATCGGCCCGGAACGGGCGTCGCGGGACACGGTTCCCCCTTCGTTCGCCTGGGCGTAGCCCCCAGTCTGCGGCCGCGGTCGGCGGTCGCGTGGGCACGGATGGCTGCGATCCGGTCACGAACCGGACTCGATCGGCTCACGGCCGCCCTGCCATGTGTGACGCCGACCACACGTGCGCATTACCGTCGGGTGAACGGACACATAGCCGTTTACCTGCGTAGGCCGAACCCGCGCCACTGCCGGTGTGAGCACTGTCGGAGAGGTATCGGTCCATGCGCGAGACGAGTCGTCCGGACGCCTCTCCAGCGTCGCACACGGGCTCCTCGAGCACGGCCACGCCCCTCGGCGGTCTGCGCGCCCTGTGCAGCCCGGCCACGCTGACCGGTGGACTCACCGAGCTGGCCTGGGTGGGCGCGCACGTCCTCACCTACCCTCTGGGCACGTGGAGCGCGGCACTGCACCTCGACCCGCGGCGCCGGCCGGGACAGCAGTCCGCCGCGGCCCGTGCCCTCTTCGCCGCCGATCCCCTCGCCGCCCGCATCCCGGTCCTGCTGGTGCACGGCCTGGTCGACAACCGGTCGGTCTTCACGGTGATGCAGCGCAGCCTGCGCCGCCGCGGGTTCGCCCACGTCTGCACGTGGAACTACAGCCCGCTCCTGACCGACGTCGCCCGCGGCGCGGACGACCTCGGAAGGCACATCGAGCGCATCTGCCAGCAGACCGGCTACGACAGCGTGCACGTCGTCGGGCACAGCCTCGGCGGGCTCATCGCCCGCTACCACGTGCAGCGGCAGGGTGGTGACCGCCACGTGGCCTCCCTGGTGACCGTGGGGACGCCGCACCAGGGCTCGGTGCTCGCCCACGTCGTGCCCGCTCCCCTCATCCGCCAACTGCGTCCCGGGTCGGCCCGGCTGCAGGAGCTGACGGAGCCGGCGCCGGACTGCCGGACTCCGATCACCGCGATCTACAGCGACCTCGACCAGATGGTGCTCCCGACCCGCTCCGGACGCTGCGACCATCCCGATCTCGACGCCCGGAACGTCCTGGTCCGCGGAGTCGGGCACCTCAGCCTGCCGCGGCACCGGGCCGTCGTCGACGAGGTCGCCGCGACGCTGGCCGGTCACCGCAGCGCGCCCTGCCTGCCTGTCGGGGACACCAGCGCCGTCGCCTGAGTCCTTCCCCTCTGCCCGGCCTGCCGGTTCTGTCAGACCTCCCTGCGAAGGTGCGGGCGAGCAGCCACACATTCCCCACCGACCGCACGAGTCACAACACGAGCTGTGCGGTGCTTTGTCCTGCCCTGACACATCGTTACGGTCCGATCACGGCGCCGGTGACCATCGGCGGACACCACCCCCCGGTCGTCCTGAGCCGCCGTCGCTCCCCCGACGGGGCCGCCCTCGAGCGGTTCGGCGGGGAGGTGCTCGTCCCGGAAGGCGCGCCTTGTCTGTCAGCAGTGCAGCGCAGGTCCTCGACCGGCCGGGCACGGAGCGCAGGCCCCTCACCGGAACCGGCATCGCGGAGATCGTCCAAGCGGCACCGCCGCACCCGTCCCCGGCGCCCTCCCGGCGCCGGCGCGTCCCGCAGCCCCCTGGTCGCCGTGCCCATCTGTGGTTGGCCGCTCTGGTCGCGGGCGCCGTCCTCGCTGCCGCGCCCGGCCTGACCGGCACGCCGGCCGACATGACCGGCACGGCCTCCGACTACGGCCTCGGCGTCGCCGCCGACCTGGCACTGAGTGGCGACGCCGGCGCACGACGGAGCATCACCGAGGCCGAGGCGCAGGCCCGGCTCGGCGAGCTGGCCGCCTCCCGTGCCGCCCGTGCCCCCAAGACCGTGCTGCCGACCCAGGGGCGGCTCACCACCTGCTACTGCACGCGCTGGGGCAAGATGCACTACGGCCTCGATCTCGCGGCTCCGCTGGGCACACCGATCTACTCCGCCGCCGACGGCGTCGTGCTCAAGGCCGGACGCGTCTCCGGGTTCGGCAACGCGGTCTACATCCAGGACGCCGACGGCAACGTCCACATCTACGGGCACATGCGGTACTACGACGTGGCTGCCGGCGACATCGTGCACGCCGGGGACCAGATCGCGAAGGTGGGCAACGAGGGCTACTCCACCGGCCCCCACCTGCACTACGAGATCCACCGCGGCGACATGCACGGCCGCCCCCTGGACCCGGAGAAATGGCTCGCCGAGCGCGGCGTGGAGATCTGAGCTGTGCCATTCGTCGGCCTCCGGCCGACACCGCGGCCACGTGCCGTCCCCACGCTGCGTTGAGCCCTTGTTGCTCCCTCGTCGGGGACCCTTCGGGCCCCACTCCTCGGGGCACCTCGCGGGGCGTCCTGCGTCGAGTTCCGCGACTCCCACCCATCCCCGGCTTGGCTGGGCGGCACTCTGACCTCCCTCGGGGGCCCTTCGGGCCCCGCTCGGGAGGTCAGAGCTTCACGAGGGGGGCGTAGCGCAGGACGAGGCGCTTGGTGCCGCCGGAGCCGAAGTCGACCGTCGCCTGGGCCTTGTCCCCGGCACCGGTGACCTCGACGACGGTGCCGAGACCGAACGCGTCGTGGCTGACGCGGTCGCCGACGTCCACGGAGATGACCGCACGGTTGCCGGCCCCACCGCGCAGGCCGCCGGTGGACAGCCCGGTCGCGGCCACCCGGGACTGCGCGGACGAGTACCCCGTGGACGCCGGAGCCGGCTCCAGCCGCGACCAGTGCACGGTGTCGGCGGGCAACTCGTCGAGGAACCGGGAGGGCGGGTTGTAGGACGGCTGGCCCCAGCTGGTGCGCACCGTCGCCCGGGACAGGAACAGCCGCTTCTGCGCACGGGTGATGCCCACGTAGGCCAGCCGCCGCTCCTCCTCCAGCTCGCGCGGGTCGCCCAGCGCGCGCAGGTGCGGGAAGACCCCGTCCTCCAGGCCGGTCAGGAAGACGACCGGGAACTCCAGGCCCTTGGCCGTGTGCAGCGTCATCATCGTGACCACGCCGGCGTCGTCCCCGGTCACCGGGATCTGGTCGGCGTCGGCGACCAGCGAGACCTGCTCGAGGAAGTCGGTGACCGTCCCGCCGGGACTGGCCGCCTCGAACTCCGCGGCGACCGAGATCAGCTCGTTGAGGTTGTCGACGCGACCCTCGTCCTGCGGGTCGGTGCTCGCCTGCAGCTCCGCGAGGTAGCCGGTGCGGTCGAGAATGCTCTCCAGCAGCGCCGCCGGACCCGAACCGGTCTCCACCAGCTGCTCGAACTCCTCCAGCAGCGCCACGAACTCCTGCAGTGCCTTCAGCGACCGGGTGGCGAGGTCGGGCACCTCCGCGCAGCGCCGCACCGCCGAGGCGAACGCGATCCGCTCGCGGTCGGCGAAGGACTCGACGCAGGACTCGGCCCGCTCGCCGATCCCCCGCTTCGGGGTGTTGATGATCCGGCGCAGGCTGACGACGTCGGCCGGGTTGGCCACGACCTTCAGGTAGGCCAGGGCGTCGCGCACCTCCTTGCGCTCGTAGAAGCGCACGCCGCCGACGACCTTGTAGGGCATGCCGACCCGGATGAAGACCTCTTCGAAGACACGGGAGGCGTTGTTGGTCCGGTAGAAGACCGCGATGTCCTTCGGCTGGACCACGCCCTCGTCGACCAGCGCGTCGATCTGCTCGGCGACCCAGGCCGCCTCGTCGTGCTCGTTGTCGGCGACGTAGCCCTCGATGAGCTCGCCGTCGCCGGAGTCGGTCCACAGGTTCTTGGGACGCCGGCCGGTGTTGCGCGAGATGACCTGGTTGGCGGCCTTGAGGATTCGCTGGGTGGAGCGGTAGTTCTGCTCCAGCAGGATCGTGGTGGCCTGCGGGTAGTCGCGCTCGAACTCGTCGATGTTGCGGATGGTCGCGCCGCGGAAGGCGTAGATCGACTGGTCGGCGTCGCCGACGACGCACAGCTCGGCGGGCGGGACGGGGCCCTCGCCGGTGCCCACCAGCTCACGGACGAGGACGTACTGGGCGTGGTTGGTGTCCTGGTACTCGTCGACCAGCACGTGCCGGAACCGACGACGGTAGTGCTCGGCGACGTCGGGGAACGCCTGCAGCAGGTGCACGGTGTTCATGATCAGGTCGTCGAAGTCCATCGCGTGCGCCTGACGGAGCCGCTGCTGGTACAGCTTGTAGGCCTCCGCGAGCACCTTCTCCGGCGCCGTCTGCGGGACGTAGCCCTCCTCGTCGACGAGCTCGTTCTTCAGGTTCGACACCTGTGCCGCGAGGCTGCGGCCCGGGTAGCGCTTGGCGTCGAGGTCCAGGTCGCGCGCCACCATCGTCATGAGCCGGACGGAGTCGCCCTGGTCGTAGATCGTGAAGGACGACTTCAGGCCCAGCTTGGCCGCCTCGGCGCGCAGGATGCGGACGCACATCGAGTGGAACGTCGAGACCCACATGGCGCGGGCGCGCGGCCCGACGAGCTGGGCCACTCGCTCCTTCATCTCGCCGGCGGCCTTGTTGGTGAACGTGATCGCGAGGATCTCACCGGGCTGGGTGTGCCGGGCACCCAGCAGGTAGGCGATCCGGTGCGCCAGCACCCTGGTCTTGCCCGAGCCGGCTCCGGCCACGATGAGCAGCGGACCGCCCTCGTGGACGACGGCCTGCCGCTGCGGGCCGTTGAGACCGGCGAGCATCCGCTCGAGCTCACGCCCGACGGATCCCTTGGCGGTGCGCTGGAGGGCTTCGGTCCCGGGAAGAGGCTGGGCCCCCGGCAGGGCTTCCTGGACGCTCATCCCGGGGTCCCCGCGGAAACGTGGAGCGCCAGCGGAGCGTTTTCGAGGGGTGGGTTCATGACCACATCACTGTAAGCCGGTCGGGGGACACTCCCCGCGCCGTCCACCTGCGCCACACCCGTCCCACGGCAGCGTCTCCCGCCGTCGTCCGCCCGGCCGGGCACGGACGAGCCCTGTGTGACGGACGGGGTTCGGAAGTCCGACACCGCTCCGCGGCGGCCCTCCGGCCCGCGATCCGCCGGTTAACGTGACGAGCGGAGCACGCACGGTGATCGGACGACGGGGGCAGTGGGTGGCCGAGCCGCAGCGGCCGTCGGGCGGCGACATCCGGGGGCTGACCGGCTTGCGGGCGGTCGCCGCGCTCTGGGTCGTCGCGCACCACTTCTGGCTCTTCTCGCCCGAGTCCCCGTGGCTGCGCCCGCTCCAGCCGTTGTGGCCGCTGCTGGAGGCGGGCTGGCTCGGCGTGGACCTGTTCTTCGTGCTGAGCGGCTTCGTGCTGACGCACAAC
Source organism: Blastococcus mobilis (assembly GCF_900188025.1). Classification (GTDB taxonomy): domain Bacteria; phylum Actinomycetota; class Actinomycetes; order Mycobacteriales; family Geodermatophilaceae; genus Blastococcus_B; species Blastococcus_B mobilis. The sequence goes on from NZ_FZNO01000013.1 coordinate 109,743, forward strand.
TACGTGTCGGTGATGGGCAGCCGTGCGACCGCGCGCGCGACCGCCGGGTTCTACCGGGCCCGGCTCAGCCGCATCTGGCCGACGTGGATGGTGGTCCTCACCGCCGCCACCGCCGGTCTGGTCGTCAAGCAGCTCGCCGTGGGGATGGAGTCCACGGAGACCCGTCTCGACGCCGTCACCATGCTCCGGCAGGTGTTCCTGGTGCAGGTGTGGGACCGGCCCGACTACGCCGCCACCGGCCCCGTCGGCCCCGGGTGGTCGCTGAGCGCCGAGTGGCTGGCCTACGTGGTCTTCCCGGCACTCGTGCTGGTCCTCCACCGGCTGCGCCGCTTGCGCCCCGTCGTCCTCGGAGCACTCGCCCTGGTGGCCGTCACCCCGTTCGCGTACGGCTGCCTGGCGATGGGCGCGCACGACTGGCGGTGGAGCTGGCTGCTGCGGCTGGCCGGCTGCTTCCTCGCCGGCGCGCTGGTCGCGTTGTGCGTCGCCCGCGTCCCGCTCAGGCCCGGAGCGACCCGGGCGGCGACCCGGCTGACGGTGGTGTCCTCCGTCCTGGTCCTGGCTGTCGTCTGGTGGGCCGACGCGATCGGCCGGGACCATGCCGGGGTCGCCGTCCTTCTGTTCCCCGTGCTTGTCGCCTCGCTCGCCCTGACCGACGGAGGGCTGGCCCGGCCGCTGTCGACGCCTGCGATGGTCCTGGGCGGCCGCATCTCCTTCGCGCTGTACCTCGTCCACATGGGCGTCTTCGAAGCGGTCTGGACGCTCATGGACATCGCCCCCTCGCTGCAGGGCGGCTCGGTGCCGGCCGTGACCCTGCAACTGGCGCTGCCGCTGCTGCCGCTCCCGGCGGCGTGGGCGCTGTGGCGCTTCGTGGAGGAGCCGGCACGACTGCGGCTGCGCGCTCCGCGGCCCACCGCCCCGGCCACGGGTCCCGGGTCGGCCGTGTGCGCGGCGGCCGGGGCCGAGGCGCCGGTGGCTGTCGGCCGCTGACCCCGGCCGTGCGTCGTTTCCCTCCACCCGACGCGTGTGGCAGACTCCTGCTCGTGCTCGCCACGGTCAGCTTTTACTACGGCCACCGGGATCCGGTGTCCGTCACCGCTGGCTGAGCACACGCCGCAACAGACGCCCCGGGTCCGAAGGCCCCGGGGCGTTTTCCGTTTCCGGGGTCCGACGGCCACCAGCACCCGAAGGACACCCGATGAACACCCTGATCGCCTCCCCCGCCGCCGTCACCGGGAACGACGTGGAACGGATCGGCGAGCTGCGCAGCGCGATCGACGCGTGCGACGCCGAGATCATCGAGCTCGTACGGCGCCGCCTCACGATCTCGCAGGAGATCGGCGCGCTGCGTGCCGCGAGCGGCGGCACCCGGCTCTCCCTCTCCCGCGAGCAGCAGGTGCTCGCCCGCTTCCGTGACGCCCTCGGCCCGGACGGCGCCGCGCTCGGCATGATGCTGCTCCGCCAGGGCCGCGGCCGCCTCTGAAAGAGGACCTCACTGCCCCCCACCGCTCGCAAGCTCGCGGCCAGACCCTGCAGTGAGGCCTCAAGGCACGGAACGCCACACCAGCGAGTCCTCATCGCCCAGGGCCGACACCTCCAGAAGCGATCCGGGGCACGCGGTCTGCGCCTCGGCGCCCAGCGCATGACCGAGCTCCAGCGCCGCCTCGAGGTTCTCGGCGGGGCACTCGGTCGACACCCGGAGCAGCCCCCGTCCGGCCTCGCGCCAGATCCGCAGGTCGTCGTCCCCGGGCCGCACGAGGGCACCGATCGCGTCGACGGCGTCGTCGTCCAGCGGCTGTTCCGGTCGTAGCGCGACGAAGAGGGTGAAGGTGTCCACCGCGGCAGTCTGCCCGGCCCGATCCGTGCCGCATCCGGAGCGCCGCCCGCATGTCACATCCGCGACCGCTGTCTCGTCTTCATCGCATGGCCGACCACCCGGCCACACATCGATGGAGGACACCGACATGACGCGCATCCCGCTCGACCCGCCCCGCAGCCCGCTCTACCGCCTCGCCGAGCGGTACGCGCGCCGGACCTATGGCGTGATGCCCGACCCGGTCGCCGCCATGGCGCACCCTCGTGCAGGGCCCGCCGCGAGCCTGCGAGCGGCGGAGGGCAGGAGGGTCCTTCTTCTAGGCTCGCGCGGGTGACCCCACCCCTCACCCGCATCCCCGCCGAGCACGTCGAGCGGGTCCTCTGCGTCCTCGCCCACCCCGACGACGTCGATTTCGGCTCCGCGGGCACGGTCGCGACCTGGACCACCGGCGGGACGGAGGTCACCTACTGCATCCTGACCGACGGGGACGCCGGCGGATTCGACGAGACGCCACGCGAGCAGATGCCGATCCTGCGGCGGGCCGAGCAACAGGCCGCCGCATCGGCCGTCGGCGTCAGCGACGTCCGGTTCCTCGGCTACCCCGACGGACGGCTGGAGCTGACGCTGGACCTGCGGCGGGACATCAGCCGGGTCATCCGCCAGGTGCGGCCGCAGCGGGTCCTCACCACCTCGCCGGAGCGCTTCTGGGACCGGATCGGCGCCAGCCACCCCGACCACATGACCACGGGAGAGGCGACCCTGCGGGCGGTCTACCCCGACGCTCGCAACCCCTTCGCCTTCCCGGAACTACTGACCGACGAGGGCCTGGAGGCCTGGACGGTGTCCGAGGTCTGGCTGGCTGCCAGCCCACGGGCGGACCACACCGTCGACGTCACCGACATGCTCGACCGCAAGCTGGCCGCGCTGCGCTCCCACGTGACCCAGGTCGGTCACATGCCCGATCTGGACGGCCTCGTGACCGATTGGATGGCCCAGACCGCGCAGCGCTTCGGCCTGCCCGGCGGCCGGCTCGCGGAGGCCTTCCACGTCGTCCACACCGCCTGATCCATCGGATCCTCTGCACGGTCCGGCCGGGTGGACCCGTTGGTCGCCGAGGCCCGCCGTCGAGGCACAGCCGAGGTGTCAGAGCAGGCGGTTGGTGGCCGCCCAGCGGGTGAGCTCGTTGCGGTTGGACAGCTGCAGCTTGCGCAGCACGTTGGACGCGTGCGACTCGACCGTCTTCACCGAGATGAACAGCCGCGAGCCGATCTCCCGGTAGGTGTAGCCGCGGGCCAGCAGCTGCATGACCTCCCGCTCGCGGGAGCTGAGCAGGTCCAGCCCCGGGTCGGTCGCCTCCTCGGCGCGCTCCGGGACGGCCGAACCTCCGGCGGCGAACGCGTCGAGCACGAACCCGGCCAGCCGCGGGCTGAAGACGACGTCGCCCTCGGCGACCCTCCGGACGGCGTCGAGCAGATCGGAACCGGAGATCGTCTTGGTGACGTACCCGCGGGCACCGGCCCGGATGACGGCGATGACGTCCTCCGCCGCGTCGGACACCGACAGCGCGAGCCACTTCACCTCGGGCAGTTCCGCGCGCAGGGTCTCCAGCACCGTGCGGCCACCCCCGCCGGGCATGTGCACGTCGAGCAGGACGACGTCCGGCCGCGTGGCCCGGATGCCCTCGACCGCGGAGGCGACGTCGGCACCCTCGCCGACGAACGTGACGTCGTCGCCGAGCTCGGCACGAACCCCTGCGCGGACCATCGCGTGGTCGTCGACCACGAACACCCGGGGCTGTCCGGTCGACATGGTCACGCGGCCGTCACCCGGGGGAGCACCAGCTCCACCTCGGTCCCCTCTCCCGGCGCCGACCGGACGGCCGCCGTCCCGCCCATGCGTGTCAGGCGACCGCTGACCGAGTCGCGCAGGCCGCGCCGGTCGTCGGGCACCGTCGCCGGATCGAACCCCTTCCCCCGGTCGCGGACGTACACCGACACCCGGTCGGGCGTGACCTCGGTGTAGAGGTCGGCGGCGGTGGCGCCGGAGTGCTTGGCGGCGTTGACCAGTGCCTCACGGGTGGCCGCGCCGAGGGCGGCGAGCGCCTCGTCGACCGGGGCGTCGCCCACGACCACGGGATCCACGAGGAGCGCGTGGTCGCCCTCCACGTCGGCGACCATGCCGGCGACCAGGCCGGCCCAGGTGCCGCCCTCGCGGACGACCTCGGGGTCGTACAGCCATGCACGGAGCTCCCGTTCCTGGCTGCGGGCCAGCCGGCTGACCGCCTGCTGGTCGTCGGCATGCCGCTGGATCAGGGCGAGCGTCTGCAGCACCGAGTCGTGCAGGTGCGCGGCGACGGCAGCCCGCTCCTCCGAGCGGATCCGCGCCGTCCGTTCCTGCGCGCGGGAGTCCAGCAGCCGTCGCCAGATCGGCGCCGTCGCCAGGACGACCCCGGTGAGGATGACCAGCGTCGCGGCGAAACCGTTGCGGGCGTTGGCGAGCTGGCCGGTGGTGGCCAGCAGCAGGATCACGCCTCCCGCCGCCAGGGCAGCTCCACCGGCCAGGGCCCACCGGACGCCGGGGAGCGAGAGCGTGCGGTCGGTGTCCAGCTGCCGCCAGATGACGGCCAGCCCGACCGCGACGAGAACGAGGGGGAGCACCAGCGCGCCGTTGCTGAGCCGGGCGACCTGGCCCACGAGGACGACCGCGGCGAACCCGAGGACCGCCAGGACGAGCAGCTGCCGCTTCCCGGTGGGTGCCCCGAGGGTGAAGGCGCCGGGGGCCGGCTCCTCGGTGCCGGGAGCGGCCACCGGCATGGTCAGCCAGAGCAGCGCGTACATGACGACGCCGATGCCGGTGGTCGCCAGGACGACGAAGGCCACCCGCACGACCATCGGGTCCTGCCGCAGGTGCGCGGCCGTCCCGGCCGCGACGCCCGCGAGCAGCCGCCCGGACCGTGGGCGCGCCAGGGGCGGCCGGTCGGTCGCCGGGCGGAGCGACGCCCCGGTCGCAGTGGTGCTCACGTACTCGATCGTCGCACCGGGCCCCCCGCCTCCGACACCGGTGATCACCCTGGAAGAGCAGTCCCGGCCGAACCAGGGTCGGATGGGGGCGTTCCCTGATGCATCGCGGGCGCCCCGGTCGGCAGTCTTCTGGCATGACCTCCGCACCGCCCCCTGCGGCTCCACCCCCCCAGCCGCCCTCGCCCCAGCCGCCCTCCTGGCCGCCCCCGCCGCCCGGTCCGCCGTCGGCCCGCCCCCAGCTGCGCCGCAACCGCACGGACAAGATCCTCGGTGGCGTCAACGGCGGGCTGGCCGAGTACAGCGGCATCGACGCCCTGCTCTGGCGGGTCGGCTTCGTGGCCCTGACGCTCGCCGGGGGCGCCGGCGTCATCGTCTACCTGCTCCTCTGGGTCCTCATGCCCGCCGGCCCACGGCCGCACCCTGGCAGCGCGGTCGAGCTGCAGGAGAAGGCCCCGGTCGGCCCGCGGTCCCCCGTGCCCGGCGTGACGATCGCCGGGTTGCTCATCGTGGTCGGTCTCCTGGCTCTGGTGACCAACGTCAGCGACTGGGACATCCCGGCCCGCGGGTTCTTCGGGTCCGCACTGCTGGTGGTCGGACTCGGCCTCGTCGCGGCAGCCTTCACCCGCGGCCGCACCGCTCGCGGTGGCCTCATCGCCCTCGGCGTCGTCCTCTCGGCCGCCCTGATCACCTCCACGGCGGACTGGCACGGCGCCCGGGAAGGCATGGGCGACCGGACCTACCGGCCGGCCACCGCCGCCGAGGTCCGCGACGTGTACCGCGGTGGCGTCGGTGACATGACCATCGACCTGACCCGGCTCGACCGGGGGTTCTCCGGCGGCCCGGTGACCACCCGGATCGAGCACGGCGTCGGCGACCTGGAGATCGTGGTGCCGCGCTCGGCCGACGTGCGGCTGGACGTCGAGCACGGTCCCGGCGACGTCCAGGTCTTCGACCGCGGGTCCGACACCGAGGGCTTCTTCCCCGGCGAAGGCTCCCGGTCCTGGACCGACGACGGCGAGCCCGAGTTCGTCCTGTCGATCAACTCCGGTTTCGGAGACGTGGAGGTGTCCCGTGACTGACTACAGCGAGTTCCCCACCACGCCCACCGCGTGGCAGGAGCAGCAGCTGCAGGACTGGCAGACCGTCACCCCGCTGTCGACCGAGGACGTCGAGCCGGCTCCCCGCCGGGCGGTGGACCTGGGCGCCCTCATCCCCGGCGTGTTCTTCATCGTCCTGGCCATCACCCTGATGGCCGGCGTGAACCTCCCGCTCGAGATGTGGGAGGACGGCGGCTTCGTCTGGGCCCTGCTCATCGGCGGTGGGATCGCACTGCTGGTCTCGGAGTTGAAGAAGGCCCGCCGCCGGACCTGAACACGGGGAGCGGACGTGCTGGAACGGCCCCGCTGCAGGGGCCCGCGCCGAGCCTGCGAGGCGTGGGGGGGCAGCGGGGTCCTTCTATTCCCACTCGATGGTGCCCGGCGGCTTGCTGGTGACGTCCAGCGTCACCCGGTTGACCTCGCGCACCTCGTTGGTGATCCGGGTCGAGATCTTCGCCAGCACGTCGTAGGGCAGCCGGGTCCAGTCGGCAGTCATGGCGTCCTCGCTGGACACCGGCCGCAGCACGATCGGGTGTCCGTAGGTGCGCCCGTCACCCTGGACCCCGACCGACCGGACGTCGGCCAGCAGCACGACCGGGCACTGCCAGATCTCGCGGTCGAGCTTCGCCGCGGTCAGCTCGGCCCGGACGATCGCGTCGGCCTTACGCAGGATGTCCAGCCGCTCCTGGGTCACCTCGCCGACGATCCGGATGCCGAGGCCCGGGCCCGGGAAGGGCTGGCGCCACACCATCGCCTCGGGCAGCCCCAGCTGCAGCCCGACCTCGCGGACCTCGTCCTTGAAGAGCGTCCGCAGCGGCTCGACAAGCCGGAACTGCAGGTCCTCGGGCAGCCCGCCGACGTTGTGGTGGCTCTTGATGTTCGCCGTCCCGCTGCCACCGCCGGACTCGACGACGTCGGGGTAGAGCGTGCCCTGCACGAGGAAATCGACGGTGTCGCCGTGCTCCTTCGCGTCGCCGACGACGTCGAGGGCGGCCTGCTCGAAGACGCGGATGAACTCGCGGCCGATGATCTTGCGCTTCTCCTCGGGGTCGGAGACGCCCTTCAGCGCGGTCAGGAACTGCTCGCGGGCGTCGACCACCCGCAGGTCGACGCCGGTGACCGCGACGAAGTCCCGCTCGATCTGCTCGGTCTCGCCCTCACGCATGAGCCCGTGGTCGACGTAGACGCAGGTGAGCCGGTCACCGATGGCCCGCTGGACGAGCGCGGCCGCGACGGCGGAGTCGACGCCGCCGGACAGCGCGCACAGCGCCCGCCCCTCACCGATCTGGGCGCGGATCTGCTCGACCTGCTCCTCGACGACGTTGGCCATCGTCCAGGTCGGCTCCAGCCCGGCGATGTCGAAGAGGAAGTGCTCGAGCACGGTCTGCCCGTGCGCGGTGTGCCGCACCTCGGGGTGGAACTGCACTCCGGCGAGCTTGCGGTCGACGTCCTCGAAGGCCGCCACCGGGGCACCGGTCGACGTCGCGGTGACGGTGAACCCGGGCGGGGCCTCGCTGACGGCGTCCCCATGGCTCATCCAGACCGACTGCTCCACCGGCAGCGAGCCGAAGAGCCGCCCGCCGGTGGTGATGGTCAGCGGCGTTCCGCCGTACTCCCGGTCGCCGGTGTGGGCGACCTCTCCCCCGAGGCTCTGGGCCATCGCCTGGAAGCCGTAGCAGATGCCGAAGGCCGGGACGCCGGCCTCGAACAGGACCGGGTCGACCTGCGGAGCGCCGGGTGCGTACACGCTGGAGGGGCCACCGGACAGGACGATGGCGGCCGGGTTGCGGGCGACGATCTCCTCGGCCGGGACCTCGGAGGAGACGATCTCGGAGTAGACCCCGGCCTCCCGGACGCGCCGGGCGATCAGCTGCGCGTACTGGGCGCCGAAGTCGACGACGAGGACGGTCGGGAAGTCCATCAGTCCGCCCGACCCCCGAGGACCAGGTCGACCCGCTGGAATTCCTTGAGGTCGCGGTAACCGGTCTTGGCCATCGTCCGAGCCAAGGCACCGAAGAGGTTGGTGCGCCCGTCGGAGGTCTCCGCCGGGCCGAGCAGCACCTGCTCCAGCGAGCCGACCGGACCGACCGGCGCAGACGTGCCACCCCGCGGCAGTCGCGGGTGCGCGGCCACGGAGTCCCACCAGATCCCGCCGGCCGGGGCCTCCGCGGCGATCCGCAGCGGCTCGCCCAGCTGGACGGCGTCCGCACCACAGGCCAGGGCCCGGGCGATGGCCCCGCTGGTCTCGATCCGGCCGTTGGCGATGACGTGCACGTACCGGCCGCCGGTCTCGTCCAGGTAGTCGCGACGGGCGGCCGCGGCGTCGGCGATGGCGCTGGCCAGCGGCACGCGGATGCCCATGACGGCGTCACCGGTGGAGAAGCTGTCCGCTCCCACGCCGACGATGACGCCCGCGGCGCCCGTCCGCATGAGGTGCAGGGCGGTCGTGTAGTTCGCCGCGCCTCCGACGATCACCGGGACGTCGAGGTCGGCGATGAACTGCTTGAGGTTCAGGGCGTCGCCCTGCGTCGTCACGTGCTCGGCGGACACGATCGTGCCCTGGATGACCAGCAGGTCGACCCCGGCACCCAGCGCCACCGGCGCGAGCTGCTCGGTGTGCTGCGGGGAGACACGCACGGCCGTCGTCGCCCCGGCGTCGCGCATCTCCTCGATCCGCGCCGCGATCAGCTCCGGCTTGACCGGCTCGGCGTAGACGTCCTGGAGCAGCGACACCGGAGGGGCGTCCGGGCCGGCGGCGTCCCGGAGCTTGCGGTACACCGGCTCGGGGTCCTCGTACCGGGTCCACAGGCCCTCGGCGTTGAGCACGCCGAGCCCGCCGGCCTTGCCGACGGCGACCGCCGTCGCCGGGCTGATGACGGCGTCGGAGGGGCTGGCCACCAGCGGGATCTCGAAGCGGAAGGCGTCGATCTGCCAGGCGGTCGAGACGTCGTCGACGTCGCGGGTGCGCCGGGAGGGGACGATCGAGACCTCGTCGAGGTCGTAGCCCTGCCGGGCGAACCGGTTGAGACCGATCTCGACGGTGTCGCGTGCGCTCATGTCAGCGGCCCCGGTAGTTCGGTGCTTCGACGGTCATCTGGATGTCATGGGGATGGCTCTCCACCAGACCGGCGGACGTGATGCGGGTCAGCTGTCCGCGCTCCTTGAGATCGGCGACCGTGGCCGCACCGGCGTAGCCCATGGAGGCCCGCAGGCCACCGACGAGCTGGTGGGCGACCCCGGAGAGGGCACCGCGGTAGGGCACCTGCCCCTCGATGCCCTCGGGGACGAGCTTGTCGTCGGAGAGGACGTCGTCGGCGAAGTAGCGGTCGCGGCTGAAGGACTGGTCGCCACGCTTCTGCATCGCGCCGAGCGACCCCATGCCGCGGTAGGTCTTGTACTGCTTGCCGTTCATGAAGACCAGCTCGCCGGGGGCCTCCTCGACGCCGGCGAACAGCCCGCCGATCATCACGGTGTCCGCGCCGGCGACCAGGGCCTTCGCGATGTCGCCGGAGTACTGCAGACCGCCGTCGGCGATGACGGGGACGCCGGCCGGGCCGGCCGCGAGCCAGGCCTCGTAGATGGCGCTCACCTGCGGGACGCCGACGCCCGCGACGACCCGGGTGGTGCAGATGGAGCCCGGCCCGACGCCGACCTTGACCGCGTCGGCCCCGGCGTCGATGAGCGCCTGGGCGCCCGCGCGGGTGGCGATGTTGCCGCCGATCACCTCGACGCCGTGATCTCCCCCGAAGTCCTTCTTGACCCTGGTGACCATGTCGAGGACGGCGCGCTGGTGGCCGTGGGCCGTGTCGACCACGAGCACGTCCACACCGGCGTCGACCAGCAGCCCGGCCCGCTTGTAGGCGTCGTCGCCGACACCCAGGGCCGCCCCGACGACCAGCCGCCCGTCGGCGTCCTTGGTCGAGAGCGGGAACTGGTCGCGCTTGACGAAGTCCTTGACCGTGATGAGGCCGCGGAGCCGGCCCGCCGGGTCGACGAGGGGCAGCTTCTCGATCTTGTGCTCGCGCAGCAACGTCAGCGCGGTGTCCGGGTCGACGCCGACGGGCGCGGTGACCAGCGGCATCGGCGTCATCACGTCCCGGACGAGGCGGTTCTGGTCGGTCTCGAACCGCATGTCCCGGTTCGTGACGATGCCCACGAGGACGCCGTCGGCGTCGACGACCGGAGCACCGGAGATGCGGTAGCGGGCCGAGAGCGCGTCGACCTCGGCGAGGGTGTTGTCCGGGGAGCACGTGACCGGGTTGGTGACCATGCCGGCCTCCGACCGCTTCACGAGGTCGACGTGGCCGGCCTGGTCCTCGGCGGCGAGGTTCCGGTGCAGCACCCCCATGCCACCGACCCGGGCCATGGCGATGGCCATGCGGGCCTCGGTCACCGTGTCCATGGCGCTGGAGAGCAGCGGCACGGCGAGCCGGATGCGGCGGGTGACCTGGCTGCTGGTGTCGACCTCGGTCGGGACGATGTCGGACGCCCCGGGGATGAGCAGGACGTCGTCGTAGGTCAACCCGAGCGGGGCGAACTTCGCCGGCAGCTCGGGCAAGGAGTCGAGCTGCATGAGCACGGCCACCCTTCGGCAGATCGGGTAGAGCCGCGGTCGGCAACCTTGCCGGACGCGGGAGGAATACATCCGATCGTAGGCCGCGGCCTGGACGGGCGGTGTCCTGCCTGGTCGGCGGCTACCGTGGGACCGTGACTCCGTTCGACGACGCCTCCGGTCCCGACTTCGGGTCCCCCGACCCGGCAGGACCGCCCCCGCTGACCATGGAGGAGCGTGCCGGCGTCCTGGACGACCTGGCCGAGCTCGAGGTGTTCCGCACCCTCCTGGAGCCGACCGGCATCAAGGGCATCGTCGTGGACTGCCCCGACTGTGACGAGGAGCACCACGTCGACTGGGCTCTGATGCAGGCCAACCTGCGCCAGCTGCTGGACGAAGGTCAGACCGGCCGCCACGAGCCGCCGTTCGACCCGAACCCCGACGACTACGTCAGCTGGGACTACGCCAGTGGGTACGCCGACGGCGTCGCGGCGACGGCCGAGCGCGAGGAGCCCACCGGCAAGCAGGGTGGCGGCCGACACGCCCGCGACGATTGAGCCCCGGAAAGCACTGATCGCGCCGAGTGGGCCCTGAGGGGTCCGCGCAGGCGCGATGCTGCGGCTCCGCGTTCAGGGGTACGGCTCCTGGTCGCGGAGCACCGATCGCGCCGAGTGGGCCCCGGAGGGGTCCGCGCAGGCGCGATGCAGCGGCTCCGCGTTCAGGGGTACGGCTCCTAATCGCGGTGTGATCCGGAGGATCACAGTGTCATTGCGTCAGGTCATGATGCCGCGGCGGAAGCCCGTCGCGACGGCCTCGGCGCGGTCCTTGGCGCCGAGCTTGCGGAACAGCCGGCGGGCGTGGGTCTTGATGGTGTCCTCGGACAGGTAGAGCTCCCGGCCGATCTGGGCGTTGCTCTTGCCTTGACTCATCCCGGTCAGCACCTGCATCTCGCGCATCGAGAGGCTTGCCGCGGGAGAGGCCTCACGGACCGTGGAGCGCACCGTCGTCGGCGCGGAGCCGGCCAGCGGCGCCGAGCCGCCCCATGCGGGAACACCGTTCAGCTGCCCCGGGGTGACCTGCTGCGGGATGCGGCCGCCGTCGGCACGCAGCCCGACGCGGGAGAGGCCGAGGCCCATCTCGATCGGGCTGGCGTCCCAGCGGAGGTAGCCGCGGGCACCGAAGGCGACGGCGGCGCGGACGCTCTCGGCATCGTCGGGGGCGCCGAGCACCAGCACGGGCAGGCCGGGGTGGGCGCGCAGCGCCTGGGTCGCGGCGCTCAACCCGGTGTCGACGGCACGCTGGGTTCCGACGATCAGCACGTCCGGCGACCGCGTGGCCAGCCGCGACATGAGCGAGGCGGCGTCACCGACCACCTCGACCCGGCCGACGAAGGGCAGCGCCACCAGGCGCGAGGCGACGTCGTCCCGGACCCGCCGGCGCTCGTCGTACACCCAGACGGTGGCGCCGTTGACCGGCCCGCGCATCCTGTCGTCGATCACGCCGTGCTCCTCGCTCCCCCCGGTCGGTCGCCGCCGGGCCCGAACCGTCCGGGGAACACCCGGCCGGTGTCGCGCGGGCGGCTCCGCCCGGGAGCCACCACGTCTGCGCTGGTCGCGGCGCGGTTCCGGCTGGATCCCCCTCCGGGACCGACGCGTCCAGCACCCACCTTGATCGACACGATCGGGCTACAACAGCGGCCCTCACCCCCGGGGGTGAGGGCCGCCGTCGGGGGAGATCCGGGGGTCGTCACGAAAACTTGGCGCGAAAAGTTGCGATCTCGACGCGTTTGACCATGCAGGGCCAAGGGCACCGGCCCCTTGCAGCCGGACCGCCCCCTCCGGCTCACCGAGCCCTGGAGGAGACATGGCCGACATTCGCAGGCTCCCGACGCCGGTCGCCGAGGTCTGGGACTGGCAGCTCCACGGCGCCTGCCGTGGCGAGAACACGTCGCTGTTCTTCCACCCCGACGGGGAACGTGGTCCTGCCCGGGCTCGCCGGCAGACGGCGGCCAAGGCCGTGTGCGCCCGGTGCCCCGTTCTCGACGCGTGCCTCAAGCACGCGCTGTCGGTTCGGGAGCCCTACGGGGTCTGGGGCGGCATGAGCGAGGAGGAGCGGGCCCGGCTGATCGCCGCCGAGCCGGCTGCCGTCGCCGCGGGGGTCTGAACGAGGACCCCTCCTCCCCACCCCTCGCACGCTGGGGCGGGACGCGGGAGGGGTGCTACTCCACACACGCCGAGAGGGCGGGTTCCGGATGATCCGGAACCCGCCCTCTTCATGTCAGGCCCTCTTTCAGTGGGAGTGGCCGTGCCCGCCGTGCGAGTGCCCGTGGGTGTGGTGCCCGGCGCCGGCGTGCTCGTGCTCCTCCTCCGGCTTCTCCACGATCGCGGAGTCGGTGGTCAGCACCATCGCCGCGATGGATGCGGCGTTGCCCAGCGCGGCCTTGGTGACCTTCACCGGGTCGATGACGCCCTGGGCGGCGAGGTCTCCGTACTCGGCCGTCGCGGCGTTGAAGCCCTGACCGGTGCCGAGCTCGCGCACCTTGCTGACGACGACGCGCCCCTCGAACCCGGCGTTCTCCGCGATCCGGGCCAGCGGGGCGTCCAGGGCCGAGCGGACGGCGCGAGCGCCGGTGAGCTCGTCGCCGGAGAGGTCCAGGGCGTCGATCGCCGAGGAGATGTGCACCAGCGCCGAGCCGCCGCCGGGGATGACCCCCTCCTCGACCGCCGCGCGGGTGGCCGCGATCGCGTCCTCGATGCGGTGCTTGCGCTCCTTGAGCTCCACCTCGGTGGCCGCACCGACGCGAATGACGCCGATGCCGCCGGCCAGCTTGGCGAGGCGCTCCTGGAGCTTCTCGCGGTCCCAGTCGGAGTCGGTGGCCTCGATCTCGCGGCGGATCTGCGCGACGCGGTCGGCGATGGCCTCCGAGGTGCCGCCGCCGTCGACGATCGTGGTGGCGTCCTTGGTGACGGTGACCCGGCGGGCGGTGCCGAGCACCTCGAGGCCGACGGAGTCCAGCGACAGGCCGACGTCCTCGCTGACGACCTGCCCGCCGGTGACGACGGCGAGGTCGGTCATGAACGCCTTGCGCCGGTCGCCGAAGAACGGCGACTTGACCGCGACGACCTTGATCGTCTTGCGGATGGAGTTGACGACGAGGGTGGACAGCGCCTCGCCCTCGACGTCCTCGGCGACGATCAGCAGCGGCCGGCCGCCGGTCGACAGCACCTTCTCCAGCAGCGGCAGCAGCTCGGCCAGCGCGCCCACCTTGCCGCTGACCAGCAGGACGAGGGCATCCTCGAGGACGGCCTCCATCGACTCCTGGTCGGTGACGAAGTACGGCGACAGGTAGCCCTTGTCGAACTGGACGCCCTCGGTGACGTCCAGGTCGGTGGACATCGTGTTGCTCTCCTCGACGGTGATCACACCGTCCTTGCCGACCCGCTCCATCGCCTCGCTGATCAGCTCGCCGACCTCCGGGTCCTGCGCGGAGATGGTGGCGACGCCGGCGATCGCCTTGCGGTCGTCGACCGGGATGGCGACCTTGTCCAAGGCGGCGTGGACGGCGTCGACCGCGGCGCGCATGCCGCGGCCCAGCGCCATCGGGTTGGCGCCGGCGGCGACGTTGCGCATGCCCTCGTGCACGAGCGCCTGGGCCAGCACCGTGGCGGTCGTGGTGCCGTCGCCGGCGACGTCGTTGGTCTTGGTGGCGACGTTCTTCGCCAGCTGGGCGCCGAGGTTCTCGTACGGGTCGTCGAGGTCGATCTCGCGGGCGATGGTCACGCCGTCGTTGGTGATCGTCGGGGCGCCGAACTTCTTGTCGATGACGACGTTGCGGCCGCGGGGGCCGAGGGTCACCTTGACCGCGTCGGCCAGCTTGTCGACGCCGCGCTCGAGGGAGCGCCGGGCGTCCTCGTTGAACTTGATGATCTTGGCCATGCCGGACCTCTCGTAGAGGGAAGTGCAGGGGGTGGGACGACGACCGCCCCGGGACCCGAGGAGTTCGGGTCGCCCGGGGCGGTCTGGTGACGTGCTGGAACGGCCCCTTGCAGGAACCGGTGCGGCCCCGTTCAGGGCACCGCCCCGAGCGTGCGAGGGGTGGGGAGGACGGGGTCCTCTTACTTCTCCACGACGGCGAGCAGGTCGCGGGCGGAGAGGACGAGGTACTCCTCGCCGCCGTACTTGACCTCGGTGCCGCCGTACTTCGAGTAGATGACCACGTCGCCGACGTTCACGTCGAGCGGGACGCGGTTGCCGTTGTCGTCGATGCGGCCGGGGCCCACGGCGACAACGGTGCCCTCCTGGGGCTTCTCCTTGGCGGTGTCCGGGATGACCAGACCGGAGGCGGTGGTGGTCTCGGCCTCGTTGGCCTGGACCACGACCCGGTCCTCCAGCGGCTTGATGCTGACCTTGGTAGCGGTCGTCACGTCGGTGACGCCCCCTTCGGTGTCGGACGGCTGGTGACTATGACGTTGTGGTGCATGGTTCTGATGCTGTGGCACGGGATCCGGGCACCCGCCGTCGCGGGGGTCGGGCGCCAGCCCGTGTCGATTGGCACTCTACCCATGAGAGTGCCAGCCACTCAACCGGGTCCCCCGGACGCCTGACCTCGGCATGCGCCAGTCTTGCCCCGTGCCGACCGACTCGCCCCCCGACCCGGTCGCGCAGCTCGCCTGGCTGCGCGGACCGGAGGGGACGGCCGCCGTCCGCCTCGCAGCGCAGCTGCAGCACGACGGACTCGACCTCCTGCCCGGCATCGCCCGGCTGCGGGCGGGGGTGGGCCCCGAGCGCGCGGGCCCGGCCTGGGAACTGGCCCGGCTGCGCGCCCGCGCCCGGCCGGTGTTCGGGGACGACGCCGACGTCCTCCTGCTCACCGCCGACACCCTGGAGCAGGCCGGCCGGCCGGAGCTGGCCACCCGCCGGGCCATCCGGCTCCTCGCCGCCGGCGCGTCGTCGGTCGCCGACCTCGGATGCGCTGCGGGGACGGACACGATCGCGCTGGCCCGCGCCGGGGCGTCGGTGGTCGCGGTCGACCGTGATCCGGTGGCCCGCGAGCTGACCGCGGCCAACGCCGAGGCGCTCGGCCTGGCCCCCTGGGTCCGCGTGCTGGCCGCTGACGTCGTCGACCTGGTGGCGGCCGCCGCGGACGGGCGGGTGGCAGGGTGCGACGCCGCGGTGCTCGACCCCGCACGCCGGGCGGGGGGGCGCCGGCAGCTGGACCCCGACCGCTGGTCCCCGCCCTGGTCGACGGTCACCGCCCTGCTGGACCGCGTGCCGGTCACCGTGGTCAAGGTGGCGCCGGGGCTCGACCACGAGCGGGTCCCCAACGGCATCGAGGCGGAGTGGGTCTCCGTCGGCGGATCGATCGTCGAGGCCCTGCTGTGGGGTCGCGGCGTCTCGACGACCTGGCGGCGGGCGACGCTCGTGCGCGACGGCGCCGTCCACGAGGTGAGCGCGGACGACGATCCCGGTCCGGCGCCTGTCGGACCGGTGCGCGGCTGGCTGCACGAGCCCGACCCCGGGCTCATCCGCTCCGGCCTCATGTCGCTCGTCGCCGCCGACGCGACGCTGGTCGATCCGACGATCGCGTACCTGACGTCCGACGGCCCCGCCGAGAGCCCGTGGCTGAGCTCCTACCGCGTGACCGACGTGCTGCCGTTCAACCTCAGGAAGCTGAAGGCCCTCCTGCGGGCCCGCGGCGTCGGGCGGGTCGTGGTCAAGAAACGGGGCTCCCCCATCGAGCCCGAGACGCTCGCGCGGCAGCTGAGAGGGCCGGGGAACGACTCGGCCGTCGTCGTGGTCACCCGGGTGGCCGGCGCCCCCACCGTGCTGGTGTGCGATCCGCTGCCCGGACGACTCAGCCCCTGACGACCTCGATGGGCAGCGAGCTGTCGGCGCCGAGGTCCGGCAGCGACGGCGCGATCCCCGACGCGACGAGGCGAGAGCCCAGCGCGGCCACCATCGCCCCGTTGTCGGTGCACAGCCGTGGGCTGGGCACGCGCAGCACGATCCCGGCGGCCGCGCACCGCTCCTCGGCCAGCGCCCGCAGCCGGGAGTTGGCCGCCACCCCGCCCCCGAGCACCAGGTGGTCCACGCCGTGGTCACGGCAGGCCCGCACCGCCTTGGCCGTCAGGACGTCGGCGACCGCCTCCTGGAACGACGCCGCGACGTCGGCCACCGGCACGTGCTCCCCCGCCCGCTGCCGGGCCTCGACCCAGCGGGCCACCGCGGTCTTCAGGCCGGAGAAGGAGAAGTCGTAGGGCGCGTCGCGCGGGCCGGTGAGACCGCGCGGGAAGCCGATGGCGGTGGGGTCGCCGTCGCGGGCGGCGCGGTCGATGGGCGGGCCGCCGGGGAACGGCAGGCCCAGCACGCGGGCGACCTTGTCGAAGGCCTCCCCGGCGGCGTCGTCGACGGTGCGGCCCAGCGACTGCACCTCCTGCGCCAGGTCCGGCACGAGGAGCAGCGAGCTGTGCCCGCCCGAGACCAGCAACGCGATGGAGGGCTCGGCCAGCGGCCCGTGCTGCAGCTCGTCGACGGCGACGTGCGCAGCCAGGTGGTTCACGCCGTACAGCGGCTTGCCCAGCGCCAGGGCGTAGGCCTTGGCCGCGGCGACACCGACGAGCAGTGCTCCGGTCAGTCCGGGCCCCGACGTCACCGCGACGGCGTCGACGTCGTCGATCGTGGCGCCGGCGTCGGCCAGGGCCCGGTGCACGGTCGGGACCATCGCCTCCAGGTGCGCCCGGGAAGCGATCTCCGGCACCACCCCGCCGAATCGCTCGTGCTCGGCCATGGACGTCGCCAGGGCGTCGGCGAGCAGGGTGTGCCCGCGGACCAGTCCGACACCGGTCTCGTCGCAGGAGGTCTCGAAGCCCAGCACGAGCGGCTGCTCAGCCACGTCCGCCTCCCGTCCGGTTCAGCGCCCGCACCCGCTTCCTCCTCATGACGACGGCGTCGGCCCCGCTCGGCTGGTAGTAGCCACGCCGTCGGCCGATCTCGACGAAACCGCGACGCCGGTAGAGGTGCTGCGCCGTCTCGTTGTCGGCCCGCACCTCGAGCAGGACCACGGGGCTGCGCTTGTCGGCCTCGGCGAGCAGGGCGTCCAGCAGCAGCGATCCGATGCCCTCGCCCTGGAGTGCCGTCGTGACACCCAGGGTGGCCACGTGCGCCTCGTCGTCGTAGGCGATCAGGCCGCCGTAGCCGACCATGACCGGCGGTCCGTCGACCGGCTCGTCCTCGTCGCCGCTCACGTCGAACTCGGCCACCACGTAGTAGCGGGTGTCGGCGCGGGAGAGCTCGTCCCGGTACATCGCCTCGGTCCAGGTGTCCGGGGCGAACAGCTCCTCCTCCAGCCGCATCACGGCGGGGAGATCGGCCATGGTCATCGGCCGAAGGGTGACGGTCATGCGTCGTCCTCGCCGGCGCTCGTCGGCCGCCTGCCCGACCGTGCTCTGCCCCCTGCTGCACCCGCGAGCTCGCTCACGACTGCGACACCGCCTTGATCGCCGTCGGCGGGGTGGCGTCGGGACGGCGGAGGTAGAGCGGGAGCAGCGGTCCGGCCGACGACGGATCCGCCAGCTGCCGCCCTGCGGCCCGCAGCAGGCCCGCCGTCGTGACCTCGGCAGGGGTGACCGTCGCGTCCAGCCGGGCGCCGAATGCCGGGTCGCCCACGAACGGGCCGGGGCGGTCCAGCTCCTCGGGGCGGACGACGCCCGGCCCGTCGATGCGGGCGCCGTCGGCGTCGTAGACCGCCCAGTAGACCTCCTTGCGACGTGCGTTGGTCACGACCGTCCGCGCCCCTGAGCCGATCGCGTCCAGCGAGCAGACCCCGATCACCGGCAGCGCGCGCGCATCGGCGAGCGCGGCGGCGGTCACCACCCCGACCCGCAGACCGGTGAAGGGGCCGGGACCCAGACCCGTGACGACGGCGTCGAGGTCGCCCATCGCGAGGCCTGCGTCGTCCAGCACGCCGGTGATCGCGGGCGTCAGCAGCTCGGCGTGCCGGTTGCCCGACGGCACCGCGCGCTCGGCCAGCACCTCGGTGTCCGCGTGCTTCGACCAGTCTGCGACCCCGACGACCAGCGTCGGGGTCGCCGTGTCGAGAGCGAGAACCAGCACAACCATCGAGCGTAGTGCGGAAGACCGAGGGCCCCCTCCGGCGGTCGTCGTGGCGTCCTCGGCGCCGTCGATCGGTCCGTGATCCGGCACCGGTCCGTCCCGCCGCGAGCAGGGACCACGGCCCGTAGCAGTCTGCGACCGAGCGGTGAACACCGTTCCGGTCGGACGGCCGCGTCACCCGTCGGTGCCGCGCGCGGCGGCTGCACGGGAAATCGCCCGATGAATACTGGCGCGGGTGGCGGCAGCTGCAGCATCGCTCCCCCCGGCCCAGGCCAGTCACCAGCGATCGCGCCCGACCCCGGCGCTGCGACTCGCCGCTGCCGGGGTCGCCGCCCTGGCCTGCCTGCTCGTCATCCTGGGCAGCACCGGGATCCTGACCGGACGGCTTGTCGGTGCAGCGGACAACGGTGACGGGATCCGCCTCTACTGCGGCGCCGGGATCGTCCCCGACACCGCCAGCCACCGCTCCAACTGGGTCGGCGGACCCGTTGTCGAGTTCACCCGCGGCGAGGGCTGCCCCGACCCGATCCCGTCCTCGGCGCTGATCATCCTCAAGGCCGCCGCCTACGGCCACACCAGTGGATGGTCCCTGACCTCGCTGGTGTGGGTGTACGCCCTCCTTGCCGCCGCGGTGACCGCGGTCGCGGTGTGGGCCGCCACCCCGCGAAGACTGGCCGGGGCGCTCGTCGTCGCGCCCCCGCTGCTTCCACTGGTGAACTCGGACTACACGCGGTTCTTCCTGTCGACGTTCTCGGAGCCGGCCGGGCTGCTCGGCACCTATCTCCTGTTGGCCGGGGTGGCCGTGCTGGGGGTCACCCGGCCATCCGATCGGGTCGAGCGGATCCTCGGGCTGGCTCTCACCGCCGGCGGTGGCCTACTCGCCGCCACCGCGAAAGTCGGCTATCTGCCGCTGCTGCTGGTCGCCGTCGCCGTCTGCGCGGTCACCACCGTGCGGGTCGGGTCGTCAGGGCGAGATCGTCGGTGGCCTGACCGGGCCCCCGGCGTGGTCGCTGCGGCCCTCACCGTTGTTCTCGCGGTCGCCCCGCTGCAGGCCGCGTTGTCCTGGCAGGACCGCGGCTATCCCTCCGTGAACGCCCACAACATCATCTTCACGATGCTGATCCCCGAAGTGGGCCCCGGCGCAGCGACGGCGGTCGGGCTCCCGCCGGAAGCTGCGGCCCGGGCAGGTTTCGGGTTCTACGACTCCGAGGGCGCGTCCCTCGACCCCAACTCCATCCCCGGCTGGCAGACCACCATCGGGGACGACCCGGACGGCGCCCGCGCCGCCGCGTACCGCACCCTGCTCCACCGGCCGGACGCACTGGCCCGCGCCGTGGGGGTCGCCATGCAGGCCACCCGCGGCGCCGACCTCGACTACATCCTCGCCGACCCCGTCCCGGCCGGGATCTCCGTCCCGGTGCAGGTCGTCAACTCTGCCTCGATGGGCACGGACACCGCCTGGTTGCACCGCTGGCTCGATAGGATGCCGGCGCCGTGGTGGTCGTCGCTGCTCGCGGCTCTCGGGATCCTCGCCGGGGCGGCGGGATTGCGGGCGCGGCGGTGGGGCATGCCCGCGTTGACCCGTACCGCCGCGGTCGCGGCGGCTGCCGCAGTGGGGATCGCGGTCACGGCCGTGCTGGGTGACGGCTACTACGAGATCGCGAAGCATGTGTGGCTGGCCGCGTATCTGCTCGACGTCACCCTGTACGCGCTCGCGGGCGCCACTGTGGTCGTGGCGGCGTCCGGGGTTCGCCGGGCGGTGCGGCGGGCGCCGGTTCACACCGAGGCGAGCCCGGTCACGGCCACCGTCACTTAGAGCTGCCGCCAGTAGGTGCGGTCGCGGCGTTCGGCGTGGCTGATCGTCATGGGCAGGCACGAGCGCCACGCTCGCGAAGGTGCTAACGCTC
>NZ_FZNO01000006.1 GCF_900188025.1 Blastococcus mobilis
TCGTCTGGATCAGATGACAAGAGCCGTGTGACGGGAGACTGTCACGCACGGTTCTGTGGGAGCCCGGGGGTGCAATTCCCCCGGGCTACCCGACTGACGTAGCCGACCCGGCTGCGCAGGGCGGGAGAGCCGGCCCGTTCCCCGAGTACGGTCACCTCGCCGGACCGGACCTGCTGGACGCCGACCAGGGCCCGCATCAGGGTGGTCTTCCCGCTGCCGCTGGGGCCGAGCAGGCCGGTCACCTGCCCCGCGGGGACGGCGAAGCTCAGACCGGGCAGCACACGACGGCGTCCGCGGTCGACGACGAGATCGGTGACGGTGACGGCATCCATGGCCGGCCTCCGAGAACTCAACGGCTGATGAACTCAACGCCTGATGAATTCAACGCTAGATGAATTCCTCGGCGCTCGTCAACGGAGTCGAAGGTCCTCGCCCCACGCGGTGCCGCGGTGTGGCAGGCGGTACCGCGCTACCGGGCGGTCCCCGCCACCGCAGCGCGGTACGCGCCCGGGCGGCTGGAAGGATCGGAGCGTGTCAGCGCCCGTTGTGATCACCGATCCGCAGGACCCGCGGGTAGCCGACTTCCGCGACCTGAAAGCCGGTGACCGCCCGGCCGGAACGCCGCGTGGTTCGGGCCCGGTGATCGTCGAGGGTGTGCCCGCCGTCGAGCGGCTGCTCGCCTCCCCCTACCGGGTGCGCGCGGTCTTCGGGGTCCCGGGGCGAGTGGCGGCCCTCGACCTGCCCGACGGGATCTCGGCGTTCGAGGCCGACAAGTGGGTGCTGTCGGAGGTCATCGGGTTCCGGCTCACGCGCGGGGTGCTCGCCTCGGCCGACCGCCGCCCACCGGCGGACCTCGGCGAGCTGCTCGCCGGCCCCGACCTCGCGGCGCCGCGCCGGCTCGCCGTCCTCGAGGCGCTCAACGACGCCGAGAACCTGGGCTCGATCGCGAGGTCGGCGGTCGCCCTCGGCGTCGACGGGCTGCTGCTGGACCCGAGGTGCGCCGACCCGCTCTACCGGCGCTCGGTGCGGGTCTCGATGGGCCACGTGCTCGGGTTGCCGTTCGCCGTGCTGCCGGAGTGGCCGGCCGGTCTCGACCGGCTGCACGAGGCCGGCTACACGACGGTGGCGCTGACTCCTGCCGCGGACGCCGTCGACCTCGACGACCTGGACCCGGTCCGGCACCCGCGGACGGCGGTGCTGCTCGGGGCGGAGGGCCCCGGACTCACGCCGGAGGCGCAGGCGGCGGCCACCGTGCGAGCGCGGATCCGGATGCGCCCGGGGGTGGACTCCCTGGGGGTCGCGGCCGCGGCGGCGATCGCCTTCGCCACTCTTCGGTAGAAAGAGGACCCCGTCCTCCCCACCCTTCGCACGCTCAGGGCGGGACCCGGGACGGGGCCGCGGTGGGTCTCCTTGCAGCGGGGCCGTTTCAGTTTCGGAGGGAGAAGCGCGCCAGGTGGGCGCGGGCCTCCTCGGCGCGCGCCGGGTTGCACATGACGTCGTAGCGACCGGCGACGATCTTGTTCGTGCTGGTGAAGTCACGCCGTCCCTGCGTGGCGGCGTAGCCGATCGCGCCGAAGATGGCCCCGAAGACGACGCCGGCCAGCAGACCGCTGAGCACCGAGCCGATCCACAGGCTGCCGTCGGTGGAGAAGATCCCGAGCAGCAGCCCCACGAACAGACCCCACCAGGCGCCACCCGCGGCGCCCGCCGCGACGGCGCGGCCCACGGTCAGCCGGCCGGTCACCGTCTCCACCATCCTCAGGTCGGAGCCGATGATCGTGACGTTCTCGACCGGGAACTTCTGGTCCGACAGGAAGTCGACCGCGGCCTGGGCCTGCTCGTAACTGTCGTAGGAGCCGACCTGGACCCCGCCCATGGGCATGGACACCGACGCTGACATGCTCGCTCCTGATCCTCGAGGACGAGGGGGATCTACCCGGTCGGGTAGGGGGGACACGTCGGCCCGCCCCGGAGCATCGGCGTGGTGGGCCGAGACCGGTGGGTCAGCGGTGGCGGCGGACCCCGAAGACGATGTCCTCCCAGGCCGGGATGCGGGCCCGCGGGTCTTCGTCGTCCTCGCTGCCGCTGCGGCCCAGGACGACGGTGTCGTGCTCGGCGATCTCGTCCAGGAGGGCGTCGTAGGAGCGCTCGTCGGCCGGTGAGCCGCTGGCCGGGTGGACGTCCCGGACCTGCTCGTCGTCCGTGGGCGCCGGGGAGTCGCGGACCTCCTGCGCGAGCAGCTCGTGGGTCAGGTCGTCGTCGGCCCGCTCGGGGGTCTCGGTCCGGACGACGCTGACCGTGCGCGGGCGGTGCGCGGTCACCGGAACGCCGGCGGGGACGTCGGGGACGACGCGCACCAGTCGCGTGCCCTCGGCGAAGTCCATCGTCGCCGCGTCGAACGGCGTGACGGTCCGCGAGGGAAGGTCGAAGGTCCAGCGGGTCAGGCCGGACTTCGCGCCGGCCCGCCAGGCGCCGGTGACCTGCCAGGTGCCGTCGTCGGTGCGGTGGGCGTCCCAGGCCACGGCCTCGATGTCGGAGTCGATCAGCCGCAGGCGGTCGGTCACGAACTGCTGCAGGGCCCCGCCGGGGGAGCCCTCGCTGAGCCGCACGCGCGCATCACGGGCCTGCTCGGCGATGCGGGCCCGCTCCTGGATCACCGGGTGGGCGAACCGCATGATCCGCTCGACACGGGTGCCGGACGCGGCGGCCACCTGCTCGGGGGTCTCCCCGGCACGGATGCGGGCCTGGATGACCCGCGGGGGCAGCTCGACCCCGGCGTCGACGTCGATCTGGGTGAGTCGGCGGGCATCCCCGCGGGCCGCGGCACGCACCCGGTCGTCCACGGGGAGCTCGAACCGCTCGCCCTCGGTGCCGTCGCTGCCTTCGGCGGCCAGGATGAAGCTCTTCCCGTCGTCGGAGAGCGCCACGAGGCGCAGCGTGCGCATGGGCGGACCTCCTGACAGCGTGACCGGGCCATCGGAGAGACGGACCGGAGCCCGAGGCTATCCGCGCACCGGGGACGGCGCCCGTAGGCGGCGCGGCGTGGCGCGTCCGGAGCCGTTCGGGTCGTCCCCCCGGCCGGGGGGTGCGGAAGAGGCCGCCGTCCGCCGATACGAGCGATGTCACGTGTTCGCAACATGCGGTGTGCACAGTGGCCGCGTGGCGTGAATCCAGAGCGAGAAGGAGCAGGTGTCCATGGTCAGTCCCCTGACCGACCGGAGGGATGTCACGCCCGTCGGCATGCCGGCCACCCCCGCCACCACGGCGCCGGACCTCCTGCCCCCCGAGGTCCACCGCGCCATCACCGAGATCGCCGCGGCGTCGAGTGCCTGGTGTCCGGCGCTGTCGCCGGACGGAGACCTCGTCGCCTACGTCTGCGACCGCTCCGGGCTCCCGCGGCTGGAGGTGGTCGGCCTCCACGGGGAGCGGCTGCCGGCGGTGGTCTCGGGACCGAGCGAGGAGGTCGTCTCCGTCGCCTGGTCGCCGGACGGCGCCTGGCTGGCCTATCTGGTCAGCCCCGGTGGCTCCATCTGCGCCGAACTGCACGTGGTCCGTCCCGACGGGAGCGATCACCGGGTGGTCGCGGGTGAGGACCCGCGCGCCACCGTCTTCGCCGGAGGCTGGACGGGACCCGGCCACTACGCCTGCTCGATCGCGCCCGGCGACGGTCCCGACGCGGACGTCGTCCTGATCGACGTCGTCACCGGGGATCACCGGACACTGGCCCGCGGCGGCTTCCTGTCGGTCACCTCCGTGTCGGCCGACGGGCGCCTGGTGCTGGCCCGCCGTGGTCCCCGCGCCTACCGCCACATCGTGGTGATCGACGTCGCCACGGGGGCGCAGCGCCGGCTGATCAGGCTGGACGCGCCGGGCGGCATCGCCTCGGAGGACGGGCGGTTCGCGCCCGACGGCCGGTCGATGTTCGTGCGGGCGTCCCTGCCCGGGGAACCGTTCACCGACCGGGCCGGCCTCGTGCAGGTCCGGCTGTCCGAGGACGGCGTCCCGGGGGAGGGGCGGATCGTCCTCTCCCGCCCGGACGCCGACCTCGACGGCTATGCCCTGCGAACCGACGGCACCGTCCTCGCCGTCTGGAGCCGGGACGGAGTGACCCAGCTGCAGGTGCACGCGCTGTCCGACGGCGCCCTCCTACGGGAGATCCCGCTGCCCGAGCCGGTGATGCCGGGGTGGTCGCTGTCGGCCGACGGGGCCACGATGATCGCCGAGCTCACCGGCCCCCGGGCCCCGCGCGGGCTGTTCCGGATCCCCCTCGACGACGGCACGCCGACGCCCCTGCCGTCGGCACCCCGTCGTCCCGGTCCCGGGACGCTCGTGACGCCGGTCCGGTACGACTACGCCGCCGCGGACGGTCTGCCGCTCTCCGGCTGGCTCTACACCCCGCGCGGCGCGCGGGGGCCGAACCGGACGGTCGTGAGCTTCCACGGCGGCCCCGAGGGCCAGGAGCGACCGGACTGGTCGCCGGTCGCCCAGGCGCTGGTCGCCGCCGGCTTCACCGTGTTCGCGCCCAACGTGCGCGGTTCCGGCGGCTTCGGCCGGGCCTTCCTGACCGCCGACGACGGCCCCGCTCGGGAGGCATCCTTCGAGGACGTCCGCTCGACGGTCGACCAGCTCGTGATGGCCGGGATCGCCGAACCCGGCCGCATCGGCGCGCACGGCTGGTCCTACGGCGGCTACCTCGCGCTGGTGGCGCTGACCCGCTGGCCGGACCTGTTCGCCGCCGGGGTCACCGGCGCCGGGATGAGCGATCTGCGCACGTTCTTCGCCGGCACCGAGCCGTGGATGGCGTCGGCGTCGGTCACGGAGTACGGCGACCCGGTCGCCGACCGGGACATGCTCGCGGCGATCTCCCCGATGACGGCCCTGGAACGGCTGACCTCGCCGGTGCTGTTCGTGCACGGGGACCGGGACACCAACGTCCCGGCTGCCGAGTCGGTGCAGGCGCACCAGGCGCTGCAGGCCATGGGGGTGCCCAGCGACCTGCTGCTGCTCCCCGGTGAGGGCCACACGATCGTGGGACGCGACCACCTGGTGGAACTCGGCGAGCGGGTCGCCGCCTGGTTCGCTTGCTGGCTGTGAGCAGCGAGTCCAGGAACGCCGACCCTCTCGCCGGCTACCCCGCATCGCTCGCCGACGAGGCGGTCGGCCCGGACGGCCGGCTGCAGGAGTGCTACGCCCTCCTCCGGCCGGCGCTGAGCCGGCTGGGGACCGCAGGGCTGACCGCCGCGGCCGCCGCGCTGGCCGCGGACCGGGCGGCCCGAGGGATCGCGGTGGCGGCGTGGGCGGACGGCCGGCAGATCGTCCGGCCGTTCCCCCTCGACCCGGTTCCGCGGACCGTCGCCGTGGGGGAGTGGACAAGGATCGCGGCCGGGGTGGAGCAGCGTCACCGGGCGCTCAACGCCTTCCTCGCCGACGCCTACCGCGCGGCGGGACGGCGGCGCGGCGACGTCGACCGGGCGCCCGAGGTCGTGCGGGCCGGCGTCCTGCCGGAGTGGGCGGTCACCCACAGCCCGGGCCGGGACCCCGACGCCGTCGGGCAGGCGTGGCCGGGGCAGCCGCGCGCCATCGTCGCCGGAGCGGACGTGCTGCGCACGAGCTCGGGGAAGTGGGTGGTGACCGCGGACCATCTGAGGGTGCCGGCCGGCCTCGGGTACGCGCTGGCCGCGCGGGACACCGTCGGGGCAGCTGTTCCGGGACTGGGCCCCGCCGCCGTGGGCGTCGCGGACCCGTACGCGGCCGTGCCGCTGCTGCGCAGCGGGCTGACGACCGCCGCGCCGCCGGCGTGCACGGGGCCGCCGCAGATCGCCGTCCTCACGGCCGGCGCGAGCGACGACGCCTGGTTCGAGCACCGCCTGCTCGCGGACGCGCTCGACGTTCCGCTGGTGCGGGCGGAAGACCTCTGGCCACGGGTGGACGGCGGTGTGGAGGCCGCGGTCGACGGTGACCGGACGCCGGTCGACATCCTCTACCGGCGCTTCGACGACGGGCTGCTGGCTGCGTTCCGCACCCCGATGGGGCAGTCGCTGGATGCGCTGCTCACCCAGGCCGTCCGGGCCGGCCGGCTCGGGCTGGCCAACGTCCCGGGCAACGAGCTGGCCGACGCCGCGGCCACCTACGCCTGGGTGCCGGCCCTGATCCGCTTCTACCTCGGGGAGGAGCCGCTGCTGGGCACGGTGCCCACCTGGGTGCTGGCGGACGAGACCCAGTGGGCGCAGGTGCGCGACCGGCTGCACGAGCTCGTCGTCATCCCGGTCGCCGGGTACGGCGGGCGGGGGGCGGTCGTGGGGCCGTCCTGCTCGGCCGCGGAGCTCGCCTTCCTCCAGGCCGAGGTCTCGGCGGCGCCCTACCGGTTCATCGCCCGGGAACCCGTCGTGCCGACGACTGTGCCGACCCTCGTGGAGAACCGCCTGCAGCCGCGGCACGTCGACCTGCGCGTGCTGTCGGTGGCAGCTCCCGGCGGCGGGGCGACGGCGCTGCCGGCTCCGCTGACCCGGGTGGCGGACGAGCCGGAGCCCACCAGCTGGTGGGCGGGCAGCAGCAAGGACACCTGGATCGTCGGCTAGCCGCTCCGCTGCGCCGGGCGGTCAGCCGGCGGACGTCGCCGATCGGCGGCCGGTCCGCGGGCTCGTGATGATCACGGTCGTGCCCTCGGCGCTGGGCGTGGCGGTGATCTCGCCGGTGACGCTCATCAGCGTGGAGCCGCGGCCGCGGTCCATGCTCGGGATGCGCTCGCGCCACTGCCCGTAGTCCCGCACCGAGATGCAGACCTGGTGTTCGTCGATGGACGCGGTGACGTCGAAGTAGGGCTGGGTGGGGTCCTGAGCGTGCTCGAACGCGTTGGTGGCCGCCTCGCACGCGGCCAGCAGCACGTCGTAGGTGTGCTCCTCGTCGAGGCCGGCCGCCTCGAGCCAGGCGCGCAGCCGTCGTCGCAACGCCGGGATCGAGGAGGCCGTCGACGGCAGCCGCCACTTCGTGGTCGGCCCGGGGCGACTGCGCTGGGGCACGCGCGGTTCCGGCGGCCGGGGGCGAGTTCCGGGAGCCGCCGGGACGGGAACGCCCGCCGGTGCCGCGGCCGGGGACCCCTCGACGACGGGATGACCGACCGCGCGAGCGGCAGCGGGCGAGGCCCCGTTCGCCGGGGCCGCCGAGCGGCCCGTCGCGCGCTCCAGCGCCACCCGGACGCGGGCGATCAGCTCGTCGGCCCCGAAGGGCTTGGCCAGGTAGTCGTCGGCACCGGCCTCGAGGCCCTCGACGGACGCCTCCTGACCGGCCCGCGCGGTCAGCATGATCACCGGGATGTGCCGGGTCTCGGCCCGGCCGCGCAGCCGGCGCAGGAGCTCGAACCCGTCGGTCCGCGGCATCATCACGTCGGTCAGGACGACGTCGGGCGCGCGCTCGGCGACCGCCTCCAGGGCCTCGCCGCCGTTCGCCGTTGTCCGGACGGTCCAGTGCCGTCCGAGCAGCCGCGTCAGGTAGGCGCGCATGTCGGCGTTGTCGTCCACGACGAGGACCTCGGCGTTCCGCGCCCCGGGAGCGGGCTCCGCGGGCCGTGAGGTGTCCTCCTCCCAGATGGCGGCCTCACCCCGAGCGGCCTCCGACGGGGCGATCGCACCGCGCTCGCCCGCTACGTCCGCCGCGCCGAAGGGCAGCGCCACGGTGAAGGTGCTTCCCGTGCCCGGCTCGCTCGCCACCGAGACGGTCCCGCCGTGCAGCCCGGCCAGCTCGTGCACCAGGGCCAGGCCGATGCCGGTGCCCTCCCGCGTGCGGGCGGTGGCACCCGGAACGCGGTGGAAGCGCTGGAACAGCCGCGGCAGTTCCTCGGGGACGATCCCGACGCCGGTGTCGGTCACGGTGAGCACGAAACGCTCCCCGTCGGCGCGCAGCGCCACGTCGATGCCGCCGACGAACGTGTACTTCACCGCGTTGGCGAGCAGGTTGACGACCACCTTCTCCCACATCTGCGGGTCCACGTAGGCCGGCCGCCCCAGCGGCGGGCAGTCGACGGTCAGCCGCAGTCCCGCGCGCTCGGCCGCCGCCCGGAAGATGCCGGCGAGGTCTGCGGTGAACGTGGCGATGTCGGTCTCCACCCGCACGGGTTGGGACCGGCCCGCCTCGATGCTGGCGAAGTCGAGCAGGTCGTTGACCAGCCGCTGGAGGCGCTGCCCGTTGCGGAGGGCCAGGCTGAGCTGTTCGTGGACACCGTCGGGCAGCGGCGCGGCCGGATCGTCGAGCACGTCGCGGATCGGGCCGAGCAGCAGTGTCAGGGGGGTCCGCAGCTCGTGGCTGACGTCGGAGAAGAACGTCGTCTTCGCGCGGTCCAGCTCGGCGAGTGACTCGGCCCGCCGCCGCTCGGCCTCGAAGGCGCGGGCCGTGGCCACCGCACCGGCGAACTGCGCACCCATGAGCTCGTGGAAGGCACGGTGCTCCTCGTCGAGCGCCAGGTTCGGGCTCTTGCCCACCACGAGCACGCCGAGGGGCCCCCCATCCCGGCCGATGCCCAGCGGGAGGACGACCGCCTCGGTGACGGGGTCGTCCCACGGGCCGCCGGTCACGCCCAGCCGGTCGATCCCGGCGAGAACCTCTGCAGCGCCGGTACCGGTGACCTCCGGCAGCAGACCGAGGTCGCACCCGACAGCGGCGACCCGGCGCAGCTGCGCGTCCTCACCCGCGAGGTAGACGGCCGCGAAGGGCACGTCGAGCCGGTCGTCGTCCAGCGCCCGGCACATCGAGGCGACGGTCTCCGCCTCGTCGCTGACACGGCCACCTGCGGCGGCGAGCTCGTGCAGCAGACGCTGCCGTCGGGCGCCGATGATCTGCCCGGTGACCTCGTGACAGACGGCGTTCATGCCGGCCACGGTGCCGTCGTCGCCGAAGGCGGGGGCGTGGGTGACGGTGAAGTAGGTCTCCTCGCGGTAGCCGGCGCGCTCGAGCAGCAGCTGCAGCGCCGGGAACCACGACGACTCGAGCGTGGTCATCGCATGCGCGATGGGCGGCCCGAGGGCGTCCCAGGCCGCGGAGAGGGTCGTACGGATGTCCTCGCCGATCGCGGGGTGCTGCGCGCCGATCATGGGGGCGTAGCCGTCGTTGTAGAACTGGGTGAACTCCGGGCCCCAGGTCAGCACCATGGGGAACCGCGACACGAGCACGGTGCGAACGGCGTAGCGCAGGCTGGCCGGCCACGACTCCACCGGCCCGATCGGGCTGCTCGACCAGTCGTACGCGGCCATCAGCCGGCCGGCCTCGCCGCCCGCCGCGAAGATCCCGCCGTCGCCGGCGTCCGGGCGTTCGGCGGGTCCGGAGGAGGCAGAGGAGACCACGCTCACCTCCAGCGGAGACACCGGGCAGAACTGCGGGTCCCGACGACGTGTCCGGTCGGCAGCCGATCCAGCCCCGACGCCCCGCCCCGGCAACCTACCCCGCCGTTCCTGGGAGCCGCTGGCCCCGTCCCGGGTCCCGCCCTGAGCTCGCGAAGGGTGGGGAGGACGGGGTCCTTCCTCACAACCGCTCGACCACGTGGTCGATGCAGGCGGTCAGCGCGCTGACGTCGTCGGGGTCGACGGCGGGGAACATGCCCACGCGCAACTGGTTGCGGCCCAGCTTGCGGTAGGGCTCGGTGTCCACGACGCCGTTCTCCCGCAGGACCGAGGCGATCCGCGCGGCGTCCACCGACTCGTCGAAGTCGATCGTGCCGACGACGAGGGAGCGCTGGTCGGGGTCGGACACGAACGGCGTGGCGAACGAGGACTTCTCGGCCCAGCGGTAGAGCCGGTCGGAGGACTCGGTCGTCCGGGCGACCGCGCCGGACAGCCCGCCCAGCGACAGCAGCCACTGGATCTGGTCGGCCAGGAGGAAGAGGGTCGCGACGGCCGGGGTGTTGTAGGTCTGGTCCTTCGTGGAGTTGTCGACGGCGATCGACAGGTCCAGGAACCCGGGGATCCAGCGGCCCGACGCCTTGATCTCGGCCACCCGGGCGAGCGCGTCGCCGGACATGAGGGCCACCCACAGCCCGCCGTCGGCGGCAAAGGCCTTCTGCGGGGCGAAGTAGTAGACGTCGGTCTGCCCGATGTCCACCGGGAGGCCGCCGGCGCCGCTGGTCGCGTCGATGAGCACCAGCGCGTCGTCGTCACCGCCGGAGGGGCGGACGACCGGGGCCATGACGCCGGTGGAGGTCTCGTTGTGCGCCCAGGCGTACGCGTCGATCCCCGGCTGGCCCTTCGGCAGGGCCAGCGAGCCGGGCTCACCCTTGGCGATCACGGGCTCGTCCAGGAACGGCGCCTCGGCCACGCCGGAGGCGAACTTGGCGGAGAACTCGCCGTAGGTGCCGTGCGCGCTGCGCGAGCGGATGAGGCCGATCAGCGCGGCATCCCAGAAGGCCGTCGTCCCCCCGTTGCCCAGCACCACCTCGTAGCCGTCGGGCAGGTCGAACAGCTGGGCCAGACCCTCGCGGATCTGCCGCACCAGGCCCTTGACCGGTGCCTGGCGGTGCGAGGTGCCCATGATCGCGGCTCCGTCACCGGCCAGGGCCTGCAGCGCCTCGGGGCGGACCTTGGACGGCCCGCAGCCGAACCGGCCGTCGGCGGGCAGGAGCTCTGCGGGGATGGTGATGCTCATCCGGGCGTGCCTCTCAATGAGTAAGGACCCCGTCCTCCCCGCCCTTCGCACGCTCAGGGCGGGACCCGCGACGGGGCCGGGTTCAGGCCGGCGCGACCTGGGTCGTGGTCTTGGTGGTGATGGTGTCGAACCCCTCGACCTCTTCCGGCCTGCGCGGCTCCGGCCCGATGTAGCGGGCCGACGGGCGCACGAGCCGGCCGGTGTTCTTCTGCTCGAGGATGTGCGCGCACCAGCCGGCGGTGCGGGCGCAGGTGAACATCGAGGTGAACATGTGGCTGGGCACCTCGGCGAAGTCCAGCACGATCGCCGCCCAGAACTCCACGTTGGTCTCGATCGGCCGGTCGGGGCGGCGCTCGCGCAGCTCCTTGAGGGCGGCGTTCTCCAGGGCCAGCGCGGCCTCGAACCGCGGGGCACCGAGCTCCTCGGCGGCCCGGCGGAGCACGCGGGCGCGCGGGTCCTCGGCGCGGTAGACGCGGTGGCCGAAGCCCATCAGCCGGTCACCGCGGTCGAGCAGGTCCTTGACGTACTTCTCGGCGTTCCCGCTCTGCTCGACGCCGTCGAGCATGTGCAGCACGCGGGAGGGGGCGCCGCCGTGCAGCGGACCCGACATGGCCCCGATCGCACCGGACAGCGAGGCCGCGACGTCGGCGCCGGTGGAGGCGATGACGCGTGCGGTGAAGGTGGAGGCGTTCATGCCGTGCTCGGCGGCCGACGTCCAGTAGGCGTCGACGGCGGCGACGTGGCGGGGGTCGGGCTCGCCGCGCCAGCGGACCATGAAGCGCTCGACGATCGTGGCGGCCTCGTCGATCCGCCGCTGCGGAATGGCGGGGATGCCGATGCCGCGGGCGGACTGCGCCACGTAGGACAGCGCCATGACGGCGGCCCGCGCGAGCTCCTCGCGGGCCTCCTCGGCGTCGATGTCCAGGAGAGGGCGGTAGCCCCAGATCGGGGTCAGCATCGCGAGGGCGGCCTGGACGTCGACGCGCACGTCACCGGTGTGCACCGGGATGGGGAACGGCTCGGCCGGGGGCAGTCCGGGGCCGAACTTGCCGTCGACCAGGAGGGCCCAGACATTGCCGAAGGTGACCTTGCCGACCAGGTCCTCGATGTCGACACCGCGATAGCGGAGAGCACCGCCGTCCTTGTCGGGTTCAGCGATCTCGGTCTCGAAGGCGATGACGCCTTCCAGGCCGGGTACGAAGTCGTCGGCCATCTCGCATGCTCCTCTGCGCGCGGACCCGTGCGCGCCGGGGACATGGCACGCACGATTGCCCTGCGACCCTAGGCGGTGCGAACACGCACGCAGACATGGGGGGCGCAGGGAGCCGCCGTCCGCTTCGTGCGGCGGTCCACCCGCTCGTCGGCCGGCGGGGTCGGGCGATACCCGCGCCGATGCGCACGAGGGCCGTCGCCGCGGGCCGGCAGATCGCGCGCATGCGCGGGAGAGCGGTTCCGTGGCGGGGAGCCTGTGCGAGCCGGCGTCCCCGTCCGGTGTCAGCATGACGGCGTGCCAGACCTCTCCCGCATGCGCAGGGACTACACCTCCGGCCGGCTCACCGAGGAGGACCTCGCACCCACCTGGGTGGAGCAGTTCGACCGCTGGTTCGCCGACGTCGTCGCCGCGGAGCTCCCCGAGCCCAACGCCGTCGTCGTCGCCACGGCCGACGCCGACGGGGCGCCCGACGCCCGCATCGTCCTCATGAAGGGCTACGACGAGGCCGGCTTCATCTTCGGCACCAGCTACGCCTCGGCGAAGGGTGCCCAGCTCGCGGCCAACCCCCGGGCGGCGCTGGTCTTCCCCTGGCACGCGATCCAGCGCCAAGTGCGGGTGACCGGCTCCGTGGAGCGGATCGGGGACGCGGCCTCCGACGGGCTGTGGGACCCCCGGCCGCGGGGCGCCCAGCTGGCGGCCGTGGCGTCGGTGCAGTCGACCGTCGTCGACTCGCGCGAGGAGCTGACCGACCGGCTGCGGCTGCTCGACGAGCAGACCCCCGACGGCCCGGTGCCGCGGCCGGCGGTCTGGGGCGGGTACCGGGTCGTCCCCGAGCGCGTGGAGTTCTGGCAGGGCGGCAAGGACCGGCTGCACGACCGGCTGCGCTTCGTGCGTGATGACGCGGAAGGTGGCGGCTGGATCGTGCAGCGCCTGGCCCCGTGACCGACCACGCCGTCCTGCCGGCTCTGCCGGGCGAGAGTCACTCGGTGGCACCGTGACCTCGCCGGTCGATCCTGTGGAGGGGGGCCGGGCGGTCGAGGAACCCGTGCCGGTCGACCGTCGCCGCGGCTGGGCGATCGACACGACGCCGCTGCGCAACCCGCACTACCGCCGGCTGTTCTGGGGCGTGGCCGCCACGATGCTGGGCCAGCAGATGACGCTGGTCGCCGTCCCATTCCAGGTCTACGCGCTGACCGGCTCGTCGCTGCTCGTCGGCGTCACCTCGATCGTGGCGCTGGTTCCCCTGATCGTCTTCGGCCTGCTGGGCGGGGCCATCGCCGATGCCATGGACCGGCGGAAGCTGATGCTCATCACCTCGGCCGGGGCGGCGGTGACCAGCGCGCTGCTGGCTCTCCAGGCGCTGCTGCCCGGCGGCGGCAACCTGGCCCTCCTGTGGGTCCTGACGGCATTCGTCTCCGGTTTCGCGGCGGTCAACCAGCCCACCCGCAGTGCGGTGATCCCTGCGATCGTCGGCCCGGCCGGGGTGCCGGCCGCCAACGCGCTGGCGATGACGGTGCGGCAGGCCGGAGTGATCGTCGGGCCGCTGCTCGCCGGCGTCCTCATCGGGATGGGGGAGCTGTTCCTCGCCTACGCCGTCGACGCGCTGGGCTTCCTGGTCGCCGCGCTGCTGCTGCGCGGGCTGCCGCCGCTGCCGCCGGCCGGCGTCACCGGCCCGCTGCGGCTGGGCGCCGCCGTCCGCGGGGTGGGAGAGGGCTTCGCGTTCCTGCGCACCCAGCCGGTGCTGCTGATGACGTTCGTCGTCGACGTCATCGCGATGATGTTCGCCTGGCCGCAGGCGGTCTTCCCCGAGCTCTCCGAGACGCGGTACGCGGAGTCGCCCAACAGCCTCGGGTGGCTGTTCGCCGGCATTTCGATCGGCGCACTGGTCATGGGACTGACGTCGGGATGGGTCTCGCGGGTCGACCGGCAGGGCGCGGTGGTGCTCGCCGCGATCGCCGTCTGGGGGGTGGCGATCATCGGGTTCGGGGTGGCGCCGACCCTGTGGCTCGCTGTTCTGTGCCTGGCGGTGGCCGGCGCGGGCGACATGGTCAGCGCGGTGCTGCGCTCGTCGATGCTGCAGCTGGCGGCCCCCGACGACATGCGCGGGCGGATGCAGGGCGTGTTCATCGTCGTGGTCGCGGGTGGCCCCCGGTTGGGGGACCTGCGCGCCGGGGCGATCGCCAGCACCGCGTCGGTGAGCGTGGCGATGGTGTCCGGCGGGGTGGTCGTCGTGGTGGCGATGGCGGTCGTGGCTCTGCTCGTGCCCTCGTTCTGGCTGTTCCGCGCCTCCCGGTCGGCAGCGGGGAGCGTCACCGCGGGGGAGGCCCGGCCGGGCTCGCCCGCCCCCGAGAGTGGCGAGGACCGGCCGGGCTCCGTGACAGCCTGACATATCTTCGGTACGTAGCGGTACCGGTATGCGACCTGTGCACGTGTGAGCGTGTGGCCCCGCTGCGGGGATCTCCCGCGAGCTCGCGAGCGGGTGGGGGCTCTTTCACGCCAGGGCGCGGGCGACCACCCTCAGGTCGGTGACCAGTGCGTCGTAGGCGGTGGTGCGGGCCTCGTCCGGTGTCCGCAGGATGGCCGACGGGTGGGTCGTCGCGAGCATCCACGTCTGCGCCGGCGCACCCTCGTCCGGTTCGTCGTCGTCCGCCTCGTCGCCCACCACGGCGGCCGGGCCCGGCGGCGTCCACGGGATGAGCTGCCCGCGGTCCTTCGTGATCCGGAAGGAAGGCGAGATCAGCGCCTTGGCCGCCGTCGCCCCGAGGCAGACCACGACCTCCGGCTGGAGGACGGCGAACTCCGATTCCAGCCAAGGGCGGCATGCACGCAGGTGCTCGGGGCCGGGCGTCTGGTGGATCCGCCGTTTGCCCTTCGGGGTGAACCGGAAGTGCTTGACGGCGTTGGTGATGTAGGCGTCGCGGCGGTCGATCCCCGCGTCGTCCAGGGCCTTGTCGAGCAGCCGCCCCGCCGGTCCGACGAACGGCTCGCCCTTCCGGTCCTCCTGGTCTCCGGGCTGCTCCCCGACGAACACGATCCGGGCGGTCTCCGGGCCCTCCCCGAACACTGTCTGCGTCGCCGGCTCCCACAGCTCGCACGCCCGGCAGCCGGCGGCCGCCGACCGCAGTCCGTCGAGCCCCACGCCGGTGGGTGGCTGGGCCAGCCCGTTGCGATCGCTCATGTGTCGATGACACCGCAGTGGTGGCCCGGCCGCGAGACGAGCGGCCGATACGGTCCGGGGCAGGAAAGCCACCGACGGTCTGGGGGACAGGTGCTCGAGTTCGACGGGCTCCACAAGAGCTTCGGTGACAACCGCGTGCTCGACGGGGTTGGTTTCACCGTCGCCCCCGGATCGATGTTCGGCTTCTGTGGGTCCAACGGCGCGGGTAAGACGACGACGATGCGCATCGCGATGGGTCTGGTGCGACCCGACGCCGGTGAGGTCCGCTGGCGGGGCAGGGCGCTGGACCAGGGCCTCCGCCGGGGGATCGGCTACATGCCGGAGGAGCGGGGTCTCTACCCGAAGATGAAGGTGGGGGAGCAGGTCACCTACTTCCCCCGCCTGCACGGACTCGACGCCGCCGCCGCGACGAGAGAAGCAGCAGTCTGGGTCGAGCGGCTGGGCCTCGGCGCCCGGCGTGGGGATGGGTGGGCGTCGTCGGCGCACTGACCTTCGACCTCGTGGACATCCCCGGGGAACTGATCGGGAGCGCGGTCTCGGTCGTGCTCTGGTTCGTCCTCGGCTACGCCCTACGCGGCGATCTCCGCCGTGGCGGCGTCGCTGGTCAGCCGGCAGGAGGACCTCAACACCGTCGTGATGCCCACGATGCTGGTCTCATCGCCGCCTTCGTCGTCGGCTTCCAGGCCGCGGCGGCTCCCCAGGGCACCCTCGCGGTCGTCACCTCGTACGTGCCGGGCCTCTCCCCGCTGGTGATGCCGGTGCGGCAGGCCGCGGGTGAGGTGGCGGCGTGGGAGGTGGGGCTCGCCGTGGTGATCATGCTCGTCGCGATCGCCGCTGTCGTACGCATCGGCGGCCGGGTGTACGCGGGAGCCCTCCTGCGCACGGGGAGCAGGACGAAGATCCGCGAGGCGCTGAGGGCCGAGCGCGCCTGAGAAACGACCCCCTGTCCCCCGCCACTCGCACGCTCGCGGCGGGACCCTGCAGGGGGCCGTGGCCGGTGCCGGTTGCCTCGCGATGACGACGGGTAGCGCAGCCGCATGGCGATGCAGTTGAGCTACACGATGATGACCGAACAGGCCGGTCCCAAGGACCTCGTGTCCTACGTCGACGGCGCCGAGGAGGCCGGCATCGACTTCGCCGTCAGCAGCTTCGTTTGTGCGAAGCGGCATATGTAGCTGCGCGGATCCACGTCCGAGGCAGCAGGACCATGTTGGAGACCGCGCGACGTGACATGTCTGGGCGGCGGCTAGGCGTCCCACCCCGGCTCCGTCAGCCGGGCCCACCGTCGTCGTAACGTCCGGGACCATGGACGGGGGATCAGCGACCCTGCGCGTCGGGGACCGGGATGTTGCCATCGAGCAGGCCGAGGCCTGGGTACGCGAGTACACCAAGGATGACAGGACCCTGCAGAGACCGTACGCATTCCCGGCCTACGATCACTACCAGCGAGGTTCGGATGAGGCCAACTGTCGGACGCCGACTGCTAGCGCCCCTGCTGCTCAACGTCAGCATGTCCGTCCGCGCGTTCTACGACCTGCAGGCCATCACTGACCGGCTTGAGGCTGGTCTGGCCGCGATCGACCACGACCCCACCCTCGATGCAGCAACCGAAGACAAGATTCAGGACAGGGTGGCGGATCTGTACGGGGTGATTGACAACCATCGCGAGAAGCCCCGAGACGTTGGAGTGACGCGGCTGTCGAAGGTCCTTCACGGAAGAGGCCGCACTTCCTTGTTCTGCACGACCGTCGAGTGCGGACCTGCTACCAGGAGCGGATCGAATACCCGAAGAAGGACCGCACATGGGCGCAGTACATGGTCGACCTATCCCTGGCGATCCGGCACGACCTGCGCTCGCAGCGAGCGGCCTTGGACCGACTGGCCGCCGTCGTGAGTACGGAAGGGTCGATCAGCCAAGTTCGCTTCCTGGACATCGTCGCCTGGCACCGGGGAAAAGAGGACGAGGCCGCACCTGCGCCCGCAGACAAGTGACGAGCAGCCAGCTACTGGTCACCCGACCCTGCCAGCGCTAGCTTCCCTATCCGTCCCCGGCCCTATAGGCCATCCCTCGGCCTACTTCAAGTAGGGCCGTCACCATGGCGGCGCGTGCAGTCCCTGCCGTGGCCTGCCGAACACCCAACGCCACCAGGGGCCCCAGGCGTATTGTGACTTACGCCACAGTTGTGTGACACCCGTTGCATGGCCCTCGGGCGGGGGCCACCGTTGTGTACACCGACGCGGCGCAATGATCCCCCGGCAGTATCTGGTCGCCTTGCCGGGCGAGGAGCGAGTGGCGAACCCAACGCAGAGCCTCTTCACCCTCCGGACCCTTGCCGAGGTTGCCCGTGTACGAGGATGCGTTTCGCTTTGCAGGGCCATTCCTTGTAGTCGCGATCAGCTTGATCGCCTTGCGTCTGCTCGCGTACTGGTGGAGTTTCACCTTTCACTGGGGCCGGTACCGGCGCCGCGACGAGGTGAGCACCGCTCGACTGCGTGACATGGCTGTGCCCCACGCCAAGATTCAGGTCACGACCCGGGGATCTGCGGGCAGTACGGAGGTCATCCTGCGCGGCATCCGCCAGGTCGTGACGCTTGCGGAGGAGGACCCCGAGTTCTACGGCCACGTTCTCTCGGTCGAGGTCGTCACCGAGTCGGAGGTGCAGGCGCGCCTGCTCGAGCGGACGTTCGCCGCAGCGCCGATCCCGGTCCACGGGCTAGTCGTTCCAGGCGATTACGTCACCGAGAACGGGACCGAACTCAAGGCCCGTGGCCTGCACTACGCCGTGGAGCGACGGCGTGCCGGGTGGAACAGCAAGCCGGGACGCACCTTCGTCGTCCACTACGACGAGGAGAGCGTCATGGTCCCCGGGGAGCTGCGCAAGCTGCTCGCCGTGCTGGCCACCACGGAGAAGAAGATCCTCGAAGGGCCGATCTACTACCCCTTGGAGTACACGAACGCATCGGCGCTGTGTCGCGCCATGGAAGCCAACCGCCCGGTCGGTTGCTTCGAGTGCCGCCACGTGATGGAGAAGGGCGTCCCCCTGCACCTGCACGGGTCCAACCTCGTCATCGAGGAGAAGTTCGAGAACACCCTCGGTTGGGACATCGGCAACCACGACGGCCGGCCGTTCATCGCCGAGGACTACGTGTTCGGGATGAACGCCTTCCTGCTCGGCGGTAGCCAGGTCTTCGGGTGGCACGGGTGCGTGATGCTCGAGCAGCCGCCATTCTCGGTGAAGAGCGCCTTCAAGCAGCGGCACCGGTGGATCTTCGGGGTGCTGCAGGGCTTGGCCATGGCCCGTCGCAGTGACCAGTTCGGTCGACTCCCTGCCGGCCTCCGCCGCAACCTGGTCTGGGGAACCCGGTTCCGCATCGCCACCTTCGCCATGGGCGTGGTGGCCGGTGGTTTCGCGCTCCTGTTCCTTCCGCTGGTGCTGGTGCGGGGCGTCGGCGCGCTGGCTACCGGCGGGAGCCCGCCCACTCATCCCGGACTGGTGCTGTGGATGGCGGGTGTGGGCGCCTTGTGGCTCGGCTCGGTACTGATCGGTGCCTGGTGCAACGTGGCGGACGCCGGGTTGTCGTCGCTGGGACGTTGGACGGAGATCGCCCGAGCCGTCGCCATCGCGCCGATCGCAGGGCTGATCGAGAGCAGTGCCGCGCTCCGAGCGGTCGTCCAGTGGGGGATGGGCCGCCGCGAGGTCCTCTGGCAGCCCACCCCGAAGACCAAGGCCGCCGACGCTTCCGTCGACTGGCGGAACGTCGCGTAAGAGAGCAGGACCCCACCTCCGAGTCGATCGATTCGCCCCGAGCCTCTTCCCCTGAGCCCAAGGGAACTCCCTGATGATCAAGCCTGCGCGGATTCCCACGGCCGGCGCCACGGCAAGCGTCGGCGGCTGGCCGACCACTCGCCCCGTGAACGGCTTCTCCCCGCCCACGCCCCTGGAACACAATAGCGGCACCGATCTCCTCGACCGGGCGGCGGGACGGAGGCAAGCGGATGACCACGCCAACGCCCTGGCAGCGGACGAGGGGCTGACGGC
The DNA here is from genome assembly GCF_900188025.1 of Blastococcus mobilis. Taxonomy (GTDB): domain Bacteria; phylum Actinomycetota; class Actinomycetes; order Mycobacteriales; family Geodermatophilaceae; genus Blastococcus_B; species Blastococcus_B mobilis. Next base: position 19,058 of record NZ_FZNO01000006.1, read on the forward strand.
GATCGAGGCGCGGATGCCCTCGGCATCGCCCGCGTCGACCATGCGTAACGCTGCGGTGGGCAGTGCCCTCGTGGTTGCAGCGTCGATGGTGGTAGGGGCCTACATCGCTCTGCCACTCGTCCTGGCGGCGCGTGAGCTTCTCAGCGCGGTCCCGAACGCGATAGCGCTGTCCGTGGCGCTGATCGTGCTGGCTGTGCTCGGTGTGCTGTCGGTGCTGCAGCAGACGGCCACCGCGCCGAACGTCAAGCCTCCTGGCGTCAAGCGCCGCTCCCGGCGGCGCGGTCGTCACGCCACCACGGACCGCTCGACTGCGGTTCTCGCCCTTCCTGTGCGCCGGTCGCCTGACAGCGGACGTCGGACGGGGCAGCACCGGGCGTGATCAGGAAGCAGTTCAGATCGATACTGGCCACCATCTGCCTCGTGGTCGCGGGCTGCGCGGTGGGGACGGCTCCGCGCCTCGCCGACCCGCTGGACCGGGCCCGGGATCAGCTCGCCGCGCTGGAGCAGCACGAGGGCGGGCACCGGCAGGTCGGGTTCGGTGTGCAGCTGCAGTGGGACCAGGACAGCCCCGCCGGCTACGAGGAGCGCACCGGACGACAGCCGGTTCTCTACGGCGAGTTCGTGGAGTTCCCCTTTGGCTATGAGGTCGCGACCTGGCTCGGTGAGAAAGTCGCACAGGTGGAGGCGGAGGACGCGATCCTCATGCTGACCCTCGAACCGCGCGACGGGCTGCACTCGATCACCGATGCCGTCCTCGCCGATCTCACCCAGCAGCTCACCGACTGGAACGAGGCAGGCACTCCCGTGCTGGTGCGGTTCGCTCATGAGATGAACGGATCCTGGTACCCGTGGGGGCAGCAACCGAGCCAGTACATCGCAACCTTCCGGGCCGTTGCGGACGCGGTGCGGGCGGCGCCCGCCAGCCGCATCCTCTGGTCACCCAACGAGGGCGGCGGCTATCCGTTCGATGGTCCCTATGCCGCCCGACCCGGCACGCTCGACTACTCCATGCTGGACACCAACGAGGACGGGGAGATCACGCCGGCCGACGACCCCTACGCGCCCTACTACCCGGGGGATGCCCACGTCAACTGGGTCGGCCTCTCGCTCTATCACTTCGGCGAGGCTTATCCGTGGGGGGAGAACGCCGTCCCCGAGCCGGACAAGTTCGTCGGGAAACTGACCGGAACTTTCCACAGTGCAGCGGTCGACGAGACCTCCGTCCCCGACTTCTACGCCGAGTACGCGGATAGCAGCGGCAAGCCGTTGGCCATCTCGGAGACCTCCGCGCTGTACAACACGGGTCGGGACGACGGCGCCAGCAACCTCGAGATCAAGTCAACCTGGTGGGACCAGGTGTTCGCTCCGGATCTTCCAAAGCGCTTCCCACAGCTACGACTGATCAACTGGTTCGAGCAGGACAAGTCGGAGAACGACGTCCATGACGGCGAGGTCCGCTGGGCTGCCACCCGAGAGCCAGCGCTGCGCGACGCCCTCCTCGCGCGTGTGCCCGAGTGGCTGGTCTTCGCGCCCGAGTGAGCACCTGGGCGGCGACGGACCGGCCGGAGTTGTGGATGCAGGCGAACAGGACGCTGGGCGTGCGGCTCATCGGGCCTCTCCCGTCGTGGTGTTCTCGTGCGGGACGACGGCCGGCGTCCGTGTGCGGTGATCTGCGGGTGGAGCAGGACCTGATCGCGCCGACCGCTTGGCTGAGCGGCAGCGCTCTACGTATACCGCTCGGCTGGCGAGGCTGGCCGAGTGCTCCCAGCCCAGCACCTGAACACGGATCGCACGCCGCGCCAACGAGCTGGTCGCCCGGCACCGTTCCCTCCTCAGCCGAGGCCGCCTCGACACCACGCCATGTTGCGCGCCGGCATGACCTCCACTCGACCCGAGGTTCCGCCGGTGTCGTCCGAGACGCAGCACCGGCGGCCCCCCCGCCGTCCGCGACCTGGACGCCACCGCCGGCCTACCGCTGGACGGGCTGGCCGACGCCGCGGCCGTCGTCGTCGCCGACAACGCGGGCACCATGGTGGGCACTATCGCACTGGAGCGGCATGGCACCAGTTCAGACACCGTGTCCTTGCTGCGGTCGGCCGCCATCGACCCCGCTCGGCGGGGTCACGGCGTCGGAGCCGTCCTCACGGCAGCCGTCCTTCGGCGCGTGGACGCGGCCGACGCCTTGGTCGCGCTACTGACCGAGACTGCCACGGAGTGCTTCTCACGGTCCGACTTCACCCTCGTCGACCGGGCCCAGCTACCCCCGGCGCAGGAGGAGTCGCAGGAGCTCCGCGGTGCCTGCCCATCGTCGGCACGAGCGCTGCTGCGCCCGCCAACCGAAGCCTGACCCCGGCCTGCGGCCTTCGATGCGGCGAGCCAGTTCGTGCGCGAGGAGGACGTGGCCGAGAGCATCCCGTGCGGTGACGACGTCGGCGCCGTCATCGAGGCCGCAAAGGCCTACGCCGACGCGGGTTTCACGCACCTGGCGCTGGTGCAGATCGGCGGCGACCGGCAGACGCCGTTCATCGAGTGGAGCCGCCAGGAGCTGATGCCGGCCTGGCGGGAGGCCTTCGGGGACTGACCGGCACGCACACCTTGGGGTGAGGTCACCCCGCCGGGAGGCGCGAGGACACGTCAGCGCCCGCGATCATCAGCGGCATGACCGAGGACCTGGACGCCCGCCTCCGGCGGCTGCAGGCCTCCGACGACGTCTACGCGCTGATCGACCTCGGCTGCGACCTGGCCGACGTCGGGAGGCAGACCGACGCCGAGTGGTGCTTCCGCCGCGCCGCCGACCTGGGCGACACGGTCGGCTCGTTCAACCTCGGCAACGCCCTGGCCGCCCAGCATCGCTGGGCGGAGGCGGTCGATGCCTACGAGGTCGCGCTGGCCGGCGGCGAGGCCGACGCCTGGCGCAACCTCGGCAAGGTCCTCGAGGACCTCGGTGACCTGGCCGGGGCCATGCGCGCCTACCGCGGCGCGGTGGAGGCCGGTGACCTCGAGGGCGGACTGCAGCTGGCGTTCCTCCTGCGGGAGCAGGGCGAGCGGCACGCGGCCATGGACGTCGCGATGGAGATCGCGGCCATGGGGGACCAGGAGGCCGCCGCGGTCGTCGCCTGCTGGCGGTGGTGCGCCACCCTCGACCCGGCGCTGGAACCCGACCTGCGCATGGGCGCCGACTACTTCCCGGCGGCCCGCGCCGACCTCGCACACCTGCTGCGCGAGACCGGGCGGATGGACGAGGCCCGGTTCGTGCTGGAGAAGGGCGCCAAGCTGGGCGAGGCGGTGGCCTGGCTGCCGCTGGGCAACTTCTACGCCGACGAGATGGGCGACGACGAGGCGGCCGAGGAGGCCTACCGCGGTGGCATCGCCGCGGGCGAGGCCTACTGCCACCACAACCTGGCCGTGCTGCTGGCCGAGCGCGGCGACTTCGACGGCGCCGTCGAGCAGTTCCGCCTCGGTGCCGCGGCCGGCGACCAGCTGGCCGCCGACGCGTTGCGGGAGCTCGAGCGCGGCTGACGGGCGCGTCGGGGGCCCAGCCGGGACCCCACTCACGTGCGACATGAGCCCGACACATGCGAGCCGGATACTCGACTCGTGTCCGAAGCAACTGTCGACGTCGCCGATCTCCGCCACTCTCGAACGCCCGGACCCGGCGATCGTGCCGACGACGCCCCGCTCCGCGACGACATCCGGCTACTGGGTCGGGTCCTCGGCGAGGTGATCGGCTCGCAGGCGGGGCAGGACGTCCTCGACCTGGTCGAGTCCACCCGCGTGGAGGCGTTCAAGATCCGCCGGTCCGAGATGGACCGGGCCGAGCTGGCGCAGCGGTTGTCCAGCCTCGACATCCGGTCGTCCAACCACGTGATCCGGGCCTTCAGCCACTTCTCGGTGCTGGCCAACCTCGCCGAGGACATCCACCACGAGCGTCGCCGCCGGTTCCACCGCCGCGAGGGCTCGCCGCCGCAGGCCGGCAGCCTGGCCGCCACCATGGCCCTGCTGGACCAGGCCGACCTCGAGGCCGACGTCGTGGCCCGCGAGCTGACCGGCGCCCTGGTCTGCCCGGTCGTGACCGCGCACCCCACGGAGGTGCGCCGCCGGACGATCTCGCAGGTCCAGGGGCACATCACCGACCTGATCCGGCAGCGGGACCGCGCGGCCCGCGGGGAGATCGACGAGTCGCAGTGGTCCGCGCAGCTGTGGCGCTCGGTGCTCACCCTCTGGCAGACGGCGCTGCTGCGACTGTCCCGGCTGCGGCTGACCGACGAGATCGACGAGGCGCTGCGCTACTACGACCTGTCCCTCTTCGAGGTCGTCCCGGCGATCAACGCCGAGCTGCGGCGCGCGCTGGACGAGCGCTGGCCCGACGCCGGCCTGCTGCCCCGGCCCATGCTGCTGACCGGCTCATGGATCGGCGGCGACCGCGACGGCAACCCGTTCGTCGACGCCGACGCGCTGCGGCGGGCGACCAGCCGGCAGGCCGAGACCGCGCTGGCCCACCACCTCGACGAGCTCGAGGCCCTGCGCGGCGAGCTGTCGATGTCCGACCGGCTGGTCACCCCGACGCCGGAGCTCTACCACCTGGCCGAGGCCTCCCGGGACGACTCACCGTTCCGGGCGGACGAGCCGTACCGACGGGCACTGAACGGCATCTCCGCCCGACTGGCCGCCACCGCGCGCTCGGTGCTCGGACGGGTGCCGGGTCCGGCGCCCGAGACGCCGCTCCCGGCCTACGGGTCGCCCGACGAGCTGCGCGCCGACCTCGACGTCATCGACGTCTCGCTGCGCAGGCACGGCGCCGGCGCGCTGGCCGACGACCGGCTGCTGCGCCTGCGGGAGGCCGTCGAGGTGTTCGGGTTCCACCTGTGCGGCCTGGACATGCGGCAGAACTCCGCCGTCCACGAGGAGGTCGTTGCGGAACTGCTGGCCTGGGCCGGCGTGTGCGAGGACTACGCCTCCCTCGACGAGCCGGCCAGGGTGGAGCTCCTGACCGGTGAGCTGACGCTGCGCCGTCCCCTGGTGCGGCCGGACGCCGAGCTGTCCGACACCGCCAGGGGGGAGCTCGACGTCCTCCTCGCCGCCGCCGACCAGGTCGCGCTGCTGGGCCCGCGGGCGATCCCGAACTACGTCATCAGCATGTGCGAGTCGGTCAGCGACGTCCTCGAGGTCGCCGTCCTGCTGAAGGAGGTCGGCCTCCTCGACCCGGGCGCTCCGTCGCCGACCCACCAGCCCATGCCCTCCTGCTCGGTCGGCATCTCACCGCTGTTCGAGACCATCGACGACCTCCAGGCCGCGGGCAGCACGCTCAGCGCCGTCCTCGCCCAGCCGCTGTACCGCTCGCTGCTGGCCTTCCGGGGCGACGTGCAGGAGGTCATGCTCGGCTACTCCGACAGCAACAAGGACGGCGGCTACCTGGCCGCCAACTGGGCGCTGTACCGGGCCGAGCTGGACCTGGTCGAGGTGGCACGTGCCGAGGGGATCCGGCTGCGCCTCTTCCACGGCCGAGGGGGCACCGTCGGCCGGGGTGGCGGGCCCAGCTACGAGGCGATCCGCGCGCAGCCGCCCGGTGCGGTCGCCGGGGCGCTGCGGATCACCGAACAGGGCGAGGTCATCGCCGCCAAGTACGGCGACCCCGACCGCGCCCGACGCAATCTCGAGGCCCTCGTCGCCGCCACCCTGGAGTCCACGCTGCTCGACATCGAGGGGCTGGGGACCGATGCGGAGCCGGTGTACGCGCTGCTGGACGACCTCGCCGCCCGAGCGCAGCGGGCCTATCGAACGCTCGTGCACGAGACGCCGGGATTCGTCGAATGGTTCCGCGCCGCGACGCCGATCAGCGAGCTGGGCGAGCTGAACATCGGCAGCCGCCCGCCGTCGCGCAAGGCCGGGAACTCCATCGCCGACCTGCGCGCGATCCCGTGGGTCTTCAGCTGGTCGCAGGCGCGGATCATGCTGCCCGGGTGGTACGGCACCGGCTCTGCCCTCGAGAGCTGGGTGGGCGGGGACGACCGGAAGCTGGCCCGTCTCCAGGAGCTGCACCGCACCTGGCCGTTCTTCCGCACGGTGCTGTCCAACATGGGCATGGTGCTGGCCAAGACCGACCTCGGGCTCGCCGCCCGCTACGCCGGACTCGTCCCCGACGAGGACCTGCGCGCCCGGGTGTTCGACCAGATCACCGCCGAGCACGAGCGGACCTGCCGGATGCTGCTGGCCATCACCGGCGACGACGAGCTGCTCGCCGACAACCCGTCCCTGGCCCGCTCGATCCGCAACCGGTTCCCCTACCTGGAGCCGCTGCACCACCTGCAGGTGGAGATGCTGCGCCGCCGCCGCGGGGGTGACGACGACGAGCTGACCCGCCGCAACATCCAGCTGACCATCAACGGCATCGCCACCGCCCTGCGCAACAGCGGCTGAAGAAGGACCCCGAGAAGGACCCCGAGAAGGACCCCGTCCTCCCCACCACTCGCAGGCTCGCGGCGGTGCCCAGGACGGGGCCTCAGCGGGGCCGGGTCGCCGCGGCCCGGACGGCCGCCATGAGGGACTCCCGCTCGTGCAGCGTCGTCCGTACCCGCCCGCGGGTGGCGCCGAGCGCGGCCTCCGCGGCGTCGATGGCCCGCCAGTCGTCGAGCAGCACCGGCTCCGCGCCGCGGGCGACCAGCTCGTCGACCAGGTCGTCCACGGGGCCGGACGGGGCGAGCACGCCGGCGGCGGCGTCGGCGAGGAGTGCGGCGACGGTCTCCCGGGCGTCGTGCTTGTTGTGTCCGACGACGCCGCTGGGCCCGCGCTTGATCCACCCGGCCACGTACTCGCCGGGTGCGGGCCGCCCCTCCCGCAGCACCCGTCCGGCGTCGTTGGGCACCGTGCCCGAGCGTTCGTCGACCGGCAGCCCCGGCAGCGGGATGCCGCGGTAGCCCACCGAGCGCACCACGAGGTCGGCCGGCAGCACCTCCAGCTCGCCCGTGCCCATGGCGCGGCCGTCGCCGTCCACGGCGGTGCGCTCCACCTCCACGCCGGTCACCCGCTCGTCCCCGAGCAGCCGCACCGGCCGCCGGAAGAACCGCAGGCGCAGCCGCACCCGGTCGGGCGCAGGGGCGTGACCGGCCCAGCCACGCAGGACCGCGAGGTTCCGGCTGACGTTCCGGTCCGTGGCCGCGCGCTCCTCGCTGCCCGGGTCCAGCTCCAGGTCGGCGGGATCCACCAGGACGGTCGCCTCGGCCAGCCCGTCCAGCTCGCGCAGCTCCTGGGTGGTGAAGGTCGCCTGCGCCGGCCCCCGCCGCCCCAGCACGGTGACCTCCTCGACCGGCGCGGCGGCGAGCACGTCGAGCACGTGCTGCGGCATGTCGGTCGGCTCCAGTTCCTCGGGCGTCCGGGCCAGCACCCGTGCGACGTCCAGGGCCACGTTGCCCACGCCCACGACGACGACCGACCGCACCCCGGTCAGCGCCGCCTCGACGCGGGCCCGGTCGACGTCGGGGTGGCCGGTGTACCAGGCGACGAGGTCGGTGGCGGCCAGGCTGCCCGGCAGCTCCTCGCCCTCGATGCCCAGCTGCCGGTCCAACGAGGCGCCGTAGGTGTAGATGACCGCGTCGACGTGCCGCCGCAGCTCCTCCAGCGAGATGTCCACGCCGACGTCGACGTTGCCCACGAACCGCACCAGCGGATGCTCGAGGCTGCGGTGGAGGGTGTCCCGGATGGCCCGCATCTTGGGGTGGTCGGGGGCGATCCCGTGCCGCACCAGGCCGAACGGCGTCGGTAGCCGGTCCAGCAGGTCCACGGCGACCGGGACGGCGTCCTGCCGGGTGAGGGCGTCGGCGGCGTAGATGCCAGCCGGTCCCGCGCCGACCACCGCGACCCGGAGCGGGCGCAGCGGCAACGGGGGAGGAGGTGATCCGTCGGCGGGCACGACTGGCATCCTGACCCGGCGCGGGCCCTTCGCACCAGAGCAGGAGCCCGATCCGCCGTGCGCCTGTGTCCCGGAGGTGCTCGCCGCCGTCCCCCAGGTGCCCGCGGGCCCCCCGCAGCCCCCGTGCGGGCTCAGCGGCAGGACCGGTTGCGGTCCAGCTCGTCGCGGACGTACTGGCTCAGCGCCACCTGCCCGCCTGGGACGAGCGGGTCCTCCGCGCACGCCGCCGCCGCCTGGCGGGAGGTGACCGAGCCGGCGAGCCAGCTGTCCAGCCCCGCGAGGACGCTGTCGTCCCCGACCTCACCGACGATCTGCGACCACTGCTCGTGGGTGGAGTAGATCCCCACCTCGGCACCCCGGTCGAGCAGGTACTCGGTCATTCCCTCGAGCGTCGCGCGATTGTTCTCGCGGGCCTCGGCGGAGCCGAACTGCCAGGTGTTCACGGTCTCGACGTCCAGCCACCAGACGTAGCGGGAGGGCCGGCTGTCGACCCGGGCCGCACGGGCGGCCGGCGTGAAGAACGACACGACGCTGTTCTCCGCCCGCTCCCAGCCGTACTGCCACGAGCAGGCGGCGGTGTTCCTGCCGTCGCAGTTGCCGTACGGCGTCGAACCACCCTCCGGCCAGGTGGTGACCTGGTCGAGGACCTGGCCCGGGTTGGCGGTGTTCAGGTAGAGCTGGGCGCGGGGCTGTTCCTCCACGGCGCCCGAGGAGTTCCACGCCCACACGAGCTGCTCGCGCAGGCAGGGATTGGCTCGGGTCGAGAGCCCGCCGTTGACCCCGACGACGGCGAACGCACGCTCGCGCGGCAGGTCGGTGCGGCACTGCGGATAGGAGACGTCGTAACCGACGCCGGAGGGTGCCGCCGCGGCCGTCCCTGGCACGGCGAGGGCCGCCACCGCCGCGAGGGCGATGACGGCGACCCTCCACACCGACAGTGCCATCGGCGGCAACGTACACGCGTCCGGGCCCGGCGTCCGCGTGTCGCGACGGATGCTGCTGGAGCGACGAGTGGCGACGGAATCGCTGGTGGGGGACGAGGCGACCGGCCGTCAGACGGCCTGGCAGACCGGGCACCAGTAGAGGTTGCGCCCCACCATGGCCTCGGTCCGGATCTCGGACCCGCAGATGCGGCAGGGCAGTCCGGTGCGCCGGTAGACGTAGTGCGCGTCCTCGCGCTGTACCGCACCGCGGCGCCGGATCCGGTCCTCCGGGCGGGTGGTGACGATCCGGCCCATGCGCACGCCGGCCCGCATGAGGGTCACCAGGTCGGCCCACATGTCCCGCCACGTCGCCGCGTCCACGGCGCGGCCGGGGCGGAACGGGGACACCCGATGCCGGAAGAGCAGCTCGGCCCGGTAGACGTTGCCGACGCCGGCGAGCACCGACTGGTCCATCAGCAGCGCACCGATAGCCGTCCGGCTGCCCGCGATGCGGCGGTGCGCCACAGTGCCGTCCGCCCGTGGCCGCAGCGGATCGGGCCCCAGGCGTGCCAGGATCGCGGCGACCTCGGGGGCGGCCAGCACCTCGCACGCGGTCGGTCCCCGCAGGTCGGCCCACACGCCGGACCCGTCCGGACCGTCGGCCACCCACCGCATGCGCAGCGCACCCTTCGCCGGTGGCGGGTCGCCGGTGCCGCCTGCGAAGGTGCCGTACAGGCCGAGGTGCACGTGCAGGATGTCGCCGCCGAAGTCGGCGAACAGGTGCTTGCCGTACGAGAAGACCTCCCGCAGGACCCGCCCGTCGAGCAGCGCGGCGCCGGCGGCGAACCGTCCTTGCGGGCTGGTGACGTGCACCGGGCGGCCGGCGAAGGTCTGCTGCTGCCCACGCGCCAGGCGGTACAGGGTGTGCCCCTCAGGCACGGGGGGTCCTCCGGGTGTCCTCGACCGTCACTCCGACCGGATCTGTTGGTAGCGGGCCAGGGCGACCTTGCGCTCGGCGGCGTGCTCGACGACCGGCTCGGGATAGCCGGCCGGTGCTCCGCCGGGCGCGAGCCACGGCTCGTGCACGTAGGCGGTGGGGACGTCGCGCAGCTCCGGGACCCACCGCCGGACGTACTCGCCCTCGGGGTCGAACTGCCGTCCCTGCTTGGTGGGGTTGAACACCCGGTAGTACGGCGAGGCGTCGGTGCCGGTGCCGGCGACCCACTGCCATCCGTGGTTGTTGCTGGCCAGGTCGCCGTCGACGAGGTGCTGGAGGAAGTGCCGCGAACCGCGACGCCAGTCGAGGTGCAGGTCCTTCACCAGGAAGGAGGCCACGATCATCCGCACCCGGTTGTGCACGTAGGCCTCGCCGAGGAGCTGGCGCATGCCGGCGTCCACGATCGGATAGCCGGTGCGCCCCTCGGCCCAGGCGGCGAAGAGCGCGTCGGCCTGCGGGCCGGTGTCGTACTCGATGGCGCCGGTCTGGGGGTCGAGCGGCTCCCGGACCGATTCGGGGCGGTGCCACACCACGTCGGCGTAGAACTCCCGCCAGGCGAGCTCATCGGTGAAGCGGCGCACCGCCTCCGTCGTCTCGCCGTCGGCGGCGAGCTCGGCCAGCAGCGTCCGCGGATGCAGGCAGCCGTACTTGAGGTAGGCCGAGAGCCGGCTGGTGCCGTCGGTGGCCGGGAGGTTGCGGGTCTCGGGGTAGCCGGACAGCAGCGTGTCGCGGAACCGCTCCCACGCGGCCACCGCTGCGGCCTCCCCGGCGGGCGGGAGCCGCACGTCGCCCAGGTCCTGCGCCGAGGGCAGGTCCTCCGACGGGAGCCCCGCGGCCCAGCGCACCGCCTCGGGACGGGGCGCGGGCGCCCGCCAGCCGTGCGCCCGCCAGGCACGGGCGAAGGGGGAGAACACCCGGAACGGTTCGCCGTCCTGCTTCAGGACCCGTCCCGGGGTGACGGCGTACGGGGAGCCGGTGCGCACGAGGGGGACGTCGCCGAGCGCCTCCTCGACGGCCGTGTCGCGGCGGCGGCCGTAGGGTCCGGCGTCGGCCGACACGTGCACGGAGTCCGCGTCGACCTCGCTGACCAGGGCCGGCAGGACGACGGCCGGATCACCCGAGCGGAGCACGAGGGCGCCGTCGAGCGACTCCTGCAGCGCGGCCAGGCAGTTCCGCAGGAATTGGCGGCGCGCTGCACCCGCCGGACGCCAGAGCGCCGGATCGACGACGAAGACCGCGAGGACGTCGCCCTGGCCCCCCGCGGCGTCGACGGCCGCCAGGAGTGCCGGATGGTCGGCGAGTCGGAGATCGCGCCGGAACCAGAGCAGCGATGTCGGCACCTGTGGAGCGTAGGCAGGCGCGGCAGCAGTCGCAGGTCAGTGGGCGGCGGTCTCCAGGCCGAAGTGCGGCCGGTCGGCGGGCGCGACGAGGTCCACGCACTCGGGATGCTGCTGGATGTAGTGGCGGATGAACGAGCAGTAGGGGAGCACGGTCAGCCCGCGCTCGCGGGCGGCGGCGAGGACGCCTGCGACCAGCGCGCTACCGATGCCCCGACCGCCGACACCCGGATCGACCTCGGTGTGCGGAAGGGTCATCGTGCTGCCGTCGACGTGGTAACTGGCCAGCCCCACGACGCGGTCGTCGAGCCGGACCTCGAAGCGTCCCTTCTCTGGGACGTCCACCACCTGCATGTCCATGGTCCGTGTCCTTCCGTCCCTCCGGCGCCGTTGCCGGATCTGACGTGTACCCGGAACGGTAGCCCCAGGATGCCTCCGTCCGGTTCACTTCTCGTGACGAGTCGGGTGTGCGGGGTGTTCCCGGAGGCACCGGATAGCCTCTCCACATCGGCATGGCGACGCACGTCGCCATGCCACGGCCCCGTAGCTCAGGGGATAGAGCAACGGTTTCCTAAACCGTGTGTCGGAGGTTCGAATCCTCTCGGGGCCACCACCCGGTGCTGACCGTTGGTCAGGCAACTGGCCGACCGTTGGGCACCGATAAGGCGCGGTGAGGCCAAGCCGGACCGGAAAACGGGTCCGGCTTGGCCTTTCTCGTGGATCGAGGGGCCGCAGCGGGCGCCGCCTGCTGCGTTCGAAGCGCCTGGGCGGCGATCGCGGGCACGCCGAAGCCATGATCAAGGTGGCGATGATCCGGCTGATGGCCGCCCGGCTGACCGGCCGGCACATCGAACCGCACGGCCCCATCGAGACCGAGGCCGCTCGACGGCTGGCCGAAGACCTCGACAGCGACAAGTAGCCGATCAGTTACCCCACACGCTCTCAGGCGGGAGTGCCTGTGGTCAGCGGCAGTGCCGCGCCAGCGCCGTCGATGAGTTCGGCCATGCCGCTGATGCCGCTACCGGGGCACACGGCAGCCGTCTGGCAGGCGCCCGAACCCACGCGGAGTGAGGAGCGGGCGGTCCTGGAGTTCTACGCCTCGGCGAGCCGAAGGTGTACGCGCGCTTGGTCCTCCTCGCCGAGGCGCTGCAGCGTTCGGCCCAGGAGCAGCCGGAGCTGTGTATCGCCCGGCTTTTCCCGCGCGAGGGGTTCGAGCAGGGTCCGTGCGCGGCCGAGCTGTGCACTGGCGTAGTAGGCCCGGGCGGTGAGGATGTCGAGGTTCGGCTCCCCCGCGTGCGTGGCGCGCAGCGGCTCGAGGAGCTGGAGAGCCCCCAGTGCATCCCCCATCGCCAGCAGCGACTCGCCGAGGCGGAGCCGCTCGATCTCCTCGGGCAGCGCTCCCCCCTCGCTGGTGGAGTCGCTGAGCAGGTGCACGAGCACCTCGGGGGGTTGTGCACCGGCCACCGCCCGCCCTGCCACGACGAAGGTCGGCGAGGAGGCCACGCCCAGCGCCTTGCCGCGCAGCAGCTGCTCGCGAGTGGCTCGCTCCAGGGGATCCGCCGCGGCGGCCGGGCCGCCGCGCAGGTAGCCGGCGTGGGCCCCGGGACCCGTGTCGGGGGTCAGCCGGTTGGCAGTGGCGATCTCGGCCAGCACGGCAGGGTCGTTGAGATCGCGGCCCTCGAGGAAGTGCGTGTGCAGCAGGTCCTCGACCACCGCGCCCTGCACCGTCGGCCCGCCCGAGTCGAGGGCGCGCTGCAGCAGCCGGTGCGCCGCCCAGGAACTTGCCCGCCAACGCGGGCGCCACGGCGTCAGGCCCTCGTCCCGGGCGATCTCGCGCACCCGCACGCGGTGGTCGGCCGGCTCCGCATCGACCGCGCACTGCGCCAGCGCGGCATCGGCCACCGGATCGCGCAACGCCTCCTCCAGTGGCTCCGACGGCACCGGCGCCGTCGGGTCGATGAGATAGGGCCGCCAGATGACCTCGACGGGGTCGGCCTGGCCGCCGAGCAGGTCCAGCGCAGCCTCCAGGCGGCGCTTGCCGATGTAGGCCCAGGCGCAGACGACGTCCGCGTACACCTCGATCTTCACGTTCTCCTCCGTTCCGCCGTGATCGGGGCGGCGCTGTGCCGAGCAGGTCTGGCAGGTGAGCGATGGAACCCGGCGTGACGTTCCGGCCCGGGCTCGCCGTCGAGGTCTCAGGCGGCTGCGGCGGCGCGGACGGCGTCCTGCAGGCCCTGCGGGGTCCGCTCGGCGAGTGGTTCTCCGTTGATGAGGATGGTGGGGGTGCTGGTGACGCCGTCGCGGCCGGCGTTGTCGGTGACCCGCCGGGTCCAGTCCTGGAACGCCCGTTCGCGGATGCCCGCCTCGACCTGCGGACCGGTCGCGCCGGCGCGCTCGGCGAGGGCGATCAGCTGCGCGTCGGACAGGCCTGCGCCGCCCTCGGCCGGCTGGTGTGCGAACAGCAGGTCGTGGAAGGCGAGGAACGCCTCCGGACCGGCGGTGTCAGTGACGACGGCGGCGGCGTTGAGGGCCCGGGTGGGGTACGCGTCGGGCGAGGCGTGGTCGAGGATGGCGATCGGCCGGTACTCGGCCGCCGCGGTGCCGTCGGCGACGAGCTCGGCGAGGGTGGGGCCGAGGACGTCTTCGAAGGACCGGCAGGCCGGGCAGAGGAAGTCCTCGTAGACGGTGAGGGTGACTGGTGCGTCGGGGTCGCCGATCCGCACCGCGGCGCCGTCGGCGGTGGTGTTCGCCGGCGCGGCGGCGGAGGCGTCGGCGGTCCACTGGTCCTGCCTGACGCCGAGGATGATCAGTGCCACGAGCGCGGCGAGCACGGCGACGGTGCCGCCGATGAAGGTGCGGCTGTGGCGTGGGGCCTGCGCGCGGGCGGCGGCCTCGGCCGCGCGTCGGGCCGCGGCGCGCTGGCGGTCGGTGGCCTTCGAGCGGCCGCGGCGGGGGTCAGCGGGCATGAGGGAGCTCCGATCGGGTGCGGCCGCAGGGCCGGTGGCGGCGGTCGGGTCGGCGGTGGTCCGGACGACCGGTCCGAGGCTAGGATACAAGCGGCATCCATTTGGGGGGCGTGTTGGACACCATCACCGAGACCGCTGCGCAGCGCGCGCACCGGGTCATCCGCGACCACATCGTCGACGGCACCCATCCCGGCGGGTCGATGCTCAGCGAGAACACCCTGGCCGCGGCACTCGGCATGAGCCGGACGCCGGTGCGCGCCGCGCTGCTGCGCCTGGAGGAGGAGGGCTGGGTCACCATCTACCCCAAGCGGGGAGCGCTCGTGCGTGCGTTCACCGATCAGGACGGGCGGGAGATGGCCGGAGCCCGGCACCTGCTGGAGACCGGTGGGGTGCGCGCCGCATCGCCGGCCGCGCTGGCGGGGCTGTGCACCCGGCTGGAGGCGCTGATCGACGCCCAGGAGGCGGCGGTGCGTGCGCAGGACCGCGACGAGCTGGTCGAGCTGTGCATGTCCTTCCACCGCGCCTTCATCGAGGTCGGCGGCAACAGCCTGTTGCTGGACTTCGGCGACCGGCTGCGCAGTCGGCAGGCGGTGATGCTGCACCTGAGCCTGCCGACCGTCGAGGCCCAGGCGCAGGAGCTGGTCGCCGAGCACCGCGCGCTGCTCGACGCCTGCCGCCGCGGCGACCACGACGCCTGCGCCGCCCTGCTGCAGGACCACATGAGCGACAAGCTCGCGCCCCGCTTCGGGCTGGCCTGAGATGCCGGACCTGCCCGCGACGGAGTTGGGCGCCGACCGGGACGTCTCGGGTGCCGCGCTCGCGATGACCGTCACCGAACCCGGTGCGCCCCTGGCTTCCCGGCCGGTCGAGATCACCCGGCCGCCGTGCGGCTGGGTCCGGGTGACGGTGGTGGCCAGCGGCGTCTGCTACGCCGACATCGGCACGGCCGCCGCACCGGAGGCCTCCACTTCGGCGCCGGTGACGCCCGGCCACGAGGTCGCCGGGGTCATCGCCGAGGTCGGCGACGACGTCGCAGGGTGGGCTGTCGGTGACCGGGTCGTCGTCGCTGGTTCGGCGGCAGCTGCGGCCACTGCGACTTCTGCCGCAGCGGCGACGTCGTCCACTGCCCGCAGCGCCAGGTGCCGGGCCTGTCCTACCCAGGCGGCTGGGCCGAGACGATCACCGTCCCCGCGAGCGCACTGGCCCACATCCCCGACGGGCTGGACGACTTCGACGCCGCCCCGATGGGCTGCGCCGGGGTCACCACCTTCAACGCCGTCCGCCACGCCCACCTCACTCCTGACGCTACGGTCGCCGTGTTCGGCCTCGGCGGCCTCGGCCACCTCGCCGTCCAGTTCGCCGCCGCGATGGGATACCGCACGATCGCCATCGCCCGCGGCCCCGAGCGTGCCCACCTCGCCCGCGAGCTGGGGGCGCACGACTACCTCGACAGCGCCGAGCGCCCCGCCGGCGCCGCGCTGGCCGACCTCGGCGGCGCGGACCTCATCGTCAGCACCGCGCCGACCACCGAGCCGGTCGCCGAGCTGCTCACCGGCCTGCGCGTCGGCGGCCGCCTCACGCTGATCGGCGTCGACGGCGGATCGGTCCAGGTCCCGGCCGCGCAGCTGGTCATGAACGGCCAAACCCTCACCGGTCACCTCACCGGCAGCCCGCGGGACACCGAGGAAGCCATGCAGTTCGCCGTCACCACCGGCGTCCGCCCGCACGTCGAGCGAATGCCGCTGGCGCGGGCGAACGAGGCCGTCGCCCGCATCCGCGCCGGCGCCCCGCGGTTCCGCATCGTCCTCGACCCGGCGGGCCGGCAGTGACCGGCAGCCACCGCCGCGACGTCGTCATCGTCGGCGCGGGCATCGCCGGGCTGACCGCCGCCCACGCCCTGACCGCAGCGGGCTTGAGCGTCACGGTCTACGAGGCGCGCAACCGGGTCGGCGGGCGGCTGTTGAGCAGCACCCACGACGACGGGGCCGTCGATCTGGGCGCCACCTGGTTCTGGCCGAACGAGCCGCTGGTGCGTGCGCTCGCCGACGACCTCGGACTGGCAACCCACCCGCAGGCGCTGACCGGCGATGCGCTGTTCGAGGCCGACCAGCGCGGGCCGCAGCGACTCGCCGGCAACCCCCTCGACGTCCCGTCCGCGCGGTTCGCCGACGGCGCCCAGGCGCTGGCGGTCAGCCTCGGCGACCTGCTTCCGCCCGGCACCCTCCACCTGGTTGACCCGGTCTTCGGCGTCCGCTTCGACGAGGACGACACGGTGGTCGTCGAGGCCGCCAGCGGGACGGTGACGGCCGACCACGTCGTCCTCGCGCTCCCGCCCGCCCTGGCCGTCGAGGCCATCACCTTCACCCCTGCCCTGCCGGCGCCGATCCGCGACCTCGCCGCCGGTACCGCGGTGTGGATGGGTGGCGTGGTCAAGGCCGTCGCGATCTATGACCGGTCGTTCTGGCGCGACGCCGGCCTGGCCGGGTCCGCGATGAGCCACCTAGGCCCCTTCCGGGAGCTCCACGACCACAGCGGCCCCGGCGGCAGCCCCGCCGCCCTGTTCGGCTTCGCCCTCGCCGCCCACTTCGATGGCGCCCCACCCGAGCAGATCGCCGCCGCCTTCGGACGCCAGCTCACCCGGCTGTTCGGCCCGGACGCCGGCGATCCCCGGTCCATCCACGTCCTCGACTGGAGCCGGGAGCTGCACACCAGCCCCCGCGCCCCCTCACCGGACGCCTCCACCGCCACCTACGGGCACCCGCTGTTCCACCAGCCCGTCGCCGGGCGGATCCACTGGGCCGCCACCGAGACCGCCCCCGACTACGCCGGCCACATCGAAGGCGCCATCCGTGCCGGAACCCAGGCCGCCCGCAGCATCACCCACCTGACCGCCACCGGCGCCACCGGCACGCAGCCGCCGTCAACGCCGAGGGCACGGAGCACGACAGACGATGGACAGGAGACGTCATGCACGAACTGACGGGGCTGCTGCGCGAGTACGACCGCGCCCGCGCCTACACCGACCAGCTGTGGAAGGACCTCACCCCCGACGAGGTGACCTGGCGCCCGCACGAGAACTCCAGCGCCATCGGCTGGCACCTGGGCCACCAGGCCCACGTCGCCCACTTCATGATCCGCAACCTCACCGCTGCCGAACCCAGCCCCGACCCGGAGCTGGACGACCTGATGGACTCGGCGCAGCCGGAGAAGTTCCGCGGCGCGCTGCCGACCGTGCGGCGACTCACCACGTTCCGCGACACCGTCGCCGAGCGTGTCCACGCCCGCATGGGAGCCATCGCCGCCGGCGAGGTCGGCGCTCCCACCCAGATGACGATCGTCGCGACGCACCTGCTGACCGCACTGGTCAACCACGAGTACCAGCACGACCAGTGGATCGGCGAGGTCCGTGCCCAAAACCTCGGCCACGCACTCCCGCCCGACCCCGAAGGCGACGGGCTGGCCCGCATCGACGGCTACCTCTGCCTCAACCCCTACGCCTGCTGACCCGGTGTGCAGCCGCCCGGTTACCGGTGAGGACGCGTCCGTGACCGACATCGACGCCGTCGTCCTCGACGACCCCGTGGGTCAGTCACTGCGTGGTCACCACGCACACCTGGCCCGGCGGCTTGGCCGTGTCACGACCTACCTCCCCGAGGTCGCCACGTTCGCGGCTGTGCCGAGCGAGCCGACCAACGCCGACTGGGAAGACCTCGCCCGGTTGCTCGGCCCGCGGGAGCTGGCCGACCTCTTCAGCGCGACCGCGACGCCACCCGAGACCTGGGCGCCGGTGTTCAGCATGAACGGCGTCCAGATGGTCGCCGGTCCCGAGCCCATCGTCGGCAGCGCGCCGGCGGGGGCGGCCATCGTCGAGCTTGGCGACGCCGACGTCCCGGACATGCTCGCGCTGGCGAACCTGACGCGCCCGGGCCCGTTCTGGCGCGGCACCGTCGTGCTCGGCGCCTACGTCGGCATCCGCCAGAACGGCGCGCTGGTGGCGATGGCCGGCGAACGGCTGCGACCGCCGGGCTGGACGGAGATCAGCGCCGTGTGCACGGCCCCTCACGCCCGTGGACGTGGCTTCGCCTCCGCCCTGGTGCGGAGTGTGATCCGGCGCATCGTCGACCGCAGTGAGCGCCCGTTCCTGCATGTGGCAGCAGACAACGCCGCCGCCATCAGCATGTACGAGCGACTTGGCTTCGAGACTCGTCGGCGGGTGCGCTTCCATGGCTACCGGACGCCGTAGAGAGGCTTCCGCGTCGACGCGGGGCCTGCATCGGAGAGCCGGTAGCAGTCAGGGGGCACGCACCGCAGGTCAGGAAAGGGCCGGCACGCGACGCAGCGTCCGCGGTGAGCGAGCGACACAGGGAGACTGTCCGTCGGCGACAGTACTGCTTCCCGGCTGGCGCGGACGGCGCGGCGGTGCACGACCTCCGGGGGAGGGGCGAGTCGGCCGGGAGCCGTCGGACGTCGGCCCATAGAGTGCGACCGTCGTCCTGGAGCAGCAGCTCAGCTTCTGGGAACGCAGCCTCCAGCAGGAACCGCATCTGCACGGTGAGCCTCGTCAGGGCCGCAGGCCCCAGCCTGAACGATGGCCACGGCGTCACGACGGTGACGTGTTCGAGCATCCCAACCACCTCCACTGGTGTCGCCGGGAGTGTCAGAACGTGGGCAGCGATCCCCGCTACTGGAGGAACTGTGGACAGGCAGTCGGCCACCGTGCGCGATCTGGATCCGCCCGAGTGGCAGCCACAGGACGTCGCACTGAACGCGGTGGACGACGGGCTGAAGGTCTGCCTGAGCTGGAGCGAGCGCACGACGGGGCCTTCACCTGGCAGCTCGTCCGGACGGGGACGAGGTTCTCCGTGACATCCTCGGCCGTCGGCCGTCCTTCGAGGCGGCCCGGCAGGTCGTCGACGCGGTGGGGATCCCGTCGACGGGCGGCGTGGAGACGACGCCTCTCTGGCAGGTCGCTCGTGACTGCGGTGTTCATCGCAACGACGCACTCCTCGCCTGCGGCCGCCTCGGCAGCCCTGCCACCCGCGTTGGCGCCTTCTCCGGCCAGATCAGGTCAAGCGCCTGCGGGACCACTTCGACTCGCCCCCGTACTCCCAGCAGCAGTCCGTACGACGATCCGGACTTCCCGCTCCTGTTGGAGATCGGGTCCGACGACGAGGCTTTCGCGGCGTCCTTTCCTGACGGCGAGCCGTCGCCGGACAGCCGGCTCGGGGCCGCCTTCATGTGGCCGGCCATCGTGCTCAATCCCGGTCCGAGTGACCCCGAGGCCCGAAGCGCCTCGGACAAGCTCGTGGTCGACGCGCGCGGATGGCACGGCTATCACGAAATCGCCGACGAAATGCAGCACTGGGGACATGAGCGAGGTCATCGCGTCCGACGAGCGGCCCGGTGGGCTCGCCTACATCAAGTTCTTCCCCGACGCGGGGCACACGATGATGGCCTTCGAAGAAGCCCCACTCCGGGACGTCATGATTGCCACGTCGGTCCGGTTCCCCGACGGCTGGTGGCGGGTCTCCGCCATCTCGCGCAACCGCATAATGATGGCGTTCGAGGTGTTCTACTCCTAGGGCGTTTATCAAAAGTGCTGCCATGTGCCTGAGCGGTGTGCGCCAAAGATGAGCGCGACTCGCTGGCGTCTGGAGCGGAAGTCAGGAAGGCTGGCGCGCATGGCTTCGGTAGTGCAGAACGTGGCGATTGACTGTGCGGATGCCTACGAGCTGGCCCGGTTCTGGGGCAGGGTGACTGGCCATCCACTGCATCCGGAGGACAAACCGGGTGATCGGGAGACTCAGGTGCTGCTGGCGGAGGGCCCCGTGCTGCACTTCAACCAGGTGCCCGAGTTCAAGAAGATAAAGAACCGGATCCATCTGTGTTTGCGCCCTGAGACCTCGCGTGAGCAGGAGGTGGAACGGCTGCTGGGGATCGGTGCCACCTTTGTCGCCGATCACCGGAATGCCGATGGCTATGGCTGGGCAGTCCTTGCCGACCCCGAAGGCAACGAATTCTGCGTTCTTCGCAGCGAGTCCGACCGAGCCGCGATGAATTCCTGAAGCTTATTCGTCATCCTGGCCGGTTTCGTATGACAGCTGGTCCAACCGCTCGTTGATCGTGACCCCGGCCCGGTGCCTCTCGAGGCGGTTGATGCCGCACTCGACCGCGTGACGCTGGCGGCAGGGAAGCACCTATTCAGCCAGCCTGCGAAAAGTCGATCACCTTCCCGTCGTACGAGCGGCGCAGGCCATCGACCGCAGCACCGAGCGCGCGGTTGGCGGCACGAGCAGAAGACGCCCCGCGTCCACGAGGACGTCCATGGTCGACACCAGGAAGCCACGCCGAGCCTGGGCACACTCGCGCGGCACCCGATTACGCCATGCCGAAGGCATGGGACAGGCGTTCCTGCGGGAACGCCGTCAAGGGTCAGAAGTTGACCGCGTTCCCGCGGGAACGCAGTGACCCCGTGGAACGGGTCATCCAGTCACCGGCGGCCAGCGCTCTGTCGGCCAGCGCGGGGGTGGCCCCGGCGAGCGAGTCGGCGGACGCGAACATCACGTACGGCTAGCTGGACCAGTGGTCGACGGCCGTGCACGTGGAGGCGTGACCTCCAGGCGTTCGGCGGGGATCGGCACGGGGAACCGCTACTCGGCCGGGCGCGAGACCTGAGCCGCGAGGCCGGCGAACCAGCGCGCCAGGTAGGGCGTCTGTCCGCGAGCGAGGGCCCGGTCGATGCCGTCCCGGACGAAGTCGGCCGTCCAGTGGCCGCGGTGGATCAGCTCCGGGATGACGAAGTCGTCCATGCGTCGTCCCTCGGCTATGGCCTGGTCCCGCTGGGCGAGCGAGGCTCCCGGGATGCCGTCCACGTCGAAGATGCGGCGCAGTGTGACGTCGATGAGCACGGGCCGGGCTTCGAGGTAGCGGAGCAGGTCCGGCCCGTCGAGGGTGCCCTGCGCCCGGGTGATCAGGAAGAGCACGGCACCGGGGTCGACCGGAGCCGGGATCAGACCCTCGTGCGCCCAGTCGAACTGAGCCTCGATGCCGCGGAGACGGTCCCACGCCTTCGGGTTGCGCAGGAAGCGGGCGGACCACTCCCGTGTGAACGCCTCGAGGTGTCCAGGAAAGAGCGCCTTCGGGAGGTCCCGGGCGTCCGGAAGGTCCAGCGGGGCGTAGGTCACCGCCTGGTCCACCGTCGAGCCGCCCAGGACGGCAGCCGTGGCGGCGGAGTGATGCCAGGGGCGCAGCTCGCCGTCCCACTCGCCAGTGGGTGCGTGTGCCCCGATCGGCTCGCTCGACACCAGCCGGTCGTGCCGCCGGACGTGCGGGCGCAGCCGCCGGCGCCGGTCCTGGGGCAGGGCCAGGACTGCGTGGACGACGTCGTCGCGTCGCCCTGCGCGCAGGGCAGCCCACAGTCGCGCCTCAGCTGTGTCGAGCACGGCGCTGAGAGTGCCGCATGAGCGCGGCCAGGGGCACCGAGGACGCGGACAACGGCCCACCGGGCCCGGAAACGGATGCCGGCGGGGCCGTCCTCGTCCGTGGAGGAGCGTCATGCTCGTCGCCTGCCGCGCGGTCGTCGATCCGACAGTCGCGATATACCAACATGCATTGGTACGTTGGTTCGGACTGGACCGGCGCGTGGAGGGCACCGATGGACCGCGACACCTGTGACCTGCTGTGCCTGGACCTGCCGCATGCGGAGGCCGTCCGGGCGCAGCTGACCGGCGAGGAACGGGCTCGCGTGCTGGCCGTGCAGGCGAAGGCGCTGGGTGATCCCACCCGGTTGCGGATCGCTGCGGCCATGCGGCTGGGCGAGGAGCTGTGCGTCTGCGACCTGGCCTGGATCACCGAGCTGTCGCAGAAGCTGGTGTCCCACCACTGCGGCGTTCTGCGCACGGCCGGCTTGGCGGCCTCGCGGCGGGACGGCAGGCTGGTCATGTACCGGCTCACCGACGCCGGTCACCGGCTGCTGGCGGCGGTGGCCGGACCGCTGACGCCGCCGACCGCGGGTGCCGCGGTGACCACCGACGCGGCAGCCCGATGAGCGCGACCCATGCCCACATCCACGCGGACCTCACCGCGGCGGAGCGGGCCCGGCTGGGACGCCGCGCCCGGCTGCTCGCCGGCGGCTCGGCGGCCTACAACGTGCTGGAGGCCGTCGTCGCGATCACTGCGGGGCTCGTCGCCGGCTCCGTGGCGCTGGTCGGGTTCGGGCTCGACTCGGTCGTCGAGGTGTCCAGCGCCGTCATCATCCTGTGGCAGTTCAGCCACCGGCTGCCTGAGACCCGGGAACGGCGGGCGCAGCGGGCGATGGCGATCGCGTTCGGCGCGCTGAGCCTGTTCGTCCTCGTCGAGTCGGTGCGGGCGCTGGTCACCGGCGCCGAGCCCGAGGCCTCACCGGTCGGCATCGGCCTGACCCTGGCCTCGCTGCTGGTCATGCCGTTCCTGTCTCGGGCGCAGCGGCGCACCGGCCGGGCGTTGGGCAGTGCGGCGGTGACGGCCGACGGCACACAGACCGGTCTCTGTGCGGCACTGAGCGCGACGACCGCTGTCGGCCTGATCCTCAACGCGGCGTTCGGCTGGAGCTTCGCTGACCCGGTGGCGGCGTTGGTCATCAGCGTCGTTGCGGCCCGCGAGGCGGTGCTGGCCTGGCGCGGCGAGGGCTGCTGCGCCCCGGTCGGCGCTGGCGGCCACGCCCCGGAGGACGCCGCCGGAGGCTGCGGCGACGGGTGCACCGACGGGTGCTGCGGTCATGCTCCAGCCGCAATGAAGATCCTGACGATCGCGCCCCGGGAACAGCCCCGATGATCACCGCTGCACTCGTTCCGTACGCCGTCGCACTCCCGACGTGGGTCACTGGCGCGGCGCTGGTCAGACGCGGTGATTCGGGACGGGGGGCCCGGCGGTAGGTGCTCGGCGCCGGCCGTGATGGGCCCTGCCGGCCGCCGACGACCACGCATTGCTGTGCGCCGAGCTCGGGCTTCCCGCCCGGCGCCGGGGACGCTATCCCGGGACCCAACTGTTGGCGGGTGAACGCTTGGTGCGCCACGCCTTCTAGCCTGGAGCGGTGACGACCGGCGGATCCTCCCAGCCCCCTCCCGACTCCGGGGACATGCTCGCCCTGGAGCGGCAGGTGTGCTTCGCCCTGTCGGTGGCAGCTCGCAACGTCGTGGCGGTGTACCGGCCGGTACTCGAGCCGCTGGGGCTGACTCATCCGCAGTACCTGGTGATGCTGGCGCTGTGGCAGCACGGGCCGCTATCGGTCAAGGAGCTGTCCGGCCTGCTGCAGCTGGACCCGGGCACGCTGTCGCCGCTGCTCAAGCGGCTGGAGTCGGCCGGTCTGCTGCGCCGCGAACGGGATCCGAAGGACCAGCGCAACCTGGCGCTGGCGCTGACCGACGAGGGCAGGGCGCTGCGTGCCGAGGCGGAGAAGATTCCGGCCGGCATCGTGGAGCGCCTCGGCATGCCGGTCGAGGAGCTGATGGCGCTGCACGGGGCGCTGGGCCAGGTGATCGCCGCGTCCCAGCGGGCGCTCGCCGCCCCCGCTGCGGTGGACGGAGCGGAGTCGGAGGCGACGGTGGCCTGACCGCAGCGGTGGCGGGGGCGCCCATGCGCCACTGTGAGCCTGCTGACACTTGGTAGGCCAACCCTTGGTGCACTTAGCATTCACGGGGACCATGAACGTGTGGGCCTCATCGACCAGGAAAGAGTCGTCATGGCAGTCCCCGAAGGGCGTGGCGCGTCGGCTGAGTCGGTCGTCCGACCGGCTCCGCACCGGTGGGTCTGGTACGCCTTCGGCGGCCGGCTGCCCGAGCGCAACAGGGGCTGGGTGCTGCACGACACCACCACCCGGACGTGGTGGTTGCGCCACGTCGCCCGCATGCTGGTCCAGCTCGCTGTGCCGATCGCCCTGATCATGCTGCTGCTGCCGGCATCGTGGGGGCTGCGCGCCGCCTGCGCGGGCGGTGGTCTGGCTCTCGCGCTGTTCTACTCCATCGCCTACATGCCCGAGGCCACGGAGAACCGGGTGATGAAGGCCGGCTACCCGGCGGGGACCGCCACCGAGCACCGGGATCGCGCTGGCCTCGTGCGTCAGCAGCAGGAGAGCGAGCGCAAGCGCGCCGCGTCGGCCAAGCGGGCCGCTCGCTATCGCGACCGCTTGGGCCGCTGACCGAGCCTGACGCAGCGCCTCCGCGCGGTCGGACCGCCGCCGCCTCCGGGCGGCATGGCCCCGCCGCGCGGCGGCGTCTCGACCGCCGACGCGGTGACCCCGTACGGCCGCACGAACGACTGGTTCGCCGCCTACACCCGACTCTCGCGCCGGCGTGCTGAGCGGAGCGCCGTGCGTGGCGAACTCAGTGGGCGAGCACGCGCCGTCCGCGCTCGAGTGCCCCGTCGACGCTGAACCGGCCGGCGCCGGTGGCGGCGAGCGCCAGGGCTGCGGCGCCGATCGCCCCGACGAGCTCCCAGCCGCCCGCGGTGGCGAAGATGCCCGCGCCGACGTGCACGAACAGGGCGGCACCGAGCATCATCAGCGCGACCAGGACGCCGACCACCGCGGTCGCCGCGCCGGCCACGAGCAGGACGCCACCGAGCAGTTCGATGACGATCGCGATCGCCGCGGCGACGGGGGCCGCCGGGACGCCCATTGCCTCGAAGCCCTCGGCGGTGCCGGCCACGCCGTTGGTGACGAGTTTCTGCCAGCCGTGGGCGATGAGGACCACGCCGGTCACGACGCGGGCGAGCAGGAGCGCGATGTCCTGGGCGGGTGCCGGCAGACGGCGGATCATGGGGACTCCAGATCGTTGAAACTTCATGGATCGTGTCGTCCCCACGCTACGGACCCCCGTGGCCGACCGCCCCGGCATCGCGGGAACTGCGATCCTTCTCACCGGCGGCGGCGGCGGTGGCGACAGCCGGGTTCGCTGAGGCGCGCTCTGCCGGAACTCCGCCGTCAGCGTCCGGCCGGGGCCCTCGTCGGGCGAGAGTCAGGGCCTACGGTGCTGCCATGATTAGCAGCGATCCGCCGTGGGAACCGCCCCTCGCGGGTACCGAGGCCGAGCACCTCGTCGGCTCCCTCGAGCGCCTGCGCGCCACCTTCCGCTGGAAAGCCGACGGCCTCGACTCCGCCGGGCTGCAGACGCGCATCGGCGCCTCCTCACTGACCCTCGGCGGGCTGCTCAAGCACCTCGCCAGCGTGGGGGACGACGTCTTCACCCGCCGGCTGAGCGGTCGGCGGATCGGCGGACCGTGGGAGTCGGAGTGGGCCGGCGACGGCGACTGGGCGTTCACCTCCGCCGCGGACGACACCCCGAGCGGCTCTACGCGCTCTGGGCGGACGCCGTCGAACGGTCCCGCGCGAGGCTCGCGGCGGCCCCTGACCGAGGGGGGACTGGGCCAGTGGGTCCACGTCTCCACGCCGGACGGCCGGCACGCCAGCCTGCGCCGGCTCCTCTGTGACCTGATCGAGGAGTACGGCCGGCACGCCGGACACGCCGACCTGCTCCGCGAGGCCGTGGACGGTCTGGTCGGTGAGGACCCTCCGGCCGACTGGCGCGCCTCGACCGGCTGGTCCTCCTGGAGCAGCTGACCCGCATCGGTGGACGGCCGTGCCGGCGGAGTGACGGCGTCCGCCAACGCCGCCGCCGGGAACTAGCGTTGCGTCATGGTGCTGGGGCTGATCGAGCTGGCGCTGGTCCTCGCGGTGCTGGGGCTCTTCGTCGTGATCGGCCGGGCGCTCTGGACCGCACTTCAGCAGGGCACCCCCGCAGGACCGTTGCCCCCGCGGCAGCGCGCAGAGCTGGCGGCGGCGATCGCGCAGGCGCGGTGGGTGCCGGGCCACGACGAGGTCGACGGCACGACCCGCGTGCTGGTGCGGCGGGCCTACACCGGCCTGGACGGTCGGCCGGTAGTCCTCGAGGAGCGGGTGCTGGAGACCTTCCCGGCACACGACCCGGCGTGGGAGGCGCGGTTCACCGAGGCGATGTCGACCGCCCGGTTCCGATGCGCCTACCTGAACGCCGAGGAGGCGCAGTAGCTAGGCGGCCGGTCGCTCCGGAGTGACCGTCACGGCCGGCGCCGCCTCCCGCGGGAGGGTGCCGACGGCATCGATCTGTCCTGCCTGCTTCGCCGTCCGCTCGACCAGCCGCACGATCGTGTCCGGCCGGTCGGACTGCGGCGCGTGGCCGGCCGCCAGCAGCGGCCGGAAGCGCGACCCGGGGATCAGCGGCAGGTACCGGACGGTCTGTCCCATCGCGATCCAGTCCGCGGTGCCCTGCACGAGCAACACCGGGCAGTCGATGTGCCCCATGCCCCGCGGGACGTCGAGGAGCAGCGCCCACAGGAGGGTGCGCCACCAGTCGCGGGAGTCGGCGAAGCCTTCACGGGCCCCGATGGCCTCCTCGCGACTCGTCGACCACGGGCGGGTCTTCAGCGTGAGCAGCAGCGCCGTACGGCCTGGCGCGGACCGTGACAGGGCACTGATCAGCGGTGCGGCAGTACGGCCGACGAGCCGGGCAAGCGCCATCCCGGTCCCCTGGAAGACCCGCTCCGGCCAGATGTTCAGCCCGGACGGCGCGATGGACACCACGGACCGGGCGCGACCGCGCCGGGCCAGCTCGAGCGCCACGCGGGCGCCCAGGGAGTTGCCGAGCACGTGCACCCGGCCGACGTCCTCGGCGTCCAGCGTGCGCTCGACGGCGTCGGTGATCGCGGCGACCGTCGGACGCTCGTCCAGATGCCGGGACCGGCCGGCGCCTGGCAGGTCGACGTTGATCACGTCGAACCGCTCGGACAGGGCGGGGAGGACGGCGGTGAAGTCCCGGCGCGAGCTGCCCCAGCCGTGCAGCAGGAGAAGGGGCTCGCCCTTTCCGGAGCGGGTGCGGGACAGCGGTGCGATCACCGGCCACGGCTACCCGTGGGCCCGGACGGCGACGCCGTGAGCTCGCTCACGGGGCGGCGCCGGAGGCGAGGTGCGGCGCTCGCGGGCGGCAGGATGGCGGTCATGAGTCAGGTCGTCGCCACCGCAGAACGAGTCGTCCGGGCCCCCGCCGCGCAAGTCCGTGCCGCGCTCGCCGATTACGAGGGGGCTCGCCGCCGGGCCCTGCCCGAGCAGTTCAGCGACTACCGCGTCGAGTCGGGCGGGCAGGGTGCGGGCACGCGCGTCCACTGGCGCTTCGCAGCGACGTCGAAGCGCGTGCGTGATCAGCTGATGGTCGTCACCCAGCCCACGTCGGACACGCTCGTCGAGTCCGACGCCAACTCCTCCATGGTCACCACCTGGACGGTCCAGCCGGCCGACGAGGGGGTCTCGACGGTGCGGGTCCGGACGACCTGGAACGGTGCCGGCGGCATCGGCGGGTTCTTCGAGCGGACCTTCGCCCCCAAGGGCCTGCGGCGGGTGTACGACCAGCTCATCGAACGGTTGGACGCCGAGCTCGCCGCACGCTGACTCCCCGGCCGCCCGACTCCCGGCACGAGCGGCGATCGGAGGGGACGATGGCCCGGTGACCGCCGTGCCCACCGCGCGCCAGGACGCCGGGATCGACGCGCTGGCCGAACTGCTGGCCGACGGCGACGTCGTCGTCCTCTCGGGCGCCGGCCTGTCGACCGACTCCGGCATCCCCGACTACCGGGGCGCCACCGGCAGCCTGCGCCGGCACACGCCCATGACGTACCAGACCTTCACCCGCGACCCACGCGGACGGCACCGCTACTGGGCCCGCAGCTTCGTCGGGTGGCGGCAGATCCGCGGAGCCCGGCCGAACGACGGCCACCGGGCGGTGGGAGAGCTGCAGTCCGCCGGCCTGGTGGGCGGCGTCATCACCCAGAACGTCGACGGGCTGCACCAGGCCGGGGGCGCGACCGGCGTCGTCGAACTGCACGGCGGTCTGGACCGCACGGTCTGCCTCAACTGCGGCGACGTCGCCGGACGGGCAGAACTGGACGAGCGGCTGCAGGCGGCGAACCCGCACTTCGGGCCGCGCACCGACGAGATCAACCCCGACGGCGACGCCGAGCTGCCCGACGAGGTGCTCGACGGGTTCGTCATGGTCGGCTGCCTCGCCTGCGGGGAGGGCCCGCTCAAGCCGGACGTGGTCTTCTTCGGCGAGACCGTGCCCCGCGACCGGGTCGAGCACTGCTTCGGGCTGGTGGAGAAGGCCGGCAGCCTGCTGGTCCTCGGCTCCTCGCTGACGGTCATGAGCGGCTACCGGTTCGTGCTGCGCGCGGCGAAGCTCGGGATCCCGGTGGGGATCGTGAACGTCGGCCCCACCCGCGGCGACGCGAAGGCCGACGTCCGCGTCGACGCCCCGCTGGGGGAGGTCCTCCCCGCGCTCGCCGCCCGCCTCGCCGGATGAGCTGATCCGGCGCCGCCTCCCGGTCTGCCCGAGACTGGCGGGCGATGCAGACCTTCCTGCCCGTCGCCGACTTCGCCGCGAGCGCCCGGCTGCTGGACTCACCGCGCCTCGGGAAGCAGCGGGTGGAGACCCTCCAGGTGCTGCGCGCCCTCGAACTGCCCGACTACGGCTGGGCCTCGCACCCGGTGGTCCGGATGTGGCGCGGCCGCACCCCGGGCCTGGTGGCGTACGGCCTGGCGATGGTCCGGGTCTGGCGGGAGCGGGGTTTCGCCGACACCACGGAGACGCTGATCGGGGAGTTCGCGCCGGACGTCGTCGGCCTCCCGCAGGAGGCGCTCGCCGGTGCCGGGCTGTTGCCGTCCTGGCTCGGGGACGAGCAGCTGCACCGGTCGCACCGGTCCAACCTCATCGCGAAGGACCCCGGCTTCTACCGGCACCGGTTCGCCGAGCTGTTCGGTCCCGAGCCCGACGACCTGCCCTACGTCTGGCCCGAGTCCGACGACGTCCCGCCCGCGCCGGAGCCTGACGGCGTCCGGGTGTGGGTGGTCCGGCCGCGGGCCCACGGCGAGCTCGGCGCCTGCCTGGCCGCCGGGGTCGTCGGCCTCGGCACCCAGTCCGGGATCGACGTCGACGCGACCGGACTGGCCCCTGCCGAGCTCCGGGCCCTGTCCAAGGAGCTGTCCGGACGTCGCCCGGCCAAGGACCTCCGCCAGCTGTCGGCCTTCCTCGACGAGATCGCACCTGGCGACCCCGTCGCGCTGCCGATCGAGCGCGGTGCCGGTCTGCTGCTCGGGGAGATCGTCGGCGGCTACCTGTTCCAGGGGCGCGAGCTGCTCCCGCATCGGCGCCCGGCCCGCTGGGACCGGGTGGTCCCGCGGTCCGCCGCATTGCCGCCGGCCATCCTGCAGGACCCTCGCGCCCTCTTCCGGGTCACGCTGGATCCGGGCGTCCTCGCCGCCTGACCCTCAGCCGGCCAGCGCCGCGGCCAGCGCCACCGCCCGGACGGCGGCGATGGCGTCGGTGACCCTGGTTTCTCTCACGCGCCGGGCAGTGGGACGTTTTGCAGCCGCACCTGTCCGCGGGCGACGAGCCTGCCGTCGTCGGCGCGTGTGAGCAGCACCTGCCACAGCTGGAGAGTGCGTCCCTGCTGGATCGGTTCGGCGACGACGTCGAGGCGTCCGGCGGTCATCGGACGGAGGAAGTCGCTGTTGTTGTTCACGCCGACGGCGAACTGGCCGCGCTCCTGGACTGCAGCGCTCGCCCCGATGCTGGCTGCCGACTCCACGACCGAGCAGTACAGGCCGCCGTGGACGACCCCCCAAGGCGTGTGCTGGTCGGCCCCCACGTCGACGTGGCCCCTCACCCGGGAGCCGCCGGCTTCGGTCACCTCAAACTTCATCGCTGCCACGAACGGGCTGGCGGCGGCCAGATCGACCGACGGCAGTTCAGCGCTCATGCGTCCCACACCAGGCAGAAGGGGTGACCGACGGGGTCCGCGTACACGCGGAAGTCACCGCCCCCACCGGGCAGTCTGCGGGCGCCCAGCGCCAGGACCTTCGGTTCGGCCTCATCGACGTCGGCGACGCGGATGTCGAGGTGGAACTGCTGGGGGCGCGCCGGGTCCGGCCAGTCGGGAGGCTGCAGGTCGGGCGCCTGCTGGAAGGCGATCCGGTACCCGGCGCCGGTGACGACGACCCAGTCGTCGCCGGGCGATCCCTTCACGTCCATACCCAGGAGCTGGGCGTAGAAGCCGGCGAGCGCGTGGGCGTCGGGCGCGTCGATGACGACGGAGTGCAGCTGTCCGATCATGAGACCATCCTGGCTGGGCGGTCCGGCCGCCGACAGCCGGCATGCGGCCGAGGTCCGCCGCGTTCCGGTCAGTCGGGCGGTGTGGTCGGCTCCGGGGCGGTACCGGAGGATCGGGACGTGCCCTCCGCGACCACACCCCAGCTCGGCTCCCTGACCTGGCTGCCCGCCGGCGACCGGCCCGAACTGCTGGCAGCGCCCGTCGCGGCAGCGCTGGCGCAGCTGGACGGGGCGGCCTGGGTGGCCGAGATCGACGACGACCTCGCCGACACCGCCGCGTTCAGCGAGGCCTACGGGGTGCCGCTGGAGGCGTCGGCCAACTGCGTGGTCGTCGCCGCCCGGCGGGCCGGGCAGACCACCCTCGCCGCATGCGTCGTCCTCGCCACCACCCGCGCCGACGTCAACGGGCTGGTGCGGCGGCACCTCGACGCCCGGAAGGCTTCCTTCGCCCCCCAGGACGTCGCGGTCGCCGAGTCCGGGATGGCCTTCGGGGGCATCACACCGGTCGGGTTGCCCGCGGGCTGGCCGGTGCTCGTCGACCCGGCGGTGGCGGCCGCGGACCTCGTCGTCATCGGCTCGGGCACGCGGGGCAGCAAGCTGGCCGTGCCGGGCGTGGCCCTGGCGGCGCTGCCCGCCGCGGAGGTGCTCGAGGGGCTGGGCCGGCCGCTGGCTCCGCAGCCGGGCGCGCCCGTGGTCCCAGCGGCCCGCTCGCTGCGGGCGCCGGACGACAGCGACGTCGGCTGGGGCGAACGGCCGGGTGACCCGTCCGACGACGATCGCCGTTACCTGGAGGACCGGCCGCCGCACTGGGGCAGCGACTGACCCGTCAGAGCTGCCCGGGCAGCGTCGTCGTGCCCGGCCCGGACGGGTCCTGGCCGGGGCCCCGCCCCTGCTCGGCACGGAGCAGGTCGCGGATCTCCACCAGCAGCTCGACCTGCGTCGGGGCGACCGGGCCCGCTTCTTCACCCCGCTTGCGCCGCTCGAGGATCAGCTTCATCGGCAGGACGACCACGAAGTACACGACCGTCGCGGTCAGCACGAAGGTCAGCAGGGAGTTCAGGAAATCGCCCCACGCGAAGGTCTGACCGTCGACCACGAAGGACCCACCGGTCCGCCCGCCGCCACCGACCAGCCCGATCAGCGGCCGGAGGAACGACTCCGTGAACGACGTGACGACTCCTGTGAACGCGGCGCCGATGACCACGGCGACGGCCAGGTCGACCACGTTGCCGCGGAGCAGGAAGTCCTTGAAGCCCTTGATCATGGATTCATCCAGCCACACCACGGCTGCGGCGGTCACAGGGCGGGCGGCGTGTCACGGCGGTGGCAGGCTGAGCGTCAGCGTCGCGGTGGTGGACGTCGCGGCGAGCCGGGCCGCGGTCGCTCCGTCGACGGCGAGGAGGAGCAGCCCGCCGGCTGGTTCCTCACCCCCGGGCGTGGCCAGGACGAGCGCCGCGTCGGCGACCACGTCGGCGGTGGCGGCGTCTGGCGGCGTGGCCAGCACATCCACGCGGTCGCCGGCGCGGACCAGCGCGGCCACCGCGAGGTCGGCCAGCCGGACGGGTGCCGCGACCTGACCGTCGGGCAGCAGCGCGGTCAGGCCGGCCCCCACCAGCCGGACGTCGGTGACCGGCTCGCCGGCGCGCAGGCCGCCGGCCAGCACCCGTCCGATGAGTGCAGCCGGCTCCGCGGCGACGCCCGCCGGGACCAGCCCGGAGGGGAAGCGGGCGAGGGACAGGTCGGCCGCGGTCAGGACCGCGCCGGGAGGGAGATGGGTGGCGGCCACGGTCACCGGCACATCAGCGGGCTCCTCGGCGGCGGCCGTCCGAGGGGCCGGACGCAGGGCGAGGACGAGGGCCACCGCCGCCAGCAGCGCGGCGGCGGCCCGACGGGCGGTGTGCACGGGCGAACGGGGACGGCGGAAGCGGGGCACCACCCGAGCCTGACGGCCCGGCCCGCCGGCCCGGGGCGAACGCGTCAGGTTGTGGACGGGAGCGCAGGGTGTGGACGGCGGGGACGGGCCCCGGTGGGGGAAGTCGTCAGTTCGCGGCCTTCGACCCACCCGAGGCCGACGAGGTCGTGGCGGCGGGGGTGGCGGAGGAGCTCTCCTTCGACGACGACGAGGAGGACCCGTTGGACGAGGACGACCCGTTGGACGAGGAGGTGCTCT
The DNA here is from genome assembly GCF_900188025.1 of Blastococcus mobilis. Classification (GTDB taxonomy): domain Bacteria; phylum Actinomycetota; class Actinomycetes; order Mycobacteriales; family Geodermatophilaceae; genus Blastococcus_B; species Blastococcus_B mobilis. The sequence continues at coordinate 51,523 of NZ_FZNO01000006.1, forward strand.
CGGCGGCCGAGGAGGACTTGCGGCTGTCGGTCCGGTAGAAGCCCGAGCCCTTGAAGACCACGCCGACCGAGCCGTAAACCTTGCGCACGGGCGCGCCGCACTCCGGGCACTGGCTCACGGGAGCGTCGCTGAAGGACTGCACGACCTCGAACTCGTGCTTGTCCTCAGGATTGGTGCAGGCGTACTGGTACGTGGGCACGGCGATGGCTCCTGGTGCTGCGGGGGTCAATGCCGGGCTGGCACTCTCGCCCGACGACTGCCAATGATGCGCCATCGAGCCACCGGGCGTCCACGTCTGTGTGCGAGTGGCCCCCTTGCGCGCTCGATGAGGGTGACCGCGAAGCCCGCGTCGGCCTGGACTGCGGGCGCGAGGGCCGGAGTGCGCCGGGGCGAGGGCGAGTACCTGAAGGTGCCGGCCGTTCGCAGAGTCAGACCGGGCGGTCGCCTTCACGCTCATCGCCATCCCCGCCCCCATCGGGGCGGGCAGTGCGTCTCAGTCGAGCCGGGCGTAGTCGATGATCGCCTGGTAGTCCACGCCGCGCAGGGTGCCGTAGCCAGGACCCCACCCGGCGCCCAGGCGCGAGGCGATGAACGCGTCCGCCACCACGGTCGGGGCGCGCTGCACCAGCAGGCTGGCCTGCACGGCGAGCGCGATCTTGGTGACCAGGTAGCGGGTGGTGTCCTCGGGGGCGGTGATGAGCTCGTCGATCTCGGTCAGCGCGGCGGCCAGGAGCGGGTGTTCGCCGGCGACCGGGCGGATCTCGTCGAGGACGGGCTCGATGGCCTTCGGCTGGCGGGCCAGGACGCGGCCGACGTCCATGACCATCATGTTCGAGGTGCCCTCCCAGATCGCGTTCAGCGGGGCCTCGCGGTAGTACCGCGGGCAGGGGTGCTCCTCGATGTAGGCATTGCCGCCGATGGACTGGATGACCTCCTCGGTGACGCCGGAGACGCGGCGGCAGTTCCAGAACTTCGCCACCGGGGTGAGCAGGCGGCTGACCAGAGCCTCGGAGACGTCGCCCTGGTGGTCCTCGGCGTGGGCGACGCGGAAGCCGAGGTGGGCCGCGCCGGCCCACTCCAGGGCGAGGTCGGCCAGCACCGGTGCCTGGATCGGCAGATGGGACAGCGGGGCGCCGAAGGCGGTCCGGTAGTCGTTGTAGTGCAGCGCCTGCGACAGCGCGGCGCGCATGAGGCCGGCGGAGCCGACGGCGAAGTCCAGGCGGGTGTGCTCGGCCGAGGACAGGATGGTGCGGATGCCCTTGCCCTCCTCGCCGACGAGGTAGGCGACGGTGTCGTGGTACTCGATCTCGGAGGAGGCGTTGGCCTTGTTGCCGAGCTTGTCCTTGAGGCGGTTGATCTTGATGTTGTTGAGGCGGCCGTCCGGGAGCCGGCGGGGGATCAGCAGGCAGGACACGCCGCCCTCGGTCTGCGCGACGGTGAGGTAGACGTCGGACATCGGGACCGATGCGAACCACTTGTGGCCGTTGACCAGGTAGGTCTCGCCCGGTCCGCGCTTGCCGACGGGACGGGCGACGGTGACGTTCGCGCGCAGGTCGGAGCCGCCCTGCTTCTCGGTCATGAAGTAGCCGATGGTGCCGGAGGACTTCTTCTGGCCGATCGGGACGTCCGCGGGGTCGTACGCCTCCGCGGCGATGGCCTCGGCGAACGGGGCGAACTCCGGCTGGCTGCGCAGCACCGGGATGGAGGCGTAGGCCATGCCGAGCGGGCAGGCGGTGGAGCCGTCGACCTGGTTCCACAGGTAGGACAGGACCGCGCGCGCCGAGTGCGCGCCCGGCTGGTCGGCCGTCCACGCCAGGGAGTGCACGCCGGAGCCGAAGCCGAGGCCCATCAGCTCGTGGTAGGCGGGGTGGAAGTCGACGTCGTAGATCTCGTTGCCCACGCGGTCGAGGGTCCGCAGCTCGGGGGTGTGCCGCTGCGCGTCGCGGGCTGCCTTGAGGACCTTCGGGTCCCACACGCGGGAGCCGAGCGTGCTGGCCCGCTCCCGGGCCCAGGGTGCGTAGCGGGCGATGACGGCGGTGGCGATCTTGTCCCGGTCGAACGCGTTCACGTCGTTGAGGTCCGGCACCAGGTTCTCCGGGACCGGACGCTGACGGGTGAAGTCGTCGGGGCGGACCTCGGCGTGGGTCGCGCTGGTCGTGAGGGTCATCGCGGTTCCTTCCTCGCCCATCGGTGTCGCCCGCCGGGCTCTCAGGGGCCGGATCAGGTGCCGGACATGGGTGTCAGGTGCCAGAGCCGCGGGTGGCTGCGGCACCGGTGACGGCGTTCTGGCAGAAGGCGGCGATCTCGCGGCCGACCTCGTCGCGGCGCGCGGCGTCGACCGGACGTGCGGCGAGCGGTGCGACGACGCCCTCGAGGAACGCGCCGACGATCGCCGCGCCCCGGATGTCCGGGTCCTGGTCACCGAGCTCGCCGGCGGCGATCCCTTCCTTGATGACGCGCGCGAAGGCGGCGGCGAGGCCGGCGCGAGCGTCCAGCCGGACCTGGTCGATGTCGGGATCCATCGGCTCGACGATCACGGCGTAGGACAGGCCCCCGCCGCGCAGTGCGCGGTCCACGAAGGTCGTGACGGCGTCGCCGATCCGCTCGGCCGCACTCCGGCCGTCCTCCTCCAGGATGGCTCGGACCACCTCCAGCTCGCGGCGGCAGACCTGACGGAGCATCTCCGAGAACAGCGATGCCTTCGACGGGAAGTGCCGGTAGATCGACCCGGTCGCCACATCGGCGATCGAGGCAACGACCGCGACCTGGGCCGCGGCGAACCCCTGTTCGCTGACCACGAGCCGCGCCGCCTCCAGGATGCGGCGCCGCGCTTCCGCCTGGCGCGCAGCGACCCGGGGGCTACGGCTCAGGGCCTGACCTTCCCCCTCCACCACAACGCCTCCCGTCAGCTGTGAACGGTGATTCAAATTGGAATACTGGTTCAGTCCCCGGACTCCGTCAACCTCGCCGTGCCCGGGCAACGGCGTGCCCGCAGAGACTGCCGCGGGCGCTCGGTCGCCACCCGCGATCTCACGCTCGCCCGACGCGATGGTGACGCTCGCCGACGCTCGCCGACGTGTGTCGGCGAAGGTCACTCGTGCGTCAGCCGGACGGGCGTCGCGCCGCCCGGCCGACGCCGCCGATCGGGTAGACACCTGACCGTTGCGGAACCGCGCTGACGAGGGAGAACCAGAGGCACTGCTCGAAGCTGGTCAGGGTCGAGCCGGACGACGCCGACGGGGACCGTGACGGCGGCCTGCCCCACGGATGGAGACACGATGAGCATGGCCACGAGAACGGACACGCAGTCGTCCGCGCTGCACGCGGCCGACAGCCACGATCTGATCCGCGTGCAGGGCGCACGCGTGAACAACCTCAAGGACGTCAGCCTCGAGCTCCCGAAGCGCCGGCTGACGGTGTTCACCGGCGTCTCCGGCTCGGGCAAGAGCTCGCTGGTGTTCGGCACGATCGCCGCGGAGTCGCAGCGGCTGATCAACGAGACCTACAGCGCCTTCGTGCAGGGCTTCATGCCGACGCTGTCGCGGCCGGAGGTCGACCTGCTGGAGGGCCTGACGACGGCGATCGTCGTCGACCAGGAGCGGATGGGCGCCAATCCCCGCTCCACGGTCGGCACGGCCACCGACGCCAACGCGATGCTGCGCATCCTGTTCAGCCGGCTGGGCACGCCGCACATCGGTCCCCCCACGGCGTTCTCCTTCAACGTCCCGACGCGGAAGGCGAGCGGGGTGCTGAGCACGGAGAAGGCCGGCGGCCGGGTCGAGAAGAACGTGGTGCGCGACGTCGTCTACATGGGCGGCATGTGTCCGCGCTGCGAGGGCATGGGATCGGTCTCCGATGTCGACCTCACGGCGTTGTACGACGAGAACAAGTCGCTGGGTGAGGGTGCGCTGACGATCCCCGGCTACAGCATGGATGGCTGGTACGGCCGGATCTTCAGCGGCGCCGGCTTCGACATGGACAAGCCGATCGCGAAGTTCACCAAGAAGGAGCTGCACGACCTCCTCTACAAGGAGCCGACCAAGATCAAGGTCGAGGGCGTCAACCTCACCTACGAGGGCGTCATCCCGAAGATCCAGAAGTCGATGCTGTCCAAGGACGTCGACGCGATGCAGCCCCACATCCGGGCCTTCGTGGAGCGTGCGATCACCTTCCAGCCCTGCCCCGAGTGCGACGGCACGCGGCTCAGCCCGGAGGCCAGGTCGTCGAGGATCAGGGGCAAGAACATCGCCGACCTCTGCGAGATGCAGATCAGCGACCTGGCCGACTGGGTCCGGGACCTCCACGAGCCGTCCGTGGCGCCGCTGCTCACCGGGCTGCAGCACCTGCTGGACTCGTTCGCCGAGATCGGGCTGGGCTATCTGTCGCTCGGCCGGCCGGCTGGCACCCTCTCGGGCGGCGAGGCGCAGCGCACCAAGATGATCCGCCACCTGGGCTCGTCGCTCACCGACGTCACCTACGTCTTCGACGAGCCCACGATCGGCCTGCATCCCCACGACATCGAGCGGATGAACAACCTGCTGCTGCAGCTGCGGGACAAGGGGAACACCGTGCTGGTCGTGGAGCACAAGCCCGAGACCATCGCGATCGCCGACCACGTCGTCGACCTCGGCCCCGGAGCGGGCACTGCCGGTGGTGAGGTGGTGTTCACGGGCACCGTCGAGGGGCTGCGGGCCAGCGGCACGCTGACCGGGCGACACCTGGACGACCGGGCCGCCGTGAAGCCGTCCGTGCGGACGCCGGCGGGGGCGATGGAGGTGCGCGGCGCCGGCACCAACAACCTGCAGGACGTCGACGTCGACCTCCCGCTCGGCGTGCTGGTCGTCCTCACCGGGGTGGCGGGCTCGGGCAAGAGCTCGCTCATCCAGGGCTCGGTGGCAGGGCGGGACGGCGTGGTGGTGATCGACCAGGGTGCGATCCGTGGCTCGCGACGGAGCAACCCGGCGACGTACACCGGCCTGCTGGACCCCATCCGCAAGGCCTTCGCGAAGGCCAACGGCGTGAAGCCGGCGCTCTTCAGCTCGAACTCCGAGGGCGCCTGCCCCACGTGCAACGGCGCCGGCGTCATCTACACCGAACTGGGCGTCATGGCCACCGTCGAGTCCACCTGTGAGGAGTGCGAGGGGAGGCGCTTCCAGGCGTCGGTGCTCGGGTACACGCTCGGCGGCCGGAACATCGCCGAGGTGCTGGCGATGCCGGTGACGGAGGCCGAGGCGTTCTTCGGCGCCGGCGAGGCGCGCACGCCGGCGGCACACGCGATCCTCGACCGGCTCACCGACGTCGGCCTCGGCTATCTCACCCTCGGCCAGCCGCTCACCACGCTGTCCGGTGGTGAGCGGCAGCGGCTCAAGCTGGCCGCCCAGATGGCCGAGAAGGGTGACGTCTACGTCCTCGACGAGCCGACCACCGGGCTGCACCTCGCCGACGTCGAGCAGCTGCTCGGTCTGCTGGACCGGCTGGTCGACTCCGGCAAGTCGGTCATCGTCATCGAGCACCACCAGGCGGTCATGGCGCACGCCGACTGGATCATCGACCTCGGCCCCGGCGCCGGCCACGACGGCGGACGGATCGTCTTCGAGGGCACACCTGCCGCCCTCGTCGCCGCCCGCTCCACCCTCACCGGCGACCACCTCGCGGCCTACGTCGGCGCCTGACCGCGGCCCTCGGGGACACCGTGGGACGAGCGCTCTTCCGACTGGTCCCGCTCGACCGGGGCGACCGGATCGACCGGGAGTACGCGCAGCCGCTGGACGTCGAGGCGCTCGCCCGCGGCGCCCACATGTCGGCCGGGCACCCCAGCCGCGAGTTCCGGCTCGCCTACGGCGAATCGCCGTACAGCCACCTGATGACGCGGCGCATCGAGCGCGCGATGGCGCTGCTGCGTCGTGGCGACCTGAGCGTCGACGCGGTCTGCCTGTCGCAGCCATGGCGGGTACGGACGGCGACGTGCGGCGGGGACGCCGCTGTGCCGAGGTGCGCTGTCCACGGTGGGTCCGGCTGCACGGAGGGCAGCCGATGTCAGTACGGTCCTGCCGTGGCCGACCGGTGGCTCGACGACGAGCAGCAACGGACATGGCGCGCCTGGCTCACCGCGTCCGAACTGGTTCCCCGTGCCCTGGACGCCCAGCTCCAACGCGATGTCGGGATCAGCCACGCCGCGTACGTCGTCCTCGCCATGCTGTCGGAGTCGCCCACGCGCAGCCGCCGCATGAGCGACCTCGCGCGCCGGGCGAACCAGTCCCAGAGCCGGCTCTCGCACACCGTCGCGCGGCTCGAGGAGCGCGGCTGGGTCCGCCGTGAGCGGGCCGCCGAGGACGGGCGCGGCAGCCTCGCCGTGCTGACCGACGCCGGCTGGGACGTCGTGGTCGCGGTGGCACCGGGGCACGTGGACGCCGTCCGGGAGACGGTCTTCGGTCCGCTCACCCCGGAGCAGACGCGGGTGCTGGGGGACGCCTTGCGGGCCATCGTCGAGAAGCTCGACCCGGACCACACCCAACGCGTGGCCCACGGCGGCGACATCGCAGACTAGGTGCACCGACCGGAGACGTCGGTCGTGCGAGCCCGCCTGTGCTGGGCGGTGAGCCGCCGACCGGGTAGGGAGGAACTCCTGGCGAAGGGCGGAGCCGTCACGGCAACCGCCCTCCGGCCCAGGAGGTCCTCCTGCTCGACGATCACGCCGGATCGGCTCAGCGGCCCAGGTGGCGGTACCGGTGCAGCCGGCTCCGGTAGCGCTCGGTGTCGTCGCGACCCAGCAGTCCGGCCAGCTCCTCGCCGAGCACCCGCCCCAGCCGGAGGCAGAACTCGGTCGGCTCGTCGGCGGCATCGGGGCGCTCGGGCACCACGCGGTCCACGATCCCGGCCCGCCACAGATCGGTCGCCCGGACGCCCTGTGCGGCAGCCATCTCGTCGGCCCGCTCGGTGGTCCGGTGCACGATCGCGCTCGCACCCTCGGGGGGCAGCGGGCCAAGCCAGCCGTTGGCGGCGGCGAGCACCCGGTCGGCCGGGACCAGAGCCAGCGCCCCACCGCCGGTGCCCTGGCCGAGCAGCACCGCCAGCGTCGGCGCCTTGAGCATCACCAGGTCGTGCAGGCAGCGGGCGATCTCCCCGGCCAGCCCGCCCTCCTCGGCCTCCCGGGACAGCGCCGCGCCCGGGGTGTCGATGAGCGTGACCAGCGGGAGCCGGAGCTCCTCGGCCAGGTGCATCCCGCGTCGGGCCTCGCGCAGCGCCGCCGGGCCGAGAGGTGCGGACATGCTCTGACCGCGCCGGTCCTGACCGAGGACGACGCACGGCGCGCCACCGAAGCGGGCCAGTGCCAGCAGCAGTCCGGGGTCCTTCTCCCCGGCTCCGGTGCCGGACAGGCCGACCACGTCGGTGGCCGCGGTCCGGAGCAGCCGTCGTACGCCGGGCCGGTCCTCCCGCCGCGATGCGGTCACGACGTCCCAGGCACTGCGGTGGTCCTCGGGGTCGTCGGCGTCGGCGCCGTCCTCGGGAGTCGGGCGTTCGGCTCCGCGGACGTCGGTGTGCCAGGTCTGGCGGGCAGCCAGCACCCGCAGCGCCCGGTCGGCGACCTCGGCGACCTCCTCGTGCGGCACGACGGCGTCGATCAGCCCCCGCTCGGCCAGGTGCTCGGCGGTCTGCACGCCCTCGGGGAACGGCTCGCCGTACAGCGCCTCGTAGACCCGCGGGCCCAGGAAGCCGATCGAGGCACCGGGCTCGGCGATGGTCACGTGACCCAGCGAGCCCCACGACGCCAGCACCCCGCCGAAGGTGGGGTTGCGCAGGTAGACCAGGTAGGGGAGCCCCGCCTCCTTGTGTCGGGCGATCGCCGCGGTGATGCCGATCATCTGGAGGAAGGCGACCGTGCCCTCCTGCATGCGGGTGCCGCCCGACACCGGCGCGGCCAGCAGCGGCAACCCCTCCTCGGTGGCGCGCTCCACGGCGGCGATCAGCCGGTCGGCGGCGTCCACCCCGATCGAGCCGGCCAGGAAGCCGAACTCCCCGGCGACGACGGCCACCCGACGGCCCCGCAGCGTGCCCTCACCGGTGATGATCGCCTCGTCCTGCCGCGTCCTCTCCGCGGCCGCGACCAGTTCGCGGGCGTACTCGTCGTCGACCTCGCGGGCGGGCACGGGGCGGTCCCAGGACTTCCAGGAACCGACGTCGAGCACCAGGTCGCGCAGCGCCCGGGCGTCGAGGCGGGCGGGCTTCTGGCTCACGTGGCGTGGCCCTCCTCGACGTCGTCACCGGCGGGCTGGGGCACGCCCGCCGAACTGGACAGCCAGGCGCGGATCGCGTCGCCGTCGGCACCCAGGACCGGGGGAGCGGCGTGGTCGCGCCGGGTGGTCTCGGTCTCGCCGTCCGGACCGGGGGTGAAGAACCGCAGCGGCGGTCCGGGGAGCGACAGCCGGCCCAGGGTGGCGTGCTCGACGTCGACGAGCAGGCCCTGGGAGAGCGTCTGGTCCCAGGTGTAGACCTCGTCGATGGTCCGGACCTTGCCGGCCGGGATGCCCGCGGCGGCGAGGCGGGCGAGCAGGTCCTCGGGGGCGATGTCCGCGAACGCGTCCTCGAGCATCGCGATGACCTGCTCGCGGTTGCCGACCCGCTCGCCGTTGGTCGCCATCCCCGGGGCCTCGGGGTCGAACCCGAACTCGGCGCAGAGCCTGCGCCACAGCCCCTCCGAGCCGCAGGACAGCTGGACGCTGCCACCGGCGCAGTGGAAGAGGCCGTACGGGACGATCGACGGGTGGTGGTTGCCCTGGGCGCGACCGACCCGGCCCGCGACCGTCCAGGCCGTCCCCTGGAAGGCGTGCACCCCGACGATCGCCGCCAGCAGTGAGGTCCGCACGACCTGCCCGCGCCCGGTCCGCTCGCGCTCCATGAGCGCGGCCAGCACCCCGTAGGCGCCGTACATGCCGGCCAGCAGGTCGCCGATCGGGACGCCGACCCGCTGCGGGTCGTCCGGTCCGGAGCCGGTGAGCGACATCAGGCCGCCCTCGCCCTGCGCGATCTGGTCATAGCCGGCGCGGCCGCCCTCCGGACCGTCATGGCCGAAGCCGCTGATCGCCAGGGTGACCAGTCGCGGGTTGAGCTCGGCGAGGACGTCGGTGCCGAACCCCAGCCGGGCGAGGGTGCCCGGCCGGAAGTTCTCCAGCAGCACGTCGGCACGGCGCAGCAGCTCGGTGAGCACCGCCTTGTCCGCGTCGTCCTTGAGGTCGAGGGTGATCGACTCCTTGTTCTTGTTCGTCGACAGGAAGTAGGTGGACTCCCGCGCCTCGGGTTCGGCACGGCCCTCGGGCTGCACGAACGGCGGACCCCAGCCACGGGTGTCGTCCCCGCTGCCCGGGTTCTCCACCTTGATCACCCGCGCGCCGAGGTCGCCGAGCATCATCGCCGCGTGCGGACCGGCGAGGGCCCGCGTCAGGTCGACGACGAGAACGCCGTCGAGTGGTCCGGACATGAAGTTCTCCGTTCGGTCACGGCAGGCAGCTCACAGCCAGCCGGGGACCACGAACACTAGCCACGCCAGGAACGGCCCTATTGCGACGACGATCGCGGCGTAGCCGAGGATCTGCTTGTAGAAGCGGTCACGGTCGACGTCCTGCGCGGCCGCCAGGACGAGGGCGCCGTTGGTCGAGAACGGGCTCACGTCGACGATCGTGGAGGCCACGGACAGCGCCACGATCACGCCGACGGCCGCGATGTTCCCCGCGAGCAGGAACGGCACCGCCAGCGAGATCGCGACGCCGATGATCGCTGTCGACGACGCGAAGGCCGAGACGATCCCGCCGATGTAGCAGAGCAGCAGCGCCACGATCAGCGGCACACCGAGGCCGGTGACCGCCTCGCCGACGTAGTCGATCGTGCCCGCTTCCTGGAGCACGAAGACGAAGGTCAGCACGCCGGCGATGAGCAGGACGGTGGACCAGCTGATCTGGCTGACCGCACCCTTGTGCTTCGCCGCCGAGAACAGCGCCAGGACGACGGCGACGCTGATCGAGACGAAGCCGATGTCGAGGTCGAAGACGAGAGCGAGGACCGCGAGCACCAGCAGCCCGATCAGCGTCATGATCTGCTCGATCGTGATCTTCTGCGGGGCGTCTGGGTGTGCCTCGCCGACCTCGTCGTCGCCGCCTCCCACCGCGGGGCCGGGCGCGGCACCGTGGCCGCGGACCGTCGGACCGGTCCCGTGTTCGGCGTGCACCTCCTCGCGGAGGTCTTCGACCGCCTCGACCTTGCGGCCGATGAGCTTCCGGCCACCGAAGACGAAGAAGAGCACCACGGCGATCGCGATGTTGAAGAACAAGGCGCCGAGGAAGACCGCCAGCGAGCTGTCCGGCAGGCCCTCGGTCTCCACGATCTCGTTGACCGTCACGCCGTAGACGCTGATCGGCGAGAAGCCGCCGCCCTGCGCGCCGTGGATGACCATCATCCCCATCAGCAGCGGGTTGATCCCGTGCCGCGCGGCGAATCCCAGCGCTATGGGCGCGATGATCGCGACGGCGGCGGGGGAGAGCGCGCCGATCGCGGTCAGCAGCGCGGTGACGAAGAACATGATCCAGGGGATGGCCGCGATGTGACCGCCCACCAGCCGCACGGCCCCGCGCACCAGCAGGTCGACCGTGCCATTGTTCTGAGCTATCGCGAACAGGTAGGTGACGCCGATCAGGGTCAGCACCAGCTCCGCGGGGAAGCCGCCCAGGATCTCGTCGGTGGTCATCCCCACCGACAGGGTGCCGACGACAAACGCGGCGACGAAGGCCAGCGCGCCCATGTTGATGGGCAGCACCGTCGCGATCACGAAGATCACGACCAGCGTGATGATGGTGACGATCTCAGGGGACACGGGGCCTCCCACGGCATCGGCGACGCGGTCGGTCACACTCTGGCAGTGACTGGCCGGGATCGCTGGTCAGAGCGCTGATCAGGGCCCCGGCAGCCGTTCCCAGCCGCCAGATGGCGTGACCACCGCGGTGACCTGCCGGTCGTGCGGTTCCACGGGGAGGTCCTCGAGCAGTTCGTCGTCGAAGACGACGGCGACGAGGACGGCGTCGGGCCGGACGTGCCGCAGCGCCCGGTCGTAGTAGCCGCCCCCGCGACCGAGCCGGACGCCGTTCCGCGACACCGCCAGCGCGGGCACCACCACCACGTCGACCGTCCCGACGGCAGCCGGCCCGAGCCGGGGGCCGACCGGCTCGTACAGGCCGTACCGGCCCGGCGCCAGGCGGCCGGTGTCGACCGCCCAGCGGAGTTCGGCACCCTCGGCCGGCACCACGGGCAGCAGGACCCGCGCACCGAGCTCGGCGAAGGCCGCCGGCAGCCGTCCGTGCCCTGGCTCCTCGGGCGCGGGGACGTACGCGGCCAGCGTGCGGGTGCCGGCCAGCCCGCGCACCAGCGCCGCCGACACCGCGGCCGCGGCGGTGTCGCGATCGGCCTGCGGTCGCGCGTGGCGCCGGGCGAGGTGGCGGGCGCGCACCGCGGACTTGGCGGCGCCGACCTCGGGCACGCTGGTCATCCCGGCAGGCTAGCTAGGCTGCCCGCGTGACCAGCCCCGCCGCACGCCCGGCACGCAAGGCCGTCATCCCCGTCGCCGGGATGGGCACCCGATTCCTGCCGGCGACCAAGGCCGTGCCCAAGGAGCTGCTGCCGGTCGTCGACCGGCCGGCGCTCGAGTACATCGTCGAGGAAGCCGCCCGCGCGGGGCTGCCCGAGGTGCTGATGGTCACGGGGCGCAACAAGGGCGCCATCGAGGACTTCTTCGACCGCACCCCGGAGCTGGAGACGGCCCTGGAGAAGAAGGGCGACGCCGGCCGGCTGGCCGCGGTGCGCGCCTCCACCGAGCTCGCGCACGTCCACTTCGTCCGGCAGGGCGAGGCGAAGGGGCTGGGCCACGCGGTGCTGCAGGCAGCCGCCTTCGTCGGGGACGAGCCGTTCGCGGTGCTGCTCGGCGACGACCTGATCGACGCCCGTGACCACCTGCTCGAGCACATGCTCGCCGTCCAGGCGGAGCACGGCGGCTCGGTCATCGCCCTGCTCGACGTCGGCCGCGAGAACATCGACAAGTACGGCGCCGTCGCCATCGAGCCCGGGAACCTGTCGGTCGTCGAGGGCGACGAGGTCGTGCGGGTGACCGGCCTGGTCGAGAAGCCACCGATCGACGAGGCGCCCAGCAGCCTGGCCATCATCGGTCGGTACGTGCTCGCGTCCACGGTGTTCGACGTGCTCCGCGACACCCCGCCCGGGCGGGGCGGGGAGATCCAGCTGACCGATGCCCTCGCCACGCTGGTCGAGCGCGGGGAGCCGGTCCACGGAGTCGTCTTCAGCGGCCGCCGCTACGACACCGGCGACCGGCTGGACTACCTGAAGGCGGTCGTGCGGCTGGCCAGCGAGCGGGACGACCTCGGCCCGCCGTTCGCCTCTTTCCTGCGCGAGTTCGTGGCTCAGCTGCCCCACGAGGGCGCGTCGCCGTCCTGACCGGGGTCGGCAAGGGCACCATCGGGCCCCGGGGCACCGGCCGGACCGCTCTCCCGGGCCGGCGGTGCCCAGGTCGGAACGGGCGGACGGTGGACGGCATGGTGGAGCGACGGTGGTGAGATGAGCGGTCAGAGCGACGGCGAGGACACGGGCGGGGCGTACCGGGGATACCGGGACACCGCACAGGTCGACATGCCCATGGCGCCACCCCGGCCCACCGGACCCCTCACGATGCGCGGGGCCCGGATCGTGACGCCCAACCCGGCGCACGCTGCCGCAGCCGGGGAGCCGCCCGTGCCCGGACCGCGGACCGTCGCCGAACCGGCCATCCCGCTGCCCGCTGCCGGGTCGATGCCGGTCTCGCAGATCTGGACGGTGGAACGACACCTCGACGAGATCCTCGCCGCGGTTCCGGAGCCGCACCCCATCGAGCTGGCCGTGCTCGACGCCCAGGGCCTCCTCTGCGCCGAGGAGGTCGCGAGCCAGCGCGCGCTGCCCGCCTTCGACCAGGCGGCACTGGACGGGTATGCCGTCCGCGCCGAGGACGTCGTCGGTGCGAGCCCGCACGTGCCGGTCGAGCTGGCGGTCGTGGGGGAGAGCGTCGCAGGCGCGGGCGCCCCCTCCTCCATCGGGCCGGGGCTGGCGCTCAAGGTGGCTGCCGGCTCGATGCTCCCGGCCGGTGCCGACGCCGTCGTCCCGACGGTGTGGACCGACCAGGGGGCGGCCCGGGTCGCCGTCCAGGCCGGGCCCCCGGCGGGCAGCTACGTCCGGCGCACCGGGGACGACGTCGCCCCGGGCGATGCCGCGGTGCAGGTCGGCACGCCCATCGGGCCAGCGCAGATCAGCCTGCTGGCCGCCGTCGGCCGCGAGCGCGTGCTGGTCCGCCCACGGCCCCGGATCGCGGTGCTCTGCGCCGGTCCGGAACTGGTGGACGTCGGCACCGTGCCGGCGCCGGGGCAGGTCGTGGACGTCAACAGCTATGCGCTCGCGGCGGCCGCCCGTGACGCCGGGGCCGAGGCCTACCGGTCGGGCATCCTGCCGTCCGACCAGCGCCGGCTCACCGAGGTGCTGGAGAGCCAGCTGCTGCGCAGCGACCTCGTGCTGATCGCCGGCACGTTCGCCAGCGAGGGTTTCGACATGGTTCAGGAGGCGCTGGCCGAACTGGGGGACATGCGCTTCCGCCAGGTGACCATGTACCCGGGGCCGGCCCAGGGCTTCGGCCGGCTGGGCCGCGACGAGGTCCCGGTCATCTGCATCCCGGGTGAGCCGGTTGCCGCGCTGGTGGCCTTCGAGGTGTTCGTGCGACCGGCGATCCGGCTGATGCTGGGGAAGCGCCAGCTGTTCCGCCGGACCGTGCAGGCGATCGCCGCGCAGCAGCTGCTCTCCCCGCTGGGCTACCGCCAGTACCTGCACGGCACCGTCATGCGCCACCCCGACGGCGGCTACGTCGTGGAGCCGGTCGGCGACGGCACCGAGGCACTGCTGGCGCGCATGGCCCGGGCGAACTGCCTGATCGTCATCGACGAGGACGTCACCGAGGTCGCCGCCGGCGGGTTGGTCACCGTGATGCCGCTGCTGCTGGGCGGCTGAGCTGGATCCCGTCGTGCACCCCGGCTGGCCGGCGCGGCTGTCCTGGGGACCGGTGGAGTTGCACCCCCTGCGACGGCGGGACGCGGTCGAGTGGAGCCGGCTGCGGGTGGCCAACGAGGACTGGCTCAGCCGGTGGGAACCGTCCCACGGGCTCCCGTGGCGGGCCCGGCACACGCCGGCGGCCTACCGCGCGATGCGCCGGGTCGTCGCCCGCCGGGCCCGGCTGGGCACCTCCCTTCCCTTCGCGATCCGCGTGGAGGGGCGGCTGGCCGGTCAGGTGACGCTGGACAACATCGTCCGCGGCGCGCTGCGGTCGGGATACCTGGGCTACTGGATCGACCGGTCGGTGGCCGGGCGGGGCATGGCGTCCCTCGCCGTGGCCCTCGTGTGCGACCACGCGTTCGGGCCGGTCGGGCTGCACCGCGTCGAGGCCGACATCCGGCCGGAGAACCTGCCGAGCCGGCGGCTCGTGGAGCGGCTGGCCTTCCGGCGCGAGGGGCTGCTGCGCCGGTATCTCGACATCGACGGCGACTGGCGGGATCACATCTCCTACGCGCTCCTGGCAGAGGATCTTCCCGGTGGCGTGCTCGCGCACTGGCAGCGCCGCGTACCAGGCTGAGCCCGCCGGCCAGGGGAGGGGGCGCGTGACACGCCCCAGTCGTCACATCGGCCACACAACACATCAGCGACACGCCGCGCGCCTCCCTCGTCCGGAGGTCCTACCTGCATAACCTCGCCCTCGCGAGTGACTCATGTGACAGGTGGTGTTCGGGATGGGATCGGGCGTGCTCTTGGCCGCTCTGGTCGTGCTGTGGTTCGTCGTGCTGGTGCCCATGGTGGTGACCCGCGGTGACGCGCAGACCGGCCAGCTGGGGCTGGCTGACTCCGGCCGGACGCTGCAGCGCCGTCGGACGGTGGACCCCGTCGTCCACGCCGACACCGAGCGCGTGTCGATCGACCGCGAGCTGCTGCGCACCAGCGGCGAGCTGCAGGTGGATGTGCACGCTCTCCGGCGTCGCACGCTGGGGGGCCTGGTCGCCCTGGCCGCGCTGACCCTGGTCGGTGCGCTCGTCTACAGCCCCTGGCTGTGGGCGGTCCAGGGGCTGCTCGACGTGGCCGTCGTCGGTTACGTGCTGGTCCTGCGCAAGGTGGCCAAGCGCGAGCGGCTGGCCGCCCGCCGCGCCGCCCGTGCGGCCGCCCGGGCCGCGATGCGCCGCTCGGCGGCACGCCCGGTCCCGGCACAGCGCGACGCATCGGAGTTCCACGAGACCGTGGCTCAGGAAAAGCTGCCGCACCCCAGCGTGCCGCTGGCGCCGGTGCACGCCTTCCCGATCGGCCGCATCGTGGCCGCCCGCACGCCGGCGCCCGCCGGATGGCAGCACAGCGCCGTGGTGGGTCTGGACGATGACGACATCGGTTTCGCCGACATCGACGAGTACCAGCCGCGTCGCGTGGCCAACGGCTGAAAGAGCGCCCTCCTGCCGCCACCACTCGCGGGCTCGCGGCGGGGCCCTGCGGGAGGGCCACCCGGTGGTGGCGTCGGAGAACCGAGACGGTATTCTTGTCGCTCGAAGGGGCTGTGGCGCAGTCCGGTAGCGCACCTCGTTCGCATCGAGGGGGTCAGGGGTTCAACTCCCCTCAGCTCCACACCTTCACAGCACGATCCAGCCGACGCCGTCGGGGCACCCGCCCCGGCGGCGTTCGCGGTTCACCGGAAGGGGCGTTCGCGTGGACTCGGACGAGAGGGCCGGAAGCCGGAGCGCCGACTCGAAGGCTCAGGCGGACACGCGCCGGTGGCTGGCCCGGCTCGTCGTCGTGGCCATCGGGCTCTGGTTCATCGTGGACGGCCTCCGCGGGGCGTGGCCGGGGGCGGGTGTCGCCGCCCGGGGCGCGCTGGTGGCCGCCGTCCTCCTCGGGGTCGCGCTCCTGGTACTGACCCTGCGCCACCTGCTCCGCCGGGGGCGTGGGGGCTGATCCTCAGCGGGCGGTGCGGAAATCCGGCGGCCGCCTCTCCGTGAACGCCCGTACGCCCTCGCGGCCCTCGGGGTCGGCGGCGGACTCGGCGATCAGCTGCGCCTCGTCGTCGAGCTGCTCCTCGAGGGTGCGGATCGCCGCCCGCCGGACCAGCGCCCGGGTGCGGACCATGGCGCGGACCGGTCCGGCGGCGATCTCGTGCGCGACCGCGACGGCGGTCGCCTGCAGGTCCTCGTCCTCGACCAGCCGGGCGACCAGGCCGGTCAGGTGCGCCTCCGCGGCGGTCAGCGAGCCGTCGGTGAGCATGAGGTCCAGGGCGCGTGGGGCGCCGAGTGCCCTGGTGAGCGCCCAGGACGTGCCGCCGTCGGGGGAGAACCCGAGGGCGGCGTAGGCCGGCCGGATCTTCGTCGTCCGGGCACAGACGACGAGGTCGCAGGCACCGACGAGGCCGATCCCTGCTCCGGCGACCGCGCCCTGGGTCCCTGCGACGACCGGGACCGGACAGTGGAGCAACATCCGGATGACCGCGTGCCAGTCGCGGGCGAGCCGCCCGACGAAGGCGCCGGGGTCGTCGGTGGCGGCGGCGAAGGAGCGCACATCGCCGCCGACGCAGAACCGCGGGCCGTTGGCCAGCAGCAGGACGGCGCGGCTCTGCTCCGGGCGGTCGGTCAGTGCGGCGGCGAGTGCTGCGGCCAGCTCCGGCGTGACGGCGTTCCCTGTCTCGGGACGGTCCAGGACGATTCGCCAGACGTCGCCGTCCACCTCGGTGAGCACGTGCGGCCGGTCCTGGGCTTCGGTCATCGTCGTCCTCCCCGTGCGGGCTGGTCCCGCCACCGTAGGCCCCGGCTCGGAGGCGGGGCTCAGAACCAGGAGGGGAACCACATCCGCTGCAGCCACTCCGGGTGCGACAAGGGCTGACCGGTGAGGACGGGATGGAAGAAGGCGAACGTGGTCGCGACCAGAGCCACGTACAGGCACACCGCCCCGAGGCCCACCTGGCGGCGGAGGTCGTCGGCGCGGTCGCGGCCCAGGACGTCCTGCAGCGCGAGGACGACCGCGAGGACGAAGAAGGGCAGCGCGGGCGCCATGTAGAAGATGAACATCGTCCGGTCCAGGTTCATGAACCAGGTGAGCCAACCCGCGGCGATGGCCACGGCGACCGGTACGGCGGCGGGGTCCCTGCGGGCCACGATCCGCCAGGCCAGCCACAGCAGCGCCGGGACGAACGCGAACCACAGCGTCGGCGTGCCGACCATGAGGATGTAGCGGATCACCTGGTCGCCCGCGGAGTCGGTGAGGCCCTGTGGGTTCCACAGCAGGATCGGCCGGCCGGTGACCAGCCACGACCACGGTCCCGATTCCCACGGGTGCGGTGAGGACAGCCCGTTGTGGAACTCCAGCCACTGGGCGTGCTCGTGCCACAGCGACCGGAGCGCGTCCGGGACGAAGGGGAACGCGGTGTCGGGATGCTGCTGGGCCCACGCCTTGCCCTGCGAGGTCTCGCCCAGGAACCAGCCGGTGAACGACGCCAGGTAGGTGAGCACCGGGACGACGCCCAGCGACCACAGCGCACCGGGCAACCCGCGGCGGATCGTCGTCCTGGTGGGGTGGGGGATGCCTGACTCCCGCCAGGCGGCCCGGTCCCAGAACAGCGAGAGGACGGCGAAGAAGGCGAGGAACCAGACGCCGCTCCACTTCACCGCGCAGGCGCAGCCGAACAGGAACCCGGCGGCGATCCGCCAACCACGCGGGCCGATCCGTGCCGGTACGCCGTCCATCGCGCGGACCCGCGCGCGGACCACGTCACGGTCGACCACCAGGCAGGCGACCGCGGAGACGACGAAGACCTGGAGGAAGACGTCGAGCAGTCCGATCCGCGAGAGCGTGAAGGAGAATCCGTCGAGCGCGAGCAGCAGCCCGGCGAGCAGGCCGAGGAGGGTCGACCCGGTGAGACGGCGGGCCAGCCGGACGAGGACGACCACCGCGACGGCGCCGGCCACCGCGGACGGGAATCGCCAGCCGAAGGAGTTGTAGCCGAAGAGCTGCTCACCGGCCGCGATCAGCCACTTGCCCAGCGGCGGGTGGACGATGAACGAGTAGCCGCGGTTGTACTCGAAGCCCCAGGTCAGCAGTTCGTGCGCCTGGGGTGGGTAGTACGCCTCGTCGAAGAGCAGGTCCTTGGGATAGCTGATACCCCAGAGCCGCGACGCCAGGCTGGCCATCCCCAGGAGCGCGGTGAGGATCCACGACAGCCGGGTGTCGCGCGGCAGGGGTGGGGTGGTGTCGCGGCGGGGGCGGGGGAGTGGCCACCGGCGGGCCGACGACGGCGCCGGGAGCGGCTCCGGTGCCGTCTGCACCCGCTCGGGAACCAGCACCGCCATCCCGTCAGGGTAGTGAAAGGACCCGCCTGCCCCCCGACGCTCGCAAGCTCGCGCCGGGCCCCTGCAGGCGGGCCTACGGCAATCGCCGTGACAGGCTCGTCGGCGTGACCGAGCGGGCGAGGTCACGCGGAAGCACAGCGACGGCCGGACATGCGGCTGACGAGCGCCGGCGAGGAGGACGCGTGGGGGGACGGTTGGTGCTCGGTGGTGCGCCCCTCGGGCAGCCGGGCGACGTGGGCCCGCGGCTGCGGGAGGTGATGGCGACGGCGGACGTGCTGGCCGTCGAGGACACCCGGCGCCTGCACCGGCTCGCGTCCGACCTCGGCGTCACGTTCACCGGCCGGGTGGTCACCTTCCACGAGTCGGTCGAGAAGGCGCGGCTGCCCGGACTGATGGCGGCTCTGGCCGAGGGCGCGACGGTGCTGCTGCTCACCGACGCCGGCATGCCGTCGGTGTCCGATCCCGGCTACACGCTGGTGCGGGCGGCGATCGACGCCGGTGTCCCGGTCACCTCCGTCCCCGGACCCTCGGCGGTGACGACGGCGCTCGCGGTCTCCGGGTTGCCGGTCGACCGGTTCTGCTTCGAGGGGTTTCTCCCGCGCAAGGGCGGTGAGCGACGCTCGGCCCTGGCCGCGCTCGCCGACGAGCGGCGGACGATGGTCTTCTTCGAGTCGCCGCACCGGCTGGCCGACGCGCTCACCGACGCCGCGGCCGCGTTCGGGGGAACGCGCGAGGCCGCCGTCTGCCGCGAGCTGACGAAGACCTACGAGGAGATCCGGCGCGGACCGCTGGCCGAGCTCGTCGCGTGGGCAGCCGAGGGCGTCAAGGGTGAGATCACGCTCGTGGTCACCGGCGCGACCGCGGCGCCGGTGGAGCTGGACGCCGCCCAGCTGGCCGCCGCGGTCGCCGAGGAGGAGGCCGCGGGCGCCACGCGCAAGGACGCCATCCGCGCCGTCGTCGTCCGCACCGGCCTGCCGCGCCGGACGGTCTACGACGCCGTCGTCGCCGCCAAGGGTTCCTGACCCGCGCCGTGCCTCCCGCCGTTGTGCACTGATCGTCGGGTCGAAGGGTGCTCACCGATGCGACGGTGGACGCACAACGGCGGCGGGCGGGGGCTAGAGCCAGCCGTTGCGCTTGAAGCCGCGGTACAGCAGGAGGCAGGCGAGGACGATCACGGCCAGCACCGTGAAGTAGCCGTACCGCCACTGCAGCTCCGGCATGAACTCGAAGTTCATCCCGTAGATCCCCGCGATCGCGGTGGGGACGGCGATGATGCCGGCCCACGCCGAGATCTTGCGCATGTCCTCGTTGTCGGCCAGCGTCGTCCGGGCCAGCGAGGCCTGCAGGATCGAGGACAGCAGCTCGTCGAGCCCACCGACCTGCTCGCGCACGCGGATGGCGTGGTCCTGGACGTCGCGGAAGTAGGAGCGCATGGCTTCGGGCACCACGTCCATCTGCCGCTCGGCCAGCTTCTGCAACGGGATCTCGAGGGGGGACACCGCCCTGCGCAGCGACATGAGCTCGCGCTTGAGCTGGTAGAGCCGGCCGATGTCGTCGGTGCGCTCGGGGCTGAACACCGAGGCCTCGAGCTCGTCGACGTCGTCGGTCACCGCCGAGGCCACGTCGACGAACGTGTCGACGACGAGATCAGCCACGGCGTACAGGACGGCGGCCGGCCCGAGGCAGAGCAGGTCGCGCTGCTCCTCCAGGCGGGCGCGCAGGTCGGTGAGCCCGCTGTGCTCGCCGTGCCGCACGGTGATCACGTAGTTCGAGCCGAGGAACACCATGACCTCGCCGGTGTCGACGACCTCGCTGGTGGCGGTCAGCTCCTCGTGCTCGACGTACGTGGCGGTCTTGAGCACCATGAAGAGGGCGTCGTCGTAGTGCTCGAGCTTGGGCCGCTGGTGGGCGTAGACGGCGTCCTCGACCGCCAGCGGGTGCAGGCCGTACTGCCCGCTGATCGCGGTGAGCTCCCTCTCGGTCGGCTCGTAGAGGCCGAGCCACACGAAGCCGCCCTGGGCGGTCGCGGCCTCGAGAGCATCCTCCGGCGCGACCGGCGCCTGCCGACGTCCGTCCACGTAGACCGCGCAGTCGACGACGACGTCCCGGCCCGCCGGGCGGACGGGCGTCGCCCTGGGCGCGCCGGCCGGCCGCGGACGCAGCGTGGGGAGCCCGTCCGCCACGGGTGGCCCCGCGGGGAGCCCTGGCGGCGTGTCGGTGCCGGCCATCCCCTACCTTCCTCACGTCGGGCCCGGTCCGGTGCCCGGGTGGTTGCAGCGTAGGCGTGCGCGGGGTCGCCACCCGTGCGACGCTGCCAGGACGACGACGGGAGCTGGCGGGGGCCGGTGCGGAGGAGGACCCAGTGGCGGCTGGCGCGCGCAGGATCAAGTCCGTCGAGGACTCGATCCGCGACACCGACGAGCCCGAGCACCGGCTCAAGAAGAACCTCTCCGGGCTGGACCTGACGGTGTTCGGCGTCGGTGTGATCATCGGCGCCGGCATCTTCGTGCTCACCGGCGTCGTCGCCCAGGCGCAGGCCGGCCCCGCAGTAGCGATCTCGTTCGTCATCGCCGGGATCACCTGCGGATTGGCGGCGCTCTGCTACGCCGAGTTCGCCTCGACCGTCCCGGTCGCCGGCTCGGCGTACACGTTCTCCTACGCGACCTTCGGCGAACTGGTCGCCTGGATCATCGGCTGGGACCTGCTCCTGGAGTTCGCCATCGGGGCGGCCGCCGTGTCGGTGAGCTGGTCGGGCTATCTGCAGCAGATGCTCAGCGACATCGGCCTGGAACTGCCTGCGTCCGTCGCCGGTGAGACGGCCACCTTCAACATCCCGGCGATCGTCCTCGCGCTGGCCATGACCGGTGTGCTGGTGCTCGGCATCAAGGTCTCGTCCCGGTTCAACGCGATCGTCGTCGCCATCAAGGTGACCGTCGTGCTGCTGGTCGTCGCGGTGGGCGTCTTCTACCTCCAGGCCGACAACTACAGCCCCTTCGTGCCACCGGCGCAGCCGCCCGCCGAGGGGGCGTCGGGCCTGGACGCGCCGCTCGTCCAGTCGCTGTTCGGGTTCGCCCCCACCACCTTCGGCTGGGGCGGGGTCATCGCCGGTGCGGCGATCGTGTTCTTCGCGTTCATCGGGTTCGACATCGTGGCGACCGCGGCCGAGGAGACCCGCGACCCGGCGCGGGCCATGCCGCGCGGCATCCTCGGCTCGCTGGCCATCTGCACCGCGCTCTACGTCGCCGTGTCGCTGGTGGTCGTGGGCATGCAGCACTACACCGAGCTCAACGCCGACGCCCCCCTCGCCGGGGCCTTCTCCGCGGTCGGGCTGCCGGCGTTCGCCACGATCATCGGCCTGGGGGCGCTGATCGGACTGATGTCGGTGGTCATGATCCTGCTGCTCGGTCAGTCGCGGGTGCTGTTCGCCATGAGCCGCGACCGGCTGATGCCGTCCTGGTTCGCCAAGGTCCACCCGCGGTACGGCACGCCCTACCGGATCACCATCGCCACCG
This sequence comes from Blastococcus mobilis, assembly GCF_900188025.1. Classification (GTDB taxonomy): domain Bacteria; phylum Actinomycetota; class Actinomycetes; order Mycobacteriales; family Geodermatophilaceae; genus Blastococcus_B; species Blastococcus_B mobilis. The sequence goes on from NZ_FZNO01000006.1 coordinate 73,469, forward strand.
GCCTCGTCGTCGCCGTCCTCGCCGGGCTGGTCCCGCTCGGTGAGTTGGCCGAGCTGGTGAACATCGGGACGCTGTTCGCCTTCCTGCTCGTCTCGATCGGCGTCATCGTGTTGCGCCGCAGCCGCCCGGACCTGCCGCGTGCGTTCCGGGTCCCGCTGATGCCGGTCCTGCCGATCGTGTCGGCGTTGGCCTGCCTGTGGCTGATGCTCAACCTGCCCGGCGACACGTGGCTGCGCTTCCTCGGCTGGATGGCGCTCGGCTTCGTCATCTACTTCCTCTACGGCCGCCGGAGGAGCCGCTTCAACACCCCGGGCGACCGGGAGGACGCCGCGGCGGCCAATGCGGCGCGGAATGCCTGAGCGGCCTCACCCGCGCGGGTGAGAACCGCCATCGGGTTCTTCAGCGACGGCCCGGACGGGTCGAGCTGACCGGTGACAGCACTCACCGGTCAGGGAGAGCCCAGTGGCGATCAGCGTCCTCGATGTCCGCGACTCGTTCGCGCCGCAGCACGTCCGCGTGCCCGCGGCCGCGGCCGTCGCGACGTCGGCCGCGGCCGCCACCCGTCGGATCCCGATGACGGTCGTCGCCGCCGGACTCGTCGGCGTCGTCGAGGCGGTGGGCCTGCTGGCCGTCGCGCTCACCGGCCTGGACGGCGTCCTCTCGGCCACGGGTCGCCCCGCCGGCTGGCTGGTGGCCGGCGGACTCGTCCTGCTCTCGGCGTGGATCGTGCTCTGTGCCGGCAGCGGTGCCGCTCTGCTCGACGGAACGGGCCGCACACTCCTCATGGCTGTCGCCTACGCCGAGATGTTGCTGATCACCTGCCTGGTGGTCCTCGCCACGACCGAGGGCGTCCAGAACCCCACGTCGCTGCCGTTGCCCGCCCTCGTTCTCCTCGCGCTCGCCGTCCCCGTCGGCAAGCTGCTGCTGGCCGGCGCCCCCTCGGCCGCTTGCTGGGCGGGGCAGGGACCACGGACCCGTGCCCGTCGTCCCGACCCGGTCCAGGCGCACCGCCTGCTGGCCACCCTCACGCTGTGCACCATCGGCGCCGCGCTCTGTGCCGTCACGATCCTCGCGCCGGTCAAGGACGGCGGGGCGACCGGTCCGTCCTCCGCCGTCTTCACCCAGGACTGATCCCCGCCGGCTGGACGCCCATCACTGCGGCTCGCTCGGCGCCTTCGCCCCTCCGCTCCTCGGTCGCTGTGCGGCCACTCGCCTCCGCGCTCGCTCCGCTCCTCGCTCGCTGGCGCTCGCTGCGATGCTCAGGGCTCCGCGCGCCTTCACTAGTCTCGGGACGTGACAGATCGGCACATCCTGACCGCAGTCGCCTGGCCCTACGCGAACGGGCCGCGGCACATCGGCCACGTCTCCGGGTTCGGCGTCCCCTCCGACGTCTTCAGCCGTTACCACCGGATGGCCGGGGACAAGGTCCTCATGGTCAGCGGCACCGACGAGCACGGCACCCCGATCACCGTCGCGGCCGACGCCGAGGGGATCACGCCGCGCGAGATCGCCGACCGCAACAACCGGATCATCGTGGGCGACCTGCAGTCGCTCGGGCTCAGCTACGACCTCTTCACGCGGACGACGACGGCCAACCACGCCGCGGTCAGCCAGGAGATCTTCCTCGGCCTGCTCAAGAACGGCTACGTCTTCCCGCAGACGACGCTCGGCGCGATCAGCCCCTCCACCGGGCGCACGCTGCCCGACCGCTACATCGAGGGCACCTGTCCGATCTGCGGCTACGACGGCGCCCGCGGTGACCAGTGCGACAACTGCGGCAACCAGCTCGACCCGACCGACCTCATCAACCCGGTCAGCAAGATCAACGGCGAGACGCCGAAGTTCGTCGAGAGCGAGCACTACTTCCTCGACCTGCCCGCCTTCACGAAGGCGCTGGGCGACTGGCTGGCCACTCGGAAGAGCTGGCGGCCCAACGTCCTGAACTTCAGCGTCAACCTGCTCGAGGACCTCAAGCCGCGCAGCTACACCCGCGACATCGACTGGGGCGTCCCGGTGCCGCTGGACGGCTGGCGCGACCGCCCCGACAAGCGGATCTACGTCTGGTTCGACGCCGTCGTCGGGTACCTGTCCGCCTCCATCGAGTGGGCCCGTCGCTCCGGCGACCCCGAGGCGTGGCGGCAGTGGTGGCAGACGCCGGACTCCGACGCCTACTACTTCATGGGCAAGGACAACATCGTCTTCCACTCCGAGATCTGGCCTGCCCAGCTGCTCGGCTACAACGGCGAGGGCGACAAGGGTGGCACCCCGGGCTCGCTCGGCCGGCTCAACCTGCCGACCGAGGTGGTCTCCAGCGAGTTCCTCACGATGGAGGGGCGGAAGTTCTCGAGCAGCCGCCAGGTCGTCATCTACGTGCGCGACTTCCTGGCCCGGTACGACGCCGACGCGCTGCGCTACTTCATCGCCGTGGCCGGCCCCGAGAACCAGGACACCGACTTCACCTGGGCGGAGTTCCGGCGCCGCAACAACGACGAGCTCGTCGCCGGCTGGGGCAACCTGGTCAACCGCTCCGTGTCCATGGCGGCCAAGAACGTCGGCGCCGTACCCACGCCGGGGGAGTTGACCGACGCCGACCGCGCACTGCTCGCCACCACCTCCGGCGCCTTCCGACCGATCGGCGAGCTGCTCTCGCGCAACCGGCAGAAGGCCGCGATCGGCGAGACGATGCGGGTGGTCGGCGAGGCGAACAAGTACCTGTCGGACCAGGCGCCGTGGAAGCTCAAGGAGGACCCGGCCCGCCGCGACACCGTCCTGCACACCGCGCTGCAGGCGATCAAGGACTGCAACGCCCTGCTGACGCCGTTCCTCCCGCACTCCGCGCAGCAGGTGCACGAACTCCTCGGCGGCACGGGGGTGTGGTCGGTCGCGCCGGAGGTCCACGACGTCACCGACCTCGACGACGGCTCTCCCTACCCGATCATCACCGGCCCCTACGAGCAGGGTCAGGCGGTCTGGGGTTCCACGCCGCTCGCCGCGCCGGGGACGCCGCTCACCCCCCCGAAGCCCATCTTCACCAAGCTCGACGAGTCCGTCGTCGAGGAGGAGCTCCGCCGCCTGGAGGAGGGCGGGGCATGAGTCGGTCGGCGTCCTCCCGCGCCAACCGTCGGGGCGAGCCGCCGCCGTCCCCGGAGCCGCTCCCGTCCCCGGCGCTGGACAGCCACACCCACCTCGACATCGTGCTGGGGGAGCGGCCGGCAGGGGACGAGCACGGGGAGTGGGCGTCCGACGACGACGTCGACGCCGAGATCGCCGCCGCGGTCGCGGTGAACGTGCCCCGGCTCGTGCAGGTCGGCGTGGACGTCCCCTCGTCGCGGTGGTCGGCCCAGCTGGCTGCGCGGCACCCGAACGTGCTGGCCGCCGTCGCGGTGCACCCCAACGAGGCGGGCTCCGGCGGGGCCGACGAGGCAGCGCTCGCCGAGATCGACCGGCTGGCCGCACTGCCCCGCGTGCGGGCGGTGGGGGAGACCGGACTGGACCGCTTCCGTACCGGCCCCGAGGGCTGGGCCGCCCAGGAGGCCTCGTTCCGGGCGCACATCCGGATCGCCAAGCGCCACGGGATCGCGCTGGTCATCCACGACCGGGACGCACACGAAGAGATCCTGCGGGTGCTCGAGGACGAGGGGGCGCCCGAGCAGACGGTCTTCCACTGCTTCTCCGGCGACGCCGTCTTCGCGAAGGCCTGCGTCGAGCGGGGCTACGTGCTGTCGTTCGCGGGCACGCTCACCTTCGGCAACGCCGGCTCTCTCCGGGAGGCCGCGGCGATCACGCCGGTCGACCAGCTGCTGGTGGAGACCGACTCGCCGTTCCTCACCCCGATGCCGCACCGCGGTCGGCCGAACTCCTCCCGCCTGGTCCCGCACACCGTGCGCGCGCTCGCCGACGTCACGGGCGTGGAACTCGACCAGCTCTGCGCCACCCTGACCGCGACGGCCGAGCGCATCTTCGGGAGCTGGGAAGACAGCTGACGACGGTCCCGCCGAGTGGGTCCCGCGAGCCGGGACGGGAGGGCTCCGCGCAAATAGGGAACGGCACGTGGCCGCGGTGTCATCCGGAGGACGACAATCAGCACCGTGGGCCGTCTGATCGCCGTACTCCTGTTCATCGCAGTGTTGGTCCCCGGCGTACTGCTGGGCCGGGCGTGGTGGTTGGCCGGGGGCCGCCGGACCGTCGCCGCGGGTGCGGTGGAGCTCGTCGAGCCGACCCCGGAGGGTGCCCGCACGCTGCAGCGCCAGGCGCAGCACGGCCGGCGCATCCGCCTCCTGGGCCTTCTGCTGGGCGCGGCCGGCGTGATCGGCAGTGTCGTCGTCCTGGCCGAGGCCTCGGTGTTCCTCTGGGTACCCGTTCTCCTCCTGGGCCTGCTGTCGGGCGTGCTGCTCGCCGAGGCGACCCGGCCGCGGCCACGGTGGTCGACGACCGTGCCGCCCCGGCGGCCGCGGCGCTCGGACCAGATCTCCGGCTGGCTGGTCTGGACCATGCGGGCGGTCGTCGCGGCTCAGGTGGCCGTGACCGTGCCGCAGTGGCGGTCCGGCGAGCTCTCCGACGGTGTGGGCTGGGCCGCGCTCGTGGCCCCGGTCGTGGCCTGGGTCCTGGCGGAGATCGCCCTGCTGCGGGCGCTGCTCCGCCCGCTGCCCGCCCAGGGCGCCGACGTGCCGGTCGACGAGGCGCTGCGCACGTGGACAGCGCACCTCGTCACCGCTGCGGCGACCGTGCTCGCGCTGCTGCCGCTCGGCACCCTGCTGCTGCGGGCGGGCATCGATCCCGACGGCGCGAGCGAAGGCTTCGACGTCCTGCCGGTCGCACTGGTGGCGGGCGGGTTCTCGGCGCTGGCCGCGGGAGTCGCCGTCGCCGGTTTCCTGCTGACGTGGCTGCGACCGGTCCGTTCGGATGCGCGTGCCTTGACCCGCTGACGGCCGCCCCGCACGTCGGTGACTACCCGCTCCTGTGACGTTGATCGCAGGATCGGGTCGTAGCGCTCGTCACATCCCACCCGTCACTCCCGGCACGGCTGTCACGAAGCGTGTCGGCGTGCCGACTCTGTGGTCATGTCGACTTCTGGTCTACTCGGTTCGCACCATCACCACTCGTTCCGTGTTCGTTAACGTGTCGTGACCGACAGCCGGGGTGGAGACGGACCCGGGCAGTGTGCCAGGCCAGGAGTCCCACTCCGGGCTGGATGCCGCCCAGGGACGCCGACCGCGACGGGCAGGCCTTCCTCGGACGGCGGGCCCGTTCTCCTGCCCGGGCTCTGTGACCCCTGGAAGTGTCCGTGCGCCGCTCGCTCCAGCTCAGTCTGTTCGCCGTCGTCCTCCTGGGACTGGTCGGCGGCACGCTGGCATACCTGGCCGCCCAGAAGTCCGTGACGCTGACCGTCGACGGGCAGGTTCGTACCGTCGGCACGTATGCCGCGACGGTCGGCGAGGTCCTGGACGAGGAGGGGCTCGAGCCCGCCGAGCACGACGTGCTCCTGCCGGCCACCGAGCAGGTGCTGGCCGACGGCGACACCGTGATCCTCAACCGGGCCCGGCCCCTCGAGCTCACCGTCGACGGGGTCTCCCGCGAGGTCTACGTCACCGCCCTGTCCGTGGACGAGGCGCTGGCGCAGCTCGGTTACCGGGCCGACGGGCTGGTCCTGTCCGCCAGCCGCAGCGAGCGCCTCCCGCTCCGCGGCATGGAGCTGACGATCACCACGCCCAAGGACATCGTCCTGGTCAGCGACGGCCAGGAGCGTGTGGTCACCACGACTGCGGCCACCGCCGGCGACCTGTTGGCCGAGCAGGGCATCACGCTCGGCGCGACCGACCGCACGAGCCTCTACCTGGGGCAGGGCCTGCTGAACCGGATGCGCCTGCAGGTCTTCCGGGTGCAGGTCTCCGAGGTCACCGAGACCACGCAGATCCCGCACGAGCGGGTCGAGACCTCCGACCCCGAGGTCCTCGAGGGCGAGAAGACCGTCACCCAGCGCGGCGTGGCCGGTGAGCAGGTCGCGACGGTCCGGGTCACCGTGGTCGACGGCGTCCAGACCTCGCGCGAGACCCTCCGCACCACCATCAGCCGGGAGCCGGTGCCCGAGCTCGTCACCGTCGGCACCAAGCCGCGCCCGGCCAACTCCCCGGCCGCCGACGGGCTGAACTGGGCGGCGCTGGCCAGGTGCGAGTCGGGCGGGCGGGCCGGCGCCGTCAGCCCCAACGGCAGGTACCACGGGCTCTACCAGTTCTCCGTCGCCACGTGGCAGTCGGTGGGCGGCTCCGGCCTGCCCTCCGACGCGTCGGCCGACGAGCAGACCTACCGGGCCCAGTTGCTCTACAACAAGGCCGGTGCCGGTCAGTGGCCGCACTGTGGCCGTCACCTCTGAACGGACGCTCCTGAGCACGCACCCCGAGCAGCCGGAGGGACTGCTGGGCCCGGCCGCGATCCGTGAGCTGGCCCAGCAGCTCGGCCTCCGACCGACGAAGACGCTCGGGCAGAACTTCCTGCACGATGCCAACACCATCCGGCGCATCGTGCGCACCGCGGGCCTGCGGCCCGACGACGTGGTCCTCGAGGTCGGGCCGGGGCTGGGGTCCCTGACCCTCGGGCTGCTGCCGGCCACCGCGCGGGTCCTGGCGGTGGAGATCGACCCTCGCCTGGCCGACCTCCTGCCCCGGACGGTGGCCGACCGCCGACCCGACGTGGCAGACCGCCTGACGGTCGTGACCGCCGACGCCCTGCGCATCCAGGAGCTCCCCGGTCCGTCGCCGACGGCGCTGGTCGCGAACCTCCCGTACAACGTGGCCGTGCCCGTACTGCTTCACCTGCTGGAGCTGCTGCCCACGCTCGACCGCGCCCTGATCCTGGTCCAGGCCGAGGTGGCCGAGCGGCTCGCGGCGCCTCCGGGCGGCTCCGCCTACGGCGTGCCCTCGGTCAAGGCCGCCTGGTACGGCGAGGTGCGCCGGGCCGGCTCCGTCGGGCGGAAGGTCTTCTGGCCCGAACCGAACGTCGACTCCGGCCTCGTCGCCCTCGTCCGTCGTCCTCCGCCGCCCGGGGACCGGGTGGCCACGTTCGCGGTCGTGGATGCCGCCTTCGCCATGCGCCGCAAGAGCCTTCGCGCCGCCCTCGCCCGGTGGGCCGGCAGCCCCGCGGCCGCCGAGGCGCGGCTGCGGGCCGCCGGCATCGATCCGGCCCTGCGGGGGGAACAGCTCTCCGTGACCGACTTCGCCCGGCTGGCCGCCACCGATCCGGTGGAGACGTGACCGCCGTCCTCGCCCGAGCGCCCGCGAAGGTCAACGTGCACCTCGCGGTCGGCCCCCTGCGGTCCGACGGGTTCCACGAGCTGCGCACGGTCTACCTGGCTGTCTCGTTGTTCGACACGGTCACGGTCCGGCACGGGGAGGGTCTCGAGCTGTCCGTCACCGGCGAGGGAGCGGGAGCTGGCCGCGGCGCCGATCGGGTACCGACCGACCGGCGCAATCTCGTCTGGCGGGCCGCCGAGCTCCTCGCCGCGGCCGCCGGGATCACCGCCGACGCCACCATCGAGATCGCCAAGTCGATCCCGGCCGCCGCAGGGCTGGCCGGTGGCAGCGCCGATGCCGCGGCTGCCCTCGTCGCCCTGGACGCCCTGTGGAGGACGGGGGCCGGGCGGGAGGACCTCGTGGCGCTGGCTGCCCAGCTGGGCAGCGACGTCCCCTTCAGCCTGCTGGGTGGCGTGGCCCTCGGTACCGGCCGCGGCGAGCAGCTGACTCCCGTGCTCTCACGCACCCGCCGGCACTGGGTGCTCGGGATCGCAGGCGAGGGGCTGTCGACCCCCGACGTCTACGGCGAGCTGGACCGGTTGCGGGCTGCCGGCAAGGTGCCGGACGGGCGGGTCCTCGCCGCCGCCGAACCCGTCGTCGCCGCGCTCCGCGGTGGGCCCACCGCGTCGTTGGCGGCGTCGCTGAGCAACGACCTGCAGGCGCCCGCCCTCGCGTTGCGTCCCGAACTGGCGCGCGCTCTGCGCGCTGCCACCGAGGCCGGGGCGGCCGCGGCGCTGGTCAGCGGTTCGGGCCCCACCGTGGCCGCTCTGGCCGAGGACGAGCAGCAGGCCGTCCGGCTCGCAGCCGAGCTGGCCGGTGCCGGGGTCTTCCGAACCGTCCGAGCCGTGCACGGCCCGGTGCCGGGCGCGCGCCTGGTGGGCTGACTCCGGATCCGCCGGCTCAGCGGGGCGGCGACGGGGTGTCGGGTGCGCCGGAGAGTTTGGGCCGGGGTTCCAGGTGGGCCAGGCCGTTGTAGGACAGGTTGACCAGGTGGCCGGCCACCTCGTGCTTGCCGGGGGACCGGGTGTCCAGCCACCACTGACCGACGAGCGCGACCATGCCCACCAGCGCCTGGCTGTAGAGCTCGGCGAGCCCCGGGTCGTAGCCCCGGTCGTCGAACTGGCGAGCGAGGATGTGCTCGACCTTGCGCGCCACCTCGCCGATCAACGAGGAGAACGACCCCGCGCCGCTGGCCACCGGCGCGTCGCGAGTCAGCACCCGGAAGCCGTCGGTCTCCTCCTCGATGTAGTCGAGGAGGACCAGCGCGGCCCGCTCGAGCATCTCCCGCGGATGACCGGGAGCCGACAGCGCCGAGGTGAAGCGGCCGAGAAGGGCCTCCATCTCGCGGTCGACGACGACCGCGTACAGGCCCTCCTTGCCGCCGAAGTGCTCGTAGACGACCGGCTTGCTGACGTCGGCGCGGGCCGCGACCTCCTCGATCGAGGTGGCTTCGAAGCCCTTCTGGGCGAACAGCTCCCGCCCGATGTCCAGCAGCTGCCGACGCCGCTGCACCCCCGTCATCCGCACGCGGGGACGCGCTGCACTGCTGCTCATGCCGCTCCCTTCCTTTCCCGACATCGTGCCCTGGGAAGGGCTCCGCCCGGGTGACCTGCGGGGAGCAGGTCGCCCGGGCGGAGGAGGAGCCGGCGTCCCGGAGTCGGTCAGCTCGTCGCCGAGACGGGTTGACGGCGCTTGGCCGCGAGCCGGACCGGGTCGGGCCACTTGACGTCCTTGGCCCAGCCCAGCTTCTCGAAGACCCAGATGATCCGGGCGCTGATGTCGATCTGACCGCGGAGGACGCCGTGCCGGGCGCAGGTCGGGTCGGCGTGGTGCAGGTTGTGCCACGACTCGCCGCCGCTGAGGATCGCCAGGGGCCAGAAGTTGGTCGCCCGGTCGCGCGAGGTGAAGGGGCGGTTGCCCACGACGTGGCAGACCGAGTTGATCGACCAGGTCACGTGGTGGAGCAGGGCGACCCGCACGAGCCCCGCCCAGAAGAACGCCGACCAGGCGCCGGTCCAGCTGCCGGTGACCATTCCGCCGATCAGGCCAGGCAAGGCCAGGCTGAGGAGCGCCCAGACGACGAACAGCCGGCTCGTGCGGCGCACGGCCGTGTCCTTGACCAGGTCGGGCGCGTAGCGGTCCGCATTGGTCTGACGGCGATCGAAGAGCCAGCCGAGGTGTGCATGGAACATGCCCCGGGCGAGGTTCCAGGCGCCGGAGCCGTACCGCCAGGGGGAGTGTGGGTCGCCCTCGCGGTCGGCGAAGGCATGGTGCCGGCGGTGGTCGGCCACCCACTGCACGACCGGACCCTGGATCGCCATGCCGCCGACGGCAGCCAGGGCGACCCTCAGGGGCTTGCCGGCCTTGAAGGAGCCGTGCGTGAAGTGCCGGTGGTACCCGACCGTGACGCCGAGGAGCGTCAGGAAGTAGAACCCGACGAACAGCGAGACGTCGGTCCAGGAGAGCCCCCAGCCCCAGACGGCGGGGACGACGGCCGCGAGAGCCAGGAAGGGCACGATCACGAAGACGTACAGCGTGATCTGCTCCAGCGCGCCCTTCTCGGCGCCGAGTGCGTTCGCGGGGAGCCCGGCATTCGGGTCCGCCGTGCGGGGCGGGGCTGAGGGCCGAGTGAGAGCGGGAGCGGACACATGGACTCCTGGGCGTGAGAAGCGCCGCGGGCGCGGGCGGTGACCGCCGGCCTTTCCGCGGCTGAGTTCCCGTAACCTACGGCACCGTAGGTCGCCCGGCGACTCCAGCGGCCCCTCCCCGTGGATGCCTGTGCCGACCCCCGGGCCCTAGGCTCCCCTCGGGTGCCGGACGTGCGGCGCCCCCGCGGGCGGGAATCGCCGCGCCGCGGGTGGGGGATGGGGTAATCGGCAGCCCGCCGGCCTTTGGAGCCGTGCAGTCTCGGTTCGAGTCCGAGTCCCCCAGCGCAGAACATGCCGCCCGTCTGAGGAGATCCGTGACCGCGCAGCAGTCGTCCCCCGCCGCACCGCCGGCCTCGCCACCGGCAGTGGCCGCCGTCGTCGTCCTCGCGGCAGGTCAAGGCACGCGGATGCGCTCGGCGACGCCCAAGGTGCTGCACTCCCTCGGGGGGCGCAGTCTCCTCGGTCACGTGCTCGCGGCAGCCGAGCCGCTGAACGCCGGCGCCACGGTCGTCGTGGTGGGGGCCGGCCGCGAGTACGTCGAGGAGCACCTGGCGCAGGTGGCGCCCGGCGCGGTGTCGGTCGTCCAGGAGGAGCAGCGGGGCTCGGGGCATGCGGCCGCCGTGGCGCTCGACGCGGTGCCGGGGCTCGAGGGGCCGGTCCTGCTGGTGAACGGCGACGCTCCGCTGCTGCGAGCCAGCACGGTGGCTGCACTGGTCGAGGCCCACCGTTCCACCGGCAGTGTCGTGACGGTGCTCACCGCCGAGGTCGACGACCCGACCGGGCTCGGTCGCATCGTGCGTGACGGCGACGGCGGGGTCCGCGCGATCGTCGAGGAGCGCGACGCCACGCCGGCGCAGCGGGCGATCCGCGAGATCAACGCCGGCGTCTACGTCGGCGACGCCGCGGCGCTCCGGCGGACGCTCGCCCGGATCGGAGCCGACAACGACCAGGGTGAGCAGTACGTCACCGACGTGGTCGGGCTCCTGGTGGCGGAGGGCGCCGCCGTCGGCGGCCACGTCGCCGAGGACCCCGACGACGTCCTGGGCTGCAACGACCGGCGGGAGCTCGCCGCCCGGCGCCGCACCCTCAACGACCGGGTGCTCGACGAGCTGATGCGCAGCGGGGTCACCGTCGTGGATCCGCAGACCACGTGGGTCGACGTCACCTGTTCGGTCGGGGCCGACGCCGTCCTGGAGCCGGGCACGCAGTTGCGCGGGACGACCTCCGTCGCGGCCGGCGCCCTGGTGGGCCCGGACAGCACCCTGATCGACACCGAGGTGGGGGAGGGGGCCAGCGTCGTCCGCGCCCACTGCCTGCAGGCGGTGATCGGCCCGAAGGTGTCCGTGGGCCCCTTCGCCTATCTGCGACCGGGTACCCGCCTGCGCGCCGGCGCCAAGGTGGGCACGTTCGTCGAGACGAAGAACGCCGAGATCGGCGAGGGCTCCAAGGTGCCGCACCTGTCCTACGTCGGCGATGCCACGATCGGCGAGGGCACCAACATCGGTGCCGCGACGGTGTTCGTGAACTACGACGGCGTGGCCAAGCACCACACGACGATCGGGGCGCACGCCCGCACGGGGGCCGACAACATGTTCGTGGCGCCGGTCACCGTGGGCGACGGCGCCTACACCGCGGCCGGGTCGGTGATCACGACGGACGTCCCCCCGGGGGCCATGGCCGTCGCGCGGGCACCCCAGCGGAATGTGGGAGGCTGGGTGAGTCGCCGTCGCCCAGGGACGCCCGCGGCGCAGGCTGCGGAAGCAGCCGAGAGCCGGGCGGTGGCACCCGACGGAGACCGGTCCGACGTCTCCCGGGCGGACACCGACCAGTAGGGACAGCGAAGTAGATGAGCGCGATCCGGCAGGCGAACAGCAAGAGCCTGATGCTCTTCTCGGGACGGGCATACCCGGAGCTCGCCACGGAGATCGCCGGGCACCTCGGCGTCACCCCAACCCCCACCGCGTCCTACGAGTTCGCCAACGGCGAGCTGTTCGTGCGGTTCGAGGAGTCGGTGCGCGGCTGCGACGCCTTCGTGGTGCAGAGCCACACCGCGCCCATCAACACCTGGCTCATGGAGCAGCTGATCATGGTCGACGCGCTCAAGCGCGCCTCGGCCAAGCGGATCACCGTCGTCGCCCCGTTCTTCCCCTACGCCCGGCAGGACAAGAAGCACCGCGGCCGCGAGCCGATCTCGGCCCGCCTGGTTGCCGACATGTTCGCGACCGCCGGCGCCGACCGGCTGATGACCGTCGACCTGCACACCGCGCAGATCCAGGGCTTCTTCGACGGCCCGGTCGACCACCTCTTCGCCCTCGACCTCCTGGTCGACCACGTGACGCAGCGCTGGGGCGACCGTGACATCACCGTCGTCTCGCCCGACTCTGGGCGGGTCCGCGTGGCCGAGCGGTGGACCGACAAGCTCGGCGGCACCCCGCTGGCCTTCATCCACAAGACTCGCGACCCGATGCGCCCCAACGAGGTCAAGGCCAACCGCGTCGTCGGTGAGGTCGAGGGCCGGGTCTGCATCCTGGTCGACGACATGATCGACACCGGCGGCACGATCGTGAAGGCCGCCGAGACGCTCTTCGAGGCCGGCGCCGCCGACGTCATCGTCACCGCGACCCACGGCGTCCTCTCCGGGCCCGCCGTCGACCGGCTCAAGAACAGCAAGGTCAGCGAGGTCATCATCACCAACACGCTGCCGATCGAGCCGGAGCGCCAGTTCGACAAGCTCACCGTCCTGTCGATCGCGCCGCTGCTGGCTCGCGCGATCAAGGAGGTCTTCGAGGACGGCTCGGTCACGAGCCTCTTCGACGGGGCTAGTTAGATCGCGATCCTCCGGATCGCACCGCGGCCATGACTCCGTCGTCCTACCGGACGACACCGCGGCCACGTGCCGTGCCCCTCGTGCGCTGAGCAGCTCTCGTCCGTCCTCGGGGGACCCTCCGGGCCCCGTCGTCGGGACCGCTTCGCTGGGGGCTCGACAGCAGCTGCCGCGGCGCTTCGGGTAGCCTGGGCCCGTTGCCCGGCGAGGGAGCGGTTCGTCTGCTCCGTGATCGACGTGCGTGTGCCCTCTTGGGGCGTGCCGCGCGTGCGCCGGCACGTAGACCGCCCCACCTCTTGAGGAGCACACCACCGTGGCTGACTTCCGCCTCGAAGCCGAGATCCGCACCGAGTTCGGCAAGGGCAGTGCTCGCCGCACCCGCCGCGCCGGCCGCGTCCCTGCCGTCCTGTACGGGCACGGCCAGGACGTCGTCCACCTGTCGCTGCCCGCTCGCGAGTTCGCCGCGGCGCTGCGCAACGGCGGCAGCAACGTCCTGCTGACCATCGCGCTCGACGGCAAGGAGCAGCTGGCCCTGACCAAGGCCGTCCAGCGCGACCCGCTGAAGCGCACCCACGAGCACGTCGACCTGCTGCTGGTCCGTCGCGGCGAGAAGACCACGGTCGAGGTGCCGATCACGATGGTCGGCGACGTGGCTCCGGACACCATCCCGAACCACCAGCTGAGCACCGTCCAGATCGAGGCCGACGCCACCCAGCTGCCCGAGAGCATCGAGGTCGACGTCACCGGCCGGTCTGCCGGGCAGAACATCACTGCCGGCGACCTCGTCCTGCCCAAGGGCTCGGTGCTGATCACCGACGCAGAGGCGCTCGTCATCGGCTTCCTCGGTGCACCCACCACCGAGGCGCTGGAGGCCGAGCTGGCCGAGGCCGAGGCCGAGGCGGGCATCGAGCGCGAGGAGTCCGACGAGGCTGCCGAGGGCGCCGGCCAGGGCGACGTCGTTCCCGAGCCGCAGGACCAGGGCAGCGGCGAGTCGATGGGCTCCGCCGAGAAGTCCGCCCAGGACAGCTGAGGCATCCGCTGAGCGAGAGCACGACCCCCGGGGGCGCCGGCACTGCCGGCGCCCCCGGTTCGCGCGTGTCCGAGGGGCCCTTTCTGGTCATCGGGCTGGGCAATCCCGGCCCGGGCTACGCCGGGAACCGGCACAACGTCGGCGCCATGGTGCTCGACGAGCTTGCTGCCCGGGCCGGCATCCGTCTCTCGGCAGGCAAGGGTGCCCGTTCCCGCGCCCTGGCCGGCGAGGGTCGCCTCGCCGGCCGCCGGGTGGTGCTGGCCCGCCCGCTCACCTACATGAACGAGTCCGGGGGACCCGTCCGTGGGCTCCTGGACTACCACCACCTCGCCACCGAGGACCTCGTCGTCGTCCACGACGAGCTCGACCTGCCGTTCACGACGGTCCGCCTCAAGCGCGGCGGGGGCGAGGGCGGGCACAACGGGCTCCGGTCGATCTCGCGCTCGACCGGCACCAAGGAGTACCTCCGGGTGCGCGTCGGCATCGGCCGTCCGCCCGGCCGCCAGGATCCGGCCGACTTCGTACTGAAGGACTTCTCCGCCGTGGAGCGGAAGGAACTCGAGCTCCTGATCAACGAGGCCGCGGACGCCGCCGAGGCGCTCCTGGTGCGAGGGCTCGAGGCCGCGCAGAACGAGGTCCACCCCAGGAGCTGACGCCCGTCACACCTCCGGCAGCCTGGCGTCCCTAATGGGTGAATACCCGCCCCCCAGATTGACCTGCTCGTAACGCTCTGTAAGGGTTTGTGAGGCGTCAGGCAACCGTCACCCCGTAAGCGCTGCTCACAGTCGCGCCGGGGGTTCGACGGCGGCTGCCTGATTACACAGCGTCAACGGGGGGTCAGGTGCTGTTGGATCCGACGGGTGTGCGAGGTGGTCTCCCCCCCGTTCCGGTGCCGCGGACCAGCGCAGGCGGGGCGTCGGCGCACGCGCTGCCGAAGTGGTCTCGGGCGGCGGGCCCGCGGACCGCCGACTGGGTGCGCCGCTACGCAGCCGGTCTCATCGCCTTCGAGGTTCTCGCTGCGGCGGGAGCCGGGGCGAGCGTCGTGCTGACGCGCGCCGGCGGGGTCCAGCTCTCCAGCTCCTTGTTCTGGGCGGCCATCGGTCTCGTACCCGCGTGGCCCCTGGTCCTTCTCGCGGTCGGCGCGTACTCCGAGCGGGTCTTCGGCACCGGCAGCGACGAGTACCGCCGCGTGGGCCGGGCCGGCTTCATCCTCCTGGCCTTCGCAGGCTTCATCTCGTACGCGGCCGCTCTCGACCTCAGCCGCGCGCTGGTGGTCGTGGCCGTCCCCGCGCTCACCCTCGTCACGCTCGTCGGGCGGTACGCCGCCCGGAGTCAGCTGCGTCGGCTGCGCGCCCGTGGCCGCTGCACCCGGCGGGTCGTCGTCGTGGGCCGGGGGGGCGCGGTCCTCGAGCTGGCCGCGCGGGTGCGGCGCGAGCACTACGCCGGCCTCGACGTCGTGGCGCTCTGCGTCACGCCTGGCGATCGCGCCCGGGTGGCCGAGGTCGCGGGCGTACCGGTGGGCGGACTGGACGACGTCGTCTCGCTGGCGACTCGTCTCGGAGCGGACACGATCGCGGTCACCTCGGCGAGCGAGACCGCGGCCCAGTACCTGAGACAGCTGTCGTGGCAGCTCGAAGGGACTGGCATGGAACTGCTGGTGGCGCCCGGTCTGATCGAAGTGGCCGGCCCGCGGCTGCACATCCGGCCGTTCGAGGGGCTGCCGCTCCTGTCGGTCGAACAGCCCCGATTCGAGGGCTGGCGTCGGGTGGTGAAGGGCGGCATCGACCGCATCGCGGCGGCCCTGGCGCTGCTCCTCCTGGCGCCGCTCCTGCTCGGCATCGCACTGGCGGTGCGCACCTCCAGCCCGGGTCCGGCCCTCTACCGCCAGGAGCGCGTGGGCCT
Organism: Blastococcus mobilis; assembly: GCF_900188025.1. Taxonomy (GTDB): domain Bacteria; phylum Actinomycetota; class Actinomycetes; order Mycobacteriales; family Geodermatophilaceae; genus Blastococcus_B; species Blastococcus_B mobilis. The sequence continues at coordinate 89,159 of NZ_FZNO01000006.1, forward strand.
GAACGGCCGCACCTTCACCATGCTGAAGTTCCGAAGCATGGTGGTCGACGCCGACCGCCAGCTGGGTCTGCTGCGGGACGCCAACATCTCCGACGGGCTGCTGTTCAAGCTGCGGGAGGACCCGCGCGTCACGCCCGTCGGACGCTGGCTGCGGCGGCTGTCCCTCGACGAGCTGCCGCAGCTGCTCAACGTGCTCGGCGGATCGATGTCCCTCGTCGGACCCCGCCCACCGCTTCCGGTCGAGGTGGCCCAGTACGACTCCTCGGTCAGTCGGCGGTTGCTGGTCAAGCCGGGACTGACGGGTCTCTGGCAGGTCTCCGGCCGCAGCGATCTGCCGTGGGAGGAGGCTGTCCGGCTCGACCTGCGCTACGTCGAGAACTGGTCCCTGGCCGTGGACCTCCTCATCCTCTGGAAGACCGGCCGGGCCGTGCTCAGCCGGTCCGGGGCCTACTGAGCCGACGCGCGGTCCGGCGGCTCACCCCGACGGGGGACGGGTGACCCGCGGAAGGCATCACCGGCGCCTACGGAGCGCAATCCTGTCCGTACGACACGAAGCCGGCCCTGCCGGTTGCGTGCGGGGACGGGCCCCGCAGCTCCCTGACGGAACGGACGTGCAGCGATGCGGATCGCCATGGTGGGTACGCGCGGCGTACCTGCCCGCTACGGCGGCTTCGAGACCGCGGTGGAGGAGGTCGGTCGCCGGCTGGCCGACCGAGGGCACCGGGTCGTCGTCTACTGCCGGTCGGCCGGCCGGCCGGGGGACCGTCCACGTCGCCACCTCGGCATGGACCTGGTGCACCTCCCGGCCGCGCGCAGGCGCGCACTGGAGACCCTCAGCCACTCAGCGCTCTCCGTCGGGCACGTGCTGGGCCATCGCCCCGATGCCGCGATCGTGTTCAACGCCGCGAACGCGCCGCTGCTGCCCGCGTTCCGGGCCGCTCGGATCCCGGTGGCCACGCACGTCGACGGCCTGGAGTGGAAGCGGGCCAAGTGGGGCCCGATCGGGCAGCGCTACTACCGGATGGCCGAGAGCATGGCCGTGCGCTGGTCCGACGCCCTCATCGCCGACGCGCAGGGCATGTCCGACTACTACCGCTCCGAGTTCGGCGCCCCCACCACGCTTCTCACCTACGGTGCTCCGCTGATAGCCCCCGGGACCGACCGACTGGCCGAGCTCGAGCTCGAGCCGGGGGGCTTCCACCTCGCCGTCGCCCGCTTCGAGCCGGAGAACCACGTCGACCTCATCGTGGACGGCTACCGCCGGAGCGCGGCGACGAAGCCCCTGGTCGTCGTCGGTTCGGCCCCGTACGCCGACGCCTACACCCGGACGGTCCACGGGCTCGCCGACGCGCGGGTCCGTTTCCTGGGCGGGGTGTGGGACCAGGAGCAGCTCGACCAGCTCTACGCCCACTCCTACACCTACCTGCACGGGCACTCGGTCGGCGGCACGAACCCGTCGTTGCTGCGCGCCATCGGTGCCGGCGCCGCCGTGCTGGCCTTCGACGTCGACTTCAACCGCGAGGTCGTCGCCGAGGCCGGCCGCTACTTCTCCAGCCCCGCCGACGTCGCCGGCCTGCTGGAGGCCGCGGAGTCCGACCCCGCGGGCGTCCGGCGGGCCGGACGGCGTTCCCGCGAGCTCGCCGCGCAGTACGACTGGGACAGCGTGGCCGCCGGCTACGAGCAGCTGGCCCTGGACCTCGCCGGCCGGCAGTACCCCGCCCGGCGTCCCACCGGCCGCCGGTCACCGGCCACCCTGCCGGCGCCCACGCTCCTTCCGGTGCCCCGGAGCGCGGACCCGGAACGGGTCGTCGACATCGCGACCGCTGCCGTACGGCGCGCCGGCGGAGGGCAGCGGTGACGAGCGCCGCGGAGGTCCGCCCACGGGGACCCGGTGGCGAGACGCTGGCCACGACCCTGCGGCGGCTGTCGGGCGCGCAGAAGGGCGCTGCCGGCGCGCCCGCGTACTCCCGCTTCGTCAACCGGAAGCTGGGCCGCCTCCTCGCCGCACTGGCCTTCCACGCCGGCCTGACGCCGAACGCGGTGACCGCGATCAGTGCGCTGTTCACCGCGAGCGCGATCGCCCTGCTCGCCCTCGTCTCGCCGTCCTGGGGACTCGGGCTCGTGGTCACCGGCTGTCTCGTCGTCGGGTACGCCTTCGACGCCGCCGACGGACAGCTCGCCCGTCTGCGAGGTGGCGGCTCACCGGCGGGGGAGTGGCTCGACCACATGGCCGATGCGGTCAAGATCTCGTCGCTGCACCTCGCGGTCGTCGTGGGGCTGTACCGCTCCGAGGCGGTCGAGCGCGGGCCGCTGTTGCTGGTTCCGCTCGGCTACTGCGTCGTGGCCGCGGTGCTGTTCTTCGCGACGATGCTGAACGAGGCCCTGCGTGCCCAGCACAACGCGGCGACGCGGGCGCAGCCGTCGTCGGCCCGGCCCAGCGTGCTCCGTTCCCTGCTCGTCGTGCCCACCGACTACGGCCTGCTGTGCCTCGTCTTCCTCACCTGGGGCCTTCCGGCCGTGTTCTTCCCCGCCTACACCGCGCTGTTCCTCGCGACGGGGGCCTACCTCGGCCTCGCGTCGGTCAAGTGGTTCTCCGAGATGGACGGATTGGCCCGATGAGCGTCACCAGCCCTCCTCCTGACGGTGCGGCGCACGCGCGGCGTCGCCGACTGCAGCTGTCCGCGGCGGTCGTGGCGCTCCTCGCACTGTGCGCCGCCGTCCTGATGTGGAACCGCGGGCAGGATGGCGACAGTGGGACCGCGCGGGCGGCGGGGACCGCCACCGTCGAGGCGACCGTCTCGCCGACAGCGACGCCCTCGTGGACACCGCCTCCGGCTCCGGTCACCCCCGAAGCCACCGGGGACGTCGACCAGCCGCCGCCGGACCTACCCGCCGTCGCACTGCGGAAGACGGCGTCCGTCGGCGACGGGATCACCGGTTCGGTCACCCGCATGTCGGCGATCGAGGGCACGGCCGTCGGTCCCGGCAACGTGAGCGGGCCGGCCTTGCGGATCACGGTGCGTATCCACAACGGAACGGCCGAGCCGGTCTCCCTGGACGGGGTGACCGTCGCCCTCGCCTACGGCGACGAGCTGACGCCGGCCTCCCCGCTCGACGACCCGTCGCAGGCGCCGTTCTCCGGTACCGTCGCGGCCGGGGAGTCCGCCGACGGCGTCTACGTCTTCAGCATCCCGTCGGACGCCCGTCACTCGATCACCCTGTCGGTCGGTTACCAGGCCGGCGCGCCCGTCATGGTGTTCACCGGGCCGGCCGGCTGAGCTTCTCCGTCCACAGCGCCAACCCCGCGGAGCCCCGGCCGATGGCCGGGGCTTCGCGGCATCCCACCCCATGCTCATGCAACATCACTGATAGTCACGATTGGCGCCTCGCGCGAGCGATGACCTGGCCGCTGTCACCGCATCGGGGGATGACGGCGCCCGCTTCGTCACGCTTAGTGTTCATCCGCCGGCTTCATTGGTCTGCCGGCGTCAGCTGCACGAGCGGGGGAACACACATGTTTGCACGGGTCACGGCGCTGCCGAGATCGCTCGTGGCGGGGCTGCTCAGCCTTCTTCTGATCGCGGGGGTGTTCGGCGGGTTGGTCCCGGGGGTCGCCCGAGCCGACTCCGCGCCGGCGAATCCGGCCGACCCGGCGACGCCGACCACGGTCACCGCCGACCCGCTGCCGACCGTGCAGATCAACGGGGTGGCCTGGGCGCAGGCCGTCGTCGGCACCACCGTCTACGTGGCCGGCCAGTTCACCAGCGCACGGCCCGCCGGCGCCCCCGCCGGCACGCAGGAGACGCCGCGCAACCACCTGCTCGCCTACGACATCCGTACCGGCGAGCTGATCACCTCTTTCGCTCCCCGCCTCAATGCCCAGGCGCTGGCGATCACGGCGTCACCGGACGGTTCCCGGATCTACGTCGGCGGCGACTTCACCCAGGTGGACGGCCAGGCCCGCTCGCGGATCGCGGCTTTCGACACGGCCACGGGGGCATTGGTCGCCGGCTTCCGTCCAGCGGTGAGCGGCCGGGTGCGCGCCGTCGCCGCCACGAACACGACCGTCTACCTCGGCGGGGGGATCACTGCTGTCGGATCCGCCAGCCGCACCCGGTTGGCCGCCGTGTCGGCCGCCAACGGTGCCCTGCTGCCGTGGGCTCCCGTTCCGGGCACCGGGCCGACGGACGGCAACCGCTACCCCTACGACCCCGCGCGCAACAAGCTCACGAGCAACGAGGTGCTGGCGCTGGTGGTGACCGGTGGTGGCTCCCAGGTCGTGGCGGCCGGCCGGTTCTACACACTCAACGGGACCAAGGCCTCCGGTGTCGGGGCGCTCGACGCGGTCACCGGTGCCGTCCGGCCGTTCGCCGCCAACCAGCGGATCACGAACCAGGGGGCCCACTCCGCCATCTACAGCCTCAGCCTCAGCGCCGACGGCGCGACCGTCTACGGCACCGGTTACGACTACTGGGGGCCAGGCAACATCGAGGGCGCCTTCGCGGCCGACGCAGCCGGCGGGCGGCTGCAGTGGATGGCCGACTGTCGCGGTGACACCTACGCCAGCTTCGCCTCGGGCGGGGCCCTCTACCTGGCCTCGCACGCCCACAACTGCAGCAACATCAGGTCGTTCCCCGAGCATGATCCGCAGATCTTCAAGTACGCCACTGCCGTGAGCCTGGCCGCGACGGGGACGGTCGGCCCGTTCACCGTGCGCGCCAACAACGGCCCGATGGCCGGGCAGCCCGCACCCTCGGTGCTGCCCTGGTACCCCGACATGGCCAAGGGTGGCTACACGAAGCAGTATCAGGCCGGCTGGACCGTCACCGGGAACGGCCAGTACGTCGTCTACGGCGGTGAGTTCCCGGCGGTCAACGGCGTTCCGCAACAGGGGCTGGTCCGGTACGCGATGCCGTCCCTCGCGCCCAACGCCGTCGGTCCCCGTGCGGCGGGGCTGACACCGTCGGTGACGGCCCTCGGTCCCGCGTCGGTGCGGGTCAGCTGGCGGTCCGCCCATGACGCGGACAACGAGAACCTGACCTACCGCGTCTACCGGGACGGTGACACGACCACGCCGGTCCACACGGTGACCGCGCCCTCGGCCTGGTGGAACACTCCGATGCTGGCGTTCACCGACACCGGACTGACCGCCGGTTCCCACCGGTACCGGGTCGCGGTCAGCGACCCGTCGGGCAACCGGGTCGTCTCGGCCTGGACGTCGGTCGACGTCGCGGCCGGCACGGCACCGCCGCGGCGGCCCTACCTGGAGACCGTGCGGGCCGACGGCGCCGTGGCCCTCTGGTCGCTGGGCGAGGCGTCCGGCGCGACCGCTTACGACCGGATCGGCGCCGCTGACATGACGATCAACTCAGGGGTGACCCGCGGCCGGGCCGGGGCGCTCGCCCGTGACCCCGACACGGCCTTCCAGTTCAACGGCAGCAGCACGGGCTTCCTCGCCACCGCGCAGCCGGTGCCGGCCCCTCAGACGTTCAGCGTCGAGGCCTGGTTCAACACCACCTCTACCGCCGGGGGCAAGATCATCGGCTTCGGCAACGCGAACACGGGCACCAGCACCAGCTACGACCGGCACGTCTACCTCGACGGCGCGGGTCGCGTGTACTTCGGCGTGTGGCCGGCCGAGACCCGCAGCATCAGCAGCGGTGCGGGACACAACGACGGTCGGTGGCACCACGTCGTCGCCTCGCTGAGCGCAGAGGGCATGGCGCTGTACGTCGACGGTCGATTGGTCGCCAGCCGGGCCGACACGCGCTGGGGTCAGCCCATGACGGGCTACTGGCGGATCGGCGGGGACAGCCCCTGGACCGGCGCCGCCTTCCTGGCCGGCCGGATCGACGAGGTCGCCCTCTACCCCCAGGCGCTCTCGGCCGCCCGGGTCGCCGCCCACAACGAGCTGGGGCGGACCGGCAACGCGGCCAACATCGCGCCGACCGCGACGTTCTCGTCAACGCCGGACGACCTGACCGTGGCCTTCGACGCCACCGGCTCCACGGATCCGGACGGGACCATCCAGGGCTACGCCTGGGACTTCGGCGACGGGTCCACCGGATCAGGCGCGACGGCCAGCCACACCTACGAGGCTGCGGGGACCTATCCCGTGACGCTCACGGTCACCGACGACAAGGGAGCCACCGCCCGCCACGGGGCGTCCGTGGTGGTCACCGCGCCGGTCAACCAGGCGCCCGCAGCGGCGTTCGAGGCGTCGGGGTCCGGGCTGTCGGTGACCTTCGACGGGTCGGGTTCCGCGGATCCGGACGGGACCATCCAGGGCTACGCCTGGGACTTCGGGGACGGGGCCACCGGTGAGGGCGCGACGGTGACGCACACCTACGGCACGGCCGGGACCTACCCGGTGCGGCTGACGGTGACCGATGACGCCGGTGCCAGCGGCACGGTGACGCGGTCGGTGATGATCAGCGACTCGTCCGCGCCGCCGGCGGCGGCTGCCGACTCGTTCGGCCGGTCGGTGGCCGAGGGCTGGGGTACCGCCGACGTCGGGGGTGCCTGGTCGATGGCGGGACCGGCGTCGGTCTCCGACGGGGTCGGGCACCTGCAGCTGGGCGTCGGGAGGTCCTCGTCGGGCTATCTGACCGGGGTCTCGGTGGCCGACGTGGCGGTGCAGACGGCGGTGTCGCTGGACGCGCTGCCCACCGGCGGCGGTGGGTACGTGTACCTGGTCGGCCGGCGGGTAGAGGCGGCTGACTACCGGGCGTCGCTGAAGGTGACCGCCACCGGCAAGGTGGTGCTGGGCCTGTCCCGGCTGGAGGCCGGGCGGGAGACCAAGCTGACCGCGGCCGAGCTGCCGGGGGTGGTCTACACCCCGGGCATGGTGCTGCTGGTGCGGCTCGACGTCAGTGGCAGCGGCACCTCGGTGCTGGGTGCCAAGGCCTGGCCGGCCGGCACGGCGGAGCCCGCCGCCTGGCAGGTGTCGGCCAGCGACTCCACGGCGGCCCTGCAGGGCCCCGGTGGTGTCGGGGTGGCGGCGTTCCTCTCCGGCTCGGCGACCAAGCCGCTGCGGGTCGACGTCGACGATCTGTGGGCAGGCCCCTCCGGCACCGCGCCCACCACGGCCTGAGGCAGCCGTGGACGAGGCGGCCCTCACCCCCCGGGGTGAGGGCCGCCTCGTCCGCGGTCCCCGCGGAGGCGTCGGCTGACACGCTGGTCCAGTGGTCCGTGCGGACGGGGCGGGGCTGCTCGACGCGTGACGCAGGCTTGGCTGGACGGGGGAGAAGAGCCATGAGCGCAGGCGCGGTCCGCACGGCCGATCCTGCCGTCGAGGCCGGCCGGAGCACCGTCTGGCGCGGAATGGCCCGCGGTGCCGGAAGCCGCCTCGTCGTCCTCCCGGTGTCCGCGCTGCTGGGCATCGTGCTGACCCGGCTGGTGATCGAGAACTACGGTCGCGACGCCTTCGCCCAGTACGGCCTGCTGGTGGGGATCGGCGCCCTGCTGCCCTTCGCCGACCTGGGGATCTCTGCGGCTGTGATGAACGCCGTCGGAGCGGCGCCTCGGCCGGGGCAGGACGACCACGTCTGGCGGGTCCTGGTCACCGCGTTCCGGGTACTGCTCGGCTCGGCCGCCGTCCTCGCGCTCGTGGCGGTGACCCTGACGGTCTCCGGGCTGTGGCCGACTCTGCTGGGTGCCGGGCTGCTGCCGGGCTCCGGGCCACCGGTGGCGATGACGTGCCTGCTGCTCATCGCCGCGGCCATGCCCGTCGGCATCGGTCAGCGCGTCCTCGCCGGGCTCGGGCGCAACCACGTCTCCATCCTGGTGCTCGGAGCGCAGACGCCGTTGGTGCTGGGAACCGTGCTGGTGCTCATGTGGTGGGACGTGCCAATCGGTCCGGCCGTCGCCGTGGTCGCCTACGCTGCGACGCTGCTGCTCAGCGTCCTGCTCACGGTGCTCGCCGGCCGGGAGCTGCGCCCGGCCCTCGGGCGGGCGCTCCGGGACGTGCCGCGCTGGCGGACCGTCCGCGGCGCACGGGTGTTCGACGTCGCGTGGCCGATGCTCGTGCAGATGATCGCGCTGCCCATCGCGATGCAGACCGATCGGATCGTGCTGAGTCACCGCGCCGACGCAGGGGCGCTGGCCGAGTACACCTTGGCCGCGCAGATGTTCACGCCGATCTGGGCCGTCGTGAGCGCGGCCGGGGTCACCCTCTGGCCGGTCTACGCGCGGGCGCGGGCGCGCGGGAGGCAGAGTTCGCCGGTGCCCATGGCCGGCTTGTTCGGCGGCCTGGCGGCCCTCATGGCGGGCGGCGTGGCGCTGGCGTCCTCCTGGCTCGCCGAGCTCGCCTCGGGAGGCCGCATCCTGCTGGGGTGTCCGCTGGTCGCCGCCTTTGCGCTGCTGATGGTCCTGCAGGGGGTCAAGTACCCCCTCGGCATGTTCATGACCGACTCGGCCGGGCTCCGGTTCCAGGCGCTGATGATCGTGCTGATGCTCCCGGTCAACGTCGGGCTGTCCTGGTACCTCGCGGGATCGCTGGGTGCGGTGGGACCCGTCATCGGCTCCGTGATCGGGGTCGCCGGATCGCAGGTGCTGGCCAACCTCCTCTACGTGCGCCGGAAGCTGCGGCGGACCGATGGGCCGGCCCGATGAGCGCGGCCGGCGCATCTCCGATCCGGGACGGCGACGGGCTGCTGGGCGTCGTCGTGGTCAACTACGCCTCCTCCCACCTGCTGGCGACCCACCTCGCGGCGACGGACCTCGCGGGACAGCCGGTCGTCGTGGTGGTCGTGGACAACTGGTCCTCCGCCGCGGAGCGGGCCGCGATCGAGACGCTCGCCGCCGAACAGGGATGGCACCTCGTCGCGATGCCCGACAACCCTGGCTTCGGCGCCGGGGTCAACGCCGGTATCCGCGCCGCGCGCGCGGCCGGCTGCGTGTGCTTCCTGCTGCTCAACCCGGACGCCGCGGTGCCGGGCGAGGTGGTGGCGGAGCTGCGCCGGCACGTGCTCCGTGAGCCGATGGCGCTGGTCAGCCCCCGCATCCGGACCTCGGACGGCGCGGACTTCTTCTCCGGCTCCCGGCTCTTCCTCGACAGCGGCCGGATCCGCGGCCGGCAGACGGCCGGCGGCCGAATCTCGTCCGGGCCCGCGGTCGAGTGGGTGACCGCGGCATGTCTGGCGCTGCACGACGATCTGCTGCGCCGGGCCGGGGACTTCGACGAGTCCTACTTCCTGTACTGGGAGGACGTCGAGTTCAGCTACCGGTGCCGGTCGGTGGGTGGGTTCCCCGTCGTCCGGAACGACCTCGAGGCCGTGCACGACGCGGGCGGCACGCAGGGTCCCACTCCCGGCCGGGCCAAGTCGGCGCTCTACTACCGCTACAACTGCCTGAACCGGCTGCGCTTCGCCGCCCGGCACCTCCCGCGCGGACGGTTGCTGCGCTGGGTCCTCACCACCCCCGCCGTGAGCCGCGAGATCCTCCTCCGCGGTGGACGGCGACAGCTGCTGCGCCAGCCGGCACTGGTGTTCGCGGCCGTGCGTGGGGCCTGTGCCGGACTCCTCCTGGCGGGCGCCGCCCTACTCCGCGGAACCACCCCCGACCGGCGCGGCAGCGACCGGAGGGAGCCTGGCGGATCGGTCCTCGTGGTGCATCCGGGCGCCGAGCTCTACGGCTCCGACCGCATGCTGGCCGAGTCCGTCAGCGGCCTGGTAGCGGACGGCCACCGGGTGGTCGTCGCGCTCCCAGGGCGCGGGCCGCTCGTGCCGGAGCTGGAAGGCCGGGGCGCCCGGATCGTCTTCTGCCGGATGCCGGTCCTGCGCAAGAGCGCCCTGACCCCGCGGGGGCTGGTCGATCTGCTCGCGGACTTCCTGCGCGGACTGGTTCCCGCCTGCCGGCTGATCCGTGCCGTCGGGACGACCGCCGTCTACGTCAGCACCGTCACCGTGCCCACCTGGTCGCTCGTGGCGCGCCTGCTGAGGCGCCGGGTCGTGCTGCACGTCCACGAGGCCGAGAGCGGCGCACCCGGACTGCTGCGCCGGCTCCTTGCCCTGCCGGCCGTCCTGGCGCACCGGGTGGTGGTGAACAGCCGCTACAGCCGGTCGGTCCTGCTGGCGTCCGTGCCCTGGGTCGAGGCCCGGTCGGTGGTCGTCTACAACGGCGTCGCCGGGCCGCCCGAGGTCTGCCCGCCCCGCCCGCGGCTGACCGGCCCGGTCCGGCTCCTCTACGTCGGCCGGCTCTCCCCGCGGAAGGGCCCACAGGTCGCCGTCGCCACGCTGGCCGAGCTGCGCCGGCGGGGCATCGACGCTCGTCTCGCGCTCGCCGGCTCCGTCTTCCCCGGCTACGAGTGGTTCGAGACCGGGCTCCGGGCGCAGGTCCGGGACGCGGGGCTGGCGGACCGGGTCGAGTTCCTGGGGTTCGTGCCGGACGTCTGGGCGGCGCTGCGGGACGCGGACGTCGTCCTCATCCCCTCGGTCCTCGACGAGCCGTTCGGGAACACGGCCGTGGAAGCGGTCCTGGCGGCGCGGCCGGTCCTGGTCAGCGCGAGCAGCGGCCTGCTCGAGGCCGCCGCGGGCTACACGACGGCGCAGGCCGTTCCGCCCGGCGACGCCGGAGCGTGGGCCGACGCGGTCCAGCGGGCGGTCGCCGACTGGCCGGCCCTGGCCCGGGCCGCCGTCCGCGACGCCGACGAGGCCAGACGGCGCCACGACCCCCTGCGGTACCGCACGCAGATCTCACGCCTCACCACCGCGGCAGGAGAACCATCGTGACGGAGGCGGCACGGGCACCGGGCGAGCGGAGGAGCGCCGCCGTCACCATCGGCGTGATCACCTTTCGGCGCGCCACCGACCTGCGCGAGATCCTGCCCCTGCTGCTCCAGCAGGCGGCCGAGGTGACGGGGCCGGAGTACCGGGTCGACGTCCTGGTCGTCGACAACGACGCCGAGGGGAGCGCGCGCCCGGTGGTGGAGGCCCTCGGCTCCCCCCGGGTGCGGTACGTCGTGGAGCCGACCCCGGGAATCGCCGCGGCGCGCAACCGGGTGCTGGACGAAGGAGATTCGGCGGACCTGCTCGTGTTCATCGACGACGACGAACGGCCCCGTCCGCAGTGGCTACGCTCCCTGCTGGAGACCCGCGCCCGCTCGGGTGCAGCGGCTGTTGCCGGCGCCGTGATCTCGGCGTTCGACGGGCCGCTGGACCCGTGGGTGCAGGCCGGTGACTTCTTCCGCCGGAGGCGGCTGCCCACGGGCACGCCGATCCGGGTCGCCGCCACCAACAACCTGCTGCTGGACATGGCGGTGCTGCGCCGCACCGGGCTGCGGTTCGATCCCGCGTTCGGGATCACCGGCGGCAGCGACACGCTGTTCACCCGACGGCTGGTGGCGGCCGGCGAGACCATGGTGTGGTGCGACGAGGCAGTCGTCATCGACCGGGTGCCGGTGTCCCGGATGACGCGGCAGTGGGTGCTGCGGCGGGCTTTCCGCTCCGGGAACTCGACCAGCCGGGTCGACCTCGTCCTGGCCGGGACGGCGGCGGCCCGGGTGGGGGCCCGGGTGCGTGCGGTCGCGCGGGGGGTGCCACGGGTGGTCGCCGGCGCTGCGCGCTGGAGCCTCGGGAAGGTCACGCGCTCGGCCCGGCACGAGGCGGCCGGCCTGCGCACCGCCGCGCGGGGCGCCGGCATGCTGGCCGGGACGGTCGGGGTCGCCTACCAGGAGTACCGGCGGCCGGCCGCCGCGTGAGCCGCGACCAGGACGCGCCCGGCGGCCTCGCTCAGGCCCCGGGCACGCGCCGGCCGGGGACCTGCAGCGCCAGCCGGTAGGCCGCCGTGTGGTCGGCCCCCGTACGGTCCCATTCCCGGCGGCTGAGGTCGGGTCGAGCCTCCGGCGGGATGTGCCCGGCTTCCTCGAGCGCGGCGAGGAGCACCTGCCCGGTCAGCTCGCCGTCGTACCGGATCACCCAGTCGGCACCGACCTCGGCCGCCAGCCGGGCGTTCACCTCGTTGTCGGGGAGCAGGACCGGCCGGTCCAGCGACAGGGCCATCAGCGCGGCTCCGGAGTTGTGCATCTCGCGGTAGGGCAGCACGACGAGCTCGGCGCGGGACACCGCCTCGACCAGTCGCTCGTCGCTGAGGAACTCCAGGGACAGGGCCACCCGCGGCTCGCCCGCCGCGGCGATGCGGAGGGTGTCCGCGAGCTTCGGGCTCGCCGGCTCGCCGGCGATCTGCAGTCGGACCCGCGGTGCGCGGTCCGCCGTCGTGCGGAAGGCCCGGATCAGCCCGTCGACGTTCTTGTACGGTCGGATCAGGCCGACGAAGACCGCACGGTGCCGCTCGCGAGGCGGAGCCTGATGCGCGGCGAACCAGTCGCGGTAGTGGCCGTGCGGGATGGTGACGTGCGGGCTGCGCTCGTCGACCGGCGTGGTCTCGTTCAGCCGCACCGACAGGGACGTCCAGCGCTCGGCCAGCCGCAGTAGGAGCGCCGCCGGGCGGGGAACCCCCTCCTGGGGTCGGAGGTTGTGCAGCGTGCGGACCATCGGGGTGCCGGTCAGTCGCAGCCGGAGGAGCAACGCCAGGAACAGCGCCCGCCGCACCCATGCCTTCGCCGAGCTCCGGCCCGACACCAGGATCTCGGGCCAGTGCACGTGGAAGAGGTCGTAGCGGCCGAGCAGCGCCTGCCGCCAGGTGAAGGTCAGCACGCGCAGGGCCGGCTCGTCCTCGAGGCTGCGCCGCAGCATCACCACGTACGGGTTCGTGGTCGGCCGCGGCTCGGGGAACGACTGCAGCACCGTGATCTCGTCGCTCACCGGGCGAGGTTCCCGCGTCGGTCGTCGTGCCCCCACCCGCCGTGCGGGTCCTCCCCGACATCGGCGCTCGTCGGACGGGCGGTCCCGAGTGGGATCAGGACGGCGAGGAGCACGGCCGCGGCGGTCCACTGCAGGACGTCGAAGGAGAGGAACATCAGCACGACCACCAGCGCGGCGGGTCGGCTGGCCCGGTCGCCACGGAGCAGACCGGTGCCCACCGCGGCGAGCAGGGCCGCCACGCCGACCAGACCGGCGAGGGCGAAGGTGGTCACCACTTGGTTGTCCACGGCCCGGAAGCCGTCCTGCTGGAGGAGGCCGTCGGCGAAGAGCGCCGGCAACGACCCGGCCCCGCTGCCGAGCAGCAGTTCCCCGGCCGGACGCCCGAGAAGCCGGAAGCCCGCGTCCACGGCGCCCAGGCGGTGGGTGAGCGACCCGCTCTCGGCCAGCGACGACACCGCGGTCAGCCCGGCGAGGTCGACGCGGAACAGCGCGGCGGCCACCCCGCCGACCAGGACCAGCCGGGCGGGCGCGCCCACCCGGGCCACCCCGGGCCAGAACCAGCCGAGGACGAGACACACCGCCAGCACCAGGGCCGCGCTGCGGCTGCCGGAGAGCAGGACCCCGGCCGCGAAGCCCGCCGACGCGGCCACCCGGACGGACCGGCCGTACCGCGGGAGCGCGAAGAGGGCCAGGACCGAGGCGACGGCCATGAGGGTGCCGAAGGGGATCGGATGGGCCATCGTTCCCGTGGCCCGACCCCCGACCGCGGGCAGCAGCTCGTTGACCCCGAACAGGGCGCCCGGCTCTCCCAGGTAGCCCCACGGGGCCGGGGTGCCGAGAACGGCGCTCGCCGCCGCGACGGCCAGCTCGGCGAGCGCGACGAGCAGCACGAGGACGATCAGGCGGTCGGTCCGCCGGCGGTCACAGTGGGCGGCCAACAGAGCGCAGCCCACCAGGAGGAGGGTCGTCGCCGCCGTCTGCAGAAGATCGGCGAGCGAGCCATATCGGGGCGCCGACAGCACCGCGCACAGACCGGGCAGCAGCAGCAGGGTGGCGGGGGCCGACCAGCGGAGCCGATCGGCATACCGGCCCAGCGCGACCAGCACCAGGGCGAGGCTCAGTGCCAGCAGCGCCCAGCCGATCTTGGGCGGCACCCTCGAGGCCGGGAAGAGGATCCAGGTCGCGAGCACCGCTCCGAGGACGACGTCCGGGTCCGTGATCGCCACCAGGGACCGCCGGGACGGGCCGGGCCGGAGGACCAGGCCGCCCACGGGCGCGGCGCCGCCCCCCTGGGTCATCACGGACCGAGTCTGCGGGGGCCTGCCGGACCGGCCAAGCCGGTCTCCTCCGGATGGGGGGCAGCGGCGGCCGACCGGGGACCAGGAGCTGGCGGCGTGTGGGGATCCAGCGGGTCCCTCGACGCCGGACAGGGCCGCTCGTCGCGCCTGCCGACGGCTCACTCGTTCGGAGGGGACAGGTCCGCCGGACCGTCGCGCCTGGGTAGCGTCCCCCCGCGTCGTCGGCTGCCCGGCGCCGTCCTGAGGAGGAGATCGTGAGCGTTGGGGCCTTCGTCGCCGTCATCCGTCGTCGGTGGACCTGGGTGACCGCGGCGGTTCTCTTCGCCGTCGTCGTCGCCGGTATCGGCTCGGCCGCCGCCACCCGCTCGTACTCGGCGACGGCCAGTGTCTTCTTCTCCCTGCAGTTCGGGAACTCGGCCAACGAGCTGGCGCAGGGCTCCAACTACACCCAGCAGGCGGTGACGTCCTACGCCCTCCTGGCCCGGACGCCCACCGTCCTGCAGCCGGTCATCGACGCCCAGGGATCGGACACCAGCGTCCGGGCCCTGGCCGGCCAGGTGTCCACCTCGGTGGTTCCCGACACGGTGGTCGTGGACGTGACCGTCAGCGATCCCTCCCCGGCGCGTGCGGTGGAACTGGCCGACGCGGTCGCCGAGCAGCTCGGGACGACGGTCGAGGAGCTCGCACCCGCCACCCAGGACGGCAAGCCGACGGTCGAGGCCACGACCGTCGCTCCCGCCGTGGAGCCGCGGTCCCCGGACTCCCCGCGCACGGCGCTCAACCTGGCGGCAGCCCTCGTCGCCGGGCTCTTCGTCGGTGTGCTGGCCGCGCTGGCCCGCGACGCCACCGACACCCGGGTGCGCTCTCCGGAGGACGTGTCCACGGTCACCCCGCTGCCGGTCCTCGCGTCCCTCGACGCCGGTCCGGCCGTCGACGGCCGCCGCAGCCTGGTCGTGAGCGCTGCTCCGTACAGCATCGAGGCCGAGGGCTACCGCGCGCTGCGGACCGCCGTCCAGTTCGTAGTCGAGCCGGGCCGGACGCTGTCCCTCCAGATCACCTCGGCGCGGCCGGGGGAGGGCAAGTCGACGGTCGCGGCGAATTTGGCCATCGCGCTCGCCGAAGCGGGCCTGACGGTGGCTCTGGTCGACGCCGACCTCCGCCGTCCCTCGGTTGCCGACACGTTCGGACTGGAGCACGGCGCCGGCCTGACCTCGGTGCTCATCGGGCAGGCCGACGTCGAGGACGTCCTGCAGCCCTGGGGGCCGTCGGGCCTGCGCCTCCTCACGACCGGCCCACTGCCGCCGAATCCCAGCGAGCTGCTGGCGGCCCCGGCGATGACCGACCTGGTGGCCACCCTCGAGCGGACCCATGACGTGGTCATCTTCGACACGGCGCCGTTGCTGGCCGTCACCGACGCCGTCGTGCTGTCGCGGGCGGTCTCGGGAACGTTGCTGGTCGGGGACTCGACCAAGCTGCGCCGAAAGGAACTGCGGGCGGGACTGAGCCTGCTGGAACGCGCCGGGGCCCGCGTGGTCGGCATGGTGCTGAGCCACGTGCGCCAGCGGGCCGACGTCTACGGCTACGCCAGCAGCATGGAGGCGGACCAGGAGACGGCCGCCCTGGCGTTGACGGCCGTCCGCCGGGGTGGCGCAGGGGTGAACGGGGCCGGCCGCACGGCACGTCCCGGCGCCGACGTGCGGTGACGACGCCGCAGGCGCCCGCCGAGGACGAGCGATGGTCGGTCCTCACCGTCTGCACCGGCAACGTCTGTCGCTCGCCCGCGATGGAGTACCTGCTGCGGGCCGCGCTCGGCCCCGGGGCCGGCGTGGAGGTCCGCAGCGCCGGGACGCGGGCGCTCGTCGGCCGGCCGGTCGAGCCGCCCATGGCCCGACTGCTGACGGCCGCCGGCGCGGACCCGACCGGGTTCGCCGCCCGCGGGCTCACCCCGGCAGACGTGGCCCGCGCGGACCTGGTGCTCACCGCGGAGAAGGCGCACCGGTCCGCCGTCGTCGCACTCCAGCCACGGGCGCTGCGGCGGACCTTCACCCTCCTGGAGTTCGTCGACCTGGTCGTGCTGGCGCGGGCGGCAGCGGGCCACGACTGGCCGACGCAGGGAGTGCCCGAACGGCTGGTCTGGCTCGTGGCCCGGGCGCCGGCGCTGCGGCCGCAGCGGCCCTGGCCGGCCGAGGACGACGTCCCCGACCCGTACGGGCGGGACGACGCCTGCTTCGCGGCGACGGCCGGCCGGGTCGGGGCGGCGGTCGCCACGCTGAGGGCCGTCCTCCTCGACAGCTGAGCCGGCGCTCCCGTCGGTGACCCAAAGTGACCGGTGCACCGAGGGGCGGCGGGCCACCGGGGCGTAGAGCCCCTACGTTCGGGTGAACCTGCTCCGTGGGTGATGACGCAGCGTCAGCTCGACTGTTCGACTCGACGTACACGATCGCGCGGCACCACGGGGGAAACGACATGGCGGGACGAAGCGGATCCGAGGTGGTCGGCTATGCGCCCGGCGCATACGACCTGTTCCACATCGGGCACCTCAACATCCTCCGGCACGCCGCCGAGCACTGCGACCGCCTGATCGCCGGCGTCGTCTCCGACGAGATGCTGCTGCAGAGCAAGGGCCGGCTGCCGGTCGTGCCGCTCGCCGAGCGGATGGAGATCGTCCGCAGCCTGCGCTTCGTCGACGAGGTGCACGCCGAGACCGTCCCCGACAAGATCGACACCTGGCGGGAGGTCCGGTTCCACGTGCTCTTCAAGGGCGACGACTGGCGCGGGACGCCGAAGGGCATCGCGTTGGAACGGGACTTCGCCGCCGTCGGGGTGGAGGTCCGGTACTTCCCGTACACGGTGCACACCTCCTCGACGATCCTGCGCCGAGCACTGGCCGCGATCGACGCCGAGGAGCCGGTGGGCCGCGTCGCCCGCGCGCTCACCTCCTGACCTGCTGCGCGGCTCAGCCGGCGCGCCGCTCCTCCGCCGCGGGGACGTCGGGCCGGCCGCCCAGGAGCCAGTGATCGGCGTCGATGCGGGTGTCCGTGCGCGGCAGCGCCGCGCGGACCTCGTCGGCCGAGCGTGACGCAGCGGCGGCGACCCCGATGGCTTCCGCGACCTGACGCGCCGGGGCATGCGCCGGCACGACGGTGTGGCCGTGCTCGGCCAGCCAGCCGGCGATGCCCGTCTCGTCGGTGGTGACGACCTCACACCCGTGCGCCAGCCCCTCGAGGAGCGGCAGCCCGACCTGCTCACGCCACCAGCCGCTGCGCTGCGACAGCAGCACCAGCACGTGGGCCCGGCGCAGGAGTGCGTGGATCTCGGCACGCGGCGGGTCCACCACCAGCTCGACGTCGTCCCGGCCGGCCGCCCAGGCATGCACGTCGGGCAGCAGCTCGCCCTTGCCGACCAGCCGCAGCCGCAGCCCGTGCCCGGGCGGCAACTCGTCCCACGCCGCCAGGAGCTGACGGATGCCCTTGCGCTCCTTGAAGGCGCCGACGAAGAGGACGGTCGTCGGGTCCGGGCCCGGGCCGGGCGGGCAGTCGCAGGGCTGCGGCAGGGCGGGGAACATTCGCGCGCGGGCGGCCACCGTGGCGGGGTCGACGTACTCCTCGAGCAGACGGCGGGAGCCCTCGGTGCCGAAAGCCAGCCGATCCATCCCGCCGACCACGAAGGACAGCACCCGCCGCGACAACCACCGGGCCAGCGGGTGAGGGAGCCGGCGATCGAGGGCGAGCCGGTCGGCCGGGTCGGTGATGTCGATGCAGTAGGCACCGACCGTCGGACGACGTCGGGTCAGCACGGCGCGGAGGCGGACGGCCGCGACCTGGGCCGCGACGGAGCCCCAGCGGTGGACCATCAGTGGCTCGTTCAGCTCCACCGCGTCGTAGGGCGTCCGCAGCAGATGCAGGACCGTGGCGAGCCGGCCCAGCTGCCGGACCGGTGATGGCCCGTCGGCCAG
The DNA here is from genome assembly GCF_900188025.1 of Blastococcus mobilis. Classification (GTDB taxonomy): domain Bacteria; phylum Actinomycetota; class Actinomycetes; order Mycobacteriales; family Geodermatophilaceae; genus Blastococcus_B; species Blastococcus_B mobilis. Next base: position 107,173 of record NZ_FZNO01000006.1, read on the forward strand.
CGCCGCGTCGAAGTCGTACCGCCGCTCCCGGTGCAGCACCAGGGCCGGCGTCATCGTGCGGAAGCGCTCCAGCTGGGCCGAGCGCACCGAGCCGTAGACGCGCACCCGTCGCGTCGCACCCCCGTGCGCGGAGCCGGACGTCGCCGTCACGTGACCTCCAGTCGGCGGGGCGGGTTCCCGGAACGGCCGGGGTGCTCGCGCACGAATGTAGGTGTCCGGTTCCGCCCACCCGGGCTGACACGGCCGCCGTCTCACCCCGACGGTGGAGGAACGGTGCGATCCGTCGTGCCGGGAGGGCGGCGCGGGCGACAATCTCTCGCCTTCGCCGTCACGGCGCGGGGTCTTCAGGCGGCGGACAGGCGGCGCGGGCGTGGTGCGAACGCGGACGGCGGGCGAGACCTGGACACCCGTAGGGGACGGTACGGCGACGATCGCCGTTGCCTTCCCGGCCGACGGGCGGAGGGTCACCGACGTCGAGCTTCCGCCGGTCACCCGGCTGCAGCGGCTCGTGCGGAACGCCGGCCTGCCCACCGGCCGGTCGCGGCGGCGGGCCGCCGCGGACGTGGCGTTGTGCTGGGACGAGGGGACCGTCGAGCGGCTCGTGGCCTCCGCTCCTGGACGGCGCCTGTTCAGCGGCGCCATATGGGTCACCGACCGTCTCGGCATCGAGGACTCGGAGCGGCTCGCGGCGCACCGCGAGGTGCTCGCGTCGCTGGACGGCCTGTGGTGCCTCAGCCGTCCCCAGGTCGATGCTGTGCGCGCATGGCTGGGTCCGGAGGGGCCGCCGGTCTCCTACCTGCAGTTCGGCATCGACGAGCAGTTCTACCGCTTCGCGCCGGAGTACCCGGAGCGGCCGAAGGTGGTCAGCCTGGGCGGCGACCGCGACCGCGACCCGGCGACGCTGTTCGCAGCGCTCGAGCTCGTGCGGCAGGAGCGCCCGGACGTCGAGTGCTTCGTGGCGACGACGTCCTCGCTCCCGGCGCCGGACGGCGTCCGGACCGTCGAGTTCGTGCCGCACGCCCGGGCCAGGGACCTCTATGCGTCGGCCAGCGTCGTCGCCCTGGCCACCCGGCCGAATCTGCACGCCTCGGGGATGACCGTGGGGCTGGAGGCGCTGTCCGTCGGCCGTCCGGTGGTCGCCTGCGCGACCCCGGGGATGGACGACTACTTCCGCGACGGCGAGACCGGTTTCCTGGTGACGCCCGAAGACCCCGCCGCCATGGCAGCCCGGATCCTGGAGCTGCTCGCCGACCGGCACATGGCCGCAGCCATGGGGCGGCACGGGCGCGAGCAGGTCGAGCGCGGCCACACCACCGCGGCGATGTGCCGGGGACTGCTCGAGATCGTGGCGTGAGCAGGCGCTCGCCCCCGCGGGACGGCGGTGCCGGCCGTCGCCGACTAACCTGGGCGGTCGGCCCCCGCGCATCGGGCGCGACGTGTGGCCACCGGCCTCAGGAGTGACCCACCCGTGACCCTGCGCGGCGTGCTCGACGTCGTCCTCACCGATCCCGGCATGGCGCACGTGGTGGCCTCGGCCGGTCAGGCCTCGCTCGCCGTCACGGCCCCGCCGCCCGTCCAGCCGCTGGTGGCCGCGGCTCTCGCTGCGCAGCGGCCGGGCGCCGGCGTGCCGGTCCTGGTGGTCACCGCGGGCGAGCGGGACGCCGACCAGGTCGCCGACCAGTTGCGGTGCTTCGTCCCGGGTCGCCGCGTCGAGGTCTTCCCCGCCTGGGAGACGCTGCCGCACGAGCGGCTCAGCCCGCGCGCGGACACCGTCGGCCGCCGGCTGGCCGTCCTGCGCGACCTGACCCACCCCGGCGAGAACGGCACCATCGACGTCCTCGTCGCCCCGGTGCGGAGCGTGCTGCAGCCGCTCGCCCCCGGGCTGGGCGACCTGGTCCCGGTGGAGCTGAAGCCTGGGGACGCCGCCGACCTCGACGACGTCGCGCGGGCCTTGTCCGACGCCGCGTACACCCGCGTCGAACTCGTCGAGAAGCGCGGCGAGTTCGCCGTCCGCGGTGGCCTCCTCGACGTGTTCCCCCCGACCGAGCCGCACCCGGTGCGGGTCGAGTTCTGGGGCGACGAGGTCGACGAGCTGCGCTACTTCTCGGCCGCCGACCAGCGCTCCCTCGACGAGCGGCCCGAGCGGCTGTGGGCCCCGCCCTGCCGCGAGCTGCTGCTCTCGCCGGAGGTCCGCGAGCGCGCGGCCGCACTCGCGACCGAGCACCCCGAGCTCGCCGAGATCCTGGGCAAGTTGGCCGAGGGCATCGCGGTCGAGGGGATGGAGTCGCTCATTCCGGCCCTGGTGACCGGCGAGATGCAGCTGCTCACCGACCTGATCGCCCGCGGCACGCACGTGCTGGTCTGCGACCCCGAGCGGGTCCGCAGCCGGGCCGCGGACCTGGTCCGCACCGCCGAGGAGTTCCTCGCCGCCTCCTGGTCGACGGCCGCCGAGGCCGGGCAGGCGCCGATCGACCTCGGCGCGTCGTCCTTCCGGGACCTCGCCGAGGTCGAGACCGCGGCGCGGATCCGGGGGCTGCCCTGGTGGACCACCGGTGCCTTCACCCTGCAGTCCGAGGACGACGACGAGCAGGTCACCCTCGACGCGTCGACCGTCGAGCGGTTCCACGGTGACCAGGCCGCGGCGATCGACCGGATGCGCGGGTGGCACCGCGAGGGCTGGCGGGTGGTCGTCACCTTCGCCGGTCCCGGGCCCGCGCAGCGTGCGGCCGACCAGTTCACCGAGGCCGACCTCGGCGTGCGGCTGGTGCCCGACATCGCGAACGCACCGGACACCGGGCTGACCCACGTCACCCAGGGCAACCTCGAGTCCGGCTTCGCGTTCCCCGGCGTCGGCCTCGCGCTCCTGACCGAGCACGACCTCACCGGTCAGCGCGGCACCTCCATGCGGGACGCCACGAAGATGCCGGCCCGCAGGCGCAACGCCGTCGACCTGGCGCAGCTCCAGCCCGGCGACCTCGTCGTGCACGAGCAGCACGGCATCGGCCGCTACATCGAGATGATCAGCCGCACCGTCAACGGCGGGCAGCGCGACTACCTGATCGTCGAGTACGCACCATCGCGGCGGAACCAGCCGCCGGACCGGCTCTTCGTCCCCACCGACTCCCTCGACCAGCTCACCCGCTACGTCGGCGGCGAGGCGCCCGCGCTGTCCAAGCTCGGGGGCGCCGACTGGCAGAAGACCAAGAACCAGGCCCGCAAGGCGGTCAAGCAGATCGCCGCCGAGCTGATCCGGCTGTACTCGGCCCGGATGGCCACCAAGGGGCACGCGTTCGGCCCCGACACCGTCTGGCAGCGCGAACTCGAGGACGCCTTCCCGTTCCAGGAGACCCCCGACCAGCTCGGCGCGATCGACGAGGTCAAGGCCGACATGATGCAGCCGGTCCCGATGGACCGGATCATCTGCGGCGACGTCGGCTACGGAAAGACGGAGATCGCCGTCCGCGCGGCGTTCAAGGCGGTGCAGGACGGCAAGCAGGTCGCCGTCCTGGTGCCGACGACGCTGCTGGCCAACCAGCACTACAAGACCTTCGCCGAGCGGTTCGCCCAGTTCCCGGTGACCGTCGCCGTGCTCTCCCGCTTCCAGTCGAAGGCGGAGAGCGACGAGGTCGTCCGGAAGCTGGCCGACGGCGAGATCGACGTGCTCGTCGGCACCCACCGGCTGCTGCAGCCGACCACCCGGTTCAAGGACCTCGGCCTGGTGATCGTGGACGAGGAGCAGCGCTTCGGCGTCGAGCACAAGGAGTACCTGAAGTCGATGCGGACGGCGGTCGACGTCCTGTCGATGTCAGCCACCCCGATCCCGCGCACGCTGGAGATGAGCCTCACCGGCATCCGCGAGATGTCGACGATCCTCACGCCCCCGGAGGAGCGGCACCCAGTGCTGACCTACGTCGGCGCCTGGGACGACAAGCAGATGGCAGCGGCGATCCGCCGCGAGCTGCTGCGCGACGGCCAGGTCTTCGTGATCCACAACCGGGTGCAGTCGATCGACAAAGCCGCGGCCAAGATCCGCAACCTCGTGCCCGAGGCGCGGGTCGCCGTCGGCCACGGGCAGATGAAGGAGCACGAGCTCGAGCGGATCATGGTCGGCTTCTGGGAGAAGGAGTACGACGTCCTGGTCGCGACGACGATCGTCGAGTCGGGCCTCGACATCCCCAACGCCAACACCCTGATCGTCGACCGCGCCGACACCTTCGGCCTCTCCCAGCTGCACCAGATCCGCGGTCGCGTCGGCCGCGGCCGCGAGCGGGCCTACGCCTACTTCACCTACGACCCGACGCGGCCGCTGACCGAGACCTCGGTCGACCGGCTGACCACGATCGCGCACAACACCGACCTGGGCGCCGGCATGGCCGTGGCGATGAAGGACCTGGAGATCCGCGGCTCGGGCAACCTGCTCGGCGGCGAGCAGTCCGGGCACATCGCCGGCGTCGGGTTCGACCTCTACGTCCGGCTGGTCGGGGAGGCGGTGGCCGACTACCGCGCCCAGATCGGCGGCGAGGCCGCCCCGGTCGAGCCGGTCGAGGTCCGGGTCGACCTGCCGGTGGACGCGCACCTGCCGCACGACTACGTGCCGGGGGAGCGGCTGCGCATGGAGGCCTACCGCAAGGTCGCCTCGATCCAGGACGACGAGCAGGCGCAGGCCGTCCTCGACGAGCTCACCGACCGCTACGGGGCGCCGCCCGCACCGGTGCTCAACCTGCTGGCCGTCGCCCGCTTCCGGACGGCGATGCGCGCGCTGGGCATCACCGAGGTGTCGCTGCAGGGCCGCGCCATCCGGATCTCACCCGTCCCACTGCGGGAGTCCCAGCAGATGCGGCTGGCCCGGCTGGCCGACGGCGCCTCCTACAAGGCCGCCGTCGAAACCATCTCGCTCAAGGTGCCGGTGGGCCCCGACCGCAGGACCCCGCTGCGCGACGTCGCCCTGCTGGAGAACCTGCACTCGGTGCTGCGTGCGGTTCTCGAGCAGCCGTCCGTGACCGTCGCCTGACCCCCAGGCACCACCCCGGACGGGTGGGGCCGGCCCGGTGCGCGGGTCCGTACGAGCCGCGGCGTTCTACGTTTTCCCGATGTCGGTGAAGCAGGCTGTGTCCCCGTACGTCCACGCGGGGCTCTCCCGCGCCCTGCGGCCGGCCCGGAAGCGGGCGTTCCGCGAACAGTTCGAGGCCGCCCGCCGGTCCGGGCCCGTGCGGGTGAACATCGGCTGCGGGCGCAAGCCGATCGAGGGCTGGATCAACACCGACGTCGTCTGGCAGGCCGACGCCTACCTCGACGTCACCCAGCCGTGGCCGGTGCCCGCGGGCTCCGTGGACTACATCTACGCGGACAACGTCATCGAGCACATCCCCCTCGAGATCGGCCGCGCCGTCTTCCGTCACGCTTACGAGGCGCTGAAGCCCGGCGGCGTGTTCCGGCTGGCCACGCCCGACGTCGAGGCCGTCGCCCGGCAGTACCTGGAGAACGGTGAGCTCGCCCGGGCCGGGATGGAACGCAACCGCGAGCGCGGAAAGGACTTCGTCCACCCCGTCCAGCTGATCCGGGAGACGTTCGTCGGGGCGAAGCACTACCTCGGGTTCTGTTACGACCTGGCCTCCATCCGCGCGGAGATGGCGCCCTTCGGCTTCGTCGTCGAACGGGTGCCCGCCGGCACCAGTGAGCACGCGGCTCTGTCCGGCCTCGAGGTGCGCATGCACCCCGCCGAGCAGGCGACCGCGCTGATCGTCGAGGGGCGCAAGCCGGTCGATCGCGCCGCCTGACCGGCGGGACGCGGACGGGCGCCCCGCCCGGCCGCGGAGCTCGGCGGAGTGCCCTGCGTCGCCGGTCACATCCGGTGTGGGAGTCTCCCGACGTGCTGAAGCGTCGAGCTCCCCGGGTGATCACGACCGGGTTCCTCCTGGCCGTCACGGTGTCGGGGCTGGCCGCCTGCCGGACCTCCCCGAACGTCGCCGCCTACGTGGGCGACAGCCAGGTGACGGTCACCGAGCTCCGGTCCGCCGTCGACGAGCGGTTGACCGACGAGGCCGTCGCGGCCTTCGCCGAGACCGACGAGGAGACGTTCACCCGCCGCGTGCTCTCCCTGCTGGTGCAGGAGGAGGTCTACGCCGAGGCCGCGGAGCGCTATGACGTCCGCGTCGACGACGACGACGTCCGGGCGCGGATCGACGAGCTGCTCGGCGACGACGACCCCGCCGAGGTCTTCGGCCAGCTGGCCCAGCAGGGCATCGGCCGCGAGGACGTGTTCGAGAACGTGCGCCAGCAGCTGGTGCGCCGCCAGATCGCCGAGGCCGAGGGGGAGGCCGAGGGGCTGACCGACGAGGCGCTCCGGGCCCGCTACGGGGAGGTCCGCGAGGACCTCGCCCAGGTCTCCTTCGGCTACATCACCGTGCCCGACCAGGCCACCGCCGACGCCGTGCTCGCCCAGCTCACCGCCGCCCCGGACTCCTATCCCGCCGTCGCCGCGCAGTACCCGGGGGCGACGACGCTGCCCGCGCTGGAGCCGCGCGGTCCCGAGGAGCTGCCGGGCGTGCTCGCCGAGGGCATTGCCGCAGCGGCGCCCAACACGGGATTCACCACTGCCGTCCCCGAGGCGGGCGGCGTCGTCGTCACGTTCGTCGAGGGGCCCGTCTACCCGTCGTTCGAGGAGGTCCGTCCCCAGTTGGAGAACGAGGCCTCCGAAGCGGTGCAGGAGGCCGGCAACCGGCGGGTGGAGGCCGTGCGGGAGGACCTCGGTGTGACTGTCAACCCACGGTTCGGCGTGCTCGAGGACGGGCGGCTCGTGGCGGCGGACGGCGGCGTGGTCGACATCCTCGGCGACGAGGACCCTGTGGCCGCACCGGCCGAGTAGGGCGCGGCGCGACCGTCCCGGAGACTGACCGGGTGCCCGTCGCCCTCGTCGTCACCGTCAGCTCCCGCCTCCCCGCGCTCCTCGCGCCCGCCGGCTGGCGGGCGGTCACCGGGAACCGGTCGGTCATCGCCCTGCCCGGGGCGGCCGCTGCCGCTGATGCACTGCGTGCGGCGGACGTGCCCGTGCAGGACGTCGCGGACGCCGCAGCAGCCGCCGCACACGGCGAGGACGTGGTCTGCCTGGTCGCCCACGAGGAGGCCGCGCTGTTCCCCGAGGTGCCGGTCGTCGCGGGGGCACCGGAGCCGCCCGGTGCCCGGCTGCTCGACGTGGTCGGGGTGATGGACCGGCTCCGGTCGCCGGGCGGGTGCCCCTGGGACGCCGAGCAGACTCACGCGTCGCTGCGCGGCTACCTGCTGGAGGAGGCGCACGAGGCCTACGACGCGATCGTCGACGACGACCTGGTCGCCATGCGCGAGGAATTGGGCGACGTCCTGCTCCAGGTCGTCTTCCACGCCCGGGTGGCGGCCGAGGCCGGCCCGTCCCGGCGGTTCGACGTCGACGCCGTCGCCGGGGACCTGGTCGACAAGCTGGTCCGGCGGCACCCGCACGTCTTCGGGAACGCCGGACCCCGGGACGTCGCGCAGGTCGAGGCGGGCTGGGAGGAGATCAAGCAGGCGGAGAAGCAGCGGCGCTCCCCGACCGAGGGCGTCTCCCGGTCGCAGCCGGCGGCCGCCTGGGGGGCGGCGCTGGTCCGGCGGGCGGCGCGCGCCGGCCTGAGCACGCCGGAAGCCGCCGAGCTGCAGGCGACCAGCCCGGAGGAGCTGGGGGAGCGGCTGCTCACCGTCGTCACCGCTGCGGAGCAGCGAGGCTGGGACGTCGAGGACGCCCTGCGCGAGGCCGTCCGCCGCTACGCCGGTGAGCTCGACGTGGAGGCTGCCGCGCGCCCCTCGAGGTGAGGGCGGGGGACTGCCCGCGCCCCCTCAGAAGCTGCGCAGCATGACGTCGGAGTCGCCGCCCCGGCCGACCATCCGGAAACCGGCGCGCTCGTACAGGACCCTGGCTCGATTGCCGTCCTCGACGCTCAGCGAGATGGCGCGGAGCCCACGGGTCTGCGCGCGAACGATCAGCGCGTCGAGCAACGCCGTGCCGAGGCCCTGCCCCCGCCACGCACGGCGCCCTGCCAGTTGATCGCCTGGAACAGGGCGTCGGTCAGAGCTGGCACGTCCTCGGCCGTCGCATCCCGGACCAGAACGCGGTCGAAGCGCACCGGTGGACCGTAGCCAGCCGATGCCGCAGGCAGGCCACCGAGCCACTGTCGTCACATGTCAGCGTCGGGGTGCCGCCCGGGCGGCACCCGTCGCTGTGGGCCACCCCACCTCACTCCAGGTGACGGGTCGGGCCGCCAGCCCCTAGCGTGGGACTCGAGCCCCTTCGCGGGGCCGGCCCGTCCCCGCCGTCGCGGGGCTGCCGCGGGCCCGGCGCGCCGACGCGCCGTCCGAGCCGCCCTCCCCGAGCTGCAGCGCTGGGGCCCCGTGCCTCTCGCTGTCCGAAAGGAGCGATTCCGCTGTTCCGCAGGTCCTTCCCGACTGCCGCCGACCTCTCCGCCGCCGACCTGGCGGAGGTGGAGAGCCTGATGCCGACGCAGACCTGGCAGGTGCTCGTCGTCCTCGCCGTCGCGGCCGCCGGTGCCTGGTTGGCCGGCATTCTCATCGGCGCCCTGATCGCGCGTCTGGCCCGACGATCGCCGGTGGCTGCCGACTTCTCGCGCCGGGGCCGCACGCCACTGCGCGCGCTGCTCGTGCTGGCCGCGGTCACCCTCCTCCTGGACGCGGCCCCGGTTCTCGGGGGCTGGCACCAACCGGTCGTGCGGGCGCTGGGGCTGGCCCTCATCGCCACGGTCGGCTGGCTCATGGCGGTCGCCGTCTTCGTCGTCGCGGACCTGGCCCTGGCCCGCTACGACGTCGACGTCGTGGACAACCGGCACGCCCGGCGGGTCCGCACCCAGATATCGCTGCTGCGCCGGCTGGCCGTCGTGGTCATCGGTGTCCTGGCTGCCGCGGCGATGCTGCTCACCTTCCCGTCGGCACGCGCGGCCGGCGCCAGCATCCTGGCCAGCGCCGGGGTGATCTCCATCGTCGCCGGCCTGGCCGCGCAGACGTCCCTGGCCAATGTCTTCGCCGGGCTGCAGCTGGCCTTCACCGACGCCATCCGGGTCGACGACGTCGTGGTGGTCGAGGACGAGTGGGGACGGATCGAGGAGATCACCCTCACCTACGTCGTCGTCCACATCTGGGACGACCGGCGCATGGTCCTGCCCTCGACCTACTTCACGACCACGCCGTTCGAGAACTGGACCCGGACCCAGTCCGCCGTCCTCGGCTCGGTGGAGATCGACGTCGACTGGAGCGTGCCCTTCGAGCAGATGCGGGCCGAGCTGGCGCGGCTCCTGGACGGCAACGACCTCTGGGACGGACGGGTCGGGATCCTGCAGGTGACCGACGCCGTGGGCTCCGTCGTCCGGGTCCGGGCGCTGGTCAGTGCCAAGGACGGGCCGACTCTGTTCGACCTGCGCTGTCACGTGCGCGAGGGCCTGGTGGTCTGGCTGCAGCGGGAGCACGGATACGGCCTGCCGCGGATCCGGCTGGACGGCGGGACGCCGCCGGCGCAGCAGCCGCGGAGCTCGGCGGTCGCGGCCCCGGAGCACGCCGCGCTCTTCACGGGCAGCAGCGAGGCGCGGGAGCGGTCCCGCGCCTTCACCGGCCCCTCGGACCACGAGCTCGCCGACCGCGCGGCGGAGCCGGTGGTGCAGGCGCACTGACCCGTCGTCCCCCGCGTGCCGGGGCCGCGCTCGCGCTGCCCCGACACGCGGCTGGTTAGGCTGCCCCCGTGCCGAGCATCGATGCCGTAGGCGCGCGGGAGATCCTGGACTCGCGCGGAAACCCCACTGTCGAGGTCGAGGTCGCCCTCGACGACGGGACCATCGCCCGGGCCGCCGTGCCGAGCGGCGCCTCCACGGGCGCCTTCGAGGCCGTCGAGCTCCGCGACGGCGGTGACCGCTACGGCGGCAAGGGCGTCACCAAGGCCGTCGACGGCGTCCTCGACGTCATCGGCCCCGAGCTGGTCGGCTACGAGGCGAGCGAGCAGCGGCTGATCGACCAGCGGCTGATCGACCTGGACGGCACGCCGGACAAGTCCCGGCTCGGCGCCAACGCCATCCTCGGCGTCAGCCTCGCGGTCGCGCGGGCTGCGGCCGACTCGTCCGGCCTCCCGCTGTTCCGCTACGTGGGCGGGCCCTCGGCCCACCTGCTGCCGGTGCCGATGATGAACATCCTCAACGGCGGCGCCCACGCCGACAGCAACGTCGACGTGCAGGAGTTCATGATCGCCCCGATCGGCGCCGCGACCTTCGCCGAGGCGCTCGCCATGGGCACCGAGACCTACCACGCGCTGAAGTCGGTGCTGAAGAAGGACGGCCTGGCCACCGGCCTCGGCGACGAGGGCGGCTTCGCGCCGAACCTGCCGAGCAACCGGGCGGCGCTGGACCTCATCGTGCGCGCGGTCGAGCAGGCCGGCTACTCCGTGGGCACCGACGTCGCGTTCGCGCTCGACGTCGCGGCCACCGAGTTCCACGCGGACGGCGCGTATGCCTTCGAGGGCAAGAAGCTGTCGGCGGAGGAGATGACCGCGTACTACACCGAGCTGGTCGACGCCTTCCCGATCGTTTCGATCGAGGACCCGCTGTCGGAGGAGGACTGGGACGGCTGGGTGGCGCTCACCGAGGCGCTCGGCGACCGCGTGCAGATCGTCGGCGACGACCTGTTCGTCACCAATCCGTCCCGGCTCGCCGACGGCATCGCCAAGGGCGCGGCCAACGCGCTGCTGGTGAAGGTCAACCAGATCGGCACGCTCACCGAGACGCTGGACGCGGTGAACCTGGCCCACCGCAGCGGCTACCGCTCCATGATGAGTCACCGCTCCGGCGAGACCGAGGACACCACGATCGCCGATCTCGCCGTCGCGACCGACTGCGGGCAGATCAAGACCGGTGCCCCCGCCCGCAGCGAGCGCGTGGCCAAGTACAACCAGCTGCTGCGCATCGAGGAGGAGCTCGACGACGCCGCGCGGTACGCCGGCGCCGCCGCCTTCCCGCGACTGGCCGGATGAGCAGGGGCGGATGAGCAGCGCTCGGGGCCGCCGGGGCGGGACCCCGGCCGACGGACGGCGGCACACCGGCCGCGCGCCGCGCGTGCACTCGACGCGACCGGTGGGGACGGGCCTGCGGGCCAGTGCCACCAATCGGCCCGGTGCCCGCCGTTCCGGGCGCCGGGCGGTGCGGTCGTCCGCGGGGACGGGGCAGCGCCGCCGGCCGCTGTTCACCGGTCGGGCCGTCCTGCTCGGCGGTCTGATCCTGCTGCTCGCGCTCACCCTGGCCGGTCCTGTCCGCCAGTACCTCGCCGGGCGGGCGGAGCTCGAGCAGCTCGCCGCCGAGGGCCGCGAACTGGACGAGCGGGCGGCGGAGTTGCGTGCGCAGCTCGAGCGTCAGTCCGACCCTGCCTACGCCGAGCGGCAGGCGCGCGAGCGCCTCACCTACGTCCTTCCCGGCGACCGGCTGGTCGTCGTCGTGGACGGCGAGGCGGTGGAGGGCGACGCCGGCACGCTGGCGTCGGCGGGCCGGGACGCCCGGCTGCCCTGGGACGAGGGCCTGATGCAGTCGCTGGCCGATGCCGACGGGGAGCCCGAGGAGTGAACGACCCCGTCACCGAGGCCGAGCGCGAAATCATCGCCCGGCAGCTCGGCCGGCCGCCGCGCGCCCTGGTCGCGGTGGCGCACCGGTGCCCGTGCGGGCAACCCGACGTCGTCGAGACCTCGCCGCGCCTGGAGGACGGCACTCCGTTCCCCACGCTCTACTACCTGACCTGCCCCCGGGCCACCGCCGCGGCGAGCCGGCTGGAGTCGGCCGGCCGTATGCGGGAGTGGCAGGACGAGCTCGGCACCGACCCCGAGCTGGCCGCGGCCTACCAGCGGGCGCACGAGGCCTATCTCGCCACCCGGGACGCCCGTGACGTGCTGCCGACCCGCATGACCGCCGGCGGGATGCCCGACCGCGTCAAGTGCCTGCACGCGCTGGCGGGGCACGCTCTGGCCGCCGGTCCGGGCGTGAACCCCATCGGCGACCGCGCGGTCGAGGAGATGGGCGAGTGGTGGGCCGCGGGTCCCTGTGCCCGACCGTCGGACGGGGACGCCCCATGACCCGCGTGGCGGCCATCGACTGCGGCACCAACTCCATCCGGCTGCTGGTCGCCGACGTGCCGCAGCAGGGCGCGCACACCGACCTGGTGCGGCGCATGGAGGTCGTCCGCCTGGGTCAGGGAGTGGACGCGACGGGTCGCCTCGCCCCGGAGGCGATCGAGCGCACCCGAGCGGCGCTGGCGGAGTACGCCGGGACCGCACGCGAGCTCGGCGCGACCGCCGTCCGGATGGCGGCCACCAGCGCGAGCCGCGACGCGGCCAACCGGGCCGACTTCGAGAAGATGGTGACGGCCACGCTGGGCCGGTTGCCGGACGTCATCACCGGCAGCGAGGAGGCCGAGCTGTCGTTCCTCGGCGCGACCGCGTCCCTGAACGCCGCGGCCGACGCGCACGGTGCACCGTCGCCGCGCCCGCCGTTCCTCGTGGTGGACATCGGTGGTGGATCGACGGAGTTCGTGCTCGGCGACTCCGCCGGGGTCCGCGCGGCTCGCTCGGTCGACATCGGCTGCGTCCGGCTGACCGAGCGTCACCTCCACGGGGACCCGCCCACCGCCGACGAGATCCGCCGGGCCGAGGCGGACATCCGCACCGCCCTCGCCCAGGTCACCGCTGAGGTACCGGTCGCCGAGGCCGCCACCCTGGTCGGCGTGGCCGGCTCGGTCACCACCGTCGCCGCGATCGCCCTCGGGCTGCCCGCGTACGACCCGGTGGCCATCCACGGTTCACGGATCCCTGTCGACGCCGTCCGGGAGGTCACCGCGGACCTGCTCGCGGCCACCCGCGAGACACGGGCCGCCCTGCCGGTGATGCACCCGGGCCGGGTCGATGTCATCGGCGCGGGCGCGCTGATCCTGCGCGTGCTCATGGACGAGTTCGGCATGCCCGAGGTCGTCGTCAGCGAGCACGACATCCTCGACGGCATCGCCCTCCGCCTGGCCCGCGGCTAACGCCGTCGGACACCCTCGACCTGCGCTATGGCTCTCGACGCCGACGGCTTCCCCGTCACCCGCTCCGCGGCCGGGGTGGTCCGCGCCGCCGCAGGGGTGCGCGAGCTGGCCGTCCTGGATGCCCGGGTGTCGGGCTGCCGCGCCTGCCCGCGGTTGGTGGCGTGGCGGGAGGAGGTCGCCCGGGTCAAGCGCGCCTCGTTCCGCGACGAGGACTACTGGGGCCGCCCGGTGCCGGGTCTGGGTCCGGCCGACGCGCGGATCGCCGTCGTCGGCCTGGCCCCGGCGGCCCACGGCGGCAATCGCACCGGACGGGTGTTCACCGGCGACCGCAGCGGGGACTGGATCTTCGCCGCACTGTGGCGGGCGGGGCTGGCCAGCCAGCCGACGTCGACCCACATCGGGGACGGGCTCGAGCTGACCGGCGTCCGGGTCGCCGCCGCGGTGCGCTGCGCCCCGCCCGACAACGCCCCCACCCCGCAGGAGCGCGACACCTGCTCACCGTGGCTGGCGCGGGAGCTGGCGTTGCTCCCGGACCTGCGCGTGATCGTCGTCTTGGGAGGGTTCGGCTGGACGGCGCTCTGGCCCGTCCTCGCCGCGGCCGGCTACCGGCTGCCCCGGCCCCGGCCGGTGTTCGGGCACGGCGTCGAGGTCGACCTCGAGGGCCCGCGCGGGCGGCTCACCCTGCTGGGCAGCTACCACGTGAGCCAGCAGAACACGTTCACCGGCCGGCTGACCGAACCGATGCTGGACGCCGTGCTCGCTCGCGCGACCGAGCTGGCCGGAACATTCGCGAGGGAGTAGCGCTCACCCTGTCCGCCCGGCCGGTCGGGCCTACGCTCGGAGCATGGCTGGGGAGATGGCTCGGGAACAGTCGCACCGCCCGGTGATCCTCGTCGTGGGCGGGGGGTACGTGGGCCTCTACACCGCCCTGCGGCTGCAGAAGAAGCTGTCCCGCGGGCGTGCGGAGATCGTGGTCGTGGACCCGCAGCCGCACATGACCTACCAGCCCTTCCTGCCCGAGGCCGCCGCCGGTTCGGTCGAGCCCCGGCACGTCGTGGTGCCGCTGCGCCGCACGCTGCCGCACTGCCGCGTCATCACCGGCGCGGTGACCGGGCTCAGCCATGCGGACAGGAAGGCCCGGATCGCGCCGGTCGTGGGCAAGACCTTCGAGCTCTCCTACGACGTGCTGGTGATGGCCGCCGGGTCGGTGGCGCGGACGCTGCCCATCCCCGGGCTGGCCGAGCACGGCATCGGCTTCAAGAACGTGGGGGAGGCCATCTACCTGCGCAACCACGTGCTGGACCGGCTGGATGCGGCGAGTTCCACCGACGACCCGGAGGTCCGCAAGCGGGCGCTCACCTTCACCTTCGTCGGCGGCGGCTACGCCGGGGTGGAGGCCTTCGCCGAGCTGGAGGACATGGCGCGGTACGCCATCGTGCACTACTACCCCCGCCTGTCCCCGTCGGACGTGCGCTGGGTGCTGGTGGAGGCGATGGGCCGGATCCTCCCGGAGGTCGACCTCGACATGGCGGCCTGGACGGTGAAGCAGTTGATCGCCCGCGGCATGGACGTCCGGCTCAACACCCGGCTGGAGTCGATCTCGCCCGAGGGTGTCGTCCGGCTCAGCGACGGCGAGGAGTTCCCCAGCGACACGCTCGTCTGGACCGCCGGGACCAAGCCCAATCCCATGCTGACGGCCACGGACCTGCCCCTCGACGGCCGCGGCCGGGTCGAGTGCGAGGCCACGCTCCAGGTGAAGGGCATGCCGGACGCGTGGGCGGCCGGTGACCTCGCCGCCGTGCCGGACCTGACCAAGGACGACCCCGGCGCCACGACCGCGCCCAACGCCCAGCACGCCGTCCGTCAGGCCAAGCGGCTGGCCGACAACATCGTGGCCGTCCTCGCCGGTCAGGAGCCGGTGCCCTACCGGCACGCGTACGCGGGCTCGGTCGCCAGCCTGGGGCTGCACAAGGGCGTCGCGCAGGTCTACGGCGTGAAGCTCAAGGGCTGGCCGGCGTGGTTCATGCACCGCACCTACCACGTGAGCAGGGTGCCCACCTTCAACCGCAAGGCGCGGGTGGTGGCCGACTGGACGATGGCCTCGCTCTTCCGTCGAGAGGTCATCTCCCTCGGTCAGCTGCAGGACCCGCGGCGGGAGTTCGTCTTCGCCGCGAACACCGGCCGGGCCGGCCAGCTCCCACCGCCCCGTGCGGAGGCCGCGGCGTCGGCTCCGCGCGCCGACTCCGCCTGAGGGCCTCACCCGGCGAGCGTCGTCCCGCCCGTGGCCAGGTGCCTGGCGACGGCGGTGCCCAGTGCGTTCACGGCGGCCGTGGACGCGGTCACCATCCCGGCCGAGGCGTGCGCGACGTGCCAGAGGCCGTCGAGCCGCCGCAGCTCGACCGGCACCCCGGCGGCGCGGGCCCGGTGGGCGAGGCGGACGGCGTCGTCGAGCAGGATCTCCTCGCTGCCGACGTGCATCGTGACGGGAGGCAGTCCGGCCAGGTCGGCCTCGAGCGGGGCGAGTTCGGCGGCGCCGAGGCCGGTGCCGCCGGCGAAGTCCCGCGCGCAGCGGCGGAGCCAGGCCGGCCGGAGCATCGCGTCCGAGCGGTCGCCGGGCCACGAGGTGCCCTGCAGGTCCAGCCAGGGAGAGATCAGGCCCAGCGCGCCCGGCCGCGGGTCACCGGCGTCGCGCAGCCGCAGAGCCGCCGAGAGGGCCAGCCAGCCGCCCGCGGAGTCGCCCACGAGGGCGGTCCGGGCAGGCGACGCACCACGGTCCGACAGCTCCCGGTAGGCGGCGAGGACGTCGTCGAGCGCGGCGGGGAACGGGTGCTCGGGTGCCAGCCGGTAGTCCAGGACGTGCACCGTCGCCCCGCTGGCCGCCGCCAGGTGGGTGGCCAGTGCCCGGTGGGTCGCGGGGGAGCCGGTGGTGAACCCCCCGCCGTGCAGGTAGAGCATGCTCGTCGCGGCATCCCCACCGGACGGGACGAGCGTCTCGGCCGGTCGCCGGCCGAGACGGCCCGACCGGATGGTCACGTCCTCGGCCAACGGGGTGGGCCCCGTGACCACGCGCAGCCACCGGCGCTGCACGGCGACCGGCATGCGCGGGCCGAGCACCGGCCGGACGATGCCGCGCACTCCCGCGCGCATGACCCGCAGCGGCACCTGGGGACGCCGGTTCATCGCGGGCCCGGCGGCGTGGTGCGGAGAAGGGACGTGCCGGCCAACGCAGACCTCCGGTCGGGGGACGGGAACCCGGCCACCGTACGGGCAGCCGTCGTCCGGTCTCGCACACCGCTAGCGTGCGGAGGGACGCCCCCGTAGCCCAATCGGCAGAGGCAGGCCCCTTAAAAGGGTCCGAGTGTCGGTTCGATCCCGACCGGGGGCACTCGCGCGGCTCGCGTTCATCGCATTGGTCCCGCCATGTCCAGTCCTTGACAGGAGTGTGACCTATTTCGCAGGGTGTACCGCGTCACGCACGCTGCGTGTCAGTCCGAGAGCTCAGGAGTCCGCTTTGTCTTCTGCTCATCCGCGTTCCCGTGCCCGGCTCGTGGCCACCTCCACGGCCGGTCTGCTGGCCTTGAGTGGCGTGCTGGTCACCGCCTCGCCCGCCACTGCCGGCCCGAACGCCTGCGAGACCCGCAACAACAACACCGTCACGAAGTTGACCGACTGCGTGACCTTCGAGGGCGTTCTCGAGCACGCGAAGGCGTTCCAGGCGATCGCCGATGCCAACGACGGAAACCGCGCCTCCGGAACCCCGGGGTACGACGCCTCAGCCGACTACGTGGCGGAGCGACTGGAGGCCGCCGGTTACGTCGTGGAGCGCCAGGAGTTCGAGTTCCCGTTCTTCCACCTGGGGGAGAGCTCGTTCAGCCGCGTCGCCCCCAGTGCCCTGACGTACGAGCTGGGCACCGATTACACGCCGATGACCTACACCGGCGCGGGCACCGTCGACGACGGCGCGGTCACCCCGGTGGATCTGAACTCCGGGACCAGCGGGTGCGAGGCCGCCGACTTCGCCGGCTTCCCCGCGGGGACCGTTGCTCTGGTCCAGCGAGGCGGCTGCACCTTCGGCCTCAAGGCGGCGAACGCCGAGGCGGCGAACGCCGATGCGGCGATCGTCTACAACAACGTGCCGGGTCCGCTCAACGGCACGCTGGGGACGCCCGGAGTGGGTATCCCGGTCATCGGTGTCCCCACGGCTGTCGGTCAGGAGCTGAGCGCCCCCGGCACCACGGTCGACCTCAGCGTCGAGGCCATCAGCGAGGTCCGGAGCACCGAGAACGTCCTCGCCGAGCTCCCTGGCCGCACGTCCGACAACGTCGTGATGGCCGGTGCCCACCGACTCCGTGCTCGCCGGTCCGGGCATCAACGACAACGGCAGCGGCAGCGCCGCGATCCTCGAGGTCGCCGAGAACATCGCGAAGGTGAAGCCGAGCAACACCGTGCGCTTCGCCTGGTGGGGTGCCGAGGAGCTGGGCCTGCTGGGCTCCGCCCACTACGTCAACTCGCTGAGCGCGGAGCAGAAGGAGGACATCGGCCTCTACCTGAACTTCGACATGGTCGGCTCGCCGAACTTCGCGCGGTTCATCTACGACGGCGACCAGTCGGACTTCACGGCGACGGCTCCGGTTCCTGAGGGTTCGGCCCAGATCGAGTACGTGTTCGAGGACTTCTACGAGCAGCGCAAGCTGTTCTACGAGGGCACCGAGTTCAGCGGACGGAGCGACTACCAGGCCTTCATCAACAACGGCATCCCGGCCGGCGGCCTCTTCACCGGAGCAGAAGGCGTGAAGCAGCCGTACCAGGCGGAGGCCTACGGTGGGACGGCCGGCCAGGCGTACGACCCGAACTACCACCAGGCCGGGGACACCATCGCCAACCTCGACCTGAGCGCGCTGGACCAGAACTCCGACGCCATCGCGTACTCGGTCCTGACGCTGGCCTACACCACGCAGGCGGTCAACGGGGTCGTCGGTCAGCCGGTGCCGGGCGGCACCTACGCCGGGGACCCGGCGAACCGGACCTACCGGCTGAAGTCAGGCGGCCCGGCCGGTGGCGGTGGGCTGCACCCCGAGCACGACGATCACGACCACGGCGGGGTCGAGTCCTGACCCTCCAACAGTGACCGACGCGGCGCCGTCCCTCCAGCGGGAGGGGCGGCGCCGTCGTCGTCGGTGACCCGGGAGGGGGAACCCACGACACGCCGGAACGTTCGCGGGGCCTGGGGCGTTGACCTGACCGAGTGGAGTGCAGCACCGTGAGCTCCACGGACCGACCAGTCACCTCAGGGAGATGACGATGCCCAGCAGCAACCCGGCCTTCAGTCGGGGCTTCGGCGGCGCCGGAAACGGCCAGCAGTACGCCGGTTGGGGCGCGCAGCCGCAGCCGCAGTACGGTGCACCCGCCCAGCACGACCCCTACGCCGCTCCGTCGCCGTACGCGGCGACCACTACGCGGTACCTGACGATGGACGACGTCGTCGCCAAGACCGGCATCACCTTCCTGGTGACCGTGGCCGCCGCCGCCGCCGTCTGGGCGCTGCCCGGGCAGGCGGCCTGGGGCCTCGCGCTCCCGGCCGTGCTCGTGGCCTTCGTCCTGGGCCTGGTGATCGCCTTCAAGCAGATCGCCAACCCGGCGGCGACGCTGGCCTACGGCGCGCTGTACGGCGTCGCCCTCGGCGCCATCAGCGAGGCCTTCAACACGGTCTACCCGGGCATCGTGATGCAGGCGCTCATCGGCACCTTCGGTGTCTTCGCCGGCATGCTCGTGGTCTACAAGACCGGTGCCATCCGGGTCACCCCGAAGCTGACCCGGTGGGTCCTGGCGGCCGGGATCGGCGCTTTCGTGCTGATGGTGGTCAACATCCTCGCCTCCTGGATCGGTGGCGGCGACGGCCTGGGCCTGCGCTCCGGCGGCCCGCTGGCGATCGGCTTCAGCCTGCTGGTCATCGGTATCGCGGCGTTCTTCCTGCTGCTGGACTTCGACATGGCCGACGAGGCCATCCGTCGCGGCGCTCCGGCGAAGTTCGCCTGGTACATCGCCTTCGGTCTGCTCGTGACCGTCATCTGGCTCTACATCGAGATCTTGCGGCTGCTCAGCTACTTCCGCGAGTAGAAGGACCCCCTTCCTCCCCACTCCTCGCAGGCTCGGAGTGGGACCCGGGAAGGGAGCCGTTCCAGCACCTCACCAGGCGAAGGCCCGGTCCCCGTGAGGGGGCCGGGCCTTCTGCCGTCCTTCGGCCCCCTGCAGGGCCCCGCCGCGAGCTTGCGAGTGGTGGGGGGCAGGGGGGCCTCTTTCAGGAGAGGCGCTCCAGCACCATCGCCATGCCCATGCCGCCACCGACGCACATGGTCTCGAGGCCGAAGGTCTTGTCCCGAGTCTGCAGGCCGTTGATCAGCGTGCCGGTGATGCGGGCGCCGGTCATGCCGAACGGGTGGCCGACGGCGATCGCGCCGCCGTGCACGTTGAGCTTGTCGATGTCGATGTCGAGGTCCCGGTAGCTCGGGATGACCTGCGCGGCGAAGGCCTCGTTGATCTCCACGAGGTCGATGTCGTCGATGGTCATGCCGGCCCGCTGCAGCGCCAGCTTCGAGGCGTCGACCGGGCCGTAGCCCATGATCTCCGGCGAGAGGCCGGTGACCGCGGTGGAGACGATCCGAGCCAGCGGGGTCAGGCCCAGCTCACGGGCCTTCGTGTCGCTCATGACGACGACCGCAGCGGCGCCGTCGTTGAGCGGGCAGGCGTTGCCGGCGGTCACCCGGCCGTCGGGGCGGAAGACCGGCTTGAGGCCGGAGATGCCCTCGAGCGTGGTGCCGGCGCGCGGGCCGTCGTCCTTGCTGACGACCGTGCCGTCCGGGGTGGTGACCGGGGTGATCTCCCGCTCCCAGAAGCCGCTGTTGATGGCTTCCTCGGCGAGGTTCTGGCTGCGGACGGCGAACTCGTCCATGTCCTGCCGGGAGACGTCCTTCAGCAGCGCCAGGTTCTCGGCCGTCTGACCCATGGCGATGTAGATGTCCGGGAGGTCGCCGTTCTCGCGGGGGTCGGTCCACGATTCGGCACCGCTCTCGGCGACCTTGGCCCCCCGGGCCTCGGCGTCGGCGAACACCGGGTTCTTGGTGTCGGGCAGCCCGTCGCTGTTGCCCTTCACGAAGCGGGACACCATCTCCACGCCCGCGGAGATGAACACGTCGCCCTCGCCGGCCTTGATGGCGTGCATGGCCATGCGGGTGGTCTGCAGCGAGGAGGAGCAGTAGCGGGTGATGGTCGTCCCCGGCAGGTGGTCCATGCCGAGCAGCACGCTGACGACGCGGCCCATGTTGTAACCCTGCTCGCCGCCGGGGAGACCGCAGCCGAGCATCAGGTCGTCGATGTCGGTCGGGTCCAGGGCAGGCACCTTGTCCAGCGCCGCGCGGACGATGGTGGCGGCCAGGTCGTCGGGCCGCAGGTCCTTCAGCGACCCCTTGAACGCGCGGCCGATGGGGGAGCGGGCGGTCGCGACGATGACGGCTTCAGGCATGGGTCCTCCACGATGAGGCGGGCGCCCGGGCAGGGATGCGCAGGCGACGGGTCGACCCCGAAGCTACCCCGGCCCGCAGGGCCCGGCCCCGTCCAGGGCGCCGCCCCGAGGTCGCGAGGGGCCGGGAGGGCGGGGTCCTCTTTCACGCGGTGACCGTGGCCTCCGCCTGCTCGGGGGTCGGGATCTCCGGGGGACGGCGACGGCGGAGGAGCGCCCACGGACCGCGGGGCCCGGTGTCGGAACCCCGGACCTCGGCCGGCTGGACCTCGGTACCGGTCCGGCTGGCCGCGCGGGCCGCCGCCTTCGCCACCGGACGCACGGTGCCGCGCCGGATGGGACGCCGGCCGCGGTCGGCCGAGGCCGGCCACACCCCCACGGCGTCGGCGACGGAGGGGAGCAGCACGGCCGCGGCCTGCGCGTACCCGTGCGCGCTCGGGTGGAACTCGTCCACGCTGAACATGCTGTGGTCGGAGGCGAAGGCCGGCCCGAGGACGGAGCCGAGTGAGACCGTGCGCCCACCGGCCTCGACGACGGCGACCGTCTGCGCCGCGGCCAGCTGCCGGCTCCAGCGCCGGGCCAGCGTGCGCAGCGGCTGGGCGATCGGCCGGATGGTCCCGAGGTCCGGACACGTGCCCACCACGACCTCGCAGCCGGCCTCGGTCAGCCGCCGCACGGCGTCGGCGAGGTACCGGACCGACACCGACGTGCGGGTGCGGCTGGTGATGTCGTTGGCCCCGATCATGATGAGGGCGACGTCGGGCTGCTCGGCCAGCGCCTTGTCCACCTGCGCGTCGAGGCTGGCCGACCGTGCGCCGGTGACGGCCAGGCGGACCAGGCGGACGGGTCGCTCGGCGAGCTCGGTGAGCGCCGCCGCGATCAGCGCGCCGGGCGTCTCGCTGGAGCGCTCGACGCCCAGGCCGACCGCGGAGGAGTCGCCCAGGACGGCGAAGACGAGCGGCTTCGCCTCGCCCCTTCTCGAGGGCCGTCCGTAGACGCCGTTGCCGGAGGGCGGGTCGTCCTTCGTGCTGCGGGACTCGATGTTGCGGCGGGCGGCCCGGGCCTCCTCGCGGAGCAGGGCGACCAGCGCGGCGCCGCCCAGGGCGACGCTGCCACCGCCGTAAGCAGTGGCGGCGGCCAGCCGTCGCGCCGTCGCAGTCCGCGTCACGGTGCCTCCGCTCTGGTGCTCCTCGCCGTTCCTTCCTGTTACGCAGGTTATCGACCCTCTACCGTGCCTCCTGTGGCCCTATCACCCCCAGGTGCGACCCAACCCACAGTGGCCGACGAGCGCGCACGACTGATCGTCGACGTCCTGGTCGACGCCTTCTCCGACCTCATGGCCGCCGACGCCGACGCCTTCCGCACGAAGTTCCGCAAGATGGCCGCCGATCCCTTCGCCTTCTACCGGGGTAGCGCCTGTCTGTTCTACGCCGACATGGCGACGACGGAGGATCGCTGGTGTGACGAGCGCACGTCCCGGGTGTGGATCCACGGTGACCTGCACGCGGAGAACTTCGGCACCTACATGGACGCCACGGGACGCATCGTCTTCGACGTCAACGACTTCGACGAGGCCTACCTCGGACACGTGAGCTGGGACCTGCGCCGGTTCGCCGCCAGCTTCGCGCTGATGTCCTGGCGCAAGGCATTCTCCGACGACGTCATCGCCGAGCTGATCGGGGTCTACCTGGGCGCCTGGCTGGACCAGGTCGAGGCGTTCGGAAGGTCCGACGCCGACCGGGACTTCGCGCTCACCGTGCACAACACCGAGGGGGCGGTGCGCGAGCTGATCCAGGAGACGGCCACCCGTACCCGGCTGGGACTGCTCGACCGGATGACCGTCGTGGAGCGCTACGAGCGGCGCTTCGCCGATCGGGCGCGCAACCGTCGGCTGGAGGAGCCCGAGCGGGACGAGGTGCTCGAGGCCCTGGAGCGGTACAAGGCCACGCTGCCCCCGCGGCCGTGGCGGCGCGAGGTCGCCTACGAGGTCAAGGACCTGATCGGCACGGGAGGCTTCGGGATCGGCAGCGCGGGGCTGCCCGCGTACAACGTGCTCCTCGAGGGCTACGACCAGGCGCTGGAGAACGACGTCGTCCTGTCGGTCAAGCAGGGGAACGTGCCGGCGCCCAGTCGGATCGTCACCGACCCCGGGATCCGCGAGTACTTCCACCACGAGGGACACCGGACGGCGACCAGCCAGCGGGCGCTGCAGTCGCACGCCTCCCAGTTCCTCGGCCACACCGAGATCCGGGGCACCGGCTTCGTCGTCGCGGAGCTGTCGCCCTACGAGCTGGACCTCGACTGGGACGACCTCACCGAGCCCGCCGACATCCGGCCGGTCCTGGAGCAGCTGGGCCGGGCGACGGCGAAGCTGCACTGCGTGGGGGACGCCGACAGCGACCATGCGCTCGTGCCGTTCCAGACGGAGGAGGCGGTCCTGGCGATGATCGGCGGCCGCCGCGAGGAGTTCGTCGACGACCTCGTCGAGTTCGCGCACTCCTACGCGCGCCGCACCCAGGACGACTTCCGGCTGTTCGTCGACGCCTTCCGGGCCGGCGCGATCCCGGGGATCAGCTCGAGCGGCTCCGAACCGTTGGCCCCGGCGGACCGGTGACACGGGTTGCCGGTGGCCGGTGGTGCGGTGACCGGCGTCAGCCCTCCTGGGGGAGATAGCGGGCCAGGGCCGCCGCGAGATCGGCCGGCTGCCAGCCGTGCCCACTGCCGGGGACCTCGGCCCGTTCGGCCGAGGCGAGGGACTCCACGATGGAGTCGGCCGCTTCGGCGAAGAACGGGACGGCCGACGTCCCGAGCAGGACCACGGTCGGTGCGGTGATCGCGGACCAGAGCTGCTTCCGCGGCGCCGACTGCGTCCAGGTCAGGGCCTCGGCGTCCGCCTCGACGGTCGGCGCCATCCGCTCGAACAGCGGCCACTGCGGTCCGGTGCGCATGGCCTCGAACCACTCCGGCGGCATGCCCGCCATGAACAGCCGCAGCGTGCCCTCGCGGTCCCCGGCAGCCACACGTTCGCGGATACCTCACCGGCCAGCCCGAACGGAGGTTCGCCGCTGCTCTCGCCACGCCCGGGGCGGTCGTAGTGGACGACGTCGAAGCCGCGGCCGGCCAGTTCGGTCGTCAGTGCCCGGGTGCCGGGGTCGACGGCGCGGAACTGTCCCGCACCCCCGACGAGGATCAGCGGCTGACCGCTGCCTTCCCGGTCGTAGCCGACCCGGACACCGTCCCCGGTCTCCACGTAGTGCGTCATGCAGGTGCAGACCAGGGACGGCGGTCGAACTCAGCGCTCGGCCGGCGCGAGGACCATCCCGACGTGCGGGCCGATGCCCGGCTTGTCGAAGGGCTCGCGGACCACCGTGAAACCCAGCCGCTCGTAGAAGCCGGCGGCCGTCACACGGGCGTCGCACCACACCAGATCCCCACCGCGCTCCACCACCGCGGCCACGGCGGCCGCCACGAGGGCCCGGCCCGCGCCGCTGCCCCGCACCTCGGGGTCGGTGGCCATGCCGCGCAGCTGCCACGGGGCAGCGGGGTCGGCACGCCAGGGACAGGGCGCGGGGGAGAGGCGGACCACCCCGACCACCCGGCCGGCCGCGTCCCGCGCGGCGAGGTGGACCGTTCCGGGGTCCTCGTCGCCGGGCCAGACCACGTCGCCGCCGCCGGGGCGCAGGACCGCCCGGCGCAGGTCGTACGTGACCTCGGGGGCCACCTCGTCGACGGTCACGGCGATCGGTGCTGTCACAGGCTCAGTCTTCCGGTGGGCCTCTTTCAGCGTGCCCGACGGCCTCGTCGCGTCCTGAGGTAGTCGGCGACCACGTACTCGCCGAGTCGTTCGGCGTCGGGCTGGAACACCCGGCCGCCGGCGCGCTGGGTGAGGTCGTGCACGAAGTGGATGAGGGCCGGGTCCGGGTCGAGGGCGAAGACGTTCACGGTCGCTCCCGTCCGGGCGACGCGCTCGACCTCGGCGACCGTGCGGGCGATCGTCTCGGGCATCGGCGGCCAGCAGAAGAACGGCGTGCCGTCGTCCTCCAGGTGTGCGGTGGGCTCCCCGTCGGTCACCACCAGGACCACCGGCTCGGCGTCCCGGTGGTGGGCGAGGAACCGCCGCGCCAGCATCAGCCCGTGCTGCAGGTTGGTGCCCTGGAGGGTGTCCACCGACAGCTCGGCGAGGGTCTCCGGCCGCAGCACCTGGGCCGTGGAGGAGAACCCGATGATCTGGATGGCGTCCTGCGGGAAGCGGGTGGTCACCAGCGAGTGCAGGGCCATCGCGGTGGACTTCGCCGCACCCCACGTGCCGCGCAGCGCCATCGAGTAGGAGAGGTCGACCAGGAGAGCCACCGCGGCGCCGGCGCGCCGCTCCGTCTCGACCACCTCGAAGTCCTCGACGGCGATGCGGACCCGGCGCTGGTGCTCCGACCGGGGCTCCCCGGCCGTCCGGAGGACGGCATTGCGCACGGTGCGGACGACGTCGAGGGGCTGTTCGTCGCCGAAGCGCCACTCCCGCGAGCCGCCGGTGAGCTCACCAGCGGCTCCGGCGTCGGCGACGTCGTGCTCCCCGCGCCCCGTGGCGTCCAGCGTGGCGAACACCCGGCGCAGGGCGGTGGCGCCCAGCCGGCGGACGGCCTTGGGGGAGAGCTCCAACTTGCCGTCGGACCGGTTGAGGAAGCCCTGCCGCTCCAGCTCGCGCTCCAGCTGCCGGAGCGCGGCGAGGTCGTCGACGGCCGGCCGGCCGAGCGCCCGCTCCAGCAGCTCCTCGTCGATGTCGGCGAGCGAGGCGCCGGCGTAGCCCTGGGAGAGCTGGCTGGACAGCGCCTCCAGGTCGGCGAGCTCGGCGACCGCGCTGGTGGCGTCGCCCATGCCGAGGGCCTGCTCCCCGTCGGGCACCTGGCCGCGCTGTCCCCACGGCAGGTCCGGCCGGGCCTGGCGGAGGGCGTCGGAGAGGTGGGCCATCTCGCTGGCCAGGCCCATGTCGGACATCGTCTGCGCCATCAGCTCCGACAGCTCGGCGCGCTGGTCGGGGGTGAGGCCGGCCATCATGCGTTCCTGCGCCGCGGCCCGGCGCGCCAGGGAGTCGATGAGTTCCTCGATCGACTGCGGGTCGTCGGGGAAGAACTGGCCGTGCTTGTCCATGAAGTCGCGGAACCGCTCGTCGGTGTCCTCGCCCCGGTTGTGCGCATCGATCAGCTGCGACAGGTCGGCCACCATGTCCTTGACCGCCTGCATGTCCTGCTCGGTGGCGTTCTCCAGGGCCTGCTTCATCGAGGCGAAGGAGCTGTCGAGCACCTCCCGGCGCAGCAGGTCCTGGATCTGCTCGTAGGCCTGGCGGCCCTCGTCGGAGCGCCACGGGTAGTCCTTGAGCGCTCGGACGGCCCCGGCGGTGTCGTCCGGCAGCGCGTCGAGCTCGGCCTCGGCCAGCCGTGCGGCGTCGTCCGGGTCGGGGAACAGCTCCCGCCGCTCGGCGGTCAGCGCCTTGTCGAGCAGTTGCCGGACCTCCTGCAGCGTGCCGTCCATCCGACCGGCCGTGCGTGCCCTGCGGAGCCGCTCGCGGACCGAGCGGCGCAGCTCGTCCAGGCCCCGCCGTCCCTCCGTGCCGCGGCGCAGCAACTCGCGGAGCGCTTCCCGCACGCCGCTGCCGCCGAGGACGGAGTCGCCGATCTCGTCGACGGCGTTGCCCAGGTCGTACGGCGGCGCCAGCGGATCCGGACCACCGCGCCAGCGGCCGTAGCGGTAGCCCCGACCGCGGCGACTCGTCACGCTTCCTCCTCGCTGACGCCCGTCGCCCCCGTGCCGCCAGGGACTCCGCCCCTCGGTGGACTCGCGGGCTCGTTCACCTCAGGCCCCGTAGACGGTGCGGGTGCCGTCGGTGTCCTTGGCGAGCCGTCGGGTCAGGTAGAGACCTTCCAGCGCGAACTCGACCGCGGCCGCCGCCTGCTCGGCCGACTGTTCGCCCTCGGGCACCCCCAGCCGGCCGAGAAGTTCCGCCAGCTTCGGGATGGTGCCCAGCTGGCCGAGCAGTGCCGGGGCGGGGACGAGCTCACCGGACTCCACGGTCTCCCCGCCGGTGAAGTGCTCCTGCAGGCCGGTCAGGTCCAGACCGGCGCAGCGGGCCCGGAAGGTCTGCGCGGTTGCCTGGCGCAGCAGGTGTTCCAGAACCTCCAGCTCCCGCTCGTCGTCCGGGTCGGCGCCCGAATCGGCGAACTCGACCTTGCCGCGGCTGGCCGGCACGACGGCCGGCAGATCCACCACCCGGGCGACCGGCCGGGATTCCCCGGCGATCGCGGCCCGGCGGACGGCGGAGGCGGTGACGGTCTCCAGTCCGGCGATGGCGAACCGTGCGCTGACCCCCGAGCGCTGGTCGACGTGGCTGGACTCGCGGACCAGGCGGGTGAACCGGGCGATGATCTCGACCAGGTGCTCGGGTACCACCGGCATGCCGAACGTCCCGCCACCGGTCCAGCTGGTCTGCGACTCCTGGTGCACGAGCCGGATCTCGTCCTCGAGCTCGATCGGGTAGTGGGTGCGCACCTCTGCGCCGAAGCGGTCCTTGAGCGGGGTGATGATCCGCCCTCGGTTCGTGTAGTCCTCGGGGTTGGCGCTGGCCACGAGCAGCAGATCCAGCGGCAGGCGCACCCGGTGGCCGCGGATCTGGATGTCGCGCTCCTCCAGCACGTTCAGCAGCGCCACCTGGATCCGCTCGGCCAGGTCGGGCAGCTCGTTGACGCTGAAGATGCCGCGGTTGGTCCGCGGCACCAGGCCGTAGTGCACGGTTTCGGGGTCGCCCAGCGTGCGCCCCTCGGCGACCTTGATCGGGTCGACGTCGCCGATCAGGTCACCGACGCTGGTGTCAGGCGTCGCCAGCTTCTCGCCGAAGCGGTCGCTGCGGTGCAGCCAGCCGACCGGGGTGGCGTCGCCGTGCTCGGCGATCTGCCGGTGCGCCCAGACCGAGATCGGGTGCAGCGGGTGCTCGTTGAGCTCGCTGCCGACGAGGACCGGCGTCCACTCGTCCAGCAGGCCGACGAGGGTGCGGATCAGCCGGGTCTTGCCCTGGCCGCGCTCGCCGAGGAGGACGAGGTCGTGGCCGGCGATGATGGCCCGCTCGACCTCGGGGAGGACGGTGTCCTCGAAGCCGACCATGCCCGGCAGGCTGGGGTGCCCGCGGCCGAGTCGGGCGAGGAGGTTGGCGCGGAGCTCGGCCTTCACGGGACGGTAGGCGGCCCCGTCGGCACGCAGCTCGCCGAGCGTCGTCGGGGTGGGGGAAGGGGTGGCTGGTGCGGCGGTGACTCCAGAGGTGTCCGTCACCTCGACCACGGTACGACGATCACACGCGTCCGGTCACGGTCCGATGCGCCGCCTGCGAAGATCGGCGTGTGTCCAGCCCCGAGGTGCCCACCGTGACCTCACCCCTGATCAGCGGTGTCGACGTCGAGGAGGCGGCGGCGCTCCTGTCCGGCGTCGTCCGGCAGACCCCGCTGTGGCACTCCCGCGGGCTGGCCGACCGCGTCGGGGGCCCGGTCTGGCTCAAGTGCGAGAACCTGCAGCGAACCGGGTCGTTCAAGATCCGCGGTGCCTACACGCGGATCGCCCGGCTGACCGACGCCGAACGGGCCCGGGGCGTGGTCGCGGCCAGTGCCGGCAACCACGCGCAGGGCGTTGCTCTCGCCGCCCGGCTGCTCGGCGCCTCGGCCACCGTCTTCATGCCGGAGACCGCACCGCTGCCCAAGGTGGCCGCCACCCGCTCCTACGGTGCCGAGATCCGGATGCTGGGTCAGAGCCTCACCGAGCCGTTGCTCGCCGCCGCGGAGTACGCCGAGCGCACCGGCTCGGTGTTCATCCATCCCTTCGAGCACCCGGACGTGATCGCGGGCCAGGGCACCGTGGGGCTCGAGGTCCTCGACCAGTGCCCGGAGGTCGCGACCGTCCTCGTCTGCGCCGGCGGCGGAGGGCTGGTCGCGGGTGTCGCCGCCGCCGTGAAGGCGCGCCGTCCGGACGTCCGCGTGGTCGCCGTCCAGGCCGAGGGGGCCGCGGCGTTCCCGGGGTCGCTGGCGGCCGGCCGGCCCACGGCGCTGCCGACGATGGCGACGATGGCCGACGGGATCGCCGTCGCCGCCCCCGGCGACCTCACCCTCGCCCACGTCCGCAACCTGGTGGACGAGGTCCGCACGGTCAGCGAAGAAGACCTCTCCCGGGCCCTGCTGTTCTGCCTGGAGCGGGCCAAGCTGGTCGTCGAGCCGGCGGGGGTGGCCGCCGTTGCCGCCGTCCTGGCCGACCCCAAGGCCTTCGCGCCACCGGTGGTCGCCGTCGTCTCCGGCGGCAACATCGACCCGGTGCTCCTGCTGAAGGTGGTCCAGCACGGCATGGCCGCGGCCGGACGCTACCTGTCGCTGCGCCTCCGGGTACCCGACCGGCCGGGTTCCCTGGCCGCGGTGCTCGCCGAACTCGCAGCGGTCGGTGCCAACGTGCTGGAGGTCGAGCACGAGCGGACCGCGGCCCGGCTCGACGTCGGCGAGGTGGAGGTCTTCGTCGTCCTGGAGACCCGCGGGCCCGACCATACCGGCGAGGTCGTGTCGGCGCTGTCGCGAGCCGGGTACCCGGTCACCCGGGAGTGAGCCCGCCCGGCCGCCGATGAGTACGGCCGGCCCGCGCCGTCCTTCCTCCCGTGGACACGACCTCCCGGATGGCTCAGCACCGCCCGCGACGAGCGGTCGGTGACTGTCAGCGGTGCGGCCTGGCGTGCGCGGCAGGACGGACGCGATCGCGGTCGAGGGGGAACCCGAGAGCGCGGGCAACACCCGAGGAGCGACAGGATGGGACGCGATGAGTCCTGACTCCGCCCCGCTGCCCCCCGACAACCCACTGCTGAGCGTCTCGGCCCTGCCCTACCGGCTGCCGCCGTTCGCCGAGATCTCCGCCGAGCACTGCCACGAGGCACTGCTGGCCGGGATGGCCGAACAGCGAGCCGAGATCGCGGCGATCGCCGGCTCGACCGACGCGCCGACGTTCGAGAACACGATCGTGGCCCTGGAGCGGTCCGGGGCCCTGCTGACCCGCGCCTGGAACGTGTTCGGCAACCTGACGTCCTCGGTGTCCACACCGCGGCTCCGGCAGATCGAGCGGGAGCTCGCCCCGCTGCAGGCCGCCCACTCCGATGCGATCCACCTCGACCCGCAGTTGTTCGCCCGGGTCGACGCCGTGCACACCGCTCGGCACGAGGCCGGCCCGGACGGTGCCGGCCTGGACGACGAGGCGGTGCGGCTGGTCGAGCGCTACCACCTGGACTTCGTCCTGGCCGGGGCGCAGCTCGACGAGGCGGGCCGCGCGCGGCTGCGCGAGCTGAATCGCGAGCTCTCGACCCTGTCGACCGCGTTCGGCCAGAACCTCCAGCTGGCCACCGAAGCCGCTGCCGTCCGCGTGGCCGACGCCGCTGAGCTCGACGGGCTCTCCGCCGAGGAGATCGCGGGCGCCGCACGGGCCGCCGCCGACCGGGGCCTCGACGGCTTCCTGCTCCCGATCCTCCTGCCGACCGGGCAACCCGTGCTCACCAAGCTGCGCGACCGCGAGCTGCGGCGCCGGATCTTCGAGGCCTCGCTGGGCCGGGCGTCGAACGGGGAGCACGACAACCGTCCGGTGGCCGTGCGGATCGCCCGGCTGCGCGCCGAGCGCGCACGGCTGCTCGGCTTCGACACCCACGCGGATCTGGTGCTCGCCGACTCCACCGCGCGCACCACTGCGGCGGTCGACTCGATGCTCTCCTCCATGGTGCCGGCGTCGGTGGCGAACGCCGACGCCGAGGCCGCCGTGCTGGCCGACGCTGCGGCCCGGGACGGCGTGGAGCTCGCCCCGTGGGACTGGGCGTTCTACAGCGAGCAGGTCCGGTCGGAGCGCTACGCCGTCGACACCGCAGCCCTGCGGCCGTACTTCGAGCTGGACCGCGTGCTGGTCGACGGCGTCTTCCACGCCGCCGAGCTGCTCTACGGCTACCGGTTCGCGCCACGGGCCGACCTCGCCGGCTACCACCCCGACGTCCGGGTCTGGGAGGTCAGCGGTGCCGACGGCGGCAGTGTCGGCCTCTACCTGGGCGACTTCTTCGCGCGCGAGGGCAAGCGCGGCGGGGCATGGATGAGCTCGTTCGTCCGCCAGTCGCGGCTGCTCGGCACGCAGCCCGTCGTCGTGAACAACCTCAACGTGACCCAGGCGCCGCAGGGCCAGCCCACGCTGCTCACTCTCGACGAGGTGAACACCCTCTTCCACGAGTTCGGCCACGCGCTGCACGGCCTCAGCTCGGCGGTCACCTACCCGCGTTTCTCGGGCACCGCAGTGCCTCGCGACTTCGTCGAGTTCCCGAGCCAGGTGAACGAGATGTGGGCGCTGTGGCCCGAGGTGCTGCGCAACTACGCCCGGCACGTGACGACCGGTGAGCCGCTGCCGCGCTCGCTCGTCGAGTCGATCGATGCCGGGCGGCTGTGGGGCGAGGGCTTCGCCACCCTCGAGTACCTGGCCGCAACGCTGCT
Organism: Blastococcus mobilis; assembly: GCF_900188025.1. Lineage (GTDB taxonomy): Bacteria > Actinomycetota > Actinomycetes > Mycobacteriales > Geodermatophilaceae > Blastococcus_B > Blastococcus_B mobilis. The sequence goes on from NZ_FZNO01000006.1 coordinate 138,271, forward strand.
CGACCAGGCCTGGCACCGCATCACGCCCGACACCGAGGTGGATGACCCGATCGCGTTCGAGCGGCAGGCACTCACCGAGGCCGGGGTCGCCTCTGCCCTGGTGCCGCCGCGGTACCGGACGACGTACTTCCAGCACATCTTCGCCGGGGGCTACGCAGCCGGGTACTACTCCTACATCTGGTCGGAGGTCCTCGACGCCGACACGGTGGAATGGTTCAAGGAGAACGGCGGTCTGCGACGGGAGAACGGTGACGCCTTCCGGAGCCGGTTGCTCGCCGTCGGCGGATCGGTGGATCCGCTCGCCGCCTTCCGCGCCGTCCGCGGCCGGGACGCCGACCCCGGCCCGCTGCTGAGGAGACGAGGCCTACTCGCTTGAGCACTGCGTTCGCCGGGTGGGGGTCGGAGGCCTCCGACCGGCGAACGCGCAACGGCTCCGCGTCAGAGGGGACGGCATGTCACCGCGGTGCGGTCCGGAGGATCGCAGTGTCACCGCGGTGCGGTCCGGAGGACCGCAATGTCACCGCGGTGCGGTCCGGAGGACCGCGACGTCTTGGCGCTCACAACCAGGGGAGCGAGAGCACCAGGTCCAGGTCGTCGGGGCTCTCGCCGTCGCGGACCAGCCGGTTGGGCTGGCGGTGGCCGCACGCCGTGCAGCGGTGCACCACCTGCCAGCCCTTGCCGGACTTCTCCACCAGCCCGATCGGCTCCATGGGCTGCCGGCATTCACTGGCGCGGTCGCCGGGGAGCTCGTCGACGTGCAGCGACCACAGGCAGAACGGGCAGTGGTTGCGGTAGTGCCCGTCGGTGTTGGCCGGCACCGGGGCCGTGCAGTGGACGCAGGCGAACCCGGTGTTCTCCGCCTGACGGGAGCGCGCCCCCATCGGAGGCGTCAGGGAACGAACGGCTCGACGGCAACGACCTCGACGCTGATGTCGCGGCCGTTGGGGGCCTGGTAGGTCACGGTCGTGCCAGGTTCAGCTCCAAGGATCGCCGACCCGAGAGCGGACTCCGGGGAGTAGACGGTGAGGTCGGTGGTCCCGGCGATCTCGCGGGAGCCGAGCAGGAACTTCTCGGTGTCGTCGTCCCCGGCGAACCTGATGGTGATGACCGTGCCCAGGGCCGCGTTCGTGGCCGTCGTCGGTGCGGCGCCCACCCGAGCCTTGCGCAGCAGGTCGGTCAGCTGACGGATGCGGGCCTCCTGCTTGCCCTGCTCGTCCTTGGCCGCGTGGTAGCCGCCGTTCTCCTTGAGATCGCCCTCCTCCCGGCGGGCGTTGATCTCCGCGGCCATTGCCGGGCGGGAGGCCACCAACTGGTCGAGCTCGGCCTTGAGCCGGTCGTGGGCCTCCTGCGTCAGCCAGACGCCCTGGTCCTGCTCGTCAGTGGGGATGGACACGTAGCGGTACTCCTGAGGACTCGGGTGGCCACCTCCGGGTGGGGATGGCCCGCTTGTCGATCCGGCCAAGCTAACACCGGGATCGGCGCCGACGCACGGACGCGGCAGGCGATCCACCGGATGCGGAACCGTACCGGGCCGCACGGCGATCAGAGGCGTATCTCACCCCGCGGGCACACCACCAGGCACTTCGGGCGCCACCCGTCCGGGCGTCCGCCGCTCCCCGACGTCGGCGGGGGACAATGACCCGGTGACCTCACCCGACCAGTTGCGCCTGCTCGCGGTGCACGCACATCCCGACGACGAGTCGAGCAAGGGCGCCGCCACGATGGCGAAGTACGTCGCCGAGGGCGCCCGCGTCCTGGTGGCCACCTGTACCGGCGGCGAACGCGGCTCGGTGCTCAACCCGGCGATGGACCGACCGGAGATCTGGGAGCGGCTGCCGCAGATCCGGGTCGAGGAGATGGCGCGGGCCCGCGAGATCCTCGGGGTCGAGCAGGAGTTCCTCGGCTTCGTCGACTCCGGCCTGCCCGAGGGCGAGCCGCTGCCCCCGCTCCCGGAGGGATGCTTCGCGCTGACCCCGGTCGAGGAGGCCGCCGCGCCCCTCGTCGCGCTGATCCGCCGATTCAAGCCCCAGGTGATCACCACCTACGACGAGCGGGGCGGCTATCCGCACCCCGACCACATCAAGACCCACGAGATCTCGGTGCACGCCTTCGACGCCGCGGGGGACCCGGACCGGTACCCGGACCTCGGGGAGCCGTGGCAGCCGAGCAAGCTCTACTACCACATGAGCTTCACGCTGCCGCGCACGAAGGCGCTGCACGAGGCGATCCTGGCGACCGGCGCGGAATCGCCGTACACCGAGTGGCTGGCCAACTGGGATCCCGCGCACGACATCTCCCACCGGGTCACCACGCGGGTGTCGTGTGCCGAGTACTTCCCGGTGCGCGACGCCGCGCTGATCGCGCATGCCACCCAGATCGACCCGGAGGGCCGCTGGTTCGCCTGCCCGCCGGAGACGCAGCAGCGGGTGTGGCCCACCGAGGACTACGAGCTGGCCCGCAGCCTGGTCGACTCGCCGACGCCGGAGGACGATCTGTTCGCCGGAATCCGCAGTGAGGTGGGTGTGCGATGACCGAGTTCTCCGCCGTGCTGGCCCAGCAGCTCCCCGAGGACGTCGGCAAGTCCGGCCCGCTCGGGCTGCTGCTGACCGTCGTCCTGCTGATCGCCGTGGTGCTGCTGGTCCGCTCGATGACCAAGCACCTCAAGCGGATCCCGCCGAGCTTCGATCCCGTCGAGCCGGGAGAGCAGGTCCCCGACACCCCGGCGGAGCTCTTCGAGCCGCAGCCGGGCCAGGAGGTGCTGGACAACCTCCGTCGGGCGCCCCTGGCCATCGAGCCGCCCCGCCGCGCGGATGACGGGCGGCCCGAGCGTTCCTCCGACCACTGACCGCAGCAGGACGCCGTCCCCGTCTCCGACGAGGACGGCGTCCTGTGGTCTCACCAGGCGTGCGCGACGTCGATCACGAGCCGCGGTGTGTCATCCGACTGCGGAGTTCCGGGCACGGTGAACACCCGGAACGGGAGCCGGGCACGGACGCCGAGGGCCAGCGTCGTGGAACCCTCGAAGGAGCCGGCCCACGCGACCTGGCGGAACGTCGTGAAGCCGGAGACGTTCACGACCTCCTGGCGATCGGCCGGCAGGAACGTCGGGTTGCCGTACTCGTCGTAGGCGGGTGCGCCCACGACGATCTGCAGGTCCGCCGCGCCCCGCACCGGAACCGGCCTACCCGAGCCGTCCTCGAGCACGAGGGGCACGTACCGCACGTCGTACGAACCGAAGGTCGTGTCCTGGCCGCCGACATCGATGACCAGGCGGTCGAAGCAGGCATGACGCCCGGCACGGACGCCGAAGACCATCTCCGTGTCGGCTGCCTCCGAGGTCTTCGGCAGCGAACCCCAGGTGATCCCGCAGTGGCGACTTGTGGTCGCCGAGGCGGCGCTGATCACCCCCAGTGAGACGACCACGGAGACGAGGACGACGAGGAGTCGGAACAGCGGGCGGTTCATGGTGGCCTCCTGGACGGACGCGCCCTGCGAAGGGTGCGCACACGTGAGGATCCGCCGTAGCTGCCACGATCGCCATGGGCAGGAAATGCCATGGAGTGACGAATTCGCGGCACTACGCCCGGCACATACTGTCAATCGAGGCACGAACTCTTCCGGGTCAGGTCGGGCCACTGCCGCCGGGTCATCGGGCTGATGCGCGCCGTCATCGGTACGTCCGGCCCAGTGGAGAACCGGTGTCGCCCAGCTCCTGGGTGCCACCCGTCGCGGACCGGCCGGAAGGGGTGCAGCCTCTCCCACGCGGGTCGGTCAACGCCGACCGCCACGCGAGGACCGGTGTGCTCGCGGAGCGGTTCGTGCCGCCGTCGCTGGAGTACCGCAACGGCCAGCCACCGAGCTGGCGAGAGATCGACGCCGCGGTGTCCCGCTCGCGCCGGTTCAGGGCATCGGCATGCCGCCGGTGACACCGATGCGCTCACCGGTGATGTAGCTCGATTCCTGGGAAGCCAGGAACACGTACGCCGGCGCCAGCTCCGCCGGCTGCCCCGCCCGGCCGATGGGGGTCTCGGCACCGAAGGAGCCGACCTGCTCCGCCGGCATGGTCGCGGGGATCAGCGGCGTCCAGATCGGTCCGGGCGCCACGGTGTTGACCCGGATGCCCTTCGGCGCGAGCTCCTGGGAGAGCCCCTTCGTGAGGTTCACCAGCGCCCCCTTGGTCGAGGCGTAGTCCAGCAACGAGGGGGAGGGCTGGTAGGCCTGGATCGAGGTGGTGATGATGATGCTGGAGCCGGGCTGCATGTGCCGCACGGCCGCCTTGCAGAGCCAGAACGTGGCGAAGACGTTGGTGTAGTAGGTGCGCAGCAACTGCTCGGTGCTGAGGTCCTCGATGCCGTCGATCGACATCTGGTAGGCCGCATTGCTGACCAGCACGTCCAGGCCGCCGAGCTCGGCGACCGTCCGCTCGACCAGGCTCTGGCAGAACCCCTCGTCCCGGACGTCGCCGGGCGCGGTCACGGCCTGACGCCCCGCGTCGCGGACGACTCGGGCGGTGACCTGGGCGTCGTCCTCCTCCTCGGGCAGGTAGGAGATCAGCACGTCGGCGCCCTCACGCGCGTATGCCAGCGCCACGGCTCGTCCGATGCCGGAATCGCCGCCGGTGATGAGGGCTCGCCTGCCCTCGAGCCGGCCGCTGCCCCGGTAGGTCGACTCGCCGTAGTCCGGCTCGATCGCCATGTCCGACTCGAGCCCCGGGTGCTCGATCGTCTGCTCGGGCAGCGCGTCGGTCTGGACGTGCTGGGAGGTGGGGTCCTGCGCGGAGAACTGGTCCTGGCTCATGGGGCTCCTTCGGGTCCGATCCGCGCCTCATACCCGTCGGGTGGCGCAGGCAGACCGCCCGCCGGGCGCCGACGCCGGGGGCGGCGCCGAGGTGGATGCGCAGGGCTCCGCGGGCCGCGACGTCCACCGGGCGGGGCGCTGGTGCGTCTCGTACATGCGGACGGCGGTGAGCAGGCCGGAGGCCGCGGTGAGTGCGGCGACGACCCAGACGGCCGTGCGGATGCCGTACAGGTCGGCGAGCACACCGGAGAGCAGCGCGCCGACGGCGAAACCACCGTCCCGCCACAACCGGTAGATGCCGACGGCGCGGGCGCGCCAGGCCGGGTGGGCGACGTCGCCGATGGCGGCCAGCAGGGTCGGGTAGACCATCGCGGTTCCCGCACCCAGCAGGGCGGCGGCAGCGGCCCAGACGAGGAAGGTGTCGGCGGCGGCGATCAGCCCGAGGGCGCCGGCCTGCAGCAGCATGCCGCCGGTGATGAAGGGCTTGCGGCCCCAGCGGTCCGACAGCCCACCGGTGACCAGCTGCCCCAGGCCCCACACGGCCGGGTAGAGGGCGGCGAGCACGCCGACGCGGCCGATGCCGAGCCCCGCTCCGGCGAACAGGACGGGGAAGAGTCCCCAGGCCAGGCCGTCGTTGAGGTTGTTGACCAGGCCGGCCTGGCTGGCCGAGGAGAGCGCCGGCTCCCGGAAGCTGGTCTGCAGGAACACCTGCCGCTGCGTCAGGTCCTCCCGCAGGTGGTCATGCCGGTTGTCGGCGCGGTGGGTCTGCGCCTCCAGCCGGGCGTGCCCCCGGGTCTCGCGGACGGCGAGGGTGGACACGCCCAGGCCGAGCGCGGCGTACGCGATACCGACGAAGAACGGCTCCGGGCGCAGCCCGAAGGTGGCGGCCAGGTAGCCGGTGGCCAGTGCGGTGAGGGCGACGGCGAGGTAGCCGGCGGCCTCGTTGAACCCCATCGCCAGCCCGCGCCGGGCCGGGCCGACCAGGTCGATCTTCATGATCACGGTGGTCGACCAGGTGAGCCCCTGGCTGATCCCCAGCAGCACGTTGGCCGCCACGATCCAGCCCCACGATGGCGACCAGATCAGCAACAGCGGCACCGGGACGGCGATGAACCAGCCGGCGACCAGCACCGGCTTCCGCCCGTATCGGTCCGACCAGGCGCCGGCCAGGTAATTGGTGACCGCCTTCGCCAGCCCGAACGCCAGGATGTAGGTCAGGACCGCGCTGTAGGCGGTCAGCCCGAACTCCCGCTCAGCGAGCAGCGGCAGCACCGTCCGCTCCTGGCCCAGCATCCCGCCGACCAGCGCGTTCACCGCGACCAGCAGGGCGAACTGGGCAGCGTTCTGCCGCAGGCCCAGTTCCACCCTGCGGGTACGGCGGCTCATCGGCTCATCGGCTCGTCACCGGGTCGGTCAGGCGCTGCGGCGCTGCGTGGCCAGGTCGGCGCGCACCTGGTCCATGTCCAGGCCGCGCACCGCGGTGACGAGTTCCTCGAGCGCCTCGGCGGGAAGGGCGCCGGGCTGGGCGAACACCAGCACGCCGTCGCGGAAGGCCATCAGGGTCGGGATCGAGCGGATCCCGGCGGCCGCGGCCAGCTCCTGCTCGGCCTCGGTGTCGACCTTGCCGAACACGATGTCGGGGTGCCGCTGCGAGGCGTCCTCGAACACTGGCGCGAAGGCCCGGCACGGGCCGCACCAGCCGGCCCAGAAGTCGACCAGCACGATGCCGTCGCGGGTGACGGTGTCCTGGAAGGTGGTGGCGGTCAGAGCGGTCGAACTCATGGGTGGTCCTCTCTCAGTTGTTCGTATACCCCGGGGGGTACAACAGGATGACGGTCGGATCTGTTCCGGCCGGGCCGTCAGCCGAGGTGCGATGGGTCCTGCTGGCCCTGCGCTCCAGCGGTGCGATGACGTACTGCCAGCCGGTGCAGCCCGTGCTGTCCGTCTTCGCGCTCGGGCTGCCGGCGTGGGCCCTGATGGCTGGCGCACCTCACGCCTGGATCGGATCGACCGGTCGCCCGAGTCCGGCACCGCCGTGGACACCCTGCCGTTCGTGCAGCGCTTCCGACGCCGTCGGCCGGCGCCGCCAGGCGAGCGCCGCGACCCACGCGAGGACGAAGCCCGCGACCACGAGCAGCCCGGAGCGGGAGAGGTCCAGGCCGCTGATCCAGGTGGTGACGACGTCGTCGAGCCCCAGGCGGTCGTGCAGCACCGAGACGAGCTGGATCGTGCCGACGACGAGCGCGACGGCCACCGACAGCCCGGTGACCACGGCGTTGTAGGTGAGCTTGCGCAGAGGGCGGGCGAACGCCCAGTCGTACGCGGCGGTCATGAAGGCGCCGTCCAGGGTGTCGAACAGGCTCATCCCGGCCGCGAAGAGCACGGGCAGGACGAGCACCGCGTACCAGGGCAACGTGACCGCGGCCGTGCCCGCCAGCACGAGCAGTGCGACCTCCGTGGCGGTGTCGAACCCCAGGCCCATGAGCAAGCCGACCGGGTAGGCCTGGGCCGGGTGGTTGATCCTCCGGGTGAAGCGACCCAACAGCCGGGACAGGGCACCTGCGGTGGCGAGCGACGCGTCGAGCTGCTCGGCCGTGAGCCGTCCGCTGCGGAACCGCCGCCGCGTGCGCAGGATGCCGACCAGCGCGACCAGGTTGACCAGCCCGACGACCCACAGGAAGAAGCCGGCGGCGCCGGTGCCGAACGTGCTCAAGGCCGTATGGACGGCCGAGCCCTCCTGCACCAGGGATGAGGCCAGCCGCGCGCCGGTGGCGACGAGCAACGCCATCGCGAAGACGACGCTCGAGTGCCCCAGGGAGAACCAGAAACCGACCGACAGGGGGCGCTTGCCGTCGGCGGTCAGCTTGCGGGTGGCGCCGTCGATGACCCCGATGTGGTCGACGTCGAAGGCGTGCCGCACGCCGAAGGCGTAGGCGGTCAGGCCCAGCCCGAGGCCGAAGACCTGGTCCCCGACGACGTGATCCTGCGGGGCGACGAGGAGAGCGAGCACCCCCCAGCCCACGACGTGCAGACCGGCGACGACGGCCAGCAGCCGCAGCAGTCGGTGGGTGTCCTGCCCGCGCCAGGATCCGCCGGCAGGGGTGCCGGCGTGCCCAGCCCGGGGCATCACGGGTGTCGAGGTGGTCATGAGGTGTCTCCGAGTGGATGGTGCGCGAGGTGTGGCGGACGGCCTGCCCGTGGCACGGGCCGCGAGCCGCCATCGGTGGTGGAAGTCAGATGTGGGTGCGGCCGGGCGGACCGTCGAGCGGCAGCCCGGCCCGCTGCCAGGCGAGCATGCCGCCACGGACGTCGACGACGTCCCGCCCCTCGTTCCTGAGCAGCGCCGCGGCGCGCGCGGACCTCGCCCCGGACCGGCAGACCGTGATGACCCGCCGGTGGGCAGGAACCTCCCGGAGCCGACCGGCCAGCTGGTCGAGCGGGATGTTGCGGCTCCGAGGCGCGTGCCCGGCCTTGAACTCCTGCCGCGTCCTGACGTCGAGCAGTACCGCGCCCGACTGCCGCAGGAGTTCGGCCTCGCGGGGGGTCACCTTGTTCCCGGCGAGGGCCTTCTTGATCCGATCGAGCAGCCTCATGCCTGATCGCCGCCGCAGATCCGGGGACCCGATTCCGTCGCGACGGACGGCGTCCCGTCGTCGAACTGCTCGATACGCACGAGCCTGGCCATGTTGACCTCCGATGACCTGCCGACTGGATACCCTCGGGGGTATATTGGACTCAACGACGAGGTGGGGCAGTTGTTCCCGGCGGCCGCAGTGGGCGAGGGCCGGGACCAATGCGCGGCCCTCGCACCCGGCGGGTACCTGGGCGGGTGTAGGCGGGAGGCCGTCGGGCTACAGCGGTGACAGGGTTCGAGACGGGAGGACAGCTGTGGACGCGGTGAGCGGCACCAGTCGTGCTCGGGCGCTTTTGCCGGCGGCGGGCCGGGGCGTCCTCGCGGGGCTGCTGGGTGTGGCGGTGATGACGGCGGCGGAGAAGGTCGAGCAGTCGATCACCCATCGCCCGAACTCCTACGTCCCGGCGCGCACGCTGCTGACGCTGTTGGGGCGGCACCCGTCCGACGACGCCCGGCCGACCGGGTGGAACCACGCAATGCACTGGGGCACCGGGGCGGTCCTGGGTGCGCTGCGCGGGGTGTGGGCCGCGGTCGGGCTGCGCGGCCCACAGGCGCACGTGGCGCACACCATCGTGCGGCTGTCGACCGATCAGACGTTGGAGAACACCACCGGGGTGGGGGCGCCGCCGATGATCTGGCCGCGCGACGAGCGCGCCGTCGACGTCCTGCACAAAGCGATCTACTCGCTGGCGACCGGCCTGATCGCCGAGCGGATGGTCCCGCCGTACCTGCAGTCCCGCCGCGGGCTGACCAGTCACTGAGACGGAGACGCGCAGGGTGACCGTCTCAGGGACCCGACCGTCCCCCGTCGACCGCCGCAGGTCGCTGCTCACCGGCACCATGCTCGGCATCGCGATCATGGCCGCCGCGGACGAGGTGGTCTTCCACCAACTGCTGGGCTGGCACCACTTCTACGACCGCTCGACGCCCGACGTGGCCCTGCTGTCCGACGGGTTGCTGCAGACGGCCTACCTGGTGCTGCTGGTCGCCGGCTTCTTCCGGTTCGCCGACCTCCGCCGGCGCGCGACGCTGGCCCACCGCTCGACGTGGGGTGGATTCCTGCTGGGTCTGGGCGCCTTCCAGTTGCTCGACGGGGTGGTCGACCACAAGCTGCTGCGGCTGCATCAGGTCCGCTACGGCGTCGACTTGCTGCCCTACGACCTGTTCTGGAACGGCGCCGCGGTGGTGCTGCTGCTGATCGGTGCGATCCTGACCTGGCGGTCCCGCAGTGAGGGGCGGACACCGGCCCCCGGGCACTGACCGTCGTGGCGGTCGCGTCCGTACCACTGGCGCACGGCGGCTCGCACGTGGCCGGCGACTCCGTCGTGGTGTGGCTGCTGGCGGCGCTGGTCGCGATCGTGCCGGTTGCGGTGTACCTCGCCGGCGTGGCCCGGCTGCGCGGGAACGGCCGCGGCTGGAGCAACCGGCGGACGGCGAGCTTCCTGCTGGGAACCGCCCTGGTCGGCACGGCGCTGTCCCCGGCGGTCGACGCAGGCACGGCCGGGGGCCACATGGCGCAGCACCTGCTGCTGGGCATGTACGCACCGATCGCGCTGGTGCTCGGGGCGCCGCTGACCCTGCTGCTGGCCGCCCTGCCAGTCCCCGCCCGCCGGCCGGCCGCCGTGGTCCTTCGTGCCAGGTCGCTGCACGTGCTCTCGCACGTGGCCACCGCCGCCGCGCTCAGCGTCGGCGGCCTGTACCTGTTGTACCTCACGCCGCTGTACGCGCTGAGTGCCCGCTCGGAGTCGGTCCATCACCTGCTCCACCTGCACTTCGTGCTGGCCGGGTACCTGTACGCCTGGGCGGTCGCCGGCCCCGATCCGGCTCCTCGCCGTCCCGGCACGAGGACGCGGATCGCCGTTCTCGTCGTCGCCGGCGGGGCGCACGGCTACCTGGCCAAGCTGCTCTACGCGCGGGCCCCGGACCTGCCTCCCGGCAGCGGCCACACCGCCGCGGAGATCGAATCCGCGGCGCAGTGGATGTACTACGGCGGCCACGTCGGAGAGCTGCTCCTGCTGGTGGCGCTGTTCACCGCCTGGTACCGCCGCACCGGTCGCACCACGCGTGTAGCTGACGTGACGCAGCGGACCTCGGAAGGGGGCGGCCGCTCGATGCGTGTCCGACACGGATGTGGCGAGACGTCGCCACAGCGAGGGCTGACCGGCGGGGGCGTGACTCGCCTCGTCCCCTGAGCGAGCTGGTCCGTTGTGGAGTCGGTGAGGTCGAGGGGAGTTGCTGCCGTCCGGGCAATGGTCGCCGGCGGGTCGACGGCATGAGTTCGCACACGGACCCGTGAGGGAAGCAAAGGGGCATGCCCAACCGTCTCGCCGGCGCCACGAGCCCATACCTGCTGCAACACGCGGACAATCCGGTCGACTGGTGGGAGTGGGGACCGGAGGCGTTCGAGGAGGCGCGGCGTCTCAGCAGACCACTCCTGATCAGCGTCGGCTACGCCGCCTGTCACTGGTGCCACGTGATGGCGCACGAGTCCTTCGAGGACGAGGCGACGGCCGCGCAGATGAACGCGTCCTTCGTCTGCGTGAAGGTCGACCGGGAGGAGCGGCCCGACGTCGACAGCGTGTACATGACCGCCACCCAGGCCATGACCGGACACGGCGGCTGGCCGATGACCGTGTTCACGACCCCCGACGGCAAGCCGTTCTACTGCGGCACCTACTTCCCGCCCCGCCCCGCCCACGGCATGCCCGCCTTCCGGCAGGTGCTCGCAGCGGTCGAGGACGCCTGGGCCAATCGTCGAGCCGACCTCGAGACGGCGGGCACGAAGATCGCCGGCGCCATCTCCTCTCGGCTGGATCTCGGTGCCCCCGCGCCGTTGTCGGCCGAGGTCCTCGACTCCGCCGTCCGTACGTTGGGCAGCAGCTACGACGAGACGGCCGCGGGCTTCGGGGGTGCGCCCAAGTTCCCGCCGTCCATGCTGCTGGAGTTCCTGCTCCGCAACCACGCACGCACCGGTGATGCCGAGGCCCTGCGCATGGCGCGAGGAACGCTCGAGGCCATGGCCCGCGGCGGCATCTACGACCAGCTCGCCGGCGGTTTCGCGCGGTACTCCGTCGACGCGGGGTGGGTGGTGCCGCACTTCGAGAAGATGCTGTACGACAACGCCCTGCTGCTGCGGGTGTACCTGCACCTCTGGCGGACGACGGGCGACGAGTGGGCCCGCCGGGTCGCCGACGAGACGGCCGGCTTCCTGATCCGCGACCTCGGCACGCCGGAGGGCGGCTTCGCCTCCGCCCTGGACGCCGACACCGACGGTGTCGAAGGACTGACCTACGTGTGGACGCCGGACCAGCTGACCGAGGTCCTCGGTCCCGATGACGGGCGTTGGGCCGCCGACCAGTTCGAGGTGACCGACCGCGGCACCTTCGAGCACGGGACGTCGACGTTGCAGTGGCTGCACGACTCCGACGATCCCGCCCGGTTGGCCACCGTGAAGGAGCGGCTGTTGGCCGCGCGCGCCCGGCGACCGCAGCCGGCCCGGGACGACAAGGTGGTCACCGCGTGGAACGGACTGGCCATCGCGGCGCTGGCCGAGCACGGGGTTCTCACCGGCGCCGACGGTTCGGTGGCAGCGGCGCGCCGGGCGGCCGAGCTGCTGGCCGGGACGCACTGGGTCGACGGCCGGCTCCGGCGGGCCTCCCGGAACGGGGTCGCGGGTCGGTACGCGGGTGTCCTGGAGGACTACGGCGACCTGGCCGAGGGACTGCTGGCACTGCACCAGGCGACCGGTGAGGGCCGCTGGCTGGAGCTGGCCGGGGACCTGCTGGACGTCGTCGCCGAACAGTTCATCGACGTCGAGGGATGGCACGACACGGCCGCCGATGCCGAGGCGCTGGTCCACCGGCCCTTCGATCCCGCGGACGGCCCGACGCCCGCGGGCATCGCTGCCGCGGCAGGGGCGGCGGTGGGGTACGCCGCGTTGGCCGGCTCGCCGCGGCACCGGGAACTCGGAGAGGCGGCGCTCGCGTCGCTGACCCGGCTGGTCGCCCAGGCCCCCCGCGCGGCCGGGTGGGCCGCGGCCGTGGGTGAGGCGCTGCTGGCCGGCCCGCTGGAGGTGGCGGTCAGCGGTCCGGCCGGTCCCGAACGGGATGCGCTCGCGGCCGCGGCCCGCGCGGCCACCAGCCCGGGCGCCGTCGTCGTCGTCGGAGAGCCGGACGCGCTGGGGGTGCCGCTCCTGGCCGACCGCCCCGTGCAGGCCGGCCGTGCCGCCGCCTACGTCTGCCGGGGGTTCGTCTGCTCCGCCCCCGTCACCGACGTGTCCGCTCTCAGCGCAGCGATGGCAGCTTCCTGAGCACGCCTCAGCGGCCTACCGTGTAACCGTGTAATCAACACGGACCGCGGGAGGTCGCCATGCATGGACACCGATTCGCCGACGCTGCCTTCGGAGCGGGGTTCGGGCCCGGCTTCCGCCGCGGGCGCGGCCGTGGGCCGGGGGGCCGGGGTGGGGAGGCGCCACCCCCGGTCGAACGCGCCGAGGTCGCCGGCTGGTTCTCCGGGCGGCTCCCGGACGGGTGGTTCACCGGACCGGCCGAGCTCACCATCGACCGGGACGAGATCACCGTCGTCGGCACCCTGTCCGAACCCGAGGCCGGCGAGGGTGACCCCGCTGCGGCACGCGCCGGGCGGATCGCCCGCTTCCGCGAGGAGACCCGTCAGCAGCGCATGGCGATCGCCGACGCCGCACAGGAGCGGTACGGCCGTTCGGTGGCATGGGGCGCCGTGTGCGGCGACCAGCGCGAGCTGTTCACCACGCTGTCCACGCCGGTCATGACCCGGTTGCGTCAGGCCGAACGGCTGGTGCTCGACACCCTGGTGGACGCCGGGGTGGCTCGCTCGCGGTCGGAGGCGCTGGCCTGGGCGGTGCGGCTGGTCGGCCGGAATGCCGACCAGTGGCTCACCGAGCTGCGCGAGGCCATGGCGTCGGTCGAGGAGGTCCGCAGCCGGGGACCGCAGCCCGGCTGAGTCCAGTTCGGCTGAGCGGGTGCGCGGCTCGATTCTTCCGGCAGGGACACTGGACTCTGTGCCAGCCAGTGCCGTCCCTGTAGCGACCGACGTCCTCGTGGTCGGAGCCGGTCCGGCGGGTTCCGCGGCGGCGGCCTGGGCGGCCCGGTCCGGGCACGACGTCGTCCTCGCCGACGTGGCGGTCTTCCCGCGTGACAAGACCTGCGGCGACGGCCTGACGCCTCGCGCGATCGCCGAGCTCGACCTCCTGGGGCTCGGCGACTGGGTACGCGGGCACGCCCGCAACCGGGGGCTGCGCGCCGCCGGCTTCGGCCGCGAGTGGCAGCTGCCCTGGCCGGGTGGCGCGTTCCCCGACCACGGCAGCGCCGTGCCGCGCACCGAGCTCGACGCCCGCATCCGCGAGGTGGCGCTCGGCTGGGGGGCGGAGCCGCTCGAGGGTGCCCGCGCCGTCGATGTGGAGCGCGACGGCGACCGGGTGACCGCCGTGGTCTTCGAGTCGGCCGACGACGAGCATTTCTCCGTCGCCTGCCGGCGACTGGTCGTGGCCGACGGCGTCCGGTCGCCTCTGGGCCGTGTCCTGGGGCGGGAATGGCACCGGGAGACCGCCTACGGGGTCGCCGCGCGCGGTTACGTGCGCTCCGGGCGCAGCGACGACGAGTGGATCTCCTCCCACCTGGAGCTGCGGGGCGACGCCGGCGAGCTGCTGTCCGGCTACGGCTGGGTGTTCCCGCTGGGCGCGGCGGCCGGCGAGGTGAACATCGGGGTCGGCACGCTGGCCACCGCGCGGCGTCCCGCCGGGGTGCAGCTGAAGTCGCTGCTGGAGACCTACACCGACGCCCGCCGTGACGAGTGGCAGATCGACGGGCCGGTCCGCGCGCCCGCCTCGGCCCTCCTGCCGATGGGCGGGGCCGTCTCCGGGGTCGCCGGGCGCAACTGGGCCCTGATCGGCGACGCCGCCGGCTGCGTGAACCCGCTCAACGGCGAGGGCATCGACTACGGGCTGGAGACCGGGCGGATGATCGTCGAGCTGCTGGGGGAGGGCGACTGGTCGATCGCGTGGCCGGCGACCCTGCGGCGGCACTACGGCGAGGCGTTCTCCATCGCGCGCCGGCTGGCGGGGTTGCTCACCCTGCCCCGGTTCCTCCCCGCGGCCGGCCCGGTCGGCATGCGCTCCCGGGCGCTGATGACGGTGGCGCTGCGGGTCATGGGCAACCTGGTGACCGAGGCCGATCGCGACGTCGTCGCCAGGACCTGGCGACTCGCGGGCCGAATGTCGGTGAAACTCGACGACCGCCCACCGTTCACCGCGTAGCGGGTCCGGCCGAGCGGGGGCCCGGAGGGCTCCCCGAGGCGGGACGGGACGTGAGCCGAGAAGGGAACTCGCGGCGGAGCCGCGGTCCGGGAGAGCGGAGGCCCGCAGGGTCTCCCGAGCCCGGACGGAAGGGGCTCAACACAACTGGGGACGGCTCTTGGCCGCGGTCGTCTGACGGAGTCAGACGAAAGGAGAGTTGTACATCGCGAAGTAGACGGCGATGTAGTGGCAGATGGCCGCGACGATCGTCATCGCGTGGAAGACCTCGTGGTACCCGAACGTGCCCGGCCAGGGGTTCGGCTTCCTGATGCCGTAGGCCACGCCGCCGACCGTGTACAGCAGGCCGCCGACCGCGAGCAGGACCATCGCGGTGACGCCGGCGAAGTGCAGGATGTCGGTGAGCACGAAGACCGCCACCCAGCCCAGCCCGATGTAGAGCGGAACCCCCACCCAGCGGGGTGCGGTCGGCCAGCTGAGCTTGAGGACGACGCCTCCCAGCGCCGCGGCCCACACTCCGGCGAGGACCCAGAAGCCTGTGGGTTGGTCGACCGCCAGCAGGGCGAACGGGGTGTAGGTCCCGGCGATGAACAGGAAGATCATCGAATGGTCGAGCCGCTTCATGATCTTCCAGCCGCGCGGTGACCACCGCCGGCGGTGGTAGAGCGCGCTGACGCCGAACAGGCCGCAGATGGTGAGGCAGTAGAGGGCGATCGAGAAGCCGGCGCGCGCACCCTGGACGGCGGCCAGCGGGACGAGGACCGCACCCGCCACGATGGCGCCGAAGAAGGCGAACAGGTGCAGCCAGCCGCGCATGCGGGGCCGGGTGTCGGGGTGCTCCCAGTCCCGGTCGGCGAAGTCGCCGGCGGTCCAGGTCCGCTCGACCTGCTCGCCCTCGGCGCGGACCGCCTCGACGGCCTCGACCAGGGGGGCCTCCAGCTCGGCGCTGTCGGCCTCGACCCGTACCTGCTCGCGTTCCTGGGGGGCCATACTCACGCTCCGAGGTTACGGACCCGTAGGTAGCCCGTCATCCGCAGCGACCGGTGACGTTGCCGAGGGCGGGCACGGGGCGACGCGACGTCGGCACGGATGCCCGCCCGGCCGTGCGCCGGGGCCTAGGGTGACCGCGTGGGCGTGCGTCAGTGGGTGCGGGACGCGATCGTCCAGATCTACGAGCGGCGGCTGGCCGATGCGCTCGAGGGCGCCGACGTCCCACGCCACGTCGGCGTCATCATGGACGGCAACCGGCGCTGGGCGCGGGCGATCGGCCTCGAGGACGTCGCGCACGGCCACCGCCGCGGCGCCGACAAGATCGTCGACCTGCTGGGGTGGTGTGACGACGCCGGCGTCTCCGTCGTCACCCTGTTCATGCTCTCCACCGACAACCTCAGCCGGCCGGAGTCCGAGCTGCGGGCACTGCTGCAGATCATCGAGGACGTCGCCGTCGACCTCTCCCGGCCGCACCGGCGTTGGCAGGTGCGGGCGATGGGCGCACCGGAGGTCCTGCCGCCGGAGACCGTCGCCGTCCTGAAGCAGGCGGAGGAGGACACCCGCGGCCGGCCGGGCGCGACGGTGAACCTGGCCGTCGGCTACGGCGGGCGGCAGGAGATCGCCGACGCCGTCCGGTCGCTGCTGGCCGAGCATGCTCAGCGCGGCACCGCGCTGGAGGAGCTGGTGGAGGCGCTGGAGGTCGAGCACATCGCCGAGCACCTCTACACCCGCGGTCAGCCCGACCCGGACCTGGTCATCCGCACCAGCGGTGAGCAGCGGCTGTCCGGGTTCCTGCTGTGGCAGACGGCCAACACCGAGTTCCACTTCACCGACGTCTACTGGCCCGACTTCCGGCGGGTGGACTTCCTCCGTGCACTGCGCGACTACTCCGCGCGGCACCGGCGCTTCGGCAGCTGACGGCGGGGTGTCGCTGCGCCCGGCGCAGCTCGGGCGAACCCTCGCGCGGCACCGCCGTCCCGGCGCCACGGCCTGCCGGTTCGGTCGCTGCCAGGAGCGGCTGCAAAACTGCCCGTCATGGCCGTTCTCCCTCCTGACCTGCCCCTCGAGTACGTCCGGCTGGGGCTGCGGTTCGACCGGTTGGAGTCCGGCTTCGTCGACGCCTACACCGGGAACCCGCGGCTGCGCGCCGAGGTGGCCGACGAACCGGCCCCCACGCCGTCCGGGCTGCGCGACCAGGCGCGCACCCTCCTGCAGGAACTGGACGCCGCGGGGCTGCCCGCCGACCGCACCGAGTACCTGCGCGGGCAGCTGACCGGCCTGGAGTGCACCGCACGGAAGATGAGCGGGGAGCAGATCGGGTTCGTCGACGAGGTGGCCGCCTACTTCCAGGTCGATGTCGCCCCCGGCGACCCGGCGGAGTACGCCGCCGCCCACGCCGAACTCGCCGCCCTCCTGCCGGGCGACGGCACGCTCGCCGAGAGGTACGCCGCGCACCGCCGCCGGGAGGAGTGCCCGCCGGACCGGCTGGAGACCGCGGTGCACGCCCTGTCCAGCGCGCTGCGGGACCGGGTCCGGGGGCAGTACGGCCTGCCCGAGGTGGAGACCGTGCGCTACGAGGTGGTCACCGACAAGCCCTGGTCGGGGTTCAACTACTACGAGGGCGGCTACCGCTCCCGCGTCGCCATCAACGCCGACCTGCCGCACCGGCTCTCGCAGCTGCCGCACCTCGTGGCGCACGAGTCCTATCCCGGTCACCACACCGAGCACTGCCGCAAGGAGCGCGGCCTCGTGGACCGCGCCGACCGGATGGAGCACACGGTCTTCCTGGTCAACACCCCCGAGTGCCTGATGGCGGAGGGGCTGGCGGACCTCGGCGTGCAGGCGTCGATCGGGGAGGGCTGGGGTCCGTGGGCCGCGGAGATCCTCGGTGATCTCGGGCTCCGGTTCGACGGGCACCTCGCTGAGCGGATCGCGACGGCGGCCGCGCCGCTGAACCGGGTGCGCCAGGACGCCGCCGTCCTCCTCCATGACCGCGGCGCCGACGTCGACGAGGTGAGCGCCTACCTGCAGCGCTGGTCCCTGGTGAGCGCCGAGCGGGCCGCCCAGCAGATCCGGTTCCTCACCGACCCGCTGTGGCGCGCCTACACCTCCACCTACGTGGAGGGCTTCGACCTGCTGTCCCGCTGGCTGGCCGCCCGGCCGGCGGAGCAGTCGGTGGCCGACCGATTCCTCCGCCTGCTCGACGAGCCCCTGACTCCCCGGGCTGTGGCCGGCGAGCTCCGGGCCGTCTGAACGATGACCCGGCACGACCCACGGGAGGCCCGCACGCTGGGGCTGTGGACCGCGGTCTGGCTCGGCGGCCTGCTGCTGGGTGGGCTCCTCTGGCTGGGCGACCTGTCCCTCCAGTGGCCGGTGCTGCTCGTCCCGGTCCTGTGGGCCCTGGTCGCGCTGCGGCCCCGGGAGGGACGCCGACGCGCGGTCGCCGATCCGCGCGACGCCGCCGTCTACCGCACCGACACCGTGGAACGGCCGGCGCTGCGCCCGCCCGGCCGGCGGGACGGGTGGGGCTGACACGCTCTGCGCGAAACCGGTCGACCCCTGTCGGTCCCCCGGCGGATGCTGACGACCGTGATCCACGCCCGCGGGCTCGCCCGCACCTTCCGGAAGAAGAAGCAGGAAATCCATGCCGTCGTCGGCGTCGACCTCGACGTCGAGGCCGGCGAGATCGTCGGCTTCCTGGGCCCCAACGGCGCCGGCAAGACGACGACGCTGCGCATGCTGACCACCCTGCTCGAGCCCACCGCCGGCACTGCCACGGTCGCCGGTCGCGACCTGATCGCCGACCCGGTGGGGGTGCGACGTCGGATCGGCTACGTCTCGCAGAGCGGCTCCACCTACCCGGACGCCCGCGCCGGTGAGGAGGTCGTCGACCACGCCCGCCTCTACGGCATGACCACTGCCGAGGCGACCGAGCGCGGCAAGCGGCTGTTCCGCGAGCTGGACCTCGACGGGCTCTGGGAGCGCCAGCCCAAGACGATGTCCGGCGGGCAGCGTCGCCGGCTCGACATCGCGGTGGGCCTGGTCCACGTGCCGGAGCTGGTCTTCCTGGACGAGCCCACCACCGGTCTGGACCCGCAGGCCCGGGCCAACCTGTGGACCCACATCAGGGCGCTCCGCGAGGAACGCGGCACGACGGTATTCCTCACCACGCACTACCTCGACGAGGCCGACGCGCTCTGCGACCGGATCCTGGTCATCGACCACGGGGCCATCGTCGCGAGCGGGACCCCTGACGAACTGAAGTCACAGGTCGGTGGGGATGTGCTGACCGTGACCGTCGAGCGATCCGAGCAGGTGGGCGAGGTCGCCCGCCTGATGGGGCAGCTGCGCGGGGCCGAGGCGCCCCAGGTGCTCGACGACCGCGTCGTGGGGCGGGTGCCGCACGGCGGCGCCGCGCTGGTCGAGCTCGTCCGCGGGCTGGACCGGGCCGACATCACGATCAGTGGCATCGAGAGCCGGCGGCCGAGTCTGGACGACGTCTTCCTCGGGCTCACCGGCCGCTCGCTGCGGGACCCGGAGTCCTCGGCTCCGGCCGGGTCGCTGGAAGAGGTGACCGTCCGATGAGAACCCTGCTGCGCGACACCGGGACCGTCTTCGTGCGGGCGATGCGGATGTCGCTGCGCAACCCGGCGTGGCTGGTCATCATGATGATGCAGCCGATCCTCTACATCCTGCTGTTCGGACCGCTGCTCCAGCCGCTGGCCGGCCAACTGGGGACGGGCAACGCCTATCAGATCTTCGTTCCCGGCATCCTCGTGCAGCTCGGCATCTTCGGCTCGCTGTTCGTCGGGTTCGGCCTGATCGCCGAGTACCGGGCCGGCGTCATCGAGAGCCAGCGGGTCACACCGGCGAGCCGCACCGCGCTGCTGCTCGGGCGGGTGCTGCGCGACGTCGTCGTCCTGCTGGTGCAGGGTGTGCTGCTCGTGCTGGTGTCCCTGCCGCTCGGGCTGCGTGCGCCGCTGCTCGGGGTCGTGCTGACGCTGGTGGTCATCGCGCTGCTGGGGGCGGCGTTCGCGTCGACCTCCTACGCCCTGGCGCTCACGCTGAAGAGCGAGGACGCCTTCGCGCCGCTGCTGAACGCGTTCGTGCTCCCGGTCCTGCTGCTCTCGGGCATCCTCCTGCCGATGACCCTCGCCCCCGGGTGGCTGCAGACGATCAGCGACATCAACCCGCTCAAGCACGTCGTCGAGGGGACCCGCGAGTTCTTCGTCGGCGGTTACGACACCTCGGTCGCCTGGTGGGGTGCCGCCCTCACGGTCGTGCTGGCCGTTCTGGGATGGGCGTTCGGCGTCCGACGTTTCCGGCGCGAGTCCAGCTGAGCCCACGGTCGACCGCCGGTGCGACGAATGAGGCGGTTGGTACTCCATCGAGTGAACGTTGGGGTGCCTTTCGGGGTGGTGCGCGCGCTTCTGTCGGTGGCCGGGCCTAGCGTCCGCAGTGGATGACGAGCTGCCCTCGTCGTCCACGGGAGGCCCGGTTGGTGCTGACGTCTACGTCGACCAGAGGGGCCGGAATCCGGCCTCTGCGCCGGGGCCCGGCCACCTTCGAGCGGGGGCGCGCCGTGCGCCCCACGGGAGTCGATACATGACCGAGCTTGCGAGGCCATGCAGCAACTCAGCACCCATGGGCACGAGGCCGACGAGCGCTGGCGAGGTGGCCTCGTTGACCACTCGTCGTACGTATGTCCTCGACACCTCCGTCCTGCTCTCCGACCCGGGCGCCTTGATGCGCTTCGGCAACTCCGACGTGGTGCTCCCGCTCGTCGTGATCGGTGAGCTGGAGGACAAGCGCAACCACCCCGAGCTCGGCTGGTTCGCCCGCCAGGCCCTGCGCATGCTCGACGACCTGCGCGTGACGCACGGTCGGCTGGACGCCCCTGTCCCCATCGGTGAGGACGGCGGCACCCTGCACGTCGAGCTCAACCACAGCGACCCGTCGGTGCTGCCGGCCGGCTTCCGCAACGACAGCAACGACAGCCGGATCATGGTCGTCGCGCTGAACCTGCGGTCGGAGGGCCGCGACGTCCGCCTCATAACCAAGGACGTGCCGCTGCGGGTGAAGGCGGCCGCCGTCGGGCTGGACACCGACGAGTACCGCGTCATGGACGCCGTCGACGCCGGCTGGACCGGCATGGCGGAGCTGTCGCTGGACGACGCCGAGCTCGACGACCTCTACGAGACCGGCGAGACGTTCGTCGCGGCCGCGGCGGAGCTGCCCCCGCACACCGGGCTGGTGCTGCTGTCCTCCCGGGGGTCGGCGCTGGGTCGGGTCGCCCCCGACAAGCACGTGCGGTTGGTGCGCGGCGACCGTGAGGCGTTCGGTCTGCACGGCCGCTCCGCCGAGCAGCGCATCGCCCTCGACCTCCTCCTGGACCCCGAGATCGGCATCGTCTCCCTGGGTGGGCGCGCCGGCACCGGCAAGTCGGCGCTGGCGCTGTGCGCGGGCCTGGAGTCGGTGATGGAACGCCGGGCGCACAAGAAGGTGGTCATCTTCCGGCCGCTCTACGCCGTCGGCGGGCAGGAGCTCGGCTACCTGCCGGGCAGCGAGAACGAGAAGATGTCGCCCTGGGCGCAGGCCGTCTACGACACGCTCGGGGCGCTGGTCTCCCCGGCGGTGATCGACGAGATCGCCTCGCGCGGCCTCATCGAGGTGCTGCCGCTGACCCACATCCGCGGTCGCTCGCTGCACGACTCGTTCGTGATCGTCGACGAGGCGCAGTCCCTCGAGCGCGGTGTGCTGCTGACGGTGCTGTCACGGCTGGGCGCGGGGTCCCGGGTGGTGCTCACCCACGACGTCGCCCAGCGGGACAACCTCCGGGTGGGCCGGCACGACGGCATCACCGCGGTGATCGAGGCGCTCAAGGGTCATCCGCTGTTCGCCCACGTGACCCTCACCCGTTCCGAGCGCTCGCCGATCGCCGCCCTGGTGACCGAGATGCTGGAGGACCTGCCCCTCTGACCGGCGGCCCCCTTGCTCCTGGGGTGTTGTTCGTGCGTCAGGGGTTCTGCAGAACCCGAGGAGCGCGAACAACACCCCAGGAGCGGGGTCAGCGCATGCGGCGACGGACGCGCGCGGCGAAGCTGTCGGGTCGGTGCAGATCCGACCACGTCCATCGGATGACGCCCCAACCCTCGTCCCGGATGGCATCTTCACGGCGTTTCTCGCGGAACACGGCGTCGCCGGCGTCCTCCCCCGGCCGGAGCAGACGCCCGTACTTGATGCGGCCGTCGAACTCGCCGATCAGGCGGTGCTCCTCCCAGGCGAAGTCGGTGCGTCCGATGACGCCACCGTCGGCTGAGCGGACCTCGAACTGGAGCGCCGAGGGGGCGAGCTTCCAGCGGTGCAGGATCACCCGGCTGCGTGACTCGCCGACGCTCTCGCTGCGCCCGTCGGCGAAGAGGACAGCCCGGGCCGCGCTCCTGCTGCCGGGTGCACCGGCGATGTCTAAGAGTCGGGCTCGCAGGGCGTCGCGATCGAGCAGACCAAGGCGGAGCGCTGCGTCGAGGACCACGACGGCGGCCTCATGCGGGAGGGACCGCGCCAGGTCCAGCGCCGTCCGCACAGGACTGGTCACCTGCAGGCCGTCGACGTCGACCACTTCGTCGTCGCGCAGGCGGGCGACGTGGCAGCACAGCACGCGGCCAGTGTCGTTCCAGGCACGGGGGCGTCGCGTCACGTGCACCCGGTCGAGCGGAACGTCCCAGAGCGGAAGACCCTGGAGGACCGCCGCCGACTGGTGGCTGACAACGGCCGGACGGCGTAGGCCCGGCATCGTCGCGCGAATCAGGAGGCGATGTGTCGCCGCCGCGTCCAGCGGGAGGGTGCCGTTGACGTAGGCGCCACGCCGTAGCCGCCCGAGCTTGCCGGTCCGGACGAGCCGGCGCAGCTCGTCGTCGGACCAGCCCTCCCGGACGGCGTCACGCCGTAGGTGCAGGTGGACGGCTGGTTCGAGGGAGTCGGTCACCCGGCCACAGTGCGGTGCCTGACCCGGTCCGGAGGGCGCTTCTCATGACCAGTGGACAGCCGGCTGCCCTGTGGACGTCCGGTCCGTGGGTGTTTCTCGCGCTCTCGGCGCCCTGCGGGACCTCTGAAGCGCGAGATCCGCTCCACGAGCGCGGCCGACCGGGCAGCGGTCCGGTGGGTCAGAGGGCGGGGGAGTGGTTCTCGGTCCCCGTGGAGGCATCCGCGGACCGCTGCGGACCCTTGCCCGCCGGCGCGGAGGGTCGGGGAGTGCTGGCGAGGCGGAGCACCGCCACCACGGCCCAGCCGGCGCCGAGGCACCACAGCACCCGCATCATCATCTCTTCGGTCGACAGGTCCCCCCGGAGCCCGAGCGCCAGCACCGGCAGGGCCAGCACGAACCCGACGAGGAGAACGTCCCAGCGCAGCGGACTCATGTCGTCGTGCTCTCCAGCCGCTCGCAGAGCAGCGAGGCCCAGCGGTGCGGCGTGGCCTGGACGCCGTCGAGGAGGGCCACGGGTGCGTTCACCCGGCGGAGGACGGCGGCGGGGTCGGCGCTGAGGTCGGTGTCCTGCACGATCAGGGCGTCGACCCGGGGCAGGCGGTCGATCCACGGCAGCAGGTCCTCGGGCTTGCGGGTGGCCTCGACGACCGCCCACACCGCGACCGGCGTCCAGACGGTCATCATCTGGGCCATCCAGTAGGTGTCGCTCCGCAGCGGCGCGTCGACCGCCACGATGGTCACCGTGCCGGCGGTGACCGACTCCTGGCGGTGCTCGATGGCGGCGTCGACAGTGGTCACCCGGCTGGTCGTCGGGGCGAGCCCGGCGAGGTCGCCACGGGTCGCCCACTGCACGCGGTCGGGGTCCAGCCGCAGCGATGCGGCCAGCGATCGGGCGGCACGGAGCGCGTCGACCCCGGGGCCGACCACGAACACGGTTTCGCCGGCGCCACTGGGCAGTTCGGGAGCCTGGGGCAGGCGCAGCGCAAGGCTGCGGGTGAGCGCCGCGTAGGTGCCTCGCTCGGCGACGTCCTCGGCGAAGGTGCTGCCCAGCATGTCGGCCGGGACACCCAGCAGCTCCAGCCGGCTCGCGACGTCGCCCTGCCCGACCACCGTGGGAGCGACAGGATCCGCCGGTGCGGCTGCGCTGCGCAGCTCCTCGGCGCCCAGCTCGTCGAACTCCTCGGGCAGCTCCGCGATGTCCGCGGTCGGCATCAGGGGAGCCACGGGCAGCCGGGTCACCGTCGCCAGCGTGCGGGTGTGCGGAGCCGGCGCGGCCGGCTCGGGGGTGTCGACGACCGGCGCGGGCAGCGGAGCGGAGGACGTGTCGATGCCCAGGAACCCGGCGTGCTCCTGCTCGTCCGCGGCACCCGGTGTGGTTGCGGGCGCAGCGGGCGCCGACGACCGCGCCGAGGGGGAGGCGCTCTGTCGCGGCGCGGCCGGCGGCACCGGGGGGCGCCCGCGACCACGTGAGGACGGCAGCGGGGGCAGCAGCGACAACGGCGGCATGACGGTGGTCGCGTCGAAGGTCATCATCGGCGCCGGATCGCTCGCGGTACGAGCCAGCAGGGGCGCCGGCTCGGCCACTGCGGACTCCTCGAGGTGCTGCTCCACGAACTCCTCGACCGCCTGTGCCTCCGCGACGGGGGGCTCCGCGACGGGTGCCTCGGCGACCGGCTCCTCGATGGCGGGCGCGTCGATGACGAGGGCCTCCACCGGCTCGTGAGCCACCGGCGCCTCGGCCGAGGCGGCCGTGACGGCCTGGTCCTCCGGGGACGAAGGGAAGAGCGAGGCGGAGGTGGACTCCTGGAACGTCACTCCGGCCCAGATCGGGGCGTCGGTCGTCACCGCGCGCGGGCTCGTGGCCTCACCCCACAGCGGTGCCGACGACGACGTGCCCCACATCTGGTCCCCCGGACCGCAGGTGGTGACGGGAGCGGGCGACGGAGCGGCGGCAGGCGGCAGCTCGGCGACGACGTCCTCGGCCGGCACGGCGACAAGGGGCTCGGCGACGACGTGCTCGGCGGGCACGGCCAGAACGGACTCGGGGGAGGCGGGCTGGGCGGGCACCGCGAACTCGGGCCCGGCGGGTACCGCGAAGACCGGCTCGGCGGGTACCGCGAAGACCGGCTCGACCGGCACGGCGAGAACCGGCTCAGCGGTCGCGGCGATCTCCGGCTCGGTCAGCGCCGTCTGAGGGGCCGCCCCGGCCAGGACCTTGCGCAGGATGCCGGCGAGGGCCTCGTCGGAGTGCCCCTGGGCGAGGGCGCCGCGCAGCAGGTCGGCGATGGCCTCCTCCCGCGGGGAGACCGACGCCGCGGCGACCTCGGGCGCGGCTGCCCACTGGGGGACCTCGACCGGTCGATCCGTCGTGGAGGGCGGCGCGACGACCTGATCTCCCACCGTTTCCTCCTCCTGGCGCGCCGCGGGCGACGGGACCGATGAACCTGCTGTCGGGACGGGGTCGGACCGGACCGGCCAGGGCTCGGCATCATCGTGCGGACGCGTCGCCTCCGGCTGAGCCAGAGCCTCCTGGACCGCCTGTCGTACGTCCTGGTCCCCGGCGACCATCCGCGCGAGCGCGGCGGTGAACGGGGAGGGCGCGTCGGGAACGACGCGTTGGTCCTCCTCGCGGACGGTGGGACGGACCTCGTCGTCCTCGTCGCGGACGGAGGCCTGGGACCGGGACACGGCCCCCGCGCGCGGGGAGGAAGCGCGCGGGAACGTGGCCCGGGAATAGGTCGGGGTGGCGGGTTCGGGCAGCTGGGCGGCCAGCAGCCCCACCAGCTCGCTGACCCGCGCATCCTCCGCCGGAGGGGCAGCCGGCCGCGACGCCGCCCACGTCGGAGCGGCGGTGCGCGGTTGGGCAGCGGCGGGCGCCGGAGCCGGCGTGGCCACGGGGGCGGGGGTGACCGAGCGTGCCGCGCGTGCGGCCGCGGCCGCCGCACGGGCCGCTGGGGGAATGTCGTCGGCCGACCGGGCCGCGGCCTCCGCGGCATACGCCGCAGCGCCGTTCCGGGCGGGGGCGGTCACGCGGGCGCGGGCCGGGGCGGCCGAGGCCAGCGGTGAGGAGAAGTCGGCGGGCAGGGCATCGTCGTCGGCTCGGGCACGCGCCGGAACAGCCGGACGGCCGGTGGTGTCGAGAGCGCCCTCGGCCACCTCGGCGATGTAGCGCTCGGTCGCGAAGAACCCGAGCACCCCGCCGGAACGGACGCGGCGCACGCCGACGACACGGGCGTGGGGGCCGAACTGCTCGCGGGCGGCTGCGATCGCGTCGTCGCGCGAGGCGGCCTCAACGGATCGCAACGGCACCGCTCACAACTCCCAGCGATTCGATCTGCGCTGTCCGGGAGACCTCGGCGTAGGAGATCACCGGAAGCCGGGGGAGGACCTGGCGCATCAGGCGCGCGAGTGCGGCACGCACCTGGGGCGAGCACACCAGGACGGGGGAGAGGCCGGAGCGCTCGGCGTCCTCGAGCAGACCGCTGCAGCCGTTGACGAGGGCGTCGATGCCGGCGGCGTCCAGCGCCAGGACCATGCCCGCGTCGCTCTGCCGGATCGACTCGAGCAGCCGCTGCTCGAAGCCGGGATCCAGCGTGAAGACGTGCAGGCGCTCGTCGGGCGTCACGTACGGGTGACTGATCGCCGAGCCGAGAGCCGCCCGGGCCGCCTCGACGAGACCGTCGAGATCGGCGGACGTCTTCGCACGTACAGAGAGTGCCTCGAAGATGCGGACCAGGTCTCGGATCGACACACCCTCTTCGAGCAACGCGTGCAACACGCGTTGCACCTCTCCCAGGGTCAGCAGGGTGGGAGTCAGTTCCTCGACGACGACGGGGTGCGTCCGGCGGACCATCTCCACCAGGAGACGCACGTCCTCGCGACCGAGTAGATCCGCAGCGTTCTGCCGGACGACCTCGGCGAGGTGGGTCGTGATGACCGAGGACCGGTCGACGACGGTCGCTCCGGCCATCTCGGCCTGGCGCTGCAGCTCGACCGGCACCCACTTGGCCGCCAGCCCGAAGACGGGCTCGCGCGTGGCCTTGCCCGGGAGGCCGTCGAGGTTGTCGCCGATCGCCAGGATGGTGCCGGCGGGGGAGATGCCCTTGGCCGCGGGGACGCCGTTGAGCCAGATGACGTACTGCGAGCCGGGCAGGTCCAGGTTGTCGCGGGTACGCACCAGCGGGATCACCAGGCCGGTGTCCATGGCGACCTTGCGGCGCAGCGCCTTGACCCGGTCGAGGAGGTCCCCACCGCGGGCGGGGTCGACCAGGTCGACCAGGTCGAAGGCCACCTCGAGCTCCAGCGGGTCCACCCGCATCTTCTCGACGATCGCCTCGGGGGAGTCCGGCGTGGGCTCGTCGTCCCCCGCGGCTGCGGCGGCCTCGGCGTCCTCGTCGACCTCCGGGGTCTCCGACATCCGGGTCGCGACGATGAGGAAACCGGCGCCGATCACGAGGAACGGCAGCTTCGGCAGTCCGGGGATGAGGCACATCGCGATGGCCGCGCCGCCGGCGATCCGCACCGGCTGCTTGAAGCGGCCCAGCTGCGCGAGGAGGTCGGTGCCCATGTCGCCCTCGGTGGCCGAGCGCGTGACGATGATGCCGGTCGCGGTGGACATCAGCAGGGCCGGGATCATGGAGACCAGGCCGTCGCCCACGGTCAGCAGCGAGAACGTCGAGACGGCCTCGCCGGGCTCCATGCTCCGCTGCATGACGCCGATGGCGAACCCGCCGATGAGGTTGACCAGCGTGACGATGATGCCGGCGATGGCGTCGCCCTTGACGAACTTGCTGGCGCCGTCCATCGAGCCGTAGAAGTCCGCCTCGGCGGTGACCTCGTGGCGGCGCTTGCGGGCCTGCGCCTCGTTGATCAGTCCGGCGTTCAGATCGGCGTCGATCGCCATCTGCTTGCCCGGCATCGCGTCGAGGGTGAACCGGGCACCGACCTCGGCCACGCGGCCGGCACCGTTGGTGATGACGACGAACTGGACGATCGTCAGGATCAGGAAGATCACCAGACCGACGACCAGCGAGCCGCCGATCACGAAGTGCCCGAAGGCCTCGATGACCTTGCCGGCGTAGCCGTCGGTGAGGACCAACCGGGTGGAGGAGACGTTCAGCGACAACCGGAACAGGGTGGCCACGAGGAGCAGTGACGGAAAGACGGCGAAGTCCAGCGGCTTCTTGATCTGCATGGCGACCAGCAGGATCAGCAGCGACGCGGTGATGTTCAGGCCGAGCAGCAGATCGAGGAGCGCGGCCGGCAGCGGCACGACCAGCATGAGCACGATCGACACGACCCCGATGGGGACGGCCGCCTTGCCGATGCCCTTCACGCGCCCACTCCGGGGGCGCAGGGCAGACGCGGGCTCACGTCCTTCTCATCGGCAGCCCGCCGACGACCTGGTACCCCGCGTCCGTGACGGCCCCTCTGCAGGGGCCCGCCGCGAGCGTGCGAGTGGTGGGAGGGCAGAGGGGTCCTCTTTCAGGCGGTGACGCGGCGGCGGCCGGCCTTGGGCAGCCCCTCCACCTCGGGTGGCTCGAAGCCCGGCCGGTGGAAGCCGCCCTTCACGCCGCGGGCCCCCAGGTGCATGACGAAGGCCAGCACGCGCGCGACGGCGGTGAAGAGCTGGGCGGGGACCTCCTGGCCGAGGTCGCAGGACGCGTGCAGCGCACGGGTCAGCGGGACGTCCTGCACCATCGGCACCCGCGCCTCCTGGGCGAGTGCGCGCAGCTTGGCGGCGACCTCGCCGGCGCCCTTCGCCACGACCCGCGGAGCGCCCTTGGCCGGGTCGTACTTGAGTGCGACCGCGACGTGGGTGGGGTTGACCAGCAGGACGTCGGCGTCGGCGACCTCGCTCATCATCCGGTTCCGCGACATCGCCATCTGGACGCCGCGACGGTGCGCCTTCATGTACGGGTCACCCTCGGACTGCTTGTGCTCCTGGGTGATCTCGTACTTGCTCATCTTGAGCTGCTTCATCATCTTCATCCGGACGACGACGTAGTCGGCCACGGCGATGACCAGCCCGGTGACGGCGACGACCCGGAACATGAGGATGGCCGAGTCGGTGAACGTGGCGGCGACGGCGGACAGCGGGAGGGCGCCGGCCGATGACACCAGCGCCTGCGCCCGGTCACTGGTGATGATCACGACGGTTCCCAGGGCCGCCGTCTTGATCAGCGCCTTGACCGACTCCCACAGGCCCTGGGTGCCGAACATCCGCTTGATCCCGGGGAAGGGATTCAGCTTCTTCATCGTCGGCTTCATCGGCTTGGCCGCGAAGCTGACCCCACCCTGTGCGGCCGCGGCCACGGTGCCGACGACCATCATCCCCAGCGCCATGGGCAGCAGGGTGGTCATGAAGGCGGTGAGCGCCTGCCCCATCAGCACCGAGAGCGCGCCCGGCTCCGGGTTGCTGGCCACCGAGCCGATCTGCACGAAGAGCTTCTGCACGGCGTCGAACGCGTTGCCCACCAGCATCGGCAGCAGGAAGCTCGCCGCCGCGACGCCCAGCCAGGTACCGAGTTCCTGGGTCCGCGGGATCTGTCCTTCCTTGCGCGCCTTCTTCAGGCGCTGCGGAGTGGGCTTCTCGGTCTTCTCCCCGCCGGGACCGTCCTTGGCCATCAGCCGCTCCGGAGGGAGACCATCGCGCGGGTCGCGTGGTCCAGCAACGCGTCCAGCGCGGGCGGGAGGAGCGGGAAGGTCAGGCCCAGCATCGTGAGGGTCAGCAGGATCTTGAGCGGGAACCCGAAGGAGAAGATGTTCAGCGCCGGCGCGGCCCGGCTGAGCAGCGCCAGCGCGACATCGGCGAGCAGCAGCACCGCCACCATCGGGCCGGCGATCTGGAGGGCGGCCAGGAACATCATCGAGAACGCGGTCGCCAGGACCGCGGCGATCTGGTCGGTGGGCACCTCACCGCCGACGGGCAGGCCCACGTAGGACGTCGCGAAGCCCTTGACGATGAGCAGGTGTCCGCCGCTGGTGAACAGCAGGGTGATCGCCAGCAGGTAGTGCAGGCGCCCGACCGAGGAGTTCTGCGTCATGGACAGCGGGTCGTAGGCCGGCTGCAGCGAGAAGCCGCCGGTGACGTCGAGCAGGTCGCCGGCCATCTGCACCGCGCTGAAGAACACCTGGACGACGAAGCCCAGTGCCGCTCCGATGATCACCTCGGTCACCGCGGCGACCACGAGGAAGCCGGCGGTCGGCTCGGGCAGCGACGGCGCGATCTGGGTGGAGAGCAGCAGCGACAGCGCCATCGCGAAGGCGCCCTTGACCGGCGCCGGGATGGTGCGGGAGTTGAACGGCGGGGCCAACAGCACGAAGCCGGTGGCGCGCGCCGTCCCGAGCAGGAGTGCCGCCAGCGTGACCGCCGGGACCGAGAGGTCCATCGCGGCGTCAGGTCCGGTCGAGCAGCGCCGGCAGCTGGTCGAACAGGCCCTGGGTGAAGCTGACCAGCTCGGCGAGCACCCAGTTGCCGGTGACCAGCAGCGCGATCGCGACGGCGATGATCTTCGGGACGAACGAGAGGGTCTGCTCCTGGATCTGGGTGGCGGCCTGGAACAGCGAGATCAGGAAGCCGACCAGCAGGGCGGTCACCAGAATGGGGGCGGCCACCTTCGCGGCGACCAGCATCGTCTGAGCGGCGATCTCGGTGACGTCGGCGTCGCTCACGACGACTCCTCCCCGACGCCCGTCGTACCGGTGAGCGAGGAGGTCGCGGTGCCCATCGGTGCACCCGCACGCGCGTTCGGCATCAGCCGCCCCCGCCGTACGAACCCACCAGCGCGGTGGTGATCAGCGCCCAGCCGTCCACGACGACGAAGAGCAGCAGCTTGAAGGGCAGCGACACGATGGTCGGCGGCACCATCATCATGCCCATCGCCATCAGTGAGGCGCTGACCAGCATGTCCAGCACCAGGAAGGGGATGAAGACGACCAGCCCGATGATGAAGGCGCTCTTGAGCTCGGACAGCACGAACGCCGGGACGAGGGTGGTCATGCTCACCTCGGCCGGGGTCGCCGGGGCCTCCTCGCCGGAGAGCCCGATCATCAGCTGGAGCTCGTCCTCGCGGGTGTTGCTGAGCAGGAACTCGCGCAGCGGGACGACCCCGGAGTCGTAGGCCTGCGACACCGTGATCGTCCCGTCCATGTAGGGCTGGAGGGCGATCTCGTTGATGTCGGCGAACACCGGCCCCATCACGAACAGCGTCAGGAACAGCGCGATGCCGGTGAGCACCTGGTTGGGCGGCGCGGAGGGCAGCCCCAGGGCGTTCCGGGTCAGTCCCAGGACGACGATGATCTTGGTGAAGGAGGTGCAGAGGAGCAGCACCGACGGCGCCACGGAGAGCACCGTGATCGCGAGGATCAGCGTGATCGAGCTGCTGGGCGAACCGTCGCCGATCGAGATGTCGACGTTGCCGTCCCCGGGGACGACCGGCGCCGTGGGCTGTACCGGGGCGGTGGGGGCGGCGGAGGCAGGCCCGGCGAGCAGCATCGCCGCCACCGTGCACAGCGCCGACAGCAGGAGGACCAGGACCGCCCGACGCCGCGTCGAGGAGCCCCCGGGCGCCCGGAGCGGGCGCACGGACGCGGTCATGACCGGCGGACCGTGCGCTCGCGGAGCTGGGTGACGAAGGCGCCCCAGCCGTTGCGGTCGAAGACCGAACCGGCGAGTGCCGGGCTGGTCGACCGGGCCCCCAGCGCCGGGATCTGGTCGGTGGCGGCGTCGGGGGCAGCGCCGACGTGCACGGGCACGCGGCGCTCCCGCAGGGCCGCGTCCACGGCCTCGCCGTCCACCTCGGCCAGCAGGGTGATCTGCTCCTCGGTCGCGCCCACGACCAGGACGACGTCGGCGATGCGGACGACGTTGAGGGTGCTCGCCCGGCCCATGCGCTGGCGGGCGACGACCTCGATCAGGCCGTTGCCCTGGCCCAGGCCGCGCTTCTTGGCCACGCGCGCGGCGAACAGCAGCACCGCGGCGATGAACGCCAGCGACAGGACCAGCCGGATGATCATCCACGTCATGCCGTCACCTCGCCGGCGTTCGGCCACCCCGTCACGCACGTCCCCGTGCCGGTGGCGGAGCGCACGAGGTCGCTCACGCCGACTGCCCCAGCTCCGCGGCGGCGTCGGTCACTATCTCGCTGATCCGCAGGCCGAAGTCCTCGTCCACGACGACGACCTCGCCGCGGGCGATGAGGGTGCCGTTGACCAGCAGGTCGGCCGGAGCGCTGGCGGCGCGGTCGAGTTCGACGACCTCACCCGGGTGGAGGGAGAGCAGCTCCTGCACGGTCATGCGGGTGCGGCCGATCTCGACCGTCACCTCCATGGCCACGTGCCGCAGCAGGTCCAGGCTGCCGCGCTGGGTCTGCGCGGCGGGGAGGGTGACCTGAAGGGCGAAGGTGGCCTGGTGCTCGGTGCCGGCCATGAGCGGGACGGCGACGAACATGCCCTTGTCCCGAAGACCGTCCAGCGCGGCGACCGGCTCCTCGACGCGCTCGGAGGCGATACGCACCCGGCCGAGCGTGGCGGCGGCGGCCTCGAGGGCCGGCCGCAGCGCGGTGGCGACGTCCATCCGGCCGACGGGGGAGTTGGAGAGGGCCTGGACGACGTCGGCGGAGACCACCAGGACGATGTCGCCGCTGACCTCGCCGGACAGACCGGCCGAGACGGCGGAGGCGGCGCCGGGCGGGAGCGGGACGCTGTCGGGGTCGCTGACGGGCGCGCCGGGGACCAGCTCCACCGTGGCCGGGACCAGGGTGGCGGCGGCGCGGGCGGCCGCCGTGACCACCGCGGAGACGGTCTGGGAGTCCTGGGACGTGTCGGTGCTCATGCTGTGTCCTTCGCGGCGGCGTACGGGGTCGGGACGATGGCGGCGGCCAGTCGGCGCCGGTGGTTGCTGGCGATCGCGTAGGCGAACGTCACGTCGTTGGTCGTGACCTCGAGCGGCGCGTCCGGTGGGTGGCGGAGGAGGAGGACGTCGCCGACGGCGAGGGAGAGCAGGTCCGCCGACGAGACGGTGAGCGGGGCGAAGCGCACGCTGACGTCGACCGGCACGAGGTTGAGCCGGGCGGTGAGCGCCTCGGCGGCACGCTTGCGCTTGGCCAGCGCCGTCTCGGAGAGCTGCGGCGAGGCCGCGTTGTTGAGCGCCTGGGCGAAGGAGGAGAACGGCAGGACGAGCGTCGCCTCGCCCTCCCGGGCGCCGACGGCCATCGCGAAGGTGGCGACCATGACGGTGTCGGACCCGGAGGCGGCCTGCGCCAGCAGCGGGTTGTACTCGAACCCGTTGAGCGCCGGCTGGATGTCGGTGATCGAGGCGAACGAGGCGGCGAACTCGTCGAGCAGCCGGCCCAGCAGGTGGTCGGTGATGGCGGACTCCATCGCCGTCATCGGCCGGTTCGGCTGCTCGGCCCGGCCCGAGCCGCCCAGCATGTGGTCCACGATGGCCATGGCCATGTCCAGCGGGTACGCGAGGAGGCCCTTGCCGGCCAGCGGCTCCAGCGTGAACGTGGTGATGAAGACGGGGTTGGGGAGCGTCACGAGGTAGTCGTCGTAGGAGAACTGCTCGATCCCGACGAGCTCGAGGCGGGCACCGGCGCGCAGGAAGGTCGTGAGGATGGTGGTCGCCTGGCGGGCGAAGGACTCCTGGGCGATCTGCAGGACCCGGACGTGTTCACGGGAGAGCTTCGTCGGCCGGCGGAAGTCGTAGGTGCGGGGCTCACCGCGGCGGCTGCGCCCGCTCGTCCCGCTGCCGGGGAGCGACGGTGCCGTGGGTGACGCCTCCGGGGACAGAGGGCCCGCCTTGCCGGGGGCTCGTCCGGTCTCGGGTTGGGTCACGTCAGACCTCATCGGCGGAACCGGGGCCGACCCTGACCGACGGCGCGGGAGCGCTTCCGGTCCTCCGGGAGAGGTGTGACGGGTGGTGCGGAGTGTGGTGGTGCGTGATGTGCCGGTGCCGTGCGAACGAGCGGCGGACCCCGCTGGGAGCGGGGCCCACCGCTCGTCACTGCGTGACGTACTCGGTGTAGTAGATGCCCATCACCATCGGGACGTCGTGTTCGGTGTAGGCCTCGATGATCTTCTGCTCCAGCGCTTCCTTGAGCGCTTCCCGGGCCCCGACCACGTCGGCCGGGTTCGCCTGCGAGAACGTCGAGATGATCTGGTCGTAGGCCTTGGCGCCGTCGACGCTCGCGCCGCCGTGGCCGCCGCCGGCGGCCGCCGTGGTGATCTCCAGGGTGATGCCGACCTTGAGGTAGCCACCCCCGGCGAGGTTGACCGCCACCGGCTGCAAGGCGACGTACCCGCCGTGCTCCGGGGGCGCGGCCTCGGCCTCGCCCGAACTGGCGAACAGGAAGAAGTAGGCGGCCCCGGCCGCGGCCACGAGAACCACGCCGAGGATGAGGAAGAGCTTCTTCTTGCCGCCCTTGCCCTCGGTCTCCTCGGTCTCGGAGGTCTTGTCTCTGGTGCTCACGGCGTTGCCTCCTGTTGGGTGGCGTCGATGCCCGGCAGCAGAGCGTTGGCCTCTGCCGAGGCGTTGGACAGGACGACGATGTCGACCCGGCGGTTGACCGACAGGGCGTTCGGATCGGACTGGGGGACCAGCGGCCGGGTCGAGGAGTAGCCGGTGGCCGACATGCGGGGTTCGGGAACGCCCTCGCCGGCGAGGTAGCGGAGCACGGTGCTGGCGCGGTAGCCGGAAAGCTCCCAGTTGGAGGGCCACGGGCCGCCCTTGGTGACGGGCAGGTGGTTGGCATGCCCCTCGACGCGCAGAACGTTGGACAGATCGGTCAGCGCAGGTGCGACGGCGCGGAGGATCGCTGCACCCTCGGGGCGGAGGACGGCCGCCTCGGCGTCGAAGAGGACCTGGTCGGCGACGATGTGCACCACGAGGCCTCGCTCGTCGACTTCGAAGCGTGCCGCGTCGGCGTATCCGGCCGCGGCCAGGGCGGCTTCGATCTCGGCCCGGGCGGCGGCGAGCTCGTCGTAGGCCGAGGCGGCCTCGGCGGCGATCCGCTCGGCCCGCTCGGCAGCGGCTGCCGCCGCGGCGGCGTCGACCTGGGTGTCCTGGACCGACGGGTCCGGCGGGATGGCGGAGGCGATGTCGATGGCCCCTGGCAGGCCGTCGAGCACGGCTCCCTCGGGAGTCGTGCCGGCCATCACGCTGATGGGAGCCCCGAAGCTCGCCGACAGGCCCTTGGCCAGGGCCGCGAACTTCGTCTTGTCGACCTCGCTCATGGCGTACAGCACGATGAACAGGACGAGGAGCAGCGTCATCATGTCGGCGTAGGACACCATCCACCGCTCGTGGTTCTCGTGCTCCTCCTCCTCGTGCTTCTTCGGGCGTCTGCGCCCCGGATGCGGGGCGGTGCTCACGAGCCCTCCTCGCCAGCGCTCGACGGCCGCGTTCGCGGGGCCGCTGCGTCGATGGGTGCGCCCGCACGCTCCCTCACGCTGCCTCCCGCTCGACCTCGCTCGGAGGCACCATGGCGGTGAGCTTCTGGCGCACGGCCCGCGGGCTGGTGCCGGCCTGGATCTCGGTGATGCCCTCGACCAGCAGCTCCATCTGCGCGGCCTGCAGCTCGCTGACCCGCATGATCTTGGCCCCCATGGGCAGGAACCAGAAGTTGGCTGCCATGACGCCCCAGAGGGTGGCGACGAACGCGGCGGCGATCATCGGGCCCAGCGACTCCGGGTCGTTGAGGTTCTCCATCACGTTGATGAGCCCGACGACGCAGCCCACGATGCCGATGGTGGGGGAGTAGCCGCCCATCTGGTTGAAGAACTTCGCGGCGACCTTGTCCTCCGACTTCTTCGCCGCGATCTCGCCCTCGAGCACGGCGCGGAGCTCCTCGGGGTCGGTGCCGTCGATGCCCATCTGCAGGCCGCGCTTCAGGAACGGGTCGTCGATCTGCTTGACCTGCGCCTCGAGCGCGAGCAGACCCTCCTTGCGCGCCTTCTCGGCGAGGCTCACCAGGGTCTGGATCTGCTGGGTCGGCGGGGCCACCTTGGCAGGCAGCACCCCCATCTTGAACCAGGCGGGGATCTTCTTCAGGTCGCTCATCGTGAAGCTCGACAGCGCCGCACCGAAGGTGGCGAAGATGACCAGGACGATCGCCGGGAGGAAGAGCAGCGACATCGGGTCGGCGCCTTCGAGGATCATGAAGATCAGCAGGGCACCGAGCGAGATCGCGAACCCGATCAGAGTGGCCGGATCCATGGATCAGCGCTCCTCGCGGCTCGGGAACGGGACGACCGACGAGTCCGCGGGGGCGACGCCCTCGCGCCGGGCCGGGCGGTACTCGCCGCGGTCCATCTCGTAGGACGTCGCGAGGATCCCCGCGCGGTACTCCCGGATCTCCTCGAGCACCTCGTCCACGGTCTCCTTGACCACGTACTTGGTGCCGTCCAGCAGGAAGGCGACCGTGTCGGGGTGCGCCTCGATCCGCTCGATCAGGTCGGGGTTGAGCGCGAACTGCTCACCGTTCAGGCGCGTCACACGGATCACGGTTCGGTCCTCTTGGTCGGTAGGGCCCGGAGGGGGCGGGAAGGCACTCTTCTCATCGGCTCACCAAGACCCTTCCTTGAGCCGAACGGCCGGTGAGGACGACGGCATAGCCCCGGGATCCCGCGGAAAATCGACGGCCCGGCCACTCCGCGGGGAGTGACCGGGCCGTCCCATGGCCTCCCTCCAGAGCCCTCACATGGCGGGGAGGTGGGAGCTGGAGGACCCGCCTGCCCCCCGTCGCTCGCACGCTCGCGGCGGGGCCCTACAGGCGGGCCGACGAACTAGCGCTTGAGGTTGACCAGGTCCTGCAGGATCTCGTCGGAGCTGGTGATCACGCGGCTGTTGGCCTGGAAGCCGCGCTGGGCGACGATCAGGCCGGTGAACTCCTCGGCGAGGTCGACGTTCGACATCTCCAGCGCACCGGACATCAGCGCGCCACGACCGCCTTCTGCCGCCGTGCCGATCTGCGCCACGCCGGAGTTCACCCCGACCCGGAACGAGCTGTTGCCGGCCTTCTCCAGCCCCCCGGGGTTGTTGAAGGAGCCCAGGGCCAGGCGGCCGATGGGCTGGCGCAGCTCGTTGGAGTAGACGCCCATGATCGTGCCGTCGGCACCGAGCTGGAAGGACTGCAGGGAGCCCAGTGCGTACCCGTCCTGCTCCGGAGCTCCCAGCGTGTTCGCACCGCCGTACTGGGTGAGCCCGCTGATGTTCACCGTCACGGCGTTCTGCCAGCTGGCGTAGGCAGCGGGAGGCGTGAACGCGGGCAGATTGAACGCTGGGCCGGCCGGGTCGATCAGGGCTCCGGCGGCGTCGAACTCGATCTGCGTGGCGGGCAGCAGATTGGTGCCGTCGGAGTGGTCGACGGTGACGTCCCAGGTGTTGGCGCCGGTCTTCGCGAAGTTGTAGAAGACCTTCTGCGCGACGCCCTGGCTGTCGTACATGGTGATGCCGGTCTGGGCCGTGGCACCGATCGCGGCGTCCGAGGGCAGGTTGCCGTTGACGATCCCGGAGGTGCTGGCGCTCGGGTTCACGAGCTGGCCGTAGGGGACCGACAGGTCACCGATGGGGCCGTTCGGGTTGACCACGCCATCGGCATTCGCCATCCAGCCCTGCAGGATCGAGCCGTCGGGTGTGACCAGCTTGCCGGCCCCGTCGAAGTCGAACGAGCCCGCGCGGGTGAACAGCTGCTCGCCACCGGTGCCGCGGGTGACGAAGAAGCCGTCGCCCTCGATCATGAAGTCCGTCGAGCGGCCGGTGGACTGGGTGGCGCCCTGGGTCCAGTTGGTGGTGATCGCGGCGACCTTCACGCCGAGGCCGACCTGCGCCGGGTTCGTGCCACCGCGGTCCGCGGCCGGGGCCCCGCCCGCGCGGATGACCTGCGAGAGCGTGTCCTGGAAGACGGTCTGCGATCCCTTGAAGCCCACCGTGTTGACGTTGGCGATGTTGTTGCCGGTGACGTCCATCTTGGTCTGGTGCGCGCGGAGGCCGGAGATGGCCGAGAACATGGAACGAAGCACGGAGAGGTTCTCCTCAGGTGTCGGGGTCGCCGGTCGGCAGGAGAGCGGTCGGGCGGGTCAGGAGGGCTTGGGGACGGCGATCTCGGTGAGGCGGCCGACCGGGACCTTGACGCCGTCGATGACGGCCACGGCCTCGCTGTCGCGGCTGGCGAGCCGGACCGAGGTGACGACCCCGGTCCTCGACGCGCCGGTCGTGTCGGTGTAGGTGGCGGTCCGTCCGACGAGGGCGCCGGCGGTGGCCGACTCCTGGAGGACGAGCATCGACGCGTTCTGGTTGACCAGCTGCTCCAGCTTCTCGACCTGACTGAAGGTCGCCGTCTGGGACATCATCTGGCTCGAGTCGACCGGATTTCCCGGGTCCTGGTAGCGCATCTGGGCGACCAGGAGCTTCATGAAGACGTCCTTGCCCATCTGGTCGGGACGGTCGACCGTTGAGGAGGCGGGGGTGTAGTACGTGCCCTCGATCCCGGTCACGCCTGGTGTCGTCATCGGTCGGTCGCTCCTTCTCAGACGCGCACGTCCACGCCGGACGACGTGGAGCGGTTGCGGGGCGGCGTCGGTCCGCTCACTGGGGTATCGGCAGGCGTGCCCCAGGGGCGTGACCGTTCGTCGCCCCGGTCCTGCTGGGTGCCGCGGTGGCCGAAGGCCTGCTGCTCGGCCTGCTGCTGTGCCGAGTGGCGGGCCAGCCACGAGCCGCCGGTGTCCCGGTCGACCTCCAGCCGGGAGCAGTTCAGCCCCGCGCCTTCCAGGTCCCTGCGCAGGTCGGGCAGCCCGTCGAGGAGGGCCGCCCGCCCGTACTCGTGTGCGCCGCGGAGGGTGAGGTCGACGGTTCCTCGGGTCAGGGTGACCGAGACCTCGACCGGCCCGAGGTTCTCCGGGTTGAGGACGAGGGTCATCGTCTGGGTCCCGTCGGGGCCGCGGCCGAGCACGGCGACCTGGCGGGCGATCTGTGACCCCACGGGCAGGGCCGCCGCCGATCCGGTGGCGCCGGTCGCGGCGGTCGGCGTGGTGGCCGAGACCGGCGCGGAGCTCGCCGCGGACCCGAGGAGGCTCACCTCGGAGACCCCGTCCCCGGCAGGAGCGCTCGGTGCCCCGGAGCCCGTACCGGGGTGCCCGGCGCCAGGCGACTGCGATCCGCCCGCCCCGGACGAGCCCACCTGCGCGGTGGCTGCGGCGGGAGCGGCTCCGGTCGTGCCCGCCGCCTCTCCCGATGTCGGCAGTGCGCTGAGGCCACCGGGTGCCACCGGCGCCTCGGGCACCGCGGCGGCCGGCACCACAGTGGCCGCCACCCCGGCGGCCGGCACCGGGGTGGCGGCGCGGGAGTCCCCGGCCACGACGACCGTGAGGCCGGCGGCTGCCGGCCCCCCGTGCGCGGCGGAGACGGGTGCCACGACAGGAGCCGGGATCGTCCCCGCGGCATCGGGCACCGGGACAGCAGCGGGTGCGGCGCCGACCGCGGGGGCCGGTACCGCGGCCGGCACACCGCCGGCGGCGTCGGTCGGTGCGGTCACCACAGGGCCTCCGGTCACATCGGCCCGGCCGCCCGGGGGAGCCGCCACCGCCGGGCCGACAGTCACCGTCGCGGCGGCGTCCGTCTGACCGGTGGTGGCGAGGGGGGTGCCCAGCACCATCGCCCAGACCGCGGCCGGCAGGCCCGTCCCCGCCGTGTCGGTCGCGGCGGTCTCGCCGGTTCCCCCGGCAGCATCGACGGCGGGGTCCGCGGCGCCGTCCGGCGTCGTGCCCGTGCTCTGGTCGACCGCCGCGCCGTCGCCCCGCGCCGCCGCGGCGGCCGCGCGGTCCAGTGCCCGGTCCGCCCGGTCCGCTGCCCGCTCCGCCTGCTGCATGGCCCGCGTACCGGCCTCGGTGGCCCGGTTCGCCGCTCGGGCCGCTCGGTCGTCAGGGGTGCTGCGGCGCTCGGCGGCCCGGTCCGCCCCGGGGAACCGGTCCGCGGAGAGAGCGTCGCCCAGGGCGGAGGCGAACGGTGACGCCCCGGCCGCGCCGCGCACGTCCGGACCGTTCGCAGGCCGCGCGCGATGTGCGATCGCGGTGCTGTGGAGGGGCAGCGCCCCGGGAGCCGTCATCGGTAGGTCTCCGCCTCGGTCATCACTGCACGGACGTAGTTCTGGGTCTCGGGGTAGGGCGGGATGCCGCCGTAGCGGCTCACCGTGCCGGGGCCGGCGTTGTAGGCGGCCAGAGCGAGCTCAGTGGACCCGAACTGCTTGGTGAGGCTGCTCAGGTAGCGGGCCGCGCCGTCGATCGCCGACGTCGGGTCGAGCGCGTTCACGCCGAGGCCCTTGGCCGTCGCGGGCATGAACTGCATGAGGCCCTGTGCACCGGCCGACGAGACCGCCGAGGCGTTGAAGCCGGACTCCTGCGACGCCACGGCCGCCAGCAGCGAGGCGTCCACCCCGTGGCGGGCGCCCGCCCGGGTGAACAGGTCGGCGTAGGGCACCCCGGCCAGCGCGCCGGCGGACGCGGACGAGGGGCCGGCCGCCTGCTGGGGGAGCACGCGGCGGATGACCGTCGGGCTGCCGACGTCCTGCACCTTCACGACCTCGCCGGCCTGCGGGGCGGCGATCATCTTGCCGTTGCCGATGTAGACCCCGACGTGGTCGATACCGGCCCGCGACGAGGAGTGGTCGAAGAAGAGGAGGTCACCCGGGCGCGCCTCGCTCAAGGAGGCCACCGGCTGGCCGCTCGTGGCCTGCTGGGAGGACGTCCGAGGCAGTTCGATGCCCAGGTTCTTGTAGACGAGCTGGGTGAAGCCGGAGCAGTCCAGCCCCTGCGTGGGGTCGGTCCCGCCCCACAGGTAGGGGACGCCGAGGTACTTCTGCGCCTCGGCGACGACGGCGTCCTCGCTCGCGGTCGGACCGGCGCTGGAGACGGTCGTGCTGCTCGTCCCGG
This sequence comes from Blastococcus mobilis, assembly GCF_900188025.1. Classification (GTDB taxonomy): domain Bacteria; phylum Actinomycetota; class Actinomycetes; order Mycobacteriales; family Geodermatophilaceae; genus Blastococcus_B; species Blastococcus_B mobilis. The sequence continues at coordinate 178,894 of NZ_FZNO01000006.1, forward strand.
TGAGCCCGGCGGCGGCGGCCGCGCTCGCCCAGGTGCCCGACGTCGAGACGGGGCGGTGCACGAAGCGGCTCTGGATCTCGCTGATCCGGGCCTGCACCTGGGTCACACCCTCCACGGCACCTCCCCGGTCTCGTGTCCCTGCTCCATGTCCTCGGCACAGTCATCGGCAGGCCGGGTGGCCGACCGTCCCGCGCGCCCGGTCACGAGGTCGTCGACGGCACGCTCCTCTGCGGTGTCCTCCGCGTGCTGGAGCTCGGCCATGTGTCGCTCGCGGAGCCGCTCCAGGCCCTTGGTGCGCTGCGCGGCCGCGGTCCACCGGGCACGCACGAGCGCCGACTGCTCGGCGGAGGCGGTGGCCAGGGCGCGGGCGTCCGAGGCGTCGGTGGCCGCGGTACGCAGCAGCGTCATGGCGGCGAGGAACTGGCCGGCGGGCAGTGACCGGGGGAGGACGGCGGTCGCGAGCGCCGTCTCGTACTCGGTGGCCCGGCGGTCGGCGTCGGCCGCGGCGTTCGCCGCCTCCGCCGCGGCGGCGGCTGCGGCCCGCTCCTCGCTCCGACGCAGCTCCAGCACCGGCTGCAGGCGGAACGCCGCCCGCTTCACGCGAGAGCCCTGCGCGACCGCGTCGTCACGCCGACCTCACGATCCGCTGCAGCCAGTTCCAGGACTCCGCCGGCGGGGTGGACTCACCCATGGGCTGCTGGAGGAACGCCTCGATGGCGGGCGCGAGCATGCGAGCGCGGTCGACGAGTGGATCGCTGCCGGTCTGGTACGCCCCGATCTCGATGAGCTCCCGCACGTCGCGCAGCGCGCCCATCAGCCGGCGGACCTCTCGGGCGTCGGCCATCTGCGCCGGCGGCACGACGGCCGTCGCGACACGGGAGATCGACTCCAGGACGTCGATGGCCGGGAAGTGGCCGGTCGTGGCCAGCTTGCGGGTGAGCACGATGTGGCCGTCGAGGATCGACCGCGCGGTGTCGGCGATCGGCTCGTTGTGGTCGTCGCCCTCCACCAGGACGGTGTAGAGGCCGGTGATCGAGCCGGTGATGCCGGTGCCGGCCTTCTCGAGCAGCTGCGGCATCATCGCGAAGACGCTGGGCGGGTAGCCCCGGGTCGCCGGCGGCTCGCCCGCGGACAGGCCCACCTCGCGCTGCGCCATGGCGGTGCGGGTGATCGAGTCCATGAGCAGCAGCACGTCGCGGCCCTCGTCGCGGAACGCCTCGGCGATGCGGGTGGCGACGAACGCGGCCTTGAGCCGCACCAGCGGCGGCTCGTCGGACGTCGCGACGACGACGACGGTGCGCGCCATGCCCTCCTCGCCAAGGTTCTCCTCGAGGAATTCGCGCACCTCGCGACCACGCTCGCCGATCAGGCCGATGACCCGGACGTCGGCATCGGTGCCGCGGGTGATCTGCGCCAGCAGGCTGGACTTGCCGACGCCGGAGCCGGCGAAGATGCCCAGGCGCTGTCCCTTGCCGCAGGGCACCAGCGTGTCCAGCGCGCGGACCCCGAAGGTCAGCGGCTCCTGGACCCGGGTGCGGCTCAGCGCGTGCGGCGTCTCGCTGGCCAGGTCCACGAAGGCGATCCGGGAGCCGAGCGGCGGACCGCCGTCGACGGGCCGGCCGAGACCGTCGAGCACCCGGCCCAGCAGCGCCTCGCCCACCGGCACCTGCAGCGGCATGCCGGTCGCGCGCACGGGCGCGCCGGCGTGGACGCCGGAGAGGTTCCCGAGCGGCATGCAGGTGAGCCGGTCCCGGCCGACGGCGACGACCTCGGCGAGCAGCGCGCGACTGCCGGGGTCGACCTCGACCAGGTCGCCGACGGCGGCGCTGATGCCGTCGACGGTCAGGGTCAGGCCCATGGCGCCGGTGACCGATCCGGTCACCTGCGGCCGGGCTGCGGCCCGGGCACGCGCCAGCACGGTGGACGGGAACGTCATGAGGCCAGGACCGCCTGCACCCGCTCGAACGCGGCACCGAGCTGGGCGTCGATCCGGCGGGGGCCGATCTCCGCGATCGCTCCGGCCCGTTCCACGGTCAGGTCGCCGACCACCCGGACGGTCTCGGGGAGCTCGGCGAGGGCCTCGGTGGGGATCTCGGCCAGGTCGTCGGGATGCACCCGCACCACCGCAGGCGAGTCGGACGGGGACAGCGACAGCGCGCGCCGGACGGCGTCCAGGACCGGGGAGTCGGCGAGAGCGAGCTCGCGGCCGAGCAGGTCCTCGACCAGGGTGAGGACCGTCCCGATGACGGTCTCGCGGATCTCGTCCGCGGTCGGCACCGACGCCTCGTCGAGACGCGCGACCGCGGCGGTGAGGGCTGCGGTCGCCGACGCCATCCGCCGCTCCCACCGGGCCTGCACGTCGGCGAGACGCTCGGCGGCGGCCCGCTCGGTCTCGGCGACCACGGCCGCTGCGGCGGTCATGCCCTCGGCGTGGCCGGCGGTGAAGCCCTCCGCGTGCGCGCGCTGGCGCAGCCGCGCCAGTTCCTCGGCGTAGACGTCGCCCAGCCGGAAGGACGGCCCGCCGCCGACGACCGGGACGTCGGCCGCGCGGCGGACGGTCGAGCGCCGCTCGACGGCCGGCTCGGACTGCTGGACCGGGATCTGCTCGGGACGGGACCCGCGGTAGGGAACGGCCCGCTGCGCGCCGGCGCCGCGCAGCAGGACACCCTCACGAGACGAACTCATCGTCCTGTCCGCGGGTCAGCGTCAGGACACCCTGCTCCTCGAGCGTGCGGATGATGCCGACGACCTTGGCCTGGGCCTCCTCGACCGTGCGCGTGCGAACCGGGCCGAGCAGCTCGATCTCCTCGTTGAGGTTCTCGGCGGCACGCTCGGAGAGGTTCCGGACGACCTTGTCGCGGACGTCGGGGCGGACGCCCTTGAGGGCTGTGGCCAGGTCGTTGGCCTCGACCTCGCGCAACACCTGCTGCAGGGAGCGGTCGTCGATGGTGACGATGTCCTCGAAGACGAACATCTGCGAGCGGACCTGCTCGGCCAGCTCCGGGTCGGTGCTGTCCAGCCACTCGAGGATGGAGCGCTCGGTAGGCCGCGGCGAGCGGTTGATGATCTCGACGAGGGTCTCGACGCCACCGACGGTGGTCATGTCCTGGTGCGCGAGGAGCGAGCCCATCCGGCGGCCCAGCTCTTCCTCGACGAGGCGGACCATCTCGGGCGACGTCCGGTCCATCGTGGCGATGCGGTGGGCGACCTCGGCCTGCTGTTCCGGGGCGAAGCCGGAGAGCACCTCGGCCGACTGGGCGGCGGTGAGGTGGGCGAGGACCAGCGCGATGATCTGCGCGTGCTCGTCCTTGAGGAAGGTGACGAGCTGGCGCACGTCGGCGTTGCGCAGAGAGGCGAACGGCACCTCGGTGTAGACGACGTTGAGCCGGGACAGGATGCCCTCCGCCTTGTCCTCGCCCAGGCCGGCCGCGAGGATCTCGCGGGCGAATTCGACCCCGCCGCGGCCGATGAACTGCTGGGCGGTCATGAGGCCGTGGAACTCGCTCATGACCTCGTCGACGTCCTCGACCTCGACCGAGCCCAGGCGCATCAGCTCCCGGGTCAGCGATTCGACCTCGCGGGGCCGGAGCTTGGTCAGGATGGCCCCGGCTTCCTCCTTGGTCATCTGGGCGAGGAACACCGCCGCCTTGCGGAGGCCCGGGAGCTCTGCACGTGGAGGAGCCGCCGGAACGGCGGGCAGGTTGGCCACCCCGCCCAGTCCGACCAGCTGCTCCATACCGGCCAGCGTCACGACTTGTTCTCCGTCAGCCAGCCGCGCAGCATCGCCGCGACCTCGTCCGGACGCTCGCTCACCATGGCCGAGATCTCCCCCCGCACCTTCTGCCGTTCGGCGGCCTCGAGCTCCATCTGGCGGTTGTCGATCTGGACCTCTTCGCGGCTGCTCGCGACCCGGAGGCGGTCGAGCTCGGCGAGCATGTCGTCGCTGAGCTCGAGGGGCTCGTACTCCTCCTCGATCTCGCTGCGGCGGCGCGACCGGAGCCAGACGATGAGGACGACGAGCGCGATGCCGGCGGCGATGCCACCGGTGCGGATCATCGACCACATCTGCTCGCTGGCCTCGGCCTCGCGAGCGGCCTCCATCTCCGCCGCGGCGGCCTCTGCCGCCGCATTGTCGAAGGGCATCGCGGCGACCGCGATCTCGTCGCCGCGCGCCTCGTCCAGGCCGACGGCGTTGCCGATCAGGTCACGGATCTGCTGCTGATTGAGGTTGCCGGCGACCGTGTCGTCCATCACCACCGAGACGGTCAGCCGGTTCAGCGCGCCAGGGGTGCCCTCGACGACCTCGGTGACCTTGCCGACGGAGTTGTTCGCCGTCGTCGACTCCTTGTTGTAGGCCGACTCGCCGCCGCCGGCGTTCTCCGCCGCGTCGGGCATGTTCTCTGGCCCCAGCACGCCCCCGACCGGGGCGCCCCCGCCGACGTACTCCTCGGTCGTCGTGGTCTCCGACAGCGGCGGGGTGTCCTCGTCGTAGACGTAGGTCTCCGACGTGGTGGCCCGATGGTCGAGGTCGACGTCCGCGCGAACGGACACCACGGCCCGGCCCGGGCCGAGCACCCGGTCGAGGATCTGCTGGGCGTTGGTGGCCAGCCGGGACTGGTACTCCTGCTCGACCTGCGAGCGGGCGTCACCGGCGCCGCCGGGTGATCCCGCTGCCGGGTGCGGCGAGCACCTGGCCGGCGGCGTCGGTCACGGTGACCTGGCCGGGCTCCATGCCCTGGATGCTGGAGGAGACCAGGTTGGTCACCGCCTGGATCTGTTCCCCCGACAGCGTCGTCCCGGCGGCGAGGTCGAGCAGCACCGACGCGGTGGGGTCGGCCTGGTCGGTCACGAAGACCTCGTCCTCGGGCAGGGCGACGTGCACGACGGCGGAATTGACGCCGTCCAGCGCCTCGAGGGTCTTGGATAGCTCCCCCTCCAGCGCGCGCTGGTAGGTGACCTGCTGCTGGAACTCGCTGGTCGTGATGCCCTGCTCGTCGAGGAGTGCGTACCCGGTGTCCTGACCGGCCGGCAGGCCCTGGCCGCTCATGGTCAGCCGCAGGTCGTAGACCTGGTCCTTGGCCACCATGATCGTCTGACCGCCGTCGGTGAGCTCGTAGGCGACACCTGCCGCGTTGAGCTCGTCGACGATCGCCGAGGCGTCGGTGGAGGCCAGGTTCGAGAACAGCGGGGCCTGCGTGGGGGCGGTGATCCAGCGGAAGAAGAAGAACCCGCCGAGAAGCAGCCCGAGGACGAGAAGGCCGATGACGACCTTCTGTCCGAGGCTGATCGTGGAGAACGTGGAGCGGGCGCGCTCCATCGTCCCGGCGAGTGCCGCATTCATCAGACCGGCATCCTCATGATCTCGTTGAAGGCCTCAACGGCCTTGTTCTTGAAGGTCACGACCATCTCGGTGGCCAGGGACGCCTCGGTCCTGGCGATGACGTAGTCGTGCACGTCCTTCAGGTCGCCGGTGGCGGCCTGGGCACCGAGGGCGTCCGCCGCGTTCTGCGTGCTCTGCAGCTCGTCGAACGTCGAGGCCAGCACCGAGGCGAAGCCGTCGGCACCCGCGCCGGCCTGCACACCGGGCTCGGTGACGCCGCCGACCGCGCCGAGGCCGACCGGGGTGATACCGCCGATGGCGCCGATGGGAGAGGTCATGGTCAGCCCTTCCCGAGCTGGAGAGCGGCCTGGTACATGTTCGTGGCCCGTTCCACCACGGCGAGGTTCGCCTGGTAGCCGCGCTGGGCGATCATCATCTGGGTCATCTGGTCACCGAGATCGATGTCGGGGTACTTGACGTAGCCCTCCTCGTCGGCGAGCGGGTGGTCCGGCTGGTAGACCATCCGGCCCTGGGGGTCGCCGAACTCGGCGCGGGCGACGCGGACGCCGCCGCTCCCCGAGCCGTAGTCGACCGACTGCGCGACGACGAAGCGCTGCTGGAAGGCGTCCTCGTCGGTCCGCCGGACCGTGTTGATGTTCGAGATGTTGTCCGAGACGGCGTCCAGCCACTTGCGGTGGACCATCAGCCCCGACCCGGAGATCCCGAGCGTGTCGAAGATGGCCACGTCATGCCGTCCTGAGGGCGGTGCGCAGGGAGTTGTACTTGCCGTCGAGCGCGTTCAGGGCCAGCTGGTAGCGCAGGCCGGTCTCGGTGGCGATGAGCGTCTCCGCGTCGAGGTTGACGTTGTTGCCGTTGGTGTTGGTCGGCTCGAGCGAGCGCGCGACCGTGCCACCGTTGATCTCCGGCGTCTCGCCGCTGCGCAGGGCGCCCTTGAGCGAGGACTCGAAGTCGACGCGACCGGCCAGGAAACCGGGCGTGTTGATGTTGGCGATGTTGTCGGCGGTGACGCGCTGGCGCTGCGCGAGGCCGGAGAGGCTGGCGTGCAGCGCCGCGGGGGTGATGTCGCCGATCACGGCGCGGGTCGCCGACGGGTGCAGCAGGACACGTTCGACCTCCGGGTACGCGGAAGGCACTCGCAAGCGAGTGCGGGGTCCGCCGATCCGTGGCGAAGTGGTGCTGTCCGTGCTCTTCCCTCATCGGCACCCCGGCCGGAGGGCCTGACCGCAGGTCCACCACACGAGGGACACGCGAGCCGGGCGGGATTGCGGTGGCTCGTGTGACCAGCGGTGACCTGGCCGTGTCCCGCGGCGGCTGGGGCGGGGGAGTTGGCACCATCCGTGCCTCGGGCCCGGGACGTGCGGGTGTCCCGTCGTCAGAAAGCACGAACGCCCCTGTCACCGGGCCGGTGACAGGGGCGAGGGGAGCGGCCGGCGATGAGGCCGCCGTGATCAGAACGCCGTGTCAGAGCGCCTGGTCGATGAACGACGCGACCGGCCGCGACGGACCGTAGGACATGCGAGCGGCGAGATCCCGCTGCTTCTGGGACTGGGTGATCCGCTCGACCAGTGCCTCGGCGACCGCGAGCTGGTGCTGCAGCAACCGGGCGGCCCGCTCGCGCAGGTCGTCGGGCACCGGGCCCAGACCCGTGGGCGGCACCCAGTCGGTGGACCGCCGGCCCCAGGCCGCGATCTCCTCGGCGCGGCCCCGCGCCATGGTCTCCTCAGCGGCGAGGACCTCGCCCTCGAGCTCCGTGAGGACCTGGTGCCAGTCCAGGGGACGCCTACGCCTGCCGTCGTCCCTCGACGTCGAGTCCCGGGCTGCGGAAGGGGGCGTGTACGGCTTGTGTCCGAAGCCCGCGGTGGTCGCGCCACTCACCGGCCCCACCGCGCTCACGACCGACTGCCGGCCAGCGAGGCAGCGGCCGCCCGCCACGCGTCGCGGAGCGGCTCCACCACCTGGCGGCAGGAGGAGATGCGGTTGGTGTCCAGCTTGATGTTGGCCTGGATCAGCTCGCCGATCAGCCAGCTGTAGAGCGCGGCCAGCCGGGGACCGCCCTCCCAGGCGTCCACCTGCAGGCTGGACATCAGCTCCATCACGATGGCTTGCGCGTGCTGCAGCTGTTCGTTCGCCGCCTCGCGCTCACCGAGCGCCGCGGCCTTCTGGGCTCGCTCGAGGTCCAGGGCGAGCCGGTCGTACAGCATCACCAGCACCTGCTGCGGCGAGCTCGTGGCGACGGCGTCACCGAGGTAGCGGGCGCGGAGGGAAGCGGCACTCATCGAGGAACTCCTGGAGCGAGAGGGGCGGTGCGAGGGGGCGGGCTCAGGACAGCGAGTTGAGCTGGCCGGCCAGCCAACTGGACTGGTTCTGGAGGGAGCTCAGCGCCGTCTCCATGGCGGTGAACTGCCGGGTGAGCATCTGCTTGCGCTTCGCGAGCCGGACATCCCAGGCGGCGATGCGGTCCTGGATCTCCCGGCCCATGGAGTCCTGCCCCGTGGCCAGCGAGGTCAGCGTGCCCGTGGTGGCGTCCGAGGCCGTCTTCGCCGCCGTGCGGAGCCGCTCGGCGATGCCGGGCACGGCGGCCACGTCGTCGCCGCCGCCGACCACGCCGTCCGGGCCGTTGCTCGCCGGGGTGCCAGCCATCAGCGTCTGCGCGAGCGCGGGATCGTCCTTTAGCGCTGCGGTGAACTTGTCCTTGGTGAAGGTGAGCTTGCCGTCGCGGGTCAACTCGAAGCCGATCCGGGCGGGGGAATCCGCCCCGACGGCCTTGGAGAGGGCCTCCAGCAGCTGACCGCTGATCTGCGTGACGGCGTACTCGCCGCGCAGCGCCGCGGTGCTGCCGGGCGTGTTGTTCGTCTGCTTTTTGATGGTGTCCAGCGCCGAGTTCACCGCGTCGACGAGCGCAGAGACCTTAGTGGTGACGGCGTCGGGGTCCGAGACCACGCTGACGGTGACGGGGGCGGTCTCCTCCTTGCTCACCGTGATGGTCGTGCCGGCGAGGACCCCCTGGAACACGTTCGTGGAGGAGGTCACGACGTAGGCGTCGGCGGTAGTGCCGATTTTCAACTCGGCGTCCCGGCCGACGCTGGCGGCCTTGAAGCTTTCGGTCCCACCCAGGGAGAACGCGGCGTTCTTGCCGGACGCGTCCGCGCTGATCTGGAGGGCGAACACGTTGGTCCCGGTCTGGACCACGGCGGCCGTGAGGCCGAGCTTGCTGCCGTTCACCTTGGCCGCGACCTGGTCGAGCGACTCTGTGCCGTCGAGGGCGATGGTGCCCTTGCTGGTCGCCCCGTCGAGGCTCCTGACCTCGATGTCCGTGAGGTTCGCCGCCGTCGTCGTCGACGCCCAGCGGGTGGTGCTCACCGTGGAGTGCGTGCTCGCCACTGAGGTCACGGTGAAGGTCAGCGAACCCGTCGCGGCGCCCGTCGCGGCCGCGACCGTCACGCTGCCGGTGGAGCTGGTGCCCTTCGTGCTCGTCCATGTCTCTGGCTTGAGGACGGTGTCCGCCGCGGTCGTGAGAGCCTGCAGGGCGGTGTTGACGGTGCGGTACGCGGTGGCGGTGGTCTGGGTCGCCGAGAGCTTCGCCTTGAGCGCCGTCTGCGGGGCCGCCTCCACCTGCATGAGTTGGGAAACCAATGCGCCGGTGTCCATCCCGGAGACCAGGCCGGTACTGATGCTCATCGTCATGTCGCTGGCTCCTGGGCTCGACGGGAAGGTGGTGGGAAGTGAGTGAGGGGGGAGACCCGAGGGCCTCCCCCCTCACCCGGGGTGCTGCTGAGGGACCGTGCCTCAGCTACTCAGCTGATCGGGATCAGCGGAGCAGCGACAGGACGCCCTGCGAGGCCTGATTGGCCTGCGCGAGCATCGCGGTGCCGGCCTGGGACAGGATCTGGGCGCGGGTGAACCCGACCATCTCCTGGGCCATGTCGGCGTCACGGATCCGGCTCTCCGACGCGCTCAGGTTCTCGATCGCGACGTTGAGCGAGTTGATGGTGCTCTCGAAGCGGTTCTGCGAGGCACCAAGGGTGGCGCGGGCGCTCGACACGGTCTCGATCTGGGTATCGATCGTGTCCAGGTCGGTCGCCCCGTCGGCGTAGGCGGTCGTGCCGTCCATCTTTGCACCGATCGTCGAGACCGCAGTCGCGACGGCCGTGACGTTGGCCAGCGTCACAACATCGGTCTGGCCGGCGCCGGCGCCCGTCTGGAACGTCAGCGTCGCCGTGTTGCCGTCGAGCAGCTTGGTGCCGTTGAAGTCCGTCCGGTTGGCGATGTTCGTCAGGGCGCCCGCGAGCTCCGTGATCTCCTTGCCGATGTAGCCGGCGGCCTTGGCGTCGACCACACCGGTGTTCGATGCCTGGACGGTCAGGTCGCGGACGCGCTGCAGGATCGAGTGCACCTCGGTGAGGGCACCTTCCGCCGTCTGCACGACGGAAACGCCGTCCTGCGAGTTGCGGACGGCGACCTTGAGGCCACCGACCTGCGAGCGCAGGCCCTCAGAGATCGCCAGACCGGCCGCGTCGTCGGCGGCGCGGTTGATTCGGAAGCCGGAGGACAGCTTCTCCAGCGACTTGCTCATCTGGTTGTCGGTGATCGACAGGTTCCGGTGAGCGTTGAGGGCGGCAATGTTCTGGTTGATGCGCAGACCCATGATGATCCTCCTTGGATGGGGTCTTTCCTTGTGATCCCGCTGCATCCGTGCTGCGGGGCGGTACGCATACTTCTTCGGCCTGGGGCCGCGGGCTCTTGAGCCGAGCGCAGGATTTTCTTTGTGGTCAGATCAGGCGGGTTGGGCCGCCGTCCCGCGTCCGGTCATCGGCCAGGTGGCCCGCTGGCGGGGGAGCGGTGCGGACAGGGGAGACCTGCGTGCGACGCGTTCCACGTAGGAGCGCTGCTGGTTGCGGGCCCGGACGCCCCCGTCGGCCGGCACTGCCTTGCCCTCCCACACCTCGCTCATCGCGGCGTGGAGCAGGGTCAGTGCACGCGCCCGCATCTGGGAGACCCGGGACAGGGTGACGCCGAGGTCCTCGGCGATGTCCGTCAGTGATTCATCACCGAAGAAATTGCGCTCGACCACCTCGTCGAGGCGATCGGGGAGGGCGCGGATCGCCTCGTGCAGGTAGCGGGCCCGCTCACCGCGCAGAACGGCGCGCTCGGGGGACTCGCCGGTGTCGGGCAGGTCGAGCGAGGTCCCGTCGGCGCCGTTCTCCGCGTCGATGCTGACCATCACGGCTCGGTGCACGTCGACCTGCAGGTTGTCGAGCTCGCTGCGCGCGACACCCAGGCTGGCGGCCAGCTCCTCGCGGGTCGGGGGGCGGCCCAGGGAGATGGTCAGTGCGTCCGCAGCCGCATCGGAGCGACGGGCCGCGGCCCGCACGGAGCGGCTGGCCCAGTCCCCGGAGCGCAGCTCGTCCAGGACGGCGCCCTGGAGGCGGGCGAGCGCGTAGGTGGCGAAGGTGGCGCCGGCCGACGGGTCGAACCGCTTGGCCACCTCGACGAGGGCCACGTGGGCGCAGGACAGCAGGTCCTCGCGGCTGACGTGACCGGGCAGCGAGATGCGGGCGGCCACCGCGTTCACCGCGAAGGAGGCCAGTGGCAGGTGCTCGGTCACCAGCGCGTCGATCTCGGCCTGCGGCCGGCCCCGCTGAGTCCGGGGGGTGCGATCGGACCGTGTTCGTTCATGCTGCGACCGCTCATGCGTGGGCCGCTGACGCAGGGAGCGTTCGGTCACCAGGGCACGGGCTGCACTCACGTTCCTTCTTCTCGGCGGACCGGAAGGTGCACGGCACCGCCCCTCGGCACATTTCCTCCGGAACTTGAGTGACGAGTTCCGGCTTCGGCTTGAGGGGCCGCCACGGCGTGCCGATGGCAGCTCGACGAGGAATCCGGCCAGGGCACACGCACGACCCGGCAGGCAGACGGTCGTCATCTGACGGAGCGAGACGACGGAAGGGCGGTGGACACGTGGACTACCAGCACCTGTCGACGTTGCTGTGGCGGGAACAGGAGCTCCTGGACCTGCTGCTGTTCAAGGCCGAGGAGAAGCAGTACCTGATCCTCACCGGCAAGACCCGCTGGCTGGCCCGCATCGCCCACGAGATCGAGGTCGTCCTCGACCAGCTGCGCACCCTCGAGGTGGAGCGCGCGGCGGCCACCGAGGCGATCGCCGTCACGCTCGGCATCGGCGCGAACCCCTCGCTGCGGCAGGTGGCCGAGGCCGCGCCGGCGCCGTGGAACGACCTGTTCGCCAAGCACCACGAGGCGCTGCTGGTGCTCGTGACCGACCTCCGCAGCCTGTCCGACGCCAACCGGGAGCTGATCGAGGGCGGCCTGTCCGCCATCGGCGACGCCCTCATGTCGGTGAAGGCGCCGTCGGCGGGGACCTACGGCTCGACCGGGCGCAACACCGGCGACGGATCGCACCGCGCGGTCACCCTGGACGGTGCCCTGTGAGCACTTTCTCGGCCCTCAACGCCGTCACCACCGCGCTCTGGGCGCAGCGCAGAGGCCTCGACGTCACCGGTCAGAACATCGCCAACGTCAACACCGAGGGCTACTCCCGCCAGCGGGTGGACCTGCGGGCGATCGGCGGCAGTGTCGTGCCCGCCTTCTACTCCACCAGCCCCGGCATCGGCCAAGGTGTCAGCGCCGAGAACGTCATCCGCATCCGCGACGCCTTCCTCGAGGGCCGTGGGCACAGCGAACACGCCAACGTGTCCCGGCTGACCGTGGAAACCGACGCCTACGAGCTGGTCGAGCAGGCGTTCCGGGAGCCGGGGAGCACCGGCCTGCAGAGCCTGATGTCGGACATGTGGAGCGGCTGGCAGGACGTGGCCGTCAATCCCAGGGACTCCGCGGCCCGGGGGCAGGTGCTCAAGCGCCTGGAAACACTCGTCGGTGGCCTGCACTTCAGCTCCGCGTCGCTCGACGCGCAGTGGAAGGAGACCCGGGAGAACCTCGAGGTCCTCGTCAAGGACGTCAACGCCACCGCCGCCACGGTCGCCGACCTCAACCGCGCGATCAAGCTCGCGGCCCAGAGCGGCCTGCCGGCCAACGACCTGTCGGACAAGCGGGACCTGCTGGTGATGAAGCTCGCCGACCAGATCGGCGCCACCGTCCGGCCGGGTGAGCACGGAGTCGTCGACGTGGTCGTCGGGGGCATGGCGCTGGTCGCGGGGGCGACGTCCAGCGAGTTCGCGCTCGTCGGCGCCCTGGGGCCGGGGGGCGTCGCCGCGGACAAGCCGCGCATCGTGACCGCGAGCGGCGGTTTCACGGTGCAGCCCGGCGGCACCGCCGCTGGTCAGCTGAACGCCATGAACGCGATCATCCCCGACCATCTCGCAGCACTCGACGCCATCGCCGTCGACCTTTCCACCACGTTGAACACCGCCCACCAGAGCGGCTACGACCTGGCCGGGAACCCGGGCGGCCCGCTCCTCGGCTCCGCTGCTGGGCCGGTCACCGCCGCGTCGATCACGGTCATGGTCACGGACCCGAACCTGGTCGCGGCATCCTCGATCGGCCCGGGGACCGCTTCGCTGGACAACGGCAACGCCGACAAGATCGCCCAGCTCCGCAGCGATCCCGCCGGCACGGACGCCACCTATCGCAGGATGATCGTCGAACTCGGGGTCCAGTCCGCTGTCTCGAAGCGGAACCTCGACATCCAGTCGGTGATCACCACACAGGTCGACGCCGCCCGCGAGTCGGTGGCCGGCGTCAACATCGACGAGGAGATGACCAACATGCTGTCCTTCCAGCACGCCTATGCCGCGGCGGGTCGGATGGTGACCGCGATCGACGAGACGCTCGACGTGCTGATCAACCGCACCGGGCTCGTGGGGCGCTGATCTGAATGCGGATCACCCAGCGCGCCGTGGCGCTCACCAGCCTCCAGGGCCTCAACCGGAATCTCGACGCCGTCGGCAAGCTGCAGCAGCAGCTCACTTCCGGTCGGCTCATCAACGCGCCGTCGGACTCGCCGACCGGCACCAACCGGGCGATGCAGACCCGGTCGGACCAGGCTGCCGTGGCGCAGTACTCCCGGAACGTCGCCGACGCCGCGAGCTGGCTCGGGCAGACCGACTCCACGCTGCAGAACATGCTGGACACGGTCCGCCGCGTCCGTGACCTGACCGTCCAGGGGGCCAGCACGGGATCCATGGACGACGTGAGCCGCCAGGCCATCGCCGTGGAGGTCGCGTCGCTGCGGGACGGGCTGCTCGGTCTGGCCAACACCACGAACCAGGGGCGACCCCTGTTCGGTGGCATCACCACCGGCAACAACGCCTACGACCCCGTCTCGGGCGCGTTCACCGGCATGGCGGGCACACCGGTCACCCGGCGCGTGTCCGACACCGACGCCGTGCGGGTGGACATCACCGGGCCCGAGGCGTTCGGCCCCCCGGGCAATGACCTGTTCGCCCTCGTCGGGCAGATCGCCCAGGACCTCGTGACGGCCCCGGCGGGGCTCACCGGCCGCATCGGCGACCTGGACGCGGTCATGGACCGCATGAAGGCGGCCCTCGCCGACGTGGGCTCACGGGCCGCGCGCATCGAGCGCGAGGAGCAGATCCTCACCGATCGGGCGATGAACCTCGAGTCGATGCTGGCCGAGACCGAGAACATCGACCTGCCGAACACCATCATGCGGCTGAACATGCAGCAGGTGGGCTACGAGGCGGCCCTGTCGGCGACGGCCAAGGCGATCTCGCCGACGCTACTGGACTACCTGCGCTGATGGTGTCCCTCCAGGTCCGCGAACGCTCGGCCGGGAGCACCCGGCCCGGGACGTCGTCCTCCGCCGCGCCCGCGAGGACGCCGGCGGAGGTTCCGGCGCCGGTCGGGGTGCTGGCCCTGTCCCTGACCGAGCCACTCCCCGGGTTTCCCGCCCACCGCGACTACGTGCTCGTCCCCGCCGAGGACGGCGGCCGGTTGTTCTGGCTGCAGTCGGTCGCTCCGGACGGTCCCCGGTTCCTGGCGGTCCCGGCGGCGGCGTACTTCCCCGACTACGCCCCGACCGTGCCCGGTGCCGCGTGCAGGGAGCTCGGTGTCGCCGACCCCCGCGAGGCCCGCCTCTTCTGCCTGGTCACCGTGCCGGACGGCGACGCAGCCGCGGCCACCGCCAACCTCCGGGCTCCCGTGGTCGTGAACCCGGCCACCCACCAGGCACGTCAGGTCGTCCTCCCGGACAGCGTTCACCCGATCAGGAGGTCACTGCGCCGATAACTCCCTCGGCGGCTGTGCGATCGTGCAGCCGCACCGCCCGCCGGTCGGGCACCGCCAAGGACGGCCAACCACACACCCATGGAGGGGTACCCGTGCTCACACTCACCCGCAGCGTCGGCGAGACGATCCGCATCGGCGATGACATCGAGGTCCACGTCATCGAAGTGCGGGGCGGCACCGTCCGGCTCGGTTTCAAGGCCCCCCGCGAGGTCGCCATCCATCGCGAGGAGGTCTATCGGCAGATCGCCGAGGCCAACCTGCTCGCCGCCCAGGTGACCGCCGACACCCTCGGTGCGCTGGCCGCGTTCGCGCCGTCGGCCGGCGCTACGGAGACGGTGGCCGCGCGGCCGGACGGGGCGACCGGCTGACAGATTCCACGGTGTGGCCGCAGCGTCTTTGGCAGACGCTGCCGACGCGGCTCGACGTCCGCCGCGCAAGATGGACGACACAGGCAACTTCTGCCGAAGTATTGCCTTGCTACTGCGCATGACACGGCGAGTGTTGTCCCGTCCGTTGCGGAGGCCATAGGGCAGATTTCCCTCAAGCACGTGACAGGGGGCAATCAGCATGGAACTCAACGCAATCAACGCGCAGGGTCTGGGACCGGACGAGACGGAGTCCGTGGTCGTCCACGTCCAGCTCCGGCCGCGCCGTGGCGCGACCCGCAAGTGCCTGGCCGCGCTGGCCACGCTGGCCGCCGAGCACGACGCGGTCTCCTTCGCGGTGACCGGGCTGAGCAAGGACGATCGCGTCGTCCGGGTGACCGTCGGTGTGGACCTCGGCCCCCGGACCGCCGTGGCCAAGTTCTCGCCGCAGGCTCAGGCCGCCTATGCATTCGTCAGTGCCGTCTTCGCCTCGCTGTACGAGCACATGCCGGTGTACACCGCCGAGCCCGGTGCGGCCGAGCGCGCCGCCGCGGCGGTCCTCATGGAGCGGGCCTCGGCCGGGGCCTCCGCCGCCGACGTCGTCGAGGGCCTGCCCACGACGCCGGCGTCCCCCATTCCCTCGCCCCGCATGCCCGGACCGGGGGAACGCATCCCCGCCTGACGCCCGAGGGATTTCTGGTCCCTCGACCCCTGCGACCTTCCTTCCCCGTAGTGCCAGGAGTACCGGTGTCCGATCACGCCCCCGTCCCGACAACCACCACCACCGACACCCGCGGTCGGGCCCGCCAGCCGCTCGTGTTCGGCGGCATCCCGGAGGCCGAGGGGTGGGCGCTGGCGCCCATCACCCCGCGCGACCGCGTGCACTTCCGCGTCGACCACGAGCTGCCCCTCCAGGAGCTCCGCAGGGACCTCCCCGACGGCGTGAGCGTCAGCTACGACCAGGGTGACGGCCTGTACCGCGTCGACGGTGCGTGTGGCTCGGCCGCCGTGCTCGCCGACTGGATCCGCGCCTGGGCGGCCCGGCACGGTTCGACCACGATCGGACTCCGCGCCGAGACCGACGTCCGTCGCCGGGCCCCGCGGGACCTGCCGGCCGATTTCCTCAACGACCTCTGCCGCCACTACGGGCCGGTCAGCCTCAAGCGCCTGCAGCGGAACATGAGCACGATCCGCCTGCACCTGCCCGACCCGGACGACCTCGGGCAGCAGGTCTACGAGTGGGTGCTGAAGGGGGTCAGCCAGTACGACGAGACCAAGGGCGTTCCGTTCGGGGCCTTCCTGGCCACCCAGCTGTCCAAGTGGGTGCACGACCTGGGCCGCAACGCGCACGGCCGGACCGCCGCGGACACCGAGCACAAGCAGCAGAAGGCGGTCTCTGCGTTCCTCGCCGAGCACCAGCGCCGGCCCAGCGAGAAGGAGCTGGCGGCGTTCATGGGCCAGAGCGTGGCCACATTGCGCCGCAACTCCCAGACGGTGGCGACGCTCAACGGGTTGCGCAACCTGCAGTCCCTGGACGGTGGCCCGGACGCGACCGAGATCCTGCTGCCGGACTCCTCCGAGGCTCCGGACGAGATCATGGGGGAGGCGGAGCAGACCCTGCTCTCGCACGCCCTGACCGCCGCCTGTGCCCCGGACCCGAACGCCCGGCGGGATCAGCGGGCCGGCCAGCCCAACGTCCTGGGCTGGGCCACCTGGTACCTGACCACCTGGGGCGGCCAGACCAAGACCCAGCTCTCCCAGGACCTCAACACGTCGGTGCGGAACATGAACGTCTACGCCGACCGGGTGGAGCAGGCTCTCAAGACCCGGCTCGCCGAGCTCGCCGACTGAGCCACCAGATCTGCACTGTGCAGATCTCGCGGCGTCAGCGACCCCAGCTGCGCAGCACGTCGCGGGCGACGACGCCCTCGCGCACGCGCTGCGGGTGGTTCCCCACCGGCACGGTGGCCACCGGCTCGGCGGTGGCGTAGTCGATCACGACGACCTCGTCCTCGCCGCTGACCGAGACCCAGCACTGCTCACCGGTCGGCCCGTTGGTCGACCAGTAGGGCTTGGCGCCGACGTCGACGATCTCATGTCGGAGCGTCGTACGGTCCACGATCGCGGCGTAGTCCGACATCGTGCCCGCGGCGCAGAGCGTCGTCCCGGCCCCGTTCATGGCCAGGCCGTGGTGGGCGGAGTCGAGCACGTACTGCTCGCGGGGTAGGCCGTTCGTCCGATCGGGGAGCGGGACCACCCGGCGGACGGCGCCGACCGACGGCTCTCCGTCGTAGGTCGCGCTCGGGTCGGCGTCCAGGGCCTGGGTGTCGAACTCGACGAAGCCGTGGAAGAACGACACCTGCAGGTAGACGTACCGCTCGTCCGGCGCGACGGCCATGGGCCGCACGGCGGAACTCATGTTCGGATGGCCCGCCTCGGCGAGCTCCTTGCCCATGTCCCACCGGGACTCGATGCCCATGTCGCTGTTCCGGACGATCTGGAAGACCCGCTGGCCCTTGGTGGTGTCGAAGGCGGGCTGGTCCGTGGGCGTGTAGACCGTGCCGATGCTGGCGTGGAAGATCCGCTCGCCGTCGGCGGTGTAGTTGTTCTCGTGCGGGGTGTCCCCACTGGCGAACTCGCGCAGCTCGGCGCCGGTGCGGATGTCCAGTTCGTGCACCTTGTTGGCCGTGGAGTCGCTGACCAGCAGCCGTTCGCCGTCCGGCGAGACGCCCATGTGGTCGGCGCGGTAACCCTCCATCGGGAAGCGCCACCGGATCGCGCCGGTGGCCAGGTCGATGCCGACCACGTCGGCGAAGCTGGGCCGGCTGACCGCCAGCAGCCGCCCGTCATGGGTGGTGAACATGTCATCGGTGTACTGGGCGTTGCCCTCACCGACCCCGGCCCGGATGGCGAGATAGAACGCGAGCTTGTCCGGCTGCGTGAGGATCTCGGTCATGCGGGCGCCCCGATCGGGAATGGTGTCGATCGTGCGGAGGGGCCGGTAGGTCCGCGCGTCGACGACGGTCGCAGACCCTTCCCAGTTGTTGCCGACGAACATCACCTCGCGCACGGCGGAGCCGGGGACGCCCTGTGCCGCGGTGGCGCCGGTCGGAACGACGCCCGTCGCGAGCGCAACGGCGAGAGCGGCAACGGTGACACGGCGCATCGAGAGGGCCTCCCGGCTATCGGCTTCGGAATGGCAACGCGCCGGTCACGGCACGGTTACGCACGCGTGGCACGTCCATGGGAAGGGAAATCTGGCTGGACGGGTCCATCAGGGCCCGACGCTGCCGATATCCACCTCGTGACGCCTCGTCCCTGCACCCGTCGCCGCGGCGGCGCGGTGCTGCGCGGCGCCGGGCGGAGTCGCGCACTGCGGGACCGCTCGGCATGAGCGCGCTGCCTGCCGGCGATCCCGGCCTCGAGGTGCTCGTCCCGCACTGGCTGGCCGCCGGTCAGCGGACCGAGCTGGCCGCGACCGTGCGCCAGGCCCTGGCCAGCCGGTCGGTGCATCCGCTGGCCGCCATCCACCTCGAGGACGTCCTCACCGAGCTGCACGTCGCTGCCGCCCGCGATGCCGTCTGGCCCGCATCTGCGGCCCGGGTCCGCCGGGCGACCGGCTGGGATGCGGACGTGCTCCCGGTGCGGCTGAGCGCCGCCGAGCTGGCCAGCGTCCTGGCCCTGGCCGAGCTGCCCTCCGCGATCCGTGACCTGCTCCGCGGTGGTGCACGCGCATGATCGACACCTGCTTCGGCAGTTCGGCCGGTCTGCTGCGGCGGCTGCGACCTGCCCGCGTCGAGGTCCAGGACCTGCGCGAGGTGGCCGGCACGGTGCTGCCCGCCCTCACCACCGGCGGTCTGCGCCTCCGGCTCGTCCAGCGCTCCGGCGCCGGCTCCCAGGTCGTCCTCGAGGAGGACGAACGGCGGCTGAGCGTCCACCTGAGCGAACTCGCCGACGACATGACGCATGCCGGGGTGGTCCCGACGCGCGAGGGGATCGCCGCCGCGCTGACCTCCTGGGTGGCGCACCGGCCGGTGACCGATGCCGCGGCGGCCGCCGCCGGGATCGCCGTCCTCGACTGGTCCGATCGCAGCGAGACCGCGCTCGGCTGGCGGGTCGTCGTCCGACGTGGTGACCGGGCCCTGCCGTGGACGCCGTCCGACAGCGCGGACACGGCCATGGTCCACCGCATCCGGTCCTCGGCCACTGGCCGCGCCCACCACGTCTCCCTCAACCTGCGGGTCGAGGGACCGGTCGCGCTGTGGTCGCACCCGGTCGTCCCCGTGCTGGCCGGTGCGGCGTTGGTCGCGCCGGAACGGATGCTCGAGCGAATCATGGCCGCCGGCCTGCCGATGCCGGACATGCACGTCGTGGTCACGCCGCGACGGCCGGTCGCCTGTGCGGGCCCGGCGGTCGCCGCCCGGCTGGCGGGCGAGATCACCGAGGCCGGCGTCACCCTGCCCTGGCGTCGGCTGGCCGACCTGCCCTGGATCTGAGAAAGGACCCCTGGAAGGACCCCGTCCCCCTCACCGCTCTCAGAACGTGTCTCGGAACCCGGGTCACCGGGCCAGGCGTCGGGTCATCGTCATGATCATCGCGATGTAGACCATCGCTTCGGCGTGCTCGGGCAGGGTCTCGTAGTCGCGCACGCATCGGCGGTGTTTGCTGATCCAGG
>NZ_FZNO01000005.1 GCF_900188025.1 Blastococcus mobilis
TGCGTCGACGCCTATCTAGCCCTGGCCGCCGCCATCGTCACCGTCCGTGCGCTATGCCGGGCCGCGTGGCGCCTCTACCGCTGGGACACCCGCCCAAAATCACCACGCATCCGCTGACCTACTGGCGGGAGCTCTTAGCGCGGTCGCGTCATGGCGGCCGGACTCCTTGGTCCGCGAGGAATGGAGCATGCACCTCAGCAACATGCTCACCGCCGCGCCCGACGATGACGACTGACATCAGACAGCGAGAACGCCAGACGAGCGCTTGGTGCCCCTTGGGGACGGGGAATGATCACCAGCGCGACGGGAAAGGGTTTTCACCAGGCGCTTGCTGTCCTGGTCCACGGCTTGTGTCGGTAGCCCGCAGAGAACGACGGCGGGCGCCCGCCCGGGTCCCAGCACCCGGCGGGCGCGCCGTTCGTCGTCCGGCCGTCAGCCGACCGGATAGTCGCTGTCGAGGATCAGCTCGCCGTCCCGGACGAGGAACGTGAACTGGCGCCGCGACGACTCGCTGCGGCCTCCGGGGGAGCGCAGCTCCATCGTGGCGGTGGCGGTGCTCCGCCCGTCCGCGGCCCGGATGTCGCTGAGCCGGACGTCCTCGAACTGTCCCCAGTAGTCGATGTAGTTGCTCTCGCTGATCGCGCTGCGCAGGGTCGGTCCGGTCAGTGCGTAGGCCTGGGCGGGGTCGGTGAGCACGAGCTCGTGGTAGCTCTCCAGGAACTGCTCGACGTTGTCCGCGGACAGCGCTTCCTGGGCCGCGGCCGGGGTCTCCGCCGGCTGCTCGGCAGGCGTGGTTTCCACGGGCGTGGTTTCCACGGGCGTGGTCGTCGCGGGCTCCTCGGTCTGCTCGGTGCTCGGAGCGGCTGCGGAGGAGCTGCTCGGCGACGGGGTCACCGCCTCGTCGGACGCGTCGTCCGCGGGCCGCATCACCAGGAAGGCGATCAGGCCGGCCAGGGCGGTGGCGACCAGTGCGGCCGTGATCCAGAGCGCTCGGCCGCGACGGCGCCTCGGCTCCGCACCCGGGCGGGCCGGTGGAGCGGGCGTCGGCACCGGCTCGGGGACCGGCGTCGGCGTTCCGCCGTCCGTCTCGAAGGGCGCCGCGAAGGCCGCCGTCCGGTTCCGCCCCGGGCCGGTCGCCCCGACGTCGGTCCGGGCCAGCAGGACGGTTGTCGTGTCGCCGTCCCGCCCGGCCGCGAGCCTGGCGAGCTCGTCGCGGACCTCCGTCATCTCCGGCCGGTCGGCGGGGTCGACGGCCAGCATCCGTAGCAGCGGCTCGGTCAGCGAACCGGCGCGCCGCGGCGGCACGATCTGGCCACCGGCGACCCGGTGCAGCATCGCGAGGGCGTTGTCCTCCATGCCGAACGGCGGCGTGCCCTCGACGCACGTGTACAGCGTCGCGCCGAGCGAGAAGACGTCGCTGGCCGCGGTCATCTCCCGGCCCTGCGCCACCTCCGGCGAGAGGAACGCCGGGGTGCCGGTGATCTGCCCGGTCTGGGTGAGCGTCACGTCGCCACTGGCGTGCGAGATGCCGAAGTCGGTGATCTTCACCAGACCCTCGATCCGGCCACCCTCGCCGATGAGGATGTTCGCCGGCTTCACGTCCCGGTGCACGATGCCCGCCGCGTGCGTGGCGGCCAGGGCGTCGGCCACCTGGGCGCCGATCTGCGCGACCTGGTCGGTCCGCAGGGTGCCGTCCTCGGCGAGAACCGCGGCGAGGCTGCGGGAGGGCAGGTACTCCATGACCAGCCACGGCTGTCCGGACTCCAGCGCCACGTCGTAGACCGAGATCGCATGGGGGTGGCTCAGTCGCGCGGCGATCCGGCCCTCGCGCAGAGCCCGCTGGCGCTGCTGGTCGGCCTCGGTCTCGCTGACGCCGGCCGGCGTCAGCACCTGTTTGACGGCGACCTGGCGGCCGAGCAGCTCGTCGCGGGCGAGCCACACGGTGCCCATGCCGCCGCCGCCCAGCTGGGACTGCAGCCGGTAACGCCCCGCCACCAGTCGTCCGGGCGTGGTCACGGGACGGGTCATGGATCGGCGGGGGCGACGGCGTCGACGGGGTGGGGATCAGACGGCGGACGGGATGCCGAACCGGCGCGCGTACTCCTCCTGGGCGCCGGCCGGGAGAGCGTCGTAGAGGTGACCGAGCTGGGCGTGCACGTCGGGGGAGAGGTCGTCGAAGATCTGCTGCCACGTGGGCGGCTCGTCGTAGCTGCGGGTCAGCAGCAGCTCCCACGCCTTCGACTGGCGATCGCGCTTGCCACGCTCGGCCAGGAACTCCGAGAGGTAGGAGTCCTTGGCCGCCGCCTTCTCCGCAGCCGTCGCACCCGGAGGCAGGTCCGCGGGGTCGCCGCCCCTGAGGACGCCGACGATCGCGTCGACCACTTCCGGCCGCACCTCGCCCGATTCGCTCATGTCCCTGCCTCCTCCCAGCCCGCTCCGTACGCAGATCATGCCGTGCCGCAGAGCCTTCCCCGGCGGCTCGACGATCAACCGCCCGGGGTGCAGGATGCCGTACGCCGGACGGTCCGTCGCCCCCGGAGCACCGGTCCGTGACTTCCGGCAGCGCCTCGAGCGCACCGGGACGCGGGTCCGGGGGCAGCGCCCGGTAGCATCGCCGGTGCACTGGAGGATTCGCCTAGTGGCCTATGGCGCTCGCTTGGAAAGCGGGTTGGGGGCAACCCCTCGGGAGTTCGAATCTCCCATCCTCCGCAGATAGAGCCCCGCGACGGCGGCGAGCACGAGCAGTCCCCCGGCCAGGGCGCCGGGGGACAGCCGCTCGTCCAGGAACGCCGTCGCCAGCGCTGTCGCGGTGAGCGGCTCCAGCAACGTCACGATCGAGGCCACCGCGCCCGGGACGCTGCGCAACCCGCGGAAGAACATCCCGTAGGCGAGCGCACTCGGCACGGCGCCCAGGTAGAGCAGCACGCCCAGCGCCACGGGATCGGCGGTGAAGCGCAGACCGGTCAGGAGCGCGACCGGTGTCAGGATCAGCGCCCCGCCGGCGAATCCGGCGAGGGTCACCGGGATCCCGGCCGGCACCCCGGCCCCGGCCAGGGTGACGACGGCGTAGCCGAGTGCCGAGCCCACCGCCACGAGTGCGCCCAGGACGACCATCGATCCCGTGTCGGCGCCCGCGGAGATCCCCACGAGCAGGACCAGCCCGAGGAGGGCGACGAGGAGGGCGACGACCGTGGCCCGGTCGGGCCGCCCGTGCCCGAGCACCGTGGCGCCGACGGCGATGAGGAGCGGCGCGAGCCCGAGCGCCACGAGCGTGGCGATGCTGACTCCGGCCGTGGCCACCGCGGCGAAGTAGGCCAGCTGGTAGGCGGCCAGTCCGGCGGCGACGAGGGCGAGCCTCGCGGCGGTGCCGCGCGTGGGCACGGTCGTCCCTCCGGTCCGGCGACGGCGGGTGAGGGCGAAGCCGGTCAGCAGCACGACCGCCCCGATGGCCATGCGGTGCCAGGCGATGTCGAGCGGTCCGAGGCCGGCGCGGTCGGCCACGATCTGGCCGCTGACACCGGAGGTGCCCCAGCACAGCGCGGCGAGGACGACGAGCAGGAACCCGCGGCGAGACGCGGCGGGGAGGGCGGGGGAGGACCCGGCGGGGAGGGCGGGGGAGGACCCGGCGGGGAGGGCGGGGGAGGACCCGGTGGGGAGGGCGGGGGTGGACATGACGCTCCTGGATCGGTGCCGTGGTGGGGGACTCGGATCCGGAGCACGGTGATGCGGCAGGTCGAACCGGCCTGCGGGTGCGGGATCAGCCCGCGGTGCTCCGGGTCAGGAGCGGGGCGGGGGCAGTGGAAGGACCCCGTCCTCCTCACCCCTCGCGGGCTCGGGGCGAGCCTCGGGACGGGGCCTGGGCGTCATGGGCGCGAAGGGTAGCGGGAGGCGTCGTCGGCGCGCAGGTGCAGTCCTCTACAGTGGACGCCAGACCCCTCGTGTGGCGTCATCCTGTGAACCTCCCCAGGGCCGGAAGGCAGCAAGGATAAGCGGGCTCTGGCGGGTGCGCGGGGGGTCCTTGCTATGTGATCTGTCGTCCTCCGGACGACACCGCCGCCAGGTGCCGTGCCCCGGGCGCGTGGAGCCGCTGCCCGTGTCCCCGTCGGGAGACCCACCGGGCCCCCGCGACGGGTCCACATACGAGGTCGCCCGTGTGCGCCGGCCTGTCGCAGCGGGCACGTAACCTGCCCACGTGGCTCTGGCGCTCTACCGCAAGTACCGTCCGGCGACCTTCGCCGAGGTGGTCGGGCAGGAGCACGTCACCGCCCCGCTGATGAACGCGGTGGACGGCGGCCGGATCAACCACGCCTATCTCTTCAGCGGCCCCCGCGGCTGCGGCAAGACGTCGTCGGCCCGCATCCTGGCGCGCTCCCTGAACTGCGAGCAGGGGCCGACCTCCACCCCCTGCGGCGTCTGCGAGTCCTGCATCGCCCTCGCACCCGACGGCCCCGGCTCACTGGACGTCATGGAGATCGACGCGGCCAGCCACGGTGGTGTCGACGACGCCCGCGACCTGCGCGAACGGGCCTTCTTCGCTCCGGTGAACAGCCGCTACAAGGTCTACATCGTCGACGAGGCGCACATGGTGACCACGCAGGGCTTCAACGCCCTGCTGAAGGTGGTGGAGGAGCCGCCGGACTTCCTGGTCTTCGTCTTCGCCACGACCGAGCCGGAGAAGGTCCTCCCGACCATCCGGTCGCGCACCCACCACTATCCGTTCCGCCTGGTTCCGCCGACGACGCTGCGCGGCCTGCTGGAGAAGACCTGCACGGCCGAGGGCGTGACCGTCGAGCCGACCGTCTACCCGCTGGTCGTCCGCGCCGGTGGCGGCTCGGTCCGCGACTCGCTGTCGATCCTCGACCAGCTCCTGGCCGGTGCCGGTCCCGAGGGAGTGACCTACAAGGCCGCGGTCGGACTGCTCGGCGTCACCGACGACGCGCTCCTGGACGAGACGATCGACGCGCTGGCCGCCCACGACGCGCCGGCGGTGTTCCGCGCCGTCGACCGGGTCGTCGAGGCGGGGCACGATCCCCGCCGCTTCGCCACCGACCTGCTCGACCGGCTGCGCGACCTGATCGTGCTGGACGCCGTCCCCGACGCCGGCGGCAACGGCCTGCTCGACTGCCCGCCCGACCGGCTGGACCTGATGAACCAGCAGGCCTCGGCACTGGGGTCCGCGACGCTCTCTCGGATGGCCGACACCGTGCACGAGGGCCTGACCGAGATGCGGGGGACGACGGCGCCACGGCTGCTGCTCGAACTCGTCTGCGCCCGCATGCTGCTGCCGGCCACCGATGACTCGGCGGCCGCGACCCTGCAGCGCCTCGAGCGGCTCGAGCGGCGGATGTCCATCGCCGGCGAGCACGCCGGCCGCCCGGGCGCGGAGGCGCCCGTTCGACAGGCCGCACCCCGGGAGACCCAGATCCCCGAGGCTCCCGTCCGCGAGGCGGCTCCGCGTCCGGTGCCGGCAGCCGCCCCGACGCCGACGGCCCCACCCGCGGCGGCCGCGGGTGCGCGCAAGGAGTACGTCCGTCCCTCGCAGCGCAGCGCGGTCCCGGCTCCGGTGCCCGCCAGTTCTGCCCCGGCCGCCGCCCCGGTCGCCGACGACTGGCCCGAGACGGTGCAGCCGGGCACGGGCCGGAGCAAGGCGGCGACCCCGGCGGCTGCCGGACCCGCCGCACCGCCCGCACCGCCGGCCGATCGGACGCCGGGCCGCGCGGTGACCGGCGAACCCGACATCCCGTTGCCGCCCGAGCCCACCGACGACGAGGACTGGCCGCACCCCGCCAGCTCCACCGCCGCCCGTGCCGCGGCCGCCCGCACCGAGGCCGCCGGCAGCGGGAGCGACGCGGCGAGCCCCCCGCCCCGCGCCGCGGCCGAGTCCGCACCGGCCCCGCGCGGCGGTGAGCCGACGCCGGTCGTCTCGGCCAACCCGGAGCCGGCTGCCGAGGACGGCGAACTCACCACCACCGACGTCCGCCGGATGTGGCCGGAACTGCTGTCGGTCGTCAAGAAGCACAAGCGCACCACCGAGGCGCTGCTCAAGAACGCCCAGGTGCACCAGCTGGCCAACGGCGTCCTCACCCTGGCGACGTCGTCACCGGCACTGGCCCGCCGCCTCGGCGACGACCTGAACAAGGACGTCATCCGGGAGGCGCTCAACGAGCTGCTCGGCGTCCGCTGGCGGGTCGAGGCCGTCGTCGAAGGTGCCGCGGCAGCCGGGCCGGCCGTTCCGCCCGAGCAGGCGCGGGAGGCGGCGCGCGCCGCCGAGGCCGCCGAGGCCCGCGAGCTCATGGCCGAGCGGGCCGCCGACGTCTCCGCCGGCGGCGACCGTGCGCCGGAGCCCGTGGTCGACCCCGAACAGGCGGCCCTGTCGCTGCTCCGGGCTCAGCTCGGCGCCCGCCCGGTCGACAGCTGAGCCGATGCGCGCGCGGGACCTCCCCGAGGACGAGCAGGCGATCGTCGAAGCCGTCGCGCACTGGGTCGACCGCGAGGTGCGCCCGCACGCCGGCCGGCTCGAGCGGGCGCAGGAGTACCCCACCGCCCTGATCGACCAGATGAAGGAGATGGGGGTCTTCGGGCTCGCCGTCCCCGGCCGGTGGAGCGAGTCCGCCGTCTCCACCCGGTGCTTCGCGCTGGTCACCGAGGAGCTCGCCCGCGGCTGGATGAGCCTGGCCGGGGCGGTGGGCGGGCACAGCGTCGTCGCCCGGCTGCTCGCCGGGTACGGCACCCCGGAGCAGCAGGAGCGCTGGCTGCCGCGGATGGCGACCGGCGAGGTCCGCGCCGCCATGGCGCTCACCGAGCCCAGCGGCGGCTCCGACCTCCAGGACATCCGCACCCGGGCCGTCCGGGACGGGGACGGCTACGTCGTCGACGGCAGCAAGACCTGGATCACGAATGCCCGGCACGCGGGCCTGATCGCCACCCTGGTGAAGACCGACCCGGCGGCGCAGCCGCGGCACCGGGGCATCAGCATCCTGCTGGCCGAGCCGGGACAGGTCGAGGTGTCCCGCGACCTGCCCAAGCTCGGCTACCGGGGCGTGGAGTCCTGCGAGCTGTCCTTCGCGGGATCGCGTGTGCCGGTGGACGCGCTGCTGGGCGGGGAGGAGGGCCACGGCTTCGCCCAGTTCATGGCCGGCCTGGAGCTCGGCCGGGTGCAGGTGGCCGCACGCGCGGTCGGGGTGGGCCAGGCGGCGCTGGACGACGCCCTCGCCTACGCCCAGCAGCGCGAGACCTTCGGCAAGCCGATCTGGGAGCACCAGTCGGTCGGCAACCTGCTGGCCGACATGGCCACCAAGGTGCACGCCGCCCGGCTGCTGGTGCTCGACGCGGCCGCCGGCATCGACGCCGGTCGGCGCAGCGATCTCGAGGCCGGGATGGCCAAGCTCTACGCGTCCGAGGCCTGCATGCAGGTGGCCCTGGACGCGATGCGCATCCACGGGGCCGCCGGGTACTCGGCCGAGATCGATGTCGAACGCTATTTCCGCGACGCCCCCCTGATGATCGTCGGCGAGGGCACCAACGAGATCCAGCGCAACGTGATCGTCCGCCGCCTGGTGGAGCGCTCCCAGGAGCGCAGCACGCGGAACTGACGTGGCCCCGTCCCGGGTCCCGCCCTGAGCCTGCGCAGGCAGATGGCCCCGTCCGGAGGCTCGCCGCGAGCTCGCGAGCGGGGAGAGGGACGGGGCCCTGCCAGGGGTCCGCTTACCGCTGCTGGTCATATGCGCGGCCTACTCTCGTGGCATGTTCCCCGGTGGTCAGCCCGACATGGCGCAACTCCTCCAGCAGGCCCAGCAGATGCAGCAACAGCTGGTCGCCGCCCAGGAGGAGCTGGCGCGTACCGAGGTCACCGGCTCGGCCGGTGGTGGCCTGGTCACGGTCACGATGACCGGCAGCGGTGACGTCACCGCCGTCACCATCGCGCCGGCCGCCGTCGACCCCGACGACCTCGAGACGCTGCAGGACCTCGTCGTCGCCGCCCTCCACGACGCCAAGCGCGCGGCCGACGAGCTGGCCGCGAGCACCATGGGCCCTCTCGCGGGCGGCCTGGGCGGTCCCGGTGGCGGTCTCGGCCTGCCTGGCCTCTGACCGCCTTCGCGAGACCACAGCGACCGGAGACAGAGGACAACCGTGTACGAGGGTGCCGTCCAGGACCTGATCGACGAGCTGGGCCGGCTGCCCGGCGTCGGCCCCAAGAGCGCACAGCGCATCGCCTTCCACCTGCTCTCGGCCGAATCCGCCGACGTGGGACGCCTGGTGTCGGCGCTGACCCGCGTCCAGGAGGAGGTCCGCTTCTGCGTGACCTGCTACAACGTCGCCGAGGGCGAGCAGTGCCGGATCTGCCGTGACCCGCGTCGGAGCGACGAGGTCCTGTGCGTCGTCGAGGAGCCCAAGGACGTCGTGGCGATCGAGCGCACGCGTGAGTTCCGGGGGCGCTACCACGTGCTCGGCGGCGCGATCAGCCCGATCGAGGGCGTGGGGCCCGACGACCTCCGGGTCAAGGAGCTCATGACGCGGCTGATGAACGGCGCCGTCACCGAGCTGATCATCGCCACCGACCCCAACCTCGAGGGCGAGGCGACGGCGGCCTACCTGGCCCGGCTGGTGTCCCCGATGGGTCTGGCGGTCTCCCGGCTGGCCAGCGGGCTGCCCGTCGGCGGCGACCTGGAGTACGCCGACGAGGTCACGCTGGGCCGGGCATTCGAGGGTCGCCGCCGCATCGACGCCTGAGAAAGGACCCCACTGCCCCCCACCGGCCCCCTGCAGGGTCCCGCCGCTAGCTTGCGAGCGGTGGGGGGCAGGGGGTGTTTCATCCTGCAGCGGGGCCGCGCCATGGCGTCGCCTGGTGTCCGCCGCAGGGCCGCGGCCGATGGTTGAGGGTTCTCTCACATTCGGCGGTGCTCGGTGGCAGGCAGGCCGCGGTCCGGGGCATCCTCGACAGGTGCTGAGGGGGTTTGCGTTGACGCGTCGTCGCGCCATCGACCTCATGCGCACGGCCAGCCGGCTGTAGCTCCGGAGCCGCCGAGCCCGCACGGACCCTTCCCGCCGTCAGGTCCCCCGCCCGCGGCCGCCGCCTCCGACCGGGCTCGCCCTTCCCGCGTCACCGTCCCGTGCGCACCCCGCCAAGTCCTGCCGAGGCCCTCGTGATCGAACTGTCCGACGTCCGCAAGGTCTTCCCCGCACGTCGCGGGGCGGCCGAGGTCGCCGCGGTCGACGGCGTCACGCTCTCGGTCGCCGCCGGCGAGTTCGCCGGCGTCGTCGGTCCCAGCGGGTCGGGCAAGAGCACCCTCGCCCGCCTGGTGAACCTGCTCGAGCGGCCGACCTCGGGCCGCGTCGCCGTCGACGGTCAGGTGCTGACCGATCTCGACGACGACGGCGTGCGCCGGGCACGCCGCTCCGTCGGCATGGTCTTCCAGCACTTCAACCTCCTCGACTCACGGACCGCGGCCGGCAACGTCGAGCACCCGCTCGAGCTGGCCGGGGTCGGCCGGGTCGAGCGCCGCCGCCGCGTCGCCGACCTCCTCGACCTGGTGGGCCTGGCCGATCGGCACGCCTCCCGCCCGGCCCAGCTCTCCGGTGGTCAGAAGCAGCGGGTGGCCATCGCCCGGGCCCTGGCCGCACACCCCAAGGTGCTGCTCTGCGACGAGGCGACCAGCGCGCTGGACCCCGCCAGCACCACCGGGGTGCTGGACCTGCTGCGCCGGGTCCGTGCCGAGCTCGGCCTCACCGTCCTGCTGATCACCCACGAGATGGCGGTCGTCCGCGCGGTCTGCGACAGCGCTGTCCTGCTGGAGTCCGGTCGGGTCGTCGACGGCGGCCGGCTGACCGATGTGCTGGCTCGCCCGCACTCGCCGCTGGCCGCACAGTTGCTGCCCGCGCCCGCCGTCGCCGGTCGGGACGGCGATCTGGTCCGGGTCACCGTCACCGACAGCGCGCCGGAGGGCCGCGTCCTGCGGACCCTCGCCGGGGAGCTCGGCCTGGACGTCGAGGTGGCGGGCGGCTCGGTGGAGACCGTCGCCGGCCGCCGGTTCGGCCGTCTCCTCCTGTCGGTGACCGGCGACGACGGCCGGCTGGACGCGGCGCTGCAGCGACTCCGGGACGGTGGATCGCTGGTCGAGCGGGCCGTGCCCGGAGACGAGCCGCCGGCGATCGGGGCACACGACGAACCGGCCACGGCCGAGCAGCCCTCGGCCCCCCGCCTCCTCGACGCCCCCGGGGTGCCGCTGTGAACGACTGGTCCCGCATCGCCCCGCAGCTGGCCGAGGCCACCGGAGACACGCTCTACATGGTCGGCGTCGCCACGGTGCTCACGGTCCTGATCGGCGTCCCGCTGGGGGTGCTGCTCACCGTCACCGCCCCCGGGGCGCTGTCCCCGCGCCCGATGCTGCACCGCGTCCTCGGCCTGCTGGTCAACCTCGGCCGGTCGCTGCCCTTCATCATCCTGCTCGTGCTGGTCGCTCCGGTGACCCGCGCGATCGTCGGGACGACCATCGGCTCGACGGCGACGATCGTCCCGCTGACCCTCGGCGCCGTCCCCTTCCTCGCCCGGCTGGTGGAGACCAGCCTGCGAGAGGTCAGCCCGGGCAAGGTCGAGGCCACCCTGGCCATGGGCGCCCGGCGCCGCGACGTCGTCCGGACCGTGCTGCTGCCCGAGGCGCTGCCCTCGCTGGTCGCCGGGGTGACCGTGACCGTCGTCGCGCTGATCAGCTACTCGGCGATGGCCGGCGCCATCGGTGGTGGTGGCCTCGGCGACTTCGCCATCCGCTACGGCTACCAGCAGTTCCGCACCGACATCACCGTGGTCACCGTCGTCCTGCTCCTGGCCGTCGTCCAGCTCCTGCAGTGGGCCGGCGACCGCTGGGCGCGCCGGCTGGCCCACGTCTGACTTCCCGCGCACGACCCGCCACCACGAGGAGAGAACCCGCACATGCACCGCCCGAAGAAGTCCGTCCTGGCCGCCGTCGCCGCCGCCACCCTGCTCGGCCTCACCGCGTGCGGGGGCGACGCCGAACTCTCGGCCGCCGACGAGCCGTTGAAGGTCGGTGCCTCACCGGTGCCGCACGCGGAGATCCTCCGGTTCGTCCAGGAGGAGCTGGCCGACGACGCCGGACTGGACCTCGAGATCGTCGAGTTCACCGACTACGTGCAGCCCAACGTCGCTCTCGACGACGGCTCGATCGACGCCAACTACTTCCAGACCGTGCCCTACCTGGAGGAGCAGGAGGCCAGCGCAGGCTACGACTTCGCCGCGCTGGACCCGGTGCACATCGAGCCGCTGGGCATCTACTCCGAGTCGCTCACCGACCTCGCCGACATCCCCGACGGCGCGACGGTCGCGATCCCGAACGACCCGACCAACGCCGCCCGCGCGCTCCGCCTGCTCGAGGCCAACGACCTGCTCACCCTGGCCGACACCGGGGACGCCGCGCCGACCGCCCTCGACGTCGAGGCCAACCCGAAGAACCTGGAGATCCAGGAGATCGAGGCCGCCCAGCTGCCGCGCTCGCTGACCGACGTCGACCTCGCGGTGATCAACGGCAACTACGCCATCGACGCCGACCTCTCGCCGGCCGACGACGCACTGGCGCTGGAGGAGGCCGAGGGCAACCCCAACGCCAACCTGCTCGTCGTCCGCAGCGGCGACGAGGGCGACGAGCGGATCACTCAGCTGGAGGAGCTGCTGCACTCCTCGGAGGTCCGGCAGTTCATCGAGGACACCTACGCCGGCGCAGTCCTTCCGGCGTTCTGAGCCCAGCAACGAACTCCGGCCCCGGGACCGTCGCACCGACGGCCCCGGGGCCGTCTGCTGCCTGCCCGCCCGAGGCGCCAGGCACCAAGGTCACGAGATGGTGTCGATGACGACGACGGCCTCACCAGCATCGACGGCGGCGTCCTAGGGTCCGCGTACGTCTGTGGACCGAATCACTTCCACGGCTGTCCCGCCCGGAGCACGTCCGGCCCGAGAGGGCCGAGAAGGCAGGTTTTCCGCGATGACCCGTCGCCATACCCGAGCTGTCGCCGCGTCCGCGGCGGCCCTCGTCGCCGTGACCCTGTCCGCCTGCGCGTCCAGTGACCGGGACTCCGGTGAGGGGGGCGGCGGCGAGCAGACCGGCGGCACCCTCGTTTTCGGCGCCGCCGGCGACCCGGCGATGCTGGACCCCGCGTTCGGCAGCGACGGTGAGACCTTCCGCGTCTCGCGGCAGATCTTCGAGGGCCTGCTGGGCAACGAGCTCGGTGGCACCGAGGCGGTCCCCGAGCTGGCGGAGGACTGGGAGGTCAGCGAGGACGGCCTCGAGTACACGTTCAACCTGCAGCAGGACGTCAAGTTCCACGACGGCACCGACTTCAACGCCGAGGCCGTCTGCTTCAACTTCGACCGCTGGCACAACTTCGAGGGCCTGGCCCAGAGCCCGAGCGCTTCGTACTACTACCAGGCGGTCTTCGGCGGCTTCGCCAGCACGCCGGACACCCCCAGCATCTACGAGAGCTGCGAGGCGACCGACGAGAACACCGCGGTGATCCGGCTGACCCAGGTCACCTCGAAGTTCCCCGCTGCCCTCGCGCTGCCCGCCTTCTCCATCCAGAGCCCAACGGCGCTGCAGGAGTACAACGCGGACGAGGTGTCGGGCAGCGAGGACGCGCTGACCTACTCCGAGTACGCCCTGGAGCACCCGGTCGGCACCGGCCCGTTTAAGTTCGAGAGCTGGGACCGGGGCAACGGCGAGGTCACCATCGTCCGCAACGACGACTACTGGGGTGAGCCGGCCAAGCTGGACGAGGTCATCTTCCGGACGATCTCCGACGGGAACACCCGCCGGCAGGAGCTCGAGGCCGGCTCGATCGACGGCTACGACTTCGTCTCCCCGGCCGACTACGAGACGCTCGAGGAGACCGGCGCCCAGGTCCTCGTCCGCGACCCGTTCAACATCCTGTACCTGGGCATGAACGGTGGGAACGTCCCCGGCTCGGGGGCCAACCCGGCACTGCAGGACCCGCGGGTCCGTCAGGCGATCGCCCACGCGATCGACCGGGAGACGATCGTCAACTCGCTCCTGCCCGAGGGCGCCGAGCAGGCCACCCAGTTCATGCCTCCGACCGTCGACGGCTGGGCCGACGACGTGACGACCTACGAGTACGACCCGGAGCGCTCGAAGGCCCTGCTGGCCGAGGCCGGGGCCACGGGGACGACGCTGCGGTTCTTCTACCCGACCGACGTCAGCCGGCCCTACCTGCCGGACCCGGCCGCGATGTTCCAGGTCATCAGCCAGAACCTGACCGACGCCGGCTTCACCATCCAGCCGACGGCGCTGCCGTGGAACCCGGACTACCTGAACGCCGTCCAGGCGGGTCAGGCCGACATCCACCTGCTGGGCTGGACCGGTGACTACAACGACGCCTACAACTTCATCGGCACGTTCTTCGCCGAGGCGTCGAACAACCAGGCGTCGGCCGAGTTCGGTGCGTTCAGCGCGCCGGAGATCTTCGCCGCGCTGGCCGAGGCCGACTCCGAGCCCGACCCGGCCAACCGCACGGAGATGTACCAGGAGGCCAACCGGCTGATCATGGACTACCTGCCGGCCGTCCCGATCTCGCACTCCCCGCCGGCGCTGGTCGTCGCGGAGAACGTGCAGGGCCTCGAGCCCAGCCCGCTGACCGCCGAGGTCTTCTCTACGGTGTCCCTCAGCGACTGAGAAAGGACCCCCTCGCCCCCCACCGCTCGCAGGCTCGCGGCGGGCCCCTGCAAGGGGTCCGCCGCGAGTCTGTCGGTCCGGTCCGCTCAGTGAGAGGGAACCGAGCGCGTGCTCCGCTTCATCGTCCGGCGGCTCCTCCAACTGATCCCGATCCTGCTCGGGCTCTCGATCCTGCTGTTCGCCTGGCTGCGCGCGCTGCCCGGCGGGCCGGCTCAGGCCGCGCTGGGGGAGCGCGCCACCCCGGAGGCCATCGCCCGGTACAACGAGCTCTTCGGCCTCGACGAACCGCTCATCGTCCAGTACCTGCGGTTCCTGGGCCGCGCCGTCCGGCTGGACTTCGGCACGTCCGCGCGCACCGGTCGCCCGGTGACGACGGAGTTCCTCGAGCGGATGCCCGGCACCATCGAGCTCACGATCTTCGCGATGATCTTCGCGATCGGCGTCGGCATCCCGCTGGGCTACCTCGCCGCCCGCAAGCACGGCAGCTGGCTGGACTCCGCCTCCGTCATCGGCTCGCTGCTGGGCGTCGCGATCCCGGTGTTCTTCCTCGCCTACCTGCTGCGCCTGGTGTTCGCCGTGGAGCTGGGCTGGCTGCCGGGCTCCGGCCGTCAGGACGTGCGGATCGACGCCACCCGCATCACCAACTTCTACGTCCTGGACGGCCTGCTGACGCGCGAGTGGGACGCCGCGTGGGACGCCGTCCTGCACCTGATCCTGCCCGCGATCGCGCTCGGCACCATCCCGCTGGCGATCATCGTGCGGATCACCCGCGCCTCGGTCCTCGACGTGGTCAACGAGGACTACGTCCGGACGGCGAACGCGAAGGGGCTGGCCACCTCGACCGTGCGGCGCCGGCACATCATCCGCAACGCCCTGCTGCCGGTGTCGACCACGATCGGTCTGCAGACCGGCCTGCTGCTGTCGGGCGCCGTCCTCACCGAGAGCGTGTTCTCCTTCGGCGGTGTGGGATCGGCGCTCTACGACGCGATCTTCGCCCGGGACTTCGCCGTCCTGCAGGGCTTCATCCTCATGCTCGCGGTGGTGTACGTGCTCGTGAACCTGCTGGTCGACATCTCCTACGGCCTGCTGGACCCGAGAGTGAGGGTCAGATGAGCGCGCTGGGCGAGCTCAAACGGGAACGGATCGACCAGCTCGCCGCCCGAGCCGGACAGGTGCCCGAGGGTGAGGGCGGGGTGTCGCTCACCCGCAGTGCCCTGCGGCGGCTGCGTCGGGACCCGGTGGCGATCATCGGGGCGGTCATCGTCGTGCTGTTCCTGTTCGTGGCCGCGTTCGCTCCGTTCCTGGCGCCCAGGGACCCGCTGGCCCAGAGCCTGCTGTCCGACATCCGGCCGGGTTTCATCCCCGGCAGCCAGGAGGGCTTCCCGCTCGGGGTGGACAACCTCGGTCGCGACCTGCTGTCCCGGCTGATCTACGGATCGCGGCAGTCACTGATGATCGGCGTCATCTCGACCGTGCTCGGCGTCATCGTCGGCATGGCGCTCGGCGTGCTGGCCGGTGCCTTCGGTGGCCGGGTCGACACGCTTCTGATGCGGTTCGTCGACATCCTGCTGTCGATCCCCAGCCTGCTGATGGCGATCAGCATCTCGGTGCTGCTGGGCCAGAACCAGTACGCGTTGATGATCGCCATCGCGGTCACCCAGGTGCCCATCTTCGCCCGGCTGCTGCGCGGGTCCATGCTCGCTCAGCGCGGCAGCGACTACGCCGTCGCGGCGCAGGCCCTGGGCATCCGCAAGAGCCGGATCGTCTTCGGGCACGTGCTCCCGAACTCGCTGAGCCCGGTCATCGTGCAGGCCACGCTGTCGCTGGCGACGGCCATCATCGAGGCGGCCGCGCTGTCGTTCCTCGGTCTCGGCGACCCCGACCTGGCCCGGCCGGAATGGGGCGCGATGCTGGCCAACGCCCAGGCCTTCCTGTCGATCCGGCCGGAGCTCGCCATCTATCCGGCGTTGTGCATCATCGTGGTCGCCCTGGGGTTCACCCTGCTCGGTGAGTCGCTGCGTGAGGCCCTCGACCCGAAGTTCCGGAGGTGAGCCGCCGATGAGCTCGGTGCCGGGCGGGCCGGCAGGCGCCCCTGTCCTGGAGGTCGACGACCTCGCCGTCACCTTCGCCCGCCGCGGCGAGCAGGCCACCCGCGCGGTCGACGGGGTGAGCTTCGCCGTCGGCGCCAGTGAGACGGTCGGCCTCGTCGGGGAGTCGGGCTGCGGCAAGTCGGTGACCTCGCTGGCCATCATGGGGCTGCTGCCGCGTCGCGGGGTGACGGTCAGCGGTTCGGTCCGGCTCGAGGGACAGGAGCTGATCGGCGCGAGCGACAGCCGCCTGCGCACGCTGCGCGGCGCGCACATGGCAATGGTGTTCCAGGACCCGCTCTCCTCCCTCAACCCGACGGTGCAGATCGGCACCCAGGTGACCGAGGTGCTGCTCGAGCACCGGGACATGTCGAAGTCCGAGGCCGCCACCGAGGCCGCCGACCTCCTGGACCGGGTGGGGATCCCCGACCCGTCCCGGCGGCTGAAGGAGTACCCGCACCAGCTGTCGGGCGGCATGCGCCAGCGCGCGCTCATCGCCATGGCGCTGGCCTGCTCGCCCCGGTTGCTCATCGCCGACGAGCCGACGACCGCGCTCGACGTTACCATCCAGGCCCAGATCCTGGAGCTTCTCAGAGAGCTCGTCGTCGACACCGGGACGGCGCTGGTGATGATCACCCACGACCTCGGCGTCGTCGCCGGACTGTGCGACCGCGTGCACGTGATGTACTCCGGGAAGATCATCGAGACGGCCGACCGGCACGAGCTCTTCGCCCGGCCGCGACAGCCCTACACCGGCGGCCTGCTGGCGTCCGTGCCGCGGCTGGACGCCGGGCGGGGCACGCCGCTCACGCCGATCCGGGGCTCGGCGCGCGACGCCATCCCGTGGGCCGAGGGCTGTGCCTTCGCGCCGCGCTGCGACAACGCGCAGGACGACTGCCTCACCGAGGTCTCCGGCAGCGTCGTGCCGCTGGAGTACGACGGGCCGGGCCGGGAGCTCCGCTGCCGGCACCCGCTCGAACACCCGCCGGCGCCGTCGGGCGCCACCGCCGCCGGAGCCGCCCGATGACCACGCCGGCCGCCGAGCCGCTCCTGCGGGTCCAGGGCCTGAAGGTGCACTTCCCGATCAAGAAGGGGGTCTTCTTCGACCGCACCGTCGGGCACGTCCGGGCCGTCGACGGGGTGGACCTCGCCATCGAGCGCGGCTCCACCTACGGGCTGGTCGGGGAGTCCGGGTGCGGCAAGTCGACGCTCGGACGGGCCATCCTGCGGCTGGTCGAGCCCACCGCCGGTGAGGTGCTCTTCGACGGCACGGACGTCGCCTCGCTGGAGAGGGAGCCCCTGCGGCAGATGCGCCAGCGCATGCAGATGGTCTTCCAGGACCCCCTGGGGAGCCTGGACCCCAGGCAGAACGTCGAGTCGCTCCTGGCCGAGCCGCTGCGGGCACACGGTCTCGGCGGCGGGACGAAGGGCATCGCGGACAAGATCCGTGGCCTGCTCGATGCCGTCGGTCTGCCCTCGGCCGCGCTGCGCCGTTACCCGCACGAGTTCTCCGGCGGGCAGCGGCAGCGCATCGGCATCGCCCGCGCGATCGCCCTGGAGCCGGACCTGCTGATCGCCGACGAGCCGGTGTCCGCGCTGGACGTCTCGGTGCAGGCGCAGGTGCTCAACCTGCTGGAGGAACTCCAGGAGCGGCTCCAGCTGACCTACCTGGTCATCGCCCACGACCTGGCGGTCGTCCGGCACATCAGTGACGTCGTCGGCGTCATGTACCTGGGCTCGCTGGTCGAGCAGGCGCCCGCCGACGCCCTGTACGAGCAGCCGCTGCATCCCTACACGCGGGCCCTGATGAGCGCCGTCCCCGTGCCGGACCCTGTCGTCGAGGAGACGCGCGAGCGGATCCTGCTGGCCGGGGACCTGCCGTCGCCGGCGAACCCGCCGAGCGGCTGCCGCTTCCACACCCGCTGCCCCTGGCGGCAGGAGACCCGGTGCGACGACGAGGTGCCGGTGCTGCGCGAGCTCGCGCCCGGACGGCTCGTGAGCTGTCACTGGGCCGAGGAGATCCGGGACGGCGTCCTCCACCCGAAGTCGGCCGAGGAGGTGGCGGCGGTCATGGGCGTCTCCGTCCGGGCGACCGGGGCGGAGGCGCAGGAGACCGACGCGCTGGTGCAGGGCGTCGACCAGCCGGTCGAGCGCACCTGAGGCCCTGTCCGGAGGCTCGCCGCGAGCCTGCGAGCGGTGAGGGGGACGGGGTCCTCATTCCAGGACGACGTCGTCGCCGATGCGGGCCGCCCGGCGCACCCGCAGCCGGGCGATCCGGCCGAAGGCCTGGACCAGCTGGGAGTAGATCGGCGTCGGGCCGTGATAGGCGAGGAAGCCGGTCGGCCCCTCGACCATCTCTCCGGTCCGTACGTCGTACCGGCTCTGGTGCCAGGGGCAGACCAGGCAGCCGTCGGCGTCGATGCTGCCCTCGGACAGGTCGGCGAGCTGGTGCCGGCACCGGCGGGACACCGCGAAGTACTTGTCGTCACCGCGGTTGCCCACGGCCCAGTCGCCGGAGCGGCGCACCGTTCCCGGCGGCAGGTCGGCGGCGGGCAGGCGGTCGGGCTCTGGCACGGGGGCTCCTCGTCGGTGGGGACGGCGGATCCCGCCCTACCCCGCACGGCCCGGCCGGACGCCCCTCCCGTCGGTAGGGTCGAAGATCTCGATCCGCGAACCGTCCAGGAGGTGCCGTGCGCCGGCTTCCCGTCGTCCTGGGCGCCACCGCCCTGTTCCTGGGCAGCGGTGGCCCGGCCCTGGCCGAGGATCCGTTCCGCCTCGACGATCAGGTCGTCGACGAGGCAGGGGTGCTCGGCGACGCGTCCGGGATCGAGTCGGCCGTCGAGGAGCTGCGGACCGAGGACGGCATCCAGCTGTTCGTCGTCTTCGTCGACACCTTCGAGGGCATGTCGGCCGGGGACTGGCTCCAGGAGACCGGGGAGCTGTCCGGGCTCGGTGGCACCGACGCGCTGCTGGCCGTCGCCGTCGACGACGAGAGCTACACGTTCGCCCTGCCGGCGAGCGCCGACGTCTCGCTCGACGAGGCCGACCAGCTGGCCGCCGAGGCGGTCGAGCCGGAGTTCGCCGAGGGCGACTGGGCGACCGGTGCGGAGGTGTTCGCCGACATCGTCCGGACCGGGGACGCCCCGGGCGGAGCGGACTCCGGAGGAGGCGGGGCGCTGCTCGTCGTCGGAGCGATCGCGCTGGCCGGCGGCGGCGCCTACCTGGTCGCCCGCTCCCGGCGCCGCAAGCAGGAGGCGCAGCCGCCGCCGGTGCAGCGGCTGGAGCGGCCCGACCCCTACGCCGGGACGACGACCGAGCAGCTGCAGTTCCGCGCCAGCAGCGCGCTGCTCGAGCTCGACGAGGCGGTGAAGACCTCACAGCTGGACCTGGACTTCGCCCGCTCCCAGTACGGGGAGGAGGCCGTCACGGGGTTCGACAAGGCGCTCGCCACCTCCCGGGACGAGCTCTCCCGCGCGTTCACCATGCGCCAGCAGCTCGACGACGACGTCCCGGAGGACGAGCCGACCACGCGCCGGATGCTCGGCGAGATCCTCCGGCTCACCGAGGCCGCCGACGCCCGCCTGACCGCCCAGGCGGAGGCCTTCACCCGGTTGCGGGACCTGGAGCACACCGCGCCCCAGGTGCTGGAGGCCCTCGCCCCCCGGATCGCCGCGCTGCGGCAACGCATCCCGCAGGAGGAGCAGCGGCTGGGCGAACTCCGGCGTCGCTTCGCCGACTCCGCGGTGGCGCCGGTCCGGGACAACGTGACCGAGGCCCGGGCCCGCCTGGCGGCCGCGGAGCAGGAGGTCAACGAGGCCCTCGACGCGCTCGGTGCCGGCCGCGCCGGTGAGGCGGTCGGCGACATCCGGGCCGCCGAGGACGCGGTCGCCCAGACCACGACGCTGCTGGACGCGGTCGGCCGACTGGCCACCGACCTGGACGCCGCGGCCGGCCGGGTCGCGGCCGTGCGCGCGGAGACCGAGAAAGACATCGCCGAGGCCCGGTCGCTCGTGGCGGCCGGGAACCGCAGTGGCCTGGGGCCGCAGATCGCCCGCGCCGAGGCCGCCCTCACCTCCGCCGACGCGGCGCTCTCCGGCCCGCAGCCCGATCCGCTGGCCGCGCTGCGCCAGCTGGAGGAGGCCGACATCGCACTCGAGCAGGCCCTCTCGGTCGCCCGCGACGCCCAGACCCAGGCCCGTCGGGCGGCCGCCGGGCTCGATCAGGCGGTGCTCACCGCGCGATCGACCATCGCGGCGGCGAGCGACTTCATCAGCACCCGCCGTGGAGCGGTCGGCCCCGAGGCCCGCACCCGGCTGGCCGAGGCGCAGCGGCACCTCGACGTCGCCGTCGACCTCGGCCGTGACGACCCGATGACCGCACTGCGGGAGGCGCACCAGGCCACGACGCTCGCCCAATCGGCTCTCGACCGCGCGCAGGACGACGTCTCCACGTGGTCCGGTGGCTACGGCGGCGGGCCGGGCGGGTTCGGTGGGGGGTACGGAGGCGGGTACCGGCGCGGCGGCGTCGACCTCGGCAGCCTCGTGCTGGGCGGCATCCTGCTGGGCGGTGGCCGGGGCGGCGGCGGCTTCGGGGGCGGGTTCGGTGGTGGTGGCGGCTTCGGGGGAGGGGGGCGCCGCGGGGGCGGTGGAGGTTTCGGTGGTGGGGGCACGGGCGGCGGCCGGTTCTGAGTCCCCTCCCGGCGGCGTCGTGGGTGCCGCGGGTCCGGGAACTGTCGGTCCCCGGTGGGACGGTTCTCCTCCCCGGAACGTGGAGGAGGAGCGATGCCCAGACGGAACACCCCGTGGCCTGCCGGCACACCCTGCTGGGTCGACTACGGCGCGGCGGATCTCGATGCGGCCAAGGCGTTCTACGCCGAGGTCCTCGGCTGGAGCTACACCGGTGGCGAGCCGGAGTTCGGTGGCTATCTGACGGTCACCGTGGACGGCGAGCAGGCGGGCGGCATGGGGCCGCAGCAGGACCCGGACGACCCGCCGAAGTGGATGACCTACTTCGCGACCGATGACGCGGCCGCGACCGCCGCGTGCATCAGGGAGGCCGGCGGCTCGGTGATCGTCGAGCCGATGGAGGTCGGCCCGATGGGCACCATGGTCATCGCGCGCGATCCCCAGGGGAACCCGTTCGGCCTGTGGCAGTCCGGTCTCAACACCGGGATCCGCATCCACAACGAGCCGGGCGCGCTCGCCTGGAACGAGGCGATGGTCGCCGACACGGCCGGCGCGAAGCAGTTCTACACCGCCGTCTTCGGGTTCACCTTCGAGCAGATGGACCCCGAGACGGCCGGCGAGGGCATGGACTACGCCACCTTCAACACCGGTGGGAATCCGCTGGGCGGTCTCGGAGCCTCCGATCCGAGCATGCCCTCGGGTTGGCTGACCTGCTTCTCGGTCGCCTCCGCCGACGAGGCGGTGGCCGCGGTCGAGGCCAGGGGCGGCACGGTGACGATGCAGCCGATGGACACGCCGTTCGGGCGGTTCGCCATCGTCGAGGACCCGTGGGGTGCGCCGTTCGAGGTCCTGCAGTAGAAGGACCCCCAGAAGGGCCCCGTGCTCCTCACCGCTCGCCCGCTCGAAGCGAGCCCCTGGACGGGGTCTCCACTTCGCAAGCTCAGGGCGGGCCCCTGGACGGGGCCGGACGGGCCGGCGTGAACGGGGCGCGCCGGCCGGACCGGCCTCAGCCGCGCAGCTGTCCGTACGCGTGCTCCGGCCGGAACCGGACGACGAGCCGCCGATCGGCCACCATCGCCGCCCGGTACTCGTCCCAGTTCTCGTGCTCGCCGCTGATGCTGCGGTAGTAGGTGATGAGCTCCTCGACCGTGGCGTCGTGCGGCTCGGCCGCCACCGGGGTGAGTTCGGCGGTGCCCTCGACGGCGACCCAGGTCCAGAAGTCCTTGGACGCCACGTGCAGCGTCACCCGTGGGTCGGCCTGCAGGTTGCGGGTCTTGGCCCGGTCGGCGGTCACCGAGACCCGGAACAGTTGTGACTCGGCGTCGTAGGAGTATCCGACGTTGGACAGCTGCGGCCGTCCGTCGCGCTTGACGGTGGCGAGGACACCCCACCGGTGCTCCGCGACGAACGCCAGCATCCGGGCGTCAACGGTCACGGGAGAACCTCTTCCGAGTCGGAGCGGGCCCCCTGCAGGGGCCCGCCGTGAGCGTGCGAGCGGTCGGGGGCAGGGGGTCCTTCTCTCACCGCTCGCGCCCGCGCGGCTTGAGCGGGATCGGCGGCAGCGGCGGGGCCTCGAGCCGGGCGCCGTCGTAGCCCGCGACGGTGCCGAACCGCTCCGACTCGCCGTTCCACTGCTCGGCGTAGTCGGCGATCTCCGCACCGGACCGCCCGACGAAGTTCCACCACATGACGAGGTGTTCCTCGAACGGCTCCCCGCCGAGCAGCAACAGCCGGCTCGCGTCGGCCGCCCGGAGCCTGACCGACCTCCGACCCGTGCCCAGATAGAGCATCGCGCCCCGGTCCAGCGGTGCGCCCTCGGCCGACGCCGTCCCGGAGGCAGCCAGGAGCCCGTACTCGAATTCCGGTTCCAGCGGGACCTCGACATCGGCCCCCGCGGCGAGGTCCAGGTCCACGCCCACCAGCGGGCTGTACGCCGTCCCGGGCGAGGTGGCCCCACCGAACGATCCGATCAGCACCGTTGCGGTGACGCCGTCCGACGTCCAGCCCGGCAGCGTCGCGTGGTGCTCGAACGCCGGGGCCGTCTCGCGGTGCGCGTCGGGCAGTGCCACCCACAGCTGGGCGCCGTGCAGGAACCGCGGATGGTTCGCCGGCGACTGCTCGGCATGGGAGATCCCGTGCCCTGCCGTCATCAGCGCCAGCTGACCAGGTCCGA
This sequence comes from Blastococcus mobilis, assembly GCF_900188025.1. GTDB lineage: Bacteria > Actinomycetota > Actinomycetes > Mycobacteriales > Geodermatophilaceae > Blastococcus_B > Blastococcus_B mobilis. The sequence goes on from NZ_FZNO01000005.1 coordinate 22,637, forward strand.
ACCGCACGTCGCTGCCCACGGAGTCCAGGTGGTGCACCTCGCCCTCCAGCAGCCACGACACTGTCTGCAGCCCGGTGTGCGGGTGCGGCGCGACCTGCATGCCGGCGGAGGTGGCGATGTCGTCGGGGCCGTAGTGGTCCACGAACGCCCAGGCGCCGATCATCCGGCGGCCCAGGGTGGGCAGCAGCCGGCGGACCCGGGTGCTCTCGCCGAGCAGCACCTCCTTGCCGGGCAGCAGGTCCAGCGCCGGGCCGGCCGAGGTCCCGTCGAGGCCGCCCAGCTCACGCGCGGCGGGGCGGCGATCGAGGTTGCTCATCTCTGTCCTCTCGAACCGACGGCGCCGTCAGGCGTCCGGCGTCTGCCCAGTCTCGCCCCGCACGTCGCCGTGCGGAACGTCCCGGCGGCCGTAGGTGGCCGGGATCGATCCCAGCCGGCCGGCCTGGAAGTCGGTGAAGGCGTCCATGACCTCCTGCCGGGTGTTCATGACGAACGGCCCGTACATCGCGATCGGCTCGCGGATCGGCGCACCGCCGAGGATGACGACGTCCAGCGCCGGGGTCCGCGACTCCTGATGGACCGCGCCGTTGATCGTCACGGTGTCGCCGGGGCCGAGGACGGCCAGCTGCCCGGTGCGGACCGGGGCGCCGTCGATGCCCACCGAACCGGCACCGGAGAGCACGTAGACCAGCGCGTTGAAGTCCGGCCGCCACGGCAGGTCGAGGGTGGCGCCCGGGGAGATGGTCGCGTGCACCATCGCCATGGGCGTGTAGGTCGAGCCCGGACCGACCTGCCCGGCGACGTCACCGGCGATCACCCGCAGGAAGGCGCCGGCATCGGGGCTGGCCAGCAGCACCGACTCGTCGGCGCGCAGATCCTGGTAGCGCGGCTCCACCCACTTCTGTGCCCGGGGCAGGTTCACCCACAGCTGCAGGCCGTGGAACAGTCCACCGCTCAGCACGAGGTGCTCCGGGGGCTTCTCGATGTGCAGGACGCCCCCGCCGGCGGTCATCCACTGGGTGTCGCCGTTGCTGATCGTGCCGCCACCGCCGTGGGAGTCGGCGTGCTCGAAGGTTCCGTCGATGATGTAGGTGACGGTTTCGAAGCCGCGGTGCGGGTGCCAGCTGGTGCCCTTGGGCTCGCCCGGCGCGTACTCGACCTCGCCCATCTGATCCATGTGGATGAACGGGTCCAGGTCGCGCAGGTCGACGCCGGCGAACGCCCGGCGGACCGGGAATCCCTCGCCCTCGAAGCCCGACGGCGCCGTGGTGACCGAGCGGACCCGGCGGCGGACCGTCCCGGGAGCGGGCACGGGCACTCGGGCGAGCGTGGTGGTGTCCTCGACGGTCACGGCAGGCATGCCGGCCTCCTGATTGAGATCTCAACTAGCGTGGCACTGTAACCCCCACTGCCGGCGATGTCTTCCCTCTCGTGGTCCGCGCGAGGGGTTTCGAGCGGCGCTCCACCGGTCAGCCCTCCAGGGTGCAACCCGAGTCCGCGACCGCCGGGCGGCTGGGCTGCCCCAAGCGGATGGTGTTCGGCCCCTGCGGTGGGGTCCGGGAGGACGAGCGGTGCGAGCTCGCCCAGCACCGCTGCGTGTTCCTCGGCGAGCCCCTGGTCGGCTGGCCCGACCCGCCCGTCGCGCCGCCCGACCCCGCCCCGGACGGGCTGCTCGCCCGCGCGGCGCGGGCGCCGGTCGTGCTGGCCGACCTCTCCGCACCGGCCTTCGACACCGCGGCGGTGCGGCGGGTGGTCGACATCCTCGGGCCCGTGTCCGACGCGCTCCTGCTCGGCGAGCATGCCAACCGCCCCGATTTCCCGCCGACGATGCTGGCCGCGGAGGCCCTCGGCGCGGGTGCGCGACTGTGGGCCACGCTGGCCTGCCGGGATCGCAATCGCGTCGTCCTCGAGCAGGAGCTGGCCGGCCTGGCCGCACTCGGCGTGGACGGCGTCCTGTGCGTGACCGGTGACGGGCGTGGACCCGGTGTGCGGCCCGGTGCGAGTCAGGTCTTCGACCTCGACGGCGTGCGGCTGGCCGCGCTCGCCGCCGCGCAGGGTCTGCAGATCGCCGTTCCAGAGGCGCCGGAGGCGCCGCCGGTCGACCTCCGCCCCGCGCGAGTGGCCGAGAAGCAGCGGGCCGGCGCGCAGCTGTGCGTGCTCAACCACGTGAGCACCCCGGCCCGTGTGGCCGCGTTCGTCTCCGCTGCCCGGGCCGCCGGCGCGACCCTGCCGTTCATCGCCGGCGTCGCGGTCTACACCGACGAGCGCTCGGCGCGGGTGCTGCAGCGGTTCCCCGGCCTGCACCTGGACGACGCCGTCGTGGAGCGGGTGCTCACCGCGCCCGATCCGCGCGACGCCGGCATCGCGGCCGCGGTCGCGGAGGCCCGCGCGTTGCTGGCCGTGCCCGGCGTCGTCGGGGTCAACCTGTCCGGCATGGGTTCCGCCCGGGACGCGGACGACGGCGCGCGGATCAAGGCGGAGGTCGCCGCAGAAGTGCGAGGTATGGCGTGAGCGAACTCGAGAGCGAAGCGATGGAGGCCGAGTTCGACACCGTCGCCGGGTGGACGGAGGAGGCGGTGCGCGCGCTCGGGCCCGAGTACGCCATCCCCGCCGGGTGCCGGGGGAGCGGCAGCGAGGGGGCGCTGCGCTGGCTGGCCGACCGGCTGGACCTGCGTCCGGACACCCGGCTGCTCGACTCCGGAGCGGGTGTGGGTGGGCCGGCGGGGTGGCTGGCGGCGCAGCGGGGGCTGCGGCCGGTCTGCGCCGAGCCGATGGCCGCCGCCGTCCGGGCCGGGCGACGGTTGTTCGGCCTGCCGTCGGTCGTGGCGGTGTCCCAGTACCTGCCGTTCGCCGACGCCTCCTTCGACGCCGCCTGGTGCCTCGGCGTCCTCTGCACGACGTCGGACAAGGCGGGCCTGCTCGCCGAGCTGCGCCGGGTCCTCGTGCCCGGCGCCCGGCTCGGCCTGCTGGTGTTCGTGGCCGACGGACCGCTACCCCCACCCCTGCCGGAGGGCAACGAGTTCCCGTCCGAGGGCGAGCTCCGGCGGCTGCTCGCGGACGCCGGTTTCCGGCTGGAGGCGAGCGCGGGCGCCGACCTGGGCGACAGCCCGGAGGAGTGGACCCGGCGCGCCGACGCCGTGGAGGCGGAGGTGGAGCGCCGGCACGGAGCTGACCCGGCGTTCGGGCAGGCGCAGGAGCAGTCCCGACGGGTCGGTCGTCTGCTGTCCGACGACGCGCTGCGGGGCTGGCTCGGCGTGGCGGTGGCCACCGGCGGCTGACCGCAAAGAAACACTGCAAAGCATTCTCTGCACCTTCTGTCGTCCGGCACGTGGCCACCGACGAGACCCCGCTGGAACCCGCCGTCCAGGTGACCGACGTGCGCGCCCTCCGCGCGCTGTCGCACCGCTGCGCAACCGGCTGCTCGGGCTGCTGCGGCTGAACGGCCCGGCGACGGCCAGCCGGCTCGGCCGGGCGGTCGGTGAGAGCAGCGGCTCGACCAGCTACCACCTGCGCCAGCTCGCGGCCTACGGCTTCGTCGAGGAGGTCGAAGGCCACGGCAACGCGCGGGAGCGGTGGTGGCGAGCCCGCCACCGCATGACCAGCTGGGAGGCCGCGGACGTCATCGCCCAGGAGGGCGGCGCCGAGGTGCAGGACGAGCTGACCCGCCAGGAACTCGCCGGTCACGCTCGGGTCCTCAACGCCTGGCAGAGCCAGAAGGCGGACCTCGATCCCGCCTGGACCGCCGGTGCGTCGCTCAGCGACTACGGACTGCGGCTGCGGCCCGACGAGGCCAGGGCGCTCGCCGCGGAGCTGCACGCGGTGATGATGCGCTGGCTCGACGCCCATCCGGCCGAGGAACCGTCCGAGGGGACCGACCTGGTCGCCGTCCTCATCGACGTGGTCCCCCTGAAGGAGTGGCCCACGTGAGTGGGCCGACGACCGTCCGGGCGGCCACCCGCCGGCTGGTGGGGCTCACCGCGCTGCGGTGGCTGCCCGTAGGGCTCACCACGCCGATCACCGTCCTGCTGGCCCAGGCTCGCGGGCTGTCGCTGGGCGAGATCGGCGTGTTGTTCACCGTCCAGGGCCTGGTGGTGATCGCGCTCGAGCTACCCACCGGCGGGCTGGCCGACGTCCTCGGCCGCCGCCCGGTCGTGGTGCTCGGAGCCGTGTTGCACCTGCTGTCCTGCCTCGCCTTCGCGGCGGCGACCAGCTTTCCGGGCTTCCTGGCCGGCGTCCTCCTCATGGGGATCGGGCGTGCCCTGGACTCCGGCCCCGTCGAGGCCTGGTACGTCGACACCGTCCACCGGATCGACCCGGCCGCAGACGTGGCGCCCGGACTGGCCCGCCACTCCGCCGCGGACGGCGGGGGTCTCGCCGTGGGCGCAGTCATCGGAGGACTGCTGCCCGGGCTCCTCGGCGGTGGCGGCGCAACCGCGCTCGCGGTGCCGTTCCTCGCCGCGGCCGCGCTCGACGTCGTCTTCGTGGGTGCCGTCCTCCGGCTGCTGACCGAGAACCGGCCGCCGCGGCAGGGCAGCATCCGGGCCGCGCTGACCGCCGGTGCCAGGCAGGTGCCGGCCACGGTCGCGGGCGCCGTGCGGCTGTCGGTCAGCGATGGTCCGATGCGCCTGGTCCTCCTGCTCACCGCCGTCGGTGGAGTGGGGCTCGTGGCGTGCGAGCTGCTGGGGCCCCTGCGGTTCACGGAGTTGGCGGGAGGCCGGGACGACGGCGCCGCGGTGTACGGCACGGTGCTGGGCCTGTCCTTCGCCGCGGCGGCGGTGGGCGCAATGATCACGCCCAGGCTCAGGCGGCTGCTCCGCGGCTCCACCCGGCTGACGTGCGCCCTCCTGTCGACGCTGGGTGCGGGAGCCATGGCGGTGCTGGCCGGACCGGACGTCCTCGTCGTCGCGGCGATCGCCTTCGCCGCGTACTACGTCGCCCATGGCTCGTCGTGGCCCCTGTTGAGCGCCGTCCTGCACGGACGGGTCAGCGCGGCGAACCGGGCGACGGTCGTGTCCGCCATGTCACTGGCGATGGCGCTCGGCGGCATCGGCGGCAACCTGTTCATCCCGGTGCTCGCCACCGCGGTGAGCGTGGAGGCGGTGTTCGGCGTCGTGGCGGTCGTCGTCCTGCTGAGCGCGGCCTCCTGCCTGCGGCTCCCACGGGCGACGGTGGCGGAGCCGGTCGAACCCGCCGCCGACTCGCTGGCGACATCTGCTCAGTCGCCACCATCAGTGCCCTGAAGCGGGCGACGACCCGGGATGGCTCGTCCCGAGGCCGGCCGGGTGGGCATCGTGAGGGCTGCGGGGATACTGGGCAGCGATGAGCGCACCCCTGAACCTGGTCAACCTCGAACGGGTGCACAAGGCACACGGCACGACCGTGATCCTCGACGACGTCTCCCTCGGCGTCGCCGCGGGTGAGCGGATCGGTGTCGTCGGGCGCAACGGCGGCGGCAAGAGCACCCTCCTGTCGCTGCTGACCGGAGCCGACGAGCCCGACTCGGGCCGGGTCACCCGCCGCGGCGACCTCGCCATGGGCGTGCTGGACCAGTCCGGCACGCTGCCGGAGGGCACGACGGTCCGCGACGTCGTCCTGCCGCCGTCGATGTTCGCCGCCGAGCACGAGTGGGCCGGCGACCCCGCCGTCCGCTCGGTGCTGACCGGCCTGGAGCTCGACCGGCTGGGCCTGGACGCGCCGGTCGCCCCGATGTCCGGCGGGGAGCGGCGCCGCGTCGCGCTCGCCGCCCAGCTGATCCGGCCGCTGGACCTGCTCGTCCTCGACGAGCCCACCAACCACCTGGACGTCGAGGGCGTGGCCTGGCTGGCCGAGTACGTGCGCGCCCGGGCCGGCGGGCTGGTCGTCGTCACCCACGACCGGTGGTTCCTCGACGAGGTGTGCACGACCACGTGGGAGGTGGCCGACGGCAACGTGCACTCCTACGACGGTGGGTACTCGGCGTACACGCTGGCCCGGGCGGAACGGGCACGGATCTCGGCGGTCACCGAGGAGCGCCGGCTCAACCTGGTTCGCAAGGAGCTGGCCTGGCTGCGCCGTGGCCCGCCGGCCCGCACCAGCAAGCCGAAGTTCCGGATCGAGGCGGCGCAGGCGCTGATCGCCGACGAGCCACCGGCCCGCGACTCCATGGCGCTCAAGGGCTTCGCCGCCCGGCGGCTCGGCAAGAGCGTCTACGACGTCGAGGACGTCGACTACGCCGTCCCCACCGAGGACGGACCGCGCACGCTGTTCAAGGACCTCACCTGGCACGTCGGCCCGGGCGACCGGATCGGCATCGTCGGGGTGAACGGCGCCGGGAAGACGTCGCTGCTCAAGCTGCTGGTGGGGGAGACGCAGCCGGACGCCGGGAAGGTGGCCGTCGGGCAGACGGTGGCGGTGGCCTACCTGTCCCAGCACGTCACCGAGCTGCCGCCGCGTGCCCGGGTGCTGGAGGCGGTGCAGGACGTCGCCCGGGTCGCCCGCATCGGCAACCAGGAGATCTCGGCGTCGTCCCTGGCCGAGCGGTTCGGATTCGCGGCGAACCGGCAGTGGACGCCGGTCGGGGATCTCTCGGGCGGTGAGCGCCGGCGGCTGCAGCTGCTGCGGCTGCTCATGGCCGAGCCCAACGTGCTGGTGCTCGACGAGCCCACCAACGACCTGGACATCGACACCCTGACGGCGCTCGAGGACCTGCTCGACGGCTTTCCCGGGACCGTCCTGGTGGTCAGCCACGACCGGTACTTCGTCGACCGGGTGTGCGACAAGGTCGTCGCGCTGCTCGGTGACGGCTCGCTGGCCGAGCTGCCGGGCGGGGTGGAGGAGTACCTGCGCCGCCGGGCGGCGGGCGGTGCCCCGTTGACGACGGCGGCCGGTGACGGCGGGCCCCGTCCGGTCGGCGCCCCCTCGACGTCGGCGCCGGCGGTGTCGGCGGCCGAGGCGCGGGCGGCGAAGAAGGAGGCCAGCCGGCTGGAGCGCCGCATGCTCAAGCTGGACGCCGACGAGAAGAGGCTGCACGAGCAGCTCGCCGTGGCCGCCGCCGACTACGCGAAGGCGGCCGCACTGGATGCCGAGCTGAAAGCGCTGCACGCCGAGAAGGAACGGGTGGAGAACGACTGGCTGGCGGCCACGGAGATCGCCGAGGGCTGAGTGGGAGAGCCGGGAGGACGGCGGGCAGGTAACCTGAGGTCACCGCCGCCGGTGTCCCCGCGACGTCTGTGGTCGTCCCCGAGCCCTTCATGACTCCCGGAGACCCGTGCTAGCTGTTCTGCTGCTGCACTCGCTGGCCGCCGTGCTGGCGCCCGCCCTCGTGCGGTGGTGGGGCAGGCAGGCGTTCCTCGTCCTCGCGCTGGTCCCCGCGGTCGGCTTCGGCTGGCTGCTCGCCCAGCTGGGCACGGTGACCGGGGGCGGCGAGGTCCTCGAGAGCGTTCCGTGGGTGCCTGCGCTGGACCTCGACATCGCGCTGCGGCTGGACGCGCTCTCGCTCATCTTCGCGCTGATCGTCACCGGCGTCGGCGCGCTGGTGCTGGTGTACTGCGCGCGCTACTTCGAGCCCGATGACGAGGGAACGGGCCGGTTCGCGGGAAACCTGACCGCCTTCGCCGGGTCGATGCTCGGGCTGGTGCTCGCCGACGACCTGCTGATGCTCTACGTGTTCTGGGAGCTCACGACCGTCTTCTCCTACCTGCTCATCGGCGGATCGGGGACGAAGCTGGCCGCGCGGCGGGCGGCCAGTCAGGCGCTGATCCTCACCACGGCCGGCGGGCTGGCGATGCTGGTCGGGCTGATCATGATCGGCGAGACCAGCGGCAGCTACCTGCTGTCGGAGGTGGTCGCCGACCCGGGCGACGGGCCGTTCCTGGTCGCCGGGACGGTGCTCGTGCTGGTCGGGGCGATCACCAAGTCCGCGATGATCCCGTTCCACTTCTGGCTGCCTGCCGCCATGGAGGCACCGACACCGGTCAGCGCCTACCTCCACGCGGCGGCGATGGTGAAGGCCGGCATCTACCTCGTCGCCCGGCTGGCACCCGGCTTCGCCGAGGTTCCGGGCTGGCGGCCGATCGTGCTGGGGCTCGGCGTGGCCACCATGCTCGTGGGTGGTTACCGGGCCCTGCGGCAGAAGGACCTCAAGCTGTTGCTGGCCTTCGGCACCGTCAGCCAACTCGGCTTCCTCATGGTGCTGGTCGGCGGCGGCAGCCGGGAGCTCGCCGCCGCCGGGCTGGTGATGACCCTCGCCCACGCGCTGTTCAAGTCCACCCTGTTCCTCACCGTCGGTGTCATCGACCACGCCACCGGCGTTCGTGACCTCCGCAGGCTCTCCGGGTTGGGGCGCCGGCTGCCGGCCCTCGCGATCATCGGCACACTGGCCGCGGCGTCCATGGCCGGGATCCCGCCTCTCCTGGGGTTCGTCGGCAAGGAGGCGGCGTTCACCGCGCTGTGGGACGGCGGGCTGCCCGACCGCACCGGCGCCGTCGTCGTCCTCACCGGACTGGTTCTCGGGTCGGTGCTCACCGCCGCCTACACCGCCCGGTTCCTGTGGGGCGCGTTCGCGCGGAAGCCGGGCCTGGACCCGATCGAGCCCGCGGAGCTCATCCACCCGCCCCGTGCGCTCTTCCTCGCCGCCCCCGCGGCACTCGCGCTCACCGGCCTGCTCGCGGGGCCGTTCAGCCCGCTGCTGGAGCCGCTGGTCGCCGGCTACGCCGACGACCTGCCGCTGATCGCGCCGGAGGCGGAGAAGCTGGCGCTGTGGCACGGCTGGCAGCCGGCCCTGCTGCTGTCCGCGCTCACCGTGCTCGGCGGTGCCGCCCTGTTCGCCGCCCGGACGGTGGTGTTCCGGACCCAGCGGCGGCTGGCCGTCCGGGCCTCGGCCGACGAGGGCTACTGGAACACGCTGCAGGCCCTCGATCGACTCGCCGTCCTGGTCACGGGGACGACCCAGCGGGGTTCGCTCCCGGCGTATCTCGGCACGATCCTGGTCGTCGTCCTGGCCCTCCCGGGGTCGGTCCTCCTGTTCCGTGCCCCGTGGCCCGGGGAATGGCGGGCCTGGGACAGCCCCGTCCAGGCGCTGGTCGGCGCGGTCGTGCTCATCGCCGCCGTGCTGGCGCTGCGGATCCGGCAGCGGCTGTCCGCCGTCCTGGTCGTGGGCGTCACCGGTTACGGCCTGGCGGTCCTGTTCGCACTGCAGGGCGCCCCGGACCTCGCGCTCACCCAGTTCCTCGTCGAGACGCTGACCCTCGTCGTCTTCGTCCTGGTGCTGCGCAAGCTCCCCAAGGACATCGCCGAGCGGCACAAGCCCCACGAGCGGGCCGCCCGGGGAGTGATCGCCGTCGCGGTCGGGGCGCTGATGGCGGCGGCCGGAGCCGTCGCGATGAGCGTGCGCACCGCCACGCCGGTCTCCGTGGACTACCCGGAGGCGGCCTACGACTTCGGCGGTGGCCAGAACATCGTCAACGTGACGCTGGTCGACATCCGCGCCTGGGACACCCTCGGGGAGATCTCGCTGCTGGTCGTCGCCGCCACCGGCGTCGCCAGCCTGGTGTTCCTGCGCCGGCGGACCGGCTCCGTGGACCGTCTGGACCCCGTGCAGCTGGCGCGGGACGAGCGCACGTCCTGGCGGGCCCCTCGAGGTCAATGGCTGTCCGCCTCGGCCGCCCTCGCCCCGGAACGGCGGTCGGTGATCCTCGAGGTGATCACCCGGATCCTGTTCCACACGATCGTGGTGTTCTCCCTCTTCCTGCTCTTCAGCGGCCACAACGAGCCCGGTGGCGGGTTCGCCGGGGGGCTGGTCGCCGGGCTCGCGCTGGTCCTCCGCTATCTGGCCGGGGGGCGGTACGAGCTGGGTGAGGCGGCACCCGTCGATCCCGGGCTGCTGCTGGGCGTCGGGCTGCTGTTCGCCGGCGGCACCGGCGTGGTCGGCCTCGTGCTGGGCGCCGAGGTCCTGCAGACGGCCATCCTCGAGACCACGCTGCCGGTGCTCGGGGACGTCAAGCTCGTCACGTCGCTGTTCTTCGACATGGGCGTCTACCTGATCGTCGTGGGCCTCGTGCTCGACATCCTCCGCAGCCTGGGAGCCGAGCTCGACCGGCAGGTGGACGAGGACGACCCGATCGACGTGGCCCCCGACGAGGTGATCCTCCGATGACCCCCACCGTCGTCCTGCCGGTGATCATCGGCGGTCTCTACGCCGCCGGGGTGTACCTGCTGCTCGACCGCAGCCTCACCCGGGTTCTCCTGGGCTTCCTGCTGCTGGGCAACGCGACCAACCTGCTGCTGCTCTCCAGCGGCGGCGCGGCGGGGTCGGCCCCGATCCTGGGCTACGGCGACCCCGAGGAGATGAGCGATCCGCTCCCTCAGGCGCTGATCCTCACCGCCATCGTGATCACCTTCGGGATCGCGGCGTTCGTGCTGGCGCTCATCTACCGCTCCTGGCGGTTGGTCCGCCAGGAGGTCGTCGGAGTGGACGAGGAGGACCGCCGGGTCGCCCGCCGGTCGGGCATGGACGCCGACGAGATCGACCCCGACGACCTGGCGCCCGAGGACCGGCCGGCCATGCACGCCGACACCCTGGCCGCCGACGACGACGCCGAGCGCGGCTTGGCGCGGCACTACTCAGGCATCGCCTCCGACGACGTCGACCTGCCGACCCCGCGGAGCAACCCGTGATCAGCGTCCTCACCCCGCTGCCCGTGCTGCTGCCGCTGCTGGGGGCGGCCGCCGCGCTGCTGGTGGGTGGCCGGCATCCGGGGATCCAGCGGACCCTGAGCATCCTCGTGCTCTCTGCGGTGCTGGCTGTCTCGGTCGCACTGCTCCTGCTCGCGGACGCCGACGGGGCGCACGCGGTGTCGGTCGGGGGATGGACGGTGCCACTCGGCATCGTCCTGGTGGTCGACCGGCTGTCGGCGCTGATGCTGGTGGTGGCCGCGACGGTCGCCCTCGGGGTGCTCGTCTTCGCCGTGGGCCAGGGTGCGGCCGACGGCGACGAGGAGACGCCGATCTCGATCTTCCACCCGACGTTCCTCGTGCTCATCGCGGGCGTGGCCAACGCCTTCCTGGCCGGTGACCTGTTCAACCTCTACGTCGGCTTCGAGATCCTGCTGACCGCCAGCTACGTGCTGCTGACCCTCGGTGGCTCGGCGCCCCGCATCCGGGCGGGGATCACCTACATCATCGTGAGCCTGCTCAGCTCGCTGATCTTCCTCGCGGCCATCGGCCTGGTGTACGCCTCGACCGGCACGGTGAACATGGCGCAGCTGGCCGTGCGGCTGGCGGAGCTGCCCGACGGGACCCAGCTGCTGCTGCAGTCCATGCTGCTGATCGCGTTCTCGATCAAGGCCGCCGTCTTCCCGCTGTCCGCGTGGCTGCCCGACAGCTACCCGACCGCCCCGGCGCCGGTCACCGCCGTCTTCGCCGGCCTCCTGACCAAGGTGGGCGTCTACGCGATCATCCGGACGCAGACCCTGCTGTTCCCCGGTGGTGCGCTCGACCAGGTGCTCATGTGGGCGGCGCTGGCGACCATGGTCATCGGCATCCTCGGGGCGGTCGCCCAGACCGACATCCGCCGCATCCTGTCCTTCACCCTGGTGAGTCACATCGGCTACATGGTGTTCGGGATCGCCCTCGCCTCCACTGCCGGGCTGGCCGGGGCGATCTTCTACGTCGTCCACCACATCGCGATCCAGACCACGCTGTTCCTGGTCGCCGGCCTGGTCGAGCGGCAGGGAGGCTCGACCAGCGTCGACCGGCTCGGAGGGTTGGCGAAGGCATCGCCGCTGCTGGCCGTCCTGTACTTCGTGCCGGCCATGAACCTCGCGGGCATCCCGCCGTTCTCCGGCTTCATCGGGAAGCTGGGGCTGCTGGAGGCGGGGGTGGCCGACGGCGGCTCGCTCCCGATCGTGCTGGTCGGCGGCGGCGCCCTCACCAGCCTGCTGACCCTGCTGGCGATCTCCCGCGTCTGGAACCGCGCATTCTGGCGGCCGCCGGCACAGTCGCCGGCGGACGACACCTTCCGCGCCGCGGCGGAGGCCGCCGGGCCCCAGCTCGCACCCGGGCCGATGCCGGGTCCGGCCGACGAGCAGCAACCTGCAAGTGAGAAGCAGCCGGCGGGCGCCGGCACCGCCACCGGTAACGGCAGCGGCAGCCGTGCCGAGGCCCGGCGGGCGGCCTGGGAGCGGCACACCGCCGTGGCCACGGCGACCGCTCCGGTCAGCGACGGGCTGGATGCAGGGGACGGCTCGCGCGAGCGACCGCTGCGACCCCTGCCACAGGTGATGGTGGCGTCCACGGCTGCGATGGTGGTGCTGACCGTCGGCCTGACCGCACTGGCAGGACCGCTCTACGCGGTGGCGGAACGCGGGGCCGAGGACCTCATGGACCGGACCCCGTACATCTCGTCGGTGTTCGGCGGGGAGGACGTGCCGTGACCGTCGAACCCGCGCGCTCCGCGCTCGGGCATCAGCTGCGGCACCAGCTGCCCCTGCTGGTCTGGCTCGTGCTGGTGTGGAACCTGCTGTGGGGCACCTGGTCGTGGGCGAACCTGCTCAGCGGGATCGTCGTCGCGCTCGCCGTGACCCTGCTGCTGCCCCTTCCGCCGGTGGTCGGCGGCACTCACCTGCACCCGGTGGGCCTGGTGGTCTTCCTCGGCTACTTCTTCCTCGACCTGGTGCGGTCGGCCGCCCTCGTGGCGTGGCAGACCATCCGGCCCGGTGGGATCGGGCGCAGCGCGATCATCCGCGTGCAGCTGCGCACCGACTCCGACCTGCTGCTGACCATCGTCGCCGAGTCGCTGACCCTGGTGCCCGGATCGGTGGTCATCGACATGGACCGGGAGCGGCGGACGCTGTCGATCCACGTCCTGCACGTGCGGAACCTGGAGGACGTCGAACGGCGACGGGCGGCGGTCCTCGCCGAGGAGGAGCGGGTGGTCCGGGCGTTCGGCTCAGCGGACGAGATCGCCGCGCTGGCGCACGCGCCCGGGGAAGCGCCTACCGGAACCGGGAGGAGGACGCCGTGACCGCGGTCTACTGGGCTGCCTACGCCATGCTCGGTGGCGGGGCGTTGCTCACCCTGGTCCGGTTGGCCCTGGGACCCTCGCTGCTCGACCGGGTGGTCGCCACCGACGTGCTGCTGGTCATCATCTCGGCGGGACTGGCGGTCTACGCGGCGCTGGCGCGCGACCCGACCGTCGTGCCGGTACTGGTCGTGGTGTCGTTGCTGGCCTTCGTCGGTTCGGTGTCGGTGGCCCGGTACATCGGCGGCATGCTCGTCCACGCGCCGGCCGCCGATGACCGGGGGGAGGAGGGGCGGTGAACGAGATCGCCACGGTGCGGGACGTCGTCGCCATCGTGCTGGTGCTGGCCGGGGCGTTCCTGTGCCTGACGGCCGGGCTGGGCCTGCTGCGCTTCCACGACGTCCTCACCCGGATGCACGCCGGCACCAAGCCCCAGGTGCTGGGCATCCTGCTGATCATGGTCGCCGGGGCCATCCGGCTGCAGGGCTGGTCGGCCATCTGGATGCTGCTGCTGGTGGCGGCCTTCCAGATGCTGACCGCGCCGGTCAGCGCCCACATGATCAGCCGGGTCGCCTACCGGCGCCGGCACGTACGCCGCGACCTGCTGCTGGTCGACGAGATCCGCAGCGGCGAGAGCGTGGACAGGGTGTACCGCGGCGACGAGCCGGCCGACGCCCCACCGGAGCAGCCGGCGGCCTCGCTCCGGGCCAGCCGCCGGGAGGATCAGGCCCCGTCCGGAGGCTCGCCCCGAGCTGGCGAGTAGGAGGACCTCCTCCTCCCCTCGCACGCTCGGGGCGGGACCCGGGGGGCCTGGGACGGGGTCCTTCTTCAGTCGAGCTGACCCAGCCAGAAGCGCAATCCCTGGTCGTCGCGGCAGGGCACCGACAGGCCGAAGGACTGTCGCTCGATCTCACCGGCCTCCCCGCCGGCGGTGCGGACGGCGGCGACGGCGACCTCGATGTCGTCGACGGCGTACATCGGAACGGTGCCCGGCTCGCTGCTGCCTCCGCCGATGCCCACCATGGGCGTCGGACCCTCGACCTGCCAGCCGTCGGGCACCCTGCCCGGGACGGCGGTCCAGCCGAGGACCGCCCCGTAGAAGTCCAGCGCCCGGGCGCCGTCGGGCACGTTCACCGTCAGGTAGACCGTGTCGCCCGGCCGCGGGGCGCTCGTGGCCGGGGCCGCGGGGGACTGCAGCATCCAGCGGTGGCCGTAGGGGTCGACGACCACACCCGTCCGTCCGTACGGGGTGTCGCCGGCGGGGCGCTCGAGGGTGGCCCCGGCCATGACCGCGCGGTCCATCGCCGCGTCGACGTCGCCCACCGAGAGGTGCAGGCTGACGGCCACCCGGCCGTCGTCCGGCCCGGTCAGGCCGAGCTCGGGGTAGGGGTCGGCGAGGTAGACCGTCGCGCCGGCGATCTCCACCTCGGCGTGGCCGATCCGGTCACCGTCCAGGTAGGGGTCGCCGACGGTGTGGGCACCGAAGGCGTCGGCGTACCAGCTGATGGCCGCGCGGGCGTCACGGACGACGAGGTACGGCACGAGTGCGGACACGGCGCTGCTCCCTCTGTGTGGCAGAGGCGGGACGGTACTGCAGCGGCAGGCGATCCAGCCGCTCCCGGAGCGCGGTCCCGGAGCGGGCTGGTCATGCCTGTTCGTCGCCCGGACGCCCTTCTACTACCGCTGAGCCCGGTTCACCGCCGAGACGACCGCGCGCAGGGAGGCGCTCACGATGTTCGGGTCGATGCCGACCCCCCAGAGGACGCGGTCGCCGACGGCGCACTCGACGTACGCGGCGGCCTTCGCGTCGCCACCGGAGGAGAGGGCGTGCTCGGCGTAGTCCAGGACGCGCACGTCGACGTCGAGGCTCGTGAGGGCGTCGACGAACGCGGCGATCGGGCCGTTGCCCCGGCCTTCGAGGGTCACCGGGACGCCGTTGTCGACGAGCTCGACGACCATCTCGTCGACCTGCTCGCCGTCCGCCTGGTGCCGGTGGCCGGCCAGGGAGAAGCGGCCCCACGGAGCGTGCGGATCGGGCAGGTACTCGTTGCTGAAGGCCGCCCACATCTGCGCGGCCGTGACCTCGCCGCCCTCGTCGTCCGTGTGCTGCTGGATGACGCCGCTGAACTCGATCTGCAGCCGGCGGGGGAGGTCCAGCTGATTCTCGGTCTTCATGATGTAGGCGACGCCCCCCTTGCCGGACTGGCTGTTCACCCGGATGACGGCCTCGTAGCTCCGGCCGACGTCCTTGGGGTCGATGGGCAGGTACGGGACCGCCCACGGCATCTGCTCGACGGACTTCCCGGCGGCCTCCGCGTCGGCCGCCAGCACCGTGAAGCCCTTGTTGATCGCGTCCTGGTGGGAGCCGGAGAAGGCGGTGTAGACCAGGTCGCCGCCGTAGGGGTGCCGCTCGTGGACGCCCAGCTGGTTGCAGTACTCGACGGTGCGGCGGATCTCGTCGATGTCAGAGAAGTCGATCTGCGGGTCGATGCCCTGGCTGAACAGGTTGAGGCCGAGGGTGACCAGGTCGACGTTGCCGGTGCGCTCGCCGTTGCCGAACAGGCAGCCCTCGATGCGGTCGGCGCCGGCGCGGTAGCCCAGCTCCGCGGCGGCGACGGCGGTACCGCGGTCGTTGTGCGGGTGCAGGCTGAGGACGACGGCGTCACGACGGGCCAGGTTGCGGTGCATCCACTCGATCTGGTCGGCGTAGACGGTCGGCTCGGCCATCTCCACGGTCGCCGGCAGGTTGAGGATGGTCGGCCGGTCGGGGGTGGGCTCCCAGACGTCGGTGACGGCGTTGCAGACCTCGACGGCGAAGTCGAGCTCGGTGCCGGTGAAGGACTCGGGCGAGTACTCGAAGAGGATGTCGGTGTCGCCCATCTGCTCGGCGAACTTGCGCACGACCTGCGCGCCGTGGACGGCGATGTCGACGATGCCGGCCCGATCGGAGTTGAAGACCACCCGGCGCTGCAGGGTGCTGGTCGAGTTGTAGAGGTGCACGATCGCCTGCCTGGCGCCGCGCAGGGACTCGTAGGTGCGCTCGATCAGTTCGTCGCGGGCCTGGGTCAGCACCTGGATGGTGACGTCGTCGGGCACGAGGTCGTCCTCGATGAGCTGTCGCACGAAGTCGAAGTCGGTCTGGCTGGCGGCCGGGAAGCCGACCTCGATCTCCTTGTAGCCCATGCGGACCAGCAGCTCGAACATCCGTCGCTTGCGGTCGGGCGTCATGGGGTCGATCAGTGCCTGGTTGCCGTCGCGCAGGTCCACGGCGCACCAGCGGGGGGCGACGGTGGTCACCTTCTCCGGCCAGGTGCGGTCGGGCAGGACCACGGGGGAGAAGGGGGCATAGCGGTGGATGGGCATCCGCGAGGGCTGCTGCGGATTGCGTGCATGGGGATGGGCAGGGTGCGGGTGCTCGGCGTTCACGAATGGGCTCCTCTGGCGCGAGCTGGACTCAGCTCCGAATGGGCGGTCAGCAGGCGCCGGGTGCGCGCGAAACCCGCGGCGAGGGGGCCGACCTAGGAGAGGGCCTCGCCGCGGCTGGTAAGCAGGAGGCTGCCGCGCACGACGACCACGGTAGCAGCGGGTCCGGCTCCGACCCAGTTGCCCGCTCGAACGGCAGGGAATTCGGCAGACGCGAGGCGTCTCCGGCTCCCGTTTCGCGCGCATGGCAACGCAGCGGTCCTGCTCCCCTGCGAGGTGACACGTACTGCCTGGACTGACCCGGCCTGCGCACCGCGGACGGATGGGTTGCACACGAGCCGCTTGCCCGCGATGGTGTGACGAGTACCACAGCGGTCTTCGTGCTCGATCGAGTCCGGGAAGGCGTCATGACTGGGTCCCTCGCGCGCCGATGTGGCGCCGAACTCGTCGGCACGGCACTGCTGATCGTGTTCGGCCCGGGCGCGGTCGTGGCAGCCCTCACCGTGGGGGACGGCACCCTGGACTACGCCGGCCTGGGCATGATCGCGTTGTCCTTCGGGCTGGTGGTCGCGTTGGTCATCTACGCCTTCGGCAGCACCTCGGGAGCACACATCAATCCCGCGGTGACGCTGGCGTTGGCCACCACCGGCCGCTTCCCCTGGCGTGATGTCGGCCCGTACGTGCTCGCCCAGCTCGCGGGCTCGGTCCTGGGTGGCCTGCTCGTCGTCGGCGCCTTCGGAACGGGCGCGGTCGACCTCGGGAACGTCGGTGGGGTCGCCTTCGGCGACGGTGTCGGCTATCCCCAGGCCATCCTCGCCGAGGCGCTGGGGACCTTCCTCCTCATGATCACGATCATGGCCCTCGCGGTGGACCGTCGGGCGCCGGTGGGTTGGTCGGGTTGGCTGATCGGCTTGTCGGTCACCGGGCTCGTCCTGGTCTTCGGGCCGCTCACCGGCGCCGCCGTCAACCCGGCCCGCGCCTTCGGGCCCAACGCGACGGCCGCCCTCTTCGGTGGCGACGTGGACTGGACCCAGTACCCGGCCTACGTGATCGGTCCGCTCCTCGGGGCGCTCGCCGCCTCGCTCGTCTACGACGTCCTGGCCCGGCCCGGTGATGCCGAGCCGGGTCCGGGGCCGGATGTGCAGGGCACCCAGGGCGAGGTCACCGGCTCGCGGACCTGACGTCGCAGAACGCGTCATCAGCCACAGGCGGAATTCGACACGGGCCAGGAGGTGACGCGCGCAGCAGTCCCCTGAGGGCGCTGGACGGTCGCCACGGGCGGCAACAGGAGATACGGCTCACTGGAGGGAAAAGGCACATGGCAGGCAACAAGGGCGTCGCCTACATCGGACCAGGCAAGGTCGAGGTCCAGGACATCCCCTATCCGAAGCTGGAACTGCAGGACGGCCCGGGGGTCAACCCGGCCAACATCGGGCGCAAGACCGAGCACGGCGTCATCCTCAAGGTCGTCACCAGCAACATCTGCGGCAGCGACCAGCACATGGTGCGTGGCCGTACGACCGCTCCGGAGAACCTCGTCCTGGGCCACGAGATCACCGGTGAGGTGATCGAGTGCGGACGCGACGTCGAGTTCATCAAGGTCGGTGACGTGTGCTCGGTGCCGTTCAACATCGCCTGCGGACGGTGCCGGAACTGCAAGGAGGGCAAGACCGGCATCTGCCTCAACGTCAACCCCGCCCGGCCGGGTGCTGCCTACGGGTACGTGGACATGGGCGGCTGGGTCGGTGGTCAGGCGGAGTACGTGATGGTGCCCTACGCCGACTGGAACCTGCTCAAGTTCCCCGACCGCGACCAGGCGATGGAGAAGATCCGGGACCTGACCATGCTGTCGGACATCTTCCCGACCGGTTTCCACGGCTGCGTCACGGCGGGGGTCAAGCCGGGCTCGACCGTCTACATCGCGGGCGCCGGGCCGGTCGGCATCGCCGCCGCGGTCGGAGCGCAGCTGCTCGGCGCGGCCGTCGTCATCGTCGCCGACCTGGTCGAGTCCCGGCTGGCCCAGGCCCGCAGCTTCGGCTGCGAGACCGTGGACATCTCCAAGGGTGACCCCAAGGACCAGATCGAGCAGATCCTCGGCGTACCGGAGGTGGACTGCGGCGTCGACGCCGTCGGCTTCGAGGCGCGCGGACACGGTGAGGGATCGGGCAAGGAGGCTCCGGCCACGGTCCTCAACTCGCTGATGGAGATCACCGCGGCCGGCGGCGCGGTCGGCATCCCGGGGCTCTACGTCACCGGCGACCCCGGCGGGATCGACGAGGCGGCCAAGGTCGGGGCGCTGTCGCTGAGCCTGGGCACCGGCTGGGCCAAGTCGCTGTCCTTCACCACCGGGCAGTGCCCGGTGATGAAGTACAACCGGGGCCTGATGATGGCGATCCTGCACGACAAGGTGCAGATCGCGAAGGCGGTCAACGCCACGGTCATCCCGCTCGACCAGGCCCCCCAGGGCTACGCGGACTTCGACAGCGGAGCGGCGAAGAAGTACGTCCTCGACCCGCACGGCATGGTCGCCTGAATTCCGGTCGGGGCGGCGGCACGCGATCCGGCCGCCGCCCCGACCGACGCGCCGGCGCAGCGGGAACAGGCGGTGCCGCTATGGAGGTGCCGGTCAGAACTTTCTCCCGAGCCGCATGCGCAGCGGGCGGCCGTCGGGGTCGTCGAGCAGCCGGTAGACCGGCGTCGCCCACAGCCGGGTGAACAGCGGCAGCCGTTCGGCGCGGTGCTCGCGCAGCCGGCCGGGCGGGCGAGTCCCCTTCCGGCCGCCCTCGTGCCACGCGTCCAGCGCCGCCGCCCGCTCGTTCAGGACGTCGACGAAGCGGGCCGTGTCGAGCACCTCGTCGTCCTCGCTGCCGTCCGCGGCGAGGTCCAGGTGCTCGCGGGCCAGGGCCAACCGCAGGTCGCGGGCGAAGGTCCGGGCCCCGTCCCCGTTCCCGCCCGGGTCCCGCGGCTCCCGCGGATCACGTGTGGTGTCCAGGACCGTGCTGGAGAGCTCGCTGTCATGGGTCCACGAGCGACGGTTGAAGTTGTCGCTGCCCACGCTGGCCCAGGTGTCGTCGACGACGCAGACCTTCGCGTGGACGTAGACCGGCGTGCCGGCGTGGTTCTCCACGTCGAACACGTGCACCCGTCCCTCGCCGGCCTTCCGGCACATCTCGATCGCCTGCCAGCGGCCGACGTACTGCGGCCGTTCGGCGAAGGCGCCGTCCTGGTCGGGGACCCGGGGGACGACGACCACCAGATGCAGCTCCGGGTGGTCGGAGAGCGCCTCGGCGAACAGCTGGGCGACCTCGGCCGACCACATGTACTGGTCCTCGAGATAGATCAGCCGCCGCGCTCGCTTGATCGCCTTGGTGTAGCCGCGGGCCACCGATCGCTCACCGTCGGGCGCGAAGTTGTACGGCGGGCGGATCGCCGGATACGTCCGCAGGTTCTGCACGAAGTGCGGGCCGCACTCCGGTGGCGGCGGCAGCTGCGGTGGCAGCGGATCGGCATGCAGCCGCGCGTGGTGCAGCTTGTCGTGGATCCAGGCGAGGGGGTGGTCCTCGTCGGGGCTGTTGGGGTCGTCCCACCGCTCCCGGAAGACGGTGTCGAGCACGTGCACGGCCGGACCGCGGATCTGCAGCTGCACGTCGTGCCACGGCGGGTTCTTCCCGTAGGCGGCGGCCATGGGCAGCGGCTGCGGGTCGCCGCCGTGGTCGGCGTCGTCGCGCCGGCCGTAGCAGAGGTCGATCCCGCCGACGAACGCGATGTCCCGGGACGGGTCCTCGTCGTGCCGCAGCACCACCAGCTTCTGGTGATGGCTGCCCATCCGCCGGATCCGCTGGTCGAGGATCACCTCCCCGCCGCCGTGCTCGATCTCACGGTCCAGTGACCGGTTGGATTCCTTGTTCAGCGACAGCCGCGACATGTGCGACCGCCAGACCAGGCCCCGGACGCAGACGCCACGCTTCACCGCCTCGGTGAACAGCTCGGCGACGGTCGGCCCCTCGTCACGCAGGAGCTCGTCCGGATCGCCGCGCCAGTCGGTGAAGAACAGCTGGTCGCCGGCATTCAGCGACCGGACCTCCTCGACGAGCCGGTCGAAGTAGGTGCTGCCGTGCAGCAGCGGCTCGGCGAGGTTGCCGGCTGTCCAGCCGGGCAGCGTGGTGGCGGGGTTGCCGCGCTCCTCGGCGCGGAGCAGCCACTGCTCCGGTGAGTCCATCCCATGATCACAACGCGCGTGTGACGGGGACGCAACCACCGGTCGCCCGGTGGACGTCGGTAGCCTGTGAACCCGTGGCCCTCGTCGTCCAGAAGTACGGCGGTTCCTCCGTCGCCTCCGCAGCGCACATGAAGCGTGTCGCCGAGCGGATCGTCAGCGCGAAGAAGAACGGCGACGACGTCGTCGTGGTCGTCTCCGCGATGGGCGACAGCACCGACGAACTGCTCGACCTGGCCGGTCAGATCACCGCCGACCCGCCCGGCCGCGAGCTCGACATGCTGCTCACCGCCGGCGAGCGCATCTCCATGGCCCTGCTGGCCATCGCCATCTCCACGCACGGCTACGAGGCGCGGTCCTTCACCGGCTCCCAGGCCGGCGTCATCACCACGGGCAGCCATGGCAGGGCCCGCATCATCGACGTCACGCCCGGCCGGCTGCGCTCGGCGCTCGACGAGGGCTCGATCGTGATCGTCGCGGGTTTCCAGGGCGTCAGCCAGGACACCAAGGACATCACCACGCTCGGCCGCGGCGGTTCCGACACGACCGCCGTCGCCGTGGCCGCAGCCCTGAGCGCCGACGTCTGCGAGATCTACACCGACGTGGACGGCGTCTTCACCGCCGACCCGCGGATCGTCCCCAACGCCAAGCGGCTGGACACCGTCACCTACGAGGAGATGCTCGAGCTGGCGGCCTCCGGGGCCAAGGTGCTCATGCTGCGGTGCGTCGAGTACGCCCGCCGCGAGGGAATTCCCGTGCACGTCCGCAGTTCGTACTCACAGCTTCCCGGCACGATCGTGGCCGGCTCGATGGAGGACCTCCCGGTGGAACAGGCGATCATCACGGGCGTCGCGCACGACCGCTCCGAAGGCAAGATCACCGTCTACGGGGTGCCCGATCGGCCCGGGGAGGCGGCCCAGCTCTTCCGGGTCCTCGCCGACGCCGAGATCAACATCGACATGATCGTGCAGAACGTGTCGGCCGAGGCGAGCAAGCTCGCCGACATCTCCTTCACGCTGCCCAAGAGCGACGGCCCCGCCGCCCTGGCGGCACTGGAGAAGGTCAAGCACACCGTCGGCTACACCGACGTCCGCTTCGACCAGCACATCGGCAAGGTGTCGCTGGTCGGCGCCGGCATGCGCTCCCACCCCGGCGTCTCGGCCAAGTTCTTCGGTGCCCTGGCCGACGCCGGCGTCAACCTCGAGCTGATCAGCACCTCGGAGATCCGCATCTCGGTGGTGTGCCGCGACACCGAGGTCGACGTCGCCGTCCGCGCGGTGCACGACGCCTTCGACCTCGGCTCGCACGAGTCCGAGGCCGTCGTCTACGGAGGGACCGGACGATGACCACCTTCTCCGCCAGCGGCCTGCGGGTCGGCATCGTCGGCGCGACCGGCCAGGTCGGCGCCGTCATGCGCGAGATCCTCGCCGAGCGGGACTTCCCGCTCAGCGAGCTGCGGTTCTTCGCCTCCGCCCGATCGGCCGGCAGCACCCTGCCGTGGGCCGGCGGCGAGATCACCGTCGAGGACGCCGCGACCGCCGACCCGACCGGGCTGGACATCGCGATCTTCTCCGCGGGTGCGACCACCTCGAAGGCCCAGGCGCCGCGGTTCGCCGAGGCCGGTGTGACGGTCATCGACAACAGCTCGGCCTGGCGCCGCGACCCCGACGTCCCGTTGGTCGTCAGCGAGGTCAACCCGCACGCCCTCGCCGACATCCGCAAGGGCATCATCGCCAACCCGAACTGCACGACCATGGCCGCGATGCCGGTCCTGGCCCCCCTGCACGCCGAGGCCCAGCTGACCAGGATCGTCGCCAGCACCTACCAGGCGGTCTCCGGCAGCGGCGTCGCCGGCGTCGAGGAGCTGGACCTGCAGGTGAAGGCCGTCGTCGACAAGGCCGCGGAACTCACCCACGACGGATCGGCGGTGGCGTTCCCGGAACCGGTCAAGTACGTGCGGCCCATCGCCTACAACGTGCTGCCGATGGCCGGGTCCCTGGTCGACGACGGCACGTTCGAGACCGACGAGGAGCAGAAGCTCCGCAACGAGAGCCGCAAGATCCTCGGCATCCCGGACCTGCGGGTCTCGGGCACCTGCGTCCGGGTTCCGGTCTTCACCGGGCACTCGTTGTCGCTCAACGTGGAGTTCTCCCGGCCGCTGACCGTCGAACGGGCCACCGAGCTGCTCTCGGCCGCGCCCGGCGTCGAGCTCACCACCGTGCCGACCCCGCTGCAGGCGGCCGGCAAGGACCCGAGCTTCGTCGGCCGCATCCGGCAGGACCCGGGCGTCGACGGCGACCGCGGCCTCGCGCTGTTCGTCAGCAACGACAACCTCCGCAAGGGCGCGGCGCTCAACACCGTCCAGATCGCCGAGCTGATTGCATCGTCACGCTCCGCGTGACACCGCATCCAGTAGAAGGGCCTCGTCCCTCCCCACCCTTCGCGAGCTCAGGGCGGGGAGGGACGAGGCCGTTCCAGCCCGCTCAGGGCTTCACGTGTCGTAAGGCGAAGGCGAGCGCGACCTCGACCTGGCGGATGGTCTCCTCGATGACCAGGGAGCCGTGGCCGGCGTCGAACCGGTACACCTCGTGGTCCTTGCCCAGCTTCTCCAGCTGCTCCAGGTAGTTGTCGATCTGCCGGATCGGGCAGCGCGGGTCGTTGGCGCCCGCGACCACCAGCACGGGTGCGGCGACCGCGTCGACGTAGGTGATGGGCGAGGAGCGCACGTACACGTCGTGCACCTCTTCCGGTGAGCCGCCGAACAGCGCGCGGTCGTAGGCGCGCAGGCCCTCCATCTCGTCCTCGTAGGCGGCCAGGTAGTCGGCGACCGGCACCTCGGCGATGCCCGCCGTCCAGCGCTCCGGCTGCGTCCCGAGCCCGAGCAGGGTGAGGAACCCGCCCCAGGAGCCACCCGTCAGGAGCACCCGCTCCCGGTCGAGGAAACCCTCGGCCAGCAGTGCGTCGTACACGGCAGCGATGTCCTCGAGCTCGGTCAGGCCCGGCCGCCCGGTGAGCGCGTCGCGCCAAGCGCTGCCGTAGCCGCTGGAGCCGCGGTAGTTCACGTGCACGACCGCGTAGCCGGCGTCCACGTAGGCCGCCCGGCGGGCGCGGTAGGAGTCGTCGTCGGCGGACTCCGGCCCGCCGTGGACGAGGAACGCCGTCGCGTACGGAGCCGGCCCGTCCGGGCGGACCACCAGGGCGTGCACGTCGCCACCGGGACCGGCCACCCAGCGGTCCTCCACCGGGTAGGCGGCGGGCGGCTCCTCGTCCGCGACCGACAGCACCACGGGGCCGTCGGCCCGGCGGATCACCGGTGGCAGCTGCGACGACGACCAGGCCAGCTCGACGGTGCCGTCGGGCCGGGCGGTCGCGCCGCGGACGACGCCGGGCGGGGTGTCCAGCTTCTCCAGGGCGCCGGTCGCCAGGTCGTAGCGGTAGATCTCGCTGCGGGCAGCGTGGTCGTGTCCGACCAGCAGGGCCGAGCCGTCGGGGTAGAAGCCGGCGGTCACGTCGCCGGGCAGGTCCAGCACGATCTCGGTCTCGGTGTCGGCCTCGACGTCCCAGATCAGCAGCTCCTCGCGGCCGCGCCGCTCGTGGCTCACCAGCAGCCGCCGATCGTCGGGCAGCGGCCCGAACTCCAGGGCGTGCAGGCCCAGGCCCTCGCCGTCCCACTTCTCCGCGACGACGGCCGGGGCGTCCTCGGTCGTGTCGGCGGTCCGCAGCACCCGCAGGGCGGGGTAACGCGGATCGCCGGGCTCGGAGTGGGAGATGACCAGGAGCTGGTCGTCCTGGGTGAGCGCATCCACCGATGCGGGATCGGTGTGCCGGTAGATCACCCGCGGCGTCCCGCCGTGGGGGGCCAGCCACAGCTCGCTGCCGTCGTCGGTGGACCGGCCGATGGCCACCAGCGTGCGCCCGACCTCCAGGCCGGCCGGGTAGGCCGGACCGACCTCCGGGACGGCGACCGCATCGGGGCCGCCGGGGAACGGCTGGGTCATCCAGATGCCGAACTCGTCGCCGTCGGTGTCCGCGAACCACCAGATCGTCTCGCCGTCGGGGCTGAGGGTGCCGATCAGCGTGCCGTTGGGCCGGTCGGTCACCTGGCGGTGGACGTCGGTCTCCCGGTCCCAGGCGTACTGCTCCACCACGCCGCTGACGTCGGAGGCGTAGAGGTTCCGGTGCGGGGCGTCCTGCGCCCAGTCGGGCAGCGACACCCGCGGCGCCCGGAAGCGGGCCTGCCAGCGGGCGGTGACCTCGGGGGAGAGAGCGGGGGAAGCGGTCGGCTCGGCAGTCACCGGACCATCTTCCCCCGGCCGGAGCGGCGCACCGTCCGCGGCCCGGGAACGACTCAGGGGCCGCCGGTGGCGGCCCCTGAGCTGGTGGTCGGGGTGACAGGATTTGAACCTGCGGCCTCGTCGTCCCGAACGACGCGCGCTACCAAGCTGCGCCACACCCCGAGGTCCGCCGACGAGTCTAGCGCCCGGTTTCTGTCGGCCCCTCTGCAGGGTCCCGCTGCGAGCGTGCGAGCGGTGGGCGGCAGAGGGGTCCTCTCTCGGTGAACGTGAGCAGGGTCGCCTCGGGCGGACACGCGAAGCGCGCCGGCGCGTACGGGCTGGTCCCCAGACCCGCCGACACGTGCAGCCAGGTACCGCTCGGGTGGGCCGGCGTCGGCTCGGCCCAGCGGTGCAGCCAGCGCGCGCGGTCCCGGTCGATGCCGCAGTTGGTCACCAGTGCCCCGTAGAACGGCACCCGCAGCTGGCCGCCGTGCGTGTGCCCGCAGAGGAGCACGTCGTAGTCGTCGGCGGCGAACCGGTCGAGCACCCGCGGCTCGGGGGAGTGGGCCAGGCCGATCCGTACGTCGGCGGTCGGGTCGGCCGGGCCTGCGACGTCGTCGTAGCGGTCCCGCTCGAGGTGGGAGTCGTCGACGCCGGCGAAGACGATCCGCCGTCCGCCCACGGTCAGCTCGCCGGTGGCGTTGGTCAGGTCCAGCCAGCCGCGGGCCAGCATCCCGTCGCGGAGATCCCGCCAGGGCAGCTCCGTGCCGTGGACCCGCTTGTGGTTCGGCCGGAAGTACTTCAGCGGGTTCTTCGGCCGGGGTGCGTAGTAGTCGTTGCTGGCGAGCACGAAGGCGCCCGGGCGGTCCATCAGGGGGTCCAGTGCGGCGAGCGTCGCGGGGACGGCGTCGAAGCCGGCCAGGTTGTCGCCGGTGTTGATCACCAGGTCCGGCTCGAGGTCGGCCAGCCCGGCGACCCACTCCTGCTTGGAGCGCTGACCGGCGGTCATGTGCAGGTCGGAGATCTGCAGCACCGTCAGCGGGGCGGAGCCGGGGGCGAGCACCGGCACGTCGAAGCGGCGCAGCGTCCACCGGGTGCGTTCGTAGAGGCTCGCGTAGGCCGTCACCGCCGCACCGGAGGCGACGGTGGCTGCGGGGAGGGCGGTGTACCAGCGCACGGGCGCAGAGCCTACGTGCGCGATCCCGGGAGGCGCCGTGCCAGGCTGGAGAGGTGCCCGAGCTGAAGAACCGCCTGCGCGAGGACCTGACCACCGCCATGAAGAACCGGGACGAGCTGCGGACGGCGACCCTTCGCATGGTGCTCGCCGCCGTCAGCGCCGAGGAGGTGTCGGGGCGGGAGGCCCGCGAGCTCTCCGACGACGAGGTCATGGGTGTGCTGCGCCGGGAGGCGAAGAAGCGCCGGGAGGCCGCCGAGGCGTTCGCCGGGGCCGGGCGGGCGGAGCAGGCTGAGCGGGAGGAGGCCGAGGGCGGGGTGCTCGCCGGCTACCTGCCGGCCCAGCTCGAGGACGCCGATCTCGCCGCGCTGGTCGCCGACGTCGTCACCCGCACCGGGGCGTCGGGCATGAAGGACATGGGGAAGGTCATGGGCGCGGTGCAGGGTGCCGTCGCCGGCCGGGCAGAGGGCGGCCGGGTCGCCGCGGAGGTGCGCCGCCAGCTCGGCTGATACGGCCTCGTCCAGGGGCTCACCGCAAGCGTGCGAGCGGTGAGGAGGACGAGGTCCTTCTCAGTCGGGGTCGCGCTCCGGATCGCCCGGGCCGTTGCCGGGTTCGCCCGCGGCCGCAGGTTCAGCCGGCTCCTCGGTCGTCTCCGGCTCGGCCGGCGTCTCCGCGGCAGCCGACCCGTTGCTGACCTGGATGGTGACCAGGTCGTCGACGTTCGCCCGGGTACCCGCGGCCGGGCTCGTGCCCAGGAACGCGCCGTCCGGCTGGTCGCTGTCGACCTGCCGGACGCTGGACCGGAACCCGGCGTCCTCGAGGGCGGCCTCGCACGCGCTCACCGAGGAGCAGCTGGGCACGGTCCGCATGTCGCCGTTCGCCACGGTCGGGTCCTCCGGCGGGAACGGCGTCACCGGCTGGCCGGTGAGGATCGGTGCCATGGCGTCGTGCCAGATGGTCGCGCCCTTGCCGCCACCGAAGCCGCCGACGCTCTTGTCGGCCGCCGAGTTGAACACGAGGACGCTGGCCGCGTACTGCGGCGTGTAGCCGACGAACGTCACCGAGGCGTTGTTGTTGATCGTCCCGGTCTTGCCGGCGATCTCGTGGCCCGGTACGTAGGCGCGCGATGCGGTCTGGCCGCTGTAGCCAGGCTCGACATCCTTGCGCAGCATCTGGTTGAGCGTGTTCGCGACGCCGGCCGGGACGGCCTCGGGCGTGCAGCTGTTGCCGGCGTACACCGGCTTGCCCTCGTCGTTCTTCACGGGGGCGCCGTTGCGATCCAGGATCCCGGTGATCGGCGTGGGATCGCACTGGGTGCCGCTGGCGGCCAGCGTGGAGAACGCGCTGGCGAGATCCAGCGGACTCACCGCGTCGGTGCCGAACGTGAACGAGCCACGGTTCTCGGCGATGATCGTGTCAGCCGGGTACTGGTTCGGGGCGTCGAAGTGCATGCCCATGCGCTGGGCCATGCGCACCGGCCCCTCGACGCTGCCGAGCTTGTCCTCCAGAGCGAGGAAGTACGTGTTCGAGGACATGTAGAGAGCCTTCTCCATGTCCAGCGTGTTCGGGTAGTTGCTGCCGACGTTCGGGACGTCGTAGGGGCCGGCGCCGTCCTTGTAGACCCGGGACACGTAGGGGTTCGCGGTGGTCAGCGTGTAGTGCTTCGAGTACCCCTGCTCCAGCGCCGCGGCGGCGGTGAACACCTTGAACGTCGATCCCGAGCCGCGGCTGGGGACGACGTTGAGGTTGACCGACTCGCACTCGGGCGCGTCGCAGCCGTAGCGGCGGTTGTTGGCCATCGCCAGCACGTGCCCCGTCCCGGGCTCGACCGCCGTGTAGGTGCCGACCAGCTCGTCACCCATGGCGAGCGTGTTGAGCACGGCCTGCTCGCCGGCCGCCTGCATGTCCGGCCGCAGCGTCGTCTGGATGGTGAGGCCACCGTCGGCGATCTCGCGCGGGTCCAGTCCCAGCGTGCCCGTGAGGTACTGCAGCACGTATGCGCAGAAGAACCCCCCGGTCGTCGCGTCGATGCAGCCGTTGGGCGGGTCCTGTCCCTGGGCCACCGCGACCGGCTGCGCCGAGATCTCGGTGAACTCCTGCTCGGTGATGTGCTTCAGGTCGTACATCCGCTGCAGCACCTGGTTGCGCCGCACCTGGGCGTTCTCGGGGTTGGTGATCGGGTCGTCGTTGGCCGGGCTCTGCACGAGGCCCGCGAGCATCGCCGCCTGAGGGAGGGTGAGGTCCGCGGCGTTCACGCTGAAGTACTTCTGCGCGGCGGCCTGGATGCCGTAGGCACCCTGCCCGAAGTACACGGCGTTCAGGTACCGGGTGAGGATCTCGTCCTTGGAGTAGGTCTCCTCCAGAGCCATCGCCAGCCGCGCCTCGCGGAGCTTGCGCCCCACGCTCTGCTCGGTGGCCGCCTGCCGGTCCTCCGGGGTGGTCGCCGTCTGCAGCAGCGTCTGCTTGACCAGCTGCTGGGTCAGCGTCGAGCCGCCCTCCTGGACCGAGCCCGCCGCCACGTTCGTGACGAGCGCGCGCATGGTGCCCTGGACGTCCAGGCCGTTGTGGTCGTAGAAGCGGGAGTCCTCGATGTCGACCAGCGCCTGCTTCATCACCGGCGCGATCTGGTCCGCCGTCACCGGCGTGCGGTTGTTGTCGTAGACGTAGGTGATCAGCGAGCCGTCCGCGGCCAGCACCTTGGTGTTGCCGGCCGGGGTCCGGTCGGTCAGCTCGACCGGCAGGGCGTCCAGCAGCGTCGCGGAGTTCCGTGCCACCAGCCCCGTGCCCCCGACCCAGGGGAACAGGAAACCGGCCATGAGCGCACCGGCGACGACGATCGTCGCGGCGAGCTTGGCGAGGGTGTGGGACCGAGACTGCGCGTTCTCCGACATCGGCGTCGAGGGTACGTGGCCCGGAGAACGGAACGCCGTCGTCAGCGGCGGCGCGCTGGCAGCACTCGGCTACGGGGGGTACCGGTCGGCGTGTCACCGTCCGGGCCCGTCAGCTCCTCGCCCATGCTCCGCAGACCGTCCAGGTCGTGCACGTCCCCCGCGGCCGCCGGCACGGTCCGGACGGCGACCTCCGGGTGAGCGCTGGTGAACCGGTCGGCCAGGTGCTGCTCGCGGGCGGCCAGCTGCATCCGTTCGGCGTGCACCCGCAGGGCCGCGGCTGCCAGCTCGGCACCCGGGCCGCCGGCCTCGAGGACCTCCTCGGCCGCGCCGTCGGCACGGGTGGCCGACAGCGCCGTCGTCGCCGGCGGGTGGGTGCGGTTGAGCACCAGCCCGGCCAGCGGCATCCCCTCCGCCGACAGCCGGTCGACGAAGTAGGAGGCCTCACGCAGGGCATCGGGCTCCGGCGTCGCGACGACGACGAACCAGGTGCCGGGACGGCGGAGCAGCTCGTAGGTCGCCGTCGCGCGTTCCCGGAAGCCGCCGAACATGGTGTCCAGCGCGGCGACGAACGCGGAGATGTCGCGCAGCAGCTGACCGCCGAGGATCTTGCTGACGATCCGGCTGAAGAGCAGGAATCCGGCGCTGGCGAACTTGAACCCGGCCCGGCTGGGCGCCATGAGCAGCCGGATCATCGTGCCGTCGAGGAACCGGCTCATCCGGTTCGGCGCGTCGAGGAAGTCCAGCGCCGACCGGGACGGCGGGGTGTCGACGACGATCAGGTCCCACTGCTCGCTGGCCCGCAGCTGGCCCAGCTTCTCCATGGCCATGTACTCCTGCGTTCCCGCGAACGAGGAGGAGAGCGCCTGGTAGAAGGGGTTCTCCAGGATCTGCTGCGCCCGCTCGGGCGTGGAGTGAGCGGCGACGATGTCGTCGAAGGTCCGCTTCATGTCCAGCATCATCGCGTGCAGCTGCCCGGTCGCCCCCGTGGCCGCGCCACCAGGGATATCGACCCGCCGCGGTTCGTTGTCCAGCTCCACCAGCCCCAGCGACTGCGCCAGCCGGCGGGCCGGGTCGATGGTGAGGACGACGACCGTCCGGCCGGCCTCGGCGGCGGCGAGTGCCAGCGCGGCCGACGTCGTCGTCTTGCCCACGCCACCGGCGCCGCAGCAGACGACGATCCTGGTCTCCGGGTCGGCGATGAGCGCGTCGAGATCCATGGGTGGCGCGACCGGCCCCGGGCGCGGCTGGCGGGGAGCGCGGGCCGGCCGCTGGGTGGGCTCCGGCTGCGGGGCGGCGGTCACGCGGCCACCTCGGTCTGCAGGTGCTCCTCGAGCCGGGCGGCCAGCTCGAACAGCGAGCCCAGATCCATCGGCCCGGTCATCAGGGGCAGCTCCACCACCGGCCTGCTCAGCGCCTCCACCTCGTCGCGGAGCGCGTCCTGGCCGGCCCACCGCTGCGCGTGCTCGGTGACCTCCGCGGCCAGGGCACCGGCGAGCTCGGGACCGCCGTGCAGATGGGCGGCGGCCAGTGCCGGAGCGAGGTCCTCGCCGGTGAGCCTGCCGCGGGCCGCGAGCGCCAGGCCGTCGGCCGGCAGGACCGGCTCGGTGGCCATGTTGACGATCACCGAGCCGACCGGCAGGTCGGCCTTGGTCAGCTCGCTGATGGCATCCGCGGTCTCCTGCACGGGCATGTCCTCGAGCAGGGTCACCAGGTGCACCGCGGTCTGCGGCGAGCGCAGCACGGCCATGACTCCGTCGCTCTGCGTCTTGATCGGGCCGGAGCGGGCCAGCTGCGACATCTCGGCGGTGACCCCGAGGAAGCGGGTGATCCGGCCGGTCGGCGGGGCGTCGACGACGACGGCGTCGTAGACCGGCCGCCCGTCGTGCCGGCGGGTCACCGCCTCCTTGATCTTGCCGGTGAGGAGCACGTCGCGCAGGCCCGGCGCGATGGCCGTGGCGAAGTCGATCGCACCCATCTTCCGCAGGGCCCGGCCGGCCCGGCGCAGGTTGTAGAACATGTCGAGGTAGTCGAGCAGGGCCTCCTCGGCGTCGATCGCCAGCGCCTTGACCTCGCCGCCACCGCGGGTGACCGCCACCCGGCGTTCCTCGTAGGGGAGCGGTGGGGTGTCGAAGAGCTGGGCGATGCCCTGCCGGCCCTCGGTCTCCACGAGCAGCACCGATCGGCCGTCGGCGGCGAGGGCGAGGGCCAGCGCGGCAGCGACGGTGGTCTTGCCGGTCCCGCCCTTCCCGGTGACGACGTGCAGGCGCACGGGATCGGGGCTCACCCGCACCAGCGTAGGAGAAGGACCCCGTGCCCCCCACTCCTCGCAGGCTCGGGGCGGGGCCCTGCACGGAGCCGCCGGTCAGGTCACCTGCTGCGCTAGCGTCCACGTCATGACCGAATCGGCGCGCCGCAGGTGGGAGTACGCCACCATCCCCCTGCTGATCCACAACACCAAGGCGATCCTCGACTCCTGGGGCGTCGACGGGTGGGAGCTGGTGACCGTCCTGCCGGGCCCCGGGGGCTCCGACCAGCTGGTCGCCTACCTCAAGCGCCCGGCATGACCAGCCCCTCCGCGCCCGCGACGAGCTGGCACGCGCGGCTGGCCGAGCTCGGCATCCGGCTGCCCCCCGTCGCTGCGCCGGTCGCCGCCTACGTGCCCGCCGTCCGCACCGGTTCCCTGGTCTTCACGTCCGGGCAGCTGCCGTTCGTCGACGGTGGGCTGCGCCGCACGGGCAAGGTCGGCGGCTCGGTCGACGTCGAGGCGGCGGCGGCCGACGCGAAGGTGTGCGCGCTCAACGCGCTGGCCGCCATCGACGACCTCGTCGGCCTGGACTCGGTGGCCCGCATCGTGCGGGTCGTCGGCTACGTCGCCAGCGCCGAGGGCTTCACCGGGCAGCCGCGCGTGGTCAACGGCGCGAGCGAGCTGCTGGGCAAGATCTTCGGCGACGCCGGACAGCACGCCCGCAGCGCCGTCGGTGTCGCCGAGCTCCCGCTGGGCGCCCCTGTCGAGGTCGAGCTCACCGTCGAACTGAGATGACCGCGCCGGCCGAGCCGCGGCAGGCAGCCACGGTGCTGTTGCTGCGCGACGGGGAGCCGGGGCTCGAGGTCTACCTGCTGCGACGCACCAGGGGCATGCCGTTCGCCGGCGGGATGACCGCCTATCCCGGCGGCGGGGTGGATCCGCGGGACGGTGACATCGAGACCGCCTGGTTCGGGCCACCGCCCGCGCAGTGGGCCACCGCCTTCGGCTGCGACGAGCGCACCGCGCGCGAACTGGTCTGTGCCGCCGTCCGGGAGACGTTCGAGGAGGCCGGCGTGCTGCTGGCCGGTGACCCCGAGGGTGGCCGGGTCGTGCCGGACGTCTCCGGCGACGACTGGGAGGACCAGCGGCAGGCGCTGCTGTCCCGGGAGCTGTCACTGGCCGAGCTGCTGGCCGGTCGTGGCCTGGCGCTGCGGTCGGACCTGTTGCGGCCCTTCGCGCACTGGATCACCCCGCCGGTCGAGCCGCGGCGCTACGACACCAAGTTCTTCGCTGCCGCGCTGCCGGTGGGGCAGGAGGCGCGGCACGTCTCCGGGGAGGCCGACGAGGCCTCCTGGCTGACGCCCACCGCCGCGCTCGCGGAGCTGGCCACCGGCGACCGGCCGATGATGCCGCCGACCACCCACACCCTCGGCCAGCTGGCCCCGTTCCCGGACGTGGCGGCGGCGCTGGCCGGCTCGCCGCCGGAGCCGTTGCATCCGATCAGCCCGACGTTCGAGGAGACGCCCGACGGCCGGTGGGCGGTGCTCCCCGACGGCACCCGCATCCGTCTCGTGATCCCGCTTCCGCACTGAGCTCTGAACCAGAGAGGCCCAGAACCGTGATGGTTCTGGGCCTTCCTGGTTCAACAGTCGTGCCGAGTGGGCCCCGCAGGGGTCCGCGCAGGCGCGAAGCAGCGGCTCAACGTGGGGCGGGGACGGCTCGTGGCCGCGGTGCGATCCGGAGGATCGCAGTGTCATGGCTCATCGCGCGCGGCGGCGCAGGCGCTCCTCGTCGAGGACGACGACCGACTTGCCCTGCAGCTGGATCCAGCCGCGGTGCACGAAGTCGGCCAGAGCCTTGTTCACCGTCTCGCGTGAGGCGCCGACGAGCTGGGCCAGCTCCTCCTGCGTCAGGTCGTGCTTGACGCGGAGACCGTCGCTCTCGCGGCTGCCGAACCGGTCGGCCATCTGCAGCAGCGCCTTGGCCACCCGACCGGGCACGTCGGTGAAGATCAGGTCGGCGACGGAGTCGTTGGTGCGACGCAGCCGGCGGGCGAGAACCCGCAGCAGCTGCTCGCCGATCTCCGGGTGCGCGTCGATCCAGGGACGCAGCACGGACTGGGGCATGCGCGCGAGCTTCACGTCGGTCACGGCCGTCGCGGTCGCGGTGCGCGGGCCGGGGTCGAACACCGAGAGCTCGCCGAACTGGTCGGAGGGGCCCATGACGGCCAGCACGTTCTCCCGGCCGTCGGGCGACCGGCGGGACAGCTTGATCTTGCCGGACACGACGATGTAGAGGCTGTCGCCGGGCTCGCCCTCGTTGAAGACCACTCGACCGCGCGGCAGCGTGATCATCTCCAAGCGACTGGCGACCGGGTCCACCGCGTCTTCCGAAAGCCCCTGGAAGAGCCCGGACTGGGCCAGTACCTCGTCCACTGCACGTCCTCTCGCAACCGTTCGTACGGACGCACCGGCGTCCGTGTCCGGAGCGAGTGTAGGCGGCTGTGCCTCCGGTCACCCGTTCGGTGGGCGGACGCGTCCCCCCTCCGAGCGAGTGGCCTGGAGCACACCCGCCGGACCGCTCAGACCAGCGGTGGGTTCGTCGTGGCGCCGCGCCTACCGCGACGACGGCGCCAGCGGGACAGGGCACGTCGGATACCCGACGAGGCAAGGGTGTCCACCTCGCCGGGCGTGGCCGTGTTCAGGAACTCCGTCACCTCGCGCGGACTGGCCGGTCGGCGCAGCGGCTCCTCGACGCGTTCCATCACCAGCAGGAACGCGATGAGCAGCGGTGGAAAGAGGATGACGCTCAGCGCGACCACTGCCACCTCCTCCTGCGATCCGGCCGGGACCGCCCCGGCACACGGCTGTCGATGATGACACGGACCGGTTACCCGTCGGACCGGCCGCCTACCCTCGACGACGTGTCGATGCCCGCGTCCGAGTCCGTGAGCGCGCCCGTGGCGGCGTCCGGGGCGCCCGGTTACGCCCGTCCTGCCCGCCTCCGGCGGCCCACCCGCGCCGCGCGGACCGGTGCCTCGCCCTACGACCCGGAGGAGACGCCTCTCGGCCGGACCAGGCGTGCCCGGCGGATGGCCCGGGAGCTCGCTGTGATCCACCCCGACGCACACTGCGAGCTCGACTTCACCAACGCCTTCGAGCTGCTGGTCGCCACGGTGCTGTCGGCGCAGACCACCGACAAGATGGTGAACAAGGTCACGCCGACGCTGTTCGCGAAGTACCCGGACGCCGTCGCGCTCGCCGCCGCCGACCGCGAGGAGCTCGAGGCGATCCTCAAGCCGACCGGCTTCTTCCGGGCGAAGGCGAACTCGGTCCTCGGGCTCAGCCAGGCGCTGGTCGAGCGCTTCCACGGCGAGGTGCCCGGCCGGATGGCCGATCTGGTCACCCTGCCCGGGGTGGGCCGCAAGACCGCGAACGTCGTCCTGGGCAACGCCTTCGGGGTGCCGGGCCTGACCGTCGACACGCACTTCGGCCGCCTGGTGCGCCGGTTCGGGTGGACGGCAGAGGAGGACCCGGTGAAGGTCGAGGCGGAGATCGCCGAGCTGATCCCGAAGAAGGAATGGACCGACTTCAGCCACCGCGTGATCTGCCACGGTCGCCGGGTCTGCCACGCCAAGAAGGCCGCCTGCGGAGCCTGCGGTCTGGCGCAGTGGTGCCCCTCGTTCGGTATCGGGCCCGTGGACCCGGAGGTCGCCCTGAAGCTGGTCCGGTCGCCGGCCGCCTCGGACACCGAGTGATGCGGCGACTCCTCGCCGGGCTCACGGCGGCGGTCCTGCTGTCGGCGTGCGCGGCCGACACGGAGAACCCGGACGGTCCCGTGCAGATGGAGAGCACCCTCTCGGCCTGTCCCGAGCAGCCCGGCGAACCGGCGCGGGGCGCCGCGCTGATGCCCGCGCTGGCCTTCGACTGCCCCGGCGGCGGAACGCTGGACCTCTCCCGGGCACCGGGCGTGCCGACGGTGGTCAACCTGTGGGGAAGCTGGTGCGCGCCCTGCCGCGAGGAGCTGCCGATGTTCCAGGAGCTGGCGAACAGCGCGGGGGAGCAGGTCCACGTGATCGGGGTGATCAGCAAGGACGGCGTCCCCCAGGCGGAGTCCTTCGCCTCGGATGCCGGGGTCGTGTTTCCCAGCGCGTTCGACGGGGAGGGGGAGCTCATGGCCGAGCTGGGCATCAACGTGCTGCCCCACACCTACTTCCTCGACGCCGGGGGTGCCCTCGTCCACACCCAGGTGGGGCCGGTCGCGTCGGCGGACGAGCTGCGCGGCCTGGTCGCCGAGCACCTCGGCGTGCAGTTGTGAGCGCCGGCGACGCGGCGCGGGAGTCGGCGGCCGATGGGCTGCCCGACTACCTCCTGCGGCTGCTCGACGCCGCCGTCGACCTCCCGCTCCGCCACCGCATGCCCAAGGCGACGGCCACGGCCCGGCGCTCCGCTGTGCTCATCCTCTTCGGTGAGGGACCGGGCGGGCCGGACGTGCTGCTGATCGAGAAGTCCGCACACCTGCGCAGCCACGCCGGTCAGCCGGCCTTCCCGGGTGGCCAGGCCGATCCCGGTGACGACTACCCGGTCGGGACGGCGCTGCGCGAGGCCCAGGAGGAGGCCGGCATCGACCCGGCCGGTGTCCGGATCCTGGCCACCTTGCAGGAGCTCTTCCTCGGCCCCTCCGACAACCTCGTCGTGCCGGTGGTGGGCTGGTGGGACGACCCGCGGGACGTGACGGTGGGCGATCCGCGCGAGGTCGCGCGGGTCGCGCGCGTGCCGTTGGCCGACCTCGCGAACCCGGCCAACCGCTTCCGGGTGGGGCACCCGTCCGGCTACATCGGACCGGCCTTCGCCGTCGCCGACATGGTGGTGTGGGGCTTCACCGCGGGCTTGCTGGAGGCGATCCTCGAGGCGGCCGGGCTCGCCGAGCCGTGGAACGAGCGCGACGTGCGTCAGCTCCCGGCCTCCGCCGTACGGCCGTATCGGCTGCCGGGATCGGGCGACGACGAGCCCGACGGCGACGCCGCCGCGCCGACGGTGGCCGATCCCGCGCCGGACGGGCCTCCGACGCGTACGGTTCCGCCCCGATGAACGGGGGACGGCGGACGACCGTACGGCGCGGCGCTGGGGCGCTGCTGGGCCTGCTGATGCTGCCCGGCGTGCTCGCCGGTTGCAGCGGCGAGGACCTGCCGGAGTCCGGTGCCGCACCGCTGGCACCCGGGGTGGGCGAGGTGACGACGGCGCCCGACGGCGTCCAGGAGATCACCCTGCAGACCCAGGACGACTACGTCTTCACGCCCGATCACTTCACCGTCGACCCGGGCCCCGTGCGCCTGACGGTGGTGAACGTGGCCGAGGAGATGACCCACGACTTCCGGTTCACGCCGGGCACCGGACCTGCCGCGATCGAGTCGGTGATCGACTTCCTCGCGCCGGGCGAGGAGATGACCATCGATTTCGAGGCGACCGCGCCCGGCGACTATCCGTTCGAGTGCAGCTTCCACGTCCAGCTCGACCAGGTCGGCACCATGACGGTGCGCGACCGATGACGAGCGGGTCAGGAGCATCGCAGGGAGCGCCGGCGACGGAGGAGCGGACCGGCTCCGGGGTCGAGCGGGGTAACTGACCGTGTCCGTCGTCGACGTGGTGCTGATCGCACTCGCCCTCGTGTTCGCGCTGTCGGGTTTCCGGCAGGGCCTGCTGGTCTCCTCCACCTCCATCTTCGGCTTCCTGGGCGGCGCCGTCCTCGGGGCGCAGCTGTCCGGACCGGTCGCCGATCGGATCGACGGTTCCAGCGTCACGCGGGTGTTCGCCGCGCTGGTGGTGGTGCTCGCCGGGGCGTTGCTCGGCCAGATCCTGGCCGGGGCGGCCGGCCGCGCGCTGCGCGGGCGGGTCACCTGGGAGCCGGCGAAGATGATCGATTCGGTGGCCGGAGCGGTGGTCTCGGCGGTCGCCGTGCTGCTGGTCGCCTGGATGGTCGCTTCTCCGCTGGCCAGCTCGCCGTTCCCGACGGTGGCCGGTCAGGTGCGTCAGTCCGGGCTCGTGCAGGCCGTCGACCGGGCGATCCCCGACGAGGTCCGGACCGTCTACGACAACCTCCGCGACGCGATCGACCGCCGCGGGCTGCCCGACGTCCTCGACCCGCTCACCCCGACCGAGGTCCGCGAGGTCCCGGCGCCCGACCCGGCGCTGCTGTCCAGCCCGGTGGTGAACTCGGTGCAGGGGTCGGTCGTGAAGATCACCGGTATCGCGCCGTCCTGCTCCCGGCAGATCGACGGATCCGGATTCGTCTACGCACCCGAGCGGGTGATGACCAACGCGCACGTGCTCGCGGGCGTCACCGACCCGGTCGTGCTGGCCGAGGGGGAGGAGTACGACGCCACGCCGGTCTACGTGGACGAGGCGACCGACGTCGCGGTGCTCGCCGTGCCCGGGATGGAGACGCTCCCGCTGTCGTTCAGCGCGGACCTCGCCGAGGCCGGCGACGACGCGATCATCATGGGCTACCCCGGCGGCGGACCCTTCTACGTCGGGCCGGCGCGGGTGCGCGACCGCGTGGAGATCAGCGGCCCGGACTTCCGGAACACCGAGACCGTCGTCCGCGAGGTCTACGCGCTGTTCGGGACCGTCCGGTCCGGTAACTCCGGCGGTCCGCTGTTCGCCACCGACGGCAGCGTCCTGGGCGTGGTCTTCGCCTCCGCGATCGACGACCCCGACACCGGCTACGCCCTGACCGGGCCGGAGGTCGCCGAGGCGGCGACCGTCGGCAGCACCGCGCGGGCCGAGGTCGGCACCGGTCCCTGCGAGTAGGCCCCGTCCGGAGGCTCGCCGCGAGCGTGCGAGCGGTGAGAGGGACGGGGTCCTTTCTGCTTCGCAGGCTCAGCGCGGGACCCTGAACGGGGCCGTTTCAGTGGGTCGCCGGGCCCTGAAGGGTGGCCGCTCCATTACGTCACCCGGGGCCGTTCCATACCGTCAGGTGGCCCACTCGGCGATGGCCCGGCTGACCTCGGCCGGTGCCTCCTCGTGCGGGAAGTGGCCGATGCCCGGCAGCTCCCGCCACTCGTAGGCGCCGGCGACGTAGCGACCCGAGCCGCGCGCGGTGTCGACGAGCACGCAGGGGTCCAGCGTGCCGTGCAGCTGCAGCGTGGGCGCGCTGATGGGGGCGGCCATCCGCCGCGCGTAGCGGAGACCGTCGGGGCGCAGCTGCGACCGGGCCGCCCAGCGGTGGTACTCCATGGCGCCGTAGGCGGCCTGGGGGATCCGCGCGGCCGAGCGGTAGCGCTCCACCGCCTCGGCGAACCCCGGGGTGCGTGCCCACGCCGGGCCGGCCCACCGTTGCATCAGGTCGGCGACGGGGTCGTCGTCGGCCCGGGTCAGCCGGCGCTCGGGCAGGCGGGGCAGCTGGAAGCCCAGGGCATACCGGGAGGCCCGCCGCTGCGCGGGGTCGGTCATGCCCGCCCGCAGCCGCCGGGGGTGGGCCATCGAGAGGACGACGAGCCGGCGCACGGTGCGCGGGTGCAGCGCCGCCATGGTCCAGCCCAGGAGACCACCCCAGTCGTGGCCGACCACCACCGCGTCCTGCTCGCCGAGCGCGCGCACCAGGGCCGCCACGTCCGCGGAGAGCGAGGGCAGGTCGTAGCCGCGGGGCGGCTTGTCGCTGGCCCCGTAGCCGCGCAGGTCCGGGGCGACCACGTGGAAGCCCGCCGCGGCCAGGTCGGTCAACTGTGCGCGCCAGGCCCACCAGAACTGCGGAAAGCCGTGCAGCAGGAGGACCAGTGGCCCCTCGCCGGCTTCGGCGGCGTGCAGTCGCACGCCGTTGGCCGAGATGTCGCGGTGGGTCCACGGGCCCGGGAGCAGGACGCTGGTCGCGTCGGGTGGGCCCTCGACGCGGACCGTCACGGGGCTGGAGGCCACTCCGTCGCTCGGTGTGGCGGTCAGAGCGTGTAGGACTGCGTGCCCGCCCGCTTGACCTGGCCGTTGCTGACCTCCGGGATGGCGCGGTGACGCTGACCCGGAGCCTCCCGGTGCAGCACGTCGGGCAGGTCGGAGAGGGTCTCCAGCGTCCGCTCGGGCTTCTCGACCCTCCGGAGCATCCGGCGCCCGATCAGCGCCAGGATGCCGGCGAGGACGAGCAGGAAGAGCGTGACGATCCCGTAGGACACCCAGCGGGGCAGGCCCAGGGCGGTCAGCGCCTCCGCGATGGTGACGAAGAGGTAGATCCCGGCGAACGCTGCGAGCACGCCGGCGGCGCCGAACAGCGCGACGCTGATCCCCGCCTTCTTCGCCGACCGGCCGATCTCCGCCTTGGCCAGCTCGATCTCGCTGCGCACCAGCGTCGACATGTCGGCCATGGCGCTCTGGACGAGCGTCCCGACCGAGGGCTCGGCGGCTGCCGCCGTCGCGTCGAGGCGGGCCGGCGACACACTGTGGGCCACGGGGGCTCCTCCTTCGGATGGCTGTGCCTGATCGATGCGGGCCTGGTCCAGGCCCGCCGGATCGATCGGCCGGACAGGAGAATGGTGCCGCACGACGAACGACGCCGCGCTCCCGCATCCCGGAAAGGGTTCGCCGGAGTGCCGGTACCGAGGCCCCCTGGTGGCCGACGTGGCCACCAGGGGAGCGCCGGCTCAGTCCTCGGACGACGTCGCGGGGAGCTTGTCCTTGATCAGGTTCATCACCGACGAGTCGGTCAGCGTGGTCACGTCGCCGAGCTCGCGGTTCTCCGCGATGTCCCGCAGCAGCCGGCGCATGATCTTCCCGGAGCGGGTCTTGGGCAGCTCCTGGACAACCATGATCTGGCGGGGTTTGGCGATCGGGCCGATGTCCTTGGCCACGTGGGTGCGCAGCTGCTGGACCAGGTCGTCCCCGGAGTCCTCGGCGCTCCCGCGGAGGATGACGAAGGCGACGATGCCCTGCCCGGTGGTCGGATCGTTCGCGCCGACCACCGCGGCCTCGGCGACCGACGGGTGGGCGACGAGCGAGGACTCCACCTCGGTGGTGGAGATGCGGTGGCCGGACACGTTCATGACGTCGTCCACCCGGCCGAGCAGCCAGATGTTGCCGTCGGCGTCCTTCTTCGCGCCGTCCCCGGCGAAGTAGACGTTCTTCCCGAACCGTGACCAGTAGGTGTCGACGTAGCGTTCGTCGGCGCCCCAGATGGTGCGCAGCATGGCCGGCCACGGCTCGGTGAGCACGAGCAGCCCGGTGGAGTCGTTGGTCAGCTCGTTCCCCTCGTCGTCGACGATCTTGGCCGCGATGCCCGGGAAGGGGTGTTGTGCCGAGCCGGGCACCAGAGTGGTCACACCGGGCAGCGGCGTGATCATGTGGGCGCCGGTCTCGGTCTGCCACCAGGTGTCCATGATCGGGCAGCGGCCACCGCCGATGTGCTCGTGGTACCACAGCCAGGCCTCCGGGTTGATCGGCTCACCGACCGAGCCGAGCAGCCGCAGCGACGACAGGTCGAAGCCGGCGGGGATGTCCTCGCCCCACTTCATGAAGGTCCGGATCACCGTCGGCGCCGTGTAGAGGATCGTGACGCCGTACTTCTGGATCAGCTCGAACCAGCGCCCGCGGTGCGGGGTCTCCGGCGTCCCCTCGTACATGACCGACGTCGCCCGATTGGCCAGCGGCCCGTACACGATGTAGCTGTGGCCGGTCACCCAGCCGACGTCGGCACTGGTCCAGAAGACGTCGTCGTCGGGCTTGAGGTCGAAGGTCGCCCAGTGCGTGTAGGCGACCTGGGTCAGGTAGCCCCCGCTGGTGTGCAGGATGCCCTTCGGGGAAGCCGTGGTCCCCGAGGTGTACATGATGTAGAGCGGGTGCTCGGCGTCGAACGATGCGGCCTCGTGCTCGGTGGACTGCCGGTCGACGACGTCCTCCCACCACAGGTCGCGCCCCTCGGTCCACTCGACGTCCTGGCCGGTGCGCTTGACGACCACGACGTTGCGGACGCCCGGGCTCCGGTCGACCGCGTCGTCGACGGCCGGCTTGAGTGCGCTCGGCGACCCGCGGCGGTAGCCGCCGTCGGCAGTGATGACCAGGACGGCGCCGGAGTCCTCGAGGCGGCTGGCGAGCGCGTCGGCGGAGAACCCGCCGAACACGACCATGTGGACGGCGCCGATGCGGGCGCACGCCAACATCGCGAAGATCGTCTCCGGGATCATCGGCATGTAGATGGCGACGCGGTCGCCGGCCTGCACGCCGAGCTCGGTGAGTGCGTTCGCGGCCTTGCTGACCTCGTCCTTGAGCTGGGCGTAGGTGATGACCCGGGTGTCACCCGGCTCGCCCTCCCAGTAGTAGGCCACCTGGTCGCCGTGCCCGTCCTCGACGTGCCGGTCGACGCAGTTGTAGGCCACGTTGAGCTTGCCGCCGACGAACCACTTCGCGAACGGCGGGTTGCTCCAGTCCAGGACCTCGTCCCACTCCTGTGCCCAGGTGAGCCGGCGGGCCTGCTTGGCCCAGAACGCAGGCCGGTCGGCCGCCGCCTCGTCGTAGACATCGGGCCCGACGTTGGCCTGGGCGGCGAGTTGCTCCGGCGGGCTGAAGGTGCGGCCGCCGGTCGCCTGGCTCGTCTCGCTCATGCGTACCTCCCGATTCCAGCGCCGCTCTGGACCGGCGCAACGTGGCTCACGCCACACCGTATGACCCAGACGCACTCGGCGTCTCCCCAGGACGCCACGCGGTCGTCGACAGCCGTGGGCGCGCACGGGCGACCAGCGAGACTGGCCGGGTGACCGAGGGCGGGCAGGCGGCGGTGGCCGGGCGGATCCGCGGTGCCGCCGCCCTCGGGCTCCTACCCCCACCGTCCGCCGACGTGGTCCCTGCGACGCTGCTCGCGGACGCCTCGTGGACCGCGCAGCTGCTGGCCGCCCGGGCCCCGCGGCAGGGCACCGGAGACCGACGCGTGCTGGCAACGGTGTGGTGGTACTCCGCCTCGACGGTGCTCCTCACGCCCTCGCTGGCCGGCCTGGCGACGGGCGTCCCGCTGTCGGCCCGGCTGCCCGACACCGCGGTGTCGATGTCGGCCGGCGGCCTGCCGGTGGCGGCA
Source organism: Blastococcus mobilis (assembly GCF_900188025.1). GTDB lineage: Bacteria > Actinomycetota > Actinomycetes > Mycobacteriales > Geodermatophilaceae > Blastococcus_B > Blastococcus_B mobilis. The sequence continues at coordinate 64,900 of NZ_FZNO01000005.1, forward strand.
GTGTCGTCGGCGTCCGCGGCGGACCTCGGGACCGAGCTGCGGGAGTCCCTGGCCGCTGTCGTGGCCGCGGTCGCCGAGGCCGGCCGGATGCGCGAACGGCCGCTGTGGGCGATCGCCACCGACTCGATCGCGAACCGGTTGCTGGCGCTGGGCCGTGCGGTGGGAGACGTCCCGCGGGCGACGGGGCTCGCGGCACCGCTGGCGGCAGCGATCGGGCCGCCGTTGCCGGCACCCCGCTACGTGGACGTGGCCGGGGTCCGGTTCACCCGGCGGGCCTCCTGCTGCCTGCTCTACCGGGTGCCCGACGGGCCGACGTGCACCTCGTGCCCGCGCCGTCCGCCGGCCGAGCGGCAGGTCCTGCTCGAGGACGCCGCCACCCGCCTCTGACCACCGGACGTGCGTGGTGCGACGCCTCGCATCCGGACGCCCTCAGGGCGATCATCGACCCAGTCGATGAAGACAGGGGTGGAGCCGCATGTCCGTCATGCCCGCCGCGTTCTTCGGTCACGGCAACCCGATGAACGCGCTCGAGAAGAACCGGTACACCGAGGCCTGGCGGGCGTTCGGCCAGGCGGTGCCCCGGCCGCGCGCGATCCTCGTCGTCTCCGCGCACTGGTACGTGCACGCCACCGCGGTCACCGCGATGCCGAGGCCCCGCACGATCCATGACTTCTTCGGCTTCCCCCGTGAACTGTTCGAGGTCGACTACCGGCCCCCGGGCCTGCCCGAGCTGTACGAGGAGATCGCCGACATCGTCCACCCGACCTGGGTCGGCGCGGACCTGGACAGCTGGGGGATCGACCACGGCGCCTGGTCGGTGCTGATGCACGCCTTCCCGGACGCCGACATCCCCGTCGCCCAGCTGTCGATCAACGCGCTCAAGCCGTTCGACTACCACCTGCAGCTGGGGGCCGCGCTGGCTCCGTTGCGGGAGGACGGCGTGCTCCTGATCGGCAGCGGGAACGTGGTCCACAACCTCGGCGGGGTCAGCCGAGCGTTGCCCGATGCGGGGTTCGACTGGGCGCAGCGGTTCGACGAGGGGGCGAAGGAGACGATGCTGACCGACCCCAGCGCGGCCGGCCGGCTCGACGGGCACCGCGACTACGACCTGGCCGTCCCGACCCCCGACCACTTCCTCCCCCTGCTGTACGTCGCCGGCATCGCGGGGGCGACGGGGACGCCGGCCGACGTGCTGGTCGACGGCTACGCGTACGGATCCCTGTCGATGACGTCCTACACGGTGGGCATGGACGCCCCGGCTCCGATGGGCTCCGGCTTCGCCGCACCCCTTCCCGAGGGGCCACCCGCGGACGGCGCCAACATCTGACGGCGCGGGATCACGGCGTTCCCGCGGGAACGGCTGCTGCCTCTGCGGCCAGACGGCGGACGAGGTCGCGGTTGCCCATGAGGACGCCGACGACGTGGCGGACGTCCATGCGCTCGCCGCCCGCCGGCATGGCGTCGGGGAGCGCTGGTTCCCCGGTGGGGAACAGCGTCGCGGCAATCGCTGCGTCGGTGCGGGTGATCGGTGGGCGCGGCGTCGAGCTGCCTGGATGCCGGGTGCCCTTCCGGTGTGAGCGGTGCCGGCTCAGATGCGGTGATGTCGCCGTGCGGCCCCCGGGCGCCGGGCCTGCCGGAGTTCGCGCGGGACGCGCACCGCGACGTCGCCGGTCGCCGGTGGCCGGCAGGCACCGCTCGGCCGGCTGACGCTCGGCGGGCTCGAGGACGATGGCCTGCGCGTGCGGGCGGCGCCCGACCACGGTGTCGATCGGGTGGACCCCGGCGAATGCGTCCTGGTCGGCAGCTGACGTGGCGTCGAGCCCTGCCAGCGCTCCGGTGAAGCCGGCGTCCGCCGTCCCCCACACCCGGCGGCCGTCCGGAGTCGTGACCACCAGCCGACCGCCCGCGCGGCTCATCACCAGATCGAGTTCGTGGACGAGACCGTGGTCCCGGTCGCACAGGAGGACCAGATTCGTCAGGTCCGTCCGCCCGCCGAAGAGCCAGTGCTGCAGGTGGTGCGCGTGCAGCCGCTCGATGCGGCCCTCCGGGCATCCCGGCCGGGCGCAGCCGCCGTCCCGACGCAGCAACGCCATGCGCTGCGCTCTGGTGGCCCGCCGCTTCCGGCGGCCGACCGCGAGGGGCTCGCGGTCCTGCTCCAGCATGGCGACCACGGAGGCCTCGCAGAGCATCCGCCGGGTGAGTGCCGGGGGCAGCGCGGGACCGCCCTCGAGGTAGGCCCGGCCCGCTGCGCCGTCGTCGGCGAGGACGGCAGCGTCGACGTGCACGACCACCTCGCGGCGAGGGGGGTCGCCGGGACGGCGGTCGGAGTCCACGGCGACCTCGGCCAGTCGGGTCAGGGCGGTGAGCCGACGAGCGGACATGTTGTCGCGGACGGGGCTGCCGGGGGCGGTCCCCGGCCCGGCTTTCCCCCTGTCGTCCCGGTTCGCCTGTGCCCGCTCGCGGCGAGCTTCCCGTTCGGCCAGGGAATCGATGGCGGCCATGAAGCCCGCGCCTGCCTCGGGAGGCATGCGCACCTGGACGGTCAACATCCCCGACTCGTCCCACCAGTGCTCGAACGACTGCCGGCCCTCCGGCGGCGGCTCTCCAGCATTGGCGCCCTCGGCTCTGCGCCACTGCCGCACGGTGCGCTCGACCTGTGACGCCGTCAGTTCCACGGCCAGTTCCAGCAACGCCGCCTCGCTGTCAGGCTCGGCGATCCGCGTGAGCGCACGCACCTTCGAGTAGGAGAGCCGACCGTTCGCGAAGGCTGCCTCGATCAACGGCAGCCCACCGAGCGCCCGCGCGACCCGGACGTGCTCGCGCGCAGCGCCGGGGGAGAGGCCGCACTGCCAGGACAGCCAGTGGGCGCAGGAGGCGATGCCGTAGCCGTGCCATCCCTCCCGTTCGTCGAACTCGGCGATCAGCCGGAGCCAGGCCGCGGTCGCGGCGGCGATGCGCACTGCTCCGGCGGTGATGGCGGCGGCCAGGTCGGGCAGTGAACTGCCGGACCGGTGCTCGGACGGCGAGAAGATGGACACCAGACCTCCTTCGAACGCGTGTGCGAAGGCTAGTCGCCACCACTGACGCAGTTGGTCGGACGAACGACGGGGGACCCGCAGAGACGTTCCCGCGGGAACGCCGGAGCGGCGGGCTCAGTAGAGATCGGCGTCGTCGGGCGGTGGGGCGTCCTGCGGAGCGTTGAGCCCGACGACCGCGCCGACCACCCAGACCGCCGGCGGCCGGATGGCCTCGTCGACGACGGCCCGGGGGAGTGCGGCCAGCGTCGTCCGGACCGTGCGCTGGGTCGGGGTCGAACCATCGGTCACCACCGCGACCGGTGTGTCCGGTGCCCGCCCGTGCTCCACCAGAGCGGCGGCGATGGCCGGCGCGGTGTCCACGCCCATGAGGACGACGACGGTGCCGCGCAGTCGCGCGATCGCCGCCCAGTCGACCAGTGACTCCGGATGGTCGGGCGGCAGGTGCCCGGACACCACGACGAACTCGTGGGTCAGGCCGCGGTGGGTGACCGGGATGCCGGCGAGCGCGGGCACCGCGACCGCGCTGGTGACGCCGGGTACCACCTCGACCGAAACCCCGGCGGCGACGCATGCCTCGAGCTCCTCCATGCCCCGCCCGAAGACGAACGGGTCACCCCCCTTGAGCCGCACCACCCGGCGGCCGGCCCGGGCGTGCTCGACGAGCAGGGTGTTGATCTGCTCCTGGGCCATCGACCGGCCACGGGGGAGTTTCGAGGCGTCGATGACCTCCACGTGCGTGGGCAGCGACTCCAGCAGCGACAGCGGCGCCAGATGGTCGGCCACGACCACGTCGGCCTGTGCCACCGCCTGTCGGCCGCGGACGGTGATCAGGCCCGGGTCACCTGGCCCACCGCCCACCAGCACGACGCTCCCGGCTCGCGCCACCTCCGGCGTGCGGGCCGCCCGGTCGGCGATGCTGCCGTCGGTGAGGCCGGCGACGACGGCGTCGCGCACGCCGATCGCGCGCTGCGGGTCGCCGCCTCCGTGCACGCCGACGACGAGTTCGCCGTGCCGGCCCACGGCCGGGGTCCAGACGCTGGAGGCCGATCGGTCGTCGGCCCGGGCGCAGAAGATCCGGGACCGGTCGGCCTCCGCGGCGACGGCGGCGTTGACCGCGGGGTCGTCGGTGGCGGCGACGGCGTACCAGGCGCCCTCGAGGTCCCCGGGCTCGTACCGCCGTCGGATCCAGGTCAGCGATCCCGGTTCGACGAGGGCTTCCAGCGCCGGGGTGACCTCGGGGGAGACGACGGTGACGTCGGCCTTGGCCTCGAGCAGGCCCGCCACCCGCCGGTGGGCCACCTGACCCCCGCCCACCACGACGACGCGACGGTCGAGCAGCCGCAGTCCGACGGGGTAGACGACCCCGCTCGCGGGGTGGACGGGGGTGGCGTTCATCAGCTCTTGTCGGTGACGCCGGCGGAGTCGAACGTGGCGACGTCGCGCAGTGCCCGTGCCGCGCTCGCCACCAGGGGCAGGGCCAGGAGGGCGCCGGTGCCCTCGCCCAGCCGGAGCTCCAGGCCGAGGAGTGGGCGCAGGCCGAGCGCCTCCAGTGCGACGGCATGTCCGGGCTCGGCCGACGCGTGCCCGGCCAGGGCGTACTGCAGCGCCGCTGGGCAGAGCCCCCCAGCGACCAGCGCCGCAGCGCCGGCGATCGCGCCGTCCAGCAGCACCGGCACGCGCGCCGCGGCTGCGCCGAGCACGAATCCGGCCAGAGCGGCGTGCTCGAGCCCACCGACCTCGGCCAGCACGGCGAGCGCCGCTGCCGGGGTGGTCGGTCGCGCGGGCACGCGCGCGACCGCCCGGCCGACCACCTCCACCTTGCGCGCCAGCGTGGGGTCGTCGACACCGGTTCCCCGGCCCGTCGCCGCCGCCGGTGTGGCGCCGGTGAAGGCGCAGACCAGCGCCGCCGACGCCGTGGTGTTCCCGATCCCCATGTCGCCGGTGATCAGGCACGGCGAGGCGGTGGCCAGCCGGGTGGCCACCTCGATGCCGACCTCGACGGCCCGGAGCGCCTCGTCGATCGTCATGGCGGGCCCCTCCGCCAGGTCGGCCGTGCCCAGCCGCACCTTCCGGTCCAACAGCCCCTCCGCGGGGTCCAGGGGAGCGGCCACCCCGACGTCGACCACCACGACCTCGGCGCCGAGTTCCGCCGCGAAGGCGTTGACCACGGCGCCACGGGCCAGGAAGTTCGCCACCATCTGGGCGGTCACCTCCTGGGGCCACGGGGTGACGCCCTGCGCGTGCACGCCGTGGTCCGCGGCGAACACGGCGACGACCGCGGGGACGGGCAGTGGCGCGGGGCAGGTGCCGGCGATGCCGGCGAGCTGTGCGGCGACGTCCTCCAGGACGCCGAGCGAGCCCGGCGGCTTGGTCATGCGGTCCAGGCGCTCCCGCGCGGCGCGTTCGGCCGCCGCGTCCCGGGGGACGACGGCGGCGATCGTGTCGCCCAAGAGCGTGCCCGCGAACGGGTTCGGGTCGGTGCTCAGCGCAACTCCTCGGGAGCAGGGTCTCGGGACAGAATCTCAGCGAGGGCAGCGGCGAACGCCCGGGAGGTACCCGGGTCGCGCACCGCCACCCGGAAGTGGTCGGCGGACAGGCCCGGGAACGTGTTGCCCCGGCGCACCGCCCAGCCACGGTCGCGCAGGGCCTCGCGCACCCGCGATCCGTCGGGGACGCGGAGCAGGACGAACGAGGACCGTGGCTCGCCGACCACGTCGACACCCGGAGGGAGGGCGTCGACCAGGGCACGACGGTGGTCCTCGAGGGCGGCAGCAGCGGCATGGGCCTCTGCCCGCGCTGCCGGCGTCGTGCAGGCGACGAGTGCCACCAGGGCGGGCGTGGACACCGGCCAGTGCGGCTGCTGCGCCGTCATCGCCTCGACCAGGTCCGCGGGCGCGAGCGTGTAGCCGACCCGCAACCCCGCCAGTCCCCACGTCTTGGTCAGGCTGCGCACCACCACCAGGCCGGGCAGGTCCGCCCGCCCGGCGAGGGACTGGGGCTCGCCCGGCACCGTGTCGGCGAAGGCCTCGTCCACGACGAGCACGCGGCCGGGACGTGCCAGCGCCGCCACCGTTGCGGCGGGGTGGAGCACCGAGGTCGGGTTCGTCGGGTTGCCGAGGACCACCAGGTCGGCGTCCGCCGGCACGTCCGCGGGATGGAGGCGGTACCCGTCCCCGGCGCTCAGCAGCAGGCGGGAGACGGGGTGGCCGGCCGCCCGCAGGGCGGCCTCGGGCTCGGTGAAGGACGGGTGGACGACGACCGCGGAGCGCGGTCGCAGCGCCCTGGCCAGGAGCGTGAACGCCTCGGCGGCACCCGCGGTGAGCAGCACCTCCGACTGGTCGCGGTCGTGCGCGGCGGCGACCGCGGCCCGGGCGGGCCCGGCGTCGGGATAGGCGGCACTGTCGTCGAGCGCCCGGTGCAGCAGGGTGCGCAACCAGGGCGGAGGTGTTCCTGCCCGCACGTTGACGGCGAGGTCGACCAGGCCGGGGGCGAGCTCGGCGTCCCCGTGGTGGTGCAGATCGGTCACGCGCCCTTCTCCTGCCGCCGTCCCACGGCTACCCGCACTGCCCAACTGCGATCCGTCATCAGACCACGACCGTGGGACCAGGACCGGCGCCGCCCTGACCGGCCTCGGCCAGTCCCCGGCGGTGGGACGACGCCGCCCTGCTCCTGATCGGGCTGCCGGTGGGCGTGTTCGCCGTCCAGACCTGGAGCTGGGCACCTGCGCGTCCGTGACGTGCCCCTGTCCGTGCGGCCGAGGTCACCAGGCGGCGAGGTCGTCGGCTGACTCCGACGCCCGATCGCGCCTACCCTGGTCGACCGGGCATCGACGGAGGAGGACCGAGCTGACCGAGCACCCCGCAGCCGCAGCGGACACCAGCACCGAGGACGCCGTGCTGCTGTTCGTCGGCGGACCCCTCGACGGGAGGGTGGAGATCCGCGAGGCACGGCACGGTGAACCGCTGCCGACGGTGACGCACGTCCACCTCCACGGCGGTCCGAAGGTGGTTCACCGGTACGACCTGGAACCGCTCACCGAGGGCCTCGGCGTCTACAACCTGCGGCCGCCCGCGCGGAAGCCGGCCCGGGACGAGTCGGTCGCGGACTGATCCCCGCCGCGGTCGGGCAGCTGCTCCGCCGGCATGCCAGCAGGGCACCAAGACCCTGCCACTGACAACTTGCCACTGACAAGCTTTCGTCGTGACGGCTCCCGTGCGCGACCTCCGGACGGCGCTCCTGCGCGTGGCGGCGGAGGTGGTCACGGAGTCCGGGGTGGGCGAGGTCTCCGTCCGGGCCCTCGCTCGGGCCGCCGGGGTCTCGCATGCGGCGCACCGCCACCACTTCGCGTCCCGGACCGGGCTGTTGACGGCCCTGGCGGCGGAGGGCCACCGGATGCTCGCCACCGCGCTCGAGAAGGCGGCCCCCGCAGGCTTCCTCGAGGTAGGGGTGGCGTACGTGGCCTTCGCCCACGACCACCCCGGCCACTTCGCCGTGATGTTCACGCCGGACGTCCTGGACGACCAGGACCCCGAACTGGCCGCGGCACGGTCCCGGACGTTCGGCGTCCTGGCCGCCGGCGTGGACGCGCTGGCGGCCGAGGGGAGGGTCGAGGACGCCCGGGCGGCCGTCGTCGCGGCGTGGTCGCTCGTCCATGGCCTCGCCGACCTAGCCGCCACCGGCAACCTCACCGGCGCCGGGCTGGGGCCCCCGGCGGGCAGGGACGGATTGCTGGAACTCGCGCGGCGGGCCGCCGGGATGCTCTACGGATCCCCGGACGGCGGTGTCGACGATGCGTGACACGGTCCTCGCCCTGCACGTGATGGCCGGGACGGCGGGCCTGCTCCTCGGTCCGGCGTGGCTCCTGCTGCGGCGGCGAGGCATGTCCGGCCTCGCCGCCGCCTGGTCCTACCACCTCGCCGTCGCCGGGGTCGTGGCGAGTTCGGCGTTCCTCGCCGTCACCGCCGCGGGTCTGTGGTGGCTGCTGCCCTTCGGGGCGCTCACCGAGGCCCTCGCGGTCACCGGCGCGCTCGCTCGCCGGCGCTCGTGGCGCGGGTGGCGGAGCTGGCAGCCGCACCTTCTCGGCGGCTCGTACATCGCGCTCGTGACCGGTGTCCTCGTGGCAGGAACCGCCGATCCGATCTTCTGGCTGCTGCCCGCGGTCGTCGGTCAGCTGCCGATCGCGCTCGCCAAACGGCGCCTGCACGCCGTCGCGCCGGCGCCGCTGCCCGCCTGAAACGACGACCCGTCCGCCGCGCTCACCAGCCCTGCACACGGCGCGCTGCGGCCACGACCCGGTCGAAGCGGCGCCGGTCCAGGGCGGCACCCTCCCGCCGGACCGTGGCCGGGTCCAGGACCAGCAGGCGGTCCAGCCGGACCTCGCTCGGCCGGCCGCGGGCATCCCAGGGCCCGGTGCCGATGTCGGTCCAGACCCGGCCGTGCCGGGCCTCGTCGGCGGCGTCCCGGTCGTGGTCCTTGCTGGTGAGCATCAGCCCCAGCAGGGCCGCGTTGCGGCGCCCGACGACCAGCACCGGCCGGTCCTTGCCGCGGCCGTCGCCCTCGTCGTAGGGGACCCACGCCCACACGATCTCGCCGGGATCGGGCCGGCCGTCGGCGCGCGGGCGGTAGTCCACAGCGGGGGAGTCGGGGCGGGCCGTGCCGACGGTGTGGCGGGCGAGCCCCGAGATCCGAGCGACCCATCGGCGGACTCGGTCGACGCGGGCCATCCCGGCACGGTACGTGCGCCGGATCGGCACGGCGCACTGTGCGTCGGGTGCAGCAGATGCCCGACGTGTCACTTGTGACACATCGGCACCAATTGCTCACGCAGAGGGTTGATGACGGCGACGCCGGGGCACCATGGACGCACGGGGTCCTCACGGGAGCCCCCGGGAGAAGGGGAACTCCCATGACGACGTCCGAACCAGTGCGACCAGCGGCGCCCCGGGCACGGGCGGTGCAGGCCAGCGTGCTGGCCGCCTTCCAACTGGTCGAGGACGCGCGGTACTCCGGCAGCGGACGCCGGACCCGGCGACGGCGGGCGCGGGTCTTGGCCGAGCGCGCGGTGGCCGACCGGAGACTTCTCCGGGACCTGCGCGCCGGCTGAGCCGGGCCGCTCAGCCGACGCAGAACTCGTTGCCCTCGGGATCGGCCATCGTGACCCACGCATGCGGGCCCTGCGACGCACGCCAGAGCTCGGTCGCGCCCATCGCGAGCAGCCGTGAGACCTCGGCCTCCTGCCGCTCGGGCCCCACGCGCACGTCCACGTGCACCCGGTTCTTGCCGTTCTTGGGTTCGGGCACGTGCTGGAAGAGGACCCGGGGCCGATCCGGGTCCGGCGAGTTGATGGCGGCGCCCGCTCGCCAGACCAGCGCGCCGCGGTGCCGGATCGTGTCACCCTCCGCCGCGGCGCCGGTCTGGATCATCCGACGGATGAGCGACTCGTCCTGCGACTCCACCTGCCACCCGAGGGCCTCGGCCCACCAGTCGGCCAGCTCGTGCGGGGCGGCGCAGTCGATCGCGACCTGCACGTCGAATGCCATGGCCGGACGCTAGGGGAGGCCACCGACATTCGGCCCCGTCCAGAGGCTCGCCGCGAGCTCGCGAGCGGTGAGGAGGACAGGGTCCTTCTTCAGAGCTCGAGGGCCAGCCCCGTCCGCAGCGTCGCCTCGTCCGGGATGGTGTCGTCCCGGCAGTGGTCCCGAAGGACCTGTGAGAACGGCGGGAAGACCGACCGCTCCACCCGACGCTCCGGATCCCACAGCCCGGACCGCATGACTGCCTTGGAGCACTGGAAGTAGGCCCGCTCCACCTCGATCACCAGCACCGACAGCGGTTGCCTGCCGAACTCGGTGAAGTCCACGCCGAGCGCGTCAGCGGGGATCGGTGTCGCCGTGCCGTACACCCGCAGCGTCTCGTCGATGCCCGGGACGAAGAACATCAGCGCGGCCCGCGGGTTCCCGGAGAGGTTGCGCAGGCTGTCGATGCGGTTGTTGCCCGACCGGTCGGGCATCGCCAGGCGACTGCCGTCGAGGACGCGGACGAAGCCCGGGTCGCCCCCGCGGGGCGAGACGTCGGGCCAGCCGTCGACCGAGGCCGTCGCCAGGGTGGCGAACGGAGAGAGCCGGATGAAGGCCGTGCAGTGGTCGTCGAGGTGGTGGATCACCTTGTCGAGCACCCGACCGCTGGGGGTGCGGTAGCCGGCCAGCACATCGGCCGCGGGTTCGGCGCCGGAGGCGGACGACGGAGCCGGAGCCGGGACGGGGGCGGGATCCACGCGCCGACCGTAGACGCCGCTCCGGATAGCCTGCTGCGCCGTGGCAGCACAGTGGAGTTCGCCGGTCCGCTATGTGGAGTGCGACCAGCAGGGCGTCGTCTTCAACGCCCACTACCTGACCTGGGCGGACGAGGCCTCCAACGCCTGGTGGGCCGCGCACGGTCTGCCGTGGGACGCGCTGGTCGCCCGGCGGATCGATCCCGTGGTGAAGGCCAGCACGCTGGAGTGGACGTCGTCGGCCCGCTGGGGCGACACGGTCACGGTCGACGCCGAGACGGAGAAGGTGGGCCGCACCAGCGTGACGGTCCGCTACACCGTGCGCGTGGGCGAGCGCCTGTGCTGCGTCGTCCGCACCACGTACGTGGCCACCGACGAAGGGCGTGCCATCCCGTGGCCGGACGACGTCCGGGCGTCGCTCACCCGGGACTGACCCCCGCAGGAGTCACCAGCCGGCCTTCTCCTGCCCGGACAGCTCGGCGATGGCCTCCATGATCGTGTCGGTCACCTCACGCCGCGCGCGGTTGCTGCCGGCCTTGCCGCGGTGCTCGGAGAACGTCAGTGGTTTGCCGAAGACCACCGTGAAGCGGTGCGGTCGCGGCCAGCGCGCGCCGACCGGCTGGATGCGGTCGGTGCCGGTGATGCCGACCGGCACGACGGGGCAGTCGGCCGTGAGCGCCAGCCACGCGACGCCGGTCTTGCCCCGCGCCAGGCGACCGTCACGGGAGCGGGTGCCCTCCGGGTAGATGCCGAAGCCGCCCCCGGCCCGGAGCACGGTCATCGCCGTGTCCAGCGCCTGCTGGGCGGCACGGTGCGTCTGCCGCTCGACGGGCAGGGCGCCCAGCGCGGTGAACCACGTCTTCGTGAACCAGCCCTTGATGCCGGACCCGGTGAAGTACTCCGCCTTCGCCAGATAGCCGACCCGTCGTGGCGCCATCAGGGGGATGGCCATGCTGTCGATGAACGACAGGTGGTTGCTGGCGATGATGAAGGCGCCGGTGGCCGGCACGTTCTCCCGGCCCACCACGCGCGGCCGGAAGACGAGCAGGAACAGCGGTCGCAGGATGAGCCGGGAGATGAGGTAGACCACGCCGCTGCTTTCCCCTCGGGTGCACGCCGTCGACGGGGTGTCGGTGCGTGATCCGGGCATTCTCCCCGAACGGTCCCGAGGGAGCGGAACTCAGGCCGCAGTCACCGCAGTGGCTGCGTCGGTGGGCACGCGTCGCGGATGATCGCGCGGATGTCGTCGGGCAGACGGGACTGCCCGGCGGCGGAGCGGGTGATGACCTCCGCGACGTCGCGCACCTTGCGGTGGGTGTGGCTGGAGATGTGGGCCAGGAGATCGAAGGCGACCTGGTCGCCACAGGTGGTCAGCAGCATGAGGATGCCCTTGGCCTGCTCGATGGCGGCGCGGCTGGCCATCGCGGCGCGCATCTGCCCCACCTCCACCTCGAGGGCCTGCGCTCGATCGGGGTCCGAGCCGTGTGGGCGGCACTCGGTGATGTCGATGCACATGCCTTCCACGGCGGCGACCTCCCCGGTCCGGTCCCGCTGCGGTTCCCCGACCAGGACGACGGCCCGGGCCTGCCCGTCGGGGCGGACGATGCGGGTCTCCAGGGCGAAGGCGCGACCGTCCGTGCCGGCCCGTGCCAGCGCCTCGAGGATGCGGCCGCGGTCCTCCACGGGCTGGAGCTCCCCGGCGTCCGGCTGGGCCGACGTGGCCGGCAGGCCGTGCAGGGCGAACATCTCCGGTGACCACCACCAGGTGCCGCTGCGGCGGTCGTAGCGGTAGCGGCCGGTGATGTGCTCGGGAGGCGGGCCCGATTCGGGCGCGGGCCGAGGAACAGCGACCTGCGGATGTGGTGTGGCGACGCCGTGCGACGGGCGGGTGACGACCCGCTGACGCGACACAGCCGGTATCGACATGGCTTCCCCCTTGTCAGAGGCGCACCGGACGTCCGCGGCACTGCGGCCGCGTTGTCGACCGCCCGGCCCGCGCCCGTTGTGGGCGCGGTCGCTCCGATTCGAGGACGGTACGACGGGGTTGGGCACAACGCAGGAGTCCAACGACCGTCTAGGGCAGAACGACATCGGCCGAAATGCCGGGGCGCCGTGGAGTCGTGACCCTATGTGGCGGAGGTCCACGCCTGGGTAGTCACCATCGGTCCCAGGTTCAGGACCGCAGCAGCGGGGCCAGTCGTCCGGTGGCCGCCAGGACCGCCGCAGCGATCCAGACCGCGCGGGAGAGCCGCACCGTGTGCTCGATGTCGCCGGCCGTCGGCGGCCGCCCGTCCCCGAGGGCGGGGCGCAGCTCGACCCGGCCGCCGTAGACGTTCCGGCCCCCCAGGCGCAACCCCAGCGCGCCGGCGGTGGCGGCCTCGCAACGTCCGGAGTTGGGGCTGGGATGAGCCCCACCGTCCCGCAGCCACGTGCGCAGCGCTCCACGGGGCGAGCCACCGGCCAGGGGTGCGCAGGCGACGGTCAGGACGGCGGTGGCCCGCGCCGGGAGCCAGTTCGCCACGTCGTCCAGCCGGGCGGCGGCCCAGCCGAACCGGCCATAGCGGGGGGAGCGGTGTCCCACCATCGCGTCGAGCGTGTTGACCGCCCGGTAGGTCAGGAGGCCGGGGATGCCGGCGACCGCCCCCCAGAACAGCGGGGCGACCGCGGCGTCGGAGGTGTTCTCCGCGACCGACTCGACCGTGGCGCGGGCCAGGTCGTCCTCAGCGAGTCCGCGCGGGTCCCGGCCGGCGAGGGCCGGCAACGCGGCGCGGGCGGCCGGGAGGTCCCCCGCCGTCAGGGCCCGCTGCATCGTCTCCGCGGCGCGGCCGAGCGACGTGCCACCCAGGACCGTCCACGTCGCCGCCGCGGTCACCAGCGTCCGGGCCACCGGACGCCGCCGGGTGCCCCGGTCCAGCGCCGTGCCCAGGGCCGCTGCCGCGCCGGTGAGGACCAGCACGTGGGCGGTACCGGCCGCCCGCGAATCACGCCAGGTCCGGCGTTCCAGCGCGAGCGCCGCGGTGCCGAACCCGGCGACCGGGTGACCGCGGCGGGGATCTCCCAGGAGCAGGTCAGCAGCCGCGCCGAGGACGAGGCCCAGGGCGGTTGGCACGGTCACACCGGACATCGTGCCGACCGGCCGCCGAGGTGGCCTCCCTAGGATCGGCGGTCATGCGCCTGCCCGGCCGTTACGACGGCGCCGCCCGGCCGATCGTCACCTACGGCAGCAACCCGGTCCTGCACCGGCCGTGCGCCCCGGTGACCGAGTTCGACGAGGGGCTGCGCCGCCTGCTCCTCGACATGTTCGCGAGCATGGCCGAGGCCGACGGAGTGGGTCTGGCGGCCAACCAGATCGGCGTCGACGCCCGGATCTTCGTCATCGACTGCCCGGACGCCGAGGGCGAGGACGTCGTCGGCTACGTCATCAACCCGAGCCTGACGCTTCCGGAACCGGTCGGCGACGAGCCGGCCGAGGAGATCACCGAGGAGGGCTGCCTCTCGGTGCCCGGCCCCTACGCCGAGCTGCCCCGTGCCTTCCGGGCCCGCGTGGACGGCGTCGACATCAAGGGTGCGCCGGTGACCATCGAGGCGACCGGTATGGCCGCGCGCTGCCTGCAGCACGAGGTCGATCACCTGAACGGCACCGTGTACGTCGATCTGCTGGCGGAGGAGCACCGGGAGCGGCTGCTCGCAGAAGCGGCGGGGCCGGGCGGCGACCTGCCCGCATGACGCCGTCCGGGGCGGTCGCCGTCTCCCCCCGAGGCGCCGGTCCTGCTGCACCGCCCGCCGGACGGGCGAGGCGGGTCGCAACGGCAACACGGTGGGCACCTACGGGTTCAGGGCTTCGTCGACGCCGTCTGGCGCTGAGGTGTGCTCGGTCGGCCGAGGGACGGCCGCTCAGGCGGCGACGGGCCGGGAGTCCTCGAGCGCGGGACGGGTCGGCTCCGCACCGCGGCGGCTCCGCCACCGGAGGCTCGTGGCGGCCGACAGCGCCAGCAGGATCACCACGGCGCCGTAGATCTCCGCCGTCCGCTCCAGGCCGATCTCGCCGGCCGCGAGGCCTGCCGCGATCGCCGGGATGCTGAACATGAGGTAGCTGACGACGAAGACGCTCGACAGCAGAGCGGCCCGGTCTCCGGGGGCCACGCCGCGGGTCACCGTGGCCATCGCCCCGAGGAAGGCGGAGCCGAAACCGAAGCCGGAGACCACTGCGGCGACGAAGAAGAGAGCCAGGGATCCGGAGAACAGCGCGCCGACCGTTCCGGCCACCCCGACTGCGAAGACCACGACCCCGAGGACCATCGCGCGTTCCGGGGCCGCGCCGCGCATGCTCAGCGACCCGACGAGGCCGGTGCCGTTGAGCGCCAGGATCAGCAGGCCGCCCACGAGGTGGTCGTCGACGCCGAAGACTCCGGCGACCAGCGAGGGACCGAGCGAGGCGTAGAGGCCGCCCAGTGCCCAGGTGGCGGCGAGACAGGGGAGGACCACGAGGAACTCGGGGCGCTGGGGCCGCGGCACGTGCACCTGAGGGCGCAGCGAGGCCAGCGCGCCGGGCGTCCGCGGTGAGGACTCGGGCAGCAGCAGCATCCCGGCCGCCGACAGCAGGAAGATTCCGGTCAGGACGCCGAACACCCAGTCGGTCGGCGCGGGGACGAATTGCACCAGCAGTGCGGCGCCGGCCGCGCCCAGGGACAGGCCCAGCCCGGGAGAGGCGCTGTTGACCAGGGCGCCCAGCGGCCGGTCGCTGCGCTGGAAGTCCAGGAGGGCCGCACCCAGCGCGCCGGTCATCGCACCGGTGGCGAGGCCCTGCACGATTCGGGCAGCCAGCAGCCAGCCCACGCCGTCAGCGAACAGGAACAGCAGCATCGCCCCGGCCTGGACGACGAGCGCACCGGCCAGCACCGGACGGCGGCCGACGTGGTCGGAGAGGCCGCCGACGACCAGCAGCGCGGCGAGCAGGGCGAAGACGTAGATGCCGAACACCGTGGTCAGGACGCCGTCGCTGAAGCCGAAGCGCTCCTGGTAGACGCGGTAGAGCGGCGACGGGACCCCGGATGCGGCGAGCACCAGCACGAGCAGGACCGCGATCGACCAGAAGGAGGTCGACCGGGACGGTCCGCGCACAGCCATGCCCCTCTCCAAGGCGGCCGGCGTCCGACCGATTCCGGTCAGGTGGTCAGCAGGTAGCCATCGGGCCGTGCGGTCAGCGGCGGCAGGGTCCGGATCTCTCCGCACCCGGGCCCGTTGGGCTCCCTCACCGTGGGCTCCGTCGTGGTGCGGCCGCGGTAGAGAGCACCGCCGCTCACCCGGTCGGTGAGGACGAGGCTGACCTCGACCCGGTCCTGATCCGGGACCGGGCGCTGCCATTCGACCGAGGCGCGCTCCGGGAGGATCTGTGCCGGTCCGGTCGGCTCTGCGCTGGGAGCGCTGGTCGGCGCGGGCATCAGGACCGTGACGGGCACGTCGGTGCACTCGGCGTCGAGGCAGATGCGAGCGTCGGCGGTGCGCAGGTCGATGTCCAGGCCGCCGAGGTCGACCGTCACACCCGGTTCGTACATCACCTGGGTGCACGCGCGCGGTGCTGCACATCCGGTCACCGTGAACCCGATCAGCCCCAGCACGCAGGCAGTGCGGCCCAGCGCGGGCCGAACTGCTTCGGTGGACGGGCGTGCCATGCCGACATGATGCCGCCAGGTGGCCCGGGGGACCTGGTCGCACGGCCGGGTTCTCGTTCCGGATCGCGGCGTCGTCCGGGCGTGGACCGCTCGACCCGGGGTAGCGGCAGGCCATGGCCCTTCCCCGGATCCTCGTCCTCGTGCTGGCCGGCGGAGCAGGCGGCCGGCTCGAACTGCTGACCGAGCAGCGCGCCAAGCCGGCCGTGCCCTTCGCCGGGGTGTACCGGCTCATCGACTTCCCGTTGAGCAACTG
Organism: Blastococcus mobilis; assembly: GCF_900188025.1. GTDB lineage: Bacteria > Actinomycetota > Actinomycetes > Mycobacteriales > Geodermatophilaceae > Blastococcus_B > Blastococcus_B mobilis. The sequence goes on from NZ_FZNO01000005.1 coordinate 81,133, forward strand.
CCAGCACTCCGGGATCGCCGACGTCTGGGTGTCGGTGCAGTTCCACCCGACGTCGCTGTCGGACCACCTGGCCAACGGCCGGCCGTGGGACCTCGACCGGACCTCCGGCGGCCTGATGATGCTGCCGCCGTTCCAGGGCACCGACCGCGGCGGCTGGGTCAGCGGCACGGCGAACCTGCTGTGGCGCCAGGCGGACCTGATCCGCGAGTTCTCCGCCGACGCGCTCGTCGTCGTCAGCTCCGACGCCGTCTACAAGCTGGACTACCGCGAGGTCGTCGATGCCCACCTGGGCTCGGGGGCGGAGGTCACGATGGTGACCACCGAGGTCGCCGCCGACGACGCCTCCCGGTACGGGATCGTGCAGCTCGGGGACGGCGACCGGATCACCGACTACGCCTACAAGCCGGACGAGCCGGCGACCTCCACGGCGACCAACGAGGTCTTCGTCTTCACACCGGACGCCACGCTGGACCGTCTCGAGGGGCTCGACGACGAGCTCGGCGAGGACGGCCTCGAGGACCTCGGCAGCCACCTGCTGCCCGCCCAGACCCGCGACGGTCTGGCCCGTGCGTATCCGCTCCAGGGTTATTGGCGCGACGTCGGCACGGTCATGGCGTACTGGCAGGCTCACCGGGACTTCCTCGCGGCGGAGCCGCCCATCGACCTGGACGACCCCGCCTGGCCACTGCACACCCGGGGCGGCCGGCACAGTGCCGCCCGGATCCTCCCCGGAGCGGTGGTGGACGAGAGCCTGGTCTCCGGCGGGACCCGCGTGGCCGGCGAGGTGCGGGGGTCGGTGCTGTCGCCCGGTGTGGTGGTGGAGAAGGGGGCGACCGTCGTGGACTCGGTGCTGCTGCCCGGGGTGCGCGTGCGGGCCGGTGCCCGGGTGGTGCGCGCCGTCCTCGACGACCGCGTCGACGTCGGTGAGCGGGCCGTCGTCGGCGGCGACGACGACGTCACGCTCGTCGGGCGGCAGGCCCGGGTCGGGGCGGGCAGCGAGGTGGTGCCGGGAGCCCGCCTGCCCGACCCGGAGGAGGACTGACCGGCACGGGTCAGGCCTGGCGGGCGTCGAACTCCATCCACACCCGGCGGCGGTCCGCCCGGCTGGTCACCTCGGCCATCGCGGCGACCCGACGGCGCTGCTCGGCGGTCGCGACGTGGTTCACGACGGCGATCTCGGCGGCCCGCATGGCCCGCTCGGCGGCGAACTCGGCCGGGGTGGACGGGTACTCCGGGGGCTCGGGCGCCGGTAGCGCGCGCGAACCGGCGTAGGGGCTGTCCGGAGGCAGGTTCCCGGTCAGCCGGCCGTAGGCGCCGAGCAGGAGCAGCGTGAGCCCGGCGGCCGCGGAGAAGGCCACGTTGCTCATCTCGAAGGCGAGCACGTTGAGGCCGGTCCGGAGGACCGCCAGGTTCGCCAGCGCCGACACGATGAACAACGAGCCGACGACGATCATGATCGTCGAGGCGACGCGCGGATCGCGCGCGGCCGCGACGACCAGGACCGCCGCCGTGATCACGGAGATCGTCGACAGCAGGCCGTTGGACGACATGCCGAGGATGGGCTCCCCGCTGGTGGAGAAGAAGTCCAGCCCGCCGGCGAACCCCAGCAGCCCGAACACCAGGATCACCAGGGCGACGGTGACGGCTCCCGCCCGCTGCACCGCGAAGACCCGCGAGTCGTAGGAGCGGCCCTCGTCGTCGGGCGCGGGCGCGGTCGTCGTTGGACGGTGCGGGAAGTGGCGCAGTTGCATCGGGAGCTCCTCGGGGAGGGTGTGATGCGCTGTCTTCTGCCGGCGGACGGCATCCGGATGCGGCGGGAAGGCGGGCGGGCGCGCCGGCGTTGAGGTGCACATGACCCAGCCGTTCGAGATCGACCTGCACTCGGAGTTCCTCCGGGCCGACCTCTTCCTCGCCATGGGCCAGCCCACGGAGGCGGCCCGCATGCTCGAGCGCGTCGTCGCCGCGGAACCCGCGAACGAGGCCGCCCTGGAGCTGCTGGCGCGGTCCTACTTCGGGTCGGCGCAGCTGGCCCGATCCGAGGAAACGCTGACCCGGCTGGTCGAGCTGGCGCCCGCCAACGGGTGGGCCCGCCGTGCCCTGGCGCGCACGCTGGAGCGGCAGAGCCGGGCCGCCGAGGCGGTGAGCCACCACCGGATGGCGGACGCGCTCGGCGCCGCCTGATCAGCCGCGCTCACCAGCGCGAACGCCGCCGATCGCCCTGTCACCTAAGATTGACGCAGCGTTAGGACACGCCGCTGCGGCGGGAAGATGCGCTGGTGGGCGGGTCGTCCGCCGCGCTCCGGGAATTCATGCGCCCATGAGCATTCTCGGAAGGTTGATGGGAACTGCAGAGACCGCAGCCCGGAGCGGCGCACGTGGCGGCCGCACCACGGCACGTCCGGCGCGCGGCGTGGGTCGGCCCACGGGTCGGCGCGGGATGGGCCGTGGGCGGACCGCCACCCCCGCCACGAGTGGCGGCATCGGCCGCATGGTCGAGGGGTTCCTGCGCCGCCGCTGACCCAGGGCGGCTCGGTCAGAGGGCGACCGCGGCCACCAGCAGGGTGGCCGCGGTCGTCGTCTCGCCCATGGCGCCCATGACGTCGCCGGTCACGCCGCCCAACCGGGCGCGGGCACGGCGGTGCAGCACTTCGGCCGCGAGCAGACCCGCCAGCGCACTTCCCGCGAGGCGGACGGCCGGCCCCGGGTCCCCGGTCGTGCCCGCCACGAGCAGGGCCGCCAGCACGGCAGCCCACCCGGCGAACCAGCGAACCGAGACGGTGCCCCGGACCAGCGCGCCCAGCGACGAGCCCTCCGCCGTCGCCACCCCGGGCAGTCCCGTCCGTGCCATCGCCAGCCGGGCCACCGTGACAGCGGACCAGAAGGCCAGCCAGCCCCAGGGCGTTTCCAGGAGGGCCGACAGGCAGGCGATCTGCAGCAGCAGGGTCAACACGAGCGTTACGACGCCGAACGGGCCGACGTCGCTCTGATGCATGACCTGCAGCGCCCGTTCCCGGCCCCGCAGCGGCCCGAGTCCGTCGGCGGTGTCGGCCAGCCCGTCGAGGTGGAGACCTCGCGTGAGCAGCGCCAGGACGGCGATCCCGAGCACCGCGCCGGCCAGCGGGGAGATCCACCGGTCGCCGACGACGGCGACGCCGGTTCCGATCCCGCCGAGTGCGAGGCCCACCAGCGGCGCCCAGGGGAGCACGCCGCGTGCCGAGGCCGCCGCCGCCCGGGGTACCGGCAGCACGGTGAGGAGCGCCGCCGACTCCAGTGGACCGGTGAGCCTCATCGCCGCTCCGGGTCCCGTCGGTGCTCGCTCGCGGTGTTCCTCACGCGATCAGCTCCAGACGGGTCACCGTCCCGTTGGGCGGGGTGACGGCGGGCATCGCGTCTGGACCGAGGCCGGCCACGACCGCCTGCGCCGCGCGGATCGTGTCGCCGTGCGTCACGAGCGCGATGACGTCGGCGGGAGGTTCGGCGCCGAGGTGCTTCAGGAAGGCTCCCACCCGGCCCTGCAGCTCCGCCAGGCTCTCCCCGCCCGGCGCCGACCAGTGCGGATCGGTCCAGTCGACGATGTCCCACAGCTCCCTGGAGGGCCTTCCCTCCAGCTCGCCGTACCCCTGCTCGCGCAGCGCCGGGCTGGTGACGATCGGCAGGCCGGTCGCGCGGGCGCAGTGCTCCGCGGTCTGCACCGCACGGACCAGATCGCTCGAGATCAGCGCACCCGGGCTCAGGCCGGCCAGCTCGGCGGCGGCCGCGCGGGCCTGCTCGTGCCCGAGCGGGGTCAGCGGGACGTGCGCGGTCTGACCCTGCATCAGGCCGGCGGCGTTCCACTCGCTCTGTCCGTGGCGGACGAGCAGCAGGGTCAGGGGACGGGCCATGGCGGGGGATCGTAGGCGAGGGGCGTGCGGGTGCCGGGGGCCCGCCTCGTACCGTCGTCGTCGCGGCCGAGCCTGCGAGGCACGCATCGACACAGCAGCTCTGGTCACGGGACCGACGAGCGCAGCGAGGAGAGCACGTGAGCATCCCCGTCCGACCGGGTTCCGCCCGCCCCGCGGCCGGTCCCACGGCGCCCGACCCGCTGGCCCCGCTGCTCGACCTCCCCGGTGTGCGCGACGCCGCCGACGCCGCCCGCGCCGGCATCGACCGGCTGCTCGGGCACCGCGTGCTCCGCCAGGAGTCCGCCGGGGTCAGCACCGAGTCCGCCCTCCGGGGCGCCCGGGCCTCGGCGGCGCTGGAAGGCGCCGACATCCCGCTGGCCCAGCTGCGGGCCGGGGACGTCGGTGACCCCGTGGTGCAGGGGGCACTGCGCGTCTCCGCAGGGCTGGGCTCGATGGTGGAGACGTGGTCGCGGGCGCCGGGCCAGGTGCTCGCCCGGCTGCACGTCCTCGCCGCGGCCGACCTGGCCGATGCCGCCGGCCTCGGTCGGCCCGCGCAGCACGCGGGTCCCCGCCTCTCCGGTCTGTTCTCGCTGGTCACCGCCGGCACGACGGCGCCGGCGGTGCTCGTGGCCGCGCTGGTGCACGGGGAACTGGCCGCGCTCGCCCCGTTCGGCACCGCCGACGGGATCGTCGCGCGCGCGGCCGGACGGCTCACCGGCATCACCCGCGGCCTGGACCCGAAGGCCGTGTCGGTTCCGGAGGTGGGGTTCGCCGAACTCGGCAGGGATGCCTACGCGCAGGCGCTGGCCGGCTACGCGTCGGCCACCGAGGCGGGGGTGGCGGGCTGGCTCGTGCACTGCTGCCGGGCCACCGAGCACGGCGCCCTGGAGGGTCTGGCGATCTGCGAGAGCCTGCTCCGCGGCTGACCCGGCTGACCCGGCTGACCCGGCTGACCCGGCGGACGCCGGCTCGGGCGCGAACACTGATCGGGTGGAGTATCTCGACGTCGACGGTCTGGGCCCGGTCAGCCGCATCGGCCTGGGCACGTGGCAGTTCGGCTCGCGCGAGTGGGGTTACGGCGACAGGTACGCCGATCAGGCCGCCGTCGACATCGTCCGCCGGGCCCGGGCGCTGGGCATCACCCTCTTCGACACCGCCGAGATCTACGCCTTCGGCCGGAGCGAGCGGATCCTCGGATCGGCGCTCGGGGCCGAGCGTGGCGCGGTCGTCGTCGCCAGCAAGATCTTCCCGGTCGTGCCGGTCCCGGCCATCGTCCGGCAGCGCTGGGCGGGCAGCGCCCGGCGGCTCGGGCTGACGCGCATCCCGCTCTACCAGGTGCACCAGCCCAACCCGGTCGTGCCGGACTCGGTGATCATGCCGGGGTTCCGGCAGTTGCTGGACGAGGGCGGGATCGGCGCAACGGGCGTCTCGAACTACTCGCTCGAGCGCTGGCGCGCCGCCGACGCCGCACTCGGTGTTCCGGTGGTCAGCAACCAGGTCCAGTTCTCCCTGGCGCACGCCGGCCCCCTGGACGACCTGGTCCCCTTCGCCGAGCGGGCGAACCGGATGGTGATCGCCTACAGCCCGCTCGCGCAGGGCCTGCTCGGCGGCCGGTACGGCGCAGACCGCCGCCCCGGCGGCGTGCGGGCGGTCAATCCGCTGTTCGGTACCGAGAACCTGCGCCGCGTGGCACCGCTGCTGGGCCTGCTGCGGGAGGTGGCGGCCGCCCATGACGCGAAGCCGGCGCAGATCGCCCTCGCCTGGCTCATCGCATTGCCGCGGGTGGTCGTGATCCCGGGCGCATCGAGCGTGGAGCAGCTGGAATCCAATGCCGCGGCCGCCGGGATCTCGTTGCGTGCCGACGAGTTGGCCGCGCTGACCGCCGCGGCGCGCGCCTTCTCCCCGGTCTCGGGTGCGCGGACCCTGGTCGACCACGTGCGGGAGCGGTTCAGCGCCTGAATCAGCGAGGGGAGAGCAGGAACCCCACGACGGCGCAGAGCACCACCCCGCAGGCGCCGGCCGCCGCGGCCGCCAGCCACGCTCCCGTGAGCCCACCGGCCGCCGCCGCGACGAGGATCGACAGCCACGGACCGGACAGCGAGAGGAACAACCCCCACCGCCGGGCGCGCGACCGGTGCCGTCGGCGGGCGGCGATGCGGGTGGACTGGCCGAACACCACCGCGGCGACGCAGACGGCCAGCACGGCCAGCCAGGCGAGGACCACGGTGACCACGTCGGCAGGATGACCCACCGGACGGCGCCGGCGGGGGCGCCTCGCCGGGACGTCAGGCCCCGCGACCGCGCCTGCGGCCCGACACCGGGCCGGGGTCGTCGACGGCGAGGACGTCCGCCCGGAGCGCCCGGTGCCGGGCGTACCAGGCGAGGCCGACGACGGCCGCGCCCACACCGACCGCGGCACCGGTGACCACGGGCGCCGGCGGCGCCGAGAATCGCGCGCGCATGCTCACCGGCCGGGTGAACTGGAGAACCGGCCAGCCGTGCTCGAGGGCCGCCTTGCGCAGCCCGCGATCCGGGTTGACCGCCGTGGGGTGTCCGACCGCGGAGAGCATCGGCAGGTCGGTGATGGAGTCGCTGTAGGCGTAGCAATCGGCGAGGTCGTAGCCGCCGTCGGCTGCGAGCTGCCGCATCGCGGCCGCCTTGTTCTCCCCGTAGGCGTAGAACTCGATCTCGCCGGTGTAGCGGCCGTCCTCGGTCACCATCCGGGTGGCGACGACCCGGTCGACCCCGAGCATCTCGCCGATCGGCTCCACCATCTCCGCGCCGCTGCTGGAGACGATGACGATCTCGCGGCCCGCGGCGCGGTGCTCCTCGATCAGGTCCGCCGCCTCGGCGTAGACCAGCGGGTCGACGATCTCGTGCAGCGTCTCTCGGACGATCTCGTGCACGGTGGCGGCGTCCCACCCGGTCACCATCGCCGTCAGCTGGGCCCGCAACCGCTCCATCTGCTGGGCGTCGGCGCCGGCGAGGGAGAAGACGAGCTGCGCGTACGCGGTCTTGAGCACGGCACGCCGATTGATCAGCCCACCGTTGAAGAACGGCCGGCCGAAGGCCAGGGTGCTGGACTTGGCGATGACCGTCTTGTCCAGGTCGAAGAACGCCGCTGCGCGGGTCACAAGGCACGACTCTAAGTGGATCGGTTGGCGGTGACGGGGCCCGCGCGCCGTCCACACCCGTACGGGTCATCCACAGTTTCACCGCCGTTCTGGCACTGTCTGCCCATATCCCGGTGAGGTCGGGGCGTGTCCCCTTCGTGCGCGTCCGCCCGCCCCCTCGTCGTCAGCACCGACGAGGGCCTCCTCGACGAACTCCTCCGGCTGCTGGCCGCTGCCGGGGCCGAGCCGGAACTCGCCACGGGTGGGCCGGCGTTGCGCCGCGCGTACCGGCAGGCCCCACTGGTCCTCATCGGGGCCGACGCCCTTGCTTCGGGAGTGGTCCAGGCCCTGCCGCGCCGCCCGGCCGTCGTCGTCGTGGCCACCCGGGAACTGCCGGCCGCCGACTGGGCCGGCGCCGTGGAGCTCGGCGCCGAACGGGTCGCGGTGCTCCCGGGCGACGAGTCCTGGCTGCTCGCCCGGTCCACGGCTGCGGTGCGCGCCCCGGTGGAGCGTGGCCGGCTGGTCGTCGTGGGCGGGTCCTGCGGGGGTGCCGGTGCCAGCACGGTGGCGACGGCCGTCGCGCTCGCGGCCGCGCCGGGGGTGACCCTCGTCGATGCCGACCCCTGGGGTGCGGGCCTGGACCTGCTGCTGGGCGCGGAGCGGAGCGACGGCCTGCGCTGGCCGGAGCTGGCCGGACTGCGCGGACGGGTGGCGGGAGACGCCTTGCTGGCGGCGCTGCCCGACGTCGGCGGTGTCCACGTGCTGGCCGCCTCGCGGTCATCCCCCGGGCACGTCCCCGTGGAGGCGCTGACGGCGGTGGTGGATGCGGCTCGGGCCGTGGGCTGCCCCGTCGTCGTCGACGTGCCGCGGAGCGCCGGCGGCGACGCGACGGCTGTGGCCGCCGACGCGGATCTGGCGTTGTTGGTGGTACCCGCACGGCTGCGGGCCGCCACGGCGGCGCGGCTGCAGGTGGAGGCGCCGGACTCCCCGTGGGCCGGGGCCCACCTCGTCGTCCGCCGCATTCCCGGTGGGCTCACCTCGGAGGAGGTCTCCGACGTGGTCGGATCCCCGGTCCTCGCCGAGCTGGCGCACGACCGGAGCGCGGTGCCGCGAGGGGAGCGGGGGGAGCCGCCCCTCGTCTCGCCCCGCTCACCGCTCGGCGTGGTCGCGAGGCGGGTGTGGGGCGCTCTCCGCTCCCCAGCGGACCCGCGGTGAGCGCGCCCGGGCTCCTGGACCGGGTCCGCGCCCGGCTGGCACTGGAAGCGACACCACCGACCCGGGCCGCGGTGGCCGCGCTCGTGCGGGACGAGGCCGGCGGCCTTCTCGGGGACGACGACGTCCTGGCGGCTGTCCGCGACGCCGTCGACGAACTGGCCGGCGCCGGTCCGCTGGAGCCGCTCCTGCGCACGCCCGGGGTCACGGACGTCCTGGTCAACGGGCCCGAGCAGGTGTGGGTCGACCGGGGGTCGGGCCTTGAGCCCGCGCCGGTGCGGTTCCCCGACGACGACGCGGTCCGCCGGCTCGCCGTCCGCCTCGCCGCCACGGTCGGCCGGCGGCTGGACGACGCGGCCCCCTGGGTGGACGTCGGCCTCGCCGACGGCACCCGTCTGCACGCCGTCCTGCCCCCGGTCTCGGGCGGCGGCACGTGTCTGTCCCTGCGGGTGCTGCGCCGGAGCACGCACACCCTGGCCGACCTCGCGTCCCTCGGCACGTTCCCGGGCGAGAGCGAGGAGCTGCTGCGGTCGCTCGTCGGCCGGCGGCTGGCCTTCCTGGTGACCGGTGGGACCGGGTCGGGGAAGACCACCCTTCTGTCCGCCCTGCTCGGTGCCGCCGACCCCGGTGACCGGCTCGTGTTGTGCGAGGACGCCGCGGAACTCGCCCCCGCGCACCCGCACGTCGTCCGGCTGGTCACCCGCCCACCCAACGTGGAGGGCGTCGGGTTGGTGACCTTGCGCGATCTGGTGCGACAGGCGCTGCGGATGCGGCCGGACCGGATCGTGGTCGGCGAGGTCCGGGGCGCCGAGGTCACCGATCTGCTCGCGGCCCTCAACACCGGTCACGAGGGGGGCTGCGGCACGCTGCACGCCAACCGGCCGGCCGAGGTGCCGGCACGGCTGGAGGCTCTCGGCGTGGCGGCCGGCCTGGATCGCGCGGCCGTACACAGCCAGGCCGCCGCCGCGCTGTCCCTCGTGGTGCACCTGCGGCGCACGCCGCAGGGGCGGCGGGTGACCGAGGTCGGCGTCCTGCGCCGGTCGGGGGACCAGGTCGTGGTCGAGGCGGGATGGCGAGCCGACGACGGCGACTGCCCGGCCGCGGGCCGGCTGCGCCGGCTGCTGGTCGAGGAGCCGTCGTGATCGGCGCCCTGTCGATCGCGGCGCTGGCGGTGCTGCTCTGGCCGGACGGACGAGGCCGGGGTGCACAGCGACTGCGTGCCATGGGGCACCGGGCCGACATCCGGCGAACGTCCGGCGAACGACCGGTTCCGGCAACGGCCGCAGTCCTGTCGGCAGCCGTGGCCGCCGTCCTCAGCACCCCTCTGGTCGCCGGTCTCGCGGCCGGGGTGGCATTCCTCGGCGCCCGGTCCTGGGTGGCCCGGCGCTCGGAGCGGCGGGTGGAACGCCGGCTGGAGTCGCTGACGGAGGGCCTCGGCGCGCTCGCCGCCGACCTGCGCAGCGGGAGGGCCCTCGACGCCGCCACCGAGGCGGCGCTCGCCGCCTGCGCGGACGCGGAGAGTGCAGCCGCCCTCGCCTGTGCCCTGCGGGCCCCCGCTGCCGCCCCCGCCCCTGGACCGGACCAGGAACTCACCGCGGCCCTGCAGCGGATCGCGGCGGGAGTGCTGCTCAGCACCCGAACCGGGTGCTCGCTCGCCGCCGTCACCGCCGCTGTCGAGGACGACCTGCGCGCACGGCACCGTCTGCGGCTGCACCTGCGGACGGCGACGGCGGGACCCCGGGCCAGCGCGATGGTCCTGGCCGGGCTGCCGCTGCTCGGCCTGGCCATGGGCAGCGGGGTGGGCGCCGACCCGTGGAAGGTGCTGACCACGACGGCGAGCGGGCAGGTGCTGATGGTCGTCGGGACCGCGCTGGAGCTGGCGGGGCTGAGCTGGTCCGGACATCTCGTGCGCCGGGCCCTCCGGTGACGGGCGCCGCCTGGCCGGGCCTGCTGGCCCTCGCGGCAGCTGTCCTGGTCTGGTCCCCGCAGGCACGGCTCACGGCCCACCGCGTGCGCAGTCTGCGGCCGACGCCCGAGCCGGCCGGCGTCGCGAGCGTGGGGCCGACCCGGCGCCGTCGCTGGTTGCTGGCCGGCGCCGCCGGGGTGGCGGCCGGGCTGCTGGTGGGCGGGCTGTCCGGGGCGGCGGTCGCGCCGGTGGTCGCCGTTGTGGGTGAGCGGTGGCTGCGGACCACGGAGGAGGGTGGCGGCGCCGACGACCGGACGACGCTGCTGCGCGAGCTGCCCGCTGCCTGCGACCTCCTCGGCGTCTGCCTGTCCGCCGGCGTCCCCGTCGGTACGGCGCTGGCGGCGGTGGGCGCCGCAGTGCCGGCTCCGCTCGGTCCGCACCTGGCCGGTGTGGCCGCGCTGGCCCGTCTGGGCGCCGAGCCGCGGCGGGCCTGGGCCGACGTCCCGGTGGAGCTCGCCGCACTGGGGCGGGTCCTCGTCCGGGCAGGGGAGTCCGGGGCGGCCGCGGCACCGGCCCTGCGAGCGCTGGCCGCGGACAGCCGGGCCTCCCTGCGCGCCGGGACCGAGGCCGCCGTCCAGCGCGCCGGGGTGTGGGTGCTGGCACCGCTGGGCGCCTGCTTCCTCCCCGCGTTCGTCTGCCTCGGCGTCGCGCCGTTGGTGCTCGGCATCGCCGCGGAGGTCTTCCGCTGACCGCTGTCCACAGTCCGTCGGTCGCTCCACAGATCACCGGCGGCCCTGGAGCGGACCCCGGTCCGGCGGAAGGGTCGGATCACGGCCCGCGGACGGCGGGCCCCGACGGAGGAGACACCGTGGCGAGCACCCCGAACGCAGTCGAGGACCCGATCGAGCCGGACGAGTCACAGCGGCAGGAGGAAGGCGGGCCGACGTGGCTCTCGCACCGCTGGGCCGCCGTGCGCGCGACCGGCGAGGCCGGCATGAGCACCGCGGAGTATGCCGTCAGTAGCGTGACGCGAAATCGCAGCTCACAGGCTCCCTACCTGCGCAAACGCCCCTGCGGGCGGACGGTCCGATGCCTCACGATGCCTCCCGATGGTCCACTTTCCCGGGTACAGTTCGGGTACAGCCCGGGTACGAGCCGGCGAGTTCGCGGGCGACGGCGATGAGGTCGTCGGCGGTTCCGGCCCACCCGTCGCGGCTGAGCGCCATCATGGCCCGGCACGCGGCGTCGTCGCCGGCCAGGGCGCGCACCGCGGTCGCCTGCGCCCGCATCAGCGCCGCCCGGGTGCGGGCCTCGTCGGCGATGCCCTGATGCGTCGTCGCGGCGTGATCGGCGAGACGCGCGAGCTCCTCGAGTCGGGTCGGGTCCGGGGCGGGCAGGTCCAGCGGCAGCTCATCGGGTGGGGTCACGGCGCGGAGTGTGCTCCGAACCCCCGACGGAGCAGCGCGTTCACGGACGGTCCGAACGCATGGCGACCGTGTGGGATCTGGTGCTGGAGGGCGTGCTCGCCGAGTACGACCCGAAGCCCCCCACGCTGCCCGGCTACGAGCCGCAGCCCAAGCAGTCGATCGCCGAGCAGCTGGCCGGCGAGGTCTTCGAGATGCTGTACGGCGGCGCCGCGGGTGGCGGCAAGAGCTACTGGCTCCGGCACTCCGCCGTCCTGTACTGCCTCACCCACCCCGGCGCGTACGTCGCCATCGTGCGGCGCACCCTGCCGATGCTGCGGAAGACCCATCACCGGCCGCTCCAGGACATCTGCCGCGGGCTGGCCACGCACAACAAGTCCGACCTGTCGTGGACGTTCCCGAACGGCGCCGTGCTGCAGCTCATCAGCCTCACCCACGACGGCGACGAGCAGGACTACAAGTCCGTCGAGTTCGACCGCCTGTACTTCGATGAGCTGACCGAGTTCACCGAGGCCCAGTACACGTACATGCTGACCCGGCTCCGGTCGTCGAACGGGCACCCAACGGCGGCGATCGGTGCGACGAACCCCGAGGGTGTCGGGTACGCGTGGGTGAAGCGCCGGTTCGTCAAGCCGCGGCCCGGGGACCTCGCTGAGGGCCAGGGGCAGCCGGTCGCGTGCGAGCCGTGGCGCCCGCCGCTCCCGGACGGGTCAGGTCCTGGCCGCGCCCGGGTGTTCGTGCCGGCGACGCTGCTGGACAACCCGGCGCTGCTGGCTGCGAACCCCGAGTACGAGATGACGCTGCGGTCGATGACCGACCCGCGGAAGCGGAAGGCGCTGCTCGAGGGCGACTGGGACGCGATGGACCAGGTGCAGGGCGCGCAGTTCTCGCTGACCAACATCGACAACCACCGCGTGCACAAGGCACCGGCCGACCTCGCCCGCGTCGTCGTCGGCTACGACCCCGCGACCACATTCACCGCTACGTCCGACGAGACCGGCATCGTCGCCGCGGCGAGCGCACAGGCGACCCGGCCCCGGCAGATGTACGTGCTCGCCGACCGGTCTGCCCGCTTCGGCAGCCCCGAGCAGGCGGCGCGCACCTGCGTCGACGTGGCGTGGTCGGTGCAGGCCGACGCGATCGTGTACGAGACCAACCAGGGCGGCGACTACGTGAAGGCCGCGCTGAACTCGGCGCTCCGGCACGCGGTCAAGGAGGGCCGGTGGAAGGGCCCACTGCCGAAGGTCCTCGGCGTGCACGCCAAGCGCGGGAAGGCGCTCCGCGCGGAGCCCGTTAGCGTCTACTACGACCAGGGACAGGTGCACCACGTCGGCCCGTTTGAGGAGCTCGAGGGGCAGATGACGACGTGGACGCCGGGCAACGACTCCCCGGACCGTCTCGACGCGCTCGTCTACGCAATCACTCACCTCGAAGAGAAGGCCGCGCCGGCCGGGCCGGTCCCCATCCGCTCACTGTGGTGATGGTTGCCCGCGCCGGCTGAGCGCGGACGGTCGTCGGTGTCGGCTTCGGCCGGCTGGCGTCGCTTGGCTCCCGGGTCCGGCTCATGGCGTCGGGGAGCCTTGAGCCCCCATTGAGCACCCTCGCGGTCAGTCGACAAGGCACGCGGGCCGACGGGCCCGGTCGGCGCGGTCGTCCGGTCAGGAACCGGCGCATGAGGAGGGACACCAGGGGACTGCCCCACCTACGCGCCGCCCCGGTCATCACGGCCGGGGCGGTTGCGTTCCCACCCGCGCCTCCGTGACGAGTAGCGCTGACCCCGGACGGTCCGAGGCCGGAGGTGCCTCATGGACTACACGCGGATCCTGACGACCGCGATCAGCACGCTGCGAGCTCGTGGCGTGAAGGTGGAGCCACGGTTCGCGTACTACGACGGCCGGCACGACTGCACCCTCGGGTCGAAGGCTTGGAACGAGTCGTACCGCAAGGTCGTCGCCGGCGTGAAGGACAACCAGTGCCGGCTCATCGTCGACACCCGCGCCGACGCCGTCGTCCCGTCCGGTGTCGAGGCCGCGACCGATAACCCGTTCGAGCAGGCCCTCGCGCAGTGGGCGACCGACCTGTTCGAGCGGGAGGCCGACGACCTCGACGAGTTCGCCACGACCGCGGAGAAGTCGGGCACGCAGACCGTCATGCTCGTCGACTACGACGAGGCCGGCGAGGTCGCGCTGTACGCGGTCGACCCGCGCGCCGTGTACGCCCAGGTCAGCAAGTCCGGGAAGCTCCGCGCGCTCTTCCACGTCTACCGCGACGAGGGCGACCAGTTCACCTCCGCGACGCTGTACCTGCCGGAGAAGGCCATCAACTTCGGCACGACCAGCGCCCAGCTGCTCCCGGCACCCGAGGCGTTCCACGTCCGCGAGGAGATCCCGAACCCGCTCGGTGAAATCGCCGCGGTCGTTGTCGACCTGAACGGGTCCGTCCTCGACGACGCCATCCCGCTCAACGACATGCTGAACAAGAGCCTCCAGACGCAGGCCGTCGTCGGCGAGTCGTACGCGCTGCCGTTCCGCGTGTACCTCGGCATCGAGACCTACGACCCCACGCAGGGCGTCGTCGGCCCGGCGCTGCCGAGCATGAACCCGGCCACCGGTGGGCGTGACGTGTCCCTGCCGACCGTCGCCGACGCCGAGGGCGACAAGCGGCAGGTCATCCAGTTCGACAGCCCGGAGCCGGAGAAGTACCTCGCCGAGCAGGACAGCCTGCGGACCGCGATCGCGCGCCTGGCGCACATCCCGACGCACCTGGTGCAGCTCGGTGGCGCCCCGATCAGCGGTGACGCGCTGGAGATCGCGTCGATGCCGTTCGTCGGGTGGCAGGCCGCCGCGATCCGCACCACGTACCGGCGGGCGTTCCGTGAGGCCGCCCGGCTGGCGGTCCGCCGGCACCTGTACAAGCTGACCGGTCGCCCGATGGACGCTCCGGCGCTCGACGTGAAGTTCGCGCCGATCGCCACCAGCACGACCAGCAGCCGGGTGCAGCAGATGCGCGACGCCGTCGACGCCGGCATGAGCCTCGCCGACGCGCTCGTCGAGTTCCTCGGCTGGGACCGGGAGGCCGCCGACCTCGCCGAGGCCCGCACCGCTGAGGCGTCCGCGCGGGCGTTCGACGCCGGCACCGTCTGAGCGAGGGCTGAGGGGTGACGGCCCGGCAGAGCATCGACGAGGTCGCCGCCGCGCACCGGCAGCGGCTGACCGATGAGCGGTCGCAGGCGACCCGGAACATGCGCGCGGCGTACGTCCGGGTGCAGCGGTCCGTGGCCCGCGACCTGGCCGCGTTGCAGCGGCGCATCGACGCGGCCCGCGCGGCGGGTGAGCCGGTAAACGTGGCGTGGCTGGACCGGCAGGCCCGGTACGCCGCGCTGCTGACGAACCTGACCGAGGCGCTGAACGCGCTCGCTGATGCGACGGCGACGGCGACCGTGACCCTCGTCGACGGGGCGCTGGTCGCGGCGGTCGCGCACGGCACCGAGTGGGCGCACACCCTGAACATCACCGGTGGCCTCGGGGTGCTGAACCCGCTCGCCGCGGAGGAGATCGTCGGCGTGACGACCTACGGGCCGCTGCGTCGGCTGCTGCGGGAGCGTGCCGGGGAGGCCGTGACCGCAGCGCGGGACGTGCTCCGGGAGGCCGTGATGCGCGGCTGGGCGCCGAGCAAGACCGCCGCGGAGCTCCGGCGGGTCACCGACGGGGCGTTCAGCAACGCGAAGACCGTCGCCCGAACCGAGCAGCTCCGCTCGTACAGGGAGGCCACCAGGCGCGCGTACATGCAGAACCCGGCCGTCGCCCGCTGGCAGTGGTCGTCGCGCTGCCTGCCCGACAGGACCTGCCCGATGTGTTGGGCCATGCACGGCCGCCAGTTCGACGTCACCGTCCCGATGGGCACTCACCCGAACTGCCTGTGCGCCATGGTCCCCGTCGTGCCGTACGTCGACTACGGGCCGACCGGCCCCGAGCGGTTCGCCCGGCTGACCGCGGAGCAGCAGCGGAACATCCTCGGGCCGGCCGCGTACCGCGCGTACGCCGGCGGGGAGCTGCAGCTGGCCGACCTGGTGCACGAGCACCGGCACCCCGAGTGGGGTCTGGTTCGCCGCACCGGATCGCTGACCGCCGCGGTCGGCGCCGAACGGGCCGCGCAGCTCATGCGTCCCGGAGCCGACTGACAGCCACGCGTCGCTCCGGACGGTCCGGAGGCATGACCGTTCCCCGGCACGCTGCCCCCGTCATCCGCACATCCCGCGGCACCCGCATCCGTCGGGTTGTCGCCGGCGCGTGGTTCGCCCTGGCCGCCGCGCACCTGGTGCTCGCGTGGCCCGGTGAGCTCGTCTCCGTGGCGATGCTCGTGCCCGGCCTGGTGCTCGCCTCGTCGCTGCGGTGGTTCGCCCGGCCGTCGGTGGTCGCGCTGCGGACCGGCGCGGTCCTGCTGCTCGCGTGGGAGGTCGTCGTCGTGCTGAACCTGGTCGACCTGGCGGCCTGACCTCCGTGCGGCCGGGTGGGGCGGTCCGGACGGTCCGAGACACGCCCCGACCCGGGGCGGGCCCGCTCGTCGGGCACACCCGCACCAGACAGGACCGATCGTGACCACGACCGACCAGAACCCCGCCCCCACCGACGACGCCGCCGCTCAGTCCGCTGCTGCCCCCGCAGCTCCGGCCGGCGAGCCGAAGCTGATCCAGCTCACCCAGGAGCAGCTGGACAGCATGTTCAACGACCGCCTCGAGCGCGCCCGGACGAAGGCCACCGAGGAGAAGGCCGCCGCGACCAAGTCCCTCGAGGACCGCATCGCCGAGCTGGAGACCGCCACGAGGACCGCGACCGAGCAGGCCACGGCCGCGGAGAAGGCCGCCGTCGACGCCATCGTCGCTCGCGCCGCGGCGAACACGCACAACCCGGCGCTCGTGGCCGCGGCTGTCGACCTGGCCGGCCTCGGCAGCAAGGACGCCGCGACGATCGAGGCGAAGGTCGCCGAGTTCCTCACCGCAAACCCGTACCTGGTCAAGGCCGACGGCACGCCCGCCCCGGTCGTGCAGCCCACCCCCGGTGCGACCGCGAGCAGCGGCGCCGGCGCGCGGCTGCTCACCGAGGCCGAGATGGACTCGATGACCGCTGAGCAGCTCCGCGACCCGGAGATGATGAAGCTCTACCTGGAGTCGAAGGCCGCCCTCGCGAAGACCGCCTGACCTCCACGCGAACCGCCCCGGCCGCCCGCACCTCGGCCGGGGCGGTTCGGCGCGTCCCGGGGCAGCTGACGGGTTCCTTGACGACCCGCCGGCACACCGGACCGTGCATCTCACGCCAGCCGGGCGGCTCTTCGGCACTCCAGCGGATCACTGCCGCACACGCTGGGCGGCGCTCACAGCCACCAAGAAGGGACTGAGCCAACATGGCGCAGTACAAGGCCGCGGGCATCGACCAGAAGGTCGTGGCCGCCACCATCCACAACACCCTGTCCGAGCTGGAGGACTTCGCCGCCTCCTACACCCAGGAGTTCCAGGCGCCCATCAACGGGCAGAAGACCTCCACCGTCGTCATCCGCAAGCGTCCCACCGTGACGCTCGCCGCGATGCCGGCGAACCGCGACGGTCTGCTCCCGCGGACCAGCGCGGCCTCCACCTCGGTGGAGATCACCCTGACCGACGACGACTACTTCAAGGTCGCCGTCGACACCCAGGAGGTCGAGGCCGGCAAGATGTCGGTCGAGCTCGGCCAGGCCGGCGCTCGCGCCATCGTCGCGGCCGGCAACGCTCAGCTGCTCGCCACCCTCGAGGCCCGTGGCACCGAGGTCGAGTTCGTCGGTGACGCCACCGACGGTCAGGCCGTGTGGACCAACCTGGTCGGCATGGTGACCACGTTCCAGGAGGCTGGCATCGACTCCACCGGCCTGATCCTCGAGATCAAGCCGAAGGTGTGGGCGACCATCATCACCGACATCGCCACCCTGCGTTCGGCGCAGGACCCCCGTGAGGTCGCGAAGACCCTGCTGGGTGTCGCGCGCGTCCGCGTGGCGAACCTGCCGTCGGCGAAGGCGGTGCTGTCGCACCCCGACGCTGCGGCTCAGGCCCGGGTGCTCTCGGGCATCCGGAGCGGCATGGAGGACTTCGACGAGATCGTCGAGGGCCGCGTGAAGCTCGGCACCGAGGTGCTGGAGCCGGCCGCCGTCCTGGTCCTGGTCGCGCCGGCCCCGGCGACGGTCTGACCAGCCTGACGCACGTCGCAGCCCCTCACCTCCTTCGGGAGGTGAGGGGCTGCGACGTGCGTCTGGGGTCAGGGGAGCGTGATGGTCAGGCCGGCGTCCCATTCGACGATCCAGTCGGCACGGGAGCCGTACTGCTCCTCCCAGTACGCGACGGGGTAGGTGCCGGGCGGGAGGGTGTCGGGGTTGGTGTCGAACGCGTCGGGGCCGGACTCGTCGACGAGCGCGGCGAACGGGCAGGGGTGCTCGAGGTCGCAGCCGCCGTGGTCGCAGCGGAGGACGGGTGTGCAGGTGGGCGGGTGGTCGATGTGCCAGTCATCCTCTCCGTCGACGACGAGGGTGTGCGGTCCGTAGTCGGTCACGGCGCTCACGCCGGCACCAGCGCGGGGGCGACGATGGCCGCCACGGTGTCCCAGAGCTCCTCTGGGCAGCCGGGGAAGCCGGCCTCCAGCAGCCGGGTCATGACCCGAGCGGTCTCCGGGTCCAGCTCGGGGCGGAGCTGCCGTAGCGCGCCGGTCATGTAGCGAAGGGCGTTCTGGCGGTCCTGGTAGGCGTACGCGGCGTGGGAGACGTACCGCGCCCGCATGTCCACTGGCGAGCTCATGCCTGCACCAGCGCGGGGGTGAGGATGACCGACGCGGGCAGCGACCGCTCGGCCGCGTCCCACAGGTCCGCGGCGTGGGTCCAGTCGGTGCCGCGGGCGAGGGTGGCGATGGTCGTCCGCAGGTAGGTGGGCAGCTGGTCGACCATCTCGAGCAGGGCGACGGCGACGATGGCCTGCCGGCCGACGTGCGACGCGCACCTCGCGACGGGTGCGGTCCGGCGGAGGTACGCGCGGCGGAGGATGCGCAGCTCCCGTGGCGTGACGGTGGCGGGGGAGAAGAGGGTGGTCATGGTGGGGTTCCTTCGGGGGTTCGCTGGGATGGTCAGGCGGTGAGGGCGGGGCAGTCGCGGTAGCGGTGCTGGTCGATCAGCTCGCGGAGCAGGGCCTGCGTGAAGTGGCCGAGCTCGGAGTCGCAGTCCGGGCAGCGGGTCTTCCATCCCGAGACGACCCAGCGCGCGTTCGGCATCAAAGCCTTTTGCTGCTGCGCGGACATGACCTCGATGGGGAAGCGGCTACGGGGCCGGGGCCGCCGAGCGGTCGGGGCGGTCATCGGTGGCTCCTTCAGGGGTTCAGCGGCCGGGGGTTTCGGCCGCGTGGTCTGACTTGTCCGGACCCCTCCCGGCTGCCGCACGGATCCCAAGCCCCGGAGCCGATCTTTCTGATCTCGTGACGGCTCCGGCCGTTCGCGGACGGTCCGACCCATGACCCGCGACGACGCCCGCGCCTACGTGACGCTGCACGCCGGCACCGCAGTCAGCCCCACGCTGACCGATGCCGAAGTCGACGCCTGCCTCGACCAGGCCCGCCTCCGCGACAGCGCAGGCCGGTACGTCGGCGACGCCGGCTACGAGGAGACCATCTGGGCGACCCGCGCGGTCGTCCTCGCCTACGACGTGAAGCTCGCGAAGGTCGCCGCGAAGGTCGACCTGTCCGCCGACGGCGCGACCATCAACGCCTCCCAGGTGACCGCGAACCTCGAGCGGCTCCGTCGGTCGTGGCGGTCCCGCTGCATCCCAGGGGCGTCGGCCTGATGGCGACCACGGAGCAGCAGGACATCCTCGACCAGCTCGCCGACGCCGCAGCTGACCTCGTCGTGCTGATGCCGGCCCGGGCGACCATCGAACGCGACCAGGCCGCGGCCGGCCCGTACGGCGGCACCCGCACCGTCGGCACGGTCGTCGCCGCGGACGTGCCGTGCCGGTGGAAGCGGCTGTCGGGCAGCCAGGCGACGGAGACGACGCAGTACAGCGTCGCTCTGCCGGCCGGGACCGACCTGCGGACCGGTGACCGCGTCCGCGTCGACCACCTCGTGCTGGTCGTCGCTGCCGTTCTCGGCGGCAGCTACGCCGTCCAGACGAAGGCGCTGTGCGCCGTGGCGGTGGCCTGAGATGCCCCGCCCCGACATCCGCGTCCAGATCATGCGCGACGGCACCGGCAACGCGATCCGGATGACCGACGAGGCCGTCACGCTGCTCGTCGCCGAGGCGACCGCCGCGGTCGAGGGGTTCGCGAAGATCGAACTGGACGAGCTCGTGTACTCCCAGCCACCGGCGCCGTCCGGGTACGTCCGCACCGGGCACCTGCTCAACTCCGTCGGGCACCGCCTCACCGGCCCGACCGAGGGTGAGGTGTTCGCGTCGGCCGAGTACGCCGTGCACGTCCACGAGGGGTCGGTGCACAACACGCCGGCGAAGCCGTTCCTGGTGAACGCGCTCCGCCGGGAGAAGCGCCGCACGCCGGCCCGAGCCCGCCGCATCGCGCGGCAGTTGGGACTGACCCAGTGACCGTGAACGCCATCGCCGCTGCGACGCAGCACGTCGTGAGTCGCCTGTACGCGTCTGCGGCCGTGACCGCGCACGTGCCCGCCGAGCGCAAGCGCATCGTGCAAGGAGCCCTCCCGAACCCGGAGGAGGCGGAGTACCCGCTGATCTTCGTCCTCACGTACGGCGATCCGGTCGACACCCGGTACAACAACGCCCGCCGGGCGCTGACGGAGGTGACGGTCAGCGTCCGAGTGGTGATGCCGGCTGACGACCTGGGCCCGCTGGTTCCGATCGCGGTCGCCGTCGACGAGGCCCTGGACGGCACCCGCGGCGAGACGGCCACCGGCACCGTCGTGTCGTGCGTGCGGATCTCCGAGACCGAGATGGTTGATCGGGTCGCCGGGCAGACGGTCCGCTACCTCGGTGGCCGGTACGAGCTGCTCGTCAGCTGACCGGCCCCGGCGAGGTACTTCGCCAGCTCGCCGCAGTTCGCCGGCACCTCGCCGGTCCTGGGATTCGGTGACCTCGCCACCTGCTCGGGCCTGTTGCACACCCGACTTCGCCACTTCGCCACCCCCCTCTCTAAGGGGTGGCGAGGTGGCGAGGTGGTGGGCGGCGCGGGAGTCGGCATGGGTTCCCTGACGACACGCGCGCACTCCGGACGGTCACGGGGCGGAAGCGCTTCCACCCCCAGTCCGTCAGGAGTACGCACATGGCATCCGCCAAGACCGCCGTCGAGCAGGTCGCCCAGGTCGGTATCGAGGCGACGGCCGGCGTGGCCGCTGCTGCGACCTGGCGCCCCCGCACGACCACCATCAAGATCGATGGCAGCTACGACATCGCCGAGCACCGTCCCGGTGGCTCGTACTACGTCGCGAGCACCTACCTCAACGCCGAGTCCTCGTCCGGGTCCGTCACCGGCGCGGTCAACCTGACCGAGCAGCGGCGCTACCTGGCGCTCGCCTTCGGTGCGCCGGCGACCGCGGAGACCGCCGTCGGCTCCGGCGTGTACGCGCACACCTTCACGATGCAGCCCGAGCGGCCGACGTGGACCGTCGAGTACGGCGACGCCACGCACGCGGCGCGGGCGGCGTTCGTGTACGCGACCAGCTACGAGCTGGAGTTCGGCCGGAACTCGGGCACGTCGACGTTCAGCATGAACCTCGGCGGCGGGCAGTTCACCGACGGTGTCGCGCTGACCAGCGCCGGCGTGGAGGAGCTGGCCGACGAGATCGTGCCGGCGCTGCGGGTGTCGCTGTACGCCGACACCTCCCTCGCCACGCTCGGCTCGACGAAGGTCGACAACGCCCTGGCCGTCAAGTTCAGCGTGACCGACCTGCGGGCCGGCAAGCAGTACCTGGACGCGGCCAAGCCGAGCATCAGCAAGGTCGTCAACACCGTCCCGACGGTGGGGTTCGACCTGACCGTGGAGGCCGACTCAGCCGGCCGCGCGTGGCTGCAGAAGCTCCGCGACCGCGAGGTCACCTACCTGCGCCTCGAGGCGCTCGGCGAGGGCGGCCACAAGCTGACCATCGACGCGCCAGTCATGGTCAAGGAGGTCCCGAACCGCGAGGACGAGGACAACGTGTACGTCGCCAAGTACACCCTGCGGATCGTCAAGGCTGACGACTTCGAGCTGACCGCGACCCTGGTCAACGGCCTCGAGGACTGACCCCGCCCGGCGTGACCCCGGCCCGGCTCCGTGCATCCGCGGAGCCGGGCCGGACCGTTCCCGGTGTCAACCACTCCTGGCACCGATTGGACCCCACCCCGTGAAGATCTCCACCATCCGCCGCAACCCGGCCGCGTCGTTCACCCGCGAGCTCGTCCTGTCCTTCGGCGAGGAGGAGCTGCACGTCAGCGTCTTCCCGACCGGCCTGGACGCCGAGCTGCAGGCCGAGGTCCGGGCCGTGCCGCAGATGTTCGCCGAGCTCGGCCAGCTCGCCAAGCGCGCCGTCGACGCCGAGAACCCGCTCACCGACGAGGAGAAGGCCGCCGGTGAGGAGCTCGAGGTCCGCGTGCGTCGCGCACTGGGCGCGGGCATCGCCGCCCTGGTCGTCAAGTGGGACCTCGCCGACGACGACGGCACGCCGATCCCGCCGACCCCCGAGGCGCTGGCCGAGGTGGACCTGTTCGTGCTGTTCACCATCGTCGACACGCTGATGCGCGAGGTGAACGCCGGCCCTTTCGGCAAGACCTCCCGGTCCTCCGGCAAGTCCGGGCGTACGGGGCAGAAGCGCCGCCGGAGCTGAAGGCCCGGGTGCCGGAGTGGGCGGTGCTCATCCCGGCCGCGCAGGCGCTCGGCATGAGCTACCCGGCCCTGCTCGGCGACACGTGCCCGGAGGCCAACGCCGGCTGGTACTCCGCCGTCGGTCAGGCGTGGTGCGTCTGGCAGGCCGAGATGCAGGAAGCCGCGCGCCGAGAGGCCAGCAGTCGCAAGTCGTGATCCCTGACGGATCGCGCCCCGCCCGGACGGTCTGACCGCAGCAGGTCAGACCGTCCGCGGCGTTGGGAGCGCACAGGTGCTGTTGTCAAGGCTCCACGTCCTCATCACGGGCGACAACCGGGACGCCCAGCGGGCGCTCCGGGACACGAACCGCGCGATGACCGCCACCGCGGCGCACGCGAAGACCAGCGCCGGCGTGTGGGCCGGCGCGCTGAACACCCTCACCAAGCTCAGCCTCGCCGTCACCGGCGTCGGCCTCGCCACGGGCGCGATCGTCGGCGTCGGTGCCGCAGCGACCGGGGCCATCGGTGGGCTGACCGCGGGTGCGCTCGCGCTCGTCAGTGCCGCGACGGTCGCCGGGGCAGGTCTCGCCGCGTTTGGTGTCCTCGCCGCGGGCGCCCTCGATGGCGTCGGGTCGGCGATGGGCTCCTACGAGGCCGCCACCAAGTCGGCGCGGCAGGCGCTCGCCGTCGGCGACATGGAGGCGTACAACGCCGCGCTGCTCGAGCAGAAGCAGGCCCTCGCGACGCTGAACCCGGCGCAGGCCGACTTCGCGATGAACGTGATGTCGCTGAAGGACGCGTGGCGGGAGGCCGGCGACGCGATCGGCCCGTCGCTGTTCGCGACGCTGAACAAGGCCGTCGACACCAGCCGCAACCTGCTCCCGTCCTTGATCCCCGTCGCGGACTCGGTGTCGGTCGCGCTGGGCAACATGTTCGGCCGCGCGAACACCGCGATCGGTGGCGAGCGGTTCCAGAACTTCATCGCGCTGCTCGCCGACACCGCTGGGCCGATCCTGGAACGTTTCGGCGGGATTCTCGGCAACATCGGCGGCTCTTTCGCGAACGCGTTCGAGGCTGGCCTGCCGCTCATCGACGCGGTCCTCACCGGGCTGACCGGCATCACCGAGAGCATGGAGTCGGCGTTCGCCGGCCCCGGTTTCGCCGAGTTCGTGCGCTGGGGCGTCGACATCCTGCCGCTGGTCGGCGACACCCTCGGCGATGTCGCCGGCGCCGTCCTGGCGCTGCTGACCGCCCTCGAGCCGCTTGCACCGGTGGCGCTGGGGGCCATCAGCGCGTTCGCCGGCGCGCTCGAGGAGGCGTTCCGCAGCGACGACATGCAGGCCTTCGTCGGCCAGGTCGCCCGACTGTTCCCGGTCATCGCCGACACCCTCGGCGACCTCGCGCAGGCGTTCGTCCGCGTGCTCGGGTCGGATGCGTTCGTCGAGTTCGTCGACGGCCTGGTGCAGCTCCTCCCGCAGCTGGTCGAGCCGCTGGCGCTGCTCGCGCAGGGCGCGCTGGAGATCGGGTCGGCGTTCGTCGCCGCGCTGCTGCCGGTCATGCCGGTCCTGACCGACGCGCTGCGTCAGATCCTTCCGCCCCTGGTGGAGCTGGCGACTGCGCTGTTCGGCGTCGGATCGACGTTGCTGGTCGCACTGCTGCCGCCGCTCGCGGATCTGATCGTCGCGCTGGCCGGGCCCCTCACCGATCTGCTGACGATTGCGGCCGGAATGGTCGAGAAGATCGCTCCGTACTGGTCGGCGTGGGGCGACGCAATGGTCGCTTTCATGGATGCGGCCCTGCCCGGTTTGGTCTCTTTGGCCCAGGCCATTTCTGACGCTTTCACTCCGGAAATCATTCAGCGCGCGACTGACGCCGTTGTCGGCATGACACCGAGCATTGTTTCCCTCGGTGAGTCCTTCGCGGAGCTGCTCCTCGCCGTCGGCCCGTTCCTGCCCGACCTCGTCGAGCTCGGCGTGACGCTGCTCGAGCTGCTCGTGCCCGCCCTCGAGAACGCCGCAAGGACCGTGGAGGTCCTCACCGACGTGTTCGGTCCGTTGTTCGAGTTCGGGCTCGCCTGGGCGAGCAACGGTCTGGGGAACCTCATCTGGGCCTTCGAGAAGGTCGGCGGGGTGCTCGAGTGGATCGCCGACCGCGCCGAGGACCTGATCGGCCTCCTCGGTGGCGTCGCCGGCGCGGCCGGGAAGGTTGGCGGGGGCGGGTTGAACCTCGGCCCGCTGAAGTACGCCAACCCGCTCGCGTTCGCCGCCGACCGCATCTTCGACGACGGCGGCGTGATGCCCGGCCCCCGCGGGGAGCACAACTGGGCCCTCGTGGCAGGTGGGGAAACGATCGTCCCCACGCACAAGCCCGGGGTGTCCCTTGACGACTACGCGAGCGGCGGGACGGTCCACGTCGAGGGCGGCGTGCACGTGACCGTCGGCTCCGGTGACCCGGAGGCGGTCAAGGCCGCGGTCATGGACGCCCTCGCAGAGGCCGCCCGTGGTGGCCGGGGCACGCTGCGGCAGACCCGCGGCTGAGCGAAGGAGCCGTCGTGGGTTGGTATGTGGAGCGCGCAGGTGCGCCGGCGTCGCGGGTGGATCTGCTGCCGGTCGCGGGGGACATCGTCGTGACGACCGAGCAGCCGAGTTCGGTGTTCACCGCACTCGACGGCACCCGCGTCGTCTGGTCAGCCCCTCCGAGCCCGCCGAACGTGCAGATCCCCGAGCTGTGGTTCGAGTCGGCCACCGAGGTGCAGCGGCTGGAGGCGCTCGCCCTGGCCGGGGTCACGCTGACCCTCGGCGCGGACACCGGCGAGACGTGGGCTGTCCGCGCGATCAACGGGGTGCGACGGCGCATCCTCGACACGCCTGACCGGGCGACCGCCCCGAAGTTCGGCGTCACCGTCACGCTGATCGGGGTCTGAGCCGTGTACACCGACCTGAGCGCGGCCGCGGCCGACGTGCTGGCCTCCGGGGGCATCGCCGTCGGGCGTGCGGAGGTGTGGACCCTCGACGGCGTCCGGAAGGCCCGCCTGAGCATCACCGCGGGCACCTGCACATGGGATCGGACAGCAGCCATCCCGCGCAGCTGCGATGTGACGCTGGCCGGGTTCGAAGGCATCCTGCCCGACCTCGGATCGCTGCCCCCGGCGAAGACGTACGCCGACACGGACGGCACCTACGCCGACGACGCGGTGAACGGCCCCTACGGCGGCGACCTGGTGAACCGCCAGCTGCGCGGCCTGCTGATCCCGGCCGTCACTGAGCTCCGCCTGTTCCTCGACGTGCGGCTGCCCGAAGGGGGCGTGGAAAGCATCCCGATGGGCCACTACCGGATCGCAACCGTGAACCCCGAGCACACGCCGACCGGTGTGCGAGTGCACCTGACCGGTTTCGATGTCGCGAGGTCAGTGAGGTTGGCGGGCTACACGACGCCGTACGCGATCACGGCCGGGACGAACACGCGCGCGGCGCTGCTCGGCCTGCTCGGCTCGAAGGTCCCGAACGTCACCGTGACCGCGCCGACGACGGAGTTCACCGCCCCACGGCTGTGCTTCCTCCCCGGTGAGGGGGCCGACCCGTGGGCCGACTGCCGCGCCCTGGCGTGGTCGGCGGGGTGGGATCTGCTCACCGACCGGACTGGCGGCATCGTCGCCGTCGTGCCGGGCGACCCCGGCAGCGGGGACCCGGTGTGGTCGCTGACGGAGGCCTCCCTGACCCGGGCGGCGAGCACCGTCGATGACGAGGAGTGCATCAACACGGTCGTCTGCTTCGGGCAGACCGCTGAGGATGTGCCGGTTCGTGGTGTCGCGCAGCAGACCGTCGGACAGTGGGGCACCACGAGCGTGGGCGTGCGGACGAAGTACTTCACCGTCCCCACCGTCCGGACCGAGTTTCAGGCGATCAACACCGCGCAGGGTCTGCTGCGGCAGCTGATGGGCCTGACCGACACGATCGAGGTGGAGGTGCCGATGGCGCCGCACCTGGATCCGGGCGACCTCGTAGCCATCGACGAGTCGGTGCTCCAGCTCGACGACACCGTCTACTGCTTGGAGCGCCTGGTGTTCGACTTCACGCGGCAGCCGTCCCGCCTGACGCTTTCCCGGAGGCTGGCGTGAGCAGCAACCCGTTCGACGCTCTGATCCGGGAGGTCGTGCGGCCGGAGGCCGATGCGGACCGCACGGCGCTAACGGTCAGCGCCGGGGTCGTGGCCGCCGTGAATGCCGGGCCGCCGCCGACGGTGGACGTCGACAGCGCTGGCGGCACGGTGCCGACGCTGCGCTACCTGGCCGGGGCGTCCCCGCAGGTCGGCGATGTGGTGTGGGTGCTGTCGATGGGTGGCGCCGCGATGTTCGTGCTCGGCGCTCTCGCCTGACTCAGACGGTGAACCGCACCCGGTAGTGCCGGCCGTAGTGGCCCGGTTCGACGGCAGCGACAACGCCGGGGTGCCGGTGCCCGCCCTCGTCGACGAGGACGACCGCAGCTCCGGCGGGTAGTGGGCCGTCCTCGAGGTCGACGTCGCTGAGGTACGCGATGCCGAGTGCCCGCTCCACCGGGCCGAGCTCGGTGGTCACTTCGGTCGGCACAGCCGAACGGTAGCTCCCTGACGTGCGGCTGCTGCTCCGAACGGTCCGAGGGGTCTTGCCCCCTCCCGTCAGGAGCAGCTCGTGGCTACCGCCGTCGACTTCTACACCCGCGTCGCCAACCGTCTCCGCTCGTGGGGATTCAACGTCGAGGAGGTCCCCGGCTGGCAGTCCCGCGACGCTGAGCCGAAGACCGCGTTCGACCCGACGCAGCTGTTCGTCGAGCACCACGACGCGTCCGCCGCGACCTCGGTCGACGGCAGCCACGCGTACGTCGTTCGGGAGAAGCTGAGCCAGTTCACCATCAACCGGTCCGGCCTCATCCGGCTGTGTGCCGCCGGCATCACCTGGCACGCCGGCAAGGGCGGCCCGCTGCACGGCGTCCCGCTGAACAACGCGAACCCGCGGTCGACCGCAGTGGAGGTCGCGAACAACGGCCTCGGCGAGCCGTACACCGACGCGTGCACCGCGAGCATCGTGGCGCTGGAGGCGGCGTGGTGCATGGAGGCCGGCCGTGGCGTGGAGCGCGTCGTCGGGCACCGCGAGTGGGCGCCGACCCGCAAGATCGACCCGCGCATCGACATGAACTGGCGTCGGGCTGCGGTGGCCGCATTCGTCGCGAGCAAGTCCGCCGCTCCTGCTCCGGCGTCGGCCGCGGGCTCGTACACGGTGCGCGCTGGCGACACGCTCGGCGGCATCGCGAAGGCACACGGCACGACGTGGCAGGTGCTCGCACAGCTGAACGGTCTCGGCAACCCGAACGTCATTCGGGTCGGCCAGGTGCTCCGCCTGCCCGGCGCCGCAGCGCCCACCCCCGCACCGGCCCCTGCTCCGGCACCCGCGGCGCTGAGCCCGGACCCGAAGGCGAACCCGATCGCGTTCCAGCGTTGGTACAACGCCTACCCGTTCCGCCCCGCGCTGCTGCCGGTCATCCGGCCGCTGGCGAACAACTGGGGGCCGCAGTCCGACCGGGCGCTGCGCAAGGTGCAGGCCCGGTACGGGCTGGCAGTGGACGGCATCCCGGGCCCGAAGACCCGCGCGCTGCTGCACCGGCTCGGCTACCGCGGCTGAGCGACTGACACCGGCCCGCCTGGCCCGGACTGTGCCCTTCGACGGCTCGGTCAGGGCTGGGCGGGCCGTCACGGTTGGGGAACCGAGGAGACCCCCGCGACCACCACCCGGAAGGTGCGGCCGCGGGGGTCATCGGTCCCACCAGGGCTGCTTGACGATCCGGCCCCCGACCGGACCTGTCCTCCTACACGCCGGGGGTGTCTCTCCCGACACCAGGGAGGACCCTCATGACCCAGCCGGCCGGCCACGAGACCGCGATCGCGCTCGCCCGCCTCGAGGAGCGGATGGCCGCTCAGACGGAGCGGTTCAGCGAGAAGTTCGACGAGCTCGGCAAGCGCATCGACGAGGGACACAACCGCACCGAGGCCCGCGTCGACGCCGCCGAGGACCGCATCGAGGCGCTCGAGGCCCGCGTCACGCTGCTGGAGGCGTACAAGGCCCGAATCATCGGCGCGGTCGCTGGCGTCGGCGCGGTCGCCGGTGGAGCGGGCACCGCTCTCGGGAAGATCTTCGGCGCCTGACCTTTCCCGCCGCTGACCTGCGTCAATGGTCCGGCGGGATACCTGCATCACGGTGGGGCGCTACGGACGGTCCGATCACATGAGCACCCCCTGCACTGTCTGCGCAGCCCCCGCAGCCCTCCTCTCCGACCTCGACGCGCGCATCGCCGCTGGGGACGCCGGCCGGTACGTCGTCCACCGCGAGCTCGCCGCGAACGGCATCACCGTGTCGATGGAAGCCGCGCGGAAGCACATCGCGCACATCCGCGCAGGCGAGCAGGGCATCCCGTCGCACGCCCCTGGGCAGCTGCGGCTGACCACCCTCGACCAGGCCGTCGCGCTGCCTCCGGTGCCGACCGTGACCGCACCGCAGCCGGCCGCGCCCCGCGGATACGAGCCTGGCGTCCGGTTCGAGCGGGGCGCGAAGGCCGCCGTCGTCACCCTGCCGCCCGCGCCGACCGCGCCCGGTGAGGGCGACTGCGCGGCGTACCTGCGGGGTCTCGGCATCGACCCGGACCTGTACATCCTCGAGCCGATCGAGGTCCGCACCAACTCCCACGGCTGGACTCGCGACGACCCGGAGGGGGCCGCGGTCACGCAGCAGACGTTCTTCGCGCGGTTCCGCGTGACCCGCCGCGAGGCCGCCGCGGACGGGTTCGATGTCGACGAGCTGCTGGCAACCGTGCCGGCGCTGGCCGCGGCCGCGGTGGACCGTCCGGCGACGGGTGCCGGGGAGTCGCTGCTGGTGGGCCTGGCCGACTGGCAGACCGGCAAGCGCGACCAGGGCGGCACCGCGAAGCTCGTCGAGCGCCTCGCCGCCCTCGGCCCGGCCATCGTCGCCCGCGTCGGTGAGCTGCAGCTGCTCGGCCGGAACGTGGAGACCATCTACCTCGTCGGCCTTGGCGACCTGGTGGAGGGCTGCAAGGGGTTCTACCCGATGCAGACGTTCAGCGTGGAGCTCGACCGTCGGCAGCAGATCCGCGTCGCGCGCCGAATGCTGACCGAGATCGTGAAGACCGTCGCCACCCTCGGCATCCCCGTCGTCGTCAGCGGCGTCGCCGGCAATCACGGAGAGCAGCGTGACGGTTCGGGCAAGGCGTTCACCACGCCCGGCGACAACGACGACCTGCTCGTCCTGGAGCAGTGCGCCGAGGTGTTCTCGCTGGCTGAGGGGTACGGGCACGTCAGCTTCGTCATCCCGGACCAGGAGCTCGCGCACACGATGGACCTGAGCGGGCAGCACACGGTGTTCACGCACGGGCATGTCGCCCGCGGCGGGTGGGCCGGCCTGTGGACGTGGTTCAAGAACCAGCGCGCGCACGGCAAGACGAGCGCGACGATCGCGGTGGTTGGGCACTATCACCACCTGCACGTGGAGAACGACGGGCTGCTGACCCTGTTCCAGTGCCCGGCGCTCGAGGGCGGCTCCGACTACTTCTCGACGGCGATGGGGTCGACGACGGTCCCGGGCACCGCGTGCGCCCTGGTGAGCTCCGCCTTCGGCGTTCGGGACCTCGCCGTGCTGTGAGCCGGCATCCCTGACGGGCGGCGCCCTCTCCGGACGGTCTGAGCGAGACCACTTCCAGGGAGGGCGACTGCATGGCCGACGACTACGGCGTGCCGACCGACACCACCGACGCCACGCCCCGCGCTGGGCATCTGGCGCCGGCGATCAACGCGACCGGCTACGCCCTCAACGACCTGAGTGCCCGCGTCTCGGAGGTGAAGACGACCGCGGACTACGCGAAGAGCACCGCGGACGCAGCGAAGGCGAAGGGTGAATCGCACGATTCCCGCCTGGACTCCCTCGGGGAGCGGGTCGACGGTGTCGCCGACGACGTGCGGGTGTTGCAGCAGACGGTTGCGAACCCGGTGCCTCGCGGTGGCCGCACTGGCCAGGTGCTGAAGAAGCGCAGCAACAACGACTTCGACCTGGTCTGGGCGGCCGACATCCAGGGCCAGGCCGGCCCGGGTGGCGGCGTGCCCGCGGGTGGTGAGGCCGGGTTCGTCCTGACGAAGGACACCGGCCTCGACGGGGACGTGTCCTGGCAGAAGCCGAAGGGTGGGGGCGGAGGCGGCTATCTCGGCACTGTCGTGTCGGCGAACGGCTCGCTGGTGTCGGTGAACTACACGAAGGAGGGTGCGCTCGTCACCACGTACGCGTCGGTTCCCCTCGGCGTCGGCGTCGGCGCCGGGGACAACGTGAGCATCCTCGAACGGACCGACGGCGGCCTGCCGTTCATCGTCGGCGTCGTTGCGCGGGCCAACCCGTACAACCCTCCGGTGTTCGGCCCGATGACGGTCAGCTCCCCGTACCGCCTCGACGGCCTGGCCTACCCGTTCAGCCACTCGTTGCCGGTCACGCGGGACAACGGCGCGAGCCTCGGGATGGGCGTGGAGACGTTCGTGCAGGGGACGAAGTACTTCGACCCGCAGAACAGCGTCAGCGGGCAGCTGCCGACGCCCCCGGCGGGTGTCTCGACCACGCACGGAGTGTCGGCCGGCGGCCGCATCTACCTGTCGCCTGGCGGCAGCGCCGTCACGATCATCACCCGCTGGTCGGAGGCCGCGCAGGCGTGGGAGACCATCACCCTGCCGTCCGGTGACGGCGCGACGCACACGCACCCGTTCCTGTTCGTCGTCGGCGGCGTGGTGAAGCTCGTCCGGCACACGCAGACGAACCCGGTCGGCCTGTGGGTCTACGCCCTGGACCCGGTGACGCTGACCTGGACGCTGGAGTGGAGCGGCAGCACCGACCGCGCGGCCACCCTGGGCACGGGCATCGGGCAGGTGAAGCTGACCGCGAACCACCTCGCGATCTACAACACCTCGGCGACCTCCGGCGTGCCCTACGGGTTCCTACGGGTGAACCTGACGACCGGCGTCATCACCACCGTCCAGAACAACAGCAGCGCGGGCTCGACGGCCGGTGAGGCGTTCGCCGCCGGTGACCTCGGCGGGGACGGGTCGCTGTGGGTGCCCGGCCGGCCCGCCGACCTCTGGTCGCGCACGACCCGGTACTACATCACCCGGTACTACCCGACCGGGGAGACCGCGGTCACGCAGTGGGCGCCGAACAGCGGCGACTACTCGATCAGCTCCGACACCCTCGGTCAGTGGCTCACCGTCCGCGCGCACGCCGGCGATCAGGTGCTCATCGCCGGCACCTGCTACCGCACCCCGAACCCGAGCACCCCGGACACCGTGGGCAGCTACGCGTACCAGGCAGCGATCTGGGCGACCGACGGCCTCACCTCCGCGGTCGTGTGGACCAGCTCGTACGTGTCGAACAGCGGCACCCTCAGCGGCTGGCCTCGGGCGTACCGGCCGGAGCTCGCGCCGGAGGGCGGCAACCGGTTCCTCTGGACGCTCAACTACTCGACCTTCTCGTACCTCTACGACGGCTCCCTCTGAAAGGCCCCGCAGCGATGAGCAGCAATGACGTGACCCTGTGGGTGTCGCAGCCCGATGCCGGCGACGAGGCCGGCTACCGCACCTGGTTCACCATCGGGGAGGAGCCGCCGCGGATCAAGGTGACGTGCCCGCGCGGCGCCGGTGGCGACGTGTGCGCGCACAGCCCCATCGTGGAGCCGGTCGACCTGGCCGTCGTCGCTTCCAACGGCGTGCGGCTGGTCGAGGAGCTGAAGGCCCTCGACGGGTGCGTGAAGCACCCGCGGACCGGCCTGGTGCCGTCGCTGACGGCCCGCCTCGCGCAGCTGGTCGGGCAGCTCGACCCGGCGATGGTCGGGCAGCTGGTCGGCGCCGCGGTCGACGAGCTGACCCCGAAGGTGCAGATCGTGAACGGGCTGCCGACGTTCACCGGCGGACGGTCCTACACCATCCCTGCTCCGCCTGAGACCCCGGCGGGCTGAGTCGTGGCGTTCACCGGGCCGCTGATCGTGCGGCACCAGGACGACCGGCACTGGATCCTCGACGCGCGGCTGCCGTACGACGGCCGGACGCAGGAGTTCATCGTCCCAGCGGGGTTCACCACTGACTTCGCGTCCGTGCCGCGGCCGCTGTTCAGCGTCATCCCGCACACCACGGGGGTGCTCGCCGCGGTCCTCCACGACTGGTTCTGCGTGGGACTGGCGGAAGGCTGGTGCCCCGTGTCGGCGGTCGACGCGGACCGGATCTTCCGGCGCGTGCTCAGGGAGTGCGGCGTGCCGTTCGTGACCCGGTGGCTGATGTTCGTCGGCGTCCGCTGGGGTGCGCTGCTGAATCCGCACCGGCGGGCCGGCTGGTGGCGGGACGCGCCCGTCGTGCTCGGCACGTCCGGGGCGCTGCTTGCCGCGCTCTGGTTCGTGTACGCCCTGGTCACCGGCACCCTCTGAGGTGCCCACGCGGCCCCTGTCGCAGCCCACGCCGGGCGCGACGGGGGTCGCCGGTGTCCGTACCTCACCGACAGTGACGAAATGCGTCCTGGGGCATCTGAGGGCGTTTCCATCTCACGCACAGTGATCGGCGGCTGGTGGCCTCCGCTCGTGCCGTTCGGACGGTCCACCTCATGCCCCCTGTGAACCGCTCCCCACGGTCCCCCCGCCCCGCCTACGGCCGCCCCGCAGCCCGCGCGGCCGGCGCCCGCGAGCCGAACCTGATGCCGAAGGTCAAGCTGATGGCCGCCGCGCTCGAGGACCCTGACGGCCGGTTCGCCCGCCGTGAGCAGATGCCGACGGCGCCCCGCATGGACGTGCCGGCTGGCACCGAGCGCCGCATCCGGTTCGCCGTGCCCGAGTGGGAGCAGGTCGAGACGGAGAACGCCGTCGGCAACTGGCACCACCATCGACGCAGCAGCTTCCGCCGGAACTGGCGGTACGCCGCCCGAGACGCGGCCCTCGCCGCTGTCGAGGACCTCGCGGGCATCCGCGGCTGCCGCGTCGAGGTGACCGTCGCGCTGCCGTGGCGCGGCCGGAGCAAGAGCATCGACCCGGCGAACCTCCGAGCGACGACCAAGCCGATCCTCGACGGCATCAGCGACGCGCAGGCCGTGTGGCCCGACGACAACTGGACGTGGGTGACCGAGCGAGAGCCGCTGC
This sequence comes from Blastococcus mobilis, assembly GCF_900188025.1. GTDB lineage: Bacteria > Actinomycetota > Actinomycetes > Mycobacteriales > Geodermatophilaceae > Blastococcus_B > Blastococcus_B mobilis. The sequence continues at coordinate 114,664 of NZ_FZNO01000005.1, forward strand.
CGTGGCAGGGCGACGATGTCGTCGTGCGCCTGGTCGTCGTCGACCCGGCCGCGCCGGGGGAGTGGAACCCGGCCGAGTAGTCCCGTCCCGTGCACCCGCGGGACGGGACTTGGCGCGTCCCCGGGCGCGCGCACCGTTCCCGTCGGGTGTCCCGTCGCGCCGTGCCCACGAGGCGCGTGGCGGGGCGCCTCTCCATGCCGCCGGACGTTGCCGGAGCTTGTCCCGCGCTCGCCAGCCCAGCGCGTGCTGCTGCGGACAACGTTCCGGACCCCCTCACCCCGCGTCACAGGCGGGAACCAGCTGTCCCGCGCCCGGGGCAACCGACGTACCTCGATCGCGTGCAACTCAGGAGGGACGCGAAGATCGTCTCCGGAACTGTCGCACCGGCGATCAACAGTGATTGCGTGACCACGCGACACGAGCACGCTCCGACCATGCAGCGCATCAGGACCGCGAGCCTCCCCGGAGTCGAACTCGTCGTCTGCAACCTCGAATGCGCGTCCCGGTGGCAGTTCACCCACCTGGCCGACCAGTTCCGCGAGGTCCGCGTCGACACCATCACCGCGCGCCCCCGACACGACTGTGCCGCGTGCGCGATGTGCGGAAAGACCCTCGCCCGCCCGACCAACGGCAGCTGCATCCGGCACGGCGACGACTGCCCGACCGTCGACGTGTTCGCGTCGGACTACTGCCGGCAGGTCGTCCGCCGCGTCGGCCGCGAGACCGGCGCCCAGCTGACCGACGCCGGGTGGGAGTACCTGCTCGCGTACGCCGAGGAGTACGGGAACGACGTGCCGCGCATCGTCGCCGCGCTGGTCCGCGTGGAGAGCGACTGGAACCGCCCCATCGCCGCTGCCTGACCCTCCACATCCGCAGCGGAACCCCCTCCACATCCGCAACGACGAGCGGCCCCGCACCTGTGTTCAGGTGCGGGGCCGTGGGGCGTCTTGCCGGTGCCTCTCCGTCGGAGGCGTCTTGCCGGTCGTGCGTGCTATTCCGACCCCTGGCGGATCAGGGGCGGTCGGGGCTCAGCCGAGGATGGTGAGCGGGATGCCGAGGCCGAGGGCCATGGTCATCTCTTCGCGGTCGCCGTCGATGTCGCGGCAGGTGCCGCACACCTCACGGCTGGCCGCGTGCGTGCCGACGACCTCTAGCAGCACCTCCGTGAGGGCGGGTGCGTACTCGGGGTAGACGGTCCGGGCGAGGTCCTCGGTGGTCTCCCGGAACTTCTTCCGGGCGATCTCTGCGGCGTGCGCCTCGGTCGGGTGGTGGCTCAGCTCGCCGAGGTCGCGGCCTTCGTGGGCCGCCTGGATGAACAGGCGGTAGACCGCGCTGCTGTCCTGGGCGACGTACGTGGTGCCGTCGGTGCCGGTGATGTTCAGGAACCGGAAGCCGTAGCTGTCGGTGCCGAGGAACACGTGGGTGCTGAGGTACATGGGGTTCGCCTCCGGAGGCTGGGGGGAGTTTCTGTAGGGGGTCCGGTGGCGGGGAGCTACCCCGTCACCGTCGTGCGGTGGGGCGGGGTGCAGCTCCGTGGTGCTGCGTTGGGGTTCGTGCGGGGGTGCCAGCTGGTGCTGGCTCTTCTCGGGGTTCCACACGTCGTGGTGAGTGGTGTGGGCCGATTGGGGCTCCGGCAGGAATCGAACCTGCACCTCCGTCGCGGTACTGGGCGACCCCCTCCTTGTCGGGGGCTGCTGTATCGCGGTCGCTCTGCCGTTGAGCGCACGGAGCCTGCCTGACGGGTGACCTTGCCCTTCCGACTCGCTACTGCCGTCGGCCCCGCCATGCTTCGGGGGAGGCGCTTTCGCGTTCGGTTCGAGGTCACCCTTCGCCCGGTGAGAAGCCGGGGTAGTCAGGGCTTGTGGTGCTCGCTTGTACTGGTCACTGTGCGGGCCGGAGGGGGTCCGGCAAGGGGCTGGGCGAACTTTCTTTTCCAGCCCCTTGCCGGCCCTCCCGGTCAGCCCTGGTGCAGGTGGATCCGGCGGGCGGACGCGGCCGGGTCGTACTCCACCCGAATCTCGCCGGCCTCCCGCAGCGTCCGGAGCGCGTACCCGACCTGCGTCGACTTCCGCTTCGCGTTCGGCTGCCTCCCGGTCGCCCGGGCGATGTCGGCGTTCGTCGCATCGGTGAACCCGAGGCCGTCGGCGAGGACGTTCAGCGCACGGCGCACGCTGTCGACCGGGCCCGGGTCAGTCGCGCGGCCCATCACGCGGCCTCAGCGTTCGCGTCGTCGTAGCTCACGTCGGCCAGCGGGTCGAACGGGTCGGCCGCCTTGACCGGCGCCACGGGCTTGCGGGCGTCCTGACCGGCGACCGCAGCGGCCTTCAGCAGCTCGTCCAGCTTGCCGCGGGCGATGGTGGCCTCCTGGTCGTTGCTGAACCCGGCACCGGTCCACAGCTCACCGGCGATGGTCTTCAGCCGCGCGGTCAGGTCGGCCGGCAGCCCGGCGGCCAGACCCAGCGCCGACGCCATCGCCGCCTTGCCCTCCGCGACCGTGACCTCGTCCGCGGACAGCGACGGCAGGACCCGCGCACCGGTGTTCCCGGCGCCGCAGCCCATCGCGTCGAAGATGAGCGCGTCCAAGTTGAACGCCGCCCCCAGCGGACGGGTACGGCCCTCGGGGACCTGCATCTCCGGACGCAGCGACCGGGCCTTCACCAGTACCGGCGTGCGCGGCGCGGTGAACCGGACCCAGACGTTCACGTCGAACCCGAGGGACTTCTCCGCCTCGACCTTCCAGATCTTGTTGGGGGTGGGCTTCCCACCGACGACCTCGGCGACCTCCTTGCCGCGGGCGGTGACGACGACGATGCCCGGGTACGTCATGAGCAGGTCGACGACGGCGCGCCACTTGCCCTTGGCCTTGTTCCACAGGTCCATCGTGATGTCGGCCTCGCCGGCGGACTTGTTCTTCCGACGGTCGGCGATCTGCTGGGCCTCCTCGCACAGCATCGCCCACAGCGCGGTCATCGAGTCGATGCCGATGACGTTCGGTGCGGCCGGGTCGTGAGGGAGGGCGTGCACCTCACGGAGCTGCCCGAGGATGTCGCCGTAGGTGCCGTTGTGCTCGACGACCTCGAAGTCGCCGAGGGTCATGTACTCGTCGGCGGAGCCCTCGCCGAGGTCGAAGTGGAAGAACCGGCCGATGCGCTTGGACGAGCTCAGGGAGAGCTCGGCGTACGTCTTGCCGCTGCCCTCGCAGCCCTCGAGCAGGATGAACGGGTAGGGGACGAGGCCGGTCGGCTTGCGGGTCCGGAGAGCCATGATGGTGGGTCCAATCAAGTGCAGGGGGTTCAGGGAGTCGTTTGGGTCGGGGAGTGCGCGCCCGGGCCTCGAACCCGGCGTGGCTGCCAGCCGCGCGAGAGGGAGGGGTCAGAACGGGGCGGTCCACGCTTCCGGCGTCGACGCGTGCAGCACGTCGTCGCGGCAGGACCAGCACAGGCCGGCGAACCGGGTCGACGTGGTCTCCGCGACCGGCTCACCGCAGGCGCAGCGGGCCGGGGCGTCCCAGACGGTGACGCGCTGCAGCTGGGTCAGGGCGGCCTCGACGCGGGCAGCGTCCGGGCCGGTCAGCCCCCGGAGCGCGGACCGCAGCGAGGACTCGGCGGTGTGCAGGTCGAACGCGACAGCGGCAGCGTCGACGGCGGGACGGGTGCGGCGGGCGACCATCGCGGCGGTCATCTGCTCGGCGGTGACGACGGACATGGCGGGCTCCTTGCGGCTGGGGTTCAACCGCGGGGGAAGCGGCTGTGACCCCTACGGTCCGCGCCGGAGGGGGTCCGGCAAGGAGCTGGACAAAAAATCTCGCCAGGCCCCTGACCAGGGCGTTTGTAGCGGACCCGTGCACGATCCGCGCACCGCGGCACCGTGCCCTCGTACACGCGCGAAGGGGTTCCGCGTGCAGGGGAAGACCCCCGCCCACACAGGCTCCGTGGGCGGGGGTCGCTGCTGCTCTCAGCCGGTCAGAACCGGCGGCAGGTCAGCTCTCGGCGGGGCGAATCAGCGCCGCAAGCCGCGGCCCGAGGTCGGAGTGCCACGACTCCTCAAACCGGTGCCCGGCGCCGCACTCGCAGCTCCGGCGGGCCATGACGTACAGCAGCGCGCACCGACCCTCGACGCTGTCCGCGCCGTGCTCGTCGACGACCGAGACGACCGCAGGCACCACCCGGCGCGCCACCACGCCGCGCTGAACCTCCAGCAGGCGAGGGGCGCCGGCCTCGTCGGCCAGGTCATCGAGGGTGCCCAGCGCGATGGTGGTGATCCGGTCGCGGAGGGACTGGTCGTGATGCGCACTCACGTCGTCGACATCGGCACGCGCCTGGGCACGCTGAAGGCCCCACCCCACGAAGGGGGCAGGGCCACAGCGGTCAGCTGGTCAGGCGGCCACTGCAGACGCGGTGGCGACCAGTTCGGTGACGCTGCCGGTCCACCCGTCGACCATCCGCAGCGCGACCCGCGCGACGTCGCCAGGCAAGTCGTCGTACTGCCACGTGTCGTTCACGGAGAGGCGCAGCGCCGTCTGGTGACAGCCGCGACACACGCCGGTCTCCCAGGAGGCGAGCACAGCGCACTCACCCCAGTGGTCGAAGACATCTGAGTCGCGGTCGCTCAGCCGGTCGACGGCAACCTCGTACCAGTCGGCCGAGGCCCGCAGCAGCTCCGGGGGGACGCTCACCGGTCGCTCCCGTCGGCGTACACGGTCAGCGGTACAGCATCCTCAGCGGCGACCTCGCACACCGCACAGGAGCCGTCGTCGAGGAGCTCGGCGTTGCAGCCGGCGCACGTCCCGGCCTCGTCGAGGGCCAGCAGCAAGTCGATGTGCCCCTCCAGGCCGACGACCCGCTCGTGCTGGATGCGCCCGAACTCGCGCAGCAGGTCGTTCTCCTCTCGCAGCCGCTCCACCTCGGCGACCAGCGCAGCCAGGTCAGCCGGCGCGTGCGCGATCAGGGCCGCGTTCGCCTTCTCCTCCAGCGAGGGGCGGGAGGACAGTGCGCAGAGGGCCAGGTTCGGCCGGTCCACGGCCTCCACCGTGGAGGGGTCGTCGGGGTCCAGCGCCCACGGTCCGGGCGAGGCGTTGTAGAGGCGGAGGTGGATCGGTGCCAGGTCGACAGGGGTGCTCATCAGGGGTTCCATCTGCGGCCGGGGAAGGGGAAACCGGCGTCGCCCCCCTCACCGTCCGGACCCCCACCGGCCAGTGCAGCCATCCCACCCAGCAGGCACGATCGAACGCATGGACCCCGACGACCCCCGGTTCGTCCGGCTCACCGACGACGAACGCCTCACCGAGCTCGCCGCTGCTCAGGACGACGCCGCAGACGCCCGCGAGCGCATCCACCAGCTCGAGGCCGCACTGCGCACCGCCGACGCGGCTCTCGCTCAAGCCCAAGCCGGCGTCGACCGCCTGCAAGCCGAACGCGACGCCGCCCGCGCATCCCTCGCCGTCGCCGAGGAATCCGTGCGCCGGCAGCAGGACCTCCTCGCCGAGGCGCTCAACCAGATCGAGGAAGCCCGCGCGTGGGCCCGCACCTGCTGGGCGGCCGCGCAGCCCCCGTACACCGGCCGCATCACCCCACCCGGCCCCGTCCCCACCTGGCTCGCCCCGGACACGGCCGAAGGCCCCAGGGAGTAGCTCCCCGAGGCCCTCAGCACCGCTCAGCGGCTCAGAACGGGTCGTCATTCGACCACCGACCCGCCTGGACGCCACCGGTCCCGAACCCGCCGGCCTGCAGCCGCTCCTCACGCTGCTGATGCGCCGCCGACCGCTTGGAGCCGCTCGCGACCCGCTTGCCGTCCTCTGTGACCGTCCACGTCGTCGCCGCACCACCACGCTTGCCCTCGACGACCGTCGCCCAGCCCTTCTCGACCAGCTTGTCCAGCTTCCGCCGCGCCTTCTGCACGTTGCTCGCCGACGACGACCCGTGCTCAGCGTTCGCCGCCTGCTGCGCCGTCAGCGACCCAGCAGCGGCCAGCGCGACCAGGTGGTCGAACGCGCCCTGCACCGTGCTCACGCCCGCCTCGTGGTCGTGCACCACCTGCAGCGTGCCCGGGTCGTCGTTCACCAGCTTCAGCATCGACAGCTCGACGACCAGGTCACCGGTCTTCCCGTGCAGGTTCACGATGCTGCCGTGGCCCGCGGTCAGCCACGTCGACCCGAAGATGTCATCGACACCCTTCGGCTTGCCCGCCGTCTCCGCGTTCGACTTCCGCGGGTGGTGCAGGTCGCACACCTGGATGCCGGCCACCAGGCACATCTGGATGGCCTGGTTGTAGTTGCTGCCGTGCTCGTCGTCGCTGAGCTTGGCGACCGCATCCTTCAGCGAGTCGACGATGACCACGCTCGCCCCGAATCGCTTCGCCAGGTCGCGCAGCAGCCCCGGCCGTGTCAGCAGCGGCGCCGGCAGCGGCCCCTTCCACACCTCCAGGCGCTCATCGAGCACCGCCCGCTCGGCCTGGGTCGCCTGCTCGAACTGCCGACGCAGCGCCCGCGCCGCCTGCCGTGGCCGGTCCATCGCCAGGTACAGCACCCGGCCGGTCGTCGGTGCCACCGGGAAGCCGAGTAGGTCGTCCTGCAGCCCGAGCAGTCCCTTGACCAGCTGGTGCGCCAGCGTCGTCTTCCCCAGCCCCTGCGGGCCGTGAATCATCATCGCCTCACCCGCGGCCCACAGCGTCATCTCCGATGTGCCCCAGATGGGCTCGAGCTCGGCGTCGGTGCCGAACACGAACTCCGCACCCGACACGGCCGGAGAGAGGTCCAGCCCCTCGAGGCCAGCCTCCTCCGCGGTCGCGGCACGCTCGGCGGCGACCAGCTCGGCGGCGTCCTTCCGGGCACGGAGGCGCTGCGCCTCGTCGGCGACCATCCGCTCGAAGTCGGCGTCGCCGCGCTCGGCGGCCAGCTGCTGCCGGGCCAGCTCGGCGGCCTTCAGGCGCACGACGGCCTCAGCGACGGCCTGGTCGACATCGAGGGGGTCACGCTGCTGGCGGCGCGGCTCACCGGCCTGCGCGGACCGCGCGTGGTGGATGTACGTCACCTCAGCGTCGGGCGCGGCCTCGTCCCAGCCAGCCCACATGTCATCCGCAGTGCTCACGGCAAGTCTCCAGTTCTGCCGCGTGCTGGGGGACCAGAGGAGCCGGTCCAGGTGGTAGCCAGCGGGCGACGACGGGGACCGTGAGGGCGCGACCGCCCGATGCAAGTAGGTCCCTCGGACGGGTGCCCTGGGCATGGCGAAGGGCCTCCGGCTACCACCCCGGAGGCCCTTCAGCGGCTGGAGACCGCGCGCATCCCTGCCCCTCCCACTGTGCGGGCGGTGCTCGCCGGCGCAATGGGCTGGCCCGGTCGGGGGCCTCGTACGGGGGGAATCACGCCGGCCGGTGAATCACGATCCGAATCACGCAGGGGGTCCGGCCAGCGGGTATCACGGAGCCCACGGAGCAATCACGCAGCCGGCCGGTTCACGCTCAGATCGGAATCACGCCGGCAATCACGCAAATCACGCACCGGGGAAATCACGCGCGGGCCCCCCTCTTACTGGGGGCCCGCGTGATTCCCGTCCAGGCCAGAGGGAGGCCGTGTCCTCCCTCGGCTGCCAGAACACCGGCCGCGGGCGGTCGACCTACCTGCATCCGCACACCCCGGTCGGCACGGTCGATCGCATGACCACCCCTCCCGCGAACCCCCCGACCAGCGGCACCGACGACCTCGACCTCTGGGGCGCCTGGGCGCTCGTATACACGTTCATCGCCGGCATCATCGGCATCACCCCCGACACCCGCGCCGAGCACACCGTCCACGCCGAACTCGCCATCCACGGCCTCCCGCGCACCGAAGCCGACGCGTGGGCCCTCCTCGACCGCCTCTTCGACGCCTCGCACCGCATCGGGTGGCCCGACCACCTCAAGGCCACCCTCCTCGGCGTCGGCCTCGAGGAGATCTACGCCAGCGGCCCCGGCCTCGACGATCCCCGGTACGACGACCAGCTGCGCCCGGTCAACGACGAGCCGTGCGTCTGCCCGACGGACTTCATCTGCCTGGCCGCCGAACACGACGACGACGATCGCCTCGTCTGCGGCAACTGCTGGCCCGAGGACTGCGACTGCCCCGACCTCCCCGACGACGCGGCGTGACCGCGGACGGTCCACCACCTGTGGAGAAGTTGGGGGAGGGACGACCCATGAAGGCGTGTGTGAAGGGCTGCGGGCATGAGCACGACCCGCGGAAGTGCACCGGTCATGTCGACGGCGAGGACGGGTCGCTGCGCCCGTGCCGGAAGGCTCCGATCAAGGGCGCGACGGTTTGCCGCAGCCACGGTGGTGCGGCGCCGCAGGTGAAGGCGAAGGCCGAGGTCGTCCGCCGCGAGGAGGCCGCTGGGCGGGCGCTGACCCGGTGGGCGAAGTACGCCGACCTGACCGGCGAGGTGAACCCGGTCGACGCGCTCCTGGACGAGTTCCGCCGCACGTCGGCCGTGGTCGCGTACCTGGACGGCGCCACGTCGGCCGAGGACGAGGTCTGGGAGGACAAGGCCGGCCGCCTCCAGCTGGATCCGCGGATCGACTGGTGGCAGGCGGAGCGGGACCGGCTGACGAAGCTGGTGCAGACGATGCACAGCATCGGCATCAGCGAGCGGCAGACCCGCGTCCTCGAGGCGCAGGCGTCGCAGCTGGTCACCGTCATCCGCGGTGTCCTCGACGGGCTGAACCTCACCGCGGAGCAGCGCGCCCTGGTGCCGGGGGTGCTGCGGGCGCAGCTGGCCGCGATCGCGTCGGCACCGGCCCCAGGGGAGCCAGCGTGAACCCCGAGCTGTGGTTCCTCATGTCGTCCGAGCTGCTGGAGCAGGCGCTGACCACCGCAGCCCGCAATGGGGAGGACGCCGTCGACGGGCTGATGTTCGAGCTGTGGGCGAACGCCGTCCACATGGTCGACGGCGAGGACGCCCCCGACGGCGCCGAACTCATGTGCTGGACCGCGTACCCCGAGACAGACTGATGTCGTGACCGAGCGCCACGCCCCCGAGGTGTGCGGCCAGTTCCCGCTGTGCCCCCCGGACTGCCCCGCGCCCGGCTGCTGGGACGTACGCCACCACTGGCCCCGCCGACCCGAGCCGCCGCTCCCACCAGCGCGGACTCCTGGCCCACCGGTTGACGTGGATGCCGTGTACGGGCCGCCGGGCGACTGGGACGACAACTTCTGACGCCCGCGGAGGCTCCGTGCATTCGCCGGGGCCGGTCCGGACGGTCAGGACCATGCCCCCACGCACCCGCGCCAAGAGCGCCGACACCCCGCCCGCCATCGTCCCCGTCCTCGCCGCCGACCCGGCGAAGGTCCTCCGCGACAAGGCCGCTGAGGCCACCACCGTCGCCGAAGGCCTCGAGAGCCGCGCCGAGAAGTCCCTCGCGCTGGCCGCCCAGCAGCGCCAGATCGCCGCAGACCTCATCGCCGGCGCCGACATCATCGAGGAGGCCCGCCGTGGCTGAGCACATCGCTGACCGGTTCCGCTTCAGGCCCGCCACCTCCGCGACCGTCCCCGTGTTCGAGGAGGTCCGCGCCCTCTTCACGAACCTCGCGGAGGAGCTCGACGAACTCCTGCCCGCCGGGCGGGAGAAGGCGGTCGCGTTCACCGAGCTGGAGACCGCGCACTTCTGGGCGAACGCAGCGATCGCCCGCGGGAGCGACCAGTGACCGCCATCCCGAGCGACGCGCAGCTCATCGCCACGGCGCAGGCGCTGGTCCCCGGAATCGACGGCGCCCAGGTCATCCACTTCCTCCGCCTGCAGGCCGAGGAGGTGTCGTTCGAGATCGAGGACGTGCGGTACAAGGCCGAGGAGATCGTCGATCGCCTCCGGGAGCTCTATGAGACGAGGGCGCACTTCGAGGACGCGGCCGACCGCTTGGAGGCCGCTCTCTCCGGCGACTGACCTACGTGCATCGAGGGGTGCCGCTCCGGACCGTCACAGGGGAGCGGCACCCCTCGCCGTACCCCCCGCACCCCTCGGAGCCCCCGATGCTGCTGACCATCTGCCTCACCGTCGTCTTCGTGTCCCTCGTCGGCCTGATCGTGCTGCTCGCCGGCCGCAGCATCGACGCCGCAACGACCCTCCCCGACCCGGATGCGGTCGACCGCCTCATGGCCGCCCTCGTCGAAGGAGACGACTGCCGCTGCGAGCTCCCCGTCATCGTCGGCAGCCACAGCCCCGAGCCGTACTGCGACACGTGCGGTGGCGACCTCGACCCGAACTTCGGCAACCGCTACCTCGTGCCCGACGCCGAGCCCGCCGGCCACGCCGGCACCCTGCGCACCTCGAACGGCACCACGTCCGCGTTCTGCGAGTGCGGCGACGAGGGCCCCGAGGGGACGTTCGACGACGCCCGCGCGTGGCTGGCCGGGCATCACCGCATTATCAGCAGCGAGGCCGCCAGCTCGGCGCGCCTGGTGCCCGTCGACGTGCAGACCGGCCTCACCCCCGAGCAGGTTCGGGCGCTCATCCTCGACCAGCTCCGCACCCTCGACCTCCGCGGCGGTCAGCGGTGACACGCTGGTCCGGGCCCCTGGACAATGGCGGCTTGGCCCCCTACACGTTCGCCCAGCTCCCAGGACACGACACCGTCGTACGGCACAGCGTCGGCGCCGTGTTTGCCTCCTGTGAGTGTGGCGCCGAAGGCCCCGACGGCACCCTCGACTCCGCCTGCGACTGGATCGCTGCGCACTGCCTCAGCTTGCTGTGCGACCTCGACGAGGCCGGGCTGCGCGTCGCCGCCCGCCTCGCCCCGGACTTCACCGGCACCCTCGACGAGCTCATCAGCACCGCCCGCGCCATCGCCGCGTAGGAACTGGTCGGGTTCCTTCGCCCTGACAGCACCGCACCCCTACGCCATGAGGGACCAGCCCGCCTGGGGTGGACCACACCCGACCAGCCCCGTCAGCCTGCCACGACGCGACGCGGTGGCCTCCGCAATCCACAGGACCCCGCGACGTAGCCTCCGGATCGTGCCCGACGAGCCCCTCACCGACGACACCAGCGCCGACCCGATCATCGACGCGCAAGCCGTCATCACCGGCCCCACCGTCACAGACCTCCCCGACGGGTACAGCTACGGCGTCACCCGGTACGCCGACCTCATCCTCCGCGACGCCCTCCCCGACGCCTGGGACGCGCTCGTCAAGACCCTCACCGACTTCCACATCGAACTCCAAGAGCTGCAGACCGGAGGCGGAGGCCGCACCCGCCACGTCACCCGCTTCGACGCCACCCTCAACACGCACGGCTGGGCGAAGAAGAACATCCGCATCGCCAAGACCATCGACGGTCAGCAGGTGTACGAAGTCCGCGGCCACGAGATCGACATGTTCACCCTCGGACCCGACGGCACGTACCCCGGCGCCGCCGTCGAGATGGAGTGGAACAACAAGGACCCGTTCTTCGACCGGGACCTCATCAACTACCAGGCGCTGCACCGCGAAGGGGTCCTCGCCGCCGGCGTCATCGTGACCCGCGGCGACCGCCTCCAGGCGCTGCTCAAGGACGCGATCCTCGGCAAGGACGGCAGCCGCATCGTCAGCAAATACGGCGAGTCGACGACCCACTGGCGCAAGCTGCTGCCGCGCGTCGCGCTCGGCGGCGGGGGAGAGTGCCCGCTGCTGCTGATCGGCATCGAACCCGAACGGATCAACGACCTCCGCCGGCTCGAGGAGGTCGCCGAGTTCGTCCGCGACGCCCGCGAGTTCCTCGACCAGAAGCAGTACCAGGCCGTCGGCATGACCCGCGCCGAAGCGCAGCAGCGGCTCCGGAACGTGCAGGAGGCCGCCATTCAAGCCATCCCGCCGCTGCCCCGCGAACGCGATTAGGTCGACGTGTCCGGCCGGGGCCGACGGTTCGCGCCGCCCCGGCCGCGGAACGTCACCCCCGCGTCGGTGAGCAGCCCCCGGACCCGCGTGATCGAGTAGCCGTGCTCCGCAGACAGCTGCCGGATGCTGCGGCCGGCCTCGTACGCCGCCCGCAGCTGCTCAGCTGTCTGCTGCCGCGTCTCCCCGCTCAGCCTCTGGTGCGGCCGCAACGTCGGTGTGGACGACATCGGTCACCTCCGTGGCTTGAGCGTAGGAGCCGACCTCGATGTCTGCCTGCGGATGGGCCACATCCCACGCGTACCCGCGGTGCCGCTGCCCGCGCGGCTGCACGTCGTCGGCGGCCTCGTTGCCCCACACCTGCCAGCCGTCCCGCGGATACCGGGCGAACATCTCCAGGAACGGCCCAGGGGAGCACGCCTCGATGAGGTCGTACTGCTCGTCAGGCTTGCGGGAGTGCTCCCGCTTCCGGGTCTCGATCATGTTCACCTGCGACCGGCCCGGCGGCAGCGTCCGCATGCTGCCGCGCACTCCGAACAGGATGAGCTCGGTGACGTTGCGGAAGTAGAACCCGACCCCGCGGCCGTCGGGGCCGCCGTCCTTGCGGCGCTTGGCCCACACGAGGTTGGAGATGTACCGGAAGCCCCACGCCTCCATCACGCGCAGCCCCTCGGGCAGCAGCGCGTTCGGCACCCACAGGTACAGGTGCGCCGCGTCGGCGACCACGTCGGAGACGGGCAGGTCGCAGATCTGGTCCAGCGTCATCGTGTCGTACCGGTCCAGGCGCCGATGCTCCGGCGCGACCTTCCCGGTCCGGTTGGCGAACCGCCATGGGGGGTCGGCGAGGACGGTCTTGAACCCGCCGTCGACGGTCGGCAGCGGAGGCAGCGGCTCGGGGGCGGCCACGTCGGCGCGTAGCGGCGCGACAAGCCGCGGCCGGCGTGTGGCCGCGCGCGGCTTGGTCTCCGGCTGGCGGAGCACCTCGGGGGCCGGGAGGTCGATGGGCTCGGCGGTCACGGCGGGGGCTCCTTGCACGGTTGGATCGTATGGGTCTGCGGTCACCGTGCCGGTCATCGACGCGGTGTCACTCGCTGCGGCCTGGTCACAGTCAGGGTGTGCCGTGGGTGGGACAGTTCAGGTGGCTGCGGGACGCTGTGGGCCGAGCCCGGACGGTCCGAGCGCATGGAGGCGCTGCCCACCCCGGCCGAGTACGTCGTCGCGCTACACACGGCGACGAAGGCGGGCCGGCGCACGCCGTACGTCGACCGCCTCCTCGAGGCGCTGCACGTCGCACTCATCGTGCACGGCCCGATCGTCATCCTCACCCCACCGGGGCAGACGCCGGTGATCGTGTCCGCTGCCGCGGGTAGCGTCACCACCTGACCGGGCTGCGAATGATGCCCGGCGGGTAGCGCACCTGCCCACCAGCGGCCCCGCCGGCCCGATCAGCTGGCGGGGCCGTTGGCGTTCAGTACCCGAGGACGCGAAGCTCCAGCTTCCGGACCCGCTCCGCGCTCGCCTCCCGGGACAGGGCCAGCACCGCCTCTGCAGCCAGCGTCACCCCGCGTCGCGCGTCCTCGTCCCGTTCCTCGGTCAGGCCCTCGATGGTCCCCATCACCGCCCTGAACGCGTCACTGAGCGCCTCCGACCGGATGATGTCCGCCTCCAGCCGCGCCGCCGTCCGCGCGCGGGCCTCCGCCACGCTGTCCGTGGTCACCGAATCCTGCTCCGCCACGCTCGCCCCGCCCCTCGCCTCGGTCACCCGAACACCGCCCCCATCTGCTCGATGAACTTCTCGTCGTCGGTCGTCAACACCCGCGAGTACGTCTTCATGATCGTCGCCGGGCTGTTCCCGACGACCTCCGCGATCTTCGGCAGCGGCACACCCTGGGCAATCGCCGTCGTCACCATCGAATGCCTGAGCTGGTACATGGTGACGCCGCTCAGTGGACCGTCCGGATGCAGCTTCCGCCGCACCGTCCGGAACACCCGGCCCAGGTGGTCGAGGCTGAACAGGTTCCCCTGCGTGTTCAGGAACAGGCGGGCACCCGGCCGCACGTCGGTCCGGTCGATGAGCTCCCGCAGCGCGCGCACCGTCTCCGGTGGCAGCGGCACGTGCCGTTCCGCACCGACCGCCCGGGCCTTCAGGTGCGCCCGGTCGGCGTGCTTGCCGCCGGTGCCCGTCCACCGCTTGTCCCCAGCGTCGACCGTCGGCCGCCACAGCCGCACCCAGCCCCACGAGCCATCGTCGGGCAGGTGGAGACGCTTGTGCGCGTTCCGGATGCTCAGCGCCTCACTGGGTCGCATCCCGGTCGTCCACAGCAGCGTGAAGAACACGGCGAACCGCCACGCGTACCAGGAGTGCTCACGGACCGCGACGCAGAACGCGCGGCACTCGTCGGCATCCATGACCCGGTCCGGGTCGACGACCGTCGAGTCGACGTCCTCCTCGGTCTCGGTGGCGGTCGTGTCCGCGGCCATCGTCGTCACCGGCCGGACCCGCTTCGCGTCCCGAACCGGGTTCACTGGCAGCAGCCCGAGGCGGACCGCCTCGGTGCCAATCCAGTTGAACGACCCGCGGGTCGCGGTCCGGCGGTCCTTCTCGTACAGCTTCCCGTTCAGCTGCGTCGACGCCGCGACCAGCGCCTCCTCAACGACGGGCAGCGTCAGGTCGGTCGCCGGCCGCACGTGGTCGGGAATCCACGCGACCGCAGCACGGACGGCCTGCGGCTGCGTCGACAGGTCCGCGGTGCGGCCGGCCTCCGGCGGCAGCAGGAACGCGTACAGCGCGCGGCGGGCGTCGGCGAGGGTGATGCCGCGGGGCAGGTCGTCGGTCAGCAGCGCGGCGACGATGCACGCCATCGTCTCCACGCGGCTCTTCCGGTTGCCCGGCGACCAGTCGCCCCACTCGCGGGCGATGACCGCGACGGCCAGCTGCAGCACGTCAGGGACCGCGACCGGCGCCGCGGCGGGCTGCTCGGCGAGGTGCAGGCCCTCGGGGAGGCCGGACACGCGGTGGAACCGGACGGTCGGGTTGCCCGCCGCTCGGACCAGTTCGGCGCGGAACGCCTCGGCGATGGCGTCGGGCTTGCGGCCGGGCGCGGCCGGCTTGCTCCGGGACCGCTGGGCGGTGCCGACGCGCCACTTGACGACGTAGTTGCCGCTGCTGCGCGGCTGCGGACGCGGCCACACGTACACGTGCACGCTCGACACCCACTCGTCGGCGGGCGCCGTCGGGGCGTGGGCGGTCATCTCAGGCCGCCAGCGGCAGCGCGTCCAGCCACGCGGCGACGTCGGCGCGCAGGAACCGCACCGAGCGGTTCGGCAGCCGACGCGGCGCGGGGAACGGGGCGACGGCGCGGGCGCGCCACTTGTCGAGGGTCTTGCGGCTCAGCGGACCGTCCGGGGTGCGCAGCAGCTCGCACACGTCGTCGACGGTCAGCCACTCGCCGACCGTGGTCAGCTGCACGACGTTGCTCGGGCCGGGGTTCGGGGTGGGGTTCTTGCGGGGCATGGCGAGGCACGGTGCGCACGCCGAACATGAGGGCAGTCGCCCCGCGGTGACCCTCCCCACAACGGGTGAGGTGCCCCGAGGCACGGTGAGGCATGGTCCGACGGAGGGCCGCCGCCGAGGTGCTCATCAGCGGTCGCGTCGGGTACATGCCGGGTACGGTAGCGCACCGCTGCGCACATCTGGGATCGTTTTCCCAGGTGAAACGCCTGATTAGGGTATGGGTGCTGACGGCCGAGTACGCCGTCGGCACCGTGGCCGCCTGCGCGTTCGCCGCAGTGCTCTACCGCGTGGTCACCGGCAGCTCGATCGTCACCGGGCTCACCGACCTGGTCGAGTCCGCCCTCGCCACGCTCTCCTGAGTGATGCACCACCGTCCCGACCGCCCGGTCCGCCACCCTCGCCGGGAGGCCGGCATGGTGACCGCCGAGACGGCGGTCGTCCTTCCCGTCCTGCTGCTGGTCCTCGCGGGCGCGGTCGCCGCCGTGACGGTGGTCGGTGCCCAACTGCGGTGTGTGGACGGGGCGCGTGAGGGCGCCCGGGGCGCGGCCCGAGGTCAGTCGGTCGCGGAGGTGACCACCCTGGTGCATCGGGCCGCACCCGAGGGAGCGGTCACCACGGTCATCCCCGACGGGGAGGAGGTGCGGGTGACCGTCTCGGCGGAGATCGCGCCGCTGGGTCCGGTGCCCCTGCGGGTCACCGTCTCGGCGGAGGCGGTGGCGCTGCGGGAGCCGGGCGGCGAGACCGGATGACCGGGGGGAGGGACTCCGAGCGCGGCTCCGCGACCGTCTGGATGCTGGCGCTGTCCGGCGTCCTGGCGGTCATCGGGGCGGCGGCGGTGCTCACCGGCGCCGCCGTGGTCGCTCGTCACCGCGCCACCGTCGCCGCCGATCTCGCCGCGCTGGCCGGGGCGGTCCGCGCCCTGCAGGGGGCGGACGCCTGCGGCACGGCCGGTCGGCTGGCGAGGGCGAACGCCGCGGAGCTGACCCGGTGCGACGTCCGGGACGGGGCCGTGGTCGACGTGGTGGTCAGCCTGCCGGTCCGGTTGGGTCGCCTGGGCGTCTTCTCGGCGACCGCCGGTGCCCGCGCCGGCCCCGCGGACCCGCCGGGGCTAGCGGGTGGCGTCGTCCTGGGCGGAGTCGTCGGGAAGGGGGCGCTCCCGGGCGGCGAGCTCGTCGAGGACCACGTCGAGGACGCGGACCGCCCCGGCCTTGTCGAGGGGGTCGTTGCCGTTGCCGCACTTGGGCGACTGCACGCAGGAGGGGCAGCCGGCTTCGCACTCGCAGCTGGCCACGGTCGCCCGGGTCGCCTGCAGCCACTGCCGCAGCACGGCGAACCCGCGCTCGGCGAAGCCGGCCCCGCCCGGGTGCCCGTCGTAGACGAAGATCGCCGCCGTCCCGGTGTCGGGGTGCAGAGCGGTCGAGAGCCCCCCGAGGTCCCAGCGGTCGCAGGTGGCCAGCAGCGGCAGGAGGCCGATGGCGGCGTGCTCGGCGGCGTGCAGTGCACCGGGCAGCTCCACCTCGTCGACCTCGGCGCGCTCCACCGCCCGCTCGTCGAAGGTCAGCCAGACCCCTCGCGTCCGCAGCTGCCGTGCCGGGAGGTCCAGCGGGAACTCGGCCAGCACCTCGCCGGTGCCCAGCCGCCGGCGTTGGTAGGCCACGACCTGGTTGGTCACGTCCACCACCCCGGTGCGCGCGGTGACGGCGCCCAGCGGCCGGGTGTTCTCGATGGTGACGATGCCCAGGTCGGTCACGTCCCGGGCAACGGTCGTCCACTCGGGGCTCTCGGGGTGGACGACGGCACAGGCGCCGTCGATGTCGAACTCGTCGACGACGAAGGTGTCGCCGCGGTGCACGTACAACGCACCGTCGTGGACCGTGGCGTGCGCGGCATCGGCGTCGACCGTTCCCAGCAGCCGCCCGGTTCCGGCCTCGATGATCGAGACCGGCTCCCCGCCACTGCCCCGGATGTCGACGTCGGGCCGTCCGCGACCGGCCCAGTACCAGCCGGCCGGTCGCCGCCGCAGCCGGCCGGCGGCGACGAGTTCCTCGAGCAGGGCCTCGGCCGCGGGGCCGCCGAAGTCCGGCAGGTCCGCATGTGTCAGCGGCAGCTCGGCCGCTGCGCAGCACAGCTGTGGGCCGAGGACGTAGGGATTGCCCGGATCGGTGACGGTGGCCTCGATCGGCCGCCCGAAGACCGCTCCCGGGTGGTGCGCGAGGTAGTGGTCCAGCGGGTCGTCGCGGGCGACGAAGACGACCAGCGACTCCTTCTGCGCCCGTCCTGCCCGGCCGGCCTGCTGCCAGAGGGAGGCGAGGGTGCCCGGGTACCCGGCCAGGACGACCGCATCCAGCCCGGCGATGTCGATGCCGAGCTCCAGGGCGTTCGTTGTCGCCACGCCCAGGAGAGAACCGGAGGACAGCGCCCGCTCCAGCTCACGGCGCTCCTCCGGGAGGTAGCCGCCGCGGTAGGAGTCGACCCGCCGCGCGAGGTCGTCGCGGCCCCGGTCGTGCAGCAACCGCCGGGCCTGTTCGGCGACCGACTCCGCGCTCCGGCGGGACCGCACGAACGCGAGCGTCCGGGCGCCACGCTCGACCAGATCGGCGAGGAGGCCCGCGGCATCCGCGGCGGCCGAACGGCGCAGTGGAGCGCCGTGCTCCCCGGTGCGCTCGGTCAGCGGCGGCTCCCAGAGGGCGAAGGTGGCTCCCGGCCGTGGCGAGCCGTCGGTGGTGACCGCCGCGACGGGAGCGCCGACCAGCCGGGTGGCGGCGGCGGCCGGGTCGGCGACCGTGGCCGAGGCGAGCACG
Organism: Blastococcus mobilis; assembly: GCF_900188025.1. GTDB lineage: Bacteria > Actinomycetota > Actinomycetes > Mycobacteriales > Geodermatophilaceae > Blastococcus_B > Blastococcus_B mobilis. The sequence continues at coordinate 132,813 of NZ_FZNO01000005.1, forward strand.
AACACCGGTTCGGCCCCGTAGCGCCGGCAGATGCGCCGCAGCCGCCGCAGGACGTGCCCGACGTGGGAGCCGAAGACCCCGCGGTAGGCGTGGCACTCGTCGACGACCACGTAGGCCACCCGCCGCAGCGTGCTCGACCACTTCTGGTGGGCGGGCAGGATCCCGCGGTGCAGCATGTCGGGGTTGGTCACGATCCACCGCGAGTGGCGCCGGACCCAGTCCCGCTCCTCGCCCGGGGTGTCCCCGTCGTAGGCGGCCGGCCGAACCGACGGGTCGGCGAGCGCGGCCACGGACGCCAGCTGATCGCGGGCCAGAGCCTTGGTCGGGGCCAGGTAGAGCACGCAGGCGCGGGGGTCTTCCTCCAGCCGGGTCAGCGCGGGGAGCTGGTAGGCCAGCGACTTGCCCGACGCCGTCCCCGTCGCGACGACGACGTGGCGGCCCTCGCGGGCCAGCTGTGCGGCGTCGACCTGGTGCCGCCACGGTGCGGGAACCCCGCGGCCCTCGAGCCGTGAGCGCAGCGCGGGACTCAGCCACTCCGGCCAGGGCAGGGTGCTGCTCTCCCGCACGGGGACGTGGTGCACGTGGGTGACCGGCCGCTCCTCCTCGTCGATTCCGGCCAGCACGGAGGCCAGGAGGTCGGCACCGGGCAGGACGCCGGGGGGGCCGCCCACGGCATCGGCGTCCGTGCCGGGAGGGAGGGCCGGCCGGACCGGATGGAGCGTGGTCACGCGACCTCCTCGCTGGCGCTCGCCGCCGCGTGCCCACGGGCGCTCCGTCTCGGAGTGACCTCGCACGCTCGGTCACGCCCCCACTGTCACACCTCCTCGCCACCGTGTCCGCCCCTGAATGCCATGGATGTGATGCAGACGACAGAACGTCGCTCACGGCTGCACAGACTGTGATCTCGCTTACACTCCTGCCGCGTTCGGTTCGCGGGCTCGCCCGTGTACCGAGCGGGCCTCCGCCGATCCGGGGCGCACCGATGCCTCCCGGAGGCAGCCGACCGCTTGGAGGAACACATGCCCGACAGTTCGCTGTCCGGCGGGGACATGGCGCTGGTCGCCGTGGTCCTCGTCGTCTCCCTCGCCGCCCTCGGCTTCGCCGGCTATCTGGTCAAGGCGGTCCTGGCCGCCGATCAGGGCACGGTGAAGATGCGCGAGATCGCGCAGGCGGTCCAGGAAGGAGCGGCGGCCTACCTGAGACGGCAGTTCAAGACGCTGGCGGTCTTCGCGGTCATCGTGTTCCTGCTCCTGCTGCTGCTCCCCGTGGCCGAAGGCGGCTGGGAGACCCGTACTGGACGGGCGATCTTCTTCCTCGTGGGCGCGCTGTTCTCGGCCTCGGTCGGCTTCATCGGCATGACGCTGGCCACCCGCGGCAACGTGCGGGTCGCCGCGGCGGCCCGTGGCGGCGGCTTCCTGTCGGCCTTCCGCATCGCCTACCGCACCGGCGGCGTCGTCGGCATGATCACCGTCGGCCTCGGGCTCTTCGGCGCCGCGCTGGCCCTCCTGCTCTTCGACGAGACCGCGCCGATCGTCCTGGAGGGCTTCGGCTTCGGCGGCGCCCTGCTCGCGATGTTCATGCGCGTCGGCGGCGGCATCTTCACCAAGGCCGCCGACGTGGGCGCCGACCTCGTGGGCAAGGTCGAGGCCGGCATCCCCGAGGACGACCCCCGCAACGCCGCCACCATCGCCGACAACGTGGGCGACAACGTCGGCGACTGCGCCGGGATGGCGGCCGACCTCTTCGAGTCCTACGCCGTCACCCTCGTCGCCGCCCTCATCCTCGGGCAGGTCTTCTTCGGCTCGGAGGGCATGGTGTTCCCGCTGCTGATCGCCGCGATCGGCGTCATCGCCTCCGTGGTCGGCATCCTCGCCTCCAACCCCGGCAAGGCCGACGCCAGCGGCATGGCTCCGATCAACCGCGGGTTCTTCACCTCCGCCGCCGTATCCCTCGTCCTGGTCGCCGCGGCGTCCTTCGTCTACCTGCCGAGCGTCTCCGACGGGGCGGACCTGTCGGTCAGTCCCCAGGTGCTCGGGTTCGTCTCGGTGCTGATCGGCGTCGTGCTCGCCGCGGCCATCCAGCAGCTCACCGGGTACTTCACCGAGACCAGTCGCAAGCCGGTGAAGGACATCGGACGCAGCTCCCTGACCGGCCCGGCCACGGTCATCCTGTCCGGGATCTCGCTCGGTCTGGAGTCCGCGGTCTACGCGGCCGTCCTCATCGGTGGCGCGGTGTACGGCGCGTTCCTCATCGGCGGTGGTGCGGCCCTCTACGCCGTCGCGCTGGCCGGCTGCGGCCTCCTCACGACGGCCGGCGTCATCGTCTCCATGGACACCTTCGGGCCGGTCAGCGACAACGCGCAGGGCATCGCCGAGATGTCGGGGGACATCGACGAGGAGGGTGCCCGGGTGCTCACCGACCTGGACGCCGTCGGCAACACCACGAAGGCGATCACCAAGGGGATCGCGATCGCGACCGCCGTCCTCGCCGCGACCGCGCTCTTCGGCTCCTACAACGCGCAGATCACCGTGGCCCTCGACGAAGCGGGGGAGACCCTCGGCGACGCCTTCAGCCTGGTGAACCCGAACAACGTGGTGGGCGCGGTGGTCGGTGCCGCGGTCGTCTTCTTCTTCTCGGGCCTGGCGATCAGCGCCGTCTCGCGGGCCGCCGGACGGGTGGTCTTCGAGGTCCGCGAACAGTTCCGCACGAAGCCCGGGATCATGGACTACAGCGAGCGCCCGGACTACGGCGCGGTCGTCGACATCTGCACGAAGGACTCGCTGCGGGAGCTGGCCACCCCCGGGCTGCTCGCCGTCCTCGCACCGGTGGCCGTCGGCTTCGGCCTCGGCATCGGCCCGCTGGCGGCCTATCTGGTGGGCGCGATCGCGGCCGGCACGCTGATGGCGGTGTTCCTCGCCAACTCCGGCGGCGCCTGGGACAACGCGAAGAAGATGGTGGAGGACGGCGCCTACGGCGGGAAGGGCAGCGAGGCCCATGCCGCGACCGTCATCGGGGACACGGTCGGTGACCCGTTCAAGGACACCGCCGGCCCGGCGATCAACCCGCTGATCAAGGTGATGAACCTCGTCGCCCTGCTCATCGCGCCCGCCATCGTGGGCCTGTCGGTCGGTGAGGACGCGAACACCACCGCTCGGGTGCTCATCGCGCTCGGTGCGGTGCTGATCATCGTGATCTCCGTCGTCATCTCCAAGCGCCGGTCGGTCGTCGTCGGTGGTGCCCCGAGCGCCGCGTCCGACGGCAGCCTCAGGGTCAGCGCTCCCTGACCCGTGCGCGGGTCCTCCGGCCGACGTCCGCCGCCCGGAGGACCCGCGCTCGGGATGTGGACGGCGCCGCCCGGTGTGGACGACGGCGCACGCGGCGGGGGCCCGGGTCCCTACCGTCCGTCGCCTCCGACCCACTCCGGGTCGGGCCGACGACGGGAGCCGCCATGTCCACGCCCACCGCTGTCGAGGCCGTCCTCGTCCACCCCGAGGGGGTGACGGCGCTCGCCGCCGAGCTGACCGTCCTCGCCGCTGAGCTGTCCGACGACGCCGACCGGTGCCGGGCCGCTGCCGGCGCCCTGACGAGTGCCCTCGACGGCGACGACGGGTGGACGGCGGGGGCTGCCGCCACCGCCTGGGCTGGGCTCGAGGAGCTCCTCGCCGAGCAGGCCGCTGCCCTCGCCGGAACCCTGACCGGCGCCGTGCAGAGCTACCTGGCCGAGGACGCGCGGATCGCCCGGGGAACGGGCCCCGGTCGGTCGGGGGTGCCCCGGTGACCGCTCCGCTCGATGTGCCCGCACGCCTGAGCGCGGTCGCGGTCTGGGACGTCCCGCTGCTCCGCCGTGCCGTGGGGTCCCTGACCTCGGTGGTCGAGCGGCTCCCGTCCTGGCGGGCGCGGCTGGAGGGGGTCGCGCGGTCCCTGGAGGCGGGCGAGAGCTGGTCGGGACAGGCGGCGCGGGCGGCGGTCGCCGCCGTGCGGGAGGCATCCACCGTGGCCTGGGCCGTCGACGCCGCGCTCACCGCCTCGCTGGCGGAGTTGGACCGGCTCGTCGTCGAGGCCGACCCGGCGCAGGAGCGGGCCCACGAGGCGCTGGCGCTCGCCGCCGCGCTGCCCGGCGGTCCGGACGCGGCGCTGCGGGACGCGGACCGGCTCGCTGCCGCGGTAGGCGCGCTCGTGCCGGGGGCGGGAGTCCTCCACCCGGCCGGTGCTGCGGCCGAAGCGGCGATGGGTCATGCCTCGGCCGCGGCCGTCGCCGCGGAGCAGGCCGGCGCGGCCCTGGCCGCGGTCGGGGTCCGCGACGCGTTCGCTCCGGCCGACTTCGCCGCGCTCGCCGCCCGGGTTCCCCTGGCACATCCGGTCTGTGTCCTGCCGGTGCCGTCCGGACCGCCGGGGGACGTGGCGGCCTGGTGGGCGGCCCTGCCGCTCACGGCCCAGCTGGCCGTCATCGCGTCCACGCCCCAGGCGCTCGGGAGGCTCGACGGGGTACCGGCCTGGGCCCGCGACCGCGCCAACCGGCTGGTACTGGACCGGGCGCTCGCCCACCGGCGGCTGCCGGAGCCGGAGGTGGCCACCGCCCGCGTGGTCGCCGCACGCATCGCGGCGGAGGAGGCCACCGGCGGACAGGTCCAACTGCACCTCCTCGATCTCGCCGGGGACCGCGTCGGTCTCGCTCTGGGCGACCTGGACACCGCCGACGCGGTCGCCCTCGTGGTGCCGGGCATCTTCAACACCCCGGCCGACGACCTCACCGGCTTGGTCGCCGACGCGGAGGACGTCGGGGCGGCCACGCGCGCCGCAGCTCCCGCGACGGCCGTCGCCACGATGGTCTGGCTCGGGTACCGGACACCATCGCACCCGGGGGAGGCCGTCGTCCGGACATCGGCCGGGCGTGGCGGCCCGGCCCTGGCGGCCGCGCTCGACGGGCTGGGCGCCGCCCGCGGTGCGGTGGCCGCTCCGGCGGCCCGGACCACCGTCGTGGCGCACAGCTACGGCACATACGTCGTGGACGAGGCAGCCGACGAGCCGGGACGCCTGGCGGCCGACGCGGTGGTGCTCCTCGGGAGTCCCGGGATGGAGGACGACGCGGCCAGTCTCGAGGCCCCCGCCGTCTTCGACGCCGCGACCCCCGCCGATCCCATCTCCTGGGCCGGCTGGTTCGGCGACGGCCACACGTGGGAGGAGGGCTACGGCTCCACGGCACTGCCGACCGAGGCGTCGATGGGGCACTCCCACTATCTCGATCCCGCCCGTCCCACGCTGGCTGCGATCGGCGAGGTCGTGGCCGGGAGACGGGCGCCGGAATGACCGGTCACGGAGCCGGTCCTCGGTAGGGGGAACACGAGCCGGCCCACACTGTTGATGTCGGTGACGGCACGCCCACGGTGGGTCGCCCTCGGCGCCATGTCCGGTGCGTGGCTTACCGTGGCCCGCCGAGGGGGCGTCTCGCGGCGGCGCCCGCCGGAGTCGGGGAGTCCGCCCACCCACGGGCCGACGAACCCGGCACCGATCCCGGCCGCCCGCGCCGCACCCGGCACCACCACAGCACCACCGACAGGAGCACCGTGCCCACGAAGACCAGCCAGACCGGAAGCGAGAGCATGGACGCGGTCGCCGGCGGGACGAAGGCGCCCACGCGCCGGCGGACCCCTGCGGCCGGGGGCAAGCCGCTGGTCATCGTGGAGTCCCCGACGAAGGCGAACAAGATCGCCGGATATCTCGGCAGCGGTTACGTCGTCGAGGCCAGCGTCGGCCACATCCGCGACCTGCCCCGCAATGCCGCCGACGTCCCCGCCGAGCACAAGGGCGCCTCGTGGGCGCGCCTGGGTGTCGACGTCGACAACTCCTTCGAGCCGCTCTACGTGGTCAGCCCCGACCGCAAGCAGCAGGTCAGCCGGCTCAAGCAGCTGGTCAAGCAGGCCAGCGAGGTCTACCTCGCGACAGATGAGGACCGCGAGGGCGAGGCGATCGCCTGGCACCTGGTCGACACCCTCAAGCCCCGCGTCCCGGTCCACCGGATGGTCTTCCACGAGATCACTCCCGAGGCGATCGCCCGCGCCGTGGCCAACCCCCGCGAGCTCGACACCGCCCTGGTCGACGCCCAGGAGACCCGCCGGATCCTCGACCGTCTCTACGGCTACGAGGTCTCGCCGGTGCTCTGGAAGAAGGTGCTGCCCAAGCTGTCGGCCGGCCGGGTGCAGTCCGTCGCCACCCGGATCGTCGTCGAGCGCGAGCGGGAGCGGATGGCCTTCCACGCCGCCGACTACTGGTCGCTCGAGGGCACCTTCGCCGTCCCGACGCCCGCAGCCGCCACCGACGAGGGCGAGCCCACGACGGTCCGCGCCCGGCTGGTCAGCGTCGACGACAGCCGGGTGGCCACCGGGCGGGACTTCGACCCGGCGACCGGCCGGGTCAGCGGGGACGTCGTCCATCTCGACGAGGCCGGTGCCCGCGGCCTGGCCGCGCGGCTGGAAGGCCGCCAGGTGAGCGTCAGCAGGGTCGACGAGAAGCCCTACCGGCGCCGTCCCTACGCGCCCTTCACCACCTCCACGCTGCAGATGGAGGCCGGCCGGAAGCTCGGCTGGTCCTCGGCGCAGGCCATGCGGGTGGCGCAGCGGCTGTACGAGAACGGCCACATCACCTACATGCGCACCGACTCGACGAACCTGTCCGACGAGGCGATCAACGCCGCCCGTCAGCAGGCCCGTGAGCTGTACGGCGACGCCTACGTGCCCGCCGAGGCCCGTCGCTACAAGAGCAAGGCCAAGGGCGCGCAGGAGGCGCACGAGGCGATCCGTCCCGCCGGTGACAGCTTCCGCACGCCCGGGCAGCTGGCCGCACAGCTCGCCCGTGACGAGTTCCGGCTCTACGAGCTGATCTGGAAGCGCACCGTCGCCTCGCAGATGGCCGACGCCGTCGGGCAGACCGTCAGCATCCGGCTGGCCGGGCGCAGCGCCACCGACGAGAGGGTCGAGTTCACCGCCAGCGGCCGCACGATCACGTTCCCGGGCTTCCTGAAGGCCTACGTCGAGTCGCAGGACGACAGCGCCCCGGCCAACGGCGACGACGAGCCCGGCAGCGACGACGCCGAGCGGCGGCTGCCCCGCCTGGAGCGCGGCCAGCAGCTCGACACCCGTGAACTGGACGCCAAGGGCCACACCACGAGCCCGCCGGCGCGGTACACCGAGCCCAGCCTGGTCGCCCGCCTGGAGGAGCTGGGGATCGGCCGCCCGTCGACCTACGCGTCGATCATGCAGACCATCCAGGACCGCGGGTACGTGTGGAAGAAGGGCAACTCCCTGGTGCCCTCGTTCATCGCGTTCGCCGTGGTGAACCTGCTCGAGCAGCACTTCGGCCAGCTCGTCGACTACGACTTCACCGCCTCCCTGGAGGAGGAACTCGACGAGATCGCCGGCGGCAACCTCCAGCGGGTCGACTGGCTCACCGAGTTCTACTTCGGCGGCGAAGGACGGCACGCAGGGGGGATCGCCGAGTCCGGTGGCCTGAAGTCCGTCGTCGGGCAGCGGCTGGAGGAGATCGACGCCCGAGGCGTGAACTCGATCCCGCTGCGGGCCACCAGCCCGGACGGGAAGCCCGTCGTCGCCCGGGTGGGCCGCTACGGGCCCTACCTGCAGGCCGGCGGTGAGGACGGCGCCCGGGTCAGCATCCCCGAGGACCTGGCGCCCGACGAGCTGACCAGCGAGAAGGTGACCGAGCTGCTGGAGGCGCCCTCCGGCGACCGCGAGCTGGGCACCGACCCGCAGTCCGGGCATCCGATCGTGGTCAAGGCCGGACGCTACGGCCCGTACGTGACGACCGTCGTCCCCGAGGGCAGCAAGGAAGCGCCGCGCACGGCCAGCCTCTTCGCCTCCATGACGCCGGAGACCCTCACCTTCGAGGAGGCCCTGAAGCTGCTGACCCTGCCGCGCACCGTCGGGGTGGCACCGGACGGTGAGGAGATCCAGGCGCTCAACGGGCGCTACGGGCCCTACATCAAGAAGGGCACCGACTCCCGTTCGCTGGACAGCGAGGAGAAGCTGTTCACCGTCACCCTCGACGAGGCGCTGGCGATCTTCGCCCAGCCCAAGCAGCGGGGCCGACGGGCCGCGGCGGCGCCGCTCAAGGAGCTCGGGGTCGACCCGGTCACCCAGGGGCAGGTCACCGTCCGCGAGGGACGCTTCGGCCCCTACGTCACCGACGGCGAGACCAACGCCAGCCTGCGCAAGGGTGACGATGTCGAGTCGATCACGATCGAGCGCGCTGCCGAACTGCTCGCCGACCGCCGCGCGCGTGGTCCGGTGACGAAGAAGAAGGCCACCAAGAAGGCCGCCGCCAAGAAGACCACCGCGAAGAAGGCGGCCACCACCAAGGCGGGGGCCAAGAAGGCGGCGAAGAAGAGCGCGACGCCGGTCGCTGCAGGCTGAAGAAGGACCCCGTCCCCCTCACCCCTCGCAAGCTCGGGGCGAGCCTCCGGACGGGGCCTTGGGCGGGTCGGCGACGTAGAGCCGCCGGTGGCCGGGGAAGTGCGGGTCCCACTCGACGTCGTGCCCGGCCGCCTCGCAGGCAGCGGCCAGCGCGTCCAGGTCCGTGGTGAGCAGCCCCGGATGCGCCTTGCGGGCCGGCCGGAAGTCCGCGTCCACGCCGCAGTGGATCTCCGCGCCGCCCGAGCGGAACCACGCCCCACCCCGCGCCGCCAGGGCCGCCGGCTTCGCCACCTCGGTCATGCCGAGCACGCCGGCGTAGAACGCGCGCAGGGCGTCCTCGCTGCCGGCGGGACAGGCCACCTGGACGTGGTGCAGAGCGGTGAGCACTGGAGGACCTCCGGAGATCAGGACGGACGGGTGCCGACGGCGAAGACCCGCCGGAAGGGCAGGACGGTCGTGCCGTCGGGGCGCGGGGGATAGGCCTCCCGCAGCGCTTCGGCGTACTCGGCGGTGAACCGCCCGGCGTCCTCCTCCGGGAGCAGCGCCAGCACCGGCCGCAGCACCGTGCTGCGCACCCAGGCCAGGACGGGGTCCGTGCCGGTCAGCACGTGCAGGTACGTGGTCTCCCAGGCGTCGGCGGACAGACCCGCCTCGGTGAGGACATCGAGGTACCCCGCGGGCTCCAGGACGGCGTCCGGGCGCGGCGCGGCATCGGCCAGCCGGTCGGCCCACCGGGGTGACCGGCACAGGTCGGCCAGCAGCGCGTGCGTCGGCGCCCGGAAGTTTCCCGGCACCTGGACGGCGATCCACCCGCCGGCCGGCAGCCATCCGGCCCAGCGGTCCAGCAGGCGGTGATGATCGGGCACCCAGTGCAGGACGGCGTTGCTGACCACGACGTCCACCGGCCCCGGGGGAGTCCAGTCGCGGACGTCGGCGAGCGTGAACCGGACACGGTCGGCAGGGGCCTGGGCCGACGCGGCGGCGATCATCTCGGGGGAGGAGTCGACCCCGGTCACCCGCGCGCCGGGCCACCGCCTGGCCAGGGAGGCGGTGAGGCTGCCCTCGCCGCAGCCGAGGTCGACGACCGTCGCAGGCGCATCGGCCCCCACCCGGGCCACCAGCTCGGCGAACGGCCTGGCGCGCTCCCCGGCGAAGCGCAGGTAGCGCGCGGGATCCCACGCGGCCGACGGCGTTCCACCGGAATACCCCATGGTGTCTTCGGCGCTCGGTCCCTGTTCGGTCATCGGCCCGACCCTAGACATGCCTCGGTCACCTCCCGGTGCGACCGTCGTCCCGGTTCGCTCCTCCGGGCGGAAACCTGCCGGAATCGACTGCCCGCCCCGGTACCGTGAGCCTGCCCAGGGGACATCGCGCACCCATCCTCCGACGCCGGGAGCTCCGATTCCGTCCGACCCGACGCCGCCGGCGCCGTCGCCCGACGATGCGGTCGACGCGCGGACGAGCCTGCCGGCCGACGGTCTGCCGCCCGCCGGCACGCCGGTGCCGCCGCGAGCCGCGGTGCCGTTGACCGAGCTCGACCCGGGCGCGCCCGCCGGCCCCGGGAAGGAGCCGGCGGACGAGGGCCACGCCGGTGAGGGCGCGCATCCCGACGTCCTCGGCGCGGTGGGCCTGGTCGCCAAGCTGCGCGCCGTGCTCCGGGTCAAGGACTTCCGCAAGCTCTGGCTGTCGATGTCCCTGTCGAGCTTCGGTGACTGGCTGGGCCTGCTCGCGATCACCGCCACCGCGACCTCGCTGGTCGAGGGGTTCGCCGCCGCCAACTTCGCGCTCGGCGGCGTGCTGCTGTTCCGGCTCCTGCCCGCGATCGTGCTGGGGCCGCTCGCCGGTGCTTTCGCCGACCGGTTCGACCGGCGCAAGACCATGGTGATCACCGACGTCATGCGGTTCGGCCTGTTCGCGTCGATCCCGATCGTCGACAACCTGGTCTGGCTGTTCGTCGCCCAGTTCCTCATCGAGGCCATCAGCCTGTTCTGGATCCCGGCCAAGGACGCCGCCGTCCCGAACATGCTGCGCAAGGACCAGCTCGAGACGGCCAACCAGCTCTCACTGGTCACCACCTATGGGCTCACGCCGGTGCTCGCGGCGCTCGTGTTCGCCGTCCTGACCACGGCCGGGCACCAGATCTCGCGCCTGCTGCCGACGGTCGACGAGGTCGACCTGGCGCTCTACGTGAACGCACTGACCTTCCTCGTTGCCGCGGTGGTCATCTGGAACCTGCCGTCGATCAGCGGCCGCCGCGCGGCCGGGACGTCCGCCCCGCGGGAGAGCTTCTTCGGCTCCCTCAGGCACGGCTTCTCCTTCGCCGGGCACACCCCGCTGGTCCGCGGGCTGGTCGTCGGCATCACCGGCGCGATGGCCGCCGCCGGCGTGATCATCGCGACCGGGCAGGCCTTCGCGAACGCCCTCGGCGGCGGTGAGGCCGCGTACGGGCTGCTCTTCGGCGCGGTCTTCATCGGTCTGGGTCTGGGCATCGCCCTGGGCCCGAGCATCGCGCGTGACCTCGCCCGCGAGCGGATCTTCGGGGTCGCCATCGTCGGAGCCGGCGCCATGGTGCTGCTCATGTCCTGGACGTTCGCGCTCTGGATCGCCCTGCTGCTCGTCGTCCTCATGGGCTTCTTCGCCGGCATCGCCTACCTGGCTGGGTTCACGCTGCTGGGCACCGAGATCGAGGACGAGATCCGCGGCCGGACGTTCGCGATCGTCCAGTCGCTGATCCGGGCCGCGCTGATCCTGTCGTTGGCCGTGGTGCCGTTCGGGGTCGGCCTCATCGGCCGGCACTCCGTGGACCTCGGCCCGGTCACGATCCCCGTCACCGGCGAGCGCATCATGCTGTTCGTCGCGGGTCTGCTGGCGATCGGCGTGGGCGTCCTGGCCTACCGGCAGATGGACGACGGCCGGCCCGTCCCGCTGCTGGCCGACGTCGTCACCGCGCTCCGGCGCGACACCACCGCGCGCCGTCGGCTGGCCGGTGGCGGGGTGCTCATCGCCTTCGAGGGCGGTGAGGGCGCCGGCAAGTCCACCCAGGTGCGGCGGCTGCAGGAGTGGCTGACCAGCGAGGGGCTGGTCGCCCGGGCCACCTTCGAGCCGGGCGCCACGCCCTCGGGTGCCGGTATCCGGTCGATCGTGCTGGACCGTGCGCACACGGGGATCGCGCCGCGCTCGGAGGCGCTGTTGTACGCGGCCGACCGGGCCCAGCACGTCCACGACGTCCTCCGCCCTGCCCTCGACGCCGGCGAGGTGGTGATCACCGACCGGTTCGTCGACAGCTCGCTGGCCTACCAGGGGGCGGGCCGGACGATCCCGCTGGACGACGTCCGCATGCTGTCGCGCTGGGCGACCGGAGGCGTTCAGCCGGATCTCACGATCCTGCTGGACCTGCCGCCGGAGGTCGGGCTGGCCCGCGCGCGCGGGCGGGCGGTCGCCGACCGGCTCGAGTCGGAGTCGCTGGAGTTCCACCAACGGGTCCGCCAGACGTTCCGGGCGCTGGCAGAGGCCGAACCGGACCGCTACCTGGTCCTCGACGCCCGCGAGTCCCCGGAGGCGATCGCCGCGCACATCCGGGTGCGTGTCGCCGAGCTGCTCTCCGGGCTGCCCTTGCAGCAGCTGGCCCAGACCAGCGCCCCGGAGCCGCGGGCCGACGGATCGTCGGTGTCGCACGACGACCTCGCGGCGTCGGTCCCGCACCACCCGCACGCCCAGACCGGCCCGACCCCCCAGCTGCACCCGTGAGCGCAGGCGAAGGCGTCTGGTCGCAGGTCATCGGCCAGGAGGCGGTCGTCGCCGAGCTGCGGGCGGCCGTGGCCGACCCGGCCGCGATGACCCATGCCTGGCTGTTCACCGGGCCGCCGGGCTCGGGCCGGTCGGTGGCCGCCCGGGCGTTCGCTGCGGCCCTGCAGTGCCCGGACGGCGGCGACGGCACCTGTCACGCCTGCCGCACGGTGCTGGCCGGCACGCATGCCGACGTGCAGACCGTCGTTCCCGAGGGGCTGTCGATCGGGGTCGCCGAGGTCCGCCAGATCGTGCGGATCGCCGGCCGGGCGCCGTCCCAGGGGCGTTGGCAGGTGGTCCTCGTGGAGGACGCCGATCGGATGACCGAGCAGGCGTCGAACACCGTGCTCAAGATGCTCGAGGAACCGCCGTCCCGGACGGTGTTCCTCCTGTGCGCCCCGAGCCTGCACCCCGACGACGTGCCGGTGACCATCCGCTCGCGGTGCCGGGTCGTCGGCCTGCGCACCCCGCCGATCGATGCGGTGGCCGAGGTGCTGGTCCGCCGGGACGGCGTGGACCCGGCGCTGGCCGCGTGGTCGGCGGCGGCCGCGGCCGGTCACGTGGGGCGGGCCCGCCGGCTGGCCCGGGACGAGGCCGCCCGGATGGCCCGCAAGGCCGTCCTCGACGTCCCGCTGAAGCTCGTGTCGCTGGCCGCCTGTCTCGACGCCGCCGACGACCTGGTCGGTGCGGCGCAGGAGGAGGCGGACGAGGCGTCGGCCGCCCTCGACGGCGCCGAGACCGAGGCGGTGAAGGCCAGCCTCGGCGTGGGCGCGCGCGGGCCCGGGGTGGCGGCCGCCAGCCGGGGCGCCGGACAGCTCAAGGAGCTGGAGAAGCGCCAGAAGTCACGGGCCACCCGCCTCGGTCGCGACTCCCTCGACCGGGCGCTGGTCGACCTGGCAGGCCTCTACCGCGACGCCCTGGTGCTGGACGCGCTGTCGTCGGACGCGGCCGCCCAACCTCCGCAGCTGCTGCACCCCGACCGCCGCGCCGACGCCGCCGAGCTCGGCCGCCGGATCGGCGCCGAGGGCGCGCTGCGCCGGATCGACGCCGTTCTGGCCTGCCGGCTCGCGCTGGAGCAGAACGTCAAGCCGAGGATCGCGCTGGAGGCGCTGACCGTCGCCCTGCGTCTCCCGGCCTGAAGAAGGACCCTCCTGCCCCCCACCGCTCGCAGGCTCGCGGCGGGACCCTGCGCGGGACGCGGGCGGCGGTGTCGTAGGCTGTTCGGGCAGTCCGCCGCCTTAGCTCAGTCGGTAGAGCATCTCACTCGTAATGAGAAGGTCGTCGGTTCGATTCCGACAGGCGGCTCGCCCCGATCAGCGGCTTCGCCCTCCCGGGCGGGACCGCTGCGTCGTCTCCGGCGTCATGTCGACGCATCCGCCGGCGCAGCTCCCGTGGATCACCGGACCCGTCAGCCCTCGGTCGGTGCATCTTCCTCGGGCTCGAACGTGCTGCCGCCGTCCCCCGAGAGGCCGATCTCCGCGCCGGGGGCGCCATCGAGCTCCGGGGAGCCGTCGTCGGGCTGGTCGTTCTCGTCGTCCGGGACCGGGCTGTCCGGTGTCGTCGTCATGGCGCGCTCCTCGGCGAGTCGCTGCATTGGCGAACGAGGACCTACCCACGACGGCGGGGTCGGCTCACCTGACCTGGCGGTCGCCGGGAGCACCCTCGCGAGCGGCGTCGTCCGTGACCGGTGCGGCCCGGCGGGGTGCTGCCCGGAGGTACTCGGACACGACGCCGAGGACGAGGACGGTCGCGGGGAGGCAGAACGGCGGCACGCTTCAGGGAGGCGTGCCGCCGTCGGTGCGCTCGGCGACCTGGAGGGCCAGGAGGAACCCGGTCAGTGGTGAGGTGCCGCGTTCTTGGCGCGCTCGAGCGAGGCGAGGATCTCCTTCTCGGCTTCCTCTTGGCCGACCCACTCGGCGCCCTCGACCGACTTGCCCGGCTCGAGGTCCTTGTAGGTCTCGAAGAAGTGCTGGATCTCCAACCGGTCGAACTCCGACACGTCGCTGATGTCCGTGAGGTGCGACATGCGCGGGTCGGTCGCCGGAACGGTGAGGACCTTGTCGTCCCCACCGGCCTCGTCGGTCATGCGGAACATGCCGATGGCCCGGCAGGTGATCAGGCACCCGGGGAAGGTCGGCTCCTCGAGCAGGACCAGGGCGTCGAGCGGATCGCCGTCCTGGCCGAGGGTGTTCTCGATGTAGCCGTAGTCCGCCGGATAGCGGGTGGAAGTGAACAGCATCCGGTCCAAGCGGATGCGTCCGGTGGCGTGGTCCAGCTCGTACTTGTTCCGCTGGCCCTTCGGGATTTCTACCGTCACGTCGAACTGCACCCGCATAGTCTGGCCCACGGTGGCCTCGCGCGTTCCGCGGAGGTCACTTTTTTGGGGGGTGGGCGCCATCGCGTCGAGTGGTTCGACGATCGTCACGGCGAAGACCGGACGCTTCCGTCGGCGTGTCGCCATGGGCGTCATCGGCCTCGTCCTCCTGCTCATCGGTGGCATCGTCGGCGTCGGCCTGCTCTTCACCGGTGGCGGTGGGGACGGCGCCACCGAGGCGGTCGCCATCGCCGATGCGGAGCTGCCCGACCTCGACGACGCCTCCCCGGTCCTCGCCTCGCTGGCCACCGACGCGTCGGCCCCGGATCCCGCCGTCCTCAGCAGCCGGCTGACCCCGCTGCTCTCCGCCCCGGGCCTGGGCACGGGCGTCTCGGCCGAGGTCGTCGACGTCGCCAGCGGCGAGGTCCTGCTCGACCTGGACGCCGGCGATCCCGCCATCCCCGCGTCGACGGCGAAGCTGCTGACCGCCGCGGCCGCACTGGTCGCGCTCGACCCGACCGACACCCTGACGACGACGGTCGTCGCCGGCGCCACCCCTGGCGAGGTCGTCCTCGTCGGCGGCGGGGACCCGACCCTCTCCCGTACCTCCCCGTCACAGACCTACCCGGGTGCCGCCACCATGGCCGACCTCGCCGCCCAGGTCGTCGCCGCGCTGCCGGCCGGGACGCCCATCACCCGCGTCGTCGTCGACAACTCGCTTTTCAGCGGCGCCCTCACCGCGCCGGGGTGGGGCGCCGGTGACGCCCCGTCCACCTACGCCGCGCCGGTGACCGCCGCCGCAGTCGACGGCGCGCGCGTCAGCCCCGGCTCCCAAACGCGCAGTGGCCAGCCCGGGATCGATGCCGGATCGGCGCTCGCCGACGCCCTCGGCGCACCCGGAGCCGCGGTGGTCCTCGCGGACGCACCGGCCGGCGCGAGGACCCTCGCCACCGTCGAGTCCGCCCCGATCGGCCGGTTGGTCGAGCAGACCCTGTCGATGTCGGACAACATGCTGGCCGAGGCCCTGGCCCGCCACGTCGCGATCGCCACCGACCGTCCGGCGACCTTCGAGGGCGCGGCGCAGGCGGTGACCCGGACGCTGGCGGACGCGGGCATCGACGTCACCGGCGTGGCGCTGTCCGACGGCAGCGGCCTCTCCCAGGCCGACCGGGTCCCGGCCGGGGTGCTGACCGACGTGGTGAGCGGCGCCGCGGACGGCAGCCTGGAGGGCGCCTCGGCGCTGCTGTCCGGGCTCCCGGTCGCCGGCTACGACGGCACGCTCTTCGACCGCGGCGACGCCGGCGCCGCGCCCGGGACGGTCCGCGCCAAGACCGGCACGCTGCTCGGGGTGCACGCTCTCGCGGGAACCGTCGTCACCGTCGACGAGCGGCTGCTGGCCTTCGCCGTCATCGCGGACGGCTCGAGCGGCGAGGCCGCGGCCGAGAACGCCCTGGACGACGTGGCGGCGGCCCTGGCCGGCTGCGGTTGCGGCTGAGAGAGCACCCTCCTGCCCCCCATCGGTGAGGACCCCGTCCTCCCCACCCTTCGCACGCTCAGGGCGGAACCCGGACGGGGCCACGGCGGGCCCCTGCAGGAGGGCCTACCGTGAGGCGATGAGCAGCGCCTCTTCGATGGTCGACTGGGACCTCGCCGGACGCACGGCCCGCAAGCTGATCAATGCGGGACCCTCGACCACCCGGGAGGAGGCCGCCGGCGTCGTCCGGGAACTGCACGAGGCCGCGGCGGTCGCCGTCGCGCACGTCGAGAAGCTGACCGGGCTGCGTCCCGTCCCCGGCGGGCCGGTGCCGGAGGTCGCCGTCGTGGACCGACCAGGCTGGGTCGACGCCAACGCCGGCGGGATGGCGGCCCTGCTCGACCCGCTGGTGGAGGCGCTCGCCGCGAAGCAGGACAGCCGGCCCGGGGTGATCGCCACGGCCATCGGCTCCCGTGCCACCGGTATCCAGGCAGGGGGCATCCTGGCGTTCCTGTCCTCGCGGGTCCTGGGCCAGTACGAGGTGTTCGGCACCGGCGGACGGCTGCTCCTGGTCGCGCCCAACATCGTCGCGACCGAGCGGAAGCTCGGCGTCGACCCGTCGGACTTCCGGCTGTGGGTGTGCCTGCACGAGGTGACCCACCAACTGCAGTTCACCGCGGTGCCGTGGCTCAAGGGCCACCTCGAGGCCGAGATCGCCCGGTTCGTCGAGGCCACCGACCTCACTGCCGACGCGCTGCGCGAGCGGCTCCAGGACGTCCTTCGCAGCCTCGGCGACGCCGTCCGCGGCGGCGACACGGAATCCGAGGGCCTCCTCGCACTGGTGCGCGACCCCGAGCAGCGGGCCGTCCTCGACCGGGTCACCGCGGTGATGAGCCTGGTGGAGGGGCACGCCGAGTACGTGATGGACGGCGTGGGCCCCGACGTCGTCCCGTCGGTGAAGACGCTGCGCAAGCGGTTCGCCCAGCGGCGCAAGGGCCGCGGGCCGCTGGACCGCGTCCTGCGCCGACTGCTGGGGCTGGAGCAGAAGATGAAGCAGTACGCCGAGGGCCGGGTCTTCGTCGGCGGTGTGGTCGACCTGGTCGGCATGGACGGGTTCAACCGGGTCTGGGAGGGCCCGGCGAACCTGCCGCGGATCGACGAGCTCACCGCGCCGGAACGCTGGGTCGAGCGGGTGCACGGCCGTCCGGCCATCCTCGCCTGACCGTTCGGTGCCCGGTCCCGCCCCGGCGGTCGCGCAGCTGCGCGGCGCCGTCCGCCCCGCCCTGACGGCCTCCGCCCAGCCGGTGCTCGTCGCCTGCAGCGGGGGAGCGGACTCCCTCGCCCTCGCTGCCGCCGTCGCCTTCGAGGCCCCGCGGGCCGGCGTGCCGGCCGGGGCCGTGACCGTCGACCACGGCCTCCAGCCGGGGTCCGCGGAGCGGGCGGCGGCCACCGCCACGCTGCTGCGCGACCTCGGGCTCGGACCCGTCACCGTCGTCGGGGTGGACGTGGGTGCGGCCGGCGGCCCCGAGGGCGCGGCCCGCGCCGCCCGCTACGACGCGTTGACCGCCGTGGCGGTGGAGCAGGGCGCCCGCGTCGCGCTCGGGCACACGCTCGACGACCAGGCCGAGACGGTGCTGCTCGGTCTCGGCCGTGGGTCCGGTCCCCGCTCGGTCGCCGGGATGATCGAGCACCGGGCGGCCGGGGGAGTGACCTGGTGGCGCCCGCTGCTCGGCGTCCGGCGGGAGACCACCCGGGCCGCCTGTGCGGCCCTGGAGCTGCCGGTGTGGGACGACCCGTGGAACGACGATCCCGCCTACACCCGCGTCCGGCTGCGGGCGGAGGTGCTGCCGCTGCTCGAGGAGGTCCTCGGCGGCGGGGTGGCCCCGGCGCTGGCCCGGACCGCCGCGTTGCTGCGCGACGACCTCGACGCGCTCGACACGCTGGCCGCCGGTCACCTCGCCGGCCTGTCGGACGCCGACGGGCTCCCGGCCGATCGGCTCGTCGTCCTGCCCACGGCCCTGCGCCGCCGGGTGCTGCGCGGCTGGCTGCGTGCCGCTGGGGTCCCGGACCTGCAGGCGGTGCACCTGGCGGCCGTCGACGCGCTCCTGGTCCGCTGGCGGGGGCAGGGGCGGGTCGACCTACCCGGCGGAGCAGGCGTCGTCCGGACGTCTGGCAGGCTGGCCCTGCGGGCCCCGGACCACCCGGCCGGCCGTCCCGACGACACACCCCCGGACTTCGAGGAGCCTTCAGTGAGCGAGCGTGCGAGCTCACCAGTGAGCACGGCAGCCCCGCGGATGCGACCGACGAGCGCCAGCGAGGAGAGCGCGTGAGCAACGCCGTCAGCGCTCCCGGGGCGCTCGGTCCCGATCACGGCTACGGCCCGGACATCGACCACGTCCTGCTGAGCGAGGAGCAGATCCGGGACAAGATCGCCGAGCTCGCCGCGCAGGTCACCGCCGACTACGCCGGCAAGGAGGTCCTGCTCGTCGGGGTCCTCAAGGGCGCGGTGCTGTTCATGAGCGACTTCGCCCGAGCGCTGCAGATCCCGACGCAGATGGAGTTCATGGCCGTCTCGTCCTACGGCTCGGCGACCAGCTCCTCCGGCGTGGTGCGCATCCTCAAGGACCTCGACCGGGACATCACCGGCAAGCACGTGCTCGTGCTCGAGGACATCATCGACTCCGGGCTCACCCTGTCCTGGCTGCTGAAGAACCTGGGCGGCCGGTCCCCGGCCTCGCTCGAGGTGTGCGCCCTGCTGCGCAAGCCCGACGCCGTGAAGGTGGAGGTCCCGGTGAAGTACATCGGGTTCGACATCCCCAACGAGTTCGTCATCGGTTACGGCCTGGACTACGCCGAGCGCTACCGGGACCTGCCCTACATCGGGACGCTGAAGCCCGAGGTCTATCAGTAGTTCTTGTCGGCCCTCCGGGCCGACACCGCCGCCAGGAGGCGTTCCCCTGGTGCGCCGAGCCGCTGCTCGGCACGCCTCGGGGAGCCTCCGGCCCCCGCTCGGTGCGCCGATCTCGCGGAGCGGCGAGCCTCGGTGCCGCGACCCCGCCACGTCCCCACTTCTGAGCCGCGGTTCCTGGCCCGTCGTCGGCGACCCTCCGGGCCCCACTCCTCCGGGCCATCCCAGCTCACGTCCGGCTGATGCACAGGTTGTCCGGTGTACCGTCGATCGTGACGACGCTGCTCCCGGCGCCGGGGTCCTCGCCCGGATCGCACGCGGCGTCCCCGGACGATCAGGAGGGTCGACGGGCAGCCGGTAACCCGGCGCCCGGCATCGGTGTATGGAACGTAAGAAGATCTTCCGCTCCGTGTGGTTCTGGGTCGTTCTCGTCGTCCTGGTCGCCCTCACGTTCTCGTCCCTGTTCAGCGGGAACGGCGGCTACCAGGAGGTCCCGACCTCGGTGGCGCTCGCCCAGTTCGAGGACGGCAACGTCGAATCCGTCACGATCAACGACAAGGAACAGACCCTCGACCTCGAGGTCCGGGACGAGGTCGAGGGCAGCGACAAGATCAGCGCGTCCTACCCCCTCGGTGCGGCCGACGACGTCTACGACCTGGTCACCGGCCAGGGCGAGGCGGACGCCGTCCAGTTCGACACCAACGTCACCCAGCAGAGCCTCCTGGTCAGCCTGCTGGTCAGCTTCCTGCCGTTCCTGATCCTCCTGCTGCTGCTGTTCTGGCTCTTCAACTCCATGCAGGGCGGCGGCCGCGGCGTCATGGCCTTCGGCAAGTCCAAGGCCAAGCAGGTCACCAAGGACACCCCGAAGACGACGTTCGCCGACGTCGCCGGTGCCGACGAGGCCATCGAGGAACTGCACGAGATCAAGGACTTCCTGCAGAACCCGGTCAAGTTCCAGGCCGTCGGCGCCAAGATTCCCAAGGGCGTGCTGCTGTTCGGCCCGCCCGGGACCGGCAAGACGCTGCTGGCCCGCGCGGTGGCCGGGGAGGCCGGGGTGCCGTTCTTCTCGATCTCCGGCTCCGACTTCGTCGAGATGTTCGTCGGCGTCGGCGCCAGCCGGGTCCGCGACCTGTTCGAGCAGGCCAAGACCAACGCCCCGGCGATCATCTTCGTCGACGAGATCGACGCCGTCGGCCGGCACCGCGGCGCCGGCATGGGCGGCGGCCACGACGAGCGCGAGCAGACGCTGAACCAGATGCTCGTCGAGATGGACGGCTTCGACGTCAAGGGCGGGGTCATCATGATCGCCGCCACCAACCGGCCGGACATCCTCGACCCCGCGCTGCTTCGCCCCGGTCGGTTCGACCGGCAGATCGCCGTCGACCGCCCCGACCTGCTCGGCCGCAAGGCGATCCTCTCGGTCCACGCCAAGGGCAAGCCGCTCGCGCCCGATGTCGACCTGGAGACCGTGGCCCGCCGGACCCCCGGCTTCACCGGTGCAGACCTCGCCAACGTGCTGAACGAGGCAGCGCTGCTCACCGCCCGCACCAACGGGTCGCTGGTCACCGACGAGACCCTCGAGGAGGCGATCGACCGCGTCATCGCCGGCCCTGAGCGCAAGACGCGGGCGATGAGCGAGAAGGAGAAGAAGGTGACCGCCTACCACGAGGGCGGGCACGCTCTCGTGGCGCACGCGCTGCCCAATCTCGACCCGGTGCACAAGGTCACGATCCTGCCGCGCGGCCGCTCGCTCGGGCACACGCTCGTGCTGCCGACCGAGGACAAGTACACCCAGACCCGCTCGGAGATGATCGACACCCTCGCCTACGCCCTCGGCGGCCGCGCGGCCGAGGAGCTGGTCTTCCACGAGCCGACCACCGGCGCCGGAAACGACATCGAGAAGGCCACGTCGATGGCGCGATCGATGGTGACCCAGTACGGGATGAGCGCCAAGCTCGGCGCGGTCAAGTACGGCAGCACGGACGCCGAGCCGTTCTTGGGCCGCGACATGGGCTCGCGCCCCGACTACTCCGAGGCCGTGGCCGCCGACATCGACGCGGAGATCCGTGCGCTGATCGAGGCCGCGCACGACGAGGCCTGGGAGATCCTGGTCGAGTACCGGCACGTCCTCGACCAGCTGGTCCTCGAGCTGATGGAGAAGGAGACCCTCTCCAAGGAGGACATGGCCCGCATCTGCGCGCCGGTCACCAAGCGTCCCTCGCTCGCCCCCTACAACGGGTTCGGCAAGCGGACACCGTCGGACCAGCCGCCGGTGCTCACGCCGGCCGAGCTCGCCGCGCAGAACGGCGGTGCGGCGAACGGGCACGCCGCTCCGGTGGGCGACGTGGGGGCGCCCGCTCAGCGATGAGTGAGATCCCGGCCGAGCCGGAGGACCAGCTTCTGGCGCCGCTTGGCGGAGTCGACGAGGCGCGGGCGGCCGCTGCGGTGCGCGAGCTGCTCCTGGCGGTCGGGGAGGACCCCGACCGGCCGGGGCTGCAGGGCACTCCCGAACGGGTCGCGCGGGCCTACGCGGAGACCTTCGCCGGGCTCTGGCAGGACCCCTACGAGATCCTCGCGACGACCTTCGACGAGGACCACGACGAGCTCGTCCTGGTCAAGGACATCCCGATGTACTCCACCTGCGAGCACCACCTGGTGCCCTTCCACGGCCAGGCGCACATCGGGTACATCCCGGGCGCCGACGGGCGGGTGACCGGGCTGTCCAAGCTCGCCCGACTGGTCGAGGTCTACGCCCGTCGCCCTCAGGTGCAGGAGCGGATGACCCGTCAGATCGCCGAGTCGCTCTACGAGGTGCTCAAGCCGCAGGGCGTCATCGTCGTCATCGAGGCCGAGCACCTCTGCATGGCCATGCGGGGCATCCGCAAGCCCGGCTCCACGACCGTGACGTCGGCCGTGCGCGGGATCTTCCGCGACAACCCGGCGACCCGGAGCGAGGCGATGAGCCTCGTGCTGGGCAGGTGACCCCGCTCCCGCGCCCGGGCCGCTGCGTGGTCATGGGCGTCCTGAACGTCACCCCGGACTCCTTCTCCGACGGCGGCTGCTTCGCCGACACCGCCTCGGCCGTCGCGCACGGCCTGGCGATGCACGCCGCGGGCGCGGACTACGTCGACGTCGGGGGCGAGTCCACGCGTCCCGGCGCCGACCGGGTCGACGCCGAGGAGGAATGCCGTCGGGTCCTCCCGGTCATCCGCGAGCTGACCGCCGCAGGCGTGCGCACCAGCGTGGACACGACCCGGGCCGAGGTGGCCGAGGCGTCCATCGCCGCCGGCGCGACGCTGATCAACGACGTCAGCGGAGGGCTCGCCGATGACGGCATGGCCAAGCTGGTCGCCACGACCGGCATCCCGTGGGTGCTCATGCACTGGCGCGGCCACAGCCGGGAGATGTACGCGGCCGCGCGGTACGGCGACGTGGTCACCGAGGTCTGTGCCGAGCTCATGGCCCGCGTGGAGGACGTCGTCGCCGCCGGCGTCGCCCCGGAGCAGCTCGTGCTCGACCCGGGTCTCGGGTTCGCGAAGAACGCCGACCACAACTGGGCCCTCCTGGCGGGGCTCGACCGGCTGGTCGGCCTCGGTCTGCCGGTGCTGGTCGGCGCCTCGCGCAAGTCGTTCCTGGGCCGCCTGCTGTCGGGCACCGACGGGGCACCGCGCCCGGCGGAGGGCCGCGACGCCGCGACGCTGGCCACCACCGTGCTCGCCGCGGAGGCCGGGGCGTGGGGCGTGCGCGTGCACGACGCGGCCGCCTCGGTCGACGCCGTCCGCACCGTCGAGGCCGTCCGTAGTGCACGGGGAGCCGGCCGTGGCTGACCGATCGCCCACCCGCCCGACCCCGGACCGCATCGTGCTCAGGGGACTCCGGGCGCAGGGACACCACGGCGTCTATGCCTTCGAGCGCGAGCGGGGGCAGGTGTTCGGCTGCGACGCCGTCCTGGAGCTCGACACCTCGGCGGCGGCCGCCGGCGACGACCTCCGCAAGACGGTGAACTACGCCGACCTGGCCCGCGAGCTCTACGCCGTCCTGGCCGGTGAGCCGGTGAACCTGCTCGAGGCCCTGGCCCAGCGCCTCGCCGACGTCTGCCTGGCCCACGCGATGGTCGACGCCGTCGAGATCACCGTGCACAAGCCCCAGGCCGAACTCGGGGTCCCTTTCGACGACGTCACCGTCAGCATCCGTCGGGAGCGCGCATGACGCGCGCGGTCCTCTCGCTCGGCGCCAACGTCGGGGACCGGGCCGGCGCGCTGCGCGCCGCGATCACCGCGCTCAAGGACGACGGCCTGGTCGCCCGCTCCACCCTGTACGAGACGCCGCCCTGGGGGCCGGTCGAGCAGCCGCCCTACCTCAACGCCGTCGTCGTGGTCCGGGGGCCGCGGGACGCGCGGGGCTGGCTGGCACGGGCCGCGGAGCTGGAGCAGGCCGCCGGCCGTACCCGCGAGGTCCGGTTCGGGCCGCGCACCCTCGACGTGGACGTCATCGTCGTCACCGGGGACGACGGCGCGCCGGTGATCTCCCACGATCCGCAGCTCACGCTGCCCCACCCGCGAGCGCACGAGCGGGCCTTCGTGCTGGTGCCGTGGCTGACCCTGGATCCCGGCGCGGTCCTTCCCGGGCACGGACGGGTGGCCGATCTCGTCGCCGCACTCCCGCCCGAGGACGTCGCCGCGGTCGTCCGCTGGGACCACCTGCATTGAGTCCCGTCCGTCGTCGCGACCTGGGGATCCTCGCGGTCGGCTTCGCACTGGCCGCGTGGCTGCTCGTCCGCGCCCTGTACGGCGAGCTGCCGCCCCTCGACTGGTGGCTGCCGGCGCCGCTGGCGGTCCTCGCCGTCGCCGAGGCGTTGGGCGCCCGGACGCTGAAGGCCCGGCTGGACGGGCTGCGCGAGGCCCGCACCCGCCCGGGGGCGGCGGCCGCCACCTCCCGCGACGTCCCCGTCCGACCGGTGGAGCCGATGCTGGTCGCCCGCCTCGCCGTCCTGGCCCAGGCCAGCGCCTACGTCGGTGCCGTCTTCGCCGGCGTGTGGACCGGCGTGCTCGCCCACGTGGGGCCGGCCGTCGGCCGCCTCCAGGCCGCCGGCGGTGACACGGTGGCCGCGCTGATCGGCATCGTGAGCTCTGCGGGCCTCGTGGTCGCGGCGCTGTGGCTGGAGTCCGCGTGCCGGGTGCCGCCGAGCTCGACCGACGACGATCCGCACCTGGGCGTCTCGGCCTGACGAGGGTCGTGGACCCGGCGCGGCGCCGAGGACGTGGGCGGCGGCTCGGTGGTACCGGGGCACGGCTTCGGGCCGCGGTGTCGTCCGGAGGACGACAGATCACACGGCGCCGGCGGTCTCCGGCACCCTGCCCTCCACCGAGCGGCGCAGGGCGGAGTGCAACGACTCCGGGGTGAGGACGCCGAGGAAGCGGTCGTCGTCGAGGACGGCGACCCAGCCGGCCTCCAGCTGCAGCATCGTGGCGAAGGCGGTCTTGAGCGAGGCGTTCTTCGGGACCCAGGCCTCCATGCGCCGGGCCGCAGTGCCGACGGCGCCCGGCCCGGTGGCGCGGTCGGCCGACAGCCACCCGTGCAGACGGCCGGCGTCGTCCAGGACGACCGCCCAGCGGGCACCGGTCCGCTCCAACGCGGCCCGGGCGTCGGCCAGGCGGTCGGCCACCTGCACCACCGGGGGCTGCTCGAGGTCGGCCGCGTCGATGCCGGTGACGGCCAGCCGCTTGAGCCCGCGGTCGGCACCCACGAAGTCGGCCACGAAGTCGTTCGCCGGACGGCCGAGCAGCTCCGCCGGGGTGGCGTACTGCTCCACGTGGCCGCCCTGGCTCATCACGGCGATCCGGTCGCCGATGCGCACGGCCTCCTCGATGTCGTGGGTGACGAACACGATGGTCTTGCGAACGGTCTCCTGCAGCCGCAGGAACTCCGTCTGCAGGCGCTCGCGCACGACCGGGTCGACGGCGGAGAACGGCTCGTCGACCAGGAGCACGGCGGGGTCGGCCGCCAGTGCCCTGGCGACGCCGGCCCGCTGGCGTTGCCCGCCGGAGAGCTGGGCGGGGTAGCGGTCGCCGTGCGCCGCCGGGTCGAGCCCCACGGTGACCAGGAGCTCGTCCACCCGGTCCCGGATCCGCTGCCGGTCCCAGCCGAGCAGGCGGGGGACGGTGCCGACGTTCGCGCGCACCGTCTGGTGCGGGAAGAGCCCGATGCTCTGGATCACGTATCCGATCCGCCGGCGCAGCTGCTCGGGCTCGACCCGTGTCACGTCCTCTCCGTCGATGAGGACGCGGCCGGTGGTCGGCTCGATGAGCCGATTTATCATCTTCATCGTCGTCGTCTTGCCGCACCCGGAGGGCCCGACCAGCACCGTGAGCTCGCCGGCGGCGAACGTGAGGTCCAGCTCGGCGACGCCCACCGTGCCGTCGGCGAAGACCTTGCTGACCCCCTCCAGCCGGATCTCGGCGGCGCGGGAGGCCCCGGCGGGCGAGCTCGCCCGCCGGGGAGCCTGAGCAGTAGCGTCCACGGGGTGGCCTTCCTGGAGAGCGCCCGGTGAGCGCGGGACCGGGCCGGGCGCTCGCGCTGGACGAGGCGCCGAACCCCTGGTTCGACGGTTCCTACGTGGCCGACAACTGGGACACCATTGTGGGCTACCTCGGTGAGCACGTCCGGCTCACGGTCGGTGCCGTCGCGATCGGCGCGGCGATCGCGCTGCCGCTGGCGCTCCTCGGCCGCCGCAGCCGGTTGCTCAGCGGGGCGCTGCTGGGCCTGTCGACGATGGTCTACACCATCCCGTCGCTGGCGATGTTCGCCTTCGTCTTCCCGTTCACCGGGCTCTCGGCGACCACGGTGCTGATCGGCCTGACCGCGTACTCGCTGGTCATCCTCGTCCGCAACTTCCTCGTCGGGCTGCAGAGCGTGCCCGACGACGTCCGGGAGGCGGCCCGCGGCATGGGGTACGGCGCGGCTCGGCAGTTCTGCCAGATCGACCTGCCGCTCGCGCTACCCACGTTCATGGCCGGTCTCCGGATCGCCACCGTCTCCACCGTCGCGCTCACCACGGTGGGTGTGCTGGTGGGCCACGGCGGGCTCGGGCAGCTGATCTACGGGGGCTTCAACGCCAACTTCTACCGGGCCGAGATCGTCACGGGCTCGGTCGCGTGCGTGCTGCTCGCCCTCGTGGCCGACGTGCTGCTCGCCGGCGTCCAGCGGCTGCTCACCCCCTGGGCTCGGGCGGTGCGGTCGTGACCGGGTTCGCCGACGCGCTGGTCTACCTCAACGACCCGCTGAACTGGACGCGGCGGGACGGCATCCTCGACCTGCTCGGTGAGCACCTGGCCATCTCCGCCGTCGCCGTGCTCGCGGCCCTCGTCCTCGCCGTCCCGCTCGGCGTCGCCCTGGCGAGCTCGGGGCGGGGGAGCGGCGCGGTCGTGGTCCTGTCCAACGTGAGCCGCGCCGTCCCGACCCTGGCACTGCTCACCCTGTTCGCGGTCACCCCGATCGGGTTCGGCAACCGGGCCACGACGATCGCGCTCGCGGTCTTCGCCTTCCCGCCGATCCTGACCAACACCTACGTCGGGTTCCGCGGCGTCGACCCCGACGTCCGGGAGGCGGCCGTCGGCATGGGGATGAGCCGGTGGCAGGTGGTGCGGCGGGTGGAGTTCCCGCTGGCGCTGCCGCTGGTGATGACCGGGCTCCGGACGGCGGCCGTGCAGGTGGTGGCGACGACGGGGCTGGCGGCGCTGGTGGGCGGTGGCGGTCTCGGCCGGATCGTGAACCTCGGCTTCGGCCAGCAGGACTACGGCCAGATCATCGCCGGGGCGATCCTCATCGCGGCGCTCGCGCTGCTCAGCGAGCTGGCCCTGGTCATCCTGTCCTCGGCGGCCTCTCCCGGCCCGGGACGGTCACCCCTGGCGCGGTTCCGGCAGCGCACCGCGGTGGGCCGTCCCGAGCCGACGGCGGCCGGCGTGCCCCTCTGATCCGTCGCCGACCTGCCCGCCCGGCGCGCGGGGCACCGATTGCATCGCGCGCAACGGGGCGGTTCGATGGGCCCGCGGGAGGTCTCCCGCCAGACACGCGTGGCTGCGACAGGGCGGTCACGGGACACAGAAGGCGGGCAGCATGCGCACGCGTATCCGGGTCGTTGCTCCTCTCGCGCTGGCGGTGGCCCTCACCGCCGGCTGCGGGGAGTCCGGGTCCTCCGGCAGCGGGAGCGGCAGCGGCGGGGGAGGGAACGCCTCCGGCGAGGCCTGCGCCCCGGTCGAGGGCGACCAGCTCGTCGTCCTCGAGGACGACCAGAACCTGCAGAACGCCGACAACGTCATCCCGGCCGTCACCACGGCCACGGCGCAGGCCAACCCCGCCCTGCTCCCGGCGCTCGACGCGGTCTCCGAGGCGATGACCACCGAGGAACTGATCGAGCTCAACGCCGCGGTGGACCTCCAGCGCGAGAGCGTCGAGGACGTCGCCGCCGCCTGGGTGGAGGAGAGTGGCGTGACGGAGGGCCTCGAGGAGGGAAGCGGCACCATCGCCGTGGGTGGGGCCAACTTCACCGAGTCCACGATCCTCGCCAACATCTACGCCGAAGTGCTGCGCGCCGCCGGCTTCGACGCCTCCGCCCGCGAGGTGGGCAACCGCGACCTCTACCTCTCGGCGCTCGTCGAGGGCACCGAGATCCAGGTCGTGCCCGAGTACCTGGCCACCGTCACCGAGGCGCTCAACACCCGCGTCAACGGGGCCAACCCCGAGCCGGTCGCCAGTGGCGACGTGCAGGAGACCCTCGCCGCGCTGGAACCGCTGGCCGCGGAGGTCGGCCTGACCTTCGGGGAGCCGTCCGAGGCGGCCGACCAGAACGCGTTCGCGGTGACCCAGGCGTTCGCCGACGAGCTCGGCGTCCGCACGCTCTCCGAGCTCGCCGAGGCGTGCGGCGACGGCTCACTCGTCCTCGGTGGACCGACCGAGTGCCCGACCCGGCCCTTCTGCCAGCCCGGTCTCGAGGAGACCTACGGGCTGCAGTTCGACAGCTTCCGCGAGCTCGACGCCGGCGGGCCGCTGACCAAGGCCGCACTCCAGCAGGGCGAGATCTCCCTCGGGCTGGTCTTCAGCTCCGACGCGGCCCTCGCCGAGCAGTAGGCCCCGTCCGGAGGCTCATCCCGAGCCTGCGAGGGGTGAGGGGGACGGGGTCCTTTCCCAGCCGCCGGGGGGCAGCAGCTCCCCGGCGGCGACCGGTGCCGCGGTCCGGTTGCCCTCCGGCGCCAGCGGACACGACCAGCGCGGGTCGTAGGTGCAGGAGGGGTGGTAGGCGAAGTTCAGGTCGACGACCAAGCGCTCGTCGTCCCCGCCGAGGTCGGCGCCCTTGACGGTGTCGAGGAGATAGCGGCCGCCGCCGTAGGTGGACGTCCCGGCGCTGCCGTCGCGGAGCGGCAGGAAGAGCCCGCCGCCGTAGCTCCCCAGCCACCACAGATCCAGCCGGCCGATCCCCTCGAGCTCGACGGCGCCGATCCGGTCGAACGGCACGACGCCGTCGGTGGCGGTCGGCACCTCGAGCCGCTGGGACTCCGCCGGGAGTGCCACCACCTCGAACCGGAGCGCCGGGTCGTAGGCGGCGTAGGGCAGCCCCCGGAAGTCCGCCCGGGCGGACCGGTCCAGGGGGGAGTCCGGATGGCCGGCGAACAGCTCGTCGCGGCCGTCCCGCCAGGTCCGCCAGCCGGTCTCCGGGTCGGCCGCGGCCCGCACGGCCGCATACAGCGCGGCCACCTGGCGGCGCCAGCCGAGCAGGCTCAGGGTCACGTCCCCCACTCTCGCAGCCGGCGCCGGCGACAGCTCGGTCACAACGCCGTTTCCCTGCGTAGCGCGGCTCGGTCCGCCGTTACGCTGGGGCCATGCCACTGCGCGAGGACGAGGTCGCTCCTCGTAGCGTCGTGCTGGATCAGCGGACCCTGGTCCAGGTCGGCGGCTTCGCGCTCGCCATCGCCGCGACCCTCGCGGTGTTCCTGACCGACGATCCGCAGTTCCTGCGCCTGGCCGTCGTCGGTGTCGCCTGGGCCTTCGTCCTCGCCACCTTCGCCGCCGGCCGCCGGTCCACCGACCGCGTGGCCGCCCGGGCGCGCGAGGCCGAGCTCCGGCAGGCCTACGAGTTCGAGCTGGAGCGGGAGGTCGCCGCCCGCCGCGAGTACGAGCTGGAGCTCGAGACCGAGCTGCGCCGCGAGGCCGAGGAGGCCATGCGCGCCGAGCTCGACGCGCTGCGGGCGGACCTCGCCGGCGCGAGCGGGCTGCGCGACGAGCTCGCGCGGCTCGCCGACCTGCGTTCCGACATCGGGACGCTCTCCTCCCTGCGGGACGAGGTGGCGCAGGTCGCCGCGCTCCGCGACGACGTCGCCGCGCTCACCTCGCTGCGCCAGGAGCTCGGGCAGCTCGCGGAGTTGCGTGCCGACATGGGCAGGCTGCGGGCCGAGCTCACCGAGCAGCTGTCCAGCGAGATGCTCGTCGAGCGCATCGTCATGCGCACGCAGGCCAGCCGGCTGACGTCCGAAGCGAACGACGCTCCCGGCCGGACGCTGGACGCCGCCCGGCGCTGGGCCGACGACGTTCCTCCGCGGGAACTGACCGGCGGGTGGCCGGCCGTGCGGCTCGACGAGCCGCGTGAGACCCGGCAGTTCGACCAGGTGCGAGTGGAGCGTGCCGCCGCGCGACCGCCGGTGCCGCCGGCCTCGCCGGTGGCGTCGCCCCGACCCCCGTTCCAGCCCTCGCCCGAGCCGTCGTGGCGGCCGAGCTGGGAGTCCGGGTCCGCCCCGTTGCGCCGGGAGACGCCCGCGACCGCCGCACGGGAGAGCCTCTCGACGCCGCCGGCGGACACGCCCGCGACCGCCTCGTGGGAGTCGGCGACGGCGGACGTCGACACCGCCGGGCAGCAGGCCCACGGTGCGGCCGAGCCGGTGCCGCGGACTGCGGCATTCGTCCTCGCACCGCCGTCGGACCGCTCGCGCGGCGGCGCGCCGCCGGCGAACAGCCCGGTCGCAGCACCACCGGTCGTGCCGACCCCGGCACCGGAACCTCCGCCCTCGCCGCTGGAGTGGCTGGCCGCGCGTTCGCTGATCGACGCCGAGCCGACATCGTTCCGTCCGGAGGTCCCGCCGCGCCGTCGGCGCGGCGACGAGGCGTCGGCGGATCCGGCCGCGGCCCCCACCACCCAGCGCCCCGCCGTGTCGCCGCACCCGCCCATCCGCATCGGCGACCGCGGGAGTCATCGGGTCGCCGTCCGGGAGGACGACCAGGCCGAGCGGTCCGGCCCGCCCGCGCGGGAGAAGCGGTTGGCCGACATCCTGGCGGAGAACGGCGTCAGCCCGGCGACCGGCGGCCGCCGGAGGCGGCGCTACCGGGACGACGACGAGGCCGACGACGTCCTCGCCCGGGTGCTCGGGAACGACTGAAAAGGACCTCCTTGCCCCCCACCGCTCGCAGGCTCGCGGCGGGCCCCTGCAAGGAGGCCATCAGCGGCCGCGCGAGAGCCGTCCACCGTCGAGCACCAGCGTCTGACCGGTGACCCAGGCGGCGCCGTCGCCCAGCAGGTAGGCGGCTGCCTCGCCGACGTCCTCGGGCGTCCCCAGCCGGCCGACCGGGTACTCCGCGGCCACCTCGGCCTCCCGGCCCTCGTAGAGCGCCTCGGCGAACCGGGTCTTCACCACGGCGGGGGCCACGGCGTTCACCCGGACCGTGGGCCCGAGCTCGACGGCCAGTTGGGTGGTCAGGTTGATCATCGCGGCCTTGCTGACGCCGTAGGCGCCGATGTTCTCCGAGGACCGCAGCCCGGCGACCGAGGCGACGAACAGGATCGAGCCGCCGTGCTCGGCCATCCAGGCCTGCCACGCCTCCTGGACGAGTCCGAGCGAGGACACCACGTTGGTGTCGAGGATCTTGCGGAAGGCGTCCAGGTCCAGGTCGACCATCGGCCCGTAGACCGGGTTCACGCCGACGTTGCCGACCAGCATGTCGAGGCTGCCGAAGGCGTCGACCGCGGTGCGTACCGCTTCGGCCCGGTGGGCGGCGTCCCCGGCGTGGCCGGCGACCGCGACGGCGACGTCCGGGCCGCCGAGCTGTGCCACCGCCTCGGCCAGCGCGTCGGGCTTGCGGGCGGTGACCACCACGCGTGCCCCCCGGTCGACCAGGCTCTGCGCGATCGCCAGGCCGATACCCCGGCTGCCACCGGTGACCAGTGCGGTCCGTCCGTCCATCGTGCCCACGCTGTTCTCCCTCGGTCGGTTCTCCGGTCGCTCACGCTAGGGCTGCGGCGATGCCACCCGTACGGGTACCCCGTGGTCACAGGTGAGCCAGGACACATCGCCCAGGCATTGCGGGCCGCGCGAAGCGGTCACACACTCGCCTTCGGCGATCAACGCGCGCGACACATCCGGTTGCAGCGGGACGACGCCACCGGCAGGACCGCACCACCGCAGGACCCCGGCGACCCATGACGGCGTGGGCCGCCACCGACGTCCGGTACCCGCGAGGGACTGGAACGAGAGGTGCACAGATGCCTGCTCACCGCAGGACCTTCCGTGTTGCCGGGTTGGACCCGGCGGCCACCGCTCCCGCTCGCCTGCGCGTGGGCGTCATCGGCGCGGGACGTGTCGGCGCGGTCCTGGGCGCCGCGCTCGCCGCCGCCGGCCACGACGTGGTCGCCGCCGCGGGCCTGTCCGCGGCATCCGCCGAGCGCGCGGCACGCCTGCTGCCCGGTGTCCCGCTCGTTCCCGCCGACGAGGTGGTCGCCGCCTCCGATCTGGTCGTGCTGGCCGTTCCCGACGACACGCTTCCCGGTCTCGTCGCCGGTCTGGCCGAGACCGGCGCCTGGCGAGCCGGCCAATTGACCTTTCACACGTCCGGCGCACACGGCCTGGACGTCCTCGCCCCCGCCGAGCGGGCGGGTGTCCTCCCGCTGGCGCTGCACCCGGCGATGACCTTCTCCGGCGCTCCCGAGGACGCCGACCGGCTGACGGGTGCACCCTTCGGCGTGACCAGCCGCGAGGGTCACCGGGCCGTCGCCGAGACGCTCGTCCTGGAGATGGGCGGCGAGCCGTTCTTCGTGGCCGAGGACGACCGGCGGCTCTACCACGCCGCCCTGGTCACCGGCGCCAACCACCTGGTCACCCTCGTCGCCGAGGCCGCCGATCTGCTGCGGACCGCGGGGATCGGCGATCCGGACCGCGTCCTGGCTCCCCTGCTGACCGCGGCCCTGGACAACGGCCTGCGCCGCGGGGACCGCGGCCTCACGGGCCCGGTGAGCCGGGGAGACGCCGGCACGGTCCGCGACCACCTGGAGACCCTCACCGAACGAGCACCCGCGTCGGTCGCGGCCTACGTCGCCATGGCGCAGCGGACCACCGAGCGGGCGCTGGCCTCCGGTCGGCTCAAGCGGCACGAGGGTGCGCCGCTGCTGGACCTCCTCGCCGGCCACGTCCCGGGTTCCCTCGCGAGCGAGCGAGCGGAGGGCTGACCGTGGTCCTTCTGCCGGCGGGCTCACGATGACCGGGACGCCGAGCCCGGCCGTGTCTGCGTCCCGCCCCGCCGCCCCGGCGATCGTCGAGACCGTCGTCGACCTGCGGCGCGTGCGCGACGGGCTCCCCGGGCCGGTCGCGCTGGTCCCGACCATGGGCGCGCTGCACGAGGGGCACCGCACGCTGGTCCGCGCGGCTCGGGAACGGGCGGCCACCGTCGTCGTCTCGGTCTTCGTGAACCCGACCCAGTTCGGGCCCGGCGAGGACTTCGACCGATATCCGCGCACCTGGGACGCCGACCTCGCGGCGCTGGCGGACGAGGGCGCGGATGTGGTGTTCCACCCACCCGTGGACGAGGTCTACCCGCCGGGTGCGGCGGGGGTGACCGTCGACCCGGGTCCCCTCGGCTCGGTGCTGGAGGGCGCGATCCGCCCCGGTCACTTCGCCGGCGTGCTCACCGTCGTCGCCAAGCTGTTCGGCCTCGTGCGGCCCGACCTGGCGGTCTTCGGCGAGAAGGACTACCAGCAGCTCACCCTCATCCGCGCCATGGCGCGGGAGCTGGCGCTGGGTGTGGACGTCGTCGGCGTACCGACCGTCCGCGAGGACGACGGACTGGCGCTCTCCAGCCGCAACCGCTACCTCTCGCCGGAGCAGCGGTCGGCCGCCGTCACGATCTCGGCGGCACTGCGCTCGGGCGCCGCCGCCGGTCCGGAGGGCGCGACCGCCGTCCTGACCGCGGCCCGGACGGTGCTCGATGCCGAGCCGGCGCTGGTCCAGGACTACCTCGCACTCACCGATCCCGCGCTCGGGCCGGCACCGGCAGCCGGCCCGGCCCGCCTGCTGGTCGCTGCCCGCGCCGGCACCACTCGACTCCTCGACAACATCGCCGTGACCCTGGGAGACCCTCGATGATGCGCACGATGCTCAAGTCCAAGATCCACCGTGCGACGGTCACCCAGGCCGACCTGCACTACGTGGGCTCGGTGACCATCGACGAGGACCTCCTCGACGCCGCCGACCTGCTCCCCGGCGAGCAGGTCGCGATCGTCGACGTCACCAACGGCGCCCGGCTGGAGACCTACGTCATCCCGGGGGAGCGGGGCAGCGGGGTCATCGGCATCAACGGTGCCGCGGCCCACCTCGTGCACCCGGGCGACCTCGTGATCCTGATCAGCTACGGCGTCATGGACGAGACCGAGGCGAAGAGCTACCTCCCGCGGGTCGTCCACGTCGACGCTGCCAACCGCATCGTCGAGCTGGGTGGCGACCCGGCCGCGCCGTCTCCGGGCGTGCAGGGTCAGCGGCGCGGCGACGTCGTGGAACGGTGATCCCTCTCCCTGCGTCGCCGGCGGGCTGAGCCGTGCTGCTCACCGTCGACGTCGGCAACACCCAGACCGTCCTCGCGACCTTCGACGGCGAGGAGCGGGTGGGGTGCTGGCGGGTCACCACGTCGCCGCGGGCCACCGCCGACGAACTGCAGATGCTCTGGCGCGGCCTGCTGCGGGACACCGAGGTCACCGGTGTCGCCGCGTGCTCGACCGTCCCCGCGCTCCTGCCGGCGCTGCGTCAGCTCCTGGACTCCCTCGAGGTTCCCGTCGTCCTCATCGGGCCCGGCGTGCGCACCGGCGTCCCATTGCACGTGGACAACCCGCGCGAGGTCGGCGCCGACCGTGTGGTCACGGCCCTGGCCGCGCACGAGCTGTTCGGTCGCTGGCCCGACGGACGCGGCCGGCCGGTCGTCGTCGTCGACTTCGGGACGTCGACCAACGTCGACGCCGTCGGCCCGGACGGGCAGTTCCTGGGCGGTGCGCTGGCGCCCGGCGTGGAGGTCAGCCTGGAGGCGCTGGCCACGCGCGCGGCCCAGCTGCGCTCGGTGGAGCTGACCGTGCCGCCCCAGGCCATCGGCAAGAACACGGTGGCGGCACTGCAGTCGGGCCTGGTCCTCGGCTTCGCCGGGCTGGTCGACGGGCTGGTGGGCCGGATCGCGGCCGAGATCGTCGCCCAGTTCGGTGCGGCACCGGTCGTCGTCGCCACCGGCGGACTGGCTCCGCTCGTGGTCGACAGCTGCCGCTCCATCGGCGAGCGGGAGCCCGACCTGACCGTGCACGGACTGCGCCTGGCCTTCGAGCGCCAGCAGGCCGCCGGCTCCCCGCCCGGCCGTCGGCCGTAGTTCCCCGCCCCGGCCGCCGAACCGTCCCCCGTAGGCTCTCATTTGCCCGAGCGAGCGTGCGAGCTCGGCCATGAACACAGCAGTGCTCGCGAACGCGATCGACGAGCGCCAGCGAGGAGTAAGCGTGAGTGAAGGTCCGAACGACCCTGGCAACGGCTCCGGCAACGGAGATGACTCCGGGGGTGAAGAGCTCCCGGAGCAGATGCGCGTCCGTCGGGCGAAGCTGGACCGCCTGCGGGACAGCGGCATCGACCCCTATCCGGTGACCGTCGCGCGGACCACGACGCTGGCGGGCGTCCGCGCCGCCCACCCCGACCTGCCCCCGGACACGATGACGGGGGAGACCGTCGGCATCACCGGCCGGGTCATCTTCTTCCGCAACACCGGCAAGCTGTGCTTCGCGACCCTGCGTGAAGGCGATGCCGAGCTGCAGGTGATGCTCTCCCGCGACCGCGTGGGCGAGGAGGCGCTGGCGGCCTGGAAGGCCGACGTCGACCTCGGTGACCACGTCCTGGTCACCGGCGAGGTCGGGACGTCGCGCCGGGGCGAGCTCTCGGTCTTCGCCGACTCCTGGCAGCTGACGTCGAAGGCGCTGCGACCGTTGCCAGTGGCGCACAAGCCGATGAGCGAGGAACTCCGCGTCCGCCGTCGCTACGTCGACCTCATCGTCCGGGACGAGGCCCGCCGCACGGTGCGCCAGCGGGCCACCGTCATGTCGACCCTGCGGGCCGAGCTCTCCTCCCGTGGATTCCTCGAGGTCGAGACGCCGATGTTGCAGACGCTGCACGGCGGGGCCGCCGCCAGGCCGTTCCGGACCCACATGAACGCGTTCGACATGGATCTCTACCTGCGTATCGCCCCGGAGCTGTTCCTCAAGCGGTGCATCGTCGGCGGGCTGGACCGGGTCTTCGAGATCAACCGGAACTTCCGCAACGAGGGCGCGGACAGCTCGCACTCCCCGGAATTCGCGATGCTGGAGCTTTACCAGGCCTATGCGGACTACCGGGTGATGGCGACCCTCACCCGGGAGCTGATCCAGGAGAGCTGCCGGGCATTGTTCGGCGACCATGTCGCCCGTCACCACGACGGCACGGAGGTCGACCTGTCGGGGGAGTGGCCGCAGGTTCCGCTCTACTCCGCCGTGTCCGAAGCGGTCGGCGAGGCGGTCACCCCCGAGACGCCGGTCGAGAAGCTGCGGGCGATCGCCGAACGGCACGATGTCGGCGTCGACCCCGCCTGGCTGCCGGGAAAGGTGGTCGAGGAGCTGTTCGAGGCATTGGTGCAGCACACCCTGCAGGCGCCGACGTTCGTCGTCGACTACCCGCTGGACACCTCGCCGCTGACCCGGGCCCACCGCTCGCAGCCGGGGCTGGCCGAGAAGTGGGACCTCTACATCGGCGGGGTGGAGCGAGCCACCGCCTACTCCGAACTGGTCGACCCGGTCGTCCAGCGGGAACGGTTCACTGCGCAGGCAGCGCTGGCCGCGGCCGGTGACCCGGAGGCCATGGTGCTCGACGAGGACTTTCTCGAGGCACTCGAGTACGGCATGCCTCCCACCGGCGGGATGGGCATGGGCATGGATCGACTGATGATGACTCTCACCGGACTCGGAATCCGCGAGACAATCCTCTTTCCCCTGGTCAGGCCCATTCCTTCGTAGCGCTGATGAACTGATCGGGTTCGTTTCACCACTTGGAGTTGCCATCCGGCGAGATTGGCGGAATGGGCTCCGGGCGTGGTGCAATAGTCCTGTCGCCCTGGACGGGCGCAATTCCGACCGGCTCATCGCCGTTGCGAGAAGTGAGGAACACAATGGCCCGCAAGGTTCAGGTCATCCTGAGCGACGACCTCGACGAGAACCTGTCTGCCGACGAGACGGTGAGCTTTGCCCTCGACGGCACCTCGTACGAGATCGACCTGGCGGAGAAGAACGCCAAGGAACTGCGTGAGGCTTTCTCGCGCTATGTCGCCGCCGCCCGCAAGGTGGGCCGG
The DNA here is from genome assembly GCF_900188025.1 of Blastococcus mobilis. GTDB lineage: Bacteria > Actinomycetota > Actinomycetes > Mycobacteriales > Geodermatophilaceae > Blastococcus_B > Blastococcus_B mobilis. Next base: position 169,364 of record NZ_FZNO01000005.1, read on the forward strand.
GGCAACCGCGCCTCCGGTGGCGGTCGTTCCCGTGCGACCGGTGGGCGGATGGACCGCGAGCAGGCCGGTGCCATCCGCGACTGGGCCCGCAAGAACGGTCACGCGGTCAGCGACCGCGGTCGTATTCCTGCCAGCGTCGTCGAGGCCTACGAGGCCGCGCACTAAGGCCTCGTCCGGAGGCTCGGCCCGAGCCTGCGAGGGGCGAGAGGGACGAGGCCCTTCTCCTGTGACGTCCGCGCGTGTCACGTGCGTCGGCCCGCCCGGTTCCCCGTCGGGGGAGCCGGGCCGTCGTCGTCCCGGAGCGGGGACGGTCGGATCCGCTGCGGCACGGCCGGCCCTCGCCGCCGTCCGGGGCGTCCGCTGACGGCGTAACCAGGCAGGAAATCCTGGGGCGCCGGCGCTGGTTGGACCAGGCAGCCACCCACCGCCCCCGTCTTCCACGACGGGACGGCGTGGTCCGCGACTACAGTGGAATGACCGGTGCCCCCAGCGCCGACGGATGTCGGGTGCTCCTCCCCCACGACAGGGGAAGGACAGTGCCGGACCAGCCGGTCGAAGGAGAAGCAGCAGATGTTCGAACGGTTCACCGACCGAGCCCGCCGCGTTGTTGTCCTGGCCCAAGAAGAGGCCCGGATGCTCAACCACAACTACATCGGCACCGAGCACATCCTCCTGGGCCTGATCCACGAGGGTGAAGGCGTCGCTGCCAAGGCGCTGGAGTCCCTGGGCATCTCGCTCGAGGGCGTCCGCCAGCAGGTCGAGGAGATCATCGGCCAGGGGCAGCAGGCCCCGTCCGGCCACATCCCCTTCACCCCGCGGGCGAAGAAGGTGCTGGAGCTCTCGCTGCGCGAGGCCCTGCAGCTCGGTCACAACTACATCGGCACCGAGCACATCCTGCTCGGCCTGATCCGCGAGGGCGAGGGCGTCGCCGCCCAGGTCCTGGTGAAGCTCGGCGCCGACCTCAACCGCGTCCGCCAGCAGGTCATCCAGCTGCTCTCGGGCTACCAGGGCAAGGAGCCGGCCGCGGCCGGCGGCCCCGCCGAGGGCACGCCCTCGACCTCGCTGGTCCTCGACCAGTTCGGCCGCAACCTGACCCAGGCCGCCCGTGACCAGAAGCTCGACCCGGTCATCGGGCGGGCCAAGGAGATCGAGCGGGTCATGCAGGTCCTGTCGCGGCGGACCAAGAACAACCCCGTCCTCATCGGCGAGCCCGGCGTCGGCAAGACCGCCGTCGTCGAGGGCCTCGCACAGGCGATCGTCAAGGGCGAGGTGCCCGAGACGCTGAAGGACAAGCAGCTCTACACCCTCGACCTCGGCGCGCTCGTCGCCGGTTCCCGCTACCGCGGTGACTTCGAGGAGCGGCTCAAGAAGGTCCTCAAGGAGATCCGCACCCGCGGCGACATCATCCTGTTCATCGACGAGATCCACACCCTCGTCGGGGCCGGTGCCGCCGAGGGCGCGATCGACGCCGCCAGCATCCTGAAGCCGATGCTGGCCCGCGGTGAGCTGCAGACCATCGGCGCCACCACGCTGGACGAGTACCGCAAGCACCTGGAGAAGGACGCCGCTCTCGAGCGCCGCTTCCAGCCCATCCAGGTCGGCGAGCCCACGCTCCAGCACACGATCGAGATCCTCAAGGGGCTGCGCGACCGCTACGAGGCGCACCACCGGATCAGCATCACCGACGCCGCCCTGGTGGCCGCGGCGACGCTGGCCGACCGGTACATCTCCGACCGCTTCCTCCCGGACAAGGCGATCGACCTGATCGACGAGGCCGGTGCCCGGATGCGGATCAAGCGGATGACCGCCCCGCCGGACCTGCGCGAGTTCGACGACCGGATCGCCGGCATCCGCCGCGAGAAGGAGTCGGCGATCGACGCGCAGGACTTCGAGAAGGCCGCGTCCCTCCGCGACAAGGAGAAGACGCTGCTGGCGGAGAAGGCCGAGCGCGAGAAGCAGTGGAAGGCCGGCGACATGGACGTCGTCGCCGAGGTCGACGACGAGCAGATCGCCGAGGTGCTGGCCAACTGGACCGGCATCCCCGTCTTCAAGCTCACCGAGGAGGAGACCACGCGTCTGCTCCGCATGGAGGACGAGCTCCACAAGCGGATCATCGGCCAGGAAGAGGCCATCAAGAGCGTCAGCCAGGCGATCCGGCGCACGCGTGCGGGACTCAAGGACCCGCGCCGTCCGGGTGGTTCCTTCATCTTCGCCGGCCCCTCGGGTGTCGGTAAGACGGAGCTGGCGAAGGCGCTGGCGCAGTTCCTGTTCGGTGAGGACGACGCGCTCATCCAGATCGACATGGGTGAGTTCCACGACCGCTTCACCGTGTCGCGACTGGTCGGTGCCCCTCCCGGTTACGTCGGTTACGACGAGGGTGGCCAGCTGACCGAGAAGGTGCGGCGCAAGCCGTTCTCGGTGGTCCTCTTCGACGAGATCGAGAAGGCGCACGCAGACGTGTTCAACACGCTCCTGCAGGTGCTGGAGGACGGTCGGCTCACCGATGGTCAGGGCCGGATCGTGGACTTCAAGAACACGATCCTGATCCTCACGACCAACCTCGGTACGCGGGACATCTCGAAGGCCGTCGGTCTCGGCTTCCAGGTCGGGAATGACACGCAGAGCAACTACGAGCGGATGAAGAACAAGGTCAACGAAGAGCTCAAGCAGCACTTCCGGCCGGAGTTCCTCAACCGCATCGACGACATCGTCGTGTTCCACCAGCTGACCGAGGACGAGATCATCGAGATCGTCGACCTCATGGTGTCCCGTGTGGAGACCCAGCTGGCGAACAAGGACATGGCTTTGGAGATCACCCCGGCCGCCAAGAAGCTCCTGGCGCACCGTGGCTTCGACCCCGTGCTCGGTGCCCGGCCGCTGCGCCGGACCATCCAGCGCGAGATCGAGGACGCGTTGTCGGAGAAGATCCTCTACGGCGAGCTGACCGCGGGTCAGATCATCGTGGTGGACGTCGAGGGCGAGGGTGCCGACGCGAAGTTCACCTTCCGCGGCGAGGCCAAGCCGATCGCCGTGCCCGACACTCCGCCGGTGGCCCTCTCGGGGGCCGAGGGCGAGGAGGACGGCCCGGCTGGCCAGACCGAGTAGAAGGACCCCTGCCCCCACCGCTCGCAGGCTCGCGGTGGGACCCCGCAGGGGGCCCGACGACAGGGGCCGCTCCCACCGACAGGTGGGGCGGCCCCTTCGCGCGTCAGGTGGGGAGGCGGAACAGGCCGTCCCCGGTCTGCTCGACGAGGCCGTCGGTGAGCAGGGAGTCCAGGCAGCGGCTGCGCTGGACGGCGTCCTCCCAGGCGGGCTCCAGTGCCGTGGCATCCACCGGTCCCTGCGCGGCACGGAGGACGTCGAGCAGGCGGCCGCGCACCTGACGGTCGGTGCCTGCGAACCTCTGCACCCGTCTGGGCGGCCCGTCGTGCGGCGGGCACCCGGCCAGCCGCCAGGCGCACCGGTCGCGGACCGGGCACACCCCGCAGCGAGGGGTCCCGGCCACGCACACCAGCGCCCCCAGTTCCATCGCCGCCACCGAGAACCGGGTCGCCCGCCGGACGTCGGGCGGCGTGAGCGCCGCGATGTCGGTGAGGTCGGCGGCGCGGGCGTTCCCCGCCTCCGCCCGGCCGTGCACGAGGCGGGCCACCACCCTCCGGACGTTGGTGTCGACCACCGGCTGTGGCTGCCCGTAGCCGAAGCAGGCCACCGCGCGGGCCGTGTACGTGCCGACGCCCGGCAGCGCCTCCAGCGCCGCCACGTCGGCCGGAACGACGCCCCCGTGGCGCTCGACGACGGCCACCGCTGCCTCCCGCAGCCGCAGGGCCCGGCGCGGATAGCCCAGCTTCCCCCAGGCGCGGATGACGTCGGCCGGGGCGACGGCGGCCAGGGCTGCGGGTGTGGGCCAGCGGGCCATCCACTCCCGCCAGACCGGCTCCACCCGTGCGACCGGCGTCTGCTGCAGCATGACCTCGCTGACCAGTACCGCCCACGCGTCGACGCCGGGGCGGCGCCACGGCAGGTCACGGGCGGCGGTGGCGTACCAGTCGACGATCGCTTCGCCGGCCGCCTCGTCGGTCGCCGAGCCCGCTGTGGGGGTGCTCGTCACGGGAGAACAGTCTGCCGTCCGGCAGGAGCGGCGTGCCGAGCCGACCCGCTCCGAGCCCGCCGACTACCGTTCCCCGCGTGTGGCACCCGGTCGGCGACCTGCCCGCCCGCGTCTACTGGCGTCGGCGGCTGGTCGCGCTGACCGTGCTGCTGGCGGTCCTGGGCGGTGCGGGGTGGCTGGGTCTCGCGATGCTCGGGCAACGCGACGGCGACGACGCCGCGGCGGTCAGTGGTACGCGCCCGCTCCCGGTGCCGGCCCTGGAGCGGGTGGTCCCTTCGCTCAGCGCCGTCGCGACGCCCGACCCGCCGGCCCTGCCGACCGAGGCCGAGGTGGCCGCCCCCGCTCCCGGCCCGGTGGCCGGAGGCCCGTGCACCGACGAGATGCTGGGCCTCGAGGTGCGGACCCCGGGCAGCGCCGCCGTCGGCAGCAAGCCGACGTTCGAGCTGGCGGTCGCCAACGTCTCCGCGGTGCCCTGCGTCCGCGCCCTGGACAAGGGGCTCCAGGAGATCGTCATGTTCGACGGGGCCGGCACCCGGGTGTGGGGCAGCAACGACTGCTTCCCGGAGGCCAGCAGCGACCCGCGCACCCTCGCTCCCGGCGAGGTGGTCACGCTCCCGATCGTCTGGGGTGGCCTGACCAGCGAGCCGACCTGCACCGCGCCTCGCGGGGCGCCCCCGCCGGGGACCTACGTGCTGCGTGGCCGGCTGGACACCAAGGTGTCGTCGGACGCCTCGATCACCCTCGGCTGACGGCTCCCTTCCGGGTCCCGCCCCGAGCGTGCGAGGGGTGGGGAGAAGGGGGTCCTTTCTCAGCTGTAGCGGTCGAGGATGGAGGTCTCGGCCAGCCGCGAGAGGCCCTCACGAATGCCTCGGGCCCGCGCCTCGCCGACGCCCTCGACGGCCAGCAGGTCCTCGATGGTGGCGGCCAGCAGCTTCTGCAGGCCACCGAAGTGATCGACCAGGCGGTCGATGATGCCCGACGGCAGCCGGGGCACCCGGTTGAGCAGCCGGTAACCACGCGGGCTGACGGGGGAGTCGAGGGCGTCGGGCGATGTCGGCAGGCCGTAGCACCGGGCGACGGCGGACAGGTCGAGCAGCTCGGTCGCCGACAGCGCGCGCAGGTCGGTGAGGACCTGGTCGATCGTGCGCGGGCGGCGACCGCCGCCGGGCAGGTAGTCGCGGACGAGCAGACCGCGGTCCTCCTCCACGCCGGCCAGCATCTCGTCCAGCTGCAGGGCCAGCAGGCGGCCGTCGGTGCCGAGCTCGACGACGAAGCCCTCGATCTCGTCCGCGATGCGCCGGACCATCTCCAGGCGCTGGCTGACGCTCATCGCGTCGCGCACGGTGACGAGGTCCTCGATCTCGAGGGCGGACAACGTGCTGGCGACCTCGTCGAGGCGCAGCTTGTAGCGCTCCAGGGCGGCCAGGGCCTGGTTGGCCCGCGCCAGGATCGTCGTCGGGTGTTCCAGGGTGTACCGGCGGCCGGCGACGTACACGCTGATGATGTGCATCGACTGGCTGACCGAGATGACCGGGAACCCGGTCTGGAGGGCCACCCGCTCGGCGGTCCGGTGCCGGGTGCCCGACTCCTCGGTGGGGATGGTCGGGTCGGGCATCAGGTGGACGCCGGCCCGCACGATCCGGGTGCCGTCGTAGGAGACGATCACCGCGCCGTCCATCTTCGCGAGCTCGCGCAGCCGGGTGGCCGACAGCGCCACGTCCAGGGCGAAGCCACCCGTGCACAGCGACTCGACGACCCGGTCGTAGCCGAGCACGATGAGCGCGCCGGTACGCCCGGCCAGGATGCGCTCCAAGCCGTCGCGGAGCGCGGTCCCCGGGGCGATACGGCCGAGGAGTTCGCGCAACGCGACCTCGGGATCCACCTCGGTGGGCACGAGCGCTCCTGACGGTCGAGTGGTACGGCGACTGAGTCTACGTGCCCGGGCGCGACGGGGTGCCTCCTCGGGTCCCCCTGCTGCACCGGATCGCGGCGACCTAACGAAACCCTAGAGTGCTAGAAGAGGCGGTAGAAGGCGGTACCCAGATCGGGGACCTCGATCAGCCGCATGCCGGGGGGTGCTGCGCCGGCATCGGCGGGCACCAGGGCCACCTTGTAGCCCTGTCGCGCCGCCTCCGCCAGCCGGCGGCCGGCGCCGCCGACCCGGCGAATCTCGCCGGACAGGCCGACTTCTCCCAGGGCCACCAGGCCCTCGGGCAGGGCGCGGTCCTTGGCGGCCGACGCGATCGCCAGGGCGAGCGCGAGGTCTGCGGCCGGCTCCGCGATGCGCACGCCCCCGACCGAGGCCGCGAAGACGTCGGCCTCGGCGAGCTTCACCCCGCCCCGGCGTTCCACGACGGCATTGACCATGGCCACGCGCTGGGCGTCGAGACCGCTCACGGCTCGGCGAGGTGACCCGCCGCCGCCGGTGCCGGCCACCAGCGCCTGCACCTCGGCCAGCAGCGGGCGGCTGCCCTCCATCGTCACGGTGACGCAGCTGCCGGGGACCGGGGCCGAGCGTCGGGAGACGAACAGCGCCGACGGGTCGGGGACTCCGACCACGCCGCCGTCGCCGATCTCGAAGCAGCCGATCTCGTCGGCCGGGCCGAACCGGTTCTTCGTGGCGCGGACCAGGCGCAGCGTCGAGTGCCGCTCACCGTCGAAGGAGACGACGACGTCGACCAGGTGCTCCAGCGTGCGGGGGCCGGCGATCGCGCCGTCCTTGGTGACGTGGCCGACGAGGATCGTGGTCATGCCCCGGCTCTTGGCCACGGCGGTGAGCGCCCCGGCCACGGCGCGGACCTGGCTGGCCCCACCATCGGTGCCGTCGACCGCGGGGGAGCGGACGGTCTGGACGCTGTCGAGGATCAGCAGTGTCGGGTTCACCTGCTCGACGTGGGCGAGGACGGCCGACAGCTCGGTCTCGGCGGCCAGGTAGAGCCGCTCGTGCAGGGCGCCGATCCGCTCGGCGCGCAGCCGCACCTGGCCGGCGGACTCCTCCCCGGAGACCACCAGGGCGGGCCCGTTGCTCGCGGCGACCCGATGGGCGACCTCGAGCAGCAGGGTGGACTTGCCGACCCCGGGTTCGCCGGCGACCAGCAGGACGGCGCCGGGGACGAGCCCGCCGCCCAGGACGCGGTCGAATTCCTCGATGCCGGTGGGAACCGCGCGCGCCCCGGCCAGCTCCACCTGCGCGATCGGGCGGGCGGGCGCGGTGACCGGGCCCGCCGAGACGGCCCGCAGGGCGGCGGCGGGAGCGCCGAACTCCTGGATGCTGCCCCAGGCCTGGCACTCAGGGCAGCGGCCGACCCACTTGGCAGAGGCGTAGCCGCACTCGGTACAGCGGTGGGCGGGACGGGCGGACTTCACTCCAGCGGACGGCACGCCGCGACGCTAACCAACCAGGACGACAGTTCCCGGAAGGACCGCGGAGGCGCAGCTACTCGCCGCCGCCGTGCTCGCCCGCGGACTCGCGCTCGCGCGCCGCGTCCTCGGTGCCCTCTTCCGCTGCGCCCTCCTCGTGGTGGAAGTCGAAGGCTTCACCGCGCTCGAGGGCCTCGTCGGGGTTGGCGACGGTGACGGGGAGGGACACCTCACCGGCGTTCTCGAAGGTCAGGGTCAGCTCGATGTACTGCCCGACCGTCAGTCCCTCGTCGAGGTCGGTCAGGGTGATCGTCGCCGCATCGCCGTCGACGATGACGGTGGCGCCGGCCGGGATCTCGATCTCCTGCGACCCGGTGGTGGTCGTGGGGGCGGCGCCGGTCGTGGGGGCGGCGCCGGTCGTGGGGGCGGCGCCGGTGGCGGGGCTCGGGGTCGCGCCGGTGGTGGGCGCTGCCGTCGTGCCGCCCTCGGCGCCCTCGATCTCCACCCCGCCGATGCCCTCGCCGTCGACCTCCACCAGGGTGTCGGCCTCCTGGCCACCGTTCACGATGACCATCCGCAGCTCGGCGTCGTCACCGCTCTCGTAGGCCCCGCCGCGGGGGTGCTCGAGCTCGGCGGCGCGCACGGTGATGTCACCGACCTGCGCCATCCCGCCGGTCTTGTCGCGCTCCTGCGTGGCGGTTTGCGTGACCTGGCCGGCACTGCACGCGGACAGCACGACGGGGGACAGAAACAGTACGCCCACAGTGGCGGCGCGCAGCGCGCGATTCACAGCCGTCGACCTCCACACAGTTCCGGGCCGGCCACCGCGGAATCGGTGACACGGGCTCGTCCGGAGCCTAACGGGCAGCCCCGGAGGTCCGCCCGCAGGGAAGGGGTTCCTCCCGCGCGTCCTCCGTCGGGGGCGGAGGCTCCAGCACCTGCCCCGGCCTGCCGATGAGGAAGGAGCTGATGGGCCGAGGGAGGGAGGGCGCGATGCGGGCGGGGTTGGCGTTCGACGACGTGCTGGCCGCGGCGCAGGCCGGGGCCGCGTGGGCCTTCGAGACGCTCTACCGCGGTCTGGCCCCCACCGTCATCGCTTACCTCCGCCTGCACGGGGCGGCCGACCCGGACGACGTGGCCAGCGAGACGTTCCTCGGGGTTTTCACGGGGCTGCCCGGCTTCCGGGGCGACGAGGAGGCCCTGCGGAGCTGGGTGTTCACCATCGCCCACCGGAGGCTGATCGACGACTGGCGGCGTCGGAGCCGCCGTCCCCGGCTCGCCGACGACGCCGGCGACCTCACCCTGCTCGCGGGCGGGGACGCGGAGGACGACGCCCTGGTGCGCGTCGGCACCGACGACGTCCACCGGCTGTGCGCCGGATTGCCCGACGACCAGCGCGCGGTGCTGCTCCTGCGCGTGCTCGCCGACCTGACGGTGGAGCAGATCGCCTCGGTCATGGGGCGCTCCGTGGGCTCGGTGAAGGCGCTCCAGCGGCGTGGGCTGCGGTCCCTGCGGGAGCGCATCGAGAAGTCGTCCGAGATTGTTCCCGGCACCCGCGTACCCCTGGCAGCCCGTCCGGCGATGACGGGTGTGAGATGACCACGACAGCCGACGACTCCGCCGCCGAGGAGGCCTTCGAGGCCCTCCTCACGGGCCGGCCCGTCCCCTTCGAGGCGGCCGGGCTGGCCGCCTTCACCGAGGCGGTCCGCGCGAGCGCGACCCGGCCGGGGCGGCCCAATGCCGCCCTCGCCGAACTGCTGGCCACGGGTCTGCTCACCGACCAGTCCGAACCGTCCACGCGGACGGCCGGAACGGACGGGAGCCCGCCCGCGCGGAGGGGCGCCCGCGTCCGGAACAGGAGACGTTTCGCCATGATCTTCCCCGCCCTTCTCGCCAAGATCATCTCCGCGGGTGCGGTGGCTCAGGCCGACACCGGCGCCGGAGTCGTCGTGGTCGCCGTTACCGGTGCCGGCGTCGTCGGAGTCCTGCCGGACCCGGTGCAGGACACCGTCGCGAGCGTCGTCGAGACGGTCACGCCGTTGGACATCGAGGGCGGTGACGAGGTCGCCGGTGACGAGGTCCCCGGCGAGGACCAGACGGGCACGACCGACCCTGGGACCGTCCCGACCCCGGTGGTGGAGACCGCGCCGCCGGCGGAGCCGACCGAGGCCGAGTTCAGCGCCGAGACGTGGGCCCTGGAGGGCCCGGACGCCTACCCCTCCTTCGGTGCATGGGTGAGTGCGGGCACGCACCACGACGTGGCCAAGGCGCTGGGCGTCCGCTTCGGTGAGCTCGTCAGCTCCCGTGCGCGTGAGAAGGGCCTCGACGCCGAGGAGCTCGCAGCGGCGGGCGTGGACCTCGGCGAGCTGACCGGGGCCACGCCGACGGCGGCGCCCGAGGCCGAGCAGGAGACCACCGTCGCCACGCGGGAGACGGCGTCCGGTGAGCGCGGCAGCGGCGGCAACGGCAACGGCAACGGCAACGCCGTCGCCGGCAGCAACGGCAACGCCGGGAACGGCAAGGCCGCCGCCGGCAACGGCGCCGGCAGCAACGGCAACGGCGGCAAGGGCAACGGTCGCGACTGATCGTGGGTGGCGGCCGGCGTGACACCGGCCGCCCCCGTCAGACCGGGGCGGCGCCGCCCGCGACCAGCAGGGCCACGTCCAGGACGGTGAGGAGCATGACCGCCGGGAAGGCCAGCCGCCGGAACCGCGGCCTTCCCGCGAGGGCGGCCACGACCACGGCGGGCACCGCCAGGACGACGGCGGCCCACCCGGCGGCCGACGGCGGACCGTCGGGGCCCAGGACCAGCACGAGGGACGCGCCGCCGAGCAGCAGCGCGCCCACGGCGGCGGAGACCCGCGCGCCGAGTCGGTGCGGGAGGCCGCGGACCCCCGTGGCGTGGTCGTCCTCCAGGTCAGGGGCGACGTTGGCCAGATGGGCGGCGGCGCCGAGCGCGGCGCCCGCCGTGATCAGCCACCAGGGCGCCACCGGTGTCCCGGGCGCTGCCGCGACCACTCCGGCCGGTAGTGCGCCGAAACCGGTCACGTAGGGCACCGCCGAGGCCGCGGTGCGCTTGAGGCCGGCGTTGTAGGCCCACCCACTGGTCACCAGTGTCAGCAGGAGCACGCCCGGCACGACGCCGAGCAGGAGCGACAGGAGAACGGCGGCGGTGACGGCGACCAGTGCCGCGGACCGCAGCCGGGTGGGTGACACGGCCTGCTGGACGACGGGCTTGTCGGCCCGCGCGACGGCTCGGTCGCGGTCGGCGTCCAGCCAGTCGTTGCTCCACCCGATCGACGCCTGACCTGCGAGGACGGCGACGCAGACGAGTGCCACCCGCCCCGGTGACACCCCTGCGGCGACGGCCAGGAGGGTCGCGACGGTGGTCACTGCGGCAGTCGGACCGGCGTGCGTGGCGACGGCGAGAGCACGCACCGTTGCGGCCCGCCCGGTCGGCCGCGCAGGCACATCCACCACGCTGTGTCAACCCCTCGTCGTCACCTGTTCAGGCCGCTGACCTGCAGATTTACTGCCCGAGCCCGATTCGCTTGTCAGTTTGCCGTGGTAGTCTGGGGATAGCGAAAGGGGTCACATCCACATGGGCTTCACTGTCGGCGAGACCGTCGTCTATCCGCACCACGGTGCCGCGTTGATCGAGGCGATCGAGCAGCGGACCATCAAGGGCGTCGAGAAGGCCTACCTCGTGCTGAAGGTCGCCCAGGGCGATCTGACCGTGCGCGTGCCGGCTGACAACGCCGAGATCGTCGGCGTACGTGACGTCGTGGGCCAGGAGGGTCTGAACCGGGTCTTCGAGGTGCTGCGCGCCCCGCACACCGAGGAGCCGACCAACTGGTCGCGCCGCTACAAGGCCAACCTCGAGAAGCTGGCCTCCGGAGACGTGAACAAGGTGGCCGAGGTCGTGCGCGACCTCTGGCGCCGCGACAAGGACCGTGGCCTTTCGGCCGGCGAGAAGCGCATGCTCTCCAAGGCCCGTCAGATCCTGGTCAGCGAGCTGGCGCTCGCTGAGGGCACCAACGAGGACAAGGCCGAGGTCCTCCTCGACGAGGTCCTCGCCAGCTGAGCTCGGGCTTCCGAGCACAGCCTTCGAACGCGCTGCTCCACAGAGACACCCAGACCACTCCCGTGCACGCTGTCGGCATCGTCGCAGCGGCCGGGAGTGGTCTGCGTCTGGGGGCCGATCTGCCGAAGGCTCTCGTCCCTCTGGCCGGTCGACCACTCGTCGCCTGGTCGGTCGACGCGCTGCGCGCCGGAGGGGTGGCCGAGATCGTGGTCGCCGTCCCCGCCGAACAGCGTGCTGCCTTCGCCCGCGCGTTGTCCGCGGACGTCCGGCTGGTCGACGGGGGAGCCAGCCGGACCGCCTCGGTGCGGGCCGGGCTGGACGCTGCCACCGCCGGTGCCGACCTCGTCCTGGTGCACGACGCCGCCCGGCCGCTGACCCCGCCCGACGTCGTCCGCCGCGTGCTGGCAGCGCTGGCGGACGGCCACCCCGCGGTGGTGCCGGTCCTTCCCGTGGTCGACACCACCGTGGTCGTCGACGAACGGGGAGCAGTCATCGAGACCGTCCCGCGCGCGTCCTTGCGCCGGGTCCAGACCCCCCAGGGGTTCGACCGCGTGGCGCTCACCGCGGCCTACGCGCTCCTCGCCCCGGACGCCGACCTCACCGACGACGCCGCGGTCGTGCGCGCCGGCGGCGTCCCGGTCGTCACCGTGGACGGCGACGAGCGGGCTGCCAAGGTGACCGTGCCGCACGACCTGGCGACCGCCGAGCTGCAGGTGCGGCGGTGACCCTGCTGCCGCGGGTGGGCATCGGCACCGACGTGCACCCGATCGAGCCCGGGCGGGCCTGCCGGCTCGCCGGACTGGACTGGCCCGGTGCCGACGGCTGTGCCGGGCACTCCGACGGAGACGTCGTCGCCCACGCCCTGACCGACGCCGTTCTCTCCGCCGCCGGCCTCGGCGACATCGGTGGCCTGCTCGGCACCGATGACCCGCGGTGGGCGGGGGCCGCCGGGATCGCCGTCCTCGCGCACGTGCGCGAGGTCCTGGCCGCCGCCGGCTGGCGGATCGGCAACGCGTCGGTCCAGCTGGTGGCCACCAGCCCGAAGCTCGGTCCCCGCCGGGCGGAGGCCGAGGCCGCGCTCTCGACGGCCCTGGGCGCTCCCGTCAGCGTCGCGGCCACGACGACCGACGGCCTCGGGCTCACCGGCCGCGGCGAGGGCCGGGCCGCCGTCGCCACTGCCCTGGTCGTACGGGCCGACTGAGTCCCGCCTCCCCGCCCCCTGGTGCGTACCGCAGGCAGGTGGCCGCGGCTGTCGCCCACTCGGGGCCGACCGGGATCGACCGATCGACGGCGGGCTCCGCACCGCCGGCCGCGCTCCGTAGACTCTCCGCAGTGAGCCTCCGCCTCTACGACACGGCCGCCCGCGCGGTCCGCGACTTCACGCCGCTGCGTGCCGGTCAGGCCTCCGTCTACGTCTGCGGGCTCACGGTGCAGGGACGTCCCCACATCGGTCACGTCCGCTCGGCCCTGGCCTTCGACGTGCTGCGCAGGTGGCTGGCCGCCGGTGGTCTCGACGTGACCTACATCCGCAACGTCACCGACATCGACGACAAGATCCTGGCCAAGGGTGCGGCGAACGGCGTCCCCTGGTGGGCCTGGGCGTACGACAACGAGCGGGCCGTCACCCGCGCCTACGACGTCCTGGGTGTCCTGCCTCCCACCTACGAGCCCCGCGCGACCGGCCACATCACCGACATGGTGACGTTGATGGACCGGCTGATCGAGAGAGGCCACGCCTACGCCGCCGGGGGTGACGTCTACTTCGACGTCCGCTCGTTCCCCGAGTACGGCGCACTGACCGGGCAGAAGCTCGGGGAGATGCAGCCGGCCGCCGACACCGAGACCGACGAGCGCAAGCGGGACCCCCGCGACTTCGCCCTGTGGAAGGCGCACAAGCCGGGCGAGCCGGAGACCGCTTCCTGGCCCACCCCATGGGGTCGCGGCCGGCCGGGCTGGCACCTGGAGTGCTCAGCGATGGCGGAGCGCTACCTGGGCCCGGAGTTCGACATCCACGGCGGGGGGCTGGACCTCCGCTTCCCGCACCACGAGAACGAGCAGGCTCAGTCCCGGGCACTCGGTAACGGCTTCGCGCAGTACTGGCTGCACAACGGCTGGGTCACCCTCGGCGGCGAGAAGATGAGCAAGTCGCTGGGCAACACGGCGCTGGTCGACGAGGTCGTCCAGCGGGTGCGCCCGGTCGAGCTGCGGTACTACCTGGTCGCACCGCACTACCGGTCGGCGATCGAGTTCACCGAGGCGGCCCTCGCCGAGGCCGGGGCGGCCTACCGGCGCATCGAGTCCTTCGTCCGCCGGGCGGCGGAGCGGGTCGGCGAGGACAGTGGAGCGCGGGTGCTGTGCGCTGAGTTCAGCGCCGCGCTCGACGACGACCTCGGCACACCCGCGGCCGTCGCCGCGATCCACGAGGCCGTGCGCGAGGGCAACACCGCGCTGGCCGACGGCCACGACGCGGCCGTCGCGGGGGCCCTCGGCGCGGTGCGGACGATGCTCGGCGTTCTGGGGCTGGACCCGCTCGACCCGCAGTGGACCGCCGGCGGCAGCGACCAACGGCTGACCCAGGTGACCGACGGGCTCGTCTCACTGGCGCTGGAGCAGCGGCAGGCCGCGCGGGCCCGCAGGGACTTCGTCGCCGCCGACGCGATCCGCGACCAGCTCACCGCCCTCGGCGTCTCCGTCGAGGACACCCCCCAGGGACCCCGATGGGAGCTGACCCGCTGATGGCCGGCAACAGCCAGCGCCGAGGCCGCACGACCGGTGCGGGCAAGAAGACGGCGACCGCAGGAACCGGTGGCAAGGGCCGCCGGGCTCTGGCCGGCCGGGGCGCCACCCCGCCGGCGGAGGCGCGCCCCGGGCACCCGGCGCAGCGCCGGGCCGCCGCCGAGCAGCGGCAGCGGGCCGACCGCGCCCGGGCCCGGGCACGGGCCGAGGAGACACCGGAACTGCTGCTCGGCCGCAACCCGGTCGTGGAGGCGCTGCGGGCGAAGATCCCCGCGACGGCGCTCTACGTCGTCACCGGGGACACCCACCGCACCACCGACGAGCGGATCGCCGAGGCCCTTGCCCTCGCGGCCGACCGCGGGCTGCCGCTGCTCGAGGTCGGGAAGGCCGAGTTCGACCGCATGTCCGGAGGGGCGCTGCACCAGGGCATCGGCCTGCAGGTGCCGCCCTACGACTACGCCCACCCGGACGATCTGCTCGACCTCGCCCGCGACTCGGGCCGGCCGCCGCTGATCGTCGCGATGGACGGGGTGACCGATCCCCGCAACCTCGGCGCCGTCGTCCGTTCCGCGGCCGCCTTCGACGCGCACGGTGTCGTGGTTCCGCAGCGCCGCGCGGTCGGCATGACCGCATCGGCCTGGCGCACCAGCGCGGGCGCTGCCGCTCGCATCCCCGTCGCCCGCGCGGTCAACCTGGCGCGCGCCCTGGGCTCCTACCAGGACGCCGGGTTGCAGACCGTGGGCCTGGCCGGCGACGGGAACGTGGACGTCACTGACTACGACGGCTTCGCCGACCCCGTTGCCCTGGTGGTCGGCGCGGAGGGCACGGGGCTCTCCCGGCTGGTGCGGGAGCGCTGCGACGTCGTCGTCCGCATCCCCATCGACCGGGACACCGAGTCCCTCAACGTCAGCGTCGCCGCCGGCATTGCCCTGTTCCAGATCGCGACCCTCCGGGCCGCACCGCGGCCAGGGAGCGCTCCCCCTTCGCGTTGAGCCGTTGCGCGGCGCTCGTCGGGGACGCTTCGGGCCCCGCTCGTCACGACAGAGCTTGCGCGACGGTGTAGATCACCAGGCCGGCCAGGCCGCCCACGACGGTGCCGTTGACGCGGATCCACTGCAGGTCGCGGCCGACCTGGAGCTCGATCCGTCGGCTGGTCTCCTCGGTGTCCCACCGGGCCACGGTGCTGCTGACCAGGTCGGCCAGGTCGCCGGAGAACCGCTCGACGAGGTAGCCCCCGATGGTGTGCGCGTGTCGCTGCACCAGCTCCCGCACGGTGGGGTCGGACCGCAGCAGCTCGGCGAGCTGGGTGATCATCCCGGCCACCCGGCCGCGCAGCTCCGAGTCCGGGTCCGCGGCGGCGGCCAGGAACGCCGTCTTCGCGTTCGACCACAGTGACCCCGACCAGGTGCGGACGGCGGGGTGCTCCAGCAGCTCCTTCTTCAGATCCTCGATGCGCGCGGCGCTGTCGGGGTCGGTCCGCAGCGCGCGCACGTAGACGCGGAGCCGAGCGTCGTAGGAACGGCGCAACTCGTGCCGCGGGTCGTCGCCGACCTCGTCGAGGAAGGTCTGGACGCCGGCGAACACCCGGTCGAACACCTGGTCGTCGACCCAGTCGGGTACCCACGCGGGGGAGGCGTCGCCCAGCTGGGCACGGAAGACCACCCGGTTCTCGTGCAGGAAGCGGGACAGCAGCCGCAGCGCGGCCGACAGCACTTCCTGGTGCCGGTCGCCCTCGACGACGAGCTCGAGGACGCGGGCCAGGACCGGTGCGGCCGGGGTGTCGTGCAGCTTGCGGTCGACGAGGGCAGCGACCGCCGGTTCCAGCTCCTCGTCGCGCAGCAGCCCGGCGAGTGCGGTGACCGCGGCGGACGCGTCGCCGGCCAGCCGCTCGGCGCGGCCAGGAGCGCTGAGGAACCCACCGAGCCGGCCGGGGACGTCGATGGTGATCAGCTTCTCCTCGACCACCGTCCGGGTCAGGAAGTTCTCCTGGACGAAGGTGCCCAGGCTCGCCCCGATCTGGTCCTTCTTGCGCGGGATGATCGCGGTATGCGGGATGGGCAGCCGCAACGGGTGCCGGAACAGCGCGGTGACGGCGAACCAGTCGGCGAGCGCGCCCACCATCGAGGCCTCGGCGGTGGCGCGGACGTAGCCGACCCAGGCGCCGGCGTCCTCGCCCAGCAGCACGCAGGCGAGGAAGACGGCGGCGGCGACCCCGAACAGCCCGGTCGCCAGCCGCTTCATGCGGGAGAGGTCGCGGGCCCGCTCCGGGTCGTCCAGCGAGCTCGCGAGGGGGACGGTCGGTCGGGTAGCCGGCACCCGTAGGAGCCTAGAGAAAGGACCCCCCTGGCCCCCCACCGCTCGCAGGCTCGCGGCGGGACCTGCAGGGGGGCCGCGGGGCTCACTGGGTGGTGCCGAGGGTGACCTCCGCCGTCCGGGTCTGGTCGCCTCGCCGGACGGTCAGCTCGACCGTCTCACCCGGGGCCTGGCTCCGTACGGCCGCGGTGAGCTCGGTGGAAGTGGTCACCGGCCGGTCGCCGACCGCGGTGATGACATCGCCCTCCTGCAGGCCGGCGTCGGCCGCGGCGCTCCCCGGCTCGACCGAGACGATCTGCGCGCCGGTGCCGACCTCGCCGTTCTGGCCGTCCGCGGCGGTGCGGGCGCGTACGCCGAGCAAGGCATGGGTCGCCGAGCCGGTCCCGATGATCTCCTGGGCGATGCGCTCGGCGGTGTTGCTCGGGATGGCGAAACCGACGCCGATGTTCCCGCTCTGCGACTGCGAGCCCGGCACCCCCGAGGCGACGGTCGCGATGGCGGTGTTGATGCCGATCACCTCTCCGGCCCCGTTCACCAGCGCGCCACCGGAGTTGCCCGGGTTGATGGCCGCATCGGTCTGCAGGGCGTCGATCACGGTCGCGTCGTCCTGGGTCGAGCCGGTGGCGACGGCCCGGTTGGTCGCGCTGATGATCCCGTCGGTGACGGTGTTCGACAGGCCCAGCGGGGCGCCGATCGCCACCGCGACGTCCCCGACCTGCACGTCGTCGGAGTCGGCGAACGTCGCCGGGTTGAGATCCTCGGCGCCGTCCAGGCGGACGACGGCGAGGTCGGACGCGGCGTCGGTGCCGACGACGGTGGCGTCGTAGAGGGTGCCGTCGGACGTGCGGACCTGCACGCTGCCCGACCGGCCACCCTCGGCGACGACGTGGTTGTTGGTGAGCACGTAGCCGTCTTCGGTGAGGACGACGCCGGAGCCGCTGCCCGAGCCGGAGCCGCTCGTCACGTAGATCGTCACCACGCTGGGGGCCGCCTTCGCAGCGGCTGCGGTCGCCGTGGTCGCCGTCTGCGGATCCTCGATGATGACGTTCTGCGCCACCGCGCCGGTCCGCGGCGTGCCCGACGGATCGTCGAGCAGGGTGGCCACGCCGGCGCCGGCGCCGCCGCCGATCAGCGCACCGGCCACGAGACCGGCCAGACCGATCCGCAAGCGACCCGGCCGACGGGATTCGGAGGGGGCCGCCGGTCCCGATGCCTCCGGTGCGGGCACGGGGTGTCCGCCGTAGCCGGGGTAGGACGGCGGCTGGGGGACCGTCGCCTGGGCATGTGGTGGAGCCCAGGGGGAGGGGCCGAGGGTGCCGTACTGACCGGGCGCCGACGGGGTCGGGACGGGGTTGACCGGCTCGCCGCGGCCCGGCTCGGGCCCCTGTCCGATTCCGGCCCCCGGAACTGTCGGGTGGCGCTGCTCAGTCACTTCGTTGTCCTCCCCTGCGTGCAGCCGGGCGGCCGCGGTGGCTCCACTGTCCGGCCGTGGTCTTGTGCAGCGCTGTACGTGCCCTGTGACATTCCTGGACGGCCGGGACCGCTTGTGCAGAGCGCGGCACAGCGCCGGACACTGCCTACCTCGGCAGGCAGTGGTCCGGACCGGCAGGGGTGCGGCAGTGCGGTCGGTGGGAGCCCTACGGTCAGCCCACCGCGATGATCTCCTCGCGCGGTTCCTGCTCCCCGCGGTGGACCCGCGGGATCAGCGCCATGGGCGAGGTGCAGTGCCTCAGCAGCCAGAGGTGGGTTCCGTCGAGGGCACGGTGCAACAGGCTCCCGCGTCCGACACTGATCACCAGGAGCGGAGCCGGGCAGGTGGCGGCCAACAGCTGCTCCGCCCGGGCGCCGGGCAGGTCCTTGCGGGAGACGTCGAGCCCCGGGTGCCGGCGCTCCCATTCGCCGTTGTCGTCGACCCAGCTGCCGGGGAGTCTGCGCCGGGGCGGGCGGGTCTGGAGCACCGTCAGACCGACCCCCGACCGTTGGGCGGACTCGGCGGCGAACGTGGCCACGGCTTCGTCGTCGGCCTGGTCGCCGACCCCCAGCACCGCGACGGTCGGGCGGCCGTCGGCACCGTCGGGGCGGCGGCGGGGGACCACGACCACCGGCTGCGGTGACCGGGCGGCCACATGGACGGCCACGGAGGCGAGCACGAGCTCGTCGGCGGCACCGGTCGCGGAGCTGCCGAGTACGACGAGCTGGCTGTCCGCCGCTGCCCGGAGCAGAGCGGTGGTGGGGTCACCGGGCACGATCTCCGTCGATGCCCGGAGTTCGTGATCGGTGTGCCGCGCCACGGTGTAGGCCTGCGCGGTGATGCGCCGGGCTGCGGCCAGTTCGGGCGGCGCAGCCCCGACGGTGCCGCGGTGCTTGAGGTAGGGCGCGGCGTGCAGGATCCGCAGCGGCGCCCGCCGCCGAGCCGCCTCCCGGCTCGCCCAGCGGACGGCGCTCAGACCGATCTCCGAACCGTCCACGCCGACCACCACCTCCGGCCCGGGCCGGTCCTGCGCAGGGGTCGCGCTCGGGTCGCCGAGCGGGGCGGTGGGAGTCGTGGTCGTCACGGTGCACCTCCGGTGGGCCAGGTGGTTCCGTCCCCCAACCGAGCGTCCTCGCCCCGGCCGTCCGAGGGAAGGGCTTCCCGTCGCCGGGTGCATCCTGGCCGTCGCAGGGGTAGGGATCGGGTCCTGTCCCCGGCGCCGCCCAGGAGGCGACCGTGCCCGTCCGCCGACCGTTCGCCCGGCTGCTGTGGTGGACCGGCACGCTCGGTGCCGGCGTGCTCGCCGTCGTCGGTGGGCTCGCCCTGCGCGGTCCCGGACTGGTCGGCGTCGGCATCGCCGGGACGCTGGCCGCCTGCATCGCCGTGGGGATCGCCAGGGACGCGCCCGGCCGGGACCGCCGGTCCGTGGTCGAGTCCGCCGTCCAGGCCTCGTGCTGGACGGTCGGCGTCCTGCTGGGGCTGGCCGGGGCAGCGGCGCTCGCCGGTGGCTCCGTGGCCCTCCTGGCCGGCGGCGCCTGCGGCATCGCCTGGCTGGTCAGGCACGTCGCGCGGTCACGGCCTTCCGCCGCCTCGGGTGCCGAGGTGCTCCGCCGGCCCGTGCCGCCGCCGGCCGGACCCATGGCCGCCGCCCCGTCTCCCCTCTCGGCGCTGACGACTTCGGCGCTCGGCCGCGAGTGGATGCGGACGACCGCCGGACTCGGCGGTCGGCTGACCCCGGCCGACCGTGCCGCGCTGGTCCAGCGCCGGCAGGAGACGCTCGACGAACTGGAACGCCGCGATCCGGCCGGCTTCACACGGTGGCTCGCCACCGGGCCCGCGTCCGGCAGCGACCCGGCGACCTACATCCACGCCCGCCCGGTGCGGGACGATCCGACGGCCGGGACCGACGCCGCCTGAGCGGAGGCTGGGGCCACGACCCGCTGACGACCGACCGACCGGGGCAACGGGACCACGCACCTCCGTTCGGCGGAGCGGGTCAGCGCGCGACCCAGCCTCTCGGGACGCCGGCGGGCGGTAGGACCGGCGGGGTGCAGACCGCCGCACTGCGCAGGCGCTTCACCTCCGGCCGGTCGCCCGGCTCTCGACAGTCCGGCCGGACGGCGGGCCTCGCCGTCACGCCGGCTGAGCAACTGACGCCACCGTGCCCGTGGTCAGACGAGCAGGGCCACTGCGGCGGTCCCGCCGGCGAGCACCACCGCGACCCGCAGCACCGTGGCGGGCAGGCGCCGAGCGATCCGCGCCCCCAGGTATCCACCACCGACCGAGCTCACCGCGAGCAGGGCCACGACGGACCAGTCGACCTCGGCCACGACCGCGAAGACGGCGCCGGCGACCACGTTCGAGGCCATGACGGAGAGGGTCCGCAGCGCGGCGACGAACCGGAAGTCGACGTCCAGCCCGAGCGCCAGGGTCGCGATCATCATCACGCCGGCCCCCGCGCCGAAGTAGCCGCCGTAGATGCCGGTGACGAAGACGAAGAAGGTGGTCAGCGGCCCGAGTGTGACGCGGGCGGACGACCGTCCCGACGACGCCCGCCGGCTCCCGAGCCAGGCCGACAGGCGCGGCTGGATCCCGACGAGCACGCAGGTGCCGAGGATCAGCCAGGGCACGACCGCCTCGAACACGCCGGGCGGCAGGGCCAGCAGGAGCGCCGCCCCCACGCTGCCGGCGATGCCCGCCAGCATGACGACGCGGTAGGTGAGACGGCGGTGGAGCCGCAACTCCCGGTGGAACCCCAGGGCAGCCCCCGCCCCCGCCGGCACCAGGCCGATGGTGTTGGAGGCGTTCGCCACCACGGGCGGCAGGCCGACGGCCAGCAGGATCGGGAAGCTCAGCAGAGAGGCCACGCCCACCGTGGAGGTGAGCAGCCCGGCTCCGAACCCGGCGAGGACGACCAGGAGCTGGTCCAGCCCGCTCATGATCCTCCTCGGTCGACAGCCACCGGCTCTGGCGCACTGGACAGACCACTCGACCAGACCTGCTGGCGCGCCGACCGTCGCCGACATGGCATCCGGCGGGGCGGGGCGGGATGACGGCCGGCGTGATCCCTCCGGTCCGGGCGGCGGCTCAAGCGGTGAGCTGACCGAGACACGCGGTCGCCGCAGCGCTGCCGTCGCCGCGGATGATCGCCTCGGCCAGGGCGTCGAGGGAGGCGCGGAGACGGGGTGAGTCCTGCGGGTCCGGCGCCTTCTCGGCGAGCATGTCGTCGAAATCGGCCAGCAGCTGGGATCCGGCCAGGCGGCGGATGCACCGCCACGTGTGCTCGAAGGTCCGGGCGCGGCCGTCGTCGGCCAGCATCGCCAGCCGTAGCGAGGACTGCGGATTGGTGGCAGCCGCGCGGGCGATGCCCGCCAGCATGGCTTCCCGGGCCGCGTACACCTCGTCCCGTGGCCGGCTCGCCAGCTGCTCGCCCAGCAGACCGGGCGCCTCGCCGATCGACGGAGCGGGGTCGCGCACGAGAGCGCCGACCCCGTGCCGGACCTCGATCCGGCCCCGGGTCTCCAGCGCCGCGAGCGCCCGGGACAGGGTGGCCCGGCTGACCCCCAGCTCGGTGGCGAGCTGTCGCTCCGAGGGCAGGCGGTCGCCGCCGACGAGCCCCTGCGCCTCGATGAAGTCGGAGATGTGGGCAGCGAGGCTCTCGTACAACCGTTCTCGGCGGACGGGCGACATCCGCCGTGGGGTGACCGAGGCCATAGGTGTCAGCTTAGGGTCGGAGTGGCTTGGTTGTCAGGTGGCTAGACCACTGGCAGTATGCGCGACGGCGACATGACCGTCGTCACAATCCCCTGCTCACCCCTAGGACTCCGTTGTCTCACGAACTGATCTCGCTCGCGGTACTCGCGATCGTGTTCCTCGTCGCGACCGTGCGTGGCGTCAACATGGGCGCGCTGGCGCTCGTGGCGGCGTTCATCGTGGGCGTGACGGTCTTCGCCCTGGACGCCGACGGCGTGCTCACCGGCTTCCCCGCCAACCTCTTCGTCATCCTGGTCGGCGTCACGTATCTGTTCGCCCTCGCCAAGAACAACGGCACGGTGGACTGGCTGGTGCACGGCGCCGTACGTGCGGTCGGCGGCCGCGTCGCACTCGTCCCCTGGGCGATGTTCCTGGTCTGTGCGCTCGTCACCGCGATCGGTGCCGTCAGCCCGGCCGCGGTCGCCATCGTCGCTCCCATCGCGATGGGTTTCGCGGCCCGCTACCGAATCCACCCGCTGATGATGGGCATGATGGTGGTGCAGGGGGCGACCGCCGGCAGCTTCTCGCCCATCGGCATCTTCGGCAGCATCACCAACGGCGTCGTCGAGCAGAACGACCTGCCCGGCAGCCCGGCCTTCCTGTTCGGGGCCACCTTCCTGGCGGCCACGGCCATCGCGGTCATCACCTACGTCGTCTTCGGCGGCCGAGAGCTGATGACCCGCGGCCGCGAAGACGCCCAGGTGGCCGCCCTGGCCACCGAGGCCGAGAAGCTGTCCTACGCCGCCACGCGGACGACGACCGGTGGTACCCCGCACTCGGCCGTGGAGGTGACCCGCACGGCGGGGTCGGGCGGCGACGCGGACGACGCCCACCGCCTCAACCCCGAGCGCATCGTCACCCTGCTCGGGCTCGTCGCCCTGATCGTCGGGGCGCTCGGCTTCGACCTCGACGTCGGCTTCACCGCTCTCACCATCGCCGTCGCCCTCACCCTGGCCTTCCCGAAGGCGGCCAAGGGCGCCGTGGAGAAGATCAGCTGGGGCACCGTGCTGCTCATCGGCGGCATCGTCACCTACGTCAACCTGCTCCAGGCCCAGGGCGTCGTCGACTGGCTGGGTGAGCGGGTCGCCGAGGTGGGTGCGCCCCTGGTCGCGGCCCTGCTGATCTGCCTGATCGGCGCCGTCGTCTCGGCGTTCGCCTCCACCACGGGGATCATCGGCGCGCTGATCCCGCTCGCCGTGCCCTTCCTCCTGACCGACCAGGTGAGCGCCATCGCCCTGATCGCCGCGCTCGGCATCTCCAGCTCGGTCGTCGACTGCAGCCCGTTCTCCACCAATGGCGCGCTCGTGGTGGCGAACGCCGATCCGAACGACCGGGACATGGTCTTCAAGCGGCTGATGCAGTGGGGCATGTCGATCGTCGTGGTCGCACCCATCGTGGTGTGGGCGGTGCTGGTGCTGCCCACCGCCTGAGCCCAGCCGCTTCGGCGGCCGGCGTTCACAGCGTCTGCAGGACCCCCGGAAGGTCCGCAGCCTCCTCGACCTCGAGGGACGGCTGCGGACCTTCCGCATCGACGACGTGGCCGCGGCGCACGAGGCGCACCGTGGTGATCCCGGCCTCCAGTGCGCCACGCACGTCCCGCGCCGAGGCGGCCACGTGCACGAGCCGGTCCGGGGCCACGGTCGCGGCTGCGCGCCGGTAGATCTCCTCGCTGGGCTTGTAGGCGCCCAACCGCTGCGAGGTCAGCAGCAGCTCCGACTCGACGAGACGTGCGGCGCGTGTGGTGCGGGCGAGCGGATCGTCGACGTTCGACAGGATGCCGACCCGGTGCGCGTCGGCCACGGCACGGACCGCGTCGGCGACGTCCGGCCACAGCGGCCATTCCGCTACGGACTCCTCGACGGTCGTCAGGTCGACGTCGACCGTCTCCTGACCCAGACCGAAGTCGTCATACGTCTGCGCCAGGGCCTGCCGGGACAGCTCGGAAAAGGTCACCGGGGGCCGGGCGGTGCGCTGCAGCCCCTTGTTGTGCCGGTCCCAGCGGTCGTAGAGCTCATCCCCGGTCCGATCCCACCCGCGACGAGCGGCCAGGTCGGCGAACACGGCCGAGCCGCCGGTGCGGCTGTCGGTCAGAGCGCTGAACAGGTCGAAGGTGACGATCACGCCGAGGAGTATCGCGGTTCCGCGCAGGGCTCCCGGGCGACGACCAGACGAAAACAGTGCGGGCGCGGGATCCCCGCGCCTCTTGTCGGTCGCGGGGCGCCTGCGGCCGCGCCCGAGGCGCAGCTCCGTCGGCGTTGTGGACATGCTGGCCGGCCGCCCAGCGCGCCGACCGTCCGACGTGACCAGTGCTGGCGCGTCGGCGGCGTCACCCCGGACCGGCGCCGGGTGGTCGTCTCCGCGTTGTCCCTATCCTTGTCCCGGGACGTGTTCCCATGTCTCGCCGACGTGGCGCAATTGGTAGCGCACCCGACTTTGGCCGTCGAAGCACCGTGTTACACGGGCCTGGTGTCCCACCTGCTGAGTGTCACGGCGGGTTAGGCTGCTCAGCGGCTGGGCGTCGTCGTGTTACACGTCCAGCCCGCTCTGCCGGAGTGGCGTAGTGGTAACGCAACTGTCTTGTAAACAGTAGTCGCGGGTTCGACTCCCGCCTTCGGCTCTCGTCCGGTCACAGCGTCGCAGTCGCCCGGTTGCAGGCACGCTCGATGGCCCCGCCCAGTCGACTAGCCTCGGCGGACACCGGTGCGAGGGGGAGCGAGTGGCCCAGGAAACAGAGCAGTGCACGTGCTGGCAGTTGCCTCTCACGACCGGGGAGCGTCGACCGGCGACATGGGTCTTCCTGCAAGATCGGATCGCCGTCACGACGAGGACCGGAGATCGTGCCGAGGGGACCGGCGAGGTCGCCTCGGCCGGACCGAGCATCCCGCTGGTCAGCGTCGAGGAGGACGACTCCAGTTGTTCTGGGGTTGCGCGCCCGACGACGTTGCCGCCGTTGAGGTCGTCACCCAGGTCGACGCTGAAGCAGTCGTCGACGCAGTCCGAGCAGCGCTCGCAGACCCGGCCAGTCGCCTCAACGATGGCCTCTACGCCTCCGTGGTGACCGGCGACCACGAGACCGTGGAGATCACCGTGAAGCGGAGGACGTGGGGTTGCAGCCCTTAGTAGCGGTGACCCGCTTCGGCGTTCAGCCCTGCGGATCGATGGCTGAACCCCGCCGGGTGTCATAGGGCGTCACTACGGTCCGCAGTGGATGGGATCGAGCGCATGACGACCCACGAACCGTCCCAGGGTCATGACAGGTCCCTGGGGCCGCTGGGCCTCTGGACCGCAGTAGCGGGCGACCCAGGAGGCTGCCCGAGCAGGATGACCGACGGCTCGGGCACCCCGCTCCGACCCCGATGGCCGGGGGCCGGAGCGGGGCCAGGTGAGCGCCCAGCAGCCTCCAGCCTTCGATCCTGCCGGGACTGGTGGCGCAGGTGAGGCGATGTCAGAGCGACCATCTACGTTCGCGGCGTCCGGAATGAACGTGGACGCTGCCGATAGCGTCCACGGGTCCGGGCAAGCGAGGGGGTGGGGACGTGGCGAGCAAGAGCACCATCGAGTGGACCGAAGTCACATGGAACCCCACGACCGGCTGCGACCGAGTTTCAGTGGGCTGCGACAACTGCTACGCGCTGACCCTGGCCAAGCGGCTCAAGGCGATGGGCGCCGAGAAGTACCAGAACGATGGGGACCCTCGAACCAGTGGCCCTGGATTCGGCGTAACCGTTCACCCGCACGCGCTCTCGGCGCCGTTGTCCTGGCGCCAGCCCCGGCTCGTCTTCGTGAACTCGATGAGCGACCTGTTCCACGCCCGAGTTCCGCTGGACTTCGTGCGTCAGGTCTTCGCTGTCATGGCAGCCACGCCTCAGCACACCTACCAAGTGCTCACCAAGCGCGCCGCACGCATGCGGAAGGTCGCTGACCAGTTGGACTGGCCGGACAACGTCTGGATGGGCGTCAGCGTCGAGAACAGCGACGCATTCGACCGGATCGACGACTTACGCGGCGTTCCGGCGGCCGTTCGCTTCCTGTCGTGCGAGCCGCTGCTAGGGCCGCTCGATGGCATCAACCTGGATGGCATCGATTGGGTCATCGCCGGTGGTGAGAGTGGCTCAGGGCACCGGCCGCTGGACCCGGAATGGGTTATCAACCTTCGGGATGACTGCCAGGTGGCGCGAGTCCCGTTCTTCTTCAAGCAGTGGGGTGGTCGCACACCGAAGGCGGGTGGCCGCACGCTTGATGGGCTCGTCTGGGACGAAATGCCCGCGCGGGGGCGCGCTACAGCCTAGGACCTGCGTCCTAGAAGCGTGATCATCAGGGACGATCCACGTCTCACTCGGTGGGCCTACATTGCCGAAACCAGCCGGACCTCGGTGGTTGTCGCGGCCCACCTGGGGCGTATGAGGCGCATGGGGTTGCCCTGTAACGATCCGCCCGAGCCGGACATGTAGGGGTGTGATCGCGATGCGAGGGCAGCCACCGCCCACAACCGACCGTCAACCTTTATCCGCAGAGGACCTCTTCGAGGACGCCTACCGGAGTTCCGGCACCGCCGTGCTGGGCTACGCCCTGAGGCGGTCGGCGTCCCGCGAGGACGCCCTCGACGTCGTGGCGGAAACCTTCGCGACAGCCTGGCGGCGACGGACGGACATGCCAGCCGACCCGCAAGAGGCCCGGCCTTGGTTGTTCGGCATCGCCCGGCTCTGCCTGGCCAACGCGGCTCGCAGTACCCATCGGGCGAGTCGCCTCGGTGAGCGGCTGGCCGACTCGTTCGCAGGCGCGGCGATCCCCGACCCCTCTGCGATCCACGAGCACCGCACCGAGCAGCAACGGGTGAGCGAGGCAGTCGGGCAACTCTCACCCGAGGACCAGGAACTCGTGTCGCTGATCGCGTGGGAGGGCCTGACGCCAGCCCAGGCCGCCACGGCCCTCGGCTTGTCCCCCGGCACTGCTCGCGTCCGACTGCATCGAGCCCGCACCCGGCTCCGGGCAGAACTCTCAACCCTCACGCACGTCCAGGAGGCCGACCGTGATCACTGATCGAGAACTGGACCGGCTGCTTGCCGGTGCCGCTGGCGTCCACGATGCAGACCTTCCAGCCTTGCCCGAGGACTTCCTCCATGACGTGAAGGCCCTTGCCGGGAGCGAGCGGATGGCGTTGGTTGACACCGGCGAGAGTGAGCCAGCGTCAGTCATCGCCGCCCGCCAACTCGTTTCCGACGCACGCGCTGCGCACGCTTCAGCGCGGGCACGGCATCGGCGCCCGAGCAGGAGGGTCGTCGTACGCGTGGGCGCAGCGGTGCTCGCCGTCGCCGCCGCCTGGACGACGGCTGTCGTCGTCGCTCCTTCGGACAGCAGGACGCCCGGCGGGGAGACCGCAGCGCCGTCGGACAGCACGCAGACGCCGGGCGACCAGACCGAGGCGCCGCTTTCCGGACCGGTCATTGTCGACGGCATGACACTGGTGGCCGCCGAGCGAGTTACCTTCCCGGTGTCCGTGGACCCGGTGCCGGAGGGCTTGATGCCGTCCTTCCGCCGAGGTGGGGGACCGACCCCCTTCGGGGACTACCCGGTCACGTGGTCAGCCGCGTACCAGTCCACCGACGGTGACGGGTTCTGGTTCGAGATCCTCCCGGACGATCCAAGGGAGGAGTGGGACTACGAGCACGAGTTGCCACAGTGGACCTACGACAACTCCGAGATCACCGAGACTGGGACGGTGAGCGTCGGCGGCATCGAGGCGGACCTAGTCCGTGGCGACTACGACCGGCCGCATTGCACGTATGAGCCTTCGACGCCGGTGCAGACCGAGGAGCCCGAGGAGGTGTGCACCTCCTCGTTCGCGGACCTGTTCTGGGAGCGCCCGGACGGCCAGTGGGTGTGGCTTCGGGGTGAGGACGAGTACAGCGAGACCGCCGCCGTTGTCGCGGTCGCGGAGTCCATGGTCGACCGCCCCCAGCCGGTGGACTTGCAGATCGGCTTGTCCCCCGAGGGCTGGTCGCTGAGTTACTACGAGGAGAGAGCCATCTCCTTCGTCAACAGCACGGATCCGAACCAACGACTGGCCGTCGGACTAGCGGAGCGCTGGCGGCGGGAGACTGTGGAGAACGCCTTCCAGGGAATGTATGAGGGCGCGGAGCAGTGGGTGACGGTGAACAACCGACCGGCCAAGGTCGTCCTGGTCGACCAGGGGGATCTCAAGGAGTGGTTCCTGGCAGGAGAACTCGAAGGAGGAGCGATCTTCCACCTTCAGGTGCCGGAGACCTTCACGCAGGCGCAGATCGTCGCGGTCGCAGAACAGGTCACGTACACACCATGAACAGTCGGCCCGGCGTCTCCTTCGGGAAGCGCCGGGCCGCAGTTCTCAACTCTCATAGGGGACCGTCGGAAGGGTTCAGGCTGGCGGCAAGACGACAAGTTCGCGGGTCTTCTTGACGCCACCTACCCCAGTCGTGGCGGTACCGCCTTGTCGGTGTAGTTCCTTCACCGCCTTGCGAACCACCATCTCCCTGACCTGTCCGTAGAACTCGCCGAAGACGAGCCTCGTGTGGTCGACCACTCGGAACCCGGCGGGGTAGGAGTGCAGAAGGGACCGCAGGTTGTCGGTGATGACCGGCAGGGCGGCCTCCTCGACGGTCTCCAGTACGGGGCGGACCGTGGCCGTGGTGGTGAACAGCGTCCCCTGGTCCTCCTCGGCCTGCGCATCTACCTCGACCTCCTCCAGGGTGTCCCACCACGCCTGCGTGCTCCGTGCGACCGCGTCGCCGAACACCCAGAGGCCATGGGGCGCCCGTGTACCGAAGATGAGGTCGTAGACCGGCTTGTGCGTGGGCGCTCGCCGCACCGGGACAGGCACCAGGTCCATACCGGTGGCGGTGGACAGACGCTCGGAGAAGCCAGCAACAACCGCCTCTACGGCGGCGTCGGTCACCCCGCCCGCGAAGCCCTCCCGCCACCAGGGGCCGCCGACGGTGGTGTCCATCCGCTTCAGGGTCGCCTCGTTGGGCTGGCTGGCGGTGATGTGCCCACCGATGCGACGTACGGCTTCCAGGCTGAAGTTGAGCAGGAACTCCGTGGGCGGCCAGCCCTTCTTGCGCTCGCCGTTGAGGAGTCCGCTCATCCGGTCGAACGGCAGGCCCAGCCCGCACGGGTCCAGGAACAGGAACAGGGGGCATCCGACGGCGGAGGCGACCACGCGGTCCAGGACGTCTTGCACGTTTCCCCGGTGGGCGTGGGCGGTCACGCCCTTTGCGGCGTACTCGCCGACGACACTGGCGAGGACGCGGGCCGATTCAGCGTCCTGCTCAACGAAGAAGCAGGTCCATGCCAGGTTGACGCTCTCGTACTGCGCCTGCGCGACCATCATGATCTTTTCCGCAGACGCGGGGGTGCCATCGGCGTACCGCCCTCGGCCGGCGTAGCCGTCGAGGTAAACAACCCGACGCCCGACTGAGCCGGTCATCCCGGCGAACGGGGGCACGTACTTGTCGAGCAGGGTGTGCTTGAAGACGCTTGGTAACGCCTGTCCGGACCAATACTTGTCTCTTGCCCCCGTCGCCATGCGTGCCCCCTCACGGTTTGAGCGAAGCGTGCCAGACGACGGCGACAGCACTCAGCCGACGCCCATGGTCACGTGCGGCGTTTCGCGCCGTCCAGTCGCGTGACAGATCGCTCCGCTTCGAGTTCCTCGCGGAGTAAGCGGTTCTGCTCGGCGAGGAACATAATCTGACTGGCAGCCCGGTCGCGCTCGCCTCGGGCGGTCTCCCTTTCCTCGCGGTACCGCCGCGCGAGCCGCTTCGCCTCTGCGAGGTCCGCTCGCAGCCGTTGGATCTGGGCTTCGCGCTTGTCTGGCATTTCGTCGCTCTGCCGCAAGGCGTCAGCCCGCCGCTCGAAGTCTTCGGCGATCGCGACGTACTCGCTGCGGTAAAGGTAGTTGCGGGGGACGCCTGCCTCCGTTGCCAGGGACTTGAGCGTCAACTTCCCGTCGCTGACGGCAGCGTCTCCAGAGAGGATGCGGACGGCGGCCTCTTCGAGTCGTCGCCGGTTCCGTTGTGTGGCGTTCTCGGCCTCGGTCACGACTCCTCCTGGGCGAGTAGCGGCTCGATAAGGGTTTCGACTTCGCGGATCTTCTGCTGCACGCGCTGACGTTCACCTGCGGGTATCCGGCGGTCGGACAGTGAGACTTTGAGCGACTTCAGCCCACCGACCCACACGGGAGCGTGCTCGCGATGAATGGTCGCGTTGGCACACTTCGTTGGCTCGCATGACCCCACGAGCGGCCGGGTTTTGTCCGCCACGCCGCGCAAGCATCTGGCGCGGCTGGGATCGGTGAACCAGCAATGGGCCAGCGGGCCGATGTGCAGGGTGTCGGTACGAGCCTTCAACAGCGCCCTGACGGCATCGTCGCGGTCGCGCACCTGCGGGGTGTCACTGGCGTCGGCGAGACCGGCGTCAGCGATGGCGGCGGCGAGGCTTGCTGCACCGAGACCGATAACCGGCTCTCCTCGTTCGGCCGCGTCGATGACGCGCTCGACTGCTGCCGCCGTGGCCTGACGGCGTTCGTTCTCCACCTCCGCTTGAAAGGCTGCGACGGACTCGCCGTGCTTTCCGGCATAGCCCTCGGTCGTGGCCACCGAGATGTGCTTGAGGTGGATCTTTCCGGCGATCACACCATTGGGGCGCCAGCCGATCTCACGGGCCAACTTCCTCCGAAACTGGCGAGGAACCAGGTTCCACTCCGCTGGGATCGGCTGTAGCCCAGCCATGCCACCGTTCTCGGCGACCCATGTTCGGAACTCGGTGTAGAGCGGGGAGAAGGCGCTCAGTAGGAGTGGATTCCGGTTGGTGGTCAGCGCCTCCGCGAGTTCGATGGCTTGTGTCACCTCATCGACGATCACCCAGGTCTCTCGGCGTCCCCCCGGCGGTTCTCCCTTAAGGAGGCTGCTTTGAATCCGGCGGCGGATGACGCCGGGCGCGAACTCCTCGCGCCTGATGGAGTTGCGTTCGACGGCGGCGATCTCACTGCTACGCATTCCTGACAGCGCGGCCACGACGATGTAACAGGCTGTGCGGACGAGGTTGGTCATGCCCGCGAGGGAGTCGAGGCTGAACTCGCCGCGCCAGGGCCGCGCCCCTTGAGCGCCTTCGCTCGAAACGACGGGGCTGATCTCGGTGTGGATTCCGCCCCTAGCGACGCCTAGCGTTCTGGCCGCGCGCTGGATGGCGTCCAGGCGCTCCGGCTTCAGCAGCACGTCCGGATCCTTGGCCCCAATGTTGAGCGCGATGGTCGCTCGGCAGACGTCGCCGCCGATCCGGTTCTTGCGGGGGGCGGCTGCTGGCAGTTTGCGCCCCTCGGCCCGCAGCCGTTCGAGGTAGTCCGCCAGTGCGTCGTCCACGCGTCGGTCGCCAGGAGCGCCACGCTGCGCTGGTGCGCTGCGGAGCCGCTCGACCTCGTGCTTAGCGGCCAGTAGGTCCGGCCCGGCAACCTGAACGAGGAACAGCGCGGCGGCCAGGAGGGGGGCGAAGACCTCGTCCGGGATCAGCGGGGTCTTGTTCCCATTGGACCCAACGCGGGGTTCACCGGCGGCGGCGACGGCGCTGCTGTCACCCCAGGGCCGAAAGTCTGGTGCGTATGCGTCGTGCGTCAACAGCGACCGGTAGTCGGCGAACACCCTCAGGGCGCTGACGGCGATGTGGCGTGACTCGGGTGTGATCGTGTCTAGGAAGCCGTCGCAGACACCTTGGGTGACCCGGCTCAACGAGCGCACCGCCTGGTCGTCGAGGTATGCGAACCAGCGTCGCCAGTAGGAAAGGCGCTGCGGCGAAAGTGCCCATGGTGGATACCCCGACCGGCGGGCGTCGGGCAGGTGGTGCTGGATGCCGATTCGCGGCTGCATGAGGCACAGAGCCACCTCCTTGGCGGTGATGCGCCACAGAGGGTTCCTGATACCGGCCCAGTTGACGACCGTGTATCGAGCGTATGCGGGCCATACGTCGAGCGCTCCGAGGTCCCAGCGGTCGCTGCTGAACGGGACGACGCTGCTGTCGGCGGGAGCCGTCCAAGGTAGATACCGGAGGACGTCGAGGTCGGGTGGGAACAGAGCCGACTCAAGGGGTGCGGCGTGCACATTGATCGTCATGCGAGTTGCTCTCCGGGTCCGAGTGGCAGGGCGGCTGTTTCGTCGGCGATGACAGCGTTGGCCTGGTGAAGGGCAGCGGCCGAGTAGCGCGGCAGAATCCGTGTCGTCAGTTGCACCCAGGCCGCCCCGTAGACGCTCAGCCACTCGCTCTGAGGAAGGTCGTCGGCCCGCCTGCGGATGTACGCCTCCAGTCGGAGCAGATTGGGCAACTTGGCTGGCGTGATGACGGCGAGCGGGCAGACGAGACACGACCAGACGCTGGCTGTGCAGAAGTTGCCCTTCGTGACGAAAGGTGAGTCGTACGGGTCCCGGCAAGTTGCCGCGAACATGTCCCATTCACCCGAGGTCGAACGGGCCTCCCGCCGACGCAGCACATCTGGGCCGTCTACGGCGTCTGCAAGCCGCTCGTCGTCTGTGAGGATGAGAGCCACCGTTTCGGCCCGGCGCAAGAGGTCCTGCTGAGCGGCCTCGACCGTCTCCGCCATGACCTCGGGGTCTGCCGAGCGCGTCAGGTAGTGGTCCCCTTCGACCGTCGCAGTGCGGTTTGGGTCAATGGTGACGGCGCCATGCCAATCGCGGCCCTTGCGCTCGGTCCACGTCGTCCGAAGGCGGCGAAGGTCAAGCGGCAGCGGCTGGCCGTCGTCGTCAGTAAGTGCTGTCCGCTCGATGAAGCGTCGACGGTGCTTCCCCCATCTCCAGTCCGCGAAGTCGGCGACCGCGCCGCCCCCTGCCTCGGTGAAACAGATCCACAACTGCGACTCGTCGTCCATGAGTGACCGCAAGCGTTCCGACGTCCGCAACCAGTCGCGCAGCAGCGCAGGCCCACTCCACGGGCCTGTCTCTCTGTAGCCCATCGCCTGACGGTCTGACGCGCGACGCTTGCGGAAGGCGACGCGCAACTGCCGCTTGCCCTGCCATTCGAAGTCGGCAGTCATGAGCGCGTTCATGCTCTCGGGAGGCAATCCGAACTCCAGACCGAGCAGCACGCGATAGGCAAGGGCTGTGTCCATGTCGGGCAGCAGGGCTCGGCGGTAAGCCCTGAAGGCATCCGAGTCGACGAGCCACCCGTCGGGATGGCGCTGACGCAG
Organism: Blastococcus mobilis; assembly: GCF_900188025.1. GTDB lineage: Bacteria > Actinomycetota > Actinomycetes > Mycobacteriales > Geodermatophilaceae > Blastococcus_B > Blastococcus_B mobilis. The sequence goes on from NZ_FZNO01000005.1 coordinate 202,416, forward strand.
AACCTCAACCGAATCGAGACTGGAGCCCGCGAGCCACCGCAACCAGGTCTCGCTCCCGCCAGCCGACGGGCCGGTCTCGGACAGCAGTGCGGCAACCCGGCGCTGCTCCACTCGCGCCGCCCGTACGATCTCCTTGCACTTCGCGACCAGGCGCGTGTACTCGCCATGCGAGTACGCGGCAAGGGGGGTGCTGCGCGCGTTCTCCGCGCTGACGCGCCTACCTGCTAGATGGGGCGTCACATCGGACGGGACGGGGCGACTCACTCCCGCTGTGGGCGTCGCTGCCGCGAGCAAGATCCGGTTTCGGTTCTCGACGTCGCGCTTCTCCTGCTGCCAGTAGTCGTACAGCCGCTCCACCGTCAGGTCTCGCAGATCGCCACGGAAGCCGTCGTCGTCCAGCCACCTGGCGAAGCGGCCGATCGCATCGCGGTACTTCTTCGCGGTCCACGCGGTCTTGACCGTCCCACCCGCGTTGGTCAAGGACAGCAAGGCGAGGGCCAGGGGACGCACCACTCCTGGGCAGGGGAGATGGCTGAGGTCCAGTCGGAGTGGCTCGTCGCCTTCGAAGCGCAGGTGCAGGGCGAGCGGTACTTCGACGAGTCCGTGGCGTGGTGTGGTCATGACGCGCCCGCCAGGTCCTCTGCGTCGAAGTCCTCCTCATTGGCGAGCAGTTCCATCTCGGCCTCGGTGATGATCCTCGCCGGGTCCTGGAGAGCGAGGTAGACCTCCGTCGTCTGGAGGCTGCTGTGTCCTAGCAGGTCCCTCAGGATGAGCAGGGGGTCCTTCCGCCGCAGGATCGCCATGAGGAGCGGGTCTCGGCCGCTGAGTTCGGCCAGCCGCTCGGCCCGCGACAGGGAGCCCCTAGTCAGTTCGTTGAGGGTCTCCACGGCGAACGTGGAGGTTGTCCCGAGTTCCGTAGAACTTCGGTGGCGGCCCGTTGTGCGTCAGGCTGCGACGACCTCCCCATCGTGCATGACGGGTGTGACAGTTC
>NZ_FZNO01000021.1 GCF_900188025.1 Blastococcus mobilis
GCCCGCCCTGCTCGGAGACCGTTCGTGAGCGGATCCGGAGCACTGCTCGGGCTGCTGCTGGGTGTCGGGCTGCTGCTGATCTGGCGCAGCGGCCCCCGGGCACCGGAGCCCCGGACGACGCCGCGCCGCCCGGGACGACGGCAACTGCTCCTGGCCGAGGCCGGGCTGACCGGCACCGGACCCGGGCATCGGGCAGGAGCGGCGCCGCGGGCGGCGGAGCTGGCGGTGGAGGACCAGTCGGTCGACGTCACCGATCTGCGCCTGGCCTACGCGCCGGCGGGCGCGGACTCTGAGGCGGCCGGCGGCTACTCGCCGACGCTGAGGCCGGGGGAGGAGTTCTCCGTCTGCGTGACCGTGACCGTGACCGTGCGTATCTGCTGCTGCCGCAGTTCATCGACGCCAACACCGCCACCGGCCAGTACGTCGTCGAGCGTCTCCGCTACGTCGACGGCTGAGTCGGCTCAGGGGCGCCTGACGTTCATCCGCCGGATCGGCGTCGGACGGATGCGGGTGCGCCACCGGCCCGTGGCGCACCCGCCGGCCCGAGGTGCTCAGCCGCCGCGCTCCACCTCGGCCTGGGTGACGCCGCGCAGCGCGGTCATCAGTGCCTCGTCCGAGGTGTCCCCGCGCTCGAGCGCTTCTCGCGCCGGTCCGGGCAGCAGGTCCAGGTCCACCGTGTCCAACCAGGCCACGTCCGCCCCGTTCCGGCGCCCCACCTGCAAGCCGTCGCCGTCCTGCCGGAGGACGTACTCCTCGCTGTCGATCTGGATCGTCATGTCATCGGTCATGTCGGGCCCCTACCCGCGGGGACCGAGGTTCCACGCCACGACCGGTCGGGGGCCAGGATGACGGCGTGGACGAGGAGTACTGCGAGGTCGTCGTCACCGCCGAGGACGCCGACTGGCTCGCCGCCTTCACCCGGACGCTGGTGGAGGAGCGGCTGGCCGCCTGCGGCCACAACCTGCAGGCGATCAGGTCGGTCTACCGCTGGGACGGCGAGGTGCACGACGAGCCCGAGGCCCGCGTGGCGCTGCACACCCGCCGGTCCCTGGTGCCGGAGATCGTCGCGCGCACCGCGGAGCTGCATCCCTACGACGTCCCTTGCGTGATCGCCCTGCCACTCGTCGGCGGCAACCCGGCCTACCTGCGCTGGATCGCCGAGGAGACCCGCCCCGCCTGATTGCGGACGATCTCGTCTCACCCTTTGCGGGGAGAACGGTCATCGTGACCTGTACCCCCGGGCACGGCTGCCGATGTAGGGGTCGAGGGCGCCGCCGATGCGTCCGTGACCACCGGGGGAGACGTGCGAGAAGGACCGGGAAGGGCCGAGCTGTCGGTCGACGTGCGCGCCCGCACGGGCTCGCACGACCGCGACGCCGCCCTCGTGGAGGCGGTGCTCGACGCGCTGCCCTCCCCGACGGTCCTGCTCGACCCCGACGGGCGGCTGCTGCTGGGCAACACCGCCTGGAGCCGCCGCGCCTCGACCTATGACGACGAGCGCGTCCAGCACGGTGTCGGTTCCAGCTACTACGACAACATCCTCAACCTCTGGGACGACGAGGTGTCCCGCGGCCTGGTGCAGTCCCTCCGTGAGCTGTCCCGGGGTGAGCGCGACGAGGTCTCCCTCGACTACTCGATCACGCACCCCTCGGACTCGGTCACGCGCTGGTACCACGTGCACGCCTCCCGGATGGACCAGGCGGGCCACGTCGTCGTCACGCACACCGACATCAGCTCCCGCGTGCAGGCCGAGCAGGCCGTGACCTGGCGTGCCCGGCACGACGAGCTCACCGAGCTGCCCAACCGCCCCCATCTGCACGAGCTCATCGACGTCGAGCTGCAGCGCGCCGACGGCCGCCCCGTCTCGGTGCTCTTCCTCGACGTCGACGGGTTCAAGGACGTCAACGACTCCTTCGGTCACGACGTGGGCGACGGGCTGCTGCGCGAGCTGGCCGGCCGGCTCGTCGCGAACACCCGGGTGCACGACACCGTGGGCCGGCTCGGCGGCGACGAGTTCGTCGTCCTCTGCCGGGACTGCGACGCCGACGGTGCCGAGGCACTGGCCCGCCGCTTCCAGAGCACGTTCGCGCGGCCGTTCGACCTCGGCGGTCGACCCGCACGGCTGACCGGCAGCATCGGCATCGCGACCGTGCAGGGCAGTGACGCGCCGCGCACCCGGTCCGCCGACCTGGTCCGCGACGCCGACCTCGCGATGTACGCGGCCAAGGCTGCCGGCCGCAACGGGATCCGGGTGTTCACCCCGGACCTGCGCCAGGCCGTGCAGCGGAAGGTCCGGGTCGCCGCCGAGCTCCGCGAGGCGCTCGGGACCGACCAGTTCGTCCTGCACTACCAGCCGATCGTGCACCTGCCCACCGGCGAGGTGGAAGGCGTGGAGGCGCTGATCCGCTGGCAGCATCCCGACGGCGGCATGGTCCCGCCCGGCGACTTCATCCCTGTCGCCGAGCAGTACGACCTGATCGACCCGTTGACCCGTTGGGTGCTCGGCGCAGCCACCCGGCAGGCGGCGGAGTGGAACCGGGCCGGCGTCCCGCTGGTGGTGGGCGTCAACGTCAGTGCGACGACGCTCGCCTCCGGAACGCTCGTGGACGACGTCGCCGAGGCGCTCGCGTCGTCCGGGCTGCCCCCCGAGCGGCTGATCGTGGAGCTGACCGAGACCAGCGTCGCGGAGGATCCGGAGCGGGCCGCGGCCCAGTTCGCGGCCCTGCGGATCTCGGGGGTCGAGGTCTCGATCGACGATTTCGGCACCGGGTTCTCGTCCCTGGGTCAGCTGGTCAACATCCCGGCCGGCGTGCTGAAGATCGACCGCAGCCTGGTCGCGGGTGCCCTGGGCCGCCGGAGTCAGTCGGCCGCGGCCATCGCCGCCGTCGTCGGCCTGGGCCAGGCCTGCGGCATGCGCAGCCTCGTGGAGGGCGTGGAGACCGCCGAACAGCTCGCGCTGGCCACGGAGCTCGGCTGCACCTTCGCCCAGGGCTACCACATCGCCCGGCCGATGCCGGCCGACGAGCTGATGGGCTGGCTTTCGGCGCGCCCGGTCACGCGCGCCCGGAATCGGCTCGGCCGCTCCGCCGGACGGCTGCTCGCCGCGCGTCGCTAGTCCCGTCAGCCGGGTTCGCCCCGCGCCTTCCGTCGCACGATCACGACGATGTCGACGAGCGCCACGGCGCCCAGCACGAGCAGGACGACGCCCGGCCAGGCGGGCAGGTCCGTCGCCAGCCAGCCCAGCCCACCGGCGACGCACACGACCAGCCCGAAGATCGCCAGCACGAGCCGCAGCGTGAGGGCCGACCGGGCCGGCGGAGCTCCGGCGAAGCCGGCCGTGGGGTCGTGATGGTCGGGCAGGCCGCGCTCGTAGTCCGCCCGGGAACGACGTCTGCGAGGCTCACTCATGCCAGGGATGGCTACCCCTGGGCCGCGGCGCACTACCCTGGCCAGACGTGGCTGCTGACTTCTCCGTCGTCCTGGACGAACTGAACACGACCCTGAAGTCGATCGAGGCCGTGCTGCGAATCGACGACATGCGCAGCGAGATCGCCGACCTGGAGCAGCAGGCGGCCGCTCCGGACCTCTGGAACGACGTCGAGGCCGCCCAGGCGCTCACCTCCCGGCTGTCCTACCTGCAGGGCGACCTGCGCCGCGTCGAGGACCTGCGCAGCCGCCTCGAGGACGTCGGCCTGATGCACGAGATGGCCGCCGAGGAGAACGACGAGGCGACGATCGCCGAGACCGAGCGCGAGCTCGCCAGCATCCGCACGGCGATCGATGAGCTCGAGGTCCGGACCCTCCTGTCCGGCGAGTACGACTCCCGCGAGGCGCTCGTGACCATCCGCTCGGAGGCCGGTGGCGTCGATGCCGCCGACTTCGCCGAGATGCTCATGCGCATGTACCTGCGCTGGGCGGAACGGCACAAGTACCCCACCGAGGTCCTCGACGTGAGCTACGCCGAGGAGGCCGGCATCAAGTCGGCCACCTTCGCCGTCAAGGTGCCCTACGCCTACGGCACGCTCTCGGTCGAGCAGGGCACCCACCGGCTGGTCCGCATCTCCCCGTTCGACAACCAGGGCCGGCGCCAGACCTCCTTCGCCGGGGTCGAGGTGCTGCCCGTCGTCGAGCAGACCGACCACGTCGACATCCCCGAGAACGAGATCCGGGTCGACGTCTTCCGCTCCTCCGGGCCGGGTGGGCAGAGCGTGAACACCACCGACTCCGCCGTCCGGATGACCCACATCCCGACCGGCATCGTGGTGTCCTGCCAGAACGAGAAGTCCCAGATCCAGAACCGGGCGGCCGCGCTGCGGGTGCTGCAGGCCCGGCTGCTCGTCGTCCGCCAGCAGGAGCAGCGCGCCGAGATGGACGCGCTCAAGGGGGAGGGCAGCAGCTGGGGCAACCAGATGCGCTCCTACGTGCTGCACCCGTACCAGATGGTCAAGGACCTGCGGACCGAGGTGGAGACCGGTAACCCCGCCAACGTCCTGGACGGTGACATCGACGCCTTCATCGAGGCCGGCATCCGCTGGCGCCGTCAGCAGGAGACCGTCGACGCCGGCTGACAGTAGGAGACCCCGTCCTCCCCACCCTTCGCAAGCTCAGGGGGGACCCGGGACGGGGCCACGGCGGGACCCCGCAGGGGGCCGGCTGACGGTAGTCGGCGACCTCACATGGGGCCACCCGAGAGTGTCGGACGCGACCGTCTGTAATTGTCGACCGGGGGGTTTCCGCGCGCCGGTCACTGTGTGCGAGAAGGACTCCCGCGAGTTCCGTCGCAGACGGGGCATTGTCATCGCCGAGGCAGGTACCGTGGCGCCTCGTGATCGAACTGCAACACGTCACCAAGCTGTACCCGGCGAGCAGCCGACCAGCCCTCGACGACGTGTCCACCGAGATCGACAAGGGCGAATTCGTCTTCCTCATCGGATCCTCCGGCTCGGGGAAGTCGACGTTCCTCCGGCTGCTGCTCAAGGAGGACACCCCGACCTCCGGCACGATCAGCGTGAACGGCAAGACGCTGAACACGATGAGCAAGTGGCAGGTGCCCAAGCTGCGCCGGACCATGGGCTGCGTCTTCCAGGACTTCCGCCTGCTCCGTGACCGCACGGTCGCCCAGAACGTCGCCTTCGCGCTCGAGGTCATCAACAAGCCCGCGCGGACGATCAAGCGCGTCGTGCCCGAGGTGCTGGAGATGGTCGGCCTCGAGGGCAAGGCGCAGCGGCTCCCCGGTGAGCTCTCCGGCGGCGAGCAGCAGCGGGTGGCCATCGCCCGCGCGTTCGTCAACCGGCCGCTGGTGCTGCTCGCCGACGAGCCCACCGGAAACCTCGATCCGGAGACCAGCGAGGGGATCATGCTGCTGCTGGAGCGGATCAACCGCACCGGCACCACGGTGATCATGGCGACGCACGACTACCACATCGTCGACTCCATGCGCCGGCGCGTGATCGAGCTCAACGGGGGAGTCCTCACCCGCGACCAGTCGCGCGGCGTCTACGGGGTCGGCCGCTAGACCAGCGGCCAGTCGTCACAACCACGTGCCGCTGACGTCGAGACGCTCGTCTCGCCCCGTGCACGAATCCAGATAGGGAATCCATGCGCGTCAACTTCGTCCTCTCCGAGGTGGCCACCGGGCTGCGTCGCAACCTGACCATGACGGTCGCGATGATCCTGACGACCGCGATCTCCCTCGGACTCATGGGCACCGGGCTGCTGATCGCCGGGATGATCTCCGACATGAAGGAGATCTACTACGACAAGGTGCAGGTCTCCATCTTCCTGGCCGAGGACGTCACCGAGGAGCAGCGGGCCGGCATCGAGTCGCGGCTGGAGAGCTCCCCGGAGGTCAAGAGCTACATCTACGAGTCCAAGGACGAGGCGTTCGAGCGCTTCCAGCAGCAGTTCAGCCAGCAGCCCGAGCTGGTCGAGAACACGCCGCCGGACGCGCTGCCCGAGAGCTTCCGCGTCGAGCTGGTCAACCCCGAGCGCTACGAGGTCATCAAGGCGGAGTTCCCGGCCGGCGCCGACGGCGTGGACCAGGTCCGCGACGAGGGTGACTTCCTCGACCGGTTGTTCAGCCTGCTCAACGGCGCCCGCAACGCCACCATCGCCGTGGCGGTGGTCCAGGCGCTGGCGGCGCTCCTGCTGATCTCCAACACCATCCAGCTGGCCGCGTTCAACCGCCGCAACGAAACGAACATCATGCGCCTGGTGGGCGCCTCCCGCTGGTACACGCAGCTGCCGTTCATCCTCGAGGCCGCGGTCGCCGGGCTGATCGGGGCACTGCTGGCCGTCGGCGGGCTGGTGCTCACCAAGGTGCTCTTCGTCGACCGCACGCTGGCCGGTCCGATCAAGGCCGGGATCATCCCGCCGGTCGACTGGTCGGCGATCGCCTTGATCGCGCCCGTCATCGCCGCCGCCGGGGTGGGCCTCGCGGGCATCGCCGCCTACGTCACGCTGCGGCTGTACGTCCGGCTGTAGTTCCTCTCCCGGGGCGTGGTCGGGCGGCGCAGTAGCCTGGGGACATGCCGCGTGAGACCGGGCGCAAGCTCATCGCCCAGAACAAGAAGGCGCGGCACGACTACGCCATCCTCGACACCTACGAGGTGGGCCTGGTGCTGACCGGCACCGAGGTGAAGAGCCTGCGGGCCGGCCGGGCCTCACTGGTCGACGGCTTCGCCTCCGTGGACGACGGCGAGGTGTGGCTGCAGCACGTGCACATCCCCGAGTACACGCAGGGCACCTGGACCAACCACGCACCGCGGCGCAAGCGCAAGGTGCTCATGCACCGCGCCGAGATCGAGAAGCTGATCGGCAAGACCAAGGAGGGCGGGCTGACGCTCGTCCCGCTGGACCTGTACTTCAAGGACGGCAAGGTCAAGGCCACGCTCGCGCTGGCGAAGGGGAAGAAGTCCTACGACAAGCGGCAGGACCTCGCCGAGCGCGACTCGCGCCGGGAGATGCAGAAGGCCTTCGGGCGGTACGTGAAGGGACGGCGCTGACCGCATGCGGGGAATGGCTTACGACCGGTTCGGCGACGACGACGTCCTCCAGCTGCGCGACGACCTGCCCGAGCCCCCGGTGGGGCCCGACACCGTCCTGGTGCGGGTGCACGCCACCGGGGTCAACCCGGTCGACATGATGATCCGCGCCGGATACCTCGCCGGCGCCTACCCGCACCACTTCCCGATCGTGCCGGGCTGGGACGTCGCCGGGGTCGTCGAGGCGGTCGGACCGGCGGTCGTCGCCTTCCGGCCCGGGGACGAGGTGTTCGGCTACGTCCGCCGGGACGACGTCCAGTGGGGGACGGCGGCCGAGCTCGTGCCCGCGCCGCAGCGCTGCCTGGCGCACAAGCCGCAGTCGCTCTCCTTCGCCGAGGCCGGCGCGCTCCCCCTGGCCGGGCTGACCGCCTACCAGGCGCTGACCGAGGCGCTCGACGTCGGCGAGGGCGACCGGGTGCTCGTGCACCGGGCGGCGGGCGGCGTCGGGTTCAACGCGGTGCAGATCGCCGTCGCGCTGGGGGCGCACGTCATCGGCACGGCCAGTCCGCGCAACCACGGCTTCCTGAAGGACGCCGGTGCCGCCGAGGTGCTCGACTACTCCGCCGGTCCGATCAGCGGGCAGCTGTCCGAGCCGGTGGACGCCGTGCTCGATCTCGTCGGCGGGGACGCCCTCGCCGACGCCCCGAAGCAGGTGCGCGACGTCTCCCGGATCGCGTCGGTGGTCGATCCGTCGGTGAACCAGATGGGCGGACGGTACGTGTTCGTCCACCCCGAGCAGCACGACCTCGAGGAACTGGGGCGCATGGCCGACGCCGGGCAGCTGCGGGTCCCGATCGCGAAGGCCTTCCCGCTCGAGGAGCTCGTCGCCGCGCAGCGGATGGTGGCCGAGGGTCACGTGCGCGGCAAGGTCGTCGTCACGCTGCGATGAGCCGGGCCACGAGCACGGTGCTCCCGCCGGCGGACGACGCCGACGTCCCCCGCTACTGGCGCGAGCTGGGCCTCCCCGGGCTCGTGGACGTGCACGTGCACTTCCTGCCCGAGCGCGTGCAGGCGAAGGTGTGGGAGTACTTCGCGCAGGCCGAGACGCACTACGGCACGGGCTGGCCGATCGCCTACGCGCTGCCCGACGAGGAGCGGCTGGCCGTCCTCGACCGGCTGGGAGTGCGCGCCTTCCCGACGCTGCCCTACCCGCACAAGCCGGGGATGGCGGCGTGGCTGAACGAGTGGTCGGCCGGGTTCGCCGCCGCCCGCACGCAGGTGCTCCAGTCGGCGACCTTCTACCCCGAGCCCGGGGCCGCCGGGTACGTGGCCGAGGCGCTGGAGCGCGGGGCGCGGGTGTTCAAGGTCCATGTCCAGGTCGGTTCCTTCGACCCGCGCGACCCGCTGCTGGACCCCGTGTGGGCGCGGCTGGAGGAGACGGGCACCCCCGTCGTCATCCACTGCGGGTCGGGGCCGCTCGCCGGGGAGCACACCGGCCCGGAGCCGGTGACCGGGCTGCTGGAGCGCTACCCGAGGTTGCAGCTGGTCATCGCCCACCTGGGCATGCCCGAGTACCGGGAGTTCCTCGACCTCGCCGAGCGGTACGAGCGGGTGCACCTGGACACCACCATGTTCGCCACCGACTTCACCGAGCGGCTCATGCCCTTCGACCCGGCCGACCGCCCCCGGCTGGCCGACCTCCGTGCCAAGGTCCTGCTCGGCACCGACTTCCCCTCGATCCCGTACGCGTACGCCCACCAGCTGGCGGCGCTGCACCGGCTGGAGCTGGGGGAGGAGTGGCTGCGCGCCGTCCTCTGGGAGAACGGCGCCCGGCTGTTCGGCCTGCAGGCCTGACGCCGAGCTTCGCCCGCACCGCCACCGTCCTCGGCACGCCGGACCTACGTGGGCCGGTGCGCTCCTACCAGCGGCTGCTCGGCCGGCCGCTCCGGGACGACCCCGCGGGCCACCCCCTCTGTCTGCTCGTCCGTCGCTGAATCCGGTGGCCGGGACGTCGGCGGCTGCCTAGCCTCCGACGTCGTGGCTGACTTCCCCACACTGCCCGACGGCCTCACCGTCCGCCCGCTCGCCGCCGACGACGTCGCCGACGCCTCCGCCCTGCTGGAGGCCGCCGAGGAGCTCGACGACACCGGCGAGCACTGGAGCCCCGACGACCTGACCGAGTGGTGGGTCAACGACCTCGTCGACCTCGAGCGGGACAGCCTCGCCGTGACCTCACCGGACGGCGGGTTCGTCGCCTGGGCCACCGTGCTGGCTCTCCCCACGTTCCGCGACGCCTTCCGGATCATCCTCGAGGCACGCGTCCACCCGGCCTGGCGCGACCGCGGCATCGGCTGCGGGCTGCTGGCCTGGCAGCTGGAGCGTGGTCGCGAGGTGCACGCCGAGCGGCACCCCGAGTCCCCGGCGGTCCTCTCGGTCGAGGTCTACACCTCCATGTCGTCGCTGGAGGGGCTCGTGCGCCGGGCCGGGCTCGAGCAGGAGCGCTGGTACTTCGTGATGGAGCGCCCGCTCACCGACCTGCCGGCCGTCCCGGCGGTGGAGGGCGTGCAGCTGGTCCCGTTCAGCTGGGACCGCGACGACGAGGTCCGGCGGGCGCACAACGCGGCTTTCACCAAGCACCACGGCTCTGCCGACCGGGACGAGACGACGTGGCGGACCCTGTTCACCGGCCAGCGCGCGTTCCGGCCCGAGCTGTCGTCGCTCGCGCTGGTCGACGATGCCGTCGTCGCCTACGCGCTGGCCTACGTGTTCGAGGCCGACACGGCGGCCAACGGGTACGAGCAGGTGGATTTCGGCCAGATCGGTGTCCTGCCGGCTGCCCGCGGCCGCGGACTGGCGAAGGCGATCATCGCCACCTCCCTCCGTGCGGCGGCGGAGCGGGGCTGCCGCAGTGCCGGCCTGCAGGTGGACAGCGAGAACGTCACCGGAGCCCTCCGGCTCTACGAGGGCCTCGGCTTCACCAAGCGGCGGACCCAGGTGTCCTGGACGCGGGCGCTGCCTGCCGTGGTTTCTCAGTAAGGTGCGGCGCATGGTCAGCGTCGATCAGCCAGCCCTGGACCCTGCCGCCGTCGCCCGCGCCCACCGGGCGGTCGAACCGCTGCACTCCCATCTCTACTTCGCCCCCGAGCACGACGAGCGTTTCGTCGCCCTGGGGCTGCGGCCGGGGCGGATGAGCTACTTCGCCGGCCGGGCCGCCCCGATGGGCGCCGTCGGCGCCGGGGTGGTGACGGCGACCTTCTACAACTTCTCGCCGTCCCTGGTGGCGCACATGATCCCGCGGGCCTGGACGTTGGCCGCGCCCGAGCAGGTTCTCGCTGCGCGGCTCGACGCCGCCGGTGCGTCCCTCACCCGGCTGCTGGGTGCTGACGTCGCGGGATCTCCGGAGGTGACCGAGCTGGCGGCCCTCCTGCGGGAGGCGTGTGCGGGGCTCACCCCCGAGGGCCGGCCGCTGTACGCCGGGCACGCCGACCTGCCGTGGCCGGAGGAACCGGTCCTCTCCCTCTGGCACGGGGCGACCCTGCTGCGCGAGTACCGGGGGGACGGTCACATCGCCACCCTGCTCCAGACCGGGCTGTCCGGCCTCGAGGCGCTGATCACGCACACGGCAACCGGGCGCGGCTTCACCGAGGCCGCCGCACGAGCCACCCGCGGCTGGAGCGAGCAGGACTGGGCCGACGGCTGCGCCGCCCTGGCAGAGCGCGGCCTGCTCGACGACGCCGGGCTGACCGCCGAGGGTGAGGAGCTGCGGACCCGGATCGAGGCGCGGACCGACGTGCTCTCGGCCGATCCGTGGCTCCTGCTCGGCCCCGAGGCCACGGCACGGGTGGTCGAGCTGGCGAAGGGCCTGGTCCGGATTATGGTGGGCAACGGCGCCTATCCGCCCGGAGTCCTCGCCGGTCGTGGCTGAGCGGGGGTCGACAGGCGACCAGCTCCACGGCCCCCGGATCACGCCCACGTCCGGAGAGGGAGCGACCGCGGAGCTGATGCGGGCCCGGCGAGGTGGCCGCCTCAGCGACCTCGACCGGTTGCTGCTGCACAGCCCGCCGGTCGCCGAGGGCTGGAACGCACTCATGGGTGCCCTGCGCTCGGGGACGACGCTGCCCGCCGACCTCCGCGAGCTGGTCATCCTGCGGGTGGCGGTCCTCAACGACGCCGTATTCGAGTGGACCGCCCACGAGCCGATCGGCCGCCGGTCCGGACTCACCGACGTGCAGCTGCAACTACTCCGCCTGCCCGATCCGAGCCGAGGCCCCGGCTGGACGCCGGTTCAGGCGGCCGTACTCGCGTTCACCGACGCCTCCACCCGCGACGTCGCCGTCCCGGACGCCGTCTTCACCGCGGTCCGCGAGCACCTCGACGACCGGCAGGTGGTCGAGTTGGTGACGACGGTCGCGGGGTACGCGATGGTCTCCCGCTTCCTGGTAGCGCTGGAGGTGCCGCCGCCGGACGGTGAAGTCGCCGGTTGACCCGTCCCTCCCTATGGTCGAGGTCACGATCCCCACGATGGGAGAGCGGCATGACCACGACCGAGCGACCGGGCGCGCCCGGACAGCGAACCGACGTCGACGCCGCCTTCCGCGGTAGCGCGACGTACCGGAGCCTCGGGGAGCAGGAACTCAGCCCGGCCGAGGAGCGGTTCGAGAAGGGCCGTCGCACCGTCGGGCTGTTCCTCGCCCCGGCGGTGACGATCGTCTTCGCTCTGCTGCCGATCGACCTGCCCCGCCAGCAGCACCTGCTGGCTGCCATCCTGCTCGGGGTCATCATCCTGTGGATCACCGAGCCGGTGCCGATCCCCGTCGGAGGGCTGATCGGCATCGGCGCCATCGTCGTCCTCGGGGTGGTGCCCGCAGCCGATGCCGTCGCCCCGTTCGGGTCGACGACGGTCTTCACCTTCATCGGGGCGTTCATCCTGGCCGCCGCCATGCTCAAGCACGGCCTGGCCCGGCGTTTCGCCATGTTCGTGCTGTCCCTGAAGTTCGTCGGCACCTCGACCTACCGCGTGGTCATCGCCTTCGGCGCCATCACCGCGCTGCTCTCGGCGTTCGTCTCCAACACGGCCACCGTGGCCATGCTGCTGCCGACGGCGCTGGGCATCCTGTCGGTGATCGCCAAGCTGCTGCAGGACAAGGAGCTGGTGCGGCCGGACTTCGACCCGCTCCGGCTGCGGGTGGGCGTCGCGCTCATGCTGATGCTCGCCTACGGCGCCAGTGTCGGCGGGCTGCTGACCCCGGTGGGCACGCCGCCGAACCTGATCGGCCGCGGCCTGATCGAGGAGGCGACCGGGGAACGGATCGGCTTCCTCGACTGGATGCTGATGGCGATGCCGATCTGCGCGCTGATGTTCGTGGCGCTGGCCGCGGTGCTGTTGCTGCTCAACCGCCCGGAGATCCGCCAGATCGAGGGGGTCCACGAGTACGTGGAGGCCGAGCGCTCCCAGCTCGGCAAGTTCTCGCGCGCCGAGCGCAACACGCTGATCGCCTTCGGCGTCACCGTGACGCTGTGGATCTTCCCCGGCATCATCGCGCTCGCCGCCGGTACCGACTCCGCGATCTACGAGACCGTGAGCGGACGGCTCAACGAGGGGATCATCGCCGTCCTGGGCGCCTCCCTGCTGTTCGTCCTGCCGACCGACTGGAAGTCGCGGGAGTACACCCTGAACTGGAGCGACGCCGCAACGATCGACTGGGGCACGATCCTGCTGTTCGGCACCGGGATCATCTTCGGGTCGCTGCTCGACAGCACCGGCCTGGCGCAGACGATCGGCGAGGGATCGGCCAGCCTGCTCGGCCTCACCAGCACGTTCGCGATCACGCTGTTCGCGGTGATCCTGGCGATCATCATCTCCGAGACCACGAGCAACACCGCGTCGGCCGCCGTCGTGGTGCCGATCATCATCCCGGTGGCGATCGCCGCCGAGATCAACCCGTTCGTGCCGGCGCTGGCCGCGACTTTCGCCGCCTCGTTCGGCTTCATGCTGCCGGTGTCCACACCGCAGAACGCGATCGTCTACGGCTCCGGCGTCGTGCCGATCACCAAGATGATCCGGTCCGGGGTCTCCTTCGACGTCCTGGGCGCGCTCCTCATCGTGCTGCTCCTGCCCTTGATGGTCGGTCTGGTGCTCGGGAACCCCGGCGGCTGATCGGGTTCACCCGCGCGGGCGACCCACTGGACAGACCGTGACACCATGGACGACGGCCTGCGGACGGACGCGGCCCCGACCGGGAGGGAGTGAGCTCATGCGCAGCGAACCTCCCAGTACAGGTCTCGAGGTCCTCCCCGCCTGAAGAAGGGCCTCCCTGCCCCCCGCCACTCGCAAGCTCGCGGCGGGACCCCGCAGGGAGGCCGGGCGGAGCGGGGACCTCCCCGGTGTCCCTCGCCGTCCCCGCCCTCCGGGAGTCCGTCATGACCGAGCGCCGCCTCGCGCCGCTGACCGCCCTCACCACCCTCGCCCGCCGCCCGCCGCGTGTCGACATGCGTCTCGCCGAGCCTCCGACGGCCGCGCCCAAGCCGCGGTCGCGGATCGTGGACAACGCCGTCTACTCGGAGGGACGACGGGTTGCCACTCCCACGAGCGCCGCCGAGAGCCGCGAGGAGCTGGCGGCCGGTGAGGACCGCCTGGCGTGGCTCGGCCTCTACCGCCCCGAGCCGCACGAGCTGGGGGAGCTGGCCGAGCTCTTCGACCTGCCCGAGCTGGCCGTCGAGGACGCGATCAAGGCCCACCAACGGCCGAAGTTCGAGCGCTACGGCGGCACGCTGTTCGTCGTCCTCAAGGCCGCCCGCTACCTGGACGCCACGGAGGAGGTCGAGTTCGGGGAGCTGCACCTGTTCCTCGGCGCCGACTTCGCGATCACCGTCCGGCACAGCGAGTCGCCGGACCTCTCCCGGGTGCGCCGCCGCCTGGAGAGCGAGCCCGCGCTGCTGGCCAAGGGCAGCGAGGCCGTGCTGTACGCGACCCTCGACGCGGTCGTGGACGGCTACCGGCCGGTCGTCGACGGGCTGGCGATCGACATCGACGAGATCGAGACCGAGGTCTTCCGCGGTGACCCAGGGGTGTCCCGGCGCATCTACGAGCTCTCCCAGGAGGTGCTCGAGTTCCAGCGCGCCGCCGCGCCGCTGACCGGCATCCTGGCCGCGATCACCGCCGGCTTCGACAAGTACGGCGTCGACGAGGAGCTGCGCAGCTACCTGCGCGACGTCGCCGACCACGTCACCCAGGTCAACGAGCGGGCCGAGGCGTTCCGGTTGCAGCTGCGCGACATCCTGACCGTCAACGCGACGCTCGTCGCCCAGCGGCAGAACGAGGAGATCCGTGAGCTCACGGAGGCCTCGATTGCGCAGGGCGAGGAGGTCAAGAAGATCTCGGCGTGGGCGGCCATCCTCTTCGCGCCGACCCTGGTCGGGACCGTGTACGGGATGAACTTCGAGGACATGCCGGAGCTCGGCTGGCAGCTCGGCTATCCCATGGCACTCCTGCTGATGGTCGGAGTCAGCGTCACGCTCTACCTGGTGTTCAAACGCCGCGACTGGATCTGATGAAGGACCCCACTGCCCCCCACCGCTCGCAAGCTCGCGGCGGGACCCTGCAGCGGGGCCGGGACGACGAGCCGGGCGTGGTGCGGCTGCCCGGGGGTGCCCGGGTGCGGGGGCGGCGCCTGGGGGACCGGGCGTCGCCCGTCGATTTCGCGCTGGTCCTGGCGGCGGGGCCCGTGCCGGGCTGGCCCTACCGTCGGCTGCGGTGGCCGGACTTCTGGGTCCCGCTCGACCGGGACGACGCACTCGACGCCCTTCGGGAGGTCCGCCGTCGGGCGCTCGCCGGGGAACGGGTGGAGGTCACCTGCCGGGGCGGGACAGGGCGCACCGGGACGGCGCTGGCCGCCCTCGCCGTGCTGGACGGGCTGCCGCCGGAGGACGCGTTCGCATGGGTACGGCGGGAGTTCCACCCGCGCGCCGTCGAGACGCCCTGGCAGCGCTGGTGGCTGCGCCGGGTGGGCTGATCGGGGGACACTCTCGCCCGGGGAACACAGCGGGGCCCGGAGCCGTTAGGCTCGGTGCACAACTACACAGGGGGTGAATGGTCTCGACTTCGGTCGGGTGACCAGGGGAAGCGAGCCGAGGAAGGCAACGATGAGCTCGTTAACCATCCGTTGCAAACCAACAAGTGCCGCGAATAAGCAGCACGACTTCGCTCTCGCTGCCTGATAGCAGCTAGGCGAGTCTGTCAGCCCGGGTTCGTCATCGGCCCGGATCCTGGCATCAGCTAGATGACTCACTGCGCGCGCCGGTCGCGGGCGCGCGCGGGACATCCAACAGCGACTGGGCCCGTCACATCGACTCGTCTGCATGATCGATGGGGCCGAGCAGAGGCAACGCAGACTGCGCTCGGAGAAGCCCTGGTGATTCATCGAAGGACGCGGGTTCGATTCCCGCCACCTCCACCACCAGGACCGTCTTGCTCGAACCGCTGTCCAAGGACACAGAGGCGAGTAAGTCGGCCCAACCCCCTGGAAGAGCCTCGGCACCGCTGGTGTCGGGGCTCTTCGCTTGTGTGCCCGCCCTCTGACGGCCGGCGCTCGTCTTGGTGGACCGCCAGGTCTGGCCCGCTTCGTACAGGTCGCCGAAGGGCTGCTGGTAGCGCACCGCCGTGACGTCGCCATCGTCGATGTACAGACGCTCGAAGACGGTCTGGGTGAGCAGACGCCGGGTCGTCTCGCCGGCCTCTTGGAAGAGCTGCTGCGGCTTGTCCAGTAAGCGCAGGGCGGCCGTTAGGGCGGTGGCACCCTCCGCCAGGTCCTGCTCGACCGTCTCCAGCTGACCACGGACACGCCCCCCGGGACAAGGCGTACTCCTCGCGCGGCCACCGCGCCCATCTGCGGGCGCGTGGTGTCACCGCGGTCGTCCTCGAGCCCGCCGCCAAGCGCGGGCTCCCGCGGCGGGTCAGCTACGACGCCCAGGACTATAAGCAGCGCAGCGTCATCGAGCGGGCGTTCAACCGGCTCAGGCAATGGCGCGGCATCGCCACCCGCTACGACGAACACCCCCTCGTCCACCGCGGCACGATCGTCCACGCCTCGATCCTGCTCTGGCTCCGATGACTTCGGAGACAGGTCCTAGGGCCGTCGGACGGCGTAGCGCAGCAGGACGACACCGTTGCTGAACCGCCGGTTCTCCACCAGCTCCAGGTCGGTCGGGTTGTCGGCGGTCTCGAACAGCCGTCGACCGCGGCCGATGACGACCGGGTTGACGTAGAGCCGGTACTCGTCGACCAGGTCCAGTCGGCGGAAGGTCTCGACCAGGTCGACACCGCCGAGCGTCATGTCCCCGCCGGGCTGCTGCTTCAGTGCGCGGATCTCGTCGGGGTCCACCTCTGCCCGCAGCGAGGCGTTGGGACCGACCTCCTGCAGCGTGCGGGAGAACACGATCTTCGGCACCGCCCGCCAGATGCCGGCGAACTCGCGCATGGTCGGCGGGTAGTCCGGGTTCTGGTCGGCGGTCGGCCAGACCGCTTCCATGAGCTCGTAGCTGACCCGGCCTTCCACGAAGGCGCTCATGGTCGCGAGCTGCTCGTTGAAGTGCGCGTGCAGCTCCTCGTCGACGAGGTGCCAGCTGAGGTCGTGGTCCGGCCCCTCGAAGTAGCCGTCCAGCGACAGCATCATGTGCACGACGATCTTCCGCATGCGTCCTCCTGATCCACGACTCGGTCCGGGAGCTCGGACCGGCGGACGCGGACGATCTCATCGGTCCCGCCGGTCTTCGCTCGGCACCTGTGGAAGCGGCACATCCTGCTCAGCATCGCCGTCGGCACCGCCGTGCACGTCGCCCTCGCCACCCTGCTCGCCGGCGCCTGAGCCACCTCCGGAGGACCGCACGTGCCGCTCCCGGAGTCTGCGCTCGGCCCTCACGTGTGAGCAGAGGGCCGCCGCGGACCATCGCCCCCCGCCATCGTCACCGAGTGGAGGCAGGAGCTCGACGAGGTCGTGACCGGCGTCAGGAGCTCGTGAGGATGACCAGTCGCTGGGTGGCTCGGGTCATCGCGACATAGCGGTCGACCGCTCCTTCGATGCCCGTGCCGAACGTCTCCGGATCGATGAGAACGACCAGGTCGAACTCGAGCCCCTTCGACAGCTCCGGGGTCAATGACCGGACGCGGGGCCTGGACTGGAACATGGGGTCACCGATGACGCAGGCGATCCCCTCGTTGTGCGCGGCGAGCCAGGCGTCGAGGATCGAGTCCAACTCCGAGACGGACTCGTGGACGACGGGGACGCCGGTGCTCCGGATGGAGGTCGGCACGTTGGCGTCCGGGAGCGCGGCGCGGATCACGGGCTCGGCCTCGGCCATGACCTCTTCCGGCGTCCGGTAGTTGATGTGAGGGAGGCCAGGGTGATCCGGTCGAGCCCGATCCGCTGGAGCCGTTCCTGCCACGACTCCTTGAATCCGTGCCGGGCCTGGGCGCGGTCCCCGACGATGGTGAAGCTCCGCGACGGGCAGCGGAGCAGCAGCATCTGCCACTCGGCGTCGGTCAGCTCCTGGGCCTCGTCCACGACGATGTGCGCGAACGGACCGGCGAGCAGGTCCGGGTCGGCGCTGGGCAGTGCGGCCTCGTCGACCAGGGCGTCCCGGAGGTCCTGGTGGCGCAGGCTGGTCATCAACAGCAGCTCGGAGTCGTCGGCCTCGATCAGGCGGTCGATGACGTCGGCCATGCGCTCGCGTTCGGCGGCGACGACGGCCTCCTGCCGACGCCTGCGCCGGGAAGCCTCCGGGTCACCGAGCCGCTGCCGTGCCGCGTCCAGCAGCGGCAGGTCGGACACCGCCCAGGCTCGGACGTCCGCGCGCTGCAGCGCCCGGACGTCGTCGGGGCTCAACCAGGGAGCGCACATCCGGAGGTAGGCGGGCACCGACCACAGGTCTCCGACGAGGTCGGTGGCGTCGAGCAGCGGCCACGCCCGGTCGAAGGCAGCGAGCAGCTCCCTGTTCTCGAGCAGTGACTTGCGGAGCAACTCCACCGGCTCGTCGCCGTCGTATGTGTCGACGAGGATCGAGAGCAGTGACTCCCAGATCTGGTCGCGCGCCTCGTTGTGCGGGGTAGCGGGGTCTGGCGCCTCGAACGCCTCGGCCCAGTCGTCGGCGCTCAGCCAGATGTCCGACGCGTCGGTCTCGACCGTCATCCCCTGGGGAGGCGGCTCCTCGTAGAACCGGACGGCCGCCTCGATCACCGTTCCCACGTCCATGGACGACTTCAGGCGGGCCACCTCGGGGTCGGACTCGATCGTTGCTGCCGCTCCCTGGGGGACGAGATCGCGGAGGGTGCAGGTCTGCACGCCCTCCTCTCCCAGGCTGGGAAGGACGTCGGAGACGTAGGCCAGGTAGGGCTGGTGCGGACCGACGAACAGCACGCCGCCCCGGCGGTGCCCCAGGCGGGAGTCGGAGTAGAGCAGGAAGGCGGTGCGGTGCAGGGCGACGACGGTCTTCCCCGTGCCGGGACCACCGTCGACGACGAGAGCGCCGTCGGATCCCGCGCGGATGATGGCGTCCTGGTCGGCCTGGATGGTGCCGAGCACGTCCCGCATCCGGTCCGACCGGTTGCTGCCCAGGCTGGCGATGAAGGCGGACTGGTCGTCGAGCGCGGCATGCCCCTCGAACCCGTCCGCGGTGAAGACCTCGTCCCAGTAGTCGGTGATCCGGCCGCGGGTCCAGCGATACCTGCGCCGGCTGGCCAGGCCCATGGGGTTGGCGCGGGTCGCTCCGAAGAACGGCTCGGCCGCGGGAGAACGCCAGTCGAGCAGAAACCGACGGCCCGCGGTGTCGGTGAGGCCGAGTCGTCCGATGTACACCGGCTCGGGGTCGTCCGCGCGAATGATGCGTCCGAGGCACAGGTCGAGACGGAAGCGACGCAGGGTGCGCAGGCGAGCGGCCAGCCGGTGGATCTGCATGTCCCGGTCCATCGCTTCCTGGCCGATGCCGCCGGGTGCCTTGCGCTCGGCGTCGAGCCGGTCGGACAGGTCGGCGATCGACTGGTCGAGGTTCTCCGCGATGGCCGCGAAGTGCTGCTCGTCGGCGGCGATCAGCGCCGGGTCGGCCTTGGGGGTGAGGTGGTCGGGAAGGTCGAACGCGTTGGTGATCAAAGGGCTCACCTCATCAGATTCGATCTGAGGCTCGTCACCTTAGATACAAATTTCGGCGCTCATGAGAGCGGCGGCAATCTGCTACAAAGGAAATGAGGGAATTGCTCGGACCATTGCGCAGCACGGGTCATCGACCGGGGCTCCCGTGAGGTCGGTGGACCCCGCCCGTCCGACCGTTCGGCGACGGGAACCGCGTGCGCAGGACCCCGTGGACGGCGTCCGGGTAGGGATCGGCCGCGGCGATCGCCGACTGGACCATGTCGAGCACAGCGCCCGTTCCGGCGCCGAGAGCCGGCCTGGTCGACGCCCTGGCCAGGATGTCGTTGGCCAGCAGCAGTTCGACCGCCAGGAGATCCTCGAGGAGGCTCACCGCGGTGTCGGTCTTGCGGACGCTCAGCGGGGCGCCGGTGGCGTGGTCCTCGACGCCGAGGTTCTGCGGCGGGATGTCAGGGTCGCCGGCGCGGCGAGCTGCTTGAGCTCCGCGACGACCGCTGCCGCCGGATAACGGAGCTGTATCCCGTACGCGCTCGTCGAGGGTGGACCGGGCGGCTGACGGAAGAACGCCTCCCAGAGGTGGGCCAGCCGGCGTTCGCTGAGCTGTCCCACGTGCGCGACGGCGATCCGCAGCGCGTCACAGGAGATCGCCAGCATCATCGGGTGGAAGTTGCTGATGACAGGTGATCTGAGCGCCTCGTGCCCGAGAGGATGCCGGCGGCGCGCTGAGCGTAGGTCTCCGCCTGGGCCAGCAGCCGGGTCTCGCGCGCGGGTCGGCACTTGGGGACGACCTGCCTGGAGGCGGACCCACCTGACCCTCCCGTGACGACGCCCGTTCCCGGTGCCACCCGCCCGCCGCGCGGGAACGCCTGGTCAGCCGGTCGGGCGGCGCCGATGATCTCGAGCGGCTGTCGTCGTCGGGACAGACCTGGACGGCGGCCATCGGCCGCCGGCCATGCCGGACGGCCCGCGGCATGCCAGGAGGGGGAGGTGTGGGGTGGGCCGACTGCGTGTGGGGCTGGTCTGCGGACACTTCGACCCCGCGCGTGACGGCGTCGCCGACTACACCCGTCACCTCGCCAGGCAGCTGCGGGCGGCCGGGTGCGAGTCCCTGATCTGCACCGCGCACCGATACGCACGGACACCGGGCGAGGAGATCGTCGGTGTGACCGACCGCTGGGATGTCCGCGGGATCCGCCGAGCTGCCCGGACCATCGCGCGGCTGTCACTGGACGTCGTGCACGTCCAGTTCGCGCCGTCCGCCTTTGGTTTCTCCCGGGCGGTGGGCCTGTTGCCGCTGCTCCTCCCGGCCGCCACACCCGTGGTGGCCACGTTGCACGAGTACGGCGTCTGGACGGCGACCGGCGCCGGTCGGAGGCTCCGCTCTGCCGCCTGGTCCGCGGTGGAGCGGCAGCAGCGCGCGGACCGCGAGACGTTGGCGCTGACGGTGAAGGCCGACCGGCTGCTCGTCACCGCCCCCGAGCACGCCGACGTGGTGCGCGCCCGCTTCGCCGATCCTCGGCTCGGGGTGACACATGTCCCGATCGCGCCCAACATCCCGGTCGCCCGGCTCGACGGGGAGGACGTCCCGACGGCGGTCCGGGCATCGTTCGGCCTGCCACCGGACGCACGCCTCGCCGTCTTCTTCGGGTTCCTCCATCCGGTCAAGGACCTGGCGGGCCTCATCGAGGCGGTCGCCGCCGTGCGCCGGGTGGTGCCCGGTCTGCGGCTCGTCGTCGCCGGCGGCGGCGAGAGCCACTCCGTGAACGAGGGTGCCGCGGACGCCATGCGCCGGGGCCTGAAGGACGCCGCACGCCGCCACGGCGTCGAGCAGCACGTCATCTTCACCGGCTATCTGGACGAGGACGACGTGTCCCGCCTGCTGCGCGCCGCGGATGCGGCGGTGTTCCCGTTCGACGCCGGGGTGACCGCCAAGTCGGGGTCTCTGCTCGCCGCGCTCGCGCACGGCGTCCCCACGATCGCGACCTCAACTCCCGGCGAGGTGGAGCGGCCGACGGAGGTGGAGGGAGTCCTCCGTGTGCCGCCGCGCAACACCGCTGCACTGGTCGACGCACTGCTCCTCGTGCTGTCCGACCGTGCCCTCGCGACGAGGCTGGCCACGGCCGGCCGCGCGCGCGCCGAGCAATGGACGTGGCCGAAGATCGCCGACTTCCACGCCCGGATGTACGCCCAGGTGCTTCGCGAAGCCGATGGCGAGGAGGGTCAACCCCTCCGCCGGGGGGTAGTGGCAGGCTCCGGGATCCGCCGTGGCGGCAGGAGGGGACCCTGATGTCTCTGGTCAACCGCGCAATGAGGGCCGTGCGAGAGCGTGGGCTCGCTCTTCTCTCCGCCGATCGCCCCGACGGGAAACCGCCAGGAGCGCGGGACACCGAGGACCCGGCACTGTTCCGGCCGCTCGTCTACGGCGACCCCGACCGCCTGCACGTCCATCCGACGGCCATCCTGAACAACGCCCTGATCAACCTGTCCTCGGGCAACGTTACGATCGGCGAGTACGCGTTCTTCGGGCACAACGTCTCGATCCTCACGGGCACGCACGACTGGACGAAGTTCGGCGCCGAACGTCAGGTGGCCGTTCCGCCTTCCGGCCGCGACGTGGTGATCGAAGAAGGTGCCTGGCTGTCCAGCAACGTCATCGTCGTCGCCCCCTGCCGCATCGGCGCGCACTCCGTGGTCGGGGTCGCGTCGTTGGTGATGGGTGACGTCGAGCCCTACACCGTCGTCGCGGGCAGCCCGGCGAGGGTGCTCCGGCAGATCCCGAGGCCGGACGCGCCGGCCGCCGCGCCCGCCGGCCCCGACGCCGGGGAAGCCGGCAGAGTGGGCGCGGGATGAGCCCGAGCGCCGCTCGAGACGGAACTCCGCCGCGGGCGCGCGAGGTGGACCTCGAGCGCCAGGTCACGAACCTCGGCCATGCCGTCGACGAGCTGCGCCGCCTGGTCGGGGACACCCAGGAGCGGTTGCAGTCGGTGGAGGCCGAGCTGCGGAGTCTGCAGGCGAGCGGCGGGAGCAGCTCCGCCGCCGACGGATGGGGCCCGCGCTTCGCGGCGATCTACGCCGACTTCACCGAGCACTTCCGCGGCTCGACCGCCGAGGTCGGTGCCAAGCTGGAGGGCTACCTGCCCGACGTGCACCGGCTCGCCGGCCCCGGCGGCGTCGTGGACCTGGGCTGCGGTCGAGGGGAGTGGCTGACCCTGCTCCGCGCCACGGGGGTGGCAGCCCGGGGCGTCGACGCCAACCCCGACTTCGTGGCGGCGGGCCGCGCGCGTGGCCTGGACATGGAGCTCGGCGACGCCCTCGGGTACCTGCAGGCACTGCCACCCGACTCCGTCGACATGGTCACGGCGTTCCACGTCATCGAGCACCTGGCCACCGAGGACCTGCTGGCGCTGCTGGCAGCGGCGAGAGGGGCGCTCCGTCCCGGCGGCTGCCTGCTGCTGGAGACGCCGAACCCCACCAACCTGGTCATGGCCGCCTGCGACTTCTACAACGACCCGACGCACCGGTCGCCGCTTCCCCCGGCCCTGACGGAGTACCTCGTGTCCACGCAGGGCTTCGGAGACATCGAGGTCCGGCCGCTGCATCCGAAGGCTGCTCCGCCGGCGCCCCCCGGCGATCAGGACAGCTGCGCCCAGCTCGGGGGGCACGTCGTGCAAGCCCTGTTCGGACCACAGGACTACGCCGTGCTCGGCTACAAGCTGCCCGGCGGGACCCGGTGAGGCGGCGATGAGCCGGAACGGGTGCCGGGTGCTCTATCTGGACGGCTACACGGTGCCCGATCCGAAGGCCGGCGTTCCGTCCAGTGACGCGATCGGATACGGCATCACCGCGTCCGCGGCGATCCGCGACGGGCTGGCGGCCCTCGGGCTCGACGTCGTCCGTCCCCGGCTCGATGCGGCGCCTGCCGATCCGGGAGGTCCGGATCACCGGCTCTCGTGGATCCTCGCGAACTACCGCAGCGTGCTCCGCGAGCTCGTCGAGGACCCTCCCGACGTCATCTTCTGCTTCCACATCTTCTCGGTCTTTCCCGTGGAGATCAGGCGGATGCTGCTAGACCTGGGTCTGTCGATCCCGATCGTCGGCTACACGCACGGCAGCCACTGGGACCCCACCGACACCTTCCGCTTCGAGACCTACCCCGGGATGGAGGTCCTCGACCTGGCCAACCTGCACGTCCTCGACCGCGTGCTGCTGGTCTCGGAGTACATGCGGACGACGCTGCGGAGCACGATCGGCGCCTTCAACGCCCCGCTGGCCGAGCACGTGGACGCTCATGCCGCCGTGGTCGGGTTGCCCCTCGCCGTCGACCGGATCGACGCCTGCCGTACGAGCCGCCGGTTCCCCCGGCCGACCGTGGTCTTCAACCACGCCCCGGTGTCCAGCAAGAACCCCGAGCTCTTCGCCCGCGTCATGGCGCGGGTGCTGCCGCACCAGGACGTCGCCGTCCTCATCACCCGTGACTTCGCCCCCTGGCAGCCGGGTGGCGAGGCCATCGCCGAACTCGCGGCACGGTTTCCGGAGCAGGTGATCCTCGGCCGCGATCTGCCGCTGGACGAGTACTTCGCGGCGTTGTGGGCCGCCGACCTCCAGGTGTCGACCGCGACCCACGAGAGCCTCGGCGTGTCGACCCTCGAGGCGATGTACACGGGGAACTGCTGCATCCTCCCGCGGGTCGGCAGCTACCCGGAGATCTGCGACGGCCATCCCGACGTCCTGTACGAGCCGGGGGAGGGGCCGCTGGAGGAGCGGCTGCGCTGGTTCCTCGAGCATCCCGAGGACCGGCGGGCCGTCGCGTTCGACCTGCAGCGTCTGTCGGCCAGGTTCCACCCGCGCGTGGTCGTCCAGAAGATCGCCGCGGAGGTGCTGAGCCTGGCGGTCGGCGGCCCCTGACGGACGTACCCGTCGTCGATGGGGTGCCGGCGAAGAGATGCGACTCCGGTCGGCTGCGCCACGCCGAAGCCGTCTTGACGGTCGATGTGGTCGTCGTCGCTGTCGTGCGGGAGGGCGTCCGCCGCTTCCTCGTGGCAGCCCCGCGACCGGCCCGGCCCTGGACCGAAGGAGTGAGCCGGCGTCCGATCGCGAGGGGACCGACCAGCCTCCACCACGCCCGTGGCCACGGAGGTCCCTAATCACGGGAAACCCCGGTGGACGCGCTCCGCTGGGCGGGGCTCCCGCTGGCCGACGTCCAGCCGTGCTCCTTTCCAGCGTCGATCAGGAGGGCTCTGCCGTGGCACTCAACGCAGCTTCGCAGCCGGGAACGCGGACCACCGACGCCGGGAACGAGTTCCTGGCCGACCTGAGCGACCCGACCGCCGGTCGGGTCGCCATGGCGAGGGAACTCGCCTCCGAGAACGTCCGGATGATCGCCGACCCTGCGCCGCTCGGCCTGGGCTGCTTCGCGCTCACGACGTTCCTGCTCAGCCTGTTCAACGCAGGTCTGTTGCCGCTGGAGGGCGAGCCGATCGTCTTCGGCGTGGCACTCGCCTACGGGGGCGCGATCCAGGTGCTCGCCGGCATGTGGGAGTTCCGAAAGGGCAATGTCTTCGGCGCGACCGCCTTCACCTCCTACGGCGCCTTCTGGCTCTCGTTCTGGGCGTTCGTCACCTTCTACGCGGCCGACATCCCCGACGCCGGCGACCGGGAGACCGTGGTCGGCTGGTACCTCATCAGCTGGGGCATCTTCACGGTCATCCTGTGGGTCGCCGCCTTGCGCACCACCGCGGTGCTGGTCCTGCTCTTCACCCTCCTTACCGCCACGTTCTTCGTGCTCGGGTTCGCGGATGTGGCGCACAACGAGGGCCTGACCACGGTCGGTGGCTATCTGGGTCTCGTCACCGCCGTCGTCGCCTGGTACGCGTGCCTCGCCGGGGTGAGTGCGTCGACCTTCGGACGTGCGGTCCTGCCGAACCCACCGCTGTACAAGATGTGACCCGCGCCGGTCGACCGGCCTCCGAGGATGCCGGTCGACCGTCCTCGGGCAGGTCGCCTCAGCCCGCCGGGGGTGTCGCTGCCGGGAGGCGTGGTGTCCGGGCTGGATCCCCCGGCCGCGGTGGCGGCAGCGCCCTGGTTCTGCGGGTTCGCGTGAGCCGCGGTCTGGTCGATCCCCTGATCGCCGAAGTCGCCGCGGTCGCCGACCCCGCGTTCGTCGTCGCCGTCGTGCCGCTCCCGCCCCTTCACGTCGTCGCTGCGCGGGTGGTCGGAGGCGCTCTGTCGTTCCTGCATCACACACCTGCCTGAGTCGCGGTCCGGGATGTCGCGCTCTCCTACCCGGTCGACCCGCGTGGTATCGCTCTTCCGGTCCGGGAGCGCTGCTCCGCCGACAGCCTTCGCGACCGCGGGCCGACTCACCGGCGGTCGGTCGCCGTGAGCCTTCCCCCGCCGAGCATCAGCCGGACGCGGGGGGCGTGGAGGTCACCGGTGCTCCGGCGGACCTGGCGACCGCCAGCTCGTCCACCTCCAGCCGGTTGATCCGGAGGCGGCGCACGTCGGCACGGCCGACGCGGAGCCACCCGACGGTCACGAACCCGAGGGCCACGGCCCCTCCGGCGACCGCCCCCATGGCGAACGCTGCTACGGCCAGTGCTCGCACGGCCGCCGCGCGCACGGCAACCGGCCCCACGACGAAGGGAGTCGGCACGTTGCTCCTCCGTCGGAGGGTCCGCGGGATCTCCTGACGCATCGGGTGGCCCTTTCTCTCTCCCGTCCGTCCCAGCGAGACGCCACGGTCTTCTCCGGAGGGCGGTTCCACCAGGGCCGAAGGTCGCACGTCGGCAGGTCGAGGGCTCCCCGTGCCACACGGTCGCGCTCCGTGGCTGGGCCGGGCGGCTCAGGCGGACGGGTCGTTGACGACGGTCACGAACAGCGGCGAGCGGGTCTCCGTGTCCGTGAGGAGGAAGAGGAAGGGGCGGTCGAAGGAGACGACCGGCTGCGGCACGCCGGCCGAGGCGTCGACGACGACACCCGTGGCGGCGGCCGCGACCGTCCCCTCCTCGTCGACCTCCAGGAAGGTCTTCTGCACCACCCGCGAGATGAAGCCGTCGGCGCCGAGCGCCGAGTAGTCGCCCGCCACCGGCAGGCCCAGGGCCTCCAGCGGCTCGATCAGCTCGTGCGTCTGCTCGATCCTCATGCGCGGCAGCCGGACGCCGACCCGGCCGGGCTCGGCCGCGTCGAGTGCGGCCAGCGTCGGGACGTCGACGGCGCAGGGACCGGTCCCCTCGGGCGGGAGGACGGCCACGGCGGCCAGGGTGCCGTCGCGGTAGGGCAGCTCGACCGCCTGCCACCCGTCCGCGCTGCGGGTGACACCGGACGCGCCACCCATCATGTCGACCGTCACCTCGCCGGACGGTGCCTCGAACGGGGCCGGCCAGGTGTCGGTGAACGGGACCGCCCACCGGGCCTCGAAGTGGAGCGCGTTGGTGAGCACGGCCACCGTGTGCGAGCCCAGCGGGGCGCCGAAGAGCTCCTCGATGAGCCCGTGGGTGTCCTCGGAGACCGTGTCGTTGATCCGATCGGTCGCCCCGCCCGGGTCACCGGCGAAGTCGAGCCCCTGCACCTCCGCGTCGAAGGCCGTCGCGATGTCGTCCAGGTAACCGGGGTCGGGCTCCAGGCCCAGGGCGGTCCACAGGCGGTTGCTCAGGTGCAGGGAGTCCGGCGCGTCGTCGTCCTCCGGGTCGCCGTCGTAGCGGAGCCGGTCGAGCGCCTGGGTGTGCTCGCGCACCGCCGCGACGAGGTCCGGTGACCACTCCGGCAGGTGCAGTACGGCCCCGAAGTCGGTCGCGGTCCGCCCGCCGGCTGCGGGATACAGGAGACTCAGCGCCTCCGCGGCCGAGGTCGGGGAGAGCAGCACGTTCTCCCCGACGGTTCGCCCGCACACCTCGTGCAGCAGATCGACACCGAATGCCGTCTGTGCCTGGCTGATGTCGCGTGCCGTGAAGGACCCGGCCTGCACCGGGACGACGTCGCCCCGGTGCGTGAGGGGAGGAGCGCCGGCACTGCCGCACGCGGTCAGGGCTGCCACCGCAGCCGTTGCGACGCCGAGGCGACCGGCGGAGGTCCGCCCGACCATCGTGACGCTCCTTCCCGCCGCCACCGGGCGCGGTCGGCCGAGGAGCATGATCATGGACGGTGAGCCACGGGCGACAGCAGGACCGGCTCGGATCGTTGTTCAGCCGTGACCGGGCGACGCGTGCCCGGCCGGTCGACGGCGGGGCCGAGCGGACATCCGACGGGGCGAGGCATCGCCCCGTCGCGCAGCGCCCCGGGCGACCCGCGATCATGACCGCATGATCACGATCGGGTGCCCCGCCGTGTCCGCGCGGGCACACCCGTCGTTGCGCCGGGCATGACCTCCGGCAGCTCCGTGGCGCAGACCCGCCGGGACGGCGCCTGGGCCTCCTGGGCACCCACCGGCCGGGCCGCCGTGCCCGCGATCGTGCTGCTGGTCGTCGTGGCCAACCTGGTGGGGGTGGCGACGGTCGTCGCGCTGCTGATCGGTGTCGAGGACGGCAGCAGTGACACCGGCCGGGGACCGGTGCTGTGGGCCGTGGCGGCCTACCTCGCTGTCGCGTTGCCCGCCGGCACGGTGGCCGGACTCCGGCGGCAACGGGTCACCAACCGCTGGCTCATGGCCCGCCGGGAACCGACCAGCGGGGAGGCGGGCCACGCGCTGCGCCTCCCCGTGGACACCGCCCTCATCGCCGGGCTCATCTGGCTGCTCGGCGCCGTCCTGGTGGGTGGGGTCTCCGCCGCCGCCTTCCCCGATCCGCTGGTCGGGCTGCGGACCGGCGTGGCGACCCTCCTCGGCGGCATGGCGACCGCCGGCGTCACCTACCTGCTCGTCGCACGAGCGGCCCGCACCGTCACCGCGATCGCGCTGGCCGCACACCCGCCCGTCGGGGCCCTGACCCTGGGGGTCCGGCCGCGCCTGCTGCTCACGTGGGGGCTCACCAGCGGCGTCCCGATGCTCGGGGTGGTCCTGCTCTACGTCGACCCGAGCAATCCCGACGGTCCCGGCAGGGGCGCCGTGGTCTTCCTCGTCGTCGTCGCCCTCCTCGTCGGGGGCCTGGCCACCCTGCTGACCGCCCGGGCCGTCGGGCAGCCACTGCGCGACCTCCGCGACGCGGTGCAGCACGTCGGCCGCGGCGACTACGACGTCAGGGTGGTGGTCGACGACGCCGGGGAGATCGGACTCCTGCAGGAGGGGGTCAACACCATGGCCGCGGGGCTGGCCGAGCGGGAACGACTGCGCGACCTGTTCGGCCGCCACGTCGGGACGACGGTCGCCGCCCGGGCGTTGGCCACCGGCGTTTCGCTGGGCGGGGAGGAACGCACCGTCGCCGCGCTGTTCGTCGACATCGCCGGTTCCACCTCCCTGGTCCGGCGCACCGGGCCGGCCGAGATGGTGGGCCTGCTCAACCGCTTCTTCGAGGTGGTCGTGGACACCATCGAGAGCAACGGCGGGTTGGTCAACAAGTTCGAGGGCGACGCCGCGCTCTGCGTCTTCGGGGCGCCCACCGATCACGCGGACCCGGCCGGCGCCGCGCTCCGGGCCGCTCGGCACATCTGCGACGCCGTCCGCGAGGCCGGGGAGGTCGACGTCGGCGTGGGGGTCGCGTGCGGGCGGGTGTGGGCCGGCCAGGTGGGTGCTGCCAGCCGGCTGGAGTACACGGTCATCGGCGACCCGGTGAACGAGGCCGCTCGCCTCACCGAGTTGGCCAAGGAGCGCGCCGGCCGGGTGGTGGCCAGCGAGGCGACGGTGCTCGCGGCGGCTCCGGAGGAGCGGGCGCACTGGATGGAGGACGCGGCCGTCGAACTCCGCGGGCGGGGTGAGCCGACCACCACCTGGGTGCGCCGGAAGGCATGAGACTCGCGCCGGGGTCGGGCCGAGTGGGCCCCGAAGGGGTCCGCGCAGGCGCGACGCAGCGGCTCGATGCAGCCGGGGACGGCAATTGGCCGCGGTGCCGTCCGGGGGACGGCGATGCCATGGCCCCGAAGGGGTCCGCGCAGGCGCGACGCAGCTGCTCAGCGCAGCGGGGGGAAGGCACGTGCCCGCGGTGCGATCCGGAGGATCGCGATGTCATGGCCGCGGTGCGATCCGGAGGACCGCGATGTGCTCAGTGGTGGGAGCGGACGACGACGAGGACGTCCTCCGGCTGCAAGGTGCCGATCAGGGGGTCGTCGAACCGCAGCGTCCGCCCGCCGCGGGTGACCGACAGGACGACGTCGCGGAGTGAACGCGAGTCCAGCCCGACCTCGCTGCTGGTCACCGTGCGCTGGTGAAGGTCCAGCCCCTGCCCCCCGGTCACGAGGTCCTCGACCACGGCGACGACCCGTGGGGCGTCGGTCGAGAGGCCGAGCAGCCGACCGGATGTCGCCGAGGTGGTGATGACGGTGTCCGCGCCGGACTGCCGGAGGAGGTTGGCGTTCTCCTCCTCCCGGACACTGGTCGTGATCGGGACGCTGGGGTTGATCTGCCGCACGGTCAGCGTGATGAGCACCGAGGCGTCGTCCCGGTTTGCCGCGACGATCACCGCGCGCGCCCGCTCGACCGCGGCCCGCCGGAGGACCTCGGTGCGCCCCGCGTCGCCGACGATGCCGGTGAGCCCGAGGGAGTTGGCCTCGTCGATCGCCCGCGGCTCCGGGTCGACGACCACGATCCGGTCCGGCGTCGTCCCGTTGGCGATGAGGGAGCGGATGGCGCTGCGGCCCTTGGTGCCGTAACCGCACACGATGACGTGCTGACGCACGCGTGACCTCCAGCGACGGATGCGGAACTCCTCCCGCGAGCGCGTGGTGAGCGCCTCGAGGGTGGTTCCGATGAGGACGATGAGGAACAGCACGCGCAGCGGCGTGATGACGAGGAAGTTGATCAGGCGCGCCTGGTCGGAGACCGGCACGATGTCGCCGTAGCCGGTCGTCGAGAGGGTGACCGTGGTGTAGTAGAAGGCGTCGAGCAGATCGACCGCGCCGTCGGAGTTGTCGTTGTAGCCGTCGCGGTCGACGTAGACGATCAGCACTGTCGCGAGCAGCACGAACACTGCGAAGAACAGCCGCTGCGCCACCTGCCGGATCGGCGGGGGCTCGACATGCGCGATGCGGACGCCGGTGTGCTCGGTCCCGGCTCCCTCTGGCTGTGTCACTCCGGGCACGATAGTGAGCCGACCCGGCGGCCGCGCGCCGCCGCACCCGTTCGGGTCACGGAACCGGAGGGGTGCGGCGCGCGCGATCAGCCGGGGCCGCTCAGAGGGGGACCTTCTCCCGCTCCTTCGCCGCCAGCTCCCGCTTGAGCACCTTGCCCGCGGCCGAGACCGGGATCGCGTCGATGAAGACGACGTCCCGCAGCCGCTTGTACGGCGTCACCTTGTCGTTCACCGCGGCCATCACCGACTCCGGGCTGAGCGCGGCCCCGGCGTCGTCCCCCTTGCGGACGACGTAGGCGACGGGCAGCTCACCGGCCTCCTCGTCGGGGCGGCCGACCACCGCGGCTCCGGCCACGCCGGGCACGGCGAACAGGATCTCCTCGAGCTCGCGCGGGAACACGTTGTAGCCCTTGTAGAGCAGCATGTCCTTGGTGCGGTCGACGATGGAGAGGTAACCGTCCTCGTCGAGGATCCCGACGTCGCCGGAGTGGAACCAGCCGTCGGCGTCGATGGACTCCGCGGTGGCCTCCGGGCGATGGGCGT
This sequence comes from Blastococcus mobilis, assembly GCF_900188025.1. Taxonomy (GTDB): domain Bacteria; phylum Actinomycetota; class Actinomycetes; order Mycobacteriales; family Geodermatophilaceae; genus Blastococcus_B; species Blastococcus_B mobilis. Next base: position 30,817 of record NZ_FZNO01000021.1, read on the forward strand.
AGCCGCGCATCACCTGCGGGCCCCGGATGCACACCTCGCCGCGCTCACCGGCCGGCAGCGGGTCGCCGCCGCCGAGGGGCCGGATCGAGATCTCGGTGTCGAAGACGGGCACCCCGACCGTGCCCGCCTTGCGGGTGCCCGAGCGGAAGGAGGGGTTGCCGGTGGCCTGCATGGTCACTTCGGTGAGCCCGTAGCCCTCGCCGATCACGGCGTTGGGCAGCAGGGACTGCAGCTTCCCGATCAGCGTGACCGGCAGGGGTGCGGCCCCGCTGGAGACGCCGCGCACCCGCGACCAGTCGTGGTCGGCGACGCCGGGCACCTGGAGCAGGGCCACGAAGACCGGCGGTGCGCCGCCGATGGCGGTGACGTCGTAGCGGACGGCGTCCTCGACGTACGTCACCGGGTCGAAGCGCATGTGGATCACGGTCGTGGTGCCGCCCATGACCATGCCGTTCAGGTAGCCGATCACGCCCATCGCGTGGAACCAGGGCGTGAGGTTGATGATCCGGGCGGTGCCCAGCCGGGTCGGATACTCGTCGTCGCCGACCACCTGGCGGATGGTCACGTCGCCGGCCTCGTCGAGCTCGGGGAGCGACCCCGACGTCCAGCAGGCCGACTGCAGCACGTTCGTGACGACGTTGCGGTGCGGCAGCTCGACGCCCTTGCTCACGCCCGTCGTCCCACCGGTGTAGGCCAGGTGGGCGAGGTCGTCGGCCACGTCGACGTCGGCGTCGAGGTGCCGGTCGGCCGGGTTGCCGGCGAGCAGGTCGGCGAGGTCGACGTCGCCGTCCTCGAGCTCGAGCCGCGCCGCGAAGTCGGTGATGTGCGCCTCGCCGGTGACCACCACCGTCTGCACCGGGGTCTCGGCCAGGGCGCCGCGGACGAAGGGCAGCACCTGGTCCCAGGTGACGAGCAGCTTCGCGCCGGCGTCGGTGAGCTGGGCGGCGAGGTCGGCCGCGGGCAGCAGCGGGTTGGTGGGGGAGAAGGTGGCGCCGGCCAGCATGATCCCGTAGTAGAGCGGCGGGTACTGGCGGCAGTTCGGGACGTGCACGGCGACGACGTCACCGCGGCCGATGCCGTGGTCGGCCAGCCAACCGGCGACGGCGTGGGCCCGGCTGCCCAGCTCCTCGAAGGTCAGCGGGACGTCGTGGTCGATGAACGCGGGCCGGTCGCCCCAGCGCCGGACGGCCGCCCGCAGGATCGAGCCGACCGGTGCCTCCGGGTACTCCAGCGAGCGCGGGAGTCCCGGCGGCCAGCTCGTCGTGCCCGTGGTGGGGGCGTCCGGTGCCGGCTGCGTGGCGGTCATGCGCATCCTCTCGTCGCGAACGTCAGCACACAGCGTGGCTCACGTCACACTCGCTGTCGAGATCCGGGCGGTCTGTGAGGATGACGCGATGAGCGACCAGCGCACCGCTCTCGTGCTCGGCGGTGGCGGGATCACCGGCATCGCGTGGGAGATCGGTCTCCTCGCCGGGCTCGCCGAAGCCGGTACCGACCTCAGCGGTGCCGATCTCGTGGTGGGCACGTCGGCCGGCTCGGTGGTCGGCGCGCAGCTGACCAGCGGCGTGGAGCTCGAGGCGATGTACGAGCGGCAGCTGACCCCGGCGACCGGAGCGACGGCCGCGCGGCTGAACCGGGCCACGTTCGCGCAGTTCGGCTGGGCGATGCTGCGCAGCCGCGGCCGCGACGTCGAGTTCCGCCGCCGGATCGGTGTGCTCGCCCTCGCCGCGGAGAAGGTCGGTCTCACCCCGCCCGAGCAGGAGCGTCTCGACGTGATCGGGGCGTTGCTGGCCGGCATGCGATGGCCCGAGCGACGGCTGGTGATCACCGCCGTCGACGCGGCGACCGGTGAGTTCCGGACCTTCGACCGGAACTCCGGGGTGACCCTGGTGCACGCGGTGGCGGCCAGCTGCGCCGTTCCCGGCGTGTACCCGCCGGTGACGATCGACGGATGCCGGTACGTGGACGGCGGCATGCGGTCGGCGGCCAATGCCGACCTCGCCCGGGGATGCGAGCGAGTGGTCGTGCTCGCGCCGATCTCCAGGGGCTTCGGGCCGATCGCCAGCGTCGATGCCCAGGTGACCGGCATGGTGTCGCGGATCGTCGTCGTCTCGCCCGACGCGGACAGCCGGAGGGCGATCGGCCGCAACGTGCTGGACCCCGCGGCCCGGGCACCCTCGGCGCAGGCCGGGCGTGCGCAGGCGGCGAGGGTGGCGGAGCAGGTCGCCGAGAAGTGGCGCGCCTGACGGCGGGGGAGTGAGCTGGTCGGGCGGCACGCGATGCACTCCAGAACGCCATCCCGACCTCACTCGTCGTTCATGGGACCACCCACCGGTCGTCCACACCGGATGGCTGGGATCGGGCAGGTGACCGGCGGCGAGGGTCGTCGCCCGAGCCCGCGGGAGTTCTCATGCTCAGCGCACGTCGATGGAAGGTCTCGGTGGCGGCCGTCGTCGCCGTCGTCCCTCTGACCCTCGTCCTCCCGGCGGCCGTGCCCGCCTCGGCCGCGCCGCAGCCCCCGGCGGCCGTGCCCGGTGAGGCGCTCGCCGACGACCTGATCGTGGTCGGCCACCGGGGTGCCTCGGGCTACCGGCCCGAGCACACGCTGGCCTCCTACGAGCTGGCGGCCCGCATGGGCGCCGACTACATCGAGCCGGACGTGGTGAGCACCAAGGATCACGTGCTGGTGACCCGCCACGAGAACGAGATCTCCGGGACCACCGATGTCGCCGCGCGCCCGGAGTTCGCCGACCGCCGGACCACCAAGGTCATCGACGGTGTGCCGTTGACCGGCTGGTTCACCGAGGACTTCACGCTGGCCGAGCTGCGGACGCTGCGCGCGGTCGAGCGGCTCCCCGACGTCCGCGAGGAGAACACGCTCTACAACGGCCTCTACCAGGTGCCGACGCTCGACGAGGTCCTCGATCTGCGGGACCGACTGTCCCGGGAACTGGACCGGGAGGTCGGGGTCTACATCGAGACCAAGCACCCCACCTACTTCGACGTCGTCGGCCTCTCGCTGGAGGAACCGCTCCTGGCCGACCTCCGGCAGGCGCGCTTGGACGGCCAGAGGGCGCCGGTCTTCATCCAGTCCTTCGAGACGGCCAACCTGCGGGAGCTGGACCGCCAGGGTGTCCGCGTGCCGCTCGTCCAGTTGATGACTGCGGTCGGCGCTCCCTACGACCTGCTGGCAGCCGGCGACCCGCGGACCTATGCCGAGCTCTCCAGCGCTTCGGGGTTGCGCGACATCGCCTCCTACGCCGAGGGCGTGGGCCCCGAGAAGAATCAGGTGATCCCGGCCCTGCCCGACGGGGCGCTGGGGGCGCCGACGGCCTTGGTGGACGACGCGCACGCCGCCGGCCTGCTCGTGCATCCCTACACGTTCCGCAACGAGAACACCTTCCTGCCGCCGGTGCTCCGTGAGGGGCCGATGCCGGACGACTACGGCCGGGCCCTGGTGGAGCAGGCGGCCTACTGGGAGGCCGGGATCGACGGCATGTTCACCGACAACCCGGACACCGGCGTCGTCTCCCGCCAGCTGTTCCTGAGCACCGTCCAACCGGTGTTCTGACCGCCGGGCAGCGTGGTGGCCCGGCCGCTCGCCGCCGCCGGGTCACCGGTGACGCCTCGCGACGCCTCTTCGGCGTCCGGGCGCGCCCCCGCGGTTCAGCGCGGGGCGAGGTGGCGCAGCAGGGTCTCGCCGATGTCGCGCATGGCGGTGATCTGCTGCGGGCTGAGCTGGTCGAGCAGGTGGGTGCGCACGCTCTCGACGTGCACCGGTGCGGCGCCCTCGAGGGCGGCGAATCCTTCGTCGGTCAGCACGGCGAGCTGACCACGTCCGTCCTCGGCGCACACCTGCCGGCGCACCCAGCCACGCTCCTCCAGTCGGGCGACGGCATGGGACAGCCGACTGCGGGACGACAGACAGCGCTCGGCCAGCTCACTCATCCGCAGCGAGTGGCCGGGGGTCTCCGAGAGCTGGACGAGGATCTCGTAGTACGCGTGGGAGATGCCGGTCTCCCGGATCAGGTCGCGGTCCAGGCGGTCGTGCAGGAGGAGCGAGCTGAACAGCCACGCCCGCCAGGCGAGCTGCTCGTCCTCCGACAGCCAACGGGCCTCGTCGGGCCCCGGGCCCGGGCAGGCGGGGACCGGGGGCTCGGCAGCCGACACGTCGGTGGTCATGACCGACAGAATACCGGCGGAATAGTAAAGCCTTCAACTACGCTAGGATGCGGCAGAAGGTCAAACGCTCAACCACCGGAGGCACCTCATGAGCAGCTCCACCGTCCAGATCCCCGGCTACGTCGTCGGCACCTGGGACATCGACGCCGCCCACTCCACCGTCGGCTTCTCCGTCCGCCACATGATGGTCAGCAAGGTCCGCGGCTACTTCCGCGACTTCTCCGGCGAGATCGTCACCGCAGAGGACCCCACGCAGTCCAGCGTCACCGCGCGCATCAACATGGACTCGATCGACACGCGTCAGGAGCAGCGCGACGCGCACATCCGCTCCGCCGACTTCTTCGACGTGGGCAACTACACCGAGATGACCTTCCGCTCCACCAGTGTCGCCACCGACGGTGCCGACTGGACCGTCACCGGTGACCTGACCATCAAGGGCATCACCAAGCCGGTCACCCTGGAGCTGGAGCTCAACGGCTTCGGGCCGGACGCCTACGGCGGCACGCGCGCCGGCTTCTCGGCCAAGACCGAGATCTCCCGCAAGGAGTACGGCGTCGACATCGACATGCCGATGGACGGCGGCGGCGTCGTCGTCGGCGACAAGATCACCGTCGAGCTCGAGATCGAGGCCGTGCTCCGCACCGCCTGATCGAGGACGAGGGGCCCCGGGCGATTGCCCGGGGCCCCTCGCCGTCGAGTGCGCAGTTGTGGTTGCCCGCGACGGCGCGTCCGCGCGTGTCGGCGACCACAACTGCTCACTCGACGAGGGTCCCGGACGACGGGGGAGACTGGGGACCATGTCGACCTCGACCCTCGTCCGCACCCGGTTCCCGTCCGCCGTCCTCGTCGCCGTCGGGCTGGCCGCAGGCTTCGGCGTCGCGCAGGGCACGGGCATCCGGGCGCTGGGCGGCGCCGTCTTCGCCGTGGCCGGCCTGGCCGCCGGTGCCCTCTGGCTGCGGCGCCGTGGACCGGGAACCGCCGTGGCGCTCGCCGCGCTCTACGTCGGCGCCTTCGTCCTCGCCCACGTCCTGGCGATCGGCGTCGGGTTGCCGGCCTGGCTGGCCGTGAGTCTGGTCACGCTCGCCGCCGCGGGGGTGACGTTCCGGGTGGCAGATGCCTCTCGGCCGGGGGAGCCCGCCCGCTGAGCGACTACCATGGGAAGGTCGCCGGGCCGGCGGCCGTTACACGAGATGCCGCGCGCTGACGCAGCGGTCTCCCCGAACCCCCCGAGGTGCCCTTCCGCATGCCCACCCGCGACGACCTGCGCAACGTGGCGATCATCGCCCACGTCGACCACGGCAAGACGACCCTGGTCGACGCCCTCCTCCGCCAGGCCGGCGCGCTCGGCCGTGCCAAGGGCGAGGGCACCGACGCCGACACGACGCAGGACCGCGTCATGGACTCGATGGACCTCGAGCGCGAACGCGGCATCACCATCCTGGCGAAGAACACCGCCATCCGGCTGGCCGACGAGAACGGCAACCCGGTGACGGTGAACATCGTCGACACCCCCGGCCACGCCGACTTCGGCGGTGAGGTCGAGCGCGGCCTGTCGATGGTCGACGGCGTCGTCCTCCTGGTCGACTCCTCCGAGGGCCCGCTGCCCCAGACGCGCTTCGTGCTCCGCAAGGCGCTGGCCAAGGGGATGCCGGTCATCCTCGTGGTCAACAAGACCGATCGCTCCGACGCGCGCATCGCCGAGGTCGTCGACGAGACCTACGAGCTGTTCATGGAGCTGCTCGAGGACTCCGGCATGGACGTCGACAACCTCGACTTCCCGATCGTCTACAGCAACGGCAAGACGGGCCAGGCCTCGCTCACCCGGCCCGCCGACGGCACCTCGCCCGACAGCCCCGACCTCGCCCCGCTGGTGAAGACGCTGCTGGAGACGATCCCGGCGCCGGTCTACGACGCCGAGGAGCCGCTGCGCGCGCAGGTCACCAACCTCGACGCCTCGCCGTACCTCGGTCGTCTGGCGCTGCTGCGCATCCACTCCGGCACGATGAAGAACGGCCAGCAGGTCGCCTGGTGCAGGACCGACGGCTCCATCAAGAACGTCAAGATCACCGAGCTGCTGGTCACCGAGGGCCTCACCCGAACCCCGGCCGACAGCGCCGGCCCGGGCGAGCTCGTCGCCATCGCCGGCATCGAGGACATCATGATCGGCGACACCCTCGCCGACCCGAACGACCCGCGTCCCCTGCCGCCGCTGACCGTGGACGAGCCCTCGATCTCGATCACCATCGGGATCAACACCTCGCCGCTGTCGGGCAAGTCGGGCAAGAAGCTGACCGCCCGGCTGATCAAGAACCGCCTCGACCAGGAGCTGGTCGGCAACGTGTCGGTGCGCATGCTGCCCACCGACCGTCCCGACACCTGGGAGATGCAGGGCCGCGGCGAGCTGGCCCTGGCCATCCTCGTCGAGCAGCTGCGCCGCGAGGAGTTCGAGCTGACCGTCGGCCGGCCGACCGTCGTGACCAAGGAGATCGACGGCAAGCTGCACGAGCCGGTCGAGCGGGTCACCATCGACACCCCCGGCGAGTACGTCGGCACCCTGACCCAGGCGCTGGCCGTCCGCCGCGGCCGGCTGGAGAACCTGGTGCACCACGACACCGGCTGGGCGCGGATGGAGTACATCGTCCCGTCCCGCGGCCTCATCGGGTTCCGCACCGAGTTCCTCACCGAGACCCGCGGTACCGGCGTCCTCAACCACAACCTCGAGGGCTACGAGCCCTGGCTGGGTGACATGCGTGCCCGCCCGACCGGCTCGCTCGTCGCCGACCGGCAGGGCGTGGCGACGACGTACTCGATGTTCTCGCTGCAGGAGCGCGGCCAGCTCATGGTCCAGCCCGGCACCGAGGTCTACGAGGGCATGATCGTCGGTGAGAACTCCCGTCCGGACGACATGGACGTGAACATCACCAAGGAGAAGAAGCTCACCAACATGCGCAAGTCCACCTCCGAGGAGCTGGAGCGGCTGATCCCGCCGCGCATCCTGAACCTGGAGCAGGCGCTGGAATTCTGTGCCGAGGACGAGTGCGTCGAGGTCACCCCGGCCACGGTGCGCATCCGCAAGGTGGTGCTCGACCAGACCGAGCGCGGCAAGGCCAAGAACCGCAAGCCCAAGCCCTGAGAGGACCCCGTCCTCCCCACCCTTCGCACGCTCGGGGCGGGACCCGGGACGGGGCCACCGTCGGCAAGTTGACTTGTCGCTTTGGGCGGCAGGGCCGTGTGGCCGGTCGCGCACGGGTCGTGACGACGGGCCGGGGAGCGGTGACGCGCCCGGCTCGCCTTGGCGGGAACACGCCCATGGCGGGCCGTAGCTTGCCGTCGGGCCCGTGTTCCGCGGCCCTGGTCGAGCGACGAGAGGCGGCCGAGCGCTGATGACGACGATGATCACCCGAACGGCTCCGGATGCGGGGTTCCGGGGCGGGATCGATGTCCGGGTGAGTCTTCGGGACAACGCCGGTGACGGTGCGTCGGCGTTCGACGGCGCCTGGTTCCCGCGCAGCCGGGACCTCGCCCTCGAGGTGCCGGAGCTGATCGCCGAACTCGACCGGCGCGGCGTCCGCGTCGAGCGGTTCACCTACGCCATCGACGCCTGGTCGCCGGCGCCGCGCAAGATCGTGGTGCAGGGCCGGACCGTGCGGACCGGTGGCTTCCGCAGCATGGACCCCGGCGTCGTCTGCCTGACCTGGGCCGGTGGGGTCCGACGGGCGGACCTGCTGGTGGTGCCGCCGGAGACCGACGTGCTGACCGGTGCCCGGGCGTTGCGCCTGTGCACCCGCCGCGGGCTGCCCAGGTCGCCGCAGATGGTGCTGGCCGCGGCGCGCTCCACACCGCTGCCGCAGGTCCCGGAGTACCCGCGGGCCGTCTGAAGGACCCCCTCCTTCCACGCTGCTCCTCGACCCCGGTCGGAGGCTCGCCGCGAGCGTGCGAGCGGTGAGAGGGACGGGCTCCTTCTGCTTACGCCTGCCGCGAACCGGCTGGACGGCGGGGGAGCGCTGCACTGGAGTGAGCACCATGCGGCTCCTCGTGCTCGGTGGCACCCACTTCCTCGGCCGGCACGTGGCGACGGCGGCGCTCGGCCGCGGCCATGATGTCGCCACCTTCACCCGCGGCGTCTCCGGACAGCCTCCGGCCGGCGCGCGGGCGCTGCACGGCGACCGGGACGATCCCGATGCCCTGCCGAAGGCACTCGACGGATGGGCGCCGGAGCTCGTCGTCGACACGTCCTGCCAGACCCGTGCTGCCGCTCGCAACGCCGCCGTCGTGCTGGGCGGGGTGCAGGGGTATGCCTTCGTGAGCAGCCTGAACGCCTATCGCAACTGGCCGCCCGGCCCCGTCGGTCCGGAGGACGACGAGCCCACCTGGACGACCGAGGCCGAGGAGTACGGCCCGATCAAGGCCGACGCCGAACGCATCCTCGGAGCTGCCCTCGGCGAACGGTTCCTCACTGCCCGCGCCGGCCTGATCATCGGTCCCTACGACCCCATCCATCGGCTCGGCTGGTGGCTGGATCGGATCAGCCGGGGTGGCCGGGTCGTCGTGCCGGAGACCCTCGACCAGCCGGTGACGGCCGTCGATGCGCGCGACCTGGCCGGCTGGCTGGTCGAGGTGGCCGAGCGGAGGCCGGCGGGGGCGGTGAATGCCACGGGCCCGAACGGGATGACGACGCTGGGCGCCCTGCTGGACCTCTGCCGCGACGTCACCGGCAGCGACGCGGAGTGGGTGCCGGTACCGGAGGACGAGCTGCTGTCGTCGGGTGTGCAGCCGTGGGTGCACCTGCCGCTCTGGCTGCCGGCCGAGGTGGCGCGGACCGCCTGGGACGTCGACACCACCCGCGCGCGGAAGCTCGGGCTGTCCGGTCGCCCGCTGCGCGCGTCCGTGGCCGACACCTGGGCCTGGCAGTCCACCCACGAGCGGCCGTCGCTGCCTCCGATGGCGCACCGCCAGGAACCCGGCCTCCCGTCGCACCTCGAGGCGCGGCTCCTCGCCACCCACTGACGAGCTCTCGGTACCGGCAGCCACGGGCGGTTGCCGGCACCGGATGACCGGAGCGGCCCCGCGTCAGGGGCCCGTCCCGAGCGTGCGAGGGCTGGGCGACGCAGAGTCGCGTCTCAGTCTCGCGGTGCGCTCGGGCGCCCGGCTGCGATCTGGCCCTCTGCCACCGCGGCGTCGAAGCCGTCGTTCCCGACGTCGGCGACCACGTTCCGCTCGGCCACCGCGGCGATGGCGTCGGCCGACTCCAGCGCCCGGTCCTTGCGGTACTCGCGGTACGAGTGGACGACCGCGGCGGCCCAGACGAGGTAGAGCACCGCGTAGACGGCGTAGCGGGCGGGGTCCCCGGCGTCGATCCAGTCGCTCGTCAGCAGCGTGCGCGCGTTGGTCAGGATGATCATCCCGCCGACGAGGGAGCCGAGCATGCGGGGCGGGACGTGCCGCACGAGCCAGGCGGCGACCGGGGCAGCCACCAGGCCACCGGCCAGCAGCCCCAGGGCCCAGACGGCGTCGACTCCCTGGGAGCCCAGGGCGAGCAGGAAGCCGAGGCTGGCGGCGACCGCCACGAGGAACTCGGAGGTGTCGATCGAGCCGATGACCTTCCGGGGTTCCATCCGGCCGCTGGCGAGGATGGCCGGGGTCCCGACCGGCCCCCACCCGCCGCCACCGGTGGCGTCGACGAACCCGGCCACCAGGCCGAGCGGGCCGAGGAAGCGCTTGCGCATCGGCTTGCCCAAGTGGCGGCGGTCGATGCCCCGGAGAGTGAAGCGCGCCAGGATGTAGGCCCCGAGGGTCAGCAGGATCAGGGACATCACCGGGGCGGCGACCTCGGTGGCGAGGTGCGAGAGGAACGTGGCGCCGGCGAAGGCGCCGACGGCGCCCGGCAGGCCGATCTTCGCGACGACCTTCCAGTCGACGTTGCCGAACTTCCAGTGGGCCAGCCCGGACATGAGGCTGGTGCCGATCTCGGCGACGTGCACGGTGGCAGAGGCGGCCGCGGGGTTGGTGCCGATGGCGAGCAGCAGGGTGGTCGAGGTGACGCCGTAGGCCATGCCCAGGCTGCCGTCCACGAGCTGTGCGCCCAGGCCGACGAGGGCGAGGAGAACAAGGGTCTTCACAGGACTGAACTCCGGGTCTCAAGGACCGCAGGGCGCACGGACAGGGGCGCAGCGCTGCGGGGAGAACGAGGGGCGCCGTCAGGCGCGAGGAGTCAGCAGCCCGGACAGGTGGCGGTGCAGACACGCAGCAGGTCGACGTGGATCCGCCCCACGAGGAGCACCGCCGTCGCCGCCATGGGCATATGTCTACCAGATTGGTCGACTTATGCAATCGACGGTCCCAGGAGGCGGGATCAGGCCTGCAGGACGTCGTTCCGGATGGTCCACCACGAGATCGCGCCACCCACGGCGAACAGGACCGCGCAGACGACCATCGCCGTCCGGAAGCCGTCGGTGAAGGCGCCCGGCTGCGCGTAGTCGTCGCCGGAGAGGCCCACGGCGGCCGGCAGCGCGGCCACCGCCAACAGCTGCGCGGCCCGGGCCACCGCGTTGTTCACACCGCTGGCGATCCCGGCCAGCGCGTCGGGGGCCGCCCCCAGCACGGTCGCGGTCAGCGGGGCCACGACCACCGCCATGCCGAGCCCCTGCAGCACCGACCCCGGGAGCACCTCGACGGCGTAGGGCCGGCCGCCGTCGACGCCGGCCAGCAGCAGTGTGCCGGCGGCGACGACGAGGGGTCCGACGGTCATCGGCAGTCGCGGGCCGATCCGCTGGGCCAGGGCGCCGGCCCGCGGGGACAGCAGCGTGAGCAGCAGGATCGAGGGCAGCATCGTGGCGCCCGCTGCGGTCGCGCCGTAGCCGAGGACGATCTGCAGTTGCATGACGAGGAACAGCCCGCTGCCACCCAGTGCCCCGTAGACGGCGAGCGTGGCCAGGTTGGCGCCGGTGAACTGCCGATCGCGGAACAGCCGAGGGGGCAGCATCGGGTCGGCGGCTCGCCGCTCGCGAGCGACGAAGGCGAGGCCAGAGAGAAGGCCGATCGCCGCGGAGGCGAGGACGTCGGGCCTCGCCGGGGTCTCACCGGCGGTGATGAGCGCGTAGGTCAGACCGCCGAGGGCCAGGGCGCCCAGTGCGGCTCCGAGGTAGTCGAACCGCCCGTGGTGGGCGGGGTTCCGGCTCTCCGGCACGTGCTTTCCGGCGACGGCGACGATCAGGACGGCGATCGGAACGTTGATGAGGAAGACCACCCGCCAGCTGACCGTGTCGACCAGCAGCCCACCGAGGAACGGCCCGATCAGGCCGGCGACGCCGGCCAGCGCCGACCACAACCCGATGGCCTTCGCCCGGTCCCCGGGACGGAAGGACGACTGGATCAGCGCCAGGCTGCCCGGGGTGAGCAGGGCCCCGCCGACGCCCTGGAGGGCGCGCGCGGCGACGAGCTGGCCGGTGTTCGGGGCCAGCCCGCACAGCATGGAGGCGGCAGCGAACCAGACGACCCCGATCACGAAGACCCGCCGACGCCCGTAGCGGTCGCCCAGCGAACCGCCCAGCAGGATCAGCGAGGCCAGCGTCAGCGTGTAGCCGGTGACGGTCCACTGGAGCCCGGACAGCGAGGCGTCCAGCTCGCGGCCGATGGAGGGAAGAGCCACCTGGACCGCCGTGGCGTCGAGGAATGCCATCCCGGTCGCCAGCACCGCGACGACGACGAGCCAGCGGCCCGGCGCGGTGCCCAGCGCGACCGGCGGCCCCTCGCGGCTACCGGTCACGGGACAGCTTTCAGCCGACGGCGAGGTCGGTCAGGAAGTAGGCGGCGGCGGCCACGATGCCGGCTGCGGGGAGCGTGACGACCCACGCGACCACGATGTTGCCGGCCACACCCCAGCGCACGGCGGAGAGTCGCCGGGTCGAGCCGACGCCCATGATCGAGGTGGTCGTGATGTGCGTCGTCGAGACGGGGACGGCGAACACGGTCGCGGTGGTCACCATGACGCTCGAGGCCACCGTCTGGGCGGCGAAGCCGCCGGCGGGGCTGAGCTGGATGATCCGCCGGCCCATCGTGCGCATGATGCGGAACCCCCCGGCGTAGGTTCCGGCACTGATCGCGGCAGCAGCGGCGAGCACCACCCAGAACGGCACCTCGAAGCTGTCGATCTCCCCGGCGGTGAACAGCGCCAGGGTGATGATGCCCATCGTCTTCTGGGCGTCCTGCATGCCGTGCCCGAGAGCCATCGTCGCCGAGCTGACGATCTGCGCGTAGCGGAAGTTGCGATTGGCCTTGGTCACGTGCGCCCGGCGGAAGGTCCACAGGAGCACCAGCATGAACAGGTAGCCCAGCCCGAACCCGACCAGCGGCGAGACGATCATCGGGACGATGACCTTGTTGAAGACACCCATCCACTGGACCGAGTGCGCGGCGGCCAGCGCGGCGCCGACGAGCCCGCCGATCAGCGCGTGGGAGGACGACGACGGCAGCCCGTACCACCAGGTGATCATGTTCCAGGTGATCGCCCCGATGAGCGCGGCGAAGACGATCTCCAGGCCGTTGTTGCCCTCGGGAGGATCGATGATCCCCGCGCCGACGGTCTTGGCCACCTCGGTCGAGAGCAGCGCCCCGACCAGGTTCATGACCGCGGCGAGGGCGAGCGCCACGCGCGGGGTGAGCGCCTTGGTGGAGACCGCTACCGCGATGGCGTTGGCGGCGTCGTGGAAGCCGTTGGTGTAGTCGAAGGCCAGGGCGACCAGGACGATGACGATCAGACCGATGACGGCCGCGTCCATGCGGGGTCAGGACTCCTTGACGGCAATCGTCTCGACCACGTTGGCGAGGTGCTCGAACGCGTCGGCCGCCTCTTCCAGCTGGTCGGCGACCTCTTTGAGCTTGAGGATCTCCAGGGCGTCGAACTCGCCGCTGTAGAGCCGGGACAGCAGCCGCCGGTACAGCTTGTCGGCCTCGTTCTCGATCCGGTTGACCTCGATCCAGTAGTCGGAGAGGTCCTTGAGGGTGCGCAGCCGGGGCATCGCCTCCGCGGTGGTCTGCGCGGCCCGCTGCAGCAGGGCGACCTGCTGGCTCATCTCGGCGGGCAGGGTGCCGAGCCCGGTCAGGATGACCAGGTCGGCTGCCGCCTCGACGTAGTCCATGACGTCGTCGAGGTTGCTGGCCAGCGCGTAGATGTCTTCCCGGTCGAACGGCGTGACGAAGCTGGTGTTCAGCTGCCGGAAGATCGCGTGCGTGGTCTGGTCGGCCGCGTGCTCGAGGTCGCGGAGCTGGATGGCCAGTTCAGCGCGACGCGCGTGGTCGTGGATGAAATCGCTGAGGACGTCGGTGGCCGCGACCAGGTTCTCCGCCGAGGCGGTGAACAGCGGGTAGAAGCTCGAGTCCTTGGGGGTCAGGCTGAAGGGCACGCGTGGCTCCGTGTCGGGGGTGGGGGCCGGGTCGCCGCCGCATCGGAGCGACGCACGGCCGTCGGGCAGCATAGGTGGCCGCGAGATGTCGGACGTGCATCGAATGGTCAACCGTGGGTGGCGCCACCATGGCAGCCGGCGCTCGCCACTCCGTCGAGCGACGCGACGAGATCGGCACGGGCCCGGGCCACCCGGGAGCGGATGGTCCCGACCGGGCAGCCGGCGACCTCCGCCGCCTCGGCGTAGGGCAGGCCCAGCAGCTGGGTGAGGACGAAGGCCTCGCGCCGGTCGACGTCGAGCCGGGCGAGCAGATCGACCACGGTCGCGCCCTCCGCGACGGGATCCGCGCCGCGGGGGCGCGACAGGCTCTCCAGGTCCGCGTCGTCGCGGACGAGGGTCATCCGCCGTCGACGACGCGAGCGGAGGGCGTCGGCGCAGACGCGGCGGGCGATGGAGAGCAGCCAGGTGCGCACCGAGGAGCGGTGCTCGAAGCGGTGCAGCGCCCCGAAGGCGCGCAGGTAGGTCTCCTGCGTGAGGTCGTCGGCGCTGTCACGGTCGCCGAGCGCCGCGCACAGCCGCCAGACGTCGGACTGCGTGGCGCGGACGAGCGCCGCCGCGGCCAGAGGGTCACCCCCGGCGGCATCGGCCGCGGTGCGCGCCAGGTCGTCCATGACCCCATCCTCCCCGTCGCCCACAACCGGCCGGGAACCGGACGGGGCCGGGGAGCGACTAATGGACCATGCCGTGTTCTCCCTTCCGCGAGGCGATCTCCGCCAGGCTCGACGGTGAAGCCCTCGGGGTGCCTTCCCGTGAGCTGGACGAGCACCTCGCCGCCTGCGCGGACTGCACCGCCTGGATGGCCGCCGCCACGCTGGTGACCCGCCGGGCGAGACTGGCTCCCGCGCCTCCGGTGCCCGACCTCACCGCATCGGTGCTCGGCGCCCTGCCCCGCGAGCTGCCGGGGGCCGCCGCGGCCGCCCGGGCCCGGCTGGCCGACTCGGCACTCCGGCTCGCGCTGGTGGCCGTCGGGATCGCCCAGGCGGCCATGGCGTGGCCGGTGCTGACCTTCGGCGCGGGGGCGATGAGCGCGCCGGTGCACATGGCGCACGAGACCGCGGCGTGGAACCTCGCCGTGGCGGCCGCGTTCCTGGCGGTCGCCGCGGGCCCTCGCCTGGCCGCCGGGGCGCTTCCGTTCCTCGGCTCCTTCGCGGCGCTGCTGGTGCCGGTGACCCTGACCGACCTGGGAGCCGGGCACGTCCACGTGGAACGGGCGGTCGTCCATCTGCTCGTGCTCGCCGGGGTCGTCCTGGTCGCCGCCGTCGCCTGGCGGGGGCGCCGCCGCCCCGTCGGTGCCTTCGGCGGCCGGCGGGTGCCCGCGTGAGGCGTTCCCTGCCCGTCCTGCTCCTGCTGGCCGCCCTGCTCGGTGGCTGGTCGGTGGCCGGGGTGGCGACGGCGCCGGCGGCGTCCGCGCACGCCGAGCTGGTCGCCACGGACCCGGGGGAGGGGGCCCGGCTGGAGCGGTCGCCGGAGCGCATCACGCTGCAGTTCACCGAGGGGGTGTCCCTCGGCTCCGGGTACGCCCGTCTGCTGCAGGCGGACGGCGCCGTGCTGCCGAGCACGGCCGCCGTGGACGGTGACACGCTGACGATCACCCCGCTCGACGAGCTTCCCCACGACACGGGCTACCTCGTCACCTATCGGGTGGTGTCGGCCGACTCGCACCCCATCGCCGGTGCCTTCTCCTTCACCGTGGGGGACGCCGACCTGGTGGCCATGACCGCGGCCGGAGCGCAGGACCGCACCGATCCGGTCGTCGCCGTCGCGCTTCCGATCAGCCGCTGGGTGGGCTTCGCCGGACTCGCGCTGGCGATCGGTGTCCCCGTGCTGGCGCTGTTCTGCTGGCCCGGAGGCTGGCACTCGGCCCGGCTCCGCGGCCTGGCCACCGGGGGCGCCGCCGCCCTCGCGGTCAGCGCCCTGCTGACCTTCCTGCTCCAGGGCCCGTACGCCGGGGCCGCGGGTATCGGTTCCGTCTTCGACCCGTCGTTGCTGTCCGCCACGGCCTCGTCGACGGCCGGCCGGACGTTGCTCGCCCGCGCGCTCTTCGCCACCGGGCTCGCACTCGTCCTGCTGCCCGTCTGGCGGCGCGGCGTGCCCCCGTCGGGCCGGCGATCGGCGGTGGCCGGCGCGCTGGCGCTCGGGGCGGTCGTCACCACCGCGGCCATCGGGCACCCGGTGGCCGGGGCCTGGCCGGGGCTCGCGGTGGCCGTCGCGGCGGTGCACGCCGCCGGGATGGCGGTCTGGCTCGGCGGGTTGGCCGCCCTGCTCGCAGTGGTGCTGCGATCGGGAACGCCGCCGCAGGACCTCGCCGCCATGCTCCCGCCCTGGTCGCGGATCGCGTTCGGCGCGGTCGCGGCTCTGGTGGTCAGCGGCACCGTGCAGGCCGTCCGTGAGGTGCGGTCCCCGACAGCAGTGTTCGCCACGACGTACGGCTGGCTGCTCGTCGCGAAGCTGCTGCTGGTGGTCGTCCTGCTGGCCGCGGCCGGCGTCTCCCGGGTCTGGGTGCAGCAGCGACTCGGTGTCCGGCGGGCCCGGGCCCGTGGGCTCCGCAGCCTCACCGCGCACGCCTTCGCCGCCGGTAGTCCCGGCAGCTCGGGTGTCGCCACCGAGGTGGAAGAGGCCGCGGGGGTACGCGACCGGCTGCAGTCGGCCGCTGCCGCCGAGCACGTGCCGGCCCTGCGGCGTTCGGTGCTCGTGGAGTTCGCTGTCGCGGCCGTCGTCCTGGCGCTGTCGGCGGTGCTGGTCGGCACCCCGCCGGCCCGCTCCGCCGTCGCCGAACCGGTGGACGTGCTGCTGCCGTTGCAGGGCAGCGGCGGACCGTCCGGCAGCGTGCAGCTCTCGCTCGACCCGGCGCGGCCCGGGCCGAACACCCTGCACGTCTACCTCTTCGACGACGCGGGCAGGCCCACCCAGCCCGCCACGATCACCGTCAGCCTGACCGAGCCGTCCCAGGAGATCGGGCCGCTGGACGTGCCACTGGAACCGGCCGGACCGGGCCACTACGTCTCCGACGGGATGACCATCCCCGGCGCCGGCACGTGGACCCTCGCCGTCAGCATCCGGCTGGACGAGTTCACCGCCACCACTGCCCGTACCGAGTTCCCGGTCCGCTGACCCCCAGCCGACCAGCACATCGATGAACAGGAGTTCTGTGTCCCTGCCCCGCCCCCTCGCCCGCCTCGCCGTCCTCGGCGCGGCGGTCCTCACCGCGCTGGCGGCCTCGCTCGTCCTCGCCGGCAGCGCGTCGGCGCACGTGAGCGTGTCCAGCCAGGACGCCGCCCCCGGCGGCTACGGGAAGATCACCTTCCGCGTGCCGAACGAGAGCGACACCGCCAGCACGGTCGGGCTGCGCATCCAGGTACCGCCGGAGGCCGCGATGCCCTCCTTGCGCACCCAGTCGCTCCCCGGGTGGACGGCCACCCTCACGACGTCCGACCTCGCGGAGCCGCTGCAGGTCCACGGGGAGGAGGTCAGCTCCTACGTCTCCGTCGTGGAGTTCCGCGCCGAGGCCGGTGCCGGGATCGCGCCGGGAGAGTTCCAGGAGTTCGCGCTCTCGGGCGGGCCGTTCCCGGAGGCCGGCGCACTCTCCTTCCCCACCGTGCAGCGTTACAGCGACGGTAGTGAGTCGGCCTGGATCGAGCCGTCGATCGACGGTCAGGAGGAGCCCGAGCGTCCGGCCCCGGTGCTCACCCTCGCCGCAGCCGCCGGTATCGAGGGGACGGCGAGCGAGAGCGCCGGCGAGGGGCAGGACGACAGCGCCCATGCCGCCGCCGTCGAGGACTCCCCGGGCGGGCTCGCGCTGTTCTTGGCCATCCTCGCCCTGCTGACCGCGGTCGGCGGTGTCGTCCTCGGCTGGCGGGCCGGCCGACGTACGGTGTCCTCGTGAGTTCCGCCGTCCGCGGTCGCCTGCGCCCGGCGCTGGCGGCACTGTCCCTGTCCGCCGTCCTGGTCCTGACCGGCTGCGGCAGCGATCCGACCGCCGAGGGGCCGGACGGCGGCGCGGCCGGACACGACCACTCGGACGTCCCGGCCGCCGTCGAGGCCCCCGAGGACCGGTACGCCGGTCTCGACCTCGCCGAGCCCTACCGCCGTCCCTCGTTCACCCTCACCGACACCACCGGGGCGCCCTTCGACTTCAAGGCCGCCACGGCGGGCCGGCCCACCCTGTTGTTCTTCGGCTACACGAACTGCCCCGACGTGTGCCCGACGACCATGGCCGATGTCGCGGTCGCCCTGCGCGGACTCGACGCGGCGGTGGTCGAGGACCTGCAGGTCGTCTTCGTGACCACCGATCCGGCGTTCGACACCCCGGAGGTCCTCGGCGAGTACCTGGGCCGCTTCGCCGCCGACCTGCCCGTGCCGTTCATCGGGCTGACCGGCGACCAGGAGTCGATCGACCAGGCGCAGCTGTCGACCGGGGTGCCGCTGGCCGAGGACCACGGGCGGCTGCACTCGTCGTTGCTGCTGCTGTACGGAGCCGACGACGAGGCGCACGTCGCCTTCGACAGCGGCAACACGTCCCGGGACATCGCCGCAGACCTTCGCCTGGTGGCGGCGGAGGCGTGAGCCGGCCGGCGGCCCGCCTCCTCGTGGTCCTGCTGGCACTGCTGGCCACCGTCGCCGTGTCCGGGCCGGCGGCCGCCCACGTCGGTGGCGAGGCCGCCGGGAGCGACTTCGACGCCCGGGTGGTCGCGGTGACCCCGCAGGTTCCCGGCCTCGACGTGCGCGTGCTGCAGTTCGGGGACGAGCTGGAGCTGGTCAACCGGACCGGTGCCGAGGTGGTCGTCCCGGGGTACGGCGGCGAGCCCTATCTGCGCATCGGTCCGGACGGCGTCTGGCGCAACGCCAACAGCCCGGCGGCCTACATCAATCTGGACCGGTACGCGCAGGTGGATCCGCCCGACCACGCGGGCGCGGACGCCCAGCCCGACTGGCAGCAGGTCTCGACCGAGCCGCACTACGTCTGGCACGACCACCGCACGCACTGGATGAGCGAGTCGCAACTGCCACCCGCGGTCGCCGCCGACCCCGGCAGCGACCACACCGTGTTCGAGTGGACGGTGCCGCTCGTCCACGGCGGAACCCCGGTCGAGGTGTCGGGCGAGCTGACCTGGAGCCCGCCGCCGTCCCCGTGGCTGGTGTGGCCGCTCTACGCCGCACTGGTCCTGATCGCCCTCACTGCCGGCCTCCTGGCCCGGACGGCACGACCGCTGGGAGCACTGCTGCTGGTCGGGGCCGCCGCGGCCCTGTGGCACGCAGCAGCGACGCCCGAGCCGCCGGTGAGCGTCGCCTCGCACGCCGGCGCCGTCGTCTCGGCGCTCCTGCCGGCGACGATCGCCGCGCTCGTGGCCGGCGTCGGGTTCCGCGCGGCCCGGAGGGGACGTGGCGCGATGACCGGCCTGCTCGCCGTCGTCCTCGGCTGGCTCCTGCTGGTGCAGGGTCTGCCCGACGTCGACGTCCTCTGGACGGCGAACGTGGCCTCGAACGGCCCGCCGGTCATGGCCCGGGGGGCGGTGGCCCTGCTGCTCGCCCTCGGGGCCGGGTGCGTGGCCGGCGGCATCGCGGCGGTCCGCCGATTCCGTGAGGACACCCCCGGCGACGGCACCGCGCCGTACGACGGCACGACGCCGGGGCGGCCGGTCCCCGTCGGCTGACGGGGACCGGCCGGCCCGGAACCGACGAGGTCAGCCGACCTCGGCGACCTCGGCGACGTCGTCGACGACGTGGTTGCGCGTGCCGGGCAGGAGGGTGTTGGCCCGCTGCAGGTCGGTCTCGAAGTCGACCTCCACCGCGGCGAACCGGGAGATGTCGACCGGACGGAACCGCAGCCCGCGCTCGTCGATCGCGGTCTCCATGCCGCGCTCGAAGTAGTCCTGGACGTCGCAGGCGCCCAGGTGCTCGATCAGGGCGGACTTGTCGGCGGCGGAGACGAAGTTGATGCCCACGGCCTCGCCCAGGCCACCGACCACGGTCTTGGACAGCTCTCGCACGAAGCCCTCACCGTCGAGGGTGTACTTGACCTCCTCGTCGGCGACGGTGTTCGTGTCGACGCAGACGAAGCTCTGGTCCTCCTGCAGCAAGGGGAGCACGAGCTCGAGGACCGCGGGGTCGAAGACCACGTCGCCGTTGAGCCACAGGACGCCGCCGTCACGGGAGTTGCTGAGAGCGCGGAGCAGGCTCTTGGAGGTGTTCGTCACGGCGAAGTCGGGGTTGTAGACGAACGTCAGGTCCGGCGCCGCCTGCATGATCATCTCGCAGCGGTAGCCGACGACGGCGGTGATCGGCACGTCGGCGCCGAGCACCGTGCGCAGGCCGTCGAGCTGACGGCGCAGGATGGTGCGGCCGTCGTGCAACGGGGTCAGCGGCTTCGGATGGTCGCGGCCGAGGCGGGTGCCCATGCCGGCGGCCAGGATGACGACCTGCAGCGGCGGCTGGGCGGTGTGCCGCCGCGTCGAGCGGGACGACGAGCGACCCCGCAGGACGTTGGACAGAACGCGGTCAGAGGTCCGCACGGTTCTCATCTCCCTCGGTTGTCTCGCCGGTCGCGGGTGCGCCGGACGGGAAGAGCAGCTTCAGGACGCGCTCGGTGGCCGAGCCGTCCTCCAGGTGGGTGAAGGTCTCACGGAACCGGGCGTAGCGGGCCTCGCTCTCCGCGGCAATCGCGTCGATGCCGGCGATCGCGTCCACCAGTTCCTCGCTGGTGCGCAGCAGCGGCGTCGGGGCGGCCTCGGCCAGGTCGAAGTAGAAGCCCCGCAGCTCGTCCCGGAAGTAGTCGAGGTCGTAGGTGAAGAACAGCATCGGCTTGCCGGTGATCGCGAAGTCGAACATCGTCGACGAGTAGTCGGTGACCATCAGGTCGGCGGCCAGGTAGAGGTCCCGGATGTCGGGGTGGCTGCAGACGTCCCAGACCACCGACCCCTCGAGGATCTCCAACCGGTCCATCACCATGCTGTGCAGCCGGAGCAGCAGCAGGTGGTCCTCGCCCAGCCGCTCGGCGAAGTGGTCGAGGTCGATGGCGAACTCGAAATCCTGCGGACCGCTCTTCTTGAACACCAGGTCGTCGCGCCACGTCGGGGTGTAGAGCACGACCTTCTGGTCCTCGCCGATCCCCAGGTCGGCACGGACGGCGGCGCGGATCTGGTCGCGCTGCGGCGAGCTGAGCAGGTCGTTGCGGGGGAGGCCGGTCTCGTGGATCGGCCCGGTGAAGCCGAACGCCTTGCGCAGGCGCTCGGTGGTGACCGAGTTCGGCGAGAGGAGCAGATCCCAGCGGGCGATGTCCTGCTCGAGGTAGGCCAGCCGCCCCTCCGGCGCCCACAGCACGTCGTTGTGGATGCGCTTGAGCATCGTGCCGTGCCAGGTCTGCAGGTACGTCGCTCCCGGCCGCTTCTCCCAGTCGAGGGGGATGTGGTCGTTCGAGATGACGATGTCGGCGCCCTCCAGGGCGGCGATGGACTCCGGCGTGCCGAACTCGACGGTGTCGATCCCGGCCGGAAAGGTCTCCTGCAGGTGGGGCGCGGCCAGCCAGGTGTGCGTGGCGTCCCCGGCAGGGGAGTCGGGGCCCTGGGCGAGCAGGGCCTCGTAGATGGCGCGCGGGCTGTCGGAGAAGTGTCCGCGGAAGGCGCTGTAGACGATCTTCACGGCGTTGCTCCCGTCGTCTGGAGGCCGGCCTCGGCGGTCCTGCGTGCGGCGAGCACGGGCAGCAGCAGATCGGCGATCTCCTGCCACGAGCTGACGACGGCGAGCACGCCGGCCTCCTCGAGGACGGCGGCGCGCTCCTCGCGCTCATCGGGCGCCACGAACAGCAGGTTGCCGATGGTCGGGCACCCGGCGGCGACGGCCGACAGGGCGCCGGGGAGGGAGTCCTCGACGGCCAGGCCGGCCTGCGGAGGGATCCCCAGCTGTGCGCAGGCGTGCAGGTAGACCGCGGGGTCGGGCTTGCTGGTCGGGGTGGGCAGCGAGTCCTCGGCGCTGAACCGGCGCGCGGGCGGGATCAGCTCGTCCAGCTCCGCCGCGGTGAAGCAGGCGGCGAGGCGGGCCAGCGCGCTCGAGCTGACCGCGGCCAGCGGCAGGTGCTCGGCCAGGGCCGTGAGCGCCGCGGAGGTCGGGCCGTGCGGGCGCAGGGTGCGGGCGAGGTGGGCGGTGACGGCCCGCTTCTCCTCGAGGACCCAGGGTTCGACGTCGACGTCCGGGACGATGGCCTCGGCGGCCAGGCGCTGGGCGGTCGACCGGAAGTTCAGCCCGGTGGCGGCCAGCCGCAGCTCCGCGGCGGTGAACCGGCGGTCGCTGCCGATCGCGGCGAGGAAGGCGTTGGTGACCTCGACCGACGCGTCGAAGGCCGGCTCCTCGGACGGGAAGAGGTTGCCGTCGGCGTCGCACAGCAGGATCTGCACCTGCTCGAGGAGCGGCGTGGGGACGGGCGGCATGCGGTGAGCTCCCCTCGGGTGGCGGTCATGGGTCACGGGCGGATTCTTCCGGAGCCGCGCAGGGCGGCGGCGAGCGTCGTCCGGACGCCGTCCCGTTCCAGTCGTTCCAGCGCGTCGGCGAGTTCGGCGACGAACACGGGATCGTCGCCGAGGTCGCCGAAGACCGACCGCTCGCCGAGCAGCGGTCGGGGATCGTTGCCACCGGCACGTGCCAGCGCCTGGAGGACCTCGGCCTTGGGGTCGTCGATCACGATCCGCCGGCCGTCGGCGTCGACACCGCGCAGGTAGCGGAACCACGCCGCCACCGCGAGGGTCAGCAGGGCGTGCGGCCGGTCGGTGGCGATCGCCTCCCGCAGTGAGGGCAGCAGGTGGTGCGGCATCTTCGTCGACCCGCGCCGGCACAGGCGGTAGAGCTGGTCGGCGATGGCCGGGTTCGCGAACCGCTCGAGCAGCGTCCGCCGGTACTCGGCCAGGTCGATGCCGTCCGGGGGCGGGAGGAGCGGCGTGACCTCGACGTCCATCATCTGCTCGACGTACTCGGCGAACACCGGATCGGCCATCACGCGGTCGATGCTGGTGTGTCCGGCGAGCGCCCCCAGGTAGCCCAGCGCGCAGTGGCTGGCATTGAGCAGGCGCGTCTTCATGAGCTCGTAGCGGGCGACGTCGGGCACGAACCGCACGCCGACGAGGTCCAGGGGAGGGCGACCGTTGCAGAAGGTGTCCTCGATGACCCACTGGGAGAACGGCTCGGTGATCACCGGCCAGTTGTCGTCGACGCCGTAGCGCTGGGCCACCACCTCGCGCTGTTCCGGCGTCGTGTGCGGGGTGATCCGGTCGACCATGCTGCTGGGGAAGGCGACGCGGTCGACGATCCAGCGGGCCAGCACCTCGTCCCGCAGCCGGGCGAAACCGACGACCGCGGCGCGGGCGGCGTCGCCGTTGCGGTGCATGTTGTCGCAGGAGACGACGGTGAACGGGGGCAGTCCGGCGCGGCGGCGGCGGTCGAGGGCCTCGACGATGAAGCCGAAGACGGTCCGCGGACGGGCGGTCTCCGTGAGGTCCCACTGGATGTCGACGTCCTCGGGGTCGAATTCACCCGTCTGGGGGCAGAGCCGGTACCCGCCCCCGGTGATGGTCAGCGAGACCATCCGGGTGCGCTCGTCGGTGAGGACGTCGAGGACCGTCGCGGGGTCGTCCGGCGCGTAGTGGTAGTCGACCATCACGCCGACGACGCGCGCCCGCTCGCCCTCGGGGCTGCGCTCGACGACCGTGTACAGGTGGTCCTGCGGGGCGAGGGCGTCCTTCATGTGGCGGCTGTGCAGACCGACGCCGACCACGCCCCAGTCGTCGCTGATCCGACGCTCGGCCACCTCGTCGAAGTACAGGAGCTGGTGCGAGCGGTGGAAGCCACCGACGCTGAAGTGGACGACGGCCGGCGTGAGCGCCGAGCGGTCGTAGGTGGGCACGATCAGTTGCTCGTCGTGCTGCCCCAGCGTCTCCTGGGTCAGCGGCCGGATCCCTGCGGTCGAGGCCACGACGTTCGGCAGGTCGGCCGGGCCGATCTCTCTGGCGGTCGCTTCGGACAAGGCCTCCGCGGGGAGCGGGTCGCGGCTCAGGGGGAGGGGGACGATCTCAGCCTGCGTCAAGGCATCCCTCCGTCTCTCGTTCGTGGGCACGGCTCATCGCGGCCGTCCCAGTCCGGGCCGACGGTGATCAGCAGTACACGGGTCTAACGGGCTCCCGCGCAATGGGAGCGAGGCGCAACCGCTTCGGCCACGTCCGGATCGCCGGACGCGGGAGCGGCGCGGGTGGTTTCACGCCGATGACACACCATGCCCTCTCCCTCCCACGCTCAAACGCCCGGGCCACCCGCACGGGTGTACGCGGGCGCCGCTGTGTGACCAGCCCGACACCGCCGGCGCGCACACGCGGCTCCGACGTCCGGCGGCACGAACTGAATCACACCGCTGTGAGTGACCACTGTGACCGGCGAGGTGCGCGAGGCGCGTCACGCGGCGTGTCCCCGCCGACGCGCCGTACAGATGGTCACGGGAGGGTCACGGAATGTTTGGATGGTGCACGGCCGGATCGCGCTCGTCGGCTCTTCCCGAACAGTCGGACAGACAGGCAGGTGCATGGACGCACGTCGTGGCCAGGAGGCCCCCACCGACCTCCTGACCGAGGTCCGCCCCGCTGCCCGTCACCGTGTCCCTGCGCGCCCCCGTCGCTGCGCACCCACGGGCGTCGCACGCCGGCCGGCGCTCCTGCTCAGCGCACTGCTCGCCGGTGGTGTGGCGGCGGCGGTCCTCGGCGTGCACCCTCCCGTGGCCTCGGCCGGGGACAGCTCGGTCCTGGAGGTGCAGGAAGCCCTGCTCACCGGTGACGAGGGTCTGGAGCTCAAGCCCCAGGCGTCGGTCACCGTGGCCGAGGCGCAGGCCCGACTCCAGGAGGTCGCCGCCTCGCGCGCCGCCCGCGCCGAGGCCGAGGCCGCCGCCCGCGAGGCCGCCCGTCCCAAGTTCGTCCTGCCCGTCGACGGCGCACGGCTCACCAGTGGCTACGGCAGCCGCTGGGGCACCTTCCACTACGGCATCGACCTCGCGGCGCCCATGCGCACGCCGGAGTACGCGGCCGGGGACGGCGTCGTCCTGCGTGCGGGCGCGGCGAGCGGTTTCGGCCTGGCCGTCTACATCCTCCACGGGAACGGCGACGTCACCGTCTACGGCCACATGGACGAGATCCTCGTCGAGCCGGGGCAGTACGTGGACGCCGGCGAGACCATCGCCCTGCTCGGCAACCGTGGCCAGTCCACCGGCCCGCACCTGCACTTCGAGGTGCACGAGGGCGGCGAGGACGGCGAGCGGATCAACCCCCTCACCTGGCTGCGGCAGCGCGGCGTCTCCGTCTGACCCGCGGCGCGCGGCGTGATGTGATCCCGGCGTGAGCCGGGCGGCGGAGGACTCGAACCGGCGGATGCTCCGGGCGCGCGACGCCATGGATCGCCGGTACGCCGAGCCCCTCGACGTCCCCGCCCTGGCGCGCATCGCGCACGTCTCCGAGGCGCACTTCATCCGCACGTTCCGCGCCGCGTTCGGCGAGACGCCCAACCATTACCTGCAGCGGCGCCGGGTCGAGCGCGCCATGTTCCTGCTGCGGTCGGGTGACCGGAGCGTCACCGACATCTGCATGGACGTCGGCTTCACCAGCCTCGGCACGTTCAGCCGGGTGTTCCGCGACATCGTGGGCGAGCCGCCGTCGGTCTACCGGCGGCGGGGTCCGCTGCCTCCGGTGCCCACCTGCTTCGCGATGGCCTGGGCCCGCCCGAGCGGCCCCACGCGATCGAGCAGTTTCGGAGAAGCAGCGGGGGAGTGAGCCCTTCTAGCGTTCGTCACATGTTGAACGCACTCACCATCACCAGCATCTACGTGCTCGACCAGGACGAGGCCCTGGACTTCTACGTCGGCAAGTTGGGCTTCGAGGTCCAGTCCGACATGGAGTTCGGGCCCATGCGGTGGCTCACGGTCGTGCTGCCGGGCAGCCCGACCGGGCCGTCCTGCTCGAGAAGCCGGGGCCGCCGTCGATGAGCGAGGAGACGGCCGCGCAGGTCCGCGAGCTCGTCACCAAGGGAAACCACCGGCGGGCACCTCTTCTTCCAGTGCGACGACGCCTGGAAGACCCACGTCGAGCTCCGGGCCAAGGGCGTGGAGGTGACCGAGGAACCGGTGGACCGCGGCTACGGCATCGACTTCGGACTGCGCGACCCCTTCGGCAACCACATCCGCGTCGCACAGATGGCGCAGGGCTGAACGGGGTCTGGCGGAGGCGGCGCCGCGTCCTGGCGGCGTCGCCACCCCTGCGCGGGGCGGGCGACCTGGGGCTGTACAGTTGCTCCCGGCTCGGACGCACCAGACCGGGCCGGTAAGGGGCTGTGGCGCAGCTGGTAGCGCACCACACTGGCAGTGTGGGGGTCAGGGGTTCGAGTCCCCTCAGCTCCACCCGATCGGACAGGCCGTTCTCCCCACGGGGAGGGCGGCCTGAGTCGTTCCGGTCGCCACTTCGGGACGACGCCCCGGGTGGGTGCGCGGGCGCCGGCACGGTGCCAGCCGCGACGGAACCCGGTCGAGCGGGATTACTACGGTGCGTGCCCGCCCCTCAACGGGACGGGGTATCGACACGCGGTCTCGGGGGTTGCCGGTGGCTGATTCGGCCTGCGGCACCCCTGATCCGGTGGGAAGGTGCGGGGGCCTGGGTCCGGCGCACAGGCGCCGCCTCGATCGCTGATCCCCACGGAGGATCGAATGGCACAGCACAGGTCGCTCGGCCGGCGCGCCGCACACGCCGGCGTCAGCACCGCCGTCGCGTTGTCGTCGTTCACGCTGTGGTCGGTGTCGCCGGCGCCCGCCAGGGCCGCCGAGGCGGCGAACGATCCCGCCTGCGTCGCAGAGAACGCGGTGCTCACGGTGGAGGAACAGCGCATCGGCCAGCCGCTGGTCCCGGGGGGCGAGTCGGCCGCTGCGCAGTTCCTCCGCGCGGCAGGTTTCGAGCAGGCGGTGGCGCAGTTCGGCGCGGACTTGTGTGCCGCGCAGAGCCTTGTCCAGGCCGAGGAGCTCGTCGCCCGCCATGGCGCGGCGCTGTGGGAGCTCGCCGTGGCCCGCGCCCAGGGCGAGCAGCAGATCGGCACGATCGACCGGTACGACGACCGGCCGCTCTACTGGGCGCGGCTGCACATGACGCGCGCGGTGCGCCAGTGGGAGGCGCCGGTCGAGGTCAGCGTCGTCCAGCGCAACGCCCTCGTCCACATCCTCGACTACGCCTCACGCGGCGTCACCAGCATCGACTGGCCCGAGGAACCCGGCGGCGCCAAGCGCGTGATGATCAGCGGCTTCGACACCTACAGCCTCGACGTGAGCCTGCGGAACTCCAACCCCTCCGGGGCCACCGCGCTGCAGCTCGACGGCCAGACGCTCGAGACCGACGCGGGCCCGGTCGTCGTGCAGGCCGTCGTGCTCCCCGTCAACTGGACCGACTTCGACGAGGGCATCGTCGAGGACGCGTTCGGTCAGGTGCTCCGCACCGGGGAGAACCGCGCCGACCTGATCATGACCATCAGCCAGACGGGGCGCGGCAGGATGGACATCGAGCAGTGGGCCGCCAACGCCCGCGGCGGCTTCCCCGACAACAACCGCAACATGCTCTTCGGCCCGATCTCCCGACCGTCGCACTGGCCGCAGCCGTTCGACTCACCGCAGTGGATCGAGACGACGTTGCCCTACGAGGCGATGATCGCGGCCGGGACGGGCCCCTGGCCGGTCACGCTCAACGACGGGATCTGTGAGTGGCCTGCGGGCACCTTCCCCGCTCCTTCGGCGGTGCGTTGCCAGGACGACCCCTCGGAGGGCTCCACCGCGGCGTCCGGCCCGGGCGGGAACTACCTCTCCAACGAGAGCATGTACCGCTCGAACCGGCTGCGGATCGGTCTCCAGGCGTGGGACGTCCCTGGTGGGCACCTGCACATCTCGGCCCTCCAGTACCCCGAGGACCTCGCCGTGCTCACCAGTCCAGAGTTCGAAGCCGACCGCAAGGCCGTCGTCGACCAGACCATCGCGCTGGTGACAGCGGCGGGCGCCGCCGTCTGAGCGAGGGCCCGACGGAGAACAGGCACCGCAGAGACCACCGCACCGCGAGGGCAGGGGCCCGGTCCCGACGAGCGTGATCCACGCGCCACCGGGTTATGGCCCCGGGCATGGCCGCTCACGATTCGCCCCCGACCACCTCGATCGTCGTCATGGGGGTGTCGGGCTCCGGCAAGTCGACGGTCGCCGCGGGCCTGGTCGAGCGGCTGGGGTGGGAGTTCGCCGAGGGCGACGACTTCCACCCGCCCGCCAACGTCGAGAAGATGCGCAGCGGCCGGCCCCTGGACGACGACGACCGCTGGCCGTGGCTGCGGATCCTCGCCGCCTGGATCGGTGAGCACGAGCGGGCGGGGACGCCGGTCGTCGTGACCTGCTCGGCGCTCAAGCGCAGCTACCGCGATCTGCTCCGCGACGGGCACCCGTCGGTGTGGTTCGCCCACGTGACCGCCGATGCCGAGCTGCTCCGGAAGCGGGTCGAGCAGCGGACCGGCCACTACATGCCCTCGTCCCTCCTGGAGAGCCAGCTCGCGACGCTGGAACCCCTGCAGCCCGACGAGCCGGGGGCGAGCATCTCCGGCGCGGGCGCGCCTGCAGACGTCGTCGCAGAGCTGCTCCGCGCCCTCGAGACGGATCGCGGCCCCGGGGGCCGCAGCCCGGCTGCCACCGTCCTGACCTGAGTCGGCTCGTCACCCGAACGGGGCCGGTGGGCGTCACGGGCGGTTGCTCCGGGCCCGCCTGGCAACCTGGTGAGGTCGGGCCCTCGTCGGGGCGTCGGGACAGTGGGGAGCCTGAGTGCACACGCGAGGTCGTCTGCTCGGCAACCGGTACGAGCTGCTCATGCCGATCGCGAGCGGCGGGATGGGCCGGGTGTGGCGGGCCCGCGACACGCTGCTGGAACGGCCCGTCGCGGTGAAGGTGCTGCGCAGCGAGCTCACCGGGGACAGCACCTTCCGCGCCCGGTTCCGGGCCGAGGCCCAGCACACCGCGGCGCTGCACCACCCCAACATCGCCTCGGTCTTCGACTACGGCGAGCTCGAGGAGGACGGCGAGCAGCGCGCCTACCTCGTGATGGAACTGGTGGAGGGCGAGACGCTGTCGACGCTGCTGGAACGGGAGGGGCGGCTCGACGCCGCGCGCACTCTCGGCATCCTGCGGCAGATGTCCGGCGCGCTGGCCGCCGCGCACGCCGCCGGGGTGGTCCACCGGGACGTCAAGCCGGGCAACGTGCTGGTGGGAACCGACGGCGTCGTCAAGATCACCGATTTCGGCATCGCCTGGTCGGCGTCCAGCGTGCCGCTGACGGGGACCGGGCAGGTCGTCGGCACGGCGCACTACCTCGCACCCGAGCAGGCCGCCGGCAGCAAGGCCACGCCGGCCAGTGACGTCTACGCACTCGGGGTCGTGGCCTACGAGTGCCTGACCGGCCGGCGGGCCTTCGACGGCGAGAACTCCGTGCAGATCGCGCTCAAGCAGATCCGTGAGGAGCCCGCGCCCCTGCCGCCCGACGTGCCGGCCGGGCTCCGCGCCGTGGTGGAACGGGCGATGCTCAAGGATCCGGCCGCCCGGTTCCCCGACGGTGCCGCGCTGCACGCGGCGCTGGACGGCGTCACCGACGTGAGCCCCGCCCCTCGGCCGGCCGGGCGGAACGGGACGGCCGTTCTTCCGCTACCGCTCGCGCCGGCCGCCACCCCGGGAGCGCCTGCCGCGGAGGGCGTCACCCGGCGACGGCGGCGCGTCCCCGTCCCGATGCTCCTCGGGGCGCTGGCCGCCCTCGTGGTGATCGCCGTCGTCGTCGCTCGGGCGCAGACCGGTGCGGGGACGACTCCCGCTGAGCCGGCGGTTTCCGAGGCGACGACGGCTCCGCCGGCTCCGACGACGCCGGCGACCGTGGCCCTCGTCGCGGCGGAGCTCCTCGGACGGCCCGTCGAGGAGGTCCACGCCGAGCTCCTGGCGCACGGCCTGCAGGTGCAGCTGGCGCCGGTGGAGACGGCGGACGTCGCGGCGGGTCAGGTGACGGCCGTGGCCCCCGAGGGGGAGCTGGCGCCCGGCGCGCTCGTCACGGTCGCCCACGCCGTCGCGCCGCCACCCCCGCCCGCGGAGAATCCGAAGGGCGAGGGGGACGAGGAGAAGGACGAGAAGAAGGGGAACGGCCGCGGGAACGACAAGAAGGACGACGACTGAGCTCCGTCCGGGCGACGTCCCCCGGGCGGACGAGCGAGGACGATCAGTCGCCGTCGGCTCCCGCCGGGGGGACGACGGGGGAGTAGTCCGGGCCGTCGTCCCGGCTGTACTGCCGGCGTTCGAGACGGAGGGACGAGTTCCGGACGGTGGAGGCGTGGTCGGCGATCTCGGCGGTGCCACCCGCCAGCCGCTTCTGCAGGACCAGCACGCTCGCCCGGTGGTCCTGGATCGTGCGCAGCAGCTCGTCGAAGCCCTGGTCGACGACGTACTTGGTGCGATCGACCAGATGGATGACGGTGTCGGGATCGGTCTCCACCCGCTCGATGTGCACCGGATCGATGGAGAAGTGCTCGCCGTTGCGGCAGGTGACAGCGATCATGGGAGCGGTCCTTCCGCTCAGGCGGGGCAGCGGACCCCGTTGTCGCCGGTCACGGCTCTCTCCCCATCGGCTGGACGGACCGGCGGCTGAAGCCGAATGTCGGCCGTCTCACCCTCGGGGTGAAGGAGTATCCGCAGGCCGGGCGCTGCTGGTCAGAAGCCGAAGAGGAGGCCGAGCCCGCCGACGGTGAACAGGACCATCACGATCACCAGGGGCAGCTGGTCGGACGCCCGCGCCCGCCGCGCGCAGAGCAGTGCCCGTTCGTGGGCCAGCGTCACGCCCACGACGTGGCCGGCCACCACCGCGCCGACCTGGACGAGCGCGATGACGTCGGAGCTGACGGCCGCCAGGTCGACCCTGTTGTCGTAGGTGCCGAACAGGTCGACCCCGGCCACGCCGAACGGGTTGCTGGCGAGGATCCAGGTCGTCTGCCCGTCGAGCATCAGCAGGCTGAAGTAGTGGGCCACCGTGTAGCCGAGTGCGATCGGGATGACCGTCGCCGCGTACCGCCGCGGCTGCACCCCCGCCTCCTGGCTCGCCAGCCGCCCCGACAGCCGGGTGCCGAGCACGTACAGGGCCGCCACCAGCGCGATCATCACCGTCAGCCCGAGGGTCCCGGACAGGATGTCGTTCGCCGAGCCCGGCCCGGTCTGCCAGAAGACGGTGCGCGACAGCCCGTCGAAGGCCGTCGACCCCAGCAGGACGACGACGACCGCTGCGAGCCCGGGCACCGCAGGAGCCGCCGTCGCGGTGGCCAGCGGGTTGCGCAGTACGAGACGCCCGTCGGCGCGCCGTCCCCAGGGGGACAGGCGGGCGATGAGCGTGGAGTAGACCTCGAAGCCGTCGCCGTGGGCGAACCACTGCTCCCCGAACCGGAGCGCCAGCGCCAGCTGCACGGCCGCGTAACCGATCAGGAAGACGGCGACCGTCGCCGGCTCCGCGCGGCCGGGGTGGACGAGTTCCAGCCAGAGGAAGACGACGAGGAACGCCGCGGCCGGCCACAGCCCGACCGCCGGCAGCCGCCCGGCCCCTGGCGCGGACGGCACCAGCCGGCGCAGTCCGCGGTGCAGCAGCCGCAGCGGGTTCGCCGCCCGCCAGACCGGGCCCAGCAGCAGGCTGGCCGGTACGAGGCCGACCCAGAAGGTCACGTACAGCACCCACGGTGCGAGGTTCCGCGACGGCTCCGCCGGACCGGCGACGGCCACCCCGGTCACCAGGACGGCGCCGGCCAGGGCCACCGCCTGGAGGGTGGTCGGGACGGCGCCGCTGTCGACGGCCCGCTGCAGGGCCTGGGGGAGCGGGCGCCCGGAGTCGGCGCCCCCGAGCCTCGGCGTCCGCCAGAACAGCAGGAGCACGGCGAAGCTGAGCAGGATCGCCGCGCCCGCGCCGTAGAGCGCCAGGCCGAGGGGGATCGGCAGGTCGGTCCGGGATCCGACCCCGTGCGCGAGGGCTTCCACCCGGGAACGCTCAGCCGACCTGGAGCGAGAGCAGCACGGTGCCGGCGTCGTGCAGTTCCACCTCGAAGACCCCGGGGATGGTCGCCGTGAAGGCCAGCTCCGCCGGTTCGCCGGGGACCAGCTCGGCGGTGAGGTCGTAGCCGTGCACGTGCACCTCGTCGGCGACGTCGGAGGTGACGGCCAGCGTCACCTGCTGCCCGACAGGGACCGGGACCCGGCCGGTGTCCCCGCTGACCTGCCCACCGGCCACGGTCACCTCGATCCGCTGTCCCGAGGTCGCCGGGGCGGCGGACGCCGGGGCCGTGCCGGCCGCCGAACTCGGCGTCGATGCCGTGCTCGGGGAGGCGGCGGAGTCGGTTCCCGCGCAGCCGGTCAGGGCGGCGGTGAGCGTCAGGCCGACGAGGGCAGCGGGGAGTCCGGCGGGACGAAGGGGCACGGGCGGATCTCCGGGGCGGGGGCGGGCGGGTCAGCGGTGGCCGAGCGCGCTCGTCACGCGCGCGGTGTCGTCGGCCGGCGGATCGGCAAGGGCGTCCGGGCAGGGCTCGCGGACGCCGGCCCGCCGGGAGTAGCGGCCCACGCCCCACGAGATGGTGGCGATGAGCGCGAGCGTGCAGAACAGGACGACGAGGTTGGACACCGCCCAGAGACCGCCACCGGCGTTCTTCAGCTCGCGCTGGAGGATCTCGATCTCCGGGATGGCCGCCCGGGTCATGCCGTCCTCGGCCGGGACCTCGTCCTCGCCCAGGGCCTCGTCGGCGGGCAGGTAGATCGGCATCGCGGTGAGGGTCCGGCCGTCGTGGATCCGCAGCAGCGTCTTCCAGGTGCCGTGCAGCGGCACCGGCTCCGTCGTCCGGTACGCGCCCTCGCCGGTCTGCTCGAGCGGGGTGACGACCAGGCCACCGCCCTGCCACGAGGTGATCTGCAGCCAGGCGGGGTCGTCGACGAAGTCGGCCGGGTCGAGCTGCACCGTGATGTCGGCCGTCCGGGGGTCCTGCTGCACGTCCTCGATGCCGAAGGTGGCCTCGAGGTCGTCGGGAACGGTGGCCAGCAGGCCGTTGGTGACGGCGGCGGCCAGCACCACCAGCGAGCCGACCAGGACGGTCCGGGCGACGGCGGGGCGGGGGAGCCGGCGCCGCAGACCGGAGGCGAGCAGGGCGCCCAGCAGGCCGCCGACCACGCCGCCCACGATCGCCATGAGCGTGCCCTCGACGAGGATGTCGCTGCCCCACGAGAGGGTCTGGGTGAGCTGGGTCCAGCCGGCCTCCGTCGCGTGGCCGACCGTGCCGATCGCGACGCCGGCGACGGCGCCGAAGACCAGCGGACGGCGGGCGAGCGGCACCGACAGGGCCAGGAGTTCGACGACGATCGCCGAGCCGAGGTACAGCGGGAAGGCCGGCAGGATCTCCCCGAGCGCGGGCCCGACGATCAGCGCGATCCCGCCCCGGATGACGAGGAAGAACGCCGCGGCGGCCAGCGCGCCGCCGCGGCCCATGAACAGCCGGGCGGCGACCAGGGTGATGCCTGCGGCGCCGGCGATCATGAGCGGCTCGAGGACCAGCCGGAACTGGGGGACGTCGAAGTCGTACTCGCCCTGGAAGACCGACATCCCGAGCAGCAGGCCGCCCGTCGCCGACGCCTGGCGCACGAAGCGGGCGGTGCGACCGACCCTGCGGTCGCCGTCGTCGGTCGAGAGGCTCCCGTGGCCCTCCTGCTCGAGGAGGAGCAACCCGACGATGGACAGCCCGGCGCCACCGATGAGCATCAGGTGGGTGGGGCCCCACAGCGTCACGTCCTGGCCGAACATCCGGTGCCAGACGTCGTCCAGGGGGAACCCGAGCAGGGCGTAGAAGCCGGCGGCGGTCACGACGATGCCGCCGATCGGGACGTCCCAACCGCGCAGGAAGTGGACGGCGGCCGGTCCGGGCCGCTCGTCCAGCGGCATCGCGCAGGCCAGGACACCACCGGCGAAGAGCCCGAAGAGCCCGAACAGGATCAGGTAATGCGCCGGGTTGGCCAGTGGCCCCTCGTCCCGGCCGACGCCGATGTGCAGGCTGATGTCCCACATCATCCCCAGCAACGCCACCATCAGGGAGAGCGTCGTCAGGACGGTGGGCAGGGCGACCCATGCCGGGGCGCCGGTGGCGTTGCCGAGGCGCGTGCCGATCCGGGTCAGGACGGTCGAGCGCCGTGTCCGGTGCAGGAACACCAGGCCGAGCAGCACCGCGGTCAGGCCCAGCCCGATCCCGGACGCCAGGACCACCTCACCGATCGCGGCGCCGCCCGCGGGACGTGTATCAGCTGCGAGCAGCATGGAAACCCCTGAGAGCCATGTCGGCTATGGAACACCGACCACCGTTACATCAGCAACTGATACATAAACGACGGCGCTACCGTGGGGGTCACGATGAGAGGAGGTGTCCGTGGTCACGCCCGAGAAGCCCCTGAGCGACGGCGAGGACGTCGACGGTGAACTGACGGTCGACCAGCTGGCCGCGCGCGTCGGGGTCACGGTCCGCAACCTGCGCGCCTACTCCGCCCGCGGGCTGCTGCCCCCGCCCCGCATGGTGGGCCGCACCGGCTACTACGGACGCGAGCACGTCGCCCGGCTGCTGCTCGTCCGCGAGATGCTCGCCGAGGGCTACTCGCTGGCGATGATCGAGCGGACGCTGGCCTCCGCGCCCGCCAACGCCAGCAGCACCACCCTTGCGCTGCACCGCGCGCTCCTGGCCCCGTGGTTGCCACCGGAGCCGGAGACCATGACCGGCGCCGAGATCGCCGCCCGCGCCGGCGTGCCGGAGGACTCGTCGCTCGTCGACCGGCTGCCGGAGCTGGGCCTGGTGGAACGGCTCGGCGACGGCGTCCTGCGCGTCCTGGACCCGGCCCTGCTGGCCGCGGGGCTGCAGGTGGTTCGGCTGGGGATCCCGCCCGACTCCCTGATCGACGCCCAGACCCGGGTGAACGAGCACGTCCGCGAGATCGCGCAGACCTACGTGCAGATGTTCGTGCGGACCGGCTGGCAGGCGTTCGTGGACGCCGGCGCTCCGCGCGACCAGCTGGACACCATGCGCGACACGGTGGCCCGGCTGCAGCCGGCGGCGGCGCAGGCGGTCCTCGCGGCCTTCCGCACGGAGATGGCCGCCGCGGTGGGAGCGGCCCTCGAGACGGCGCTCAGTCGGCTCGAGGAGGAGTAGGGATCTCCTCGCGCCGCATCCCTCGCCGGTCGGCCTCGGCGGCCTCCTCGCGCGCGCTGAGTCTGCGGTCGCGGACGACGGCGCCGACGACGAGCGCGAGCAGGATCGCGGCGGGCACGAAGAAGCCGACGGTGCCGATGATGCTCAGCCCGTCGGTCGCCAGCAGGTCCACGGCACCGGTCACCCCCGCATGTGACACCGTTCGCTGACACGGTGTCAAACGGAAGGCGTCAGTCGCTGTTCCGGCCGTCCCGCCAGTAGCCCATGAAGGCGACCGAGCGGCGGTCGATGCCGCGCTCCTGGACCAGGTGGCGTCGCAGACCCTTGACCACGCCTGCCTCGCCGGCGAGCCAGGCGTACACGCCCGAGGATCGGCCCGGCGCGGCGTCTTCCGGTGGCACCTCCCAGAGGATGCCGGCGTCCACGTCGACGTCGTCGAGTTCGATCCCGGCCCTGGGGGAGAGGGTGTCGGCCAGCTCCTCGAGTGCGTCCATGACGGCAGCGGTCAGCAGTGCGCCCCGCGGAGCGGGTGGTGTGCCGTCGTCCGGCCGGCGCGGCAGCCAGGTGATCTCGACGCCCGCGGGCGCGGCCGTGTTGAGCGCGTCCGCGGGCGTCGGCACCTCCAGGAGCACCCGCGCGGGACGGTCCGCGGAAAGGCTCTCGACGATGGCGCAGACGGCGGGCACCGCGGTCTCGTCGCCGGCGATCAGCAGGCACGAGGCGTCGGCCGGCGGTTGCCACTCGAAGCCGCCGGTCGGGCCGGGGAACCTGGCGTTCGGTGCGATGAGCACGATCTCGTCGCCGACGACGGCGGTCTCGGCCCAGGCGGAGGCCGGGCCGGTCGCCCCGTGCAGCACGAAGTCGACGTCGACCTCTCCGCGTTCGGGCCGCAGCGCGCGGATGGTGTACGTACGGATCGGCATCCGCCGCTCGTCGGGCAGGGCCCGCCAGGCGCCGTACCAGTCGGACTCCGACGGGCAGTCGTCGATCCCGCGGCCGGGCAGCGGCAGCATGA
The DNA here is from genome assembly GCF_900188025.1 of Blastococcus mobilis. GTDB lineage: Bacteria > Actinomycetota > Actinomycetes > Mycobacteriales > Geodermatophilaceae > Blastococcus_B > Blastococcus_B mobilis. The sequence continues at coordinate 66,733 of NZ_FZNO01000021.1, forward strand.
CCTTGATCCGCTGGTCCCGGCCGTTCGACGTGAGGTCGGCCATGTCGGCGCCGGTGAAGGTGACCCGCAGGAAGCTCGGGCTCAGCCGCTGCAGCCGCGACACCCGGACGGCGAAGGGGCGGTACACGGGAACCTCGAGTACCTCGACCGTCATGCGCCCTCCTCGACCGCCCGCTCGATCTTGCTTAGGTTAGCCTCACCTGCCTTCTGCGGCGGAGTCTGGCACACGGTCGCGGAGGGATCCAGCGGCGCGGCCCACCGGCGGGACGCGCCCTTCCCGAAGGAGAACGATGAGACGCACTGCCCTGTCCACGACCGGCGTGGCCCTCGTCCTCGCGCTGTCCCTCACCGCGTGCGGGGGCACCGACGACACCGAGTCGGCCGCCGCGCCGACGGCCACCGAGGACGCGGCCTTTCCGCGCACGGTCGAGCACGCCATGGGCAGCACGGAGATCCCGGAACGGCCGGAGCGGGTGGTCGTGCTGGACACCGGCGAGCTGGACGCCGCGCTCTCTCTCGGCGTCACGCCGGTCGGCGCCGTCACCACCGCCGTCTCGGAGGACTCCCTGAGCTACCTGGCCGACGACGCCGGCGACGTGGCGGTCGTCGGCACGATCGCCGAGCCGAACCTCGAGGCGATCGCCGCCCTCGAGCCGGACCTCATCCTCTCGAACAAGACGCGGCACGAGGACATCTACGAGGAGCTGTCGCAGATCGCCCCCACGGTCTTCGCCGAGCGCGTCGGCGCCGTGTGGAAGGAGAACTTCCGGCTCGACGCGGAGGCGCTGGGCTTGGCGGACGAGGCCGAGGAGCTGCTCGAGACGTACGGGGCCGACGCCGCCGCGCTGGGCGAGGACATCGGCGACCCGGCCGGGACGACGGTGAGCACCATGCGGTTCGTCGAGGGCGCCATCCGCGTCTACACGGCGGAGTCGTTCATCGGCACGGTCATGTCCGACATCGGTCTGGATCACCTGCAGCTGCCCACCGCGGAGGTCGCCACCTTCGCCGAGCTGAGTGCGGAGCAGGTCACCGAGGCCGACGCGGAGATCGTCCTGTACTCGTCCTACGGCGCGGCTGACGACTCCGGTGAGGCCACGGTCGTCGCCGGCCCGCTGTGGCCGCGGCTGACCGCCGTCGCCGAGGGGCGGGCCTTCGCCGTGGAGGACGACGTCTTCTACACCGGCATCGGCCTGCGCGCGGCCACGCTCCAGCTGGCGGAGCTCCGCGATCTGCTGGTCGACTGAAAGAGGACCCCTCCGCCCTCCACGCCTCGCAGGCTCGGCGCGGGACCCGGCAGAGGGGCCGAACGACGTGGGCCGCTTCCCGTACGGGAAGCGGCCCTCGGTGCGTTCGGGGGAGCGGCGGTCAGGGCGTCTCGGTGGAGATCTGCGCGGCGAGGTACTGCGGCGCACCGACCCGCTCGATGGCGGCCAGCTGCGCCTCGAACCAGTCGGCGTGCTTCTCCTCGTCGCGCACCATCTCCTCGAAGACGGCGGCGGTGCCGTGGTCGCCGAGGTCGTGGCACTCCTTCGCCGAGGCGTTGAACTGGGCGACCGCCGCCTTCTCGCCGTCGAGCGCGAGCACCAGCATCTCCTCGGCGGTCTCGCCGACCCGGATGGCGCCCAGGCGCTGCAGGTTCGGGTGGCCGTCGAAGAGCAGGACGCGCTGGATCAGGTCGTCCGCGTCACGCATCTCGTCGATCGACAGGTCGTAGAAGACCTTGCCGAGCTTGGGCAGGCCCCACCCGTCGAGCATGCGGGCGTTCAGGAAGTACGTGTTGGTGACGGTGAGTTCGAAGGTCAGCGCGTCATTGAGCAGTTCGACCACACGGGGGCTAACGGGCTGCACCAGCCACTCCCAATTCTCGTTCGGCCGCATGCTCTTCGGTACGGCGTTCGGCTCCGACCGGGCAATGCTGACACACGAGCTCACGGAGGGAGCTGATGCAGTTGCCACAGGTGCGCCCCGCCCCGGTCTCGCGGGCGACGTCGGCCACGCAGCGGGCGCCGTTGGCGATGGACTCGAGGACGTCCCGGTCGGTCACCACGTTGCAGTGGCACACGTACATGGCACTCGCCTCACCGGTCGTGCGAACAGGGCCTGCCTCCCAGAGGCTCGACCCTGGGCACTGGGATGCAGGTTAGCCTGACCTAAGTGACCGCCGTCAAGTGTCCTGGTCAGAAAGCCGGCGGGTGTTCTAGGTTCGCCCCGTGCCCGACCTCGCTGCCCGAGCTCGCATCTTGCTCGACCTGCACACCGCACCGGAGATCCTCGTCCTGGCCAACGTCTGGGACGTCGTCTCCGCGCGGGTGGTCGCCGCGACCGACGGTGTCCGTGCCCTGGCCACCGCCAGTCACTCCATCGCGGCGACCTTCGGCTACGAGGACGGCGAGAAGATCCCGCTGGACCTGCACCTGGACATGGTCGGCCGGATCGTCGCCGCCGTGGACCTGCCGGTGACGATGGACATGGAGGCGGGCTACGGCAACCCCGGGGAGACCGCCCGCCTGGCGATCGGGGTGGGCGTCGTGGGCGGCAACCTCGAGGACCGGATGAAGCCGCTGGACGACGCCGTCGCCGCGGTCGAGGCCGTCCTCGCCGCCGGCCGCGATGCGGGCATCGACTTCGTGCTCAACGCCCGCACCGATGCCTTCGTCCGCGCACCGGAGGACGCCGACCGGGCCGACGTGCTGGCGGAGGCGATCCGCCGGGGGCGGGCGTTCCTCGACGCGGGGGCGCCCGTGGTGTTCGTGCCGGGCGTGGTGGCGCGCCCGGAGATCGAAGCCCTGGTCGAGGCGCTCGGGCCGCGGAAGGTCAGCCTGATCAGTGCGCCCGGCCGCTCGTTGCCGGCCGCGGAGCTGCAGGACCTGGGGGTCGCGCGGGTGTCGACCGGGCCCTTCACCCAGCGGGTCGCACTGACCGCGCTCCAGCACGCGACGGCCGAGGTGATCGGGGGAGGAGTGCTCCCTGCGGGCACCCGCGCGCTGAACTGAAGAAGGACCGGGAGGCGCGGTGCGCGCGTCCGAGGGGCTGGCCTGGATGGCGGACGTCGTCGCCCCGTCCGGCGCCGACCGGGTGCTGGAGGTCGGCTGCGGTCACGGCGTCCTCGTCTCGCCGCTCGCCGCCAGGCTGAGCGGCGGGCTGGTCGTGGGCGTCGACCGGTCACCCACGATGATCGCCACAGCGGCCCGCCGGAACCGGCAGGCCATCGAGGCCGGGCGGGTCCGCCTCACGACCGCCACCCTGATCGAGGCCGACCTCGGCCCCCGGAAGTTCGACCTCGTCGTCTCGTTCGACGTGCGGGCGTTCTGGACCCCGCCCGCAGCCGAGTGGGACGTCGTCGATCGCGTGCTGGCGCCGGGCGGCCGCGCCGTCGTCGCCTGGTCGGTGATGGCTCCGGGGGCTGCCTCCTCGATCGAGGAGGCGGTGCGCCGGCTCGCCGGTGCCCGGGGCCTCCTACCGGTCGGCGTGCACCGGGGGAGGACGGCACCGATGGAGTCGGTCGCGGTCGAGCTGACCAGGAGCCGGACGGCACCCTGAAGGCGCGGGCGGCGCTGGTGTGTACGACGGGCCGACTACGCCGCGACGCCGACCGACTGCGTCGCCGGTCGCGAGGGCGCGGCGGCGGGCTCGCCGGCGTCCGCGGGTGATCCGGGGTCGACCCGCGCGGTGGCCGGGACGAGGCGGTCCCTCAGCGCGAGCACGGGGCGCTCCACGAGCACGGTGGCGGTCACCCCGACCACGATCGCGGACCCGTACTTCGCCAGCTGTGCCAGGGGAGTGGTCGAGCCGTAGCCGAGTCCTGGCAGGTGGTCCAGGACGACCTGTGCCGCGAGCAGGTGCCAGATGTAGATCCCGTAGGAGTAGCGGCCCAGCATCGCCAGCGGACGGCTGAGCCAGCCGGCACGGGGGACCCATGCGGCTCCGTGGAGGAGCAGCAGGAAGCCCGCGCCCGTGACGTAGGCGACCGTGTAGCCGACCGTGCTGCCCAGTACGCCCTGCTTGCCCACGGTGGCCAGGAACCAGATCCCGGCCGCGGTCACCACGGCCCACGGCCATCGCCGCTGCAGGAGCCGCTCGAACGTCGCTGGTGCATGGACGCGCACCACGGCGAGCAGTACACCGGCCGCGAGCGAGTCGACCCGGAAGTGCGTTCGCCACTGCAGGCGGACCTCGCTGACCCCGGTCACCACGCCGGCGACCCGCAGGGTCAGCGCCGCCACGAGCACGCCCAGGAGGACGACCACGAGCAGACGCACGGGCCTGCGCCGGCGGGCGAGGATCGGGAAGGCCACGGCCAGCGCCAGGTAGAAGTGCTCCTCCACGGCGAGGGACCAGAGGTGCGCCAGCGACGTCCCGGCGTAGTTCTGCACGTGCAGGGCGTTCTGCCACAGGTAGGACGCCCACGGCTCGGCACCGACGACGGCGTGCACGGCGAGGAAGACGTACAGGACCGGCCAGAGCTTCAGGACGCGGCGAGCGGTGAACCGGCGCCCGTCGAACCCGCCGGTCCGGGCGTGCTCCCGGAGGACCAGCTGTCCGAGAAGGAAGCCGCTGAGCACGAAGAACAGGTCCACGCCGGCCCACCCGAAGACCCGGCCCGGCCACTGCAGGGCGTCCAGCGCGAGGCTCCCGCTGGGTTCGGGGCTGAAGTGCCAGCCCAGTGCCAGGACGATGGCGACACCTCGGACGACATCGAGGTCGAGCCTCCGACGGCCCCTCGGTGGTCGGGCCTCCCGACGTCGCGCGCGCAGGGCCGAGGGGAAGGTGAGTGATGACATCCGGTGCCAGGCTATGAGCGGAGGGTCGTCGTCGCCCGCCGAGATCGGTCGCTGTGACCGACGCCGCTGCGTCCTCGCCGAGGGCGTGCGGTGTCCTCCCTTCGGAGGAGCCGGGCCCGGTCATCGGCCCTCGGCTCAAGCTCACCGGCCCTGCTGCCGATCACCCGGTCAGGTGAACGGAGGACCCTGCCTCCGCACCCCTGTCATCGGTGAGGAGCAGTCGTCGTGCCCGCACAGTCCGTGCTCGTCGTGGAGGACACCGACGAGATCCGCGAGCTCGTCACCACGGTGCTGCGCCGGGCCGGGTTCGACGTCCGCGAGGCGGCCTCCGGGGCCGCGTGCCTCGACGAGGTCCGCCGTGACGCCCCCGACCTGATCGTGCTCGACCTCGGGCTCCCCGACGCCGACGGCACCGAGATCTGTCGGCAGATCCGGGCCGAGACGCAGTGCTACGTCCTGATGCTGACCGCGCGCGCCGAGGAGGTCGACCTGCTCATCGGGCTGGCCGTCGGCGCCGACGGGTACATGGCCAAGCCGTTCTCCCCGCGGGAGCTGGTCGCGCGGGTGCAGGCGATGCTGCGCTTCCCTCGGACCGCCCCTGCGGCGGCCGGGCCTGCGGCTGTTGCCGAGGAGTCGGTGCGCCGGCTCGCCGAGCTCGAGGTCGACGAGGGGAGCCGCGAGGTGCGGGTGGACGGCGCCGTCGTCGACCTGACCCGTACCGAGTTCGACCTGCTCGCCGCCCTGGCCTCCCGGCCGGGCCGGGTGCTGCAGCGGGAGACGCTGCTGCGCGAGGTCTGGCAGACCGACTGGGAGGGCAACCTCCGGCTGGTCGAGGCCCACATGTCCAACCTGCGCCGCAAGCTCGTGGCCGCCGGCCTGAACTCGCCCGAGATCCGCACCGTGCGTGGAGTGGGTTACCGGCTCGTCGCCTGACCGGCGAGGGCCTGCCCGCCCCTCTCGACACGTGCGCAGACGCTCACCAGCTGCATCAGCCGGGCGTGCGCCACGATCCCGCGCCCGGCGTTCTCGGCGATGGCGTGCGAGGCGGCGGCGATCTCGGTGTGACCCATGCGGTCACTGGCCTCGGCCAGGATCTCGGCGGCCGTCGCGACGGCCAGGGCGTCGCCCTCCTGCGCGCTCGTCGCGATCGACGCCAGCCGGTGCGGCAGGGCACTCACGTACATCTCCGCGGCCCGCTCGAGCCCGTCGGTCCCCGTCTGCGCGACGGGCGGTGCGACGTCCGGAGTCGATCGCACGGCCGGTGCCATGCCCTGCATGACGTCCACGAACAGTCGCGGGTCGACGGGTTTGGCGAGGCAGGCCACCGCTCCCGCGGAGGCGGCCAGTGAGCGCACCTGCTGGGTCCGGGGCGACGTCGTCACGAGGAAGCGGGCGCGGCTGCCGTTCTGCCGCAGCCGGCGCATGAGCGTCGCGCCGTGCCCGTTGCGCATGGACATCTCCGTGACCACCAGGTCGGGTCGATGACGGCGGCCACCCGGAGGGCGGCGTCGGTGCCGACGGCCTGGTGGACGCGCCAGCCGCCCAGCTGCAGCAGGGTGGTGATCCGGCGACGGGCGGCGGAGGATCAGACCCGCGCCAGCTCCTGGAGTTCGACGACCCTGGCGTGTGCCATGACGCCGCGGCGGGCGTCGGCGGCGATGGCTCGGCAGACCGAGGCGACCTCGGGATGCCCGAGCTGGCCGCTGGTTCCGGCGAGGGTGTGCGCGGCCGAGACGACGGCCGGCGCGTTCCCGGACCGGGTGCCGGAGGCGATGGCCCTGAGGCGGCCGGGCAATGCGTCGACGTACATCTCGTGGAGCCGGTCCATCAGTTCGGCGTCGACGTCCGCGTCGTGCAGGTCGGCCCATTCGCGGACCTCGGTGAGGGGGACCTGAGCAGCCGGCCCCGTGGTCCGGCTGCGCAGGAAGTCGAGAAGGAGGCGTGCCCCGACCGGCTTGGCGAGGCAGGCCATCGCGCCGGCGGTGACCGCGTCGGCCCGGACCTCGTCGCTGGGGTCGGAGGTGACCACGAGGAAACGGGCGCGGGAGCCGTTGCGGCGCATCCGGCGGAGCATCGCCGGGCCGTTCCCGCCGGGCAGCGACACGTCGGTCACGACGAGGTCGACGTCGATGGAGGCGGCCTGCCGGAGCGCGTCCGCGGCGTCGGCCGCCTCGCGGACGTGCCACCCGCCGAGACGGAGGAGCCCGGCGACCCGGCGGCGGGCGTCGGCCTCGTCGTCGACGACCAGGGCGGTCAGCACGACATCACCGCGGACGGGACGGACTCCTTGGTCCAGCCATGGCTGGTGAGCGTCGTGACGGTCACGCGCGGCTGGAACTGGAGGGAGTCCCGGTCCATGCGGGCGGAGTAGGAGCGCCCGGCGCTGTCGGTCTCGGCGATGACGGCGGAGGTCCCGTCGTTGAAGTGGGCCGTGACCCGGTAGCCGATGACCCCAGCCGTGGTCTCGCTGGCCGGCCAGGACACCGTCGCGTCGACGTAGTGCACCGGGTGGCAGTAGGTGACCTCTGCGGACACCCAGCCGGGAGCGGCGACGGTGCCGGTGGAGATGCCGACGGCGACGGCGGCCGAGTCGGTGAAGGTGGCCGAGGCCGGGACCGCAGGCCCGACGATGACGGTCAGGGTGAGCCCGATCAGGGCGAGGATGCGGCGGGTCGTGGTCATGCCCGTGCCTCCTCCTGCTCCGGCGTGGGCCGCCAGATGCTCAGCAGCACCCATCCGGCGAGGAGCGCCGGGGCGCCGTAGAGCAGCAGCTGGGCCACCACGGGGGCGCGCAGCGCCTGGATCACGTGGCCGAGCTCCGGGACGACGGCGCGCAGCTCGTAGGCGGTGTCGCCGTGGAGCGTGGCGACCCAGGGGTCGACCGCGGTGTTGGCGTCGCCCTTGGTCAGGACCTGGACGGCGCCGTCGGCGTCGGTCTGCACGGAGACGACCCGGTGGGTGACGAGGCTGCGGTCCTCGATGGGCTTGTGGTACGCGATCACCATGCCTTCGGTGATCTCGGACATCGCGATCGGCGTGACGACGGTGACGTCACCCGGGTCGATCTCCGGCGACATGCTGGGGGTCAGCATCGTCATGGTGCGGTAGCCCAGCAGGTGCGGGCCGACGGCCAGGAAGAGGAACGCCAGGACGGCCAGGCCCATGACGCCGCGGACGAGCCACGGGGCGACACGGCCCATGGCGTGGCCGGCCAGGTCGGCCCAGTGGCCGACCTCGAAGCGCGGGTCTCCGGCCGGGGGCAGCGCGATGGCTGCCCCCGGGCGGACGGGGAGGGTGGCGGTCATGGCGAGAGCTCCGAGTGGTCGTCAGGCCGTGATCAGCGGGCGGTGCCGGTGCGCTGGGTGCCCGTGAAGGTCAGGCTCAGCGCGGCGGACTTGCCCTGGAAGGAGTCGTCGGCCCCCACCGGCAGCGAGACGGTGAACGTCAGGTAGTCCGTCCCACCCGGGGTCAGCGAGGCCGGGTTGGCCAGGGGGATGTTGTTGACCACCGGGCCGGACGCGAGCAGCTTCTCGCCGCTGGAGCAGGTGTAGGTGGGAGCGCTCGCGGTGCCGGCCTGCGTCCAGGCGACCGCGCAGGACTTGACGGCCATCTGCAAGCCGTTGGTCAGGTTGGTGGTCAGGATGCTGGGAGTGGCGTCGGTGGTGCCCAGGACAACCGAGCCCAGCGGCGAGCTGCCGCTGTTGACCAGGTTGACCGCCCGGGTCAGCGAGTCGCCGGGCAGGAAGCCCTCGGTGCTCACCGGGATCGTCGCGCCGACCGGGCCGGCGTTGATGTCGAGGGTGGCCGAGTTGATGGTCGTCTTGACCGGGGTGCTGCTGTCGGTGAAGGTGCCGAAGGTGCCCATGCCGGCGACCGCGGCAGCGGCGCCGATGACGCCGAGCGAGCCGACGACCTTGCGGGCGGTGGTGCTGTTCTTGACCGTGGTGCTCATGTCCGAGTCTCCCTGTGTCAGGTGCGTCGGCCGGTGTTGCCCGGCGACAGGGAGAACTCTGGAGGCCGTACCTCAGGGCACCCGCCAGCGTTCCGCAAGGAATCCGCAAGGAATCTGCGGACCTGGCGCAGTCGCGGGGTGTTTCCCGGGTCTTGGGTCGTCGGGCTGGGCGTCAGCGGGTGCCGACCGGCCTGCCGGCCGGCCCAGGGCGGATCGTGCGGGCAGGATCAGGCGGCGGCGCGGGGCAGCGTCAGCGTGAAGGTCGTGCCCGCACCCTCGGCGCTGACGAGGTCGAGCGTGCCGCCGTGGGCGGTGGTGATGGCCTTGGTGATGGCCAGGCCGAGTCCCACACCCGGGACGGCGTTGCGCTGAGCGGTGGACGAGCGGAAGAAGCGGGTGAAGAGCTTGCCCTGCTCCCCGGTCGGGATGCCCATGCCGGTGTCGCTGACGGCCAGTTGCGCCACCGGGGCCGAGCCGGGACGCTCGTCGGCGCTCACCGTCCCGTCGGCGGTGGCCCACGCGGTGCGCAGCGACAGGGTCACCCGGCCACCGGACGGCGTGAACTTCACGGCGTTGGACACCAGGTTGTCGCACGCCTGACCGAGTCGGACGGCGTCGCCAGGGACGACGAGACCCTCTTCGGGGACGTCGAGGACGACCTGGACGCCGGCGGCCGCGGCGGTGACCCGTACGCTCTCCTCGGCCGAGCGCAGGACGTCGGTCAGGTCGACGTCCCGCGGCTCCAGGCTGAAGCGCCCGGCGTCGACCTGCGCGGTGAACAGCAGGTCCCCGACGAGGCGGAGCAGCCGGTCGGCGTTGCGCTCGACCGTGGTCAGGTACGCGCGCTGCTCGTCGGTGAGGGGCTGGTCCTCGTCCTCCAGGACCAGTTCGAGGTAGCCGAGGATCGACGTGAGCGGAGTGCGCAGCTCGTGGCTGATCAGGCTGACGAACTGGTCCTTCATCCGCTCGGTGGCCCGTGCCTCGGTCATGTCGGTGCCCACGAAGTTCCAGCCGGCGTGGACGCCACGGTCGTCGGTGCGCGGGGTCACGGCCACGGAGACGATCCGCTGCTGCCCGTCAGCGGCGAGATAGGTCCAGTCGCGGACGTCGCTGCCGTGCTCCTGTGCGGCATGCACGAGGGCGGCCAGACCGCTCGCCGGGCCGGTCGCGATGTCGAGGCTCTGCGCCTCCGCCTCCAGCTCCTCGGGCAAGTGGAACTCGACGATCGAGCGCTTGCGGACGACGTCCGGTCGCGGCAGCCCGAGCATCTTCTCGGCCCCGGGGTTCCAGACGCGGATGACGCCGTCCCGATCGGTGCCGATGATCGACTGCTCGGTGACCGCGTCGATGACGCTGGTCATGGTCTGCGCGCGGGCGGCGAGCATGCGGGTGGCCAGATCGAGCTCGTCGGCGCGGGTCTGCACCTGGGTCAGCAGTGCTGCCCGCTCCTCGCGCAGCTGGTCGGTCTCCGTCGTCCGTGCGCCGAGCGTGCGGGTGGTCTCGTTGACCGCCAGCCCGCCGACGGCGACCGCCAGCGGCCCCAGCAGCAGACTGCCGGGGAGGACGCCACCGGCGGCCATTCCGGAGGTCAGCAGGTCCGGGACCGCCAGGACGGCGGCCGTGCCGAGCGCGGCGACGACCACGCCACGACGCCCGGGGGCGGCACAGAGCGCCAGCACCGGCCCGAGGAGGAGGAAGAGCACGGCGGCGCTACCGGTGCCCGCGGACAGGAGGCCGATGGCGGCGAGCTGGGTCAGCGGCACGACCATTGCGCCGTCACCGGCGAAGGACGGGCGGGCGACCAGGCGGGCCACCGCCGTGGCCAGGAACGCCGTCGTCAGCCCGGCGAGGACCAGTTCGCTGTCGGTGACCGGGAGCGCGCCGCCGGCCAGGAGGACCGCGGCCCCGGCGAACATGGCTGCGGACGGCAGCGCGTTCTGCAGCACCGACGCCGGATACGGGACGGCGGCGCGTACCCCCGCGGGACGGGTGCGCCGAGCCGGCCGCAGAACGCCGGCGCGTACCCCCGCGGTCGTCATGCGGGTTGCCTGGCCGCGAGCGCACGGACCTGGTGCACCAGCCCGGCAACCGCGAACGGCTTGGCGAGGTAGGCGTCGGCGCCGGCGGACAGACCCCGGGCGACGTCGTCCAGGGACGCGCCGGCGGACAGCAGCAGGATGCGGATGCCCGCGGTGGCGGGGTCCTCCCGGAGGGCGGTGCACACCTCGAGGCCGGTGGTCCCGGGCATGGACACGTCGAGCACGGCCAGATCGGGCACGTCGGCGCGTGCGGCCGCCAGCGCGGTGTTCCCGTCGGCCACCGAGCCGGTGACCGTGCAGCCGGCCTTGGTGACCGCGAGGCACACCAGCGCGCGGATGTCGTCCTCGTCGTCGGCGACGAGCACCCGGACGGACGGCGAGACCGCCGTCGCCGGCGGGACGAGAACGGACACGGCCTCGTCCACGGGCGGAGCTCCTGTCGGTCAGGCGACCCCCCGGGGGAGTCGAGTGGCGTCGTCACGACGGACAACGGCCTCCTGAGCAGGGGCCTGCAGGCTGCGGCGCCCTGCCTCACCCCGTGGGGTGAGCAGCCGCGCGTACGGCGGATGGGCGGCGGCGGACAGCACTGCGCCCCGCCGGGAGAACCCGGCGGGGCGCAGGCGTACTGGGCGGGTCAGGCGGACCCACGGTTCACGAGCCGGATGCCTGGCTCTGCACCGTCTGCTTGGACTGCTGGGCCTGGCCCTGCACGTCCGCGGCAGCGGACCTGCCTTCTTCGGTCACCGTGGTGGCGGCGTCCTGAGCGGTGGACTTCACGGAGTCCACGGCCTGCTGCGCGGCCGGCTTGAGCTGGTCGCCGATCTCCTGGGCCGCCTGCTTGGCCGGCTCCAGGAGGGCGTCCTTGTTCTCCCTGATCGTGCTCTCGGCCTGCTGGGCCAGCTGCTTCTCCTTCTCCGAGGCCGGCAGAAGGCTCGAGACGAGCCAGCCGACACCGAAGGCGATGAGGCCTGCGGCCAGCGGGTTGCCCTGGGCCTGCCGGACGATGGTGTCCGGGGCCTGCTGGACGGCGCCGACCGCGGACGACGCCGCGCTCTGCACCGAGTCCGCCGCGCTGGACGCGGCACCCTGCACGGAGCCGGCCGCGTTCGAGGCCATGCCCTGCGCCTGCGAGGTCGTGTCCTGGGCACTGCCCATGACCTTCTCCCTGATGCTGCTCATACGGCCCTTGGCAGCGGTCACGCGACGGTCCACGACGCGCGCCGGGTTCACCTTCTCGTTGAGGGCGTCGACGTCGTAGCTGAGCTCGCGCCGGGTGTCCTCGATCTGCCGCCGGATGACGTCCGGGTCACTGCTGGTCATGTCTATCGGCTCCTGCCGTTTCGAGATAAGTCAGTGGTCGGGTGGTCAGTTGGGCTTGAGGGCGCCGGGAACCTGCTGGAGGGTGTCGACGGTGCGCTCCGGCTTGGGATTCACCTGCTGGAACTTCTTCCGGCCCATCACGAAGGCCACCGCGCCGACGATGCCCCAGAGGACCGCCACGATGAGCGCGGCGAGGCCGATGTCCATGACGTTGGCCAGCGCCCACCACAGGGCGAAGGAGAGGAACATCAGGACCATGTAGCCGGCGAAGCCCGCGGCGCCGAACATGCCGGCGCCCTGGCCGGCCTTCTTCGCCTCGGCCTTGACCTCCACCTTGGCCAGCTCGAGCTCCTGGCGCATCAGGGTGGAGAGATCCTTGGTGACCTCACCGATCAGCTGGCCGACCGAGGTGCCCTCGACGTCGGGACGGCCGGCGTCGGTGGTCGGCGTGCCCATCTCGCCGCTGTAGTCGGCGGCGTAGTTCTGCTGGGTCGTCGGGGTCGGGTCCGGCGGCGCGTAGCCCTGGGGGGCTCCGGCGGCGGAGGCCCCGGAGTACGGGGTGCTCATCGATCAGCCCACCCCACCGGAACGCCGCGCCGGGTCGTCCCAGCCGGCCGGGGTCGCCGGCGGCACCATGCTGCCCTCGGGCGGCACCGTGCCGTACGGCGGAGGCGGCAGCGGGGTGCCACCGGTGGTCGTGCCGGTGCCGGTGCCCGTGCCCGTGCCGGCGTAGGTCTCCGTACCGGTGTAGGTGCCCGTCGCCGGGTAGTCGGAGTAGGTGGGGGCCTGGTCCACGTAGTTCGACTGGCCGGAGTGCCCACCGGTGGACGGCGTGTCGCTGTGGGCGGCCTTGACGCCGCTGGTCAGCCGGCCGGCGAGCACGCCGGCAGCGGCGGCGCCCAGCAGGAACAGGCCGGGCCTGCGGCGGGCGAAGCGGCGGACCTCGTCCAGGAGCTCGGCCGGCTCCCGGTTCTGCAGCATGGTCGCGAAGTTCTCGACCGAGCTCGACGCCTGCTGGAGCAGGTCACGGGCCGGGCCGGGGGCCCCCTCGCTGCTGCCGTCGGCCAGTGCGCGCAGCTCCTGCGCGATCGAGGACAGGCTCTGTCCGGCCTTCTGCTGCTGGGAGACGACCTGGTTCTTGACCTGGCTGCGGCCCTGGTCGAGCAGGTCCCTGGCCTGGCGCTGCGTCTCGTACGCAACTTCCTTGGCCTGGTCGGTCGCGACGGACGCGACCTGGCTCCCGGCCTGGGTGGCGGTCTGCCCGACGTTCTTGGCCTCGCCCATTGCGACATCCTTGGTGCCCTGGGCGCGCTCGGTGCTCGACTGGGAACCCGACCCCGCGGTGGCGGGGGGCGGGAGTGGGGCGTCGATGGAGTGAGTCATCGGTCCTCCTCGGCATGGATCGTGGTCGGATGAGGCGCTACCCCGGAGCCGTGCGGCCACACCTGCCGATGTCGGCGAAGCGGGCGTAAACAGCGGCTTTCCACCCGGCGCATCCATGCGTCACGGGCGGGCGGAAGACAGTTGGCGGCACGGCGGGGCGCCGCGCCGATCCCTGTCCCGTGGGGAGCGCCGCAGACCCCCGGTACCCGGCCCACCCCGTGATCGAAACGGAACTGCCTGATCAGCCTGCCCACTCGAAGCGCGGGGGCCGGCGTCCGGCGAAGGCCGCCACCCCCTCGGCGAGCTCACCCGCAGTGATCGTCTCCCGGTACCAGCGCGCCACGACGCCCTCTCCGTCGCCCCCGGCGGTGAGGTCGGCGACCACCTCCTTGGTGGCCCGCTGCGACAGGGCCGACCTGCTGGCCAGGACGTCGGCGAACCGCCGGACCTCGGTCCGGAGTTCCTCGGCGTCCACGACCCGGTCCACGAGGCCCGCCCGCAGCGCGGTCGGGGCGTCGATCAGCTCGCCGCTGAACAACAGGTACTTCGTCATCGACGGCCCGACGAGATCGATCAGCGCCTTGGTGGACGACGGTGTGTAGACGATGCCCACCTTGGCGGGCGTGACCCCGAAGACGGCGGTCGGATCGGCGAACCGCAGGTCGCAGGAGGCGGCGATCTCGACGCCGCCGCCGATGCAGTGCCCACGGATCATCGCCACGGTGGGCTTCGGGAAGTCCCGCAGGGCCGCCTGCGCGGCCAGGTTGTCACGGCGGACGTCGGCCATGGGGTCGTCGGGGTCGGGGCCGCCGAGGAGGTCGGAGATGTCGGCCCCGGCGCAGAAGCTGGGGCCGGCACCGGTGACGACGAGGACGCGGACGGCAGGATCGTCGGCCAGGGTGGCGAGGACGCCGGGCAGCGCCGCCCACATCGCCGCCGTCATGGCGTTGCGCTTCTCCGGCCGGTCGATGGTCAGCACGGCGACGTGGCCGTCCCGGGAGACGGCGAGCGGGACGTCGGTGGTGGGCCGGCCCATCAGCCCAGGTCCTCCGTGGTGAAGGTGTCGCACTGCCGGGGATCGCCGGTCTCGTAGCCGGTCATGAACCACTTCTGCCGCTGCTCGGACGAGCCATGGGTGAACGCGTCCTGGTCCACCCGGCCGGTGCCGAGGTTCTGCTGGATGAAGTCGTCCCCGATGCGGCCGGCCGCATCCAGCGCGCGGTCGATGTCCTCCTGGGTGATCTCGGCGATCAGCGGCTCCCCGGACTCGTCCGGCACCGTCTCCGCATGGTGGGCCCAGGCGCCGGCGTAGCAGTCCGCCTGCAGCTCGAGGCGGACCGTGCCGCTCCGCGGGCCGCTCTCCCCGGGGCTCACCTGCCGGTTGGTCCCCAGCAGGTTCTGGACGTGGTGGCCGTACTCGTGGGCGATCACGTAGGCGTTGACGAACAGTCCCCCCTGCGCGCCGAACTGGCTCTGCAGCTGGTCGAAGAAGCTCAGGTCGATGTAGACGAGCTGATCGGCCGGGCAGTAGAAGGGCCCCGATCCGCTGGAGGCCGCGCCGCAGCTGGTCTGCACCGAGCCGGAGAAGAAGACGGTGTCCGTCGGCACGTAGTCGGCGCCGAGCGTCCGTGTCCAGTAGTCCTGGATCGAGTCGACGTCGGCGGCCACGGCGCAGTCCACGGAGTCGTTGGCGGCGCCGCTGTCGGAGCAGCTGGCCTCGAGCTGGCTGTTGTCGGCGGTCTCGCCGGCGGCGAGGCCACCGAGCCCGCCGAGTGCCGCGCCGGTCCCGCCGTCCCCACCTCCGAGGACCTGGAACAGGACGACGATGACCAGTCCCACCAGCCCCAGCCCACCGCCTCCGACGGCGACCCCGCGACCACCACCGAGGCCACCGCGTCCGCGACGGTCCTGGATGCTCGACAGGTCGACGTTCCCGCCTTCGCGGTACCTCATCCTCGGATGACCTCCTGGTCGGGTTCGGACATCGCGAAGCGGACCTCCACCGCGCCGTGGACCTCCTGGCGGGGCGGCGTGAGGTCGAGGTGTACCTCGCTGCTCTCGAACCGTGCCATCGACGCGATGGGGGCCGCGACTCGGAGAGCGCCCCCGCCCGGCCCGATGTCGTCGGCCGGTTCCGGCTCGACCCGCAGCAGGGCCTCGCCACGGACCAGCACCTGAGGACCGGCGACCTGCGGCGTGGGACTGTTCATGGCGACCTCCCGGACGGTTCGGCGGAGGGACTGTCGCAGACGGCAGGATCCAGCGGACAGGGCGGATCGCACACAGCACGGGCGGACACGTCCTAGGGTCGTTCGCAACCGACGAAGGGGAGTGGGTCGTGGCGGTCTCCAACCGCATCCGTGCCGCCTTGACGACGACCGTGCTGACCACGGCCGCGACCGGGTTCATGGCCGGATGCGCTGCCGGCGGTCAGGAGGAGGAAGAGGAGCAGGTCGCCTACTGCACCGACGAGAACGGCGAGATCGTCGACGAGGACCTCTGCGACGACGACCGGGCCGGCGTCGGTGGTGGGGGCCTGTTCTTCCTCTACCTCGGGGCGTTCCGCCCGGGTCTGCCGGTCGGCACCGTGCTGCCGCGAGGCGGCACCCGGATCAACCCGGCGGACACCGTGGCGCGCCAGCGCGCGGGCCTCCCGCCGACCGGCAAGGTGAGCGCCGGGCAGCGGGTGAGCGGCGGGATCGGCAGCGGGGTCGGCAACAAGGCCGGCACGGGCGCCGGAAGCTGACCGGTGCCGCGGCACGACAACGGAGGCGACCGGCGCCGTGGACCGAGGAGCGGAGCGCCCGCGGAGGCGACCGTGCCGTCGAGCGGGGAGCGGAACGAGCGCGGAGTGGCGCATTGAGAAGGATCGAGAGCGGGATCGTCCGGCCGGGGTGGGAGGCCGAGATCGAGGCCCAGGGTCTGGTCTACAACCGGACCCACCTGCCCGGTGGCGAGGTGCGCAGCTACTGGCGGGAGGGGCCGTTCTACGACTTCTCCATGGCCGAGATCCAACGCCTGGAGGGGGCCGTCTCCCAGCTGTTCGAGATGTGCGTGGCCGCCGGTGACCACATCGTCGAGAACGAGTTGTTCGACCGGATGCGCATCCCGCCGATCGCGCGCCCGCAGATCCGGCGTACCTGGGAGGCCGAGCCGCCGAGCATCTACGGCCGGTTCGACCTGCGTTACGACGGCGCGGGCCCGCCCAAACTCCTCGAGTTCAACGCCGACACCCCCACCGGACTGGTCGAGTCCGCCGTCACCCAGTGGAACTGGCACCTGTTCACCGGTCAGGGCAGCGACCAGTGGAACGCCCTGCACGACAAGCTGGTGGCCGCCTGGCAGCGCAACCTGCTGAAGTGGGAGCGCCGCACCGGCGTCCGCCCGCGCGTGCACCTGGCCTGGACCACCGAGGAGAAGTCCGGCGAGGACCGGATGACCGTCGCCTACCTGATGGACACCGTCGTCCAGGCCGGTTACGAGGCGATCGAGCTCGTCGTCGAGGACATCGTGCTCGACGACGGCGACGGCCGGTTCTACGACCCCCAGGGCCGCCATCTCGACGTCGTCTTCAAGCTCTACCCCTGGGAGTGGCTGGTCGAGGACGAGTTCGGGCCCGCCGTCCTGGCCGACGGGATGCGCCCCGGCGGGACGACGTGGGTCGAACCGGCCTACAAGATGCTGTGGAGCACCAAGGCGCTGCTGCCGATCCTCTGGCAGCTGTTCGGCAGCGACCCGGTCCTCGGGGACTACCTCCTGCCGGCCTACTTCGCCGACGAGATGCCGTCGTCCTGGCGGGACTACGTGCGCAAGCCGCTGTGGGGTCGGGAGGGTGCCAACGTGGCGATCGTCCGCGACGGCGCGGTCGCCACCGAGCTACCCGGCCGGTACGGGACCGAGGGCTTCGTGGTGCAGGAGCTGGCCCCGCTGCCGGACTTCCCGGGGGTGGACGGTCCGCACCACCCCGTGCTCGGTGCCTGGGTCGTCGACGGCGAGCCGGCCGGTCTCGGGATCCGCGAGAGCGACGGGCTGATCACCGACAACCTGAGCTACTTCGTTCCGCACGCCATCGACTACGTGCCTCCCCGGGCGAACGGGCGGGCGCCGTCCTAGGTTCGGCCCATGCCGCTGGAAGGTGAGTACGAGCCGAGTCCGCAGCAGTGGGTCCGCGACCAGGTCGAGCGCTACGAGGCGACGGGTGGGCGCGAGGCCAACACGCTGGGGGACACCGGCCTGCCGATCGCGATCTTCTGGACCCGTGGCGCCAGGAGCGGCAAGGTTCGCAAGCAGCCGCTGATGCGCGTCGAGCACCAGGGCGTCTACGCGATGGTCGGTTCCAAGGGAGGCGCACCGACCGACCCGGCCTGGGTGGCCAACCTCCGCGCCCACCCCGACCAGGTCACGGTGCAGGACGGGCCCGAGCCGTGGGACGGCGTCGCGCGCGAGATCAGCGGTGAGGAGAAGGCCGTGTGGTGGGAGCGGGCGGTCGCCGCCTATCCCCCGTATGCGGACTACCAGGCCAGGACCGAGCGGGAGATCCCCGTCTTCCTGGTGGAACGCGCGAGCTGACCGACGTCAACCCGCGGAGGGGTGCGCCAGTTCCTCGCGGATCCGTCGGGTGAGCGCCGCCGTGAGGTCGTCCTCGCCGCGGGCGCGCGCGCCGAGCAGCGCCCAGCCCAGGTCGGCCACGTGCCGCGCCTGGTGCAGCCAGGCCGCCGTGGCCGGGGCGGGGGAGAGCTCCGCGCGGGCGACCAGCGCGATGTCGCTGAGCGCGACCAGAGCGTCGTGCAGGTGCCGCTCGACGTCGGCACGGCCGGGTTCCGCCGTCAGGGCGAGGGCCGCGGCCGCCGTCGCCCGCACCGCGGCGGGCAGTCGCCGGCTCCCGCTGCGGCGGAACAGCGCCAGGCCGACCGCCAGCGCGACCACGATGCCGATGCCGGTCTCGCTCAGCCGCTCCACGACCAGCTCGCCGACCGACCGCTGGGGCAGCGCCATGTGGACGAGCGTGAGCACCAGAGGAGTGATGAGCGAGACGGCCATCCAGTAGCGGTGCGCGATGAGGAGCTCGACGGTCAGCTGCATCAGCCCGACCAGCAGGATCGACACGGCGACCGGCGGGTCGGCCCAGATGATCGCCCCGGCCAGGAGGACGCCGAGCACCGTGCCGAACGCCCGGTGCAGCGCCCTCGACCCGGCCTGCCGGGCATCGATGCCGGCCAGCACGGCCGCAGCCGAGGTGGCCGCCCAGTAGGTGTTGTGCAGCCCGACCGCGGCCGCGGCGAGACCGGCGGCGGCGACCCCGATGCCGGTGCGTGCCGCGGTGACCACCCACGGGCGGTGCCACCACCGCGGCGTGGGCGGCGGGACGGTCGGGTCCACGACCGCGGGACGTGGCAGGACGTCGGGGTCGGTCGGCAGGGCCTCGAAGAATCTCTGCTCGATCAGGCGAAGGCGGTCGCGCAGGTCCCCGTCGCGTCGGCCGGCGTCGGTCATGGCGGTATCCGCGAGCCGGACGTCACGGGCCACCACCACCGGCTGGACCGCGGTGCCCGCCACCAGGGCGCCGACCGCTCGTTCCGCCTGCTCCACGGCCCGCCGTTCGGGGCCGGTGCGGTCCCAGAGCCAGGGCAGCATGCAGCCGACCCAGGCCAGGGCGGCGGCCGCGCCGGCCGCGAGCGCGTGCTCGCCCGGCGCGGTGCCCAGAGCACTGGACCCGCCGCAGACGATGACGAACCCGGCCGGCCCGGGAGCACCGATGCGCCAGACAGCCGTCGCAACGGTCGCCACCGCGGCCAGGCCGCCGCAGACCAGGGCCAGGACGACGGGATGCGGTCCGGTCAGCGCGCCGAGCCACGCCGCGACGGTCATGGCCAGGGCGACGCCGGCGACGACGACGGCCCGGCGGCGGTAGGGGAGGGCGTGGCCGTAGATGGCGGTGAAGGCGCCCAAGGCTCCGGCAGCGCCGAGCCCGGGCTCTCCGGCGGACACCCCGACGATCAACGGCAGTACCGCACACGCCGCGGCGGTGACCCCGCGACGCCCCCCGCCCTGCCAGAGCGCCGAGGGCGTCGGCAGCGGCTGGCCGAGCAGATGGCGCCAGGCTCTGCGAGCGGGCGATGTCAGCGCGGGCACGGGTTCCATCGTCGTCCCGCAGGGCCTCCGTCGTCGGCACGAAGGGTGTGGTGCTCGCCTCCCGAGCCGACGTCGGCCTACGGGAGGGCGGCGGCGAGCGCGGGAAGCGCGGCCTCGACCCCGGCCGGGAAGACGGTGAACGGTGTCGCGGTGACCGTCCGCTTCGAGCCCCGCCCGGTGTAGCCCCACGTCCCGACGACGCGTCCGCCGCTGACCACGGTGGGGCGGAACATGCCGTTGCCCCCGGGGACGATCCGGTCGGCGAACTCGGGCGGAACCGCGCACGTGCGGTCGGCGTAACCGAGCACGAACTCGTCGAAGCCGGGCAGCAGCCGGACGCCGAGGGCCTCGTCGCGGTGTTCGGCCAGCAGGTCGGGAGTCTCCCGGGCGAGGAAGTACTCGACGCCGTCGGCCTCCAGACGGGCCAGGCCGTCCCGCGCAGCGGCCAGGGCGGCGCGCGCCTCGGTGACGCGGAGATCGACCCACCGGGCGAGGTCCTGGACCGTCGCCGGCCCGTGGCCGCGGAAGAACCGTTCGGCCAGCTCGCCGAGCGCCTCCTCTGTGCCCAGGCGCCGCGGCGAGCGGATCCACTCGTCCATGAGGACGAAGCGCTGCTCGCCGTCCTGGATCGGCCCGAGGCAGAGCGTGCAGGTCTGCGACAGGTACCAGAGCAGGTGGTAGCCGCGCTGGCCGGTGATCTCGACGCCGCCGTCGGTGAGCGCGGCGAGGATCTCCGCCCGCCGCAGTTGCCGCCCCCCGGCCAGCGCCTGGACGGCGAGCTCGCGGGCCTTCTCGATGTCGGCGTCGGTGATGCCGAGCCGGGTGCGGCGGGCGGGGGAGCCGGCGAGGACCCGGGGACCCAGCAGGTCGATCATCCAGGGAAGGTCCTCGGCGGCGGTGAGGTGCAGCGTGCCCCGCATGGGCCACGACCGGACGACGTCGCCGGTGTTCAGCGCTGATTCCACGTCGGTCCGCGTGCCGGGCTCCGATCGGAGGGCGACCGACAGGAGGGCGCCCGGCAGGTCCTGCGCCTGGACGGCGGTCAGCAGGCGGACCACCTCGGTCGCCGTCGCCGGGCGCGGGCCGGCCAGCCGCTGGGCCACCAGGCGCATCAGCGCAAGCTCCTGCTGGGACGTCATCCCGTCACCGTGGCAGGTGGGTGCGACAGACTCCAGCACGTGCGAGCAGAGGATTGGGATGAGCGGTACGCCGACCAGCAGCAGTGGTCGTCGGGACCGAACGCGCTGGTGGCGGAGCTCCTGGCAGGTCTGCCGCCCGGCGACGCCGTCGACCTCGGAGCAGGAGAGGGGCGGCACGCGCTCTGGCTGGCCGAGCGCGGCTGGCGGGTGACCGCGGTCGACTTCTCGGCCGTCGGGCTCCGACGCGGTGCTGCGCAGCCTGGTGGCGACCGGGTCAGCTGGGTGCCCGCAGACGTCACCACCTGGGCGGCGCCCCCGGCGAGCCTGGACCTGGTCGTCGTCGCCTACCTGCACCTGCCCGAGGCCGACACCGCCGCGGTCCTCACCCGGGCGGTCGGATGGCTCCGCCCCGGCGGCCGGCTGCTCGTGCTCGGTCACGACGTGGAGAACATCGCCTCGGGCGTGGGCGGGCCACAGGACCCGTCGATCCTCTACAGCGTCGACCGGCTGGCCCCCGTGGCGGGGCTGCTGGTGGTGGACCGGCTGGAACAGGTGCGCCGGGAGACGCCGGGGGGCACGGCGCTGGACACCCTGTTGTGGGGTCGCCGGACGGACTGACCCGACGGATCCGGCGGTAGCGTCCGTCCCATGATGGGGATGGGCGGTGCCGGCGGCTCCCGAGCTGAACGGCGCCGACGACTGGTCGCCTCGGTCGTCGTCTTCGTGATGGTCTTCGCGGTGGGCGCGACCCTTCTCTCGCTCGTTCTCGCCTGATGGCTGCCGGCATGTCCGCGGGCATCGAGGCGTGACCCCACGCGGCCGGCCCGAGGACGCGTGAT
Organism: Blastococcus mobilis; assembly: GCF_900188025.1. Classification (GTDB taxonomy): domain Bacteria; phylum Actinomycetota; class Actinomycetes; order Mycobacteriales; family Geodermatophilaceae; genus Blastococcus_B; species Blastococcus_B mobilis. The sequence goes on from NZ_FZNO01000021.1 coordinate 88,321, forward strand.
CGGCCGCCTGAACCCTCGCCACGCCGACCCCGAACAGGATGGGGGACCTTCGTCCCTGGCCACGGAATCACCGGTAGGTCACGGTGTTGCGGCACACAGCGACCGCCCATCGGGTGGTCCTCGGGGGGAATCGTCCACTGCCGCTGAGAAGGCAGGCGTACGGAAGGACCGTCCATGGCGATGGCAGTCCCATCCACCGTCTCAGACCCGTCCGTGCGATCGGCCATCGCGCGGTTGTCGCGGGAGTTCCCGGACCTGGGACCCGACCCCATCGTCCTCGTCGTCCGTACCTGCCGTGAGGAACTCCGGGGCTCGCCCGACGGTGCGCTGCCCGAACTGGTCGAGCGCCTGGCCCGCCAGCGGCTGCGGGTCTCCCTGGACTGACACGGCCTCACCGACGCCGGCCTCACTGATGCGGCCTCGCCGGCACCGGCCGGGAAACGTGGTTGCCGGTGCCGGGAGGATGACCGGGTGGGCTACGTCGATGTGAGCGCTGTACGGCACACCCTCTCCGACGGCCGGGTGCTGCTGGACGACGTCTCTTTCCGCGTCGGCGAAGGTGCCCGTGCGGCCCTCGTCGGGGAGAACGGCGCAGGCAAGACGACGCTGCTGCGGATCATCGCCGGGGACCTGACGCCGGAGGCCGGGTCGATCGCGCGCACCGGCGGGCTCGGGGTGATGCGTCAGTTCATCGGCTCCGTCCGCGACGACACCACGGTGCAACGGATGCTGGTCGACCTCTCCCCGCCCGCCGTGCGCGAGGCCTGGGACGCCGTCGAGGCCACCGAGCTCGCGCTCATGGAGACCGACGACGAGCGCTCGCAGATGGCCTACGCCGACGCGCTCGCCCAGTGGGGGGACGCCGGTGGGTACGACGCCGAGGTCACCTGGGACACCGTCACCGTCGCGGCCCTCGGCGTGCCCTACGAGCGCTGCAAGTACCGCGAGCTGTCCACGCTGTCGGGCGGCGAGCAGAAGCGGCTCGCCCTCGAGGCGCTGCTGCGCGGGCCCGACGAGGTGCTGCTGCTCGACGAGCCGGACAACTACCTCGACGTGCCCGGCAAGCGGTGGCTGGAGGAGCGGCTGCTCGAGACCCGCAAGACCGTGCTGTTCGTCAGCCACGACCGTGAGCTGCTGGCCCGGGTCGCCGACCGGGTGGTCACGGTCGAAGGCGGGACGGCGTGGGTGCACGGAGGCGGCTTCGCCAGTTACCACGACGCCCGGACGGCGCGGCACGAACGGCTGGCCGAGCTGCGGCGGCGCTGGGACGAGGAGCACCAGCGGCTGATCGACCTGGTCCGCACGCTGCAGCAGCAGGCCGCCAACTCACCCGACATGGCCAACCGCTACCACGCGATGCAGACCCGGCTGGCGAAGTTCGAGGCGGCGGGGCCGCCCCCGGAGCGGCCGCCGGAGCAGAAGGTCGCGATGCGACTGCGCGGGGGGCGTACCGGCGTGCGGGCGGTCACGGCCGAGCAGCTGGAGCTGACCGGGCTGATGCAGCCGTTCGACCTGGAGATCTTCTACGGCGACCGGGTCGGCGTCCTGGGCGCCAACGGCGCGGGCAAGTCGCACTTCCTGCGGCTGCTGGCCGGCCAGACCGTGGCGCACACCGGCGACTGGCGGCTCGGCGCCCGCGTCGTCCCCGGCTTCTTCGCCCAGACCCACGCTCATCCGGAGTGGCAGGACCGGACGCCGGTGGACCTGCTGTGGCACGGCGAGCCCGGCCGTCCCGGTCTCGACCGGGGGCGCGCGATGGCGGCGCTGCGCCGCTACGGGCTCGCCGGAGCCGGGGAGCAGCCGTTCCGGACCATGTCGGGCGGCCAGCAGGCGCGGTTCCAGATCCTGCTGCTGGAGATGTCGGGCTCGACGCTGCTGCTCCTGGACGAGCCGACCGACAACCTCGACGTCCTCTCCGCCGAAGCACTGGAGGAGGCGCTCGCCGCGTTCGACGGCACCGTCCTCGCCGTCACCCATGACCGCTGGTTCGCCCGGTCCTTCGACCGGTTCGTGGTGTTCGGCGCCGACGGCCGGGTCTACGAGTCGGCGGAGCCGGTGTTCGACGAGACCCGGGTGCAGCGCGCCCGCTAGTACCGCGACCGGCAACGTCGGCCCGGTGGAGAGGATGCGGTCGACGCGCCCACGCTCGGGTGGCACCCCCGCGACGACAGCTGCCCTGACCCGCCTCGAGGAAGGGCGCATCAGGATGTTGCAAGGTGGGGCCATGCCCGTTGGTTATGCGCTCGTCATGGATCCCCCGCCGGTCGAGGACTACCTGCGCCTTCGCGCCGATGCCGGGCTGTCCCCGAAGACCGAGGAACAGGCGGTGGCGGGTCTGCCGGGTAGTTGGGCTGCGTGTCATGTCGTCCACGAGGTGACCGATCAGGTCGTGGGCATGGGCCGCGTGCTCGGTGATGGAGGCTGGTACTTCCACGTCGTCGACATGGCGGTACATCCCGGCCACCAACGTCGTGGCCTCGGAGACGCCATCCTGACGGCGCTGCTCGAGCGCATCCGGGTGTCCGCACCCGGCGGTGCCTACGTCAACCTGCTGGCAGACCCACCCGGTCGTCGGCTCTATGCGCGTCATGGCTTCGCTGAGACCGCACCGGGCTCGGTCGGGATGGCCCTGACGCTCGGTTAGCCCGCTCTCACCACGCCGATGAGGGTGGCGGGCAAGCGGGGTGTACCGACGGCCGTGAAGGGCGAATGTTCGCCGGTCGCGGGTCGCGGTACTGGGACCGCAACTGCCGACCTTGCCCTGAGCGGCCCACTCTGTGCAAGACGCTGGGTGGCCCTTTTCTAACTTCGACGGTCCATTGTCGGGTCAGGCCTTCAGCGCGACGGCGCGACTTGGCTCGACCCGGGACCCCCGCACGGTGTACTTGGCCGATGAGCCGAGGCAGATGCCGGCAGTCTTGGCGCTTAACTTGTTGCTCCTGTCGCGGGCGGCATGTTCCCAGTCGACCGCAAGCAGGACGCGCTCCGTGTCTGGGTTGATCGACGCCACGACTGCCGGATGCGACGAGTGCTCCGCAGGGTCGTATGCGATGACGGCATCACCTTCAGCAAGTGGGCCGTCAGCACGTCGTACTGTGGCCTTCACCTGGCCATCCTTGGTGACCGAGTTGAAATCCACCCTGACCCGCGTGCTCATCGCCGTCGCCTCCTGTCCGGGTCCGGGTTAGGGATCGGTGGATCGAAGCACTCGATCCACTCCCTGACCCGCGAGTATGTCACTGGTTCTTCGAAGTAGACGTGGTGGTGGCAGTAGGACTCACCCTCATTGGCCTCCTGCACGATCCGGAACCCGGCGCTCCGAAGGCGGCCGAGGGAGCTGACCTGGACCTGTCCGTGCATGACTGGACCGTCATGACACGCCTGGATCAACGCCTGCTCGACGCTGCGTTCAGCGTTCGGCTCAACGATGAAGATGGACAGGACCGGCCCATCCCCGTCTGCGATGTTGTCCTGGATCTGCTGCAGGAGACTGGTCGGATCCCGGTTGATGCCTCCACGGGCAACTGGACTGTCGTCGCTCAGCGACGTCTGCTGCATCAGAGGCCGAAGCCTGCGCGGAGATCCGGCAGCGCCTCCTCGGGCGCGGCTAGCCCTATGCGCTCGAACCGGCAGGAAAAGAAGCCGACTCGACGCACGGCAACGATGCCCATCACAGCCGGCCGGCTTGCGGGAACCGGCCAGAACAGCGCGTCGCCATCTGGCGCATCGAAAGTGGAGTTCGCAATGGTCACGTCTTCAAGGAGACCCAGTACAGCGGGACCAGTGATTACGCAGTTCTCGAAGGTGAGGTCTTCGAGCAGATCAGTCGTGACCGTCAGGTCAGAGATCCGGACGACCTGACTGCGGTACTCCCGCGTCCCGGGGTGCGGCGGTGTTGTCACCGACGCATCCTGGCATCTCTCCTTCCCCCCTCGCCTTCGCACGCTCTGAGCGGCCCCCTATGGGACACGCGCAAGGGGCACGTGCTTCCCGGCGATCCGCTCTTCATCTGTAGCGTCGTCCGGTGCCACGGCTGCCCGACAAGCCGAACCCTCCGCATCGGCTGGACCGCTACGCCTTTCGAGCAGGCGAGTTGCGAAGCCCCGATGGAACCGACACAGGGCACGTGCTCGTCCTCCCGGCGGTCTACTGGGCGCAGATCGGCGGCCACCTCTGGTGGCGGCGGTGGGGCGATCCGAAGACCACGGCGGACGTATGGGTGTCCGCCGCCGCTGTTGAGCACCCGTACCACCTCGGTTGGCTCCTGGACGACTGGCTCGACGAGATGCTGGACCTCTGGGACGCCGGCCAGGTCGTGGTCGGCAATGACCTTCTGTATGAGGTCCGCTGGCTGGACGACCACGACTCGAGGATCATCGCCCGTGAGGTCTTCGACACAGACCTTGATCAAGAACGTGCCACTCGCGCATAGAGGTTGCGGTTACGGCATCGGCTGGCATTCCTAGCCCACGCTTCGTTGTCCCTGAGGCCGCCTTCAGAGCGAAGGTTGCCTGACGCGGTACCAGCAATGACAGCGCCACCGGCCCTCCTCTGCGGGCGGACCGGCGGCGCCGTGATCGCGGAACTAGCGGATGGCGTAGCGCACGCGCTCGTCGTCGCAGCTCATGGTGGGCTCGATCGAGAGCTGCCCGCCTTCGATGGCGGCTGGCGGCGCGTCCATGCAGACCTGGAAGTGTCGGAGCCGCCGCTGTTCAGGGTGGGGGCGTCCATGGCGTCGTCCGGCAGGACCGCCGAGCACCCGATGATGCTGGTCCAGGCGTCAGCCGAAGGTGCGGCCCTCACCGCGGTAGGTCGGCAGCCTCCCGATCAGCTCGTCGTCGGCGAGGGTGTGCAGCTCGTTCACGTGCTCGCAGACCTCCCCGGCCTTGGCGTGCCGGAACCACACCCGGTCACCGATCCCCAGGTGCTCGGCCGCCGGGCCCCGCAGCGGCGTCTGCACCTCGCCGACGCCTTCCGCGGGCAGCCAGCGCAGGCCGGCCGGGTAGGTCGGCAGCGGCAGCCGGTCGGCACCGGGCGACCCCGATGCGATCCACCCGCCTCCGGCGACGGCCACGGTGTCGGGTGCCGGGATGCGGACCACCGGGGCGGCGAAGAAGGTGGCCGGCCGGCCGGTGAAGGCGCGGTAGCCGTCGAAGAGTGCCGGGTTGTAGAGCCCGGACCCGGCGGCGACCTCGGTCACCGCGGCCTCGGCGGCGGTGCGCTCCACGCTGCCGGTCCCGCCTCCGTTGACGAACTCGAGGTCGGCCACCTCCGAGACGGCGGCGACGACCGCTGCCCGTCGTCCGGCCAGCTCGCGACCCGCGATGCCCTGCATCCGGCGGACGACGAGGCCGCGGACCGGCCGGTGGGCCGGGGCGTCCTGCACTCCGGCGATCTGGGCCTCGTAGACCATGACGCCCACGACCAGGAACCCCGGCCGTCGCGCCACCTCCCGGGCCAGCGCCGCAGCTTCGGTGGGGGAGTGGACGGGGGAGCGCCGCACGCCGACGTGCACCCGGCCGCCCGCCGCGCGCAGCGAGGCGTCGACGTCGAGGCAGATCCGCAGCCGTGGCCGATGTACCGCCGGGACGACGGCGTCGATCAGGTCGAGCTGCGCCGGCGAGTCGACCATGAGGGTCACCCGGGCCGCCGCCTGCTCGTCCGCGGCGAGCCGGCGGAGCGCCGTCCGGTCGACCGTCGGGTAGCCGACGACGACGTCGGTGCTGGCCGGGTCGTCTCCGCCGGTAGGTCGGAGCAGAGGTCGCTCATCGCGGCGAGCGTGCGGTCGGGCCTCGACCGGGTCAAGATGATCAGCCCGTTGACCTGGGTCCGCTCGGCCTGCAGAGTGCGGGCGAGCGACGAGGGAGGGCTCTGTGACGCATGCTCCGGCACCGTCTGGCACCCGGACGCGCTGGCGGAACTGGGCCGGCAACCAACGGGCCACCGTCGAGGTCGTCCACCCTGCCTCCGCGGCCGAGGTCGCCGACCTCCTGGTCACCGCCGCGGCCGCCGGTCGCCGCGTGCGTCCCATCGGTAGTGGGCACTCCTTCTCGGCGATCGGCCGGCCGGAGGATCTGCAGCTCGCCTGCGGCCGGCTCGACGCGATCGGGCAGGTCACTCCCGACGGGCAGGTGACCGTCGGGGCGGGCACGACCCTGCACCGGATCAACGCCGAGCTCCTGCGGAGCGGCTGGTCGCTGACCAACCTCGGCGACATCGACCGGCAGGCCATCGCGGGCGCGCTGGCGACCGGCACGCACGGCACGGGAGCGCGCTTCGGCGGGCTGGCGACCCAGGTGCGCGCGCTGGAGCTGGTGACCGCGGCGGGAGAGGTGCTCCGCTGCGACGCCGACACCCACCCCGACGTCTTCTCCGCCGCCCGCGTCGGTCTCGGGGCCCTGGGCGTCGTCACCGCCGTGACCCTCCAGGCGGTGCCCGCGTTCGCCCTGCGCGCGGTGGAGGGTCCGGGGACGCTGACGGCTGCCATCGAGGGCTTCGAAGAGCTCATGACCTCGACCGACCACGTCGAGTTCTACTGGTTCCCGCACACCGACGCGACCCTTCTGAAGTGCAACACGAGAGTGCCGCTGGACCAGGGGCTCGCCCCGTTACCGCGCTGGCGGGCGGTCTGGGACGACGAGATCCTGGCCAACGGCGCCTTCGCGGGCGTCGTGGCCACCGGTCGCCGGGTCCCCGCCCTGATCCCGCCGTTGGCCCGCATGTCGGCGAAGTCGCTCGGGACCCGGTCCTGGACCGACCACGCGCACCGGGTGTTCGTCAGCCGGCGCCGGGTCCGGTTCCTCGAGATGGAGTACGCGGTTCCGCGGGCCGAGGCCCCGGCCGTCCTGGCGGAGCTGCGCCGGGTGCACGAGGCCGGCGACTGGCGTGCCGCGTTCCCCGTCGAGGTCCGGCTGGCCGCCGCCGACGACGCCCCGCTGTCCACGGCGTCCGCGCGGGACACCGCCTACATCGCGGCGCACGTTCCCGCGGGAACGGAGCCGGGGTCCTGGTTCGCCGCGCTGGAGGCGATCACCGGCGAGGTGGGTGGCCGGCCGCACTGGGGAAAGCTGCACGGGCTCGCCGCCGGGGCCCTCCGCGCCCGCTATCCACGGTTCGACGAGTTCGTCGCCGTCCGCGACCGGCTCGACCCCACCGGCGTCCTCGGCAACGCCTACCTCGACCGCGTGCTGGGACCGGTCGGCTCGACCGGCTCCTGAGCGCGGCTCATGCCAGCACGTGCGGACCCGCCCGTTGCATGGCTCCGTGATCGATCCGGTGGACGGAACGGTCAGCGCGGGGGCAATGTCCTGATCTGTCCGCGTTGATCACCGTCATGGCGCTCGCCTACCCGACTACGTCGTCCTCACCGGACCGGCTGCTGCGCTGGCGGGCGCGAGCCATGCCGCACCGAGGCGTGGCTCCGCTCAGATGCGGGGCCGGGGCGCCGGAGTCGGTCCGGCGCCCCGAGCCGGTCACGGCTTGAGCAGCACCTTGACGTGGCCTTGCTTCTTCTCCCGGAAGTTCATGTAGGCCTGCGTCGCTTCGGCGAGCGGCACGTGGTGGGTCGCGAAGGTGTCGACGCCGAGCGGGTCGTCGTCGGTGAGCAGCGGAAGGATGTCGGGCACCCAGCGCCACACGTTGGCCTGCCCCATGCGCAGCTGGATCTGCTTGTCGAACATCCGCATCAGCGGCAGCGGATCGGTGGCGCCCCCGTAGACCCCGGAGAGCGAGATCGTGCCGCCGCGGCGGACCGCCTCGATCGCGGTGTTGAGCGCGGCGAGCCGGTCGACGCCGGCCACCTGCATGACCTTCTCCATGACCGCGTCCGGCACGAGCGCCGTGGCCTTCTGGGCGAGCGTCGCCAGCGGTGAACCGTGGGCCTCCATGCCGACCGCGTCGATCACCGCGTCGGGACCGCGCCCAGAGGTGGCGTCCCGGACCGCCTGGACGACGTCGGCCTGTGCCGTCGAGTCGATCACCGTGACTCCGCGCGCGCGGGCCCGTTCGAGGCGCTCGGGCACGACGTCGGCGCCGAACACCGTGCCGGCCCCGCGGTGCAGGGCGATGCGCGCCGCCATGTCACCGATGGGGCCGAGGCCCAGGACGAGCACCGTGCCGCCCTGCGGGATGCCGGCGTACTGGACGGCCTGCCAGGCGGTCGGCAGGACGTCGGAGAGATAGACGAAGCGGTCGTCGGCGGGACCCTCGGGCACCTTGATCGGCAGGGTGTTGCCGAAGGGCACGCGGAGGTACTCCGCCTGCCCGCCGGGGACCTGGCCGTAGAGCTTGGTGTAGCCGAACAGGGAGGCGCCGAAGCCCTGCTCCCGGTTCTGCGTCGTCTCGCACTGGGACTGCAGGCCCTGGGAGCACATCCAGCAGGTGCCGCACGAGATGTTGAAGGGGACGACGACGCGGTCGCCCGGCTTGACCGCCGTCACCTCCGCGCCGACCTCCCGGACGATCCCCATCGGCTCGTGGCCCATGACGTCGCCCACGGTCATGAACGGCGCCATGACCTCGATGAGGTGGAGATCGGACCCGCAGATGCCGCTCGAGGTGATCTCAACGATGACGTCCGTGGGCTCCTGGATGATCGGGTCGGGGACCGTCTCCACCTGCACGTCGGCTCGGCCGTGCCAGGTCACTGCGCGCATCTCAGCTTCTCCCTCGATAGGGCCGTCGATCGGCCGTTTCAAGGGGCTTTTGCCCCGTGGTGACCTGGATCGCGCGACTTTCAACGAAACGCTGCGCGCCCGTAACTCTCCGTAGGTCAGTGCTCACGTTCCGAGGAACTACATCCGTGCATCTTTGTGGCCCGGGACACATAACTGCAGGTAGGTACCCCACCGACTGGGTCACGGAAACATCACGACGTGTTTACATGGGTCCCGCTCCTCTCCCCGGGAGTGCACGTGGAATGCCCGCCAACGGAAGTCAGGTGCATGAGTTCGCTCCACCAGGACCGCCTCCTCGTCGAGGGATCGGAACCCGCCACCGGGTCCGCTTCGACCCCTGGGACGGCCCGCGGAACGTCGCGGCGACCGGCTGAGAAGAAGGCGACCAGCACGGTCCCGACGCAGCGCCAGGGGACGGCGCAGCGCTCCGGGTCCACCCCGACCACCACCGAAGGCGCGGCCCCCGCGGCCGGGGCCCGACGCAGTGCCGGTGCCAAGGCAGCAGCCGCTGCGGGCGGCGCCGCCGGCACGCTTGCGTCGCGCGCCAAGGCCGCTACGAACGCGACCGCGAAGGTTGCCTCGGGCAAGGCAGCCACCGTCAGGGCGACAACGGCCAAGGCCGCCACCGCGAAGGTGGCGGCAGCGAAGGCGGTGCGAGGCAAGGCCGCGACGTCGAAGACTGTCGCCGCGAAGCCGGCCGCCGCCAAGCCGGCCGCCGCGAAGGCTTCGGCCGCAGACGCTCCGGCCGTGGAGTCGGCGGCCGTGGAGTCGGCGGTGGTGAAGGGCGCTTCCGACAAGAAGTCCGCGCCCGCTACGAAGGCGGCAGTTGCGAAGGCGCCGGTCGCCAAGACGACCCCGGCAAAGACTGCTGCTTCGGCTGTGAAGACGATGGCCGACACGACAGCCGACACGACGACGGCCGCCGCGGCCACGCCGACCGCTCAGGCCCCCACCGTCCGGCCGACGCCGTACAAGCGCACCCCGCCCCTCGCCGACGTCGTCGCGCCGGTGGCCGAGCCGGCGGCCGGCCCCCTCGATGTCGCGGTGGAGGCCCCGGTCGTCGTCGCCGCCGTCGCCGAGGGGCGGCTGCCCGGAGGTTTCCGCCGCCGTCCGCCGTCGATCCGGCGCCGCCCGGCGCTGTACCTGGCGGCCGCCCTCATCGGCGCGACGAGCCTCGGCGCCGTCACGACCGGCGAGCCCGCCGCCCGGGCCACCCAGACGATGAGCCACTCGGTCAGCGTGGCGCAGGAGCTCGGCATCCAGGCCACGCCGAAGCAGGCGATCACCGACACCCACGCCGCCGAGCTCCTCGGCGATCTGGCGGTCAGCCGCAATGCCCGCGACGCCGAGCAGGCCGCGGCCGCGAACATCCAGGCCGAGGCCGACCGGGTCGCCGCGGAGGCCGCCGCCGCGGCTGCCGCGGCTGCTGCGGAGGCCGCTCGCCCGAAGGCTGTCCGCCCCGTCGAGGGTGCCCGCCTCACCAGTGGCTTCGGTGCCCGCTGGGGCACGCTGCACGCCGGCATCGACCTCGCCGCGCCGATGCACACCCCCGAGTACGCGGTCATGGACGGTGTCGTGCTCGAAGCGGGTCCGGCCAGCGGCTACGGGCTCGCCGTCTACATCCAGCACGAGAACGGCGACGTCACCGTCTACGGCCACATGGACTCCATCCTGGTCGAGGCCGGTCAGGTCGTCCGTGCCGGCGACACGATCGCCCTCCTCGGCAACCGGGGGCAGTCCACCGGCCCGCACCTGCACTTCGAGGTGCACGTCGGCGGCCTCAACGGCGAGAAGATCGACCCGCTCCCGTGGCTCCGGGACAAGGGCGTCGAGATCTGACCTCGACCCCGTGACGCTCGACGCCCCCGCCGGACCGAACCGGTCGGGGGCGTCGGCGTTTGGGGCACACTGCGCGGGGGAGGCGCAGGCAGGGAGGCGGTCGATGGGGCACGGGCACACGCATGCGCCGGTGACCGCGGCGGGCGGTCACCGCCGGCGCCTGGTCGTCGTCCTCGGCCTGACCCTCGCCGTCATGGCTGCGGAGATCGTCGGCGGTCTGCTGTCGGGCTCCCTCGCGCTGATGGCCGACGCGGGCCACATGGCCACCGACGCGGCCGGGATCGCCCTGGCCCTGGCTGCGGTGACGCTGGCCCAGCGCCCGGCACGGGGCCGGCGCACCTTCGGCTGGCAGCGGGTGGAGATCCTCGCCGCCGTCGCCAACGGGCTGCTGCTCCTCGTCGTCGCCGGCTACGTCCTGGTCGAGGCGGTGCGCCGGATCGGGGAGCCGCCCGAGATCGGGTCCGGCCTCATGCTGGCCGTCGCCACGGTGGGGCTGGTGGTCAACCTCGGCTCCCTGGCGGTGCTGCACCGTGGGCGACGGCAGTCGCTGAACGTGCGCGGGGCCTACCTGGAGGTCCTCGCCGACGCGCTCGGCTCGGTCGCGGTGATCGTGGCGGCCCTGGTCATCCTCGTCACCGGATGGACGCCGGCGGACATCATCGCCTCGGCCGTGATCGGCTGCCTGGTCGTACCCCGTGCCTGGCACCTGCTCCGCGAGGCGCTCGACGTCCTGCTGGAGGCGGCACCCCGGGGTGTGGATCTCGCCGAGGTGCGCGCGCACATCCTCGGCGTCGACGGCGTCCTCGGCGTTCACGACCTGCACGCCTGGACCATCACCTCCGGGGTGCGGGTCCTCTCGGCCCACGTGGTCGTCACCGAGGAGGCGCTGGCCGCCGGGCACGGCGGTCGCGTGCTCGACTCGCTCTGCGAGTGCCTGGGTGAGCACTTCGACATGGAGCACTGCACGTTCCAGTTGGAGGCCGCTTCGCACGCCGGGCACGAGGCGCCGGTCCACGACTGAAGACGGCGTCCCTGCAGGGCCCGTCGCGAGCCTGCGAGTGGTGGGGGCAGGGAGGTCCTTGCTGCTCCGCGAGCTCGAGGGGGCCCCGGGAGGGGGCCGCCGCCGGGTCGCTGCGGGTGGGACAGTGGAGCGGACAGGTGCGGCAGCAGTCGAGGAGGACTCGGTGGACCACGGGCACCACTCGGGCATGTGGGTGCCCGGAGAGCCGCCGACGTGGGGGCGGATGTTCCTCCCGCACCTGGAGCCGTGGTCGGTGCTCGCCGTGCTCAGCGTGGTGGGCCTGCTGGTCTACCTCGCCGCCGTCGTGCGGCTGCGCCGGTCCGGGGTCGCGTGGCCGTGGTGGCGGACCCTGGCCTGGATCGCGGGGACCGGTTCGCTCTTCGCCGTCACCGGGACCTGGCTCAACGGGTACAGCATGGTGCTGTTCAGCGTCCACATGACGCAGCACATGGTGCTCTCGCTCATCACCCCGCTGCTCCTCCTGCTGGCGGCGCCGGTGACCCTCGCCCTGCGAACCCTGCCCCGGGGCCGCGGTGCCGCGGGCGCTCCCCGGGCGCTATTGCTGAACGCCCTGCACAGCCGGTTGGCGCGCTTCCTCGCGCACCCGCTGTTCTCGATCCCGCTGTTCATCGCGAGCCTCTACGGCGTCTACTTCACGCCGCTCTTCGACGCCCTCATGGCCAACCCCGCGGGGCACCAGCTGATGCTGGCCCACTTCGTCGTCACCGGGCTGCTGTTCTTCGGGCCGATCGTGGCGCAGGACCCGTGGCCGCGGACGTTGAGCCACCCGGGCCGGATGCTCGAGCTGTTCCTGCCCGTGCCGTTCCACGCCTTCTTCGGTGTCGCCGTCATGATGGCCGGCACGCTGGTCGTCGACACCTTCGCCCAGCCGCCGGCCGGGTGGGGCATCGACCCGCTCCGGGACCAGGGGGAGGCCGGCGGCATCGTGTGGGCCTTCGGCGAGCTGCCCACCGTCCTCGTGCTCGCCATCGTCTTCTTCTCGTGGGCCGGCTCCGACGAGCGGCGCGCCAAGGCGCTCGACCGGGCCGCCGATCGCAGCGGCGACGCCGAGCTCGAGGCGTACAACGCGCGCCTGAGAGCCATGGCCGAGCAGCGGCGGGCCTGACCGATCGCGCGGAGCGCTATCCGGCGTGCACCACCAGCTCGTCGGGCAGGTCCTCCTTGGTGGCCTTGATGAGCACCGCGGAGACCAGGGCGCCGAGCACCAGCAGCGCCGCAGCCCAGGTGAACGCCGTCGTGTAGCCCTCGACCTGCGCCGTCAGGCCGACGATGGGGTCCTGCGGGTTCGCGCCCGAGGAGAGCGCGTCGGCGGTGTAGGTGCTGATGGCGGCCACCGACAGCGAGGCCAGGACGGCCGTACCGATCGACGCGCCCACCTGCTGCGTGGCGTTCAGCATCGCGCTGGCCGCACCGGCGTCGTGCTGCCCGGCACCGACGAGCGCCAGGTTCGACAAGGGCACGAAGGTGAACCCGAGGCCGAGCCCCAGCAGCAGCTGGCCCGGGAACGGCAGCTCCCAGAACCCGGTGTCGAGCCCGACGAAGGACAGCGTGAAGAGGCCGGCGGCGGCCAGCAGCCCACCGAGGACCATGAGCGGCTTCGGCCCGATCCGCGGTACCAGCGCGCTGGCCGCGCCGGCCGAGATGAAGACGCCCAGGGTGGTCGGCAGCGACGCCAGGCCCGCCATGACGGGCTCGTAACCCAGTACCTGCTGGAAGTACAGGCTCAGGAAGAAGAACGCCCCGATGAGCCCGGCTCCCACCAGCGTCGACGTCAGGTAGGCGCCGCCGCGGTTGCGATCGAGGACGATCCGCATGGGCAGCAGGGGGTTGCCGGTCCGCAGCTCCAGGACGACGAAGAGGGCCACCAGCACCAGCCCGACGACGATGAACAGCCACGCGGGGCCGTCGGACCAGCCGCTGTCCGGCGTCACGAGGGTGGGTGCGCCCTGCGCCGCCGCTTCGGCGTTGGCCGCGGCGGCCTCCGCCGCGTTGGTCTGCGAGGCCTCGGCGACGCGGGTGAAGCCGTAGACGATGGAGGCGAGTCCGAGGGTGACCAGGACCGCGCCGGGGATGTCGTAGCTGGTGTCACCGGGCGCCTTGCTCTCCGGGACGATGGGGACGGCGAGCACGATGGCGAGCAGCGCGACCGGCAGGTTCACCCAGAAGCACCAGCGCCAGTCGGCGTACTCGGTGAGCACGCCGCCCAGCAGCAGGCCGACGGCCGAGCCGCCACCGGCGATGGCGCCGTAGACGCCGAAGGCCTTGGCCCGCTCCCTGGGGTCGGTGAACAACACGGTCAGCAGCGCCAGCGAGGCCGGGGCCAGCAGCGCGCCGAACACACCCTGCAGCGCGCGGGCGGCGAAGAGCATGGCCTCGTTCTGGGCGACGCCGCCGAGCGCCGAGGCCACGGCGAAGCCGGCAGCGCCGACCAGGTACGTGCGCTTGCGGCCCCAGAAGTCGGCGATGCGACCGCCCAGGAGGAGGAAGCCGCCGAAGGTGAGGGTGTAGGCGGTGACGATCCACTGCTGGGACGCCGCGCTGATGCCCAGGTCCGCGGTGACGGCGGGCAGCGCGATGTTGACGATCGTCGCGTCCAGGATCACCAGCAGGACGGTCATGGCGATGACCCCGAGCGCCAGCCAGCGCTTCTCGTACGGCTCGTCGGCGCCGGGCGCCGCGACGGCGGCCGAGGTCGTGGGACGGGGTGCGGTCACGGAGGGTTCCTCAGGGTCGTGCGGATGGGCCGGGTCGCCGGCCGAGGGGAAGCTATCGGCCTGCGATCATGTCGTCGTGCCTGTTTCGCTGGTGTTGACCTCGGACACGCACGTTCCGAAGCGGTCGCGTGACCTACCTCATTCCCTGTGGACGGCGATTTCCGGGGCCGACGTCGTCGTCCACGCCGGGGACTGGGTCGACGCCGCCCTGCTCGACCAGTTCGAGGCCCGCTCCCGGCGGCTCCTGGCGGTGTACGGCAACAACGACCACGGAACGCTCCGCGAGCGGCTGCCCGAGATCGCCCGCGCGGAGATCGAGGGCATCCGCTTCGCCGTCGTCCACGAGACCGGGGACGCGGAAGGCCGCGAGCTGCGCTGCGCGGCCCGGTTCCCCGACGCCGACGTCCTCGTGTTCGGGCACAGCCACATCCCGTGGGACACCACCGCGCCGTCGGGGCTGCGGTTGCTCAACCCGGGCTCGCCCACCGACCGGCGCCGGCAGCCGCACGGCACCTACGTCACGGCCGTTGCCGACGACGGGCAGTTGCGCGACGTCACCTTCCACGTCGTCCCACCCCGGTCGTGAGCGGGCGCATCCCGCTCGACGATCGGGCCGTCGCACTCCTCGCCTGCCCGGTGTGCCGCAGCGCCCTGGCCGTGGTGCCGGGCGGGACGGGCCTGCGCTGCGAGGTGGGTCATCTGTTCGACCGGGCGCGCCACGGCCACGTCACCCTGCTGGCGCCGGCCCACCGTCCGCCCTCGGGCGACTCGGCCGAGATGGTCGCGGACCGGGTCGCCTTCCTCGGGTCGGGCCACTACGCCGGGATCACCGCCGCCCTTGCCGACGCCGTCCTGGCCGACGGGCCCCCGGCGGCGCTGCTGGACCTCGGCGGCGGAACCGGGCACCACCTGGCCGGCGTCCTGGACCGGGCGCCGGAGGCGGTGGGCGTGGTCCTCGACTCGTCGCCCTACGCCGCCCGCCGGGCGGCCCGTGCGCACACGCGAGCGGTGGCGGTCGTCGCGGACAGCTGGGCGCGACTGCCGGTGCGGGACGACGCCGTCGACCGGGTGCTGGTCGTGTTCGCCCCACGCAACGGCCCGGAGATCGCGCGCGTCCTGCGTCCGGACGGCCGGCTGCTCGTGGTGACACCGGCCGCCGACCACCTGGCCGAGCTCGTCGGACCCCTGGAGCTGTTGCGCGTGGACCCGGACAAGTCGGCCCGCCTGGCCGCCACGCTGGAACCTCAGCTCACCCGCGTGCGGAGCACGACCTACCGCCGGCGGCTCACCCTGTCGCGTCCGGCCGCGACGAGCCTGGTCGGCATGGGTCCGCACGCCAGGCACACGACCCCTGCGGCGATCGGGGCGAAGCTCGCCGCGCTACCCGATCCGCTCGTGGTCACCGTCTCGGTCGACGTGACCACCTACCGGCCGGCCAGCTGAGAGCGATGGACCCGTGCGGATGGCTCAACGGGTGACCGACCGGCGGCCGCGACCCGCCACGGCGACGTAGACCCCCAGGACGAGGATCGCGCCCAGGATGGAGGCCCACCATCCGCCGAGGTCGAACTCCAGCTCTCCGCGGAGGAGCAGGCCGGCGAGCAGGTTGCCGACGACGGAGCCGATCAGACCCAGGACGATCGTGGCGACGAGGCCGAGGTCCTGCTTGCCCGGGATGACCGCCCGGGCGATGAGGCCTGCGACGAGGCCGATGACGAGCGCGAGAACGATGCCACCGACGGACATGGATGGACCTCCGGGCAGGGGTCCGCGGACACGGACCTGCGCCGGGATCTCCGGGCGCGGGGGACGGGGTGCCCCCGCCCGCATGATCGGAAACCGGCCGGAGATCACCGTCAGGTGACGACCGCGAGCGTCTCGCCGGAGCGAGCGCGGATGCGCGGAGGGTCACCGGCGCGCCTCGCTCGTCGGTCGGAGGTGCCGCGCGGGCACCGTCTAAGCTGCGCTCCGTGACGATTGCACCGGCGCCCATCGTGAGTCGGCCGAGTCCGGTCCACGTGGCGGAGAAGGGTTCGCGGCTGTCCAACCTGCTGCGGACGACCGACCACAAGACCATCGGCCTGATGTACATGGTCACCTCGTTCGCCTTCTTCGTGGCGGGCGGGCTGATGGCCCTCCTCATGCGTGGGGAGCTGGCCCGGCCGGACCTGCAGTTCCTGTCGCCGGAGCAGTACAACCAGCTGGTCACCATGCACGGCACGGTCATGCTGCTGATGTTCGCGACGCCGCTGTTCTTCGCCTTCGCGAACCTCATCATGCCGCTGCAGATCGGCGCTCCTGACGTCGCCTTTCCGCGGCTGAACGCGTTCTCCTACTGGCTGTTCCTCTTCGGCAGCCTGATCGCGGTGTCGGGCTTCCTGACCCCGGGCGGCGCCGCGGACTTCGGCTGGTACGCCTACGCACCCCTCTCCAACGGCGTGCACTCGCCGGGTGCCGGCGCGAACCTCTGGTTCGCCGGCCTGGCCGTCAGCGGCCTGGGCACCATCCTCGGTGGCGTCAACTTCATCACCACGATCGTCTGCCTGCGGGCCCCGGGCATGACGCTGTTCCGGATGCCGATCTTCACCTGGAACGCGCTCGTCACCAGCGTGCTGATCCTGCTGGCGTTCCCGATCCTGACCGCCGCCATCTTCGGCATGCTGGCCGACCGCCAGCTCGGTGCGCTCATCTACTCGGATGAGAACGGCGGGCCGATGCTGTGGCAGCACCTGTTCTGGTTCTTCGGCCACCCCGAGGTCTACATCATCGCGCTGCCCTT